>NZ_JAEIJD010000009.1 GCF_016307205.1 Pontibaca salina | reverse complement strand
TGGCGCGGTTGACGGGACTCGAACCCGCGACCCCCGGCGTGACAGGCCGGTACTCTAACCAACTGAGCTACAACCGCTCACTGTCCGTCCAGGCTGCCCCGGACGTTGGCTCCTATTATGTTGCTGCCTTCGCGTCGTCAAGCAGGCTTTCTGCATTTCGTCAGTTTTTGCACTGCCAAGACCAATTTTTCGTTTCCCTTCCGTCACATGGGCGCTCTGATCGATAGCCGAGTGCGGATTGGTCACCGCTGGGCGGAATATCGCTAAGATTGCCCGGCCAAACGCGTTCCCGGAAATAAATGCGGAACAGGTTTATTCGCTGGTCTCGACGATAACCAGTTCGCGCTCGGAGGCCCCACGGGCGTAGTTCAGCGCTTGCTGATATTCTTCCGAATGATAGCATTTTTCGGCGGTTTCAATATCGGGAAATCGTGCCACCACATTGCGTGGGCGCTCGCGCCCTTCTAGCTGCACAAATCGCGCGCCTCGCGCGATGAAAACCCCACCATGTGCCGCGATCGCCTCACTCGCCAAGGCAGCATATTTTCCATAAGCTTCTTCGTCGGTCACTGTGACATGCGATATCCAGAGTGCGCTCATCTCTCAACTCTCCAATATGGTCTGCGCCGCCGCGATGGCGGATTCGGCATTTGCAACATCACGCCCGCCGCCTTGCGCCATGTCCGCCCGGCCACCGCCGCCTTTACCGCCCAATTCGCCTACTGCCGCGCGCACCAGGTCAACCGCTGACAGGCGGTCGGTCAAATCCTGCGTCACGCCCGCTGCAACCGCAGCCTTGCCCCCGGCATCGGCAATCAGCAAGACAGCTCCGCTGCCCAGTCGGGCCTTGTGTTCATCGACCAAGGCAGGAAGATCCCGGCCGGTCACTCCGTTAACCACTTGTGCGATCAACTTGATCCCGTTGATTTCGCGGATCTCAGGCGCGGCTTTGCCGCCACCGGATAGCGCCAATTCACGGCGCAACTGCGCGATCTCGTTGGTCAGCGCGCGGCGCTCATTCATCAGGGCACGCACCCGTTCGGGCACGTCATCACCTTGAGTTTTCAATAATCTTGCCGCTTCTGCCAGCGCCTTACCTTGCGCCCCGAGATGCCGCAGCGCCTCGGTCCCGGTCAATGCCTCGATTCTGCGGACCCCGGCGCTTGAGGCGCTGTCGCCCAACAAAACGAACAGTCCGATATCTCCGGTCTGGCGCACATGGGTCCCGCCGCAGAGCTCGATGGAATAAGTGCGCCCGTCACTGCCCTTGCCGGACCCGTCTTGCCGGCCCATCGAAACGACGCGCACCTCGTCGCCGTATTTTTCGCCAAACAGAGCCTGCGCGCCCAAGTCTCTGGCATCATCCGGAGTCATGATCCGCGTCTCGACAGGGGCATTCTGGCGGATAAAAGCGTTAACATCCTCCTGAACCTGCGCCAGTTCCGCGTCGCTCAACGCGGCATTGTGGCTGAAATCGAACCGCAAACGGTCATTGGCATTCAGTGACCCCCGTTGCGATACGTGATCGCCCAGCCGCACCCGCAGCGCTTCATGCAGGAGATGGGTTGCCGAGTGGTTGGCCCTTATCGCGGTGCGTCGGGCGTGATCGACTTCCAATGTCGCCGCGGTGCCGCGCTGGATTTCGCCTTCGATTACCTCGGAGATGTGCACGAAAACCCCGGCAAATTGGCGGGTGTCCTTGACACGTGCCGCCCCGGTTTCAGTGCGAATTACGCCAGTGTCGCCCACCTGTCCGCCGGCTTCGGCATAGAACGGGGTCTGGTTGAAGGCGATTTGCACATTTTCGCCCCGCACCGCCGTATCTGTCTCGACCCCATCGCGTACCAAAGCAACCACCTGCGCTTCGGCGATTTCGGTGTCATGCCCCAGAAAATCCGTGGTTCCATGGGTTTCAGCCACATCGAACCATACGGTGGCATCCGCGGTTTCGCCGGAACCAACCCACGCCGCGCGCGCCTTGGCCTTTTGCTCGGCCATTGCCGCGTCGAAACCCGCGACGTCGACGCCGCGCCCCTGCTCGCGCAGAGCATCTTGGGTCAGGTCCAGCGGGAATCCGTAGGTGTCATAGAGTTTGAACGCTGCAGCACCGGGCAAATCCGCAGCTTGCGGCAGCGCTTTCAATTCGTCGTCAAGCAACTTCAGGCCGCGATCCAAGGTTTGCTTGAAACGGGTTTCCTCCAGTTTTAGCGTCTCTTCAATCAGAGGTTGCGCGCGTCCCAGTTCAGGATAAGCCGCGCCCATCTGCTGTACCAATGCTGGCACCAGCCGGTACATCACCGGATCGGTTGCGCCCAGAAGATGTGCGTGCCGCATGGCACGGCGCATGATCCGTCGCAAAACATAGCCGCGACCGTCATTCGACGGCATGACCCCATCCGCCAACAGGAAAGAGGTCGAGCGCAGATGATCGGCGATCACCCGGTGATGCATTCGGCCCGGCCCGTCGGGATCGGTGCTGGTGACATCCGCGCTGGTCTCGATCAGTGCGCGCATCAGATCGGTCGCGTAATTGTCATTGGTCCCTTGCAGCAATGCGGCGACGCGTTCGATGCCCATGCCGGTGTCAATAGACTGGTTGGGCAGGTCGCGGCGGGTTCCATCGGCGAACTGCTCATATTGCATGAAGACAAGGTTCCAGATTTCGACAAACCGGTCGCCGTCCTCGTCTGGGCTGCCCGGAGGGCCGCCCCAATACTGCTCTCCGTGGTCGAAAAAAATCTCGGAGCAGGGGCCACAGGGGCCCGTCGCGCCCATCGACCAAAAGTTGTCATCGGTGGCGATCCGCAGGATTCGATCATCGGGCAGACCGGCAACCTTTTTCCAGATCTCCGCCGCTTCGTCATCCGTATGATATACCGTGACCAGCAACCGATCCTTAGGAATGTCGAGCTCACGGGTTATCAAGTCCCACGCGAACGGAATTGCCTCGGCTTTGAAATAATCACCAAAGCTGAAATTACCCAGCATCTCGAAGAATGTGTGATGGCGCGCGGTGTAGCCGACATTGTCCAAATCGTTGTGCTTGCCACCTGCCCGCACGCATTTTTGCGCCGTCGCGGCCCGACTGTAATCGCGCTGTTCGACCCCGGTAAACAGGTTCTTGAACTGCACCATCCCGGAATTCGTGAACATCAGTGTAGGGTCGTTGCGCGGCACCAGCGGGCCGGATTCGACCATCTCGTGACCCTGCTTCTGAAAATAGTTCAGAAAGCTCGAGCGGATATCATTCAGCGTTGGCATTGGTTGAGGGCTTTCAAGTCTTGGTTTTGTGTCTTCCACATAGCTGTGGTGCCGCAGCCTGTCCACCGTCTCGCCTGGCTATTCCGACACCCGCCCGATGCAACCCCGCTAGGCGCCCCGAGAGTTTTTGGAGGCGGTCAGCTTCAAGTTGTCAGATGAAGCCGCACCGCCCTGTCACGCTTCAAGCCTGTCACGCCTCAAGAATATCATCCGAAGTGTCAGTGACGTCGGGCGCGAGGAAATCCAGACCATGCGCCGCGCGCACCTTCTCTTCGATCTCGATAGCAATCGCTGGATTGTCCCGCAGAAACTGTTTGGCATTCTCTCGCCCCTGCCCGATGCGTTCGTCGCCATAACTCATCCACGCACCGGCTTTTGCCACGACCCCGGCCTTGACCCCAAGATCCAGCAATTCCCCGGTTTTCGAAATACCTTCGCCAAACATGATGTCGAATTCCACCTGTTTGAAGGGCGGTGCGACCTTGTTCTTGACGACCTTGACGCGGGTCGCGTTCCCCACCACCTCGTCCCGGTCCTTGACCGAGCCGATACGGCGGATGTCCAACCGCACCGAAGAATAGAACTTCAGCGCATTGCCGCCAGATGTGGTTTCCGGGCTGCCGAACATAACGCCAATTTTCATCCGGATCTGGTTGATGAAGATCACCATGCAATTGGAACGACTGATCGAACCGGTCAGTTTGCGCATGGCCTGGCTCATTAGGCGGGCCTGAACACCAACGCTACTGTCACCCATGTCACCCTCAAGTTCGGACTTTGGAGTGAGCGCGGCGACAGAATCGACCACCACCATGTTTACGGCGCCCGAACGCACCAGCGTATCGGTGATCTCCAGTGCCTGCTCACCGGTATCCGGCTGGCTGATCAGCAACTCGTCAAGATCCACACCAAGCTTACGGGCATAGAGCGGATCGAGCGCGTGTTCCGCATCAACGAAGGCGCACACCCCTCCGAGCTTTTGCTGCTCGGCGATGCAATGCAAGGTCAGCGTGGTCTTGCCCGAGCTTTCCGGCCCGTAGATTTCGACAATGCGCCCCATGGGCAGCCCGCCGATCCCGAGCGCAATATCGAGGCCCAGCGACCCGGTCGAACTTGCCTCGACCTTTTGAATCGCGCCCTCATCGCCCAGCTTCATGACCGAGCCTTTTCCGAACTGCCGCTCGATCTGCGCCAGCGCGCTGTCCAAAGCTTTTTGCTTATCCGCGTTTTTCTTGGTGTTCATCGTCAAAAGATCCGCCATGTCCTGTCTACCCTTCTTAGTGACACACCCGCGCGCGGGTCACAATCGCTGCTTCGTTCACTTATCGTTCTTTATGGGGGTAAATGGAGAACATTTCAAATGATAATTTGTGAACCCTGACTCTTGACGAAAGGAGTTAAGAAGGGGTTTATGTTATCACCAGTGTTGGGGCACGCGGTAGAAGGCCATTGTATATGCTCGTTTTTTTTAAAGAAAAGCTGGTTTTTCTGGCTGTCCCCAAGACCGGAACCACGGCTTTTCAGACCGCGTTAGCGGACCGCGCCGATATCATCATACGCGATCCGCCCGAGCTGAAGCATGCGCCGCTTTATCGCTATAATCGGTTTTTCCGGCCGATGTTCGAAAGGGTATGCAACGCGGAAATGGAAACGCTTGCATTGATGCGCGAGCCAATCAGTTGGCTCGGAAGTTGGTATCGCTACCGACGCCGCCCATTCACGATCGGCAAGACCAATTCAACCCACGACATCAGTTTTGATGACTTCGTGCAAGCCTACCTCGCCCCCACGCAGCCCGGTTTCGCCAATATCGGCAGCCAGGCAAAGTTTCTGGAGCCGCAACACAACGGAACAGCCGTCACACATCTGTTCCGTTACGAACAGCCGGATCAGCTGAGAACTTTTCTAGAGGATCGGTTGGGTGTGAGCCTCAGGCTTGAGCGCGAGAACGTGTCACCACAATTAGACCTGACGCTATCGCCTGCCATCGAAGATAGGTATCGCCGCAAATATGACGCTGACTTCGCCCTTTACGATTCGATCTGATCTGGGAGCGCGTGCATGCAATGCATCTGTTGATGGACGGTTTCGCTCAATTGATCGAGCGAGAACGGCTTGGGCAGGAATACCGAATTTGGTACAGCAGGGTAGGTATCGCCGAACGCGCCTTCAGCATAGCCGGAAACGAATACCACCCGCACATTCGGCCGGGTTTCAAGCGCTTTGCGCACCCAGCTGGGTCCATCCATCACAGGCATAACCACATCGGTCACGAAGACGTCCACGACCAGGTTCGGCTCATCCAGCATACGCAAAGCTTCCTTGGCCGATTCGGCCTCAAATACGGTATACCCCCGCAAGCGCAACGCCCGTGACGCAAAGGCGCGCACCGGCGCTTCGTCCTCGACCAGAAGAACCACGCCCTCACCGGGTTTGGACAGGGTCGCCGGGGCGGGTACCGGCGGCGGCACGACCGGTTCTTCCGGGGCATCGTGAACCGGAAAATAGAGCGTGAACACGGTACCTTTGCCTTTTGAACTGTCCACAAAAATAAAGCCGCCAGTCTGCTTGACGATACCATAGGCCGTCGGCAGGCCAAGTCCGGTGCCTTCTCCCGTGCGCTTGGTCGTATAAAAGGGTTCGAAAATTTTTGGGAGCTTGTCGTAAGCGATACCCATGCCCTGATCGTGAACCTGAACAGTGACGTACTCCCCCGCCGGAACTGTGACCTGATCGCGCTGCAATGGCGTTTCAAGCTGTACATCCTGCGTTTCAATCCGGATATTGCCGCCCCCGGTCATGGCGTCGCGCGCGTTGACGACCAAATTCATCAAGACCTGCTCCAGCTGGCGCTTGTCGGCCCTGATTCTGCGCAAGACAGGCTCGTGATCTAGCGTCAGGGTCACATTCTCGCCCACCAGACGGTTCAAAAGATGCGTCAGGTCCGACAGCGTATCTCTCAGATCCAAAACCTCTGGTCTTAGTGTTTGCTTGCGAGAAAATGCCAATAGCTGGCTAACCAAAGCCGCCGCACGATTGGCGTTCTCATGGATCTGGACAAGATCCCCGTAGTCCTGATCGCGCTGGTCATGGCGCAGCAAGAGCAGATCACAATGACCAGAGATCGCTGTAAGCAAATTGTTGAAATCATGGGCCACCCCCCCGGCCAGCTGTCCAATCGCTTGCATTTTCTGGCTTTGCACGAATTGCGCTTCAAGGGTCTTCAATTCGGTGGCATCATTCAGAGCGGCGATAAGGCGCGGTTTACCACCCTCGGTGATCGGACTCAGCGTAACCTGAACGAATGCTTCGCGGTCTTTGCGGGTCAGCCGAAGGAACTCGGTATGATGCGTGGCCTGACCAGCAATGGCTTCCCGCAACCAGTCAGCGACCGGACGCCCAAGCCCCTGCATGATTTCTTCTAGCGTGGCGCCAGGTTCCAGATCCCGGCCGATCAGGCGTTGCGCCTGCTTGTTCGCCGCAAAGATCTCACCATCCGGTTCCACCTTGATCATGGCGACTGGCAGACAGTCCCAAAAACTATCGCAGTCTGAGATGTCGGGTCCGCCGAGGGGGATAAAGAACAATTCGCGCCCGCCATCAGCGCCCTCATGGTCTGCAACAATAACGTCAAGTGAACCACTGGCTGTGCTCAGCGTGTTGATTGCCCGCGCCTGCACCGGGAGAGACACAAATACGTCGCTCAGAGTCTTGACGGGCCTGCCGATAATTCGCCGGGCGCTTTGGTTTAGATGACGCACGACGCCCGTGGGACTGAGCGAGATCATGGCTATGGGCAAGGAATCTGGAGCGCGCGGTATGCCCGTGCTCTCGGGGGCAAGTTGCAGCTGCCAAAGATATCGCTGATCGCCAACAGATCGAACGGCCAGTTGCAAATGCCCCTGAGGCGTCGCCACATCTTTTCGCGCAGTGCCATCCCGCTCAGCGCGACATTGCAACCCATACAGCACCGCCGAAGCGTCAGCGAAAACCCCGCGCAGTGCGCCCCCAAGCGAGCCATTTGCGGTATCGCCGAACTGAGCATCGGCGGCTGCGTTGCTGACCCATATTCGCCCCTCTTCATCGGTCACGAAAGCGGGTGTCGTATCGTTTGCGATGAGATTCCTCAGCAGCCGCAACGCCTGGCGACGGCGGCGCCGAGAAAGCCCGGTTCCCGCGAGGATCAAAGCAACGACAAATCCCACTGTCAGACCTATCGCAGCCGCCCCGCGCGCGGCAGGTGCCGCTGGCAATAAAGTCAAAGCTGCCAGCACAACGAAAATCGCTGCTATGCCGACGCCCACGGCCAGGCGCAGCCAATAAAGCCTAACAGCCCGAAGACCGTCAGCGAAGCTGGCACGCAGTGTCAAAAAAGGCTCTATCACGTCAGGAATCATCGCATCAGACTTGCAATGCAGATGTTAAGCTCGATTTAACGCCGAATGCACGCAAAAGCTGTTCTAAGTATTAATCCAGTCGCTTAAGATGCGCGGTAAAAAAACCGTCGGTTCCGTCAAGCAGAGACCATGACCGTTTCGACTGAAGAACCCAGTTTCTAGTTTTTTCGGTGAAAACAGACACTTGCGCATCGTTCTCAACCTCCAATAGCGAACAGGTCATATAGGCCAAAACGCCATTCGGAGCGACAATGTCAGCCGCCTCGCACAATATCTGCGCTTGCGAATTGCGCAGCCGATCAAGCGTTTCCGGGGTAAGGCTCCACTTGCCATGCGGCGCTCGCCGCCATGTGCCGCTGCCCGAACAGGGCACATCGCAGAGCACCAGATCGAACGGCCCCGCCGGTTGCAGATCCCCGGACTTCAAGATTTTCACCTCGATCCCGGCCCGAGCCGCCCGTTTCGGAAGATCGCTCATGCGCGCCGGATCAGCATCATGTGCATAAAGTTCGATACCTGCCCGCGCGGCCATGGCGAGCGCCTTACCGCCGCCACCGGCGCAGAAATCCAGAACCCGCATCCCGTCGCGCAAAGGTAGCATCTGTACCGCCGCCTGACTGGCGGCGTCCTGTAATTCAACAACGCCATCGCGATAAGCCTGCGAGTTGCGGATACGCCGGGCGCCTTCTTTCACTTCAAGCGCGGTGTCGGCCGCCGCGTGCGGAACACAGGTGATACCCTCTTCGCGCAACAGCCCCTGCGCGGCGCTGCGAGTCATTTTCGCAGTATTGACACGCAAATGCACCGGCGCGCGTTGTTTCAGCACCTCGGCCACCGCTTCGGCATTGTCGCCGAGGGAGCCGCTGAAATCCCCCATCAGCCAATCCGGCAAATCCAGCGCTTCCGCCCCCGGTTTGGGGGGGTGCCCGCTGTCGCGTTCTGCGGGCGATAGTGGCGTCGGAGCATAGGTTGCTCCGCTGAACAGGGTATCAAGATCTTGCTCGGCCAAACGTGCCGCGCCCAGCATCAGACCACGCCCGGTCATCGCACCGCCGACCGCCGCGAAAGATCGCGTGTTGCGCAACGCATCGAACACATGATCGCGGACCGCCGCGCGGTCACCCGACCCCGCGTAACGACTGCGCCTTGCCCATCCGGTCAGCGCCTGTTCAGCGGGCTTTCCCGCCAGATATTCATCCAGAATCTCGATCGCGGCCTGCACACGCGCTGCGGGTGTCATAATCCTGAAACCACTTGAACGCCGGAGTGTAATTCTTTGTAAACTATCATCATTGCTGACCAAGCCAGATCAGGCTCGGCGGCGCCGCCCGCCAATACGCCCTGCCCGGCCACGCCCCTCATGTTCAGCCTTCATCGGCTGTTTGTTGAATTGGATCCACTGGCTTCCGTGAGCGTCATGGTTGGTTAAAAAATTAGCGGCCCGAATCGCTTCCATTTCGCTCCCCGGACGTTCTCGCATTGAGCCCATACCAAACAGCGTTACGAATGTCTCGTCATCCATATCTTCGGGCAGAAGTATCCCGGCCGCCGCAATCTCGGCCTTCTTCGCGGCAATCACGGATTGTTTTACCGGCAACGCGACCGGATTCATAATCGCACTGGTCATGCCGGCGGCTATCGCCATCGGCAGAAAGGCGTTGTTGATCCCGTGTCGGTTGGGCAGGCCGAAACTGATATTTGAGGCACCGCAGGTGGTGTTCACGCCCAGTTCCTCGCGCAGACGGCGCACCAATGCGATCACTTGTAACGCCGCCGTGCCCATGGCCCCGACCGGCATTACCAGCGGATCGACAACGATGTCATGGGGCGGAATCCCGAAATCCGCCGCACGCTCAACGATCTTTTTCGCCACAGCAAAGCGCACGTTTGGATCTTCAGAAATACCGCTATCGTCATTGCTTATTGCCACAACCGGAACGTTGTATTTCTTTACCAGCGGCAGGATTGTTTCGAGCCGCTCTTCCTCACCAGTAACGGAATTCAGCAAAGGTCGCCCCTGACAGGCCCGCAATCCGGCTTCAAGCGCGCCCGGCACCGAGGAATCGATGCACAGCGGTACATCGACCAGCCGTTGCACCAGCTCGACCAGCTTAACCATCAAAGGCGGTTCGGTCTCGTTCGGGTTCGGGTTTGAGTTATAGACGACACCCGCATTGACATCGAGCACACTGGCTCCGGCGGCGACCTGCGCCAATGCGTCCTGCTCCACGGTCGAGAATTCACCGGCCTCAAGCTCGGTCGCCAATTTCTTGCGCCCAGTGGGATTGATCCGTTCGCCAATCACGCAGAACGGCTGGTCAAAACCGATAACCACGGTTCTTGTTTGGCTTTCGACGATTGTACGAGTCATAACCATCCTTTCACGGAACCGCAGTGGGACGCGCCGAGCGGCCACCATGGGTACTTGCCCACCCGACACTCCCGGAAATTCCGCCAAGCGGAAAAAAGTGCAAACCGGCAATATTGCTGCTTGGATTGGCGGCTTTGTAAGCAGCGAGATCAGCCACCACTTCTGTTGGCTCGTAGGGAAGAACCAGTTTGGTGACGTCCTTCGCGCGCTTCTGCAAAACCTTGAGTGATGCACCGACACCGCAGGAAATTGCGTATCTGATCAATGTCTGCAATCGGGCAGGTCCGGCGATCCCGACGTGGACCGGCAACGTAATCCCGGCTTCCTGCAACGCTTCTGCCCAAGCGATCAGCGGCTCGGATTCGAAGATAAACTGTGTCACGATCGCCATCTCGGCATCGCTTTGTTTTGCGAATTCATGTTTCCACTCAAGAGCTTCAGAGACACCCTTAATGCCGCCGTCGGGGTCGATATCGCGGTTGCCCTCGGGGTGTCCTGCCACATGCAGCCGCGTAAACCCTGCCTTATCGAACAGCCCGGTTTGCAACAGCTGTATCGAGCTGTGAAAATCGCCAACCGGTTTCGCAACCCCGCCCGCCAGCACCAGCGCTTGCTCGACCCCGGCTTCACCCTGGTAGCGGGCGATCCAGTCGGCCAGGGTGGCATGGTCTGCGATGATCCGCGCCGGAAAATGCGGCATCACAGCGAACCCATCCGCCGCCAGACGGCTCGCGGTGTGAACCATGTCCTCGATTGGCGTGCCGTCGATATGGGCGATGTAAACCCGCGTGCCCTTCGGCAAAATCGCGCGGAAATCGTCAACCTTTTCCGCCGTACGCGGCATGACCTCGATTGAGAATCCCCGCATCAGCGCCTCGATCTCCGGATTAATCGGAAGCGTTTGCGGGTCACGCTGCTTGCGAAAATTGAACAAAGCCATCAGGTCTCCTGTCGGATTCGCGGACTTACGCCCAGCCATCATTGTCGATCAGCGCCTTGAGGCGGGCGCGATCATATTCCGCGTCAAGCCGCGCCACCTCTGCCGCGACAATTTCCTCGGGTGTGCCCTCCATCGCCTGCGGTGCGCCCTTGCGCCATTCCGCGAGATAGGCGTCGGTGTCGCGCGCCGCCCCTTTCATGGCGGCCCGGTCGATCGCCTGTTCGAAACGCTCGGGGAGAGGCCGCTTCGCGCCACCCCGTCCCTTGCCGACGATCACTTGCGCCGGGATGTCGCGCCAATAAACAATGGTAACATCGGGCATCTGCATCCTTCCTAAGCTCTCTCATAAGAGGTTGTAGCCCAACAATTTACCGGCACGCAGCCTGATTTCGACAGAACGGACCCCTCAAGCGACCCCGTAGGAACTTGGCCCGACCACATTTGGGCAAACAAGCCATCGCTCGCCCGGTTTCGCAACCCGGCGCCGGGAATCATAGTGGATCTCGTGTCAATGCCGCGCAATGTCTTGCGGTATTGCCTGTCAGCACCTATTCTAGAACTAACTTGAAATCGGAGGGCGTGTCGTATGACGCCCAGGCGTCCCAAAGGTGCGGGCGCATTCCCGAAAGCGGTCGAACGCCCCGCGCCAATACCGCCCGGTCCCGGCGAACTTTATGCTGCTTTGGATCTGGGCACGAACAGTTGCCGCATGCTGATTGCCCAGCCAAAGGGCAATGGCTTTCATGTGGTGGACAGCTTCTCCAAATCGGTCCAGCTTGGAGCCGGTCTGGAGCGCACCGGCTATTTGTCACGCGCTTCAATGGCGCGCACGGTTCATGCCATGCGAATCTGCCAGCAAAAGCTGCGGCGCAACAACGTTAAACGGATGCGCTTGGTTGCAACCGAAGCGTGTCGCCGCGCAGGCAACGGCGACGCCTTCATCCGGCAAGTCATGCGCGAGACCGGTTTGCGTCTCGATATTATTGGGCCCGAGGAAGAAGCCCGTTTGGCAGTTGTCTCCTGCGCGCCGCTGGTCAGCACGCGAACCGATCAGTTGCTCGTGGTCGATATTGGCGGCGGCTCGACCGAGTTGGTCTGGATTGACATCACATCGGTGCCCAACCGCGACCGGCCTCGGGCCATCATGCGCCTTCAGTCCGGTTTCAATCCGTCCTCAAGCCCGTTTCCGGCGGCGCGGGTGGTTGACTGGATCAGCGTCCCGCTGGGTGTCGCCACCTTGCGCGACCAGTTTATCGATGTCGAAGATGACGCGGCGCGCTATGCGCTCATGAGTTGGTATTTCGAAGAGAACCTCGCCTCTTTTGCGCCCTACAAGGACGAACAGGTGCGGGATGGCTTTCAGATTGTCGGCACCTCGGGTACCGTCACTACAGTGGCGGCCAGCCATCTCGGTCTGAGACGCTATGACCGCAACAAAGTGGACGGACTGCGGATGTCCGGCGATCAGATCGATAAGGTGATCCGGCGCTATCTTGAGCTTGGCCCGGCCGGACGGCGGCGCGACCCGCGCATCGGCGAGGACCGTCACGCGCTGATCATGTCCGGTGCTGCCATCCTGCAGGCGCTGCTGCGCTGCTGGCCCACCGACCGCTTGTCGGTTGCCGATCGCGGCTTGCGCGAGGGTCTGCTCTACGCCCAGATGAGTGCCGACGGCGTGCTTGAGGACGGTCCCTTTTGAAACCGCTAAAGCTGCGATATAATATCCGCCGCCGGAGGACATGTTGCACAGGATCCGGTAATCAGAACTCCGTCCTGTTTTTACGCTGTCGCGAAAACACCTCGGAGCAGTCTGCTACAGGCGCATGGGTGCAACGCCCCCTGTCAGCGCAAATTTAAGGAGAGAAGCGTGGCCAAGAATACGTCCGGGCGCGGACAGCGCGACCTTAGGGTCAAGGTGAAGTCCGCACGCGGACGCAAGGTCAGTTCGACCCGTTGGCTGGAACGGCAACTGAACGACCCCTATGTCAAGCGGGCCCGCGCCGAAGGGTACCGGGGCCGGGCCGCCTTTAAGATTCTCGATCTCGACGACCGCTTTCGTTTTCTCGTGCCGGGCGCGCGGGTGGTCGATCTCGGCTGCGCTCCGGGTGGTTGGCTGCAAGTGGCGGTGCCGCGTGTGAATGCGCTGGGCGAGAAGCCGAACAAGGCGGTGGGGCGGATCATTGGCATCGATCTGCAAGAGGTCGAACCGGTGCCGGGGGCTGAGGTGCACCAGCTCGATTTTCTTGATGAGGGCGCCGACGATCAGGTCCGCGCCTGGCTGGATGGCAAGGCCGATGTTGTGATGTCCGACATGGCGGCGGCCTCATCCGGTCACAAACAGACCGACCATCTGCGCATCATGGCCCTGTGCGAGGCGGCAGCCTATTTCGCCTTTGATGTGCTGGAAGAGAACGGCACTTTCGTGGCCAAGGTGCTTGCTGGCGGGGCCGAGAGCGAGCTGCAGAAGTTGCTGAAACAGAAATTTACCCGCGTGGTGAATGTCAAACCGCCTTCATCGCGGGCCGATAGCTCCGAGAAATTCGTTGTGGCCACCGGATATCGCGGCTGAGCTGACGATCCTACGGCGATAGCATCATTGATTATCCGGATCGGCACAGCCTCCTCGCGATACTTCGCGGAAACGGCAAGCAGCGAGAACCGTGCCGGACGTCTATCAATGCCGGTTCTTACATACCTCGCAGCACCCGAAAGCAGGCAGCTTTGGCTGTTTCGCATCTGTCAGCGGTTGCACAAAGATCGACAAGGATGCAACATCGCCGTTCCCGTATCCGTCCGGCGTGGTTATAAAACTCAGGAAGAGGGTCGTTGATGCCTGTGCTGCCGCCTGTCACTGAAACCGGCACCCGACACCGGAGCTTCCCGCAATGAGCCGATATACCGAAAAGCCCGCCCCCCACGCGGCGGTGCGCGCGGTGCGCGACGGTCTGTTGATCGGATCGTTGGCAATCTGCCTGCTATATTTTGGCGCCGGGTTCCTCATTCCTCTTGTACTCGCGTTTTTGCTCTATGTGCTCATCATTGCCGTGACCAACCGGGTCGCGGCCCTTCCGGTTGTGGGGCCGCGCTTGCCGGATTGGCTGACACTGACGCTCGGGGTCGTGTTGGTGATGTCGGGCGTATTCACGGTGATGTATGTGCTGGCCGACCAAGCCACGCGGTTTCTAGTGACCCTTCCCAGTTACGAAGACCGGCTTGACGATGTGTCGGCCCGTGTTGCCAATCTGATCGGCAGCGAATTTGCCGATGTGATCCGCAAACAGGTTGTCGGGCTGGATCTCTCCTTTATCGCCTATAGTGCCTTTGGTGGGGCGCGCTCCTTTCTCAGCACGTTTCTACTGATCAGCCTCTATGTCGCCTTCATGATCGCCGAACGCGGCGCCATCGCCCGCAAGATCGAACTGGCCACCACCGATCCGGATCTGGGTCGCGAATTGCGGCGGATCATGTCGGACATCTCGGTCAGTGTGCAGCGCTATGTCGGGGTCAAGACCTTCATCAGCCTGCTGACCAGCGGTTTTTGCTATATCGTTTATCGCGCGCTCAATCTGGAATTTGCCGAAACCTGGGCGGTGCTGACCTTCGCGCTGAACTTTATCCCTTCAATCGGATCAATCATCGCGGTGCTTTTGCCCGCGATTGCCGCTTTGCTGCAATTCGACACCATCGGGCCGTTTCTGGTGGTTCTACTGGGCACCGGTATCGTGCAATTCACGATCGGCAACTTTCTCGATCCGGCTCTGACCGGACGCAGCCTGAACCTCTCGACCCTGATGGTGATCCTTGCACTGACGTTCTGGGCTGGTGTCTGGGGCATCATTGGCGCTTTTCTCAGCGTGCCATTGACCGTCTGCCTGGTGATCGTGCTGTCCAATATCCGCGCGACGCGTCCAATTGCCATCCTGATGTCCAAAGATGGAACATTGATGAGCAGGAAAGACGGGGCAAGCACTTCCGACAGACACTACACCCGGCAGAGATGATCCGCTATACCTCTGTTTTTGCGCGCATTCGTCGGGGAAACGCGGTTTCAACCAAGCCCGTCGCCCTTTAGAGTGCGGTCCAATGTCAACCAGTCCGGGACGGTGCCGCCATGTGGGTGATCCTGAGCAGCCTTTTCGTCGCCCTACTCTATATCACGGCAGCCCTGTTTTCTTGGCGCGCCGCCGCCACCGCGCGGACCCCGCAGGGCTCCGTGGCATGGGTGGTATTCCTGCTGGCCTTGCCTTTTTTTGCGGTGCCTCTTTATCTGTATTTTGGCGACCATCGCTTTCACGGTTACCGGGTGGCGCGGCGCGAATCTAAGCAGGTCATTGCTGCGATCCGTGAGCATGCGGCTGAATATGCGCCGTTGCCTGACAGCAGCCCGGTCAATTTCGCACCGTTCGAGTATTGCGCCCATCTTAAAGTTCTGCGCGGCAGCGATGCGCGCCTGCTGGTTGATGGCTCGGAAACCTTTGACGCGATTTTTGCCGCCATCGACGCGGCGCAGTCCTATATTCTGGTGCAATTCTATATCGTGCGTAACGACGGTTTGGGCCGCGCATTGCAAGACCGGCTCAGGGCAGCAGCGCAGCGTGGCGTGCGGGTACGGGTTCTGATTGATTCGGTCGGCAGTATCCGCCTGCCCGAAAGCTGGTGCGAAACTCTACGCCGGGAAGGCGTCGAAGTGATCGATCGTGATGCCACACGCGGCCCGCGCTTTCGCTTCCAGATCAATTTCCGCAACCACCGCAAGACCGTTATCGTTGACGGAAAGACCGGCTTTACCGGCGGGCTGAATGTCGGCGACGAATATCTGGGCAAGAATAAAACCTTCGGCCGCTGGCGCGATACCTTTGTTGAACTTAACGGATTGGTCGTGCCGCAACTGCAATTGATCTTTGCCGAGGACTGGCATTGGGCCACCGGTGAAACTCTGGCCGATGACCTGAGTTGGACCACTCCCACCGCTGCGCGTGACGCCAATGGGCTGATAGTGGCCACCGGCCCCGGCGATCTGAGCGAAACCGGCAGCCTGTTGTACTTCTCGGCGATCACGGCGGCAAAAAAACGGCTGTGGATCGCGACGCCCTATTACGTCCCCGATCTGGATATCGTCACGGCGCTGCATCATGCCGCCCTGCGCGGTGTTGATGTGCGCATTCTGGTCCCCGATATCATCGACCATCGCATTCCTTGGCTGGCGGCATTCGCCTATTTCGACGAGTTGCGCGCTGCAGGGGTACGGGTTTACCGCTATACCGACGGCTTCATGCACCAAAAGGCATTTGTCGTAGACGACACAATTGCGTCGGTCGGCACGATGAATCTCGACAACCGGTCTTTCCGTCTGAACTTTGAAACCATGGCGGTGTTTTTCGATCAGAAGTTCGCGCACGATGTGGCTGCGATGCTGGAACGCGACTTCGCCGATAGTTACGAACTGACCCTGAAACTGGGCGAACAGCCTGCGCTAACCCGCTATGGGGCGCCGCTGGCCCGGCTGCTATCGCCGCTTTTGTGAGGATCGCCGATACATCGATCTTAGATACGCAGAACCCACCCTCGCAGCCTGCACTGCGAAGACCAGACAGGGCGACGGCTTTCGCCTGATGCTTTAGCAATGTAACACCGTGACACCCGGTGGCTACAGGATCAGGTGCCATGCTTCTTGAAATCCAGTCTCTGACCAAGCGTTATCCCGGCAGCGACAGTGCCCGCCCGGTTCTGCGTGACCTGTCGCTGAGCCTTGCCGCCGGGGAGACACTGGCCCTGACCGGAGAAAGCGGTAGCGGCAAAAGCACCTTGCTGCATCTGGTCGGTGCGCTCGACCGGTTTGACGCGGGCGAGATCTGGCTGGATGGCCATGCTCTATCGGCGCTGGGTGACGGCGCGCGCGCGGCATTGCGGCGGGATGTCGTGGCGCTGGTTTTCCAGCAGTTCAATCTGATCCCATCGCTGACCGTGGCACAGAACCTGTCATTTCACGCCCGTCTGGCGGGCCGTGAGGATCGCGAATGGCTCGACCAACTGACCGAACGGCTGGGGTTGGGCGATTTCGCGACGCGCTATCCCGAGCAGCTTTCGGGTGGCCAACAGCAGCGTGTCGCCATCGGGCGGGCTTTGGCAATGCGCCCGCGTCTTTTGCTGGCGGATGAGCCGACCGGCAATCTCGACGAAACCACGAGCGACGCGGTGATGGCCCTGATGTTGGATCTGGTGGCCGAAAGCGGCGCGGCGCTGTTTCTGGTTACCCATTCCGAACGTATCGCCGCGCTGGCCGGGCGGCGCGCGCATCTCTCGAACGGGTGTATCACATGACCCGCGTGGCGCTGGCGGCATTGCTGTCGCATTGGCGGCGCCAGCCCTTGCAGCTTTTGACACTGCTGATCGGTCTGGCGTTGGCCACGGGACTGTGGTCGGCGGTGCAGGCAATCAACGCCGAAGCGCGGGCCAGCTATGCGCAGGCTGCCGCGCAATTGGGGCGCAGCGATCACGCCCTCTTGTCGGCCCCCTCCGGCTGGATCGCGCGCAAGGATTACGTTGCGCTGCGCCGCGCCGGCTGGAAACTTTCACCGGTGCTGGAAGGCCGCGCGCGGTTGGGCGAGATCGCCGCCACCGTCGTGGGCGTCGATTTCCTGTCCTACCCGAAGCCCCCCGAGGCTGACGCCGGTGCGCCCGAGGTCACGCCCGAACGGATCTTTCTTGCGCCGGGTCTGCTATTCGCGCCGCCGGAACTGGCGGTGCAATTGGCGGCCCAGCCAGATCTGCCGCCAGTGGTGGCGACCGCTGACCTGCCCCCCGGGGTCGTCATGACCGAGATTTCTCTCGCCCAGTACCTGCTGGACCGTGCCGGCCAAATCGACCGATTACTGGTGTTGGACGCGCAGCCAATCAACCTGCGCCCGCTCGCCGAGCTTGCCCCCGATCTGGTCCTGACACCGCCGGAACGGGGCACCGAGACAGCGCGGCTGACCGACAGTTTCCACCTCAACCTCACCGCCTTTGGCCTGCTCTCCTTCGCGGTCGGGCTGTTCATCGTACATGGCACGATCGGGCTGGCCTTTCAGCAGCGCCGGGCGATGTTCCGCACGATGCGGGCGCTGGGAATTTCGCTACGCCATCTGACATGGCTGCTGATCGCGGAATTGGGGCTTCTGGCGCTGGTCGCGGGCCTGCTGGGGCTGGTGCTGGGCTATCTGGTGGCCGCCGCATTGCTGCCCGACGTCGCCGCCACCCTGCGCGGGCTTTACGGCGCGCCGGTCAGCGGCGGGCTGACCCTGCGCCCGCTCTGGGCGCTGAGCGGTCTTGGGATCGCATTGATTGGCGCTGCCATTGCCGGGGCACAAGGCGTCTGGCGGCTGCACGCCATGCCGCTACTGGCCAGCGCCGAACAGCGCGCCTGGGCCGGGGTGGCGGTACGGCGCGCGCGGTTTCAGGCACTGGCCGGTCTGGCGCTGCTGGCTGCCGGGGGCGCGGCAATCTGGCTGTTTGATGGGCTGGTCGCCGGTTTCGCATTGCTGGCCGGGCTGATGCTGGGGGCGGCGCTGCTCCTGCCGGCCCTGCTGGACCTCGTGCTTGCGCTGATCCAACGCCGCACCCGCGCACCTGTGGCGCAGTGGATCTGGGCCGACATGCGCGCGCAGCTTCCCGGCCTGTCGCTGGCGCTGATGGCGCTGCTTCTGGCGCTCGCGACCAATATCGGCGTTGGCACCATGGTTTCCAGTTTTCGCCTGACCTTTACCGGTTGGCTGGATCAGCGCCTTGCCGCAGAGCTTTACGTCACCGCACGCACCGATGAGCAGGGGGCCGCATTGCACCGCTGGCTTGAGCAACGCGTTGATGCGGTGCTGCCGGTGCGCAGCGTCGATGCCTTGATCGCCGGACAGTACGGCGAGGTGGTCGGGATGCGAGCCCACGAGACCTATCGCCGGAACTGGCCGCTGATCGCCGCCGCGCCACAGGTCTGGGAGCGACTGGATGCAAGCGGTGGGGTGCTAGTTAATGAGCAACTGGCAAGGCGCGAGAACCTCTGGCCGGGCGCACAGGTCACCATCGGCACCGATTGGCACCCCGAGGTGATCGGCGTCTATTCCGATTACGGCAATCCGGTGGGGCAGATCATTGTCAGCCTCGACACCTTGCTGGCGCGGTTTGACGGCGTGCCCTATCGGCAGTTTGGGGTGCGGATTGCACCTGACCGCGTGCCCGCGCTGGTTACCGAGATCCGCGCCCAATTTGACCTGCCGGCCAGCGCGGTGGTCGATCAGGCCGAGATCAAGGCGCGGTCGCTGGCCGTGTTCGAAAAAACATTCCTTGTGACCGGCGCGCTTAACGTGCTGACCCTCGGTGTTGCCGCCTTTGCGATCCTGACCAGCCTTCTGACGCTTTGGGGGATGCGCCTGCCGCAGCTTGCGCCGGTCTGGGCCTTGGGGCTGACGCGGGCGCGGCTGGCACGGCTGGAACTGTTGCGCAGCGTGGTGTTGGCCGGGCTGACCGCGCTGGCGGCGCTGCCCTTGGGGCTGCTGCTGGCCTGGGTGCTGCTGGCGGTGATCAACGTCAAGGCCTTCGGCTGGCGCCTACCGATCTATCTGTTTTCGGGAGACTGGCTGCTGCTGTTGGCGCTGGCGCTGCTGGCAGGCGCACTGGCGGCCGCCCTGCCCGCCCACCGGCTGCGACGCACGCCGCCCGCCGATCTGCTGAAGGTGTTCGCCAATGAACGTTAGATGGCCCGTCCTTGTACTCTGTTTGCTGGCAGGCAGCGCCCATGCGCAAGGCTTTGCCGGTCTGGGCACCACCGCCGATGGTTTTGCGATACCGCAGCGCGGCACTGCGCTGTCCTTTCCCCGCGATCATGGCCCGCATCCCAAATACCGCATCGAATGGTGGTATCTGACCGCCACACTGCAAGGCGAAGACGGGCGCGATTATGGTATCCAGTGGACGCTGTTTCGCTCGTCGCTCGCGCCTCGTGATGGTCAAGGCTGGGAGACGCCGCAGCTTTGGATGGCGCACGCGGCGCTGACCACGCCCGACGCCCATTATCTCGACGAAAGGCTGGCGCGCGGGGGGATCGGTCAGGCCGGTGTCAGCATCGCGCCCTTCCATGCTTATATCGACAATTGGGAGATGCAGGGCCACGAAGGCTCCGGCATTTCCGATCTGACGCTCAGCGCCAGCGGCCCCGAATTCGCCTATGATCTGACACTGAAAGCGGCCGGGCCGCTGGTGCTGCATGGCGATGGCGGATATTCGGTAAAATCCGCCGCCGGACAGGCCAGCTATTATTACTCGCAGCCCCATTATGAGGGGCGCGGTACCATAACCCTGCCTGAGGGCGAGATCGCGGTAAGCGGTCTGGGCTGGCTGGATCGCGAATGGTCCAGCCAGCCGCTTGCCAGCGACCAGACCGGCTGGGACTGGTTTTCGCTGTCCTTTGACAGCGGCGCGCGGATGATGGGTTTTCGCCTGCGCGATGATATGTCGGGTTATACTTCGGCCACATGGATTGCACCCGACGGCAACACCAGCGCCCTGCCCGATGGCGCATTAAAACTGACACCGCTTGCCGCCAGTTCGGTCGCGGGGCGCGAGGTCCCGACCCGTTGGCGCGTCGAGCTTCCCGCGCGCGATCTAGACGTCACGGTCAGCGCGCTGAATCCGCAATCATGGATGGACACGTCATTCCCCTATTGGGAGGGCCCGGTCACCGTCAGCGGCAGCCATATGGGGCGCGGTTATCTGGAGATGACCGGTTATTGACGCACCACGAAGACCGAGCAGTCGGAATGACGGACCACACGCGCCGAGTTCGGCCCCAGCAGGTAATCCTTGAAATCGGGCTTATGTGCACCAATCACGATCAGGTCGGTGCCAGCCTTGCGGGCGGTTTTCAGGATCGCCTCATAGGCACGCCCGCTGGCAACGATATGCCGGACCGAGGCGTCACGCTCCTTGCTCAAGATAGCGGCCGTCAGGTCACGTAAGGCCTGCGTTGCTTTTCGCATAGCTTCGTCATGATGTGTCGGGCTGAAAAAACCCGACACCATGCCTTCGCCATAATCGGGCAAGACGGTGATGACATCAAGCTGCGCGCCATCCAGATCGGCCAGACGTACCGCCTGCCGCAGAACCGGCGTATCGCCATCACCTTCGCTGATATCAACAGCACAGAGAACGGATTTTATCATACAGGTACCTCTTTGACTTCTGGTGCGCGCGGGGCGCGGCGGCGTTGCAACAGCGCAATCAATCCGAGCAAGATCAGCGCCGGAATATAGATCAACTCCTTGGGCAGTTGCTCAGTGGGGCGTTTGACCGCCGAGATCCGAACCGGCTCGTCGCCATAGAAATCGAATTTGTCGAGTTTTGAGGCCAGAGCAGTGCCAAACATCGGTTCGTCCAGCACGACGATCCCATCTTCGACCATGATCGTCAGTCCTTGCGCCTCAAGCCGTTCTGCCCCTGTCGCCTCAGGGCCGATTTCGATAGGCAGGCTCAAAGTGGTCTCCTTGGATGTGTTGTAATCGGGTCCGGCCACGACAAATCGCCACTCGCTGCCCTCACGCGCGCTGTCCATCGCTGTGACAATCTGCGCCGGCTCAACCTGCTCGAACGGGGCATCAATGTAATCCATGAAAAAGCCCGGACGGAACAGAGCAAAGGCGATCAGGATCAGCGCGATGCTTTCATAAATGCGGCTTTTGGTGAGAAACCAGCCCATCGTACCGGCGGTAAAAATCAGGATCGCGCCGGTTGCGACAATCGCCACCATGATGCCCTGCACCCAGCTCACATCCAGCAGCAACAGATCCGTGTTGAAGATGAACATGAACGGCAACACCACCGTGCGCAGACTGTAAAAGAACGCGATGAACCCGGTCCGGATTGCATCACCGCCCGAGACTGCTGCGGCGGCAAAACTGGCCAAGCCAACGGGCGGCGTTACATCCGCCATGATGCCGAAATAAAACACGAACATATGCACCGCGATCAGTGGCACGATCAGCCCCGATTGCGCGCCCAGTTCCACGACGACCGCCACCATCAACGACGACACCACGATATAGTTCGCCGTGGTCGGCAGCCCCATGCCCAGCACCAAACTGAGCAGAGCGACCATGATCAGCATCAGGATCAGGTTCCCGCCCGACATGAACTCGACCAGATTGGCCATCACCTGCCCCACGCCGGTCAGGGTCACCGTGCCCACGATCACGCCTGCGGTCGCGGTGGCCAGTGCGATGCCGATCATGTTGCGCGCGCCATCGACCAAACCTTGCCAAAGATCGATCAGCCCGGCGGCAAAGGCATTCATCGTATCATTATTCCCGCGCATGATCGATTTAATTGGACGCTGCGTCAGCAGGATCACAAAAAGCAGCATCGACGCCCAGAAAGCCGACAGGCCCGGTGACTTCTGTTCGATCATCAGGAAATAGACCAGCACGACAATGGGCAGCAGATAATACAAGCCCGCCTTGTAGATCTCGCTGATTACCGGCAGTTCGACCACGTCCGAATTGGGATCGTCCGGAACCAGATCATCGGTGCGCGACGCCAGCCACAGCAGTGCCAGATAGGTCAGCATCACAAGCGCAGACAGAACCCAACCCGAGGCGCCGGGGAACAGCGCCATGATCCAGCGCACGGGATACTGAACCCCATAGCAGAGCAGCGCGAACCCCGCGAAAAACGCCGCCATTCCGCCAATCGTCCGGCCCATGGACACCACGCGATCACCGATCGTGGGCATGTTGCGTTTCACCGCTTCCAGATGAACGATATAGACCAAGGCGATATAGGAGATCACCGCCGGCAGCGCAGCGTGGGTGATCACCTCGACATAGGAAATGCCGACATATTCCACCATCAGGAACGCCGCCGCGCCCATCACCGGCGGCATGATCTGGCCATTGACCGAGCTGGCGACCTCGACCGCGCCGGCCTGTTCGCTGCTGAAGCCGACCCGCTTCATCAGCGGGATGGTAAAGGTGCCGGTGGTGACCACATTGGCGATCGAGGAGCCCGAGATCAGACCCGTGGCTGCCGACCCGACAACCGCCGCCTTGGCCGGTCCGCCGCGCAGGTGTCCCAGCGCGCCGAAGGCCATCTTGATAAAGTAATTTCCCGCCCCGGCCTTATCGAGCAACGCACCAAACAGCACGAACAGGAACACGAATTTGGTCGAAACTCCGAGCGCGATACCGAACACGCCCTCGGACGTGATCCACATATGGCTCATTGCCTTCCTCAGGCTGGCGCCCTTCCAGCGGATCACTTCGGGCACCAGATCGGAACTGCCAAAAAATACATAGAGCAAAAAGATCGTGGCAATGATCGCCATGGCCGGCCCCAAGGCGCGGCGTGCACCCTCAAACAGCAGGATCAACCCGACCAGTGCGACCCATTTGTCGGTGTCATCCGCCAAGCCACCCGAGGCGACGATCTTGGTATAAAAGAAATAGCCGTACAGCGCGATGGCCGCGCCCAAAAAGGCCATGATCCAGTCCTGGATCGGGATGTAATGACGCGGGCTGGATCTCAGCGCCGGATAGGCCGCAAAGGCCAGAAAAATGGCAAAAGCCAGATGAAGCTGGCGGGAGTTGTTGATCACGCTGCCGGGCAAGATCAGATTGGAAACAGGCGACGCCAAAACAACCTGAAACAGCGACCAGATCACCGCAACCACGGCCAGAAACAGGCCCACACCGCCAGATGGACTGCGCCCGCCGGAATCGGTTGCGGCAACGAGTTCCTGCAACTCCTGCTCGGAAAGCGGCTTTCTGCCTTCAGCATTGGATGCCATTGGCTTGTCTCCCTGTTCTGTCCGCTATTGGCGCGGTTTTATTCAGAGTATTCCGACTTTTCCGTCCTCACAATTCGCTTTTTTGTTTCGCCTGAACGCAAATATTATTGTGGGCTGGATCAACGCAAAGTGGAAACTTCAGTTTGCCCCGCTACCGGGGATGGGCGGGACGCAGTAGCGCCCCGCCTTTGGGGGTGGTTTACTCGATCCAACCCTGTTCTTTATAGTACTTCTCCGCACCCGAATGCAGCGGCACCGAGATGCTCTCGGTAACCATTTCCTCGGGTGTGAGATTGGCAAAGGCCGGGTGCCGTTGCTTGAAGTCTTCGAAATTGTCGAACACCGCCTTGACCAGCGTATAGACTGCCTCTTCGGAAACATCCGTGCTGGTCACAAGCGTCGCGCCGACGCCGAACGTATTGGTGTCCTCGTCATTGCCGCGATACATGCCGCCCGGAATCACCGCCTTGCGGTAGAATGGAAATTCCTCGATCAGCTGGTCTACGGCCTCGCCTTGGACCTCCACCAACACCGCATCACAGGAGGTCGTCGCCTCCTGAATCGCGCCTGACGGGTGGCCAACGGTATAGCTCATCACATCGATCTGGTTGTCGCAAAGCGCCGACGACTGTTCTGCCGGCTTCAATTCGGTGGCGATCGAGAAATCGTCCGTGGTCCAGCCCATGGCGTCCAGCAACACTTCCATCGTGCCACGGCTGCCCGAGCCGGGATTGCCGACATTCACGCGCTTGCCCTTGCTATCCTCGAAGGTTTTGACCCCGGCATCAGCGCGGGCGACAACGGTGAACGGTTCGGGATGCAGCGAGAACACCGCGCGCAGCCCTTCGAATTTTTGCCCCTCGAACTGCGAGGTGCCTTGATATGCGTGATATTGCCAGTCCGACTGCACCACCCCGAATTCCAGTTCGCCCTCGCGAATGGTGGAGATGTTATAGACCGACCCGCCAGTTGATTCGACCGAACAGCGCACCCCGTGCTCTTTGCGGTCCTTATTGACCAAACGACAGATTACTCCGCCCGTTGGGTAATACACGCCGGTAACACCGCCGGTGCCGATTGTGATGAACTCCTCGGCGATCGCCGCTGGAGCCGCAATCATGGCAGCCATAACGGTGCCAAGCCCAAGCTTGGTTAATTCCTTCATATTCATAGCTCTCCTGTTATGGTTAACCGCATTGTGTTAGCATATCCTAAATCCCAAAACTGCGGCGTCGCGCGGAGGGGTTCCCATAGATCCGCACATATGCGAAAAAAATCTGCCCCTGCCGTCAGTTACGAGGCTTTCACCGACCTTCGTTGTTGTCAAGCTCGCTGAGCACAGGGCGATATCTCACTTGGTTTCAGGCCCGTCAGGAAGGTGCGAACCCCCGCTCATTCTGCTTTTGCGTTGTGCAAAATATTAACCACATATACAGATAGTTAACGCAAACATCGTGCAATATCGATGAAAAATTCCGTGATCGCGCATCAAAACTTCTATCACTCGCCAACGAATCCTGCGTATTATGGCCGCCGGTTAAACGGAAGGATGGAGGAGTGGCCCCAAAGCCGATGTTGAGGTTCGTGACCGTCAAACGAGCCATGCCGTCAAAACGCCCGCCAGACCTGCGAACGCAAGACTTTGGCGAGATATACGCCGAGTTCGCAAGTGCCACGGCCGAAGAACAGGCCAGCCGCTGCAGTCAATGTGGCGTGCCCTATTGTCAGACCCATTGCCCATTGCATAACAATATTCCTGACTGGCTGCGCCTGACCGCAAAGGGGCGGCTGCGGGAAGCCTATGAACTCAGTCAGGCCACCAACACGTTTCCCGAAATCTGTGGCCGCATCTGTCCTCAAGACCGCCTATGCGAAGGCAGTTGCGTTATCGAACAGGCCGGACATGGAACGGTTACCATCGGCGCAGTGGAGAAATACCTCACCGATACAGCGTGGGATGAGGGCTGGATCGCACCCATCTCGCCGCGACAGGAACGGTCCGAAAGCGTCGCCATCATCGGCGCCGGTCCGGGTGGGCTGGCGGCGGCGGACCGGCTGCGGCGCAGCGGTGTTCAGGTCACGATCTACGACCGCTATGACCGAGGCGGCGGTTTGATGACCTATGGCATTCCGGGCTTCAAGCTGGAGAAACACATCGTCCTGCGGCGGATCGAGCAACTGGCGCAAGGCGGCGTCGAAATCGTGCCCAAATGCAATGTCGGCACGGATATTTCCTTTGGCGAGATCCGGGAGCGGCATGATGCGGTGGTGATCGCCACCGGCGTGTACAAATCGCGCGACCTCGCCGGGCCGGGGGCCGACGCGGCGGGCATTGTGCGCGCCTTGGATTATCTGACCGCCTCGAACCGTGTCGAATTCGGCGATGACGTGCCCGAATTTCAAATCGGCGCGCTGAACGCGCATGGCAAAAAGGTGGTCGTGATTGGCGGCGGCGATACCGCGATGGACTGTGTGCGCACCGCCATCCGGCAGGGGGCGTCTTCGGTCAAATGTCTGTATCGCCGCGACCGGACCAACATGCCGGGAAGCCAACGCGAGGTTGCCAATGCCGAGGAAGAAGGCATTGTCTTTGAGTGGCTGAGCGCCCCCAAGGCATTTATCGGCGATCCGGTCACCAATGTACGGGTGCAAAAGATGCGCTTGGGCATCCCCGATGCCACCGGCCGTCAAAGCCCCGAGGAAATTGCCGGGGCCGAATATGACGAACCGGCGGATCTGGTGATCAAGGCGCTGGGCTTTGAACCAGAGGACTTGCCGTCACTTTGGGATCAGCCGGGGCTGGAGGTGACCCGCTGGGGCACCATCAAGGCCGAGTTTACCACCGGGCGCACGGCGCTAGATGGCGTCTTTGCGGTTGGCGACATTGTGCGCGGCGCAAGTCTGGTGGTCTGGGCGATCCGCGATGGGCGCGATGCGGCGGACGCGGTGCTGGACTATCTGGACCAAGCGCACAGCATAGCGGCCCAATGACGAAGCTGGAGATATCACCGATATGATCACCTATGACGAAACTTGGGCAGCGACGGAACAGGACAAGCGCAGGTTTCTGGCCGAAAAAGGCATGTATTCCGAGGCGGATGAACATTCCTCCTGTGGGGTCGGCTTCGTTGTGGCACCCGATGGTAAACCCTCGCGTCGCGTGGTGCAGGCGGGTATCGACGCGCTCGGGGCGATCTGGCATCGCGGCGCTGTCGATGCGGATGGCAAGACCGGCGACGGGGCTGGTATCCATGTACAGATTCCGAAGCCGTTTTTTTATGACCAGATACGCCGCACCGGACATGAGCCGCGCGAGGATCAACTGATTGCCGTCGGACAGGTCTTTCTGCCGCGGATCGATTTCAGCGCGCAAGAAACCTGCCGCACCATTGTTGAAACCGAGATTTTGCGCATGGGGCATTCGATCTATGGTTGGCGCCATGTGCCGGTCGATCTGGCCTGTCTCGGCGAAAAAGCCAATGCGACCCGCCCCGAGATTGAACAGATTCTCATCTCGAACGCGACCGGAATTGACGAGGAAGACTTCGAGCGCGCGCTTTACGTGATCCGCCGACGCATCGAAAAAGCGGTCGTCGCCGCCGGTATAAACGATTTTTATATTGCGTCGATGTCGTGCCGCAGCATCATCTACAAAGGCATGATGCTGGCCGAAGATGTTGCGGTCTTCTACCCTGATCTCAGGGACGAGCGTTTTATTTCAGCCTTCGCGATCTATCACCAGCGTTATTCGACCAATACGTTCCCGCAATGGTGGCTGGCGCAACCTTTCCGCATGCTTGCCCATAACGGCGAGATCAACACGCTGAAAGGCAACCGAAACTGGATGAAAAGCCATGAGATCCGGCTTGCGTCGAATACCTTTGGCGAACTGGCGGAGGACATCAAGCCGATCATCCCCAATGGCTCATCAGACAGCGCCGCGCTGGATGCGGTATTCGAGATGCTGGTGCGCGCGGGCCGCAATGCGCCAATGGCCAAGACGATATTGTTGCCCGAAAGCTGGTCGAAACAAGCCGTCGAGCTGCCACAAGCCTGGCGCGATATGTATTCTTATTGCAACTCGGTTATCGAGCCTTGGGACGGCCCCGCCGCTTTGGCTATGACCGATGGTCGCTGGGTCTGTGCGGGCCTCGACCGCAATGGTCTGCGCCCGATGCGCTATGTGGTGACCGACGATAATCTGGTGATCGCCGGGTCCGAGGCTGGAATGGTCGCCGTTGATGACAGCACGGTGCGCGAAAAGGGCGCACTTGGCCCCGGTCAGCTATTGGCGGTCGATCTGCAGGAAGGCCGGATATTCCATGACCGCGAGATCAAGGACCAATTGGCGGCTACACAGCCCTATGGCGAATGGGTGCGCAAGATCAACGATCTGGATGCCACCTTAGCCGCCCTGCCCGAGGTGGCGCTGTATCAGGGGGACGAGCTGCGCTGCCGCCAGATTGCCGCGGGCTATTCCATCGAAGAGCTTGAACATATCCTTGCCCCGATGGCGGAAGACGGCAAAGAGGCGATCACCAGCATGGGCGACGACACGCCTTGGGCGGTGCTCAGCGCGCAATACCGTCCGCTCAGCCATTATTTTCGGCAGAATTTCAGTCAGGTCACCAACCCGCCGATCGATAGCCTGCGGGAACATCGGGTGATGAGCCTCAAGACCCGCTTCGGTAACCTCAAAAACGTTCTCGATGATTCCGGTGCCCAGACCGAAATCATCGTGCTGGAAAGCCCCTTTCTGGCCAATGCGGAATTGGATGAATTAAAGCGCCACTTCAACACCGGCGTGACTGAAATCGACTGCACCTTTGTGCCGGGTTCTGGCCATGCCGCGCTGCAATCCGCCCTGACCCGCATCCGCACCGAGGCCGAGTCCGCCGTGCGCTCGGGTGCCGGCGACCTGGTGCTCAGCGATCATCTTTCGGATGCCGAGCGTGTGGGCATGCCGATGATTCTGGCCACCAGCGCCGTGCACACCCATCTGACGCGCCAAGGGTTACGCACGTTCTGCTCGCTGAACATCCGCAGTGCCGAATGCGTCGATGCCCATTATTTCGCGGTACTGATCGGGTGCGGCGCGACAACGGTAAATCCCTATCTCGCGCAAGACAGCATCGCCGACCGGATCGCGCGGGGCCTGATCGAGGGCTCCCTGACTGAAGCAATGGCTCGGTACCGGCAGGCAATTGATTCCGGCCTGCTCAAGATTATGTCGAAGATGGGAATTTCGGTAATCTCGTCCTATCGCGGTGGTCTGAACTTCGAGGCCGTCGGCCTCAGCCGTGCCATGTGCGCCGAGTATTTTCCCGGCATGACGAGCCGCATTTCTGGCATCGGCGTGTCAGGTATCGAACGCATGGCCCAGAAAATCCACGCGCAGGGCTGGAAGGCCGCGCAAAACGTTCTGCCGATTGGCGGGTTTTACAACACGCGCAGTTCCGGTGAAAGCCACGCTTGGGACGCGACCGGCATGCATATGCTGCAAACCGCCTGCAACACGGCATCCTATCAGATGTGGAAACAATATTCGGCCAAGCTGCAGGGCAGTCGGCCGATTCACCTGCGCGATCTACTGGATATCAAACCACTCGGCAAATCGGTGCCGCTGGACGAAGTTGAAAGCATCACCGCCATCCGCAAGCGTTTCGTGACCCCGGGGATGAGCCTTGGCGCGCTCTCGCCCGAGGCTCACACAACCCTGACCGTGGCGATGAACCGCATCGGCGCGAAATCCGATTCCGGCGAAGGCGGAGAAGACCCGGCGCATTTCACACCCCAGGCCAATGGCGACAACCCGTCGGCTAAGATCAAACAGGTGGCCTCGGGACGGTTTGGCGTGACAGCGGAATATCTCAACCAGTGCGAAGAGCTTGAGATCAAGATCGCGCAAGGGGCAAAGCCCGGCGAAGGCGGGCAGTTGCCAGGTATGAAAGTGACCGAACTGATCGCGCGGCTGCGCCTGTCCACACCCGGCGTCACCTTGATATCGCCGCCGCCACATCACGATATCTACAGCATCGAGGATCTGGCGCAGTTGATCTATGACCTGAAACAGATCAACCCGCAGGCCAAGGTGACGGTGAAGCTGGTGGCGCAATCCGGTGTCGGCACGATTGCCGCCGGGGTGGCCAAGGCCAAGGCCGATATCATCCTGATTTCCGGGCATAATGGCGGCACCGGAGCGAGTCCCGCCACCTCGATAAAATATACCGGCCTGCCCTGGGAAATGGGCTTGAGCGAAGCCCATCAGGTGCTGGCGATGAACAAGTTGCGCGACCGGGTGACGCTGCGCACCGATGGCGGTTTGCGCACCGGTCGTGACATCGTGATGGCGGCGATGATGGGGGCCGAAGAGTACGGCATCGGCACCGCCGCCCTGATCGCCATGGGCTGTATCATGGTGCGGCAATGTCACTCCAACACCTGCCCCGTCGGTGTCTGCACACAGAACGAGGAATTGCGCGCGAAGTTTACCGGCAATGCCGACAAGGTGGTGAATCTGATCACTTTCTATGCGCAAGAAGTGCGCGAAATATTGGCCGCTATTGGCGCGCGCAGCATTGACGAGGTGATCGGGCGCAGCGACCTGCTGACACAGGTCAGCCGGGGTGCCGCGCATCTCGACGATCTTGACCTTAATCCGATGCTGATCCGGGTCAATGCCAGCGGCGCTCAACATTATGACCGCAGCCGCCCCCGCAACGCGGTGCCCGACACCTTGGATGCGGACATCGTCAAGGATGCACAGCGCTTTCTTGAGGATGGCGAAAAGATGCAACTGCACTATGCGGTGCGCAACACGCACCGGACTGTAGGCACCCGTATTTCCAGCCATATCGTGCGCAAATTCGGGATGAACAATGGCCTGCAAGCCGATCATTTGATGGTCAAATTAACCGGCAGCGCCGGGCAGTCGCTGGGCGCTTTTGCGGTTCACGGCTTGAAGCTGGAAGTCTGGGGTGATGCCAATGACTATGTTGGCAAAGGTCTTTCGGGCGGTCTGATCGTGATTCGCCCGCCAGCAAGCAGCCCGCGTGAGCCATCGCAGAACACGATCATCGGCAACACCGTGCTTTACGGAGCGACGGCGGGATATCTTTTCGCCGAAGGCCGCGCCGGCGAACGCTTTGCGGTGCGCAATTCGGGCGCGCATGTGGTGATCGAGGGCTGCGGCAGCAATGGCTGCGAATATATGACCGGCGGCGTCGCGGTGATCCTCGGCCAGATCGGGGCCAATTTTGGCGCGGGCATGACTGGCGGCATGGCCTATCTGTATGACCCCGAGGGCCAGACCGCCCCGCTGATCAACATGGACAGCCTCGTCACCGGCGCAGTCGAAAGCCCCTTTTATCGCTCCGAGCTGAAATCCCTCATCGACCGCCACGCCAAGGAAACCGGCAGCCGCAAAGCGGGCGAAATCCTGCAAAACTGGGACAGCGAGGTGCACAAATTCATTCAGATCTGCCCAAAAGAGATGCTGGACAAATTGCGTCATCCCCTTTTTCAAGACGAATTAGCGGTGTCCGCTGAATAAATCCCAGCTGTCAGTCAAGGCAGTGTTGCATCGGCCCTGATTACAGGCATTGGCCCCGAGGGTCAGCCCCGCCTGTAATTAGGGCTTTCCCGCGTGATCTGTACGTCATGCACGTGGCTTTCCTTCAGCCCGGCATTGGTAATGCGCACGAATTGGCAATTGTTGCGCATCTCCTCAATCGTGGCGCATCCGGTATAGCCCATCGATGCGCGCAGGCCTCCAACCAGTTGATGCAACACGGCGGCAGCGCTGCCATTATAGGGTACCTGCCCCTCGATGCCTTCGGGAACCAGTTTATCGCTGGCGGCGTCTTTCTGAAAATATCTGTCCGCGCTGCCTCGCGCCATGGCGCCAAGACTGCCCATACCGCGATAAAACTTGAAGCTGCGCCCCTGATAAAGGATCACTTCGCCAGGGCTTTCGTCGGTTCCTGCAATCATGCTTCCCACCATGGCGCAGGACGCGCCCGCCGCGATTGCCTTGGCGAAATCGCCCGAGAACTTGATCCCGCCATCCGCAATGATCGGCACATCTCCGGCCGCTGCGGCGCAGTCCATGATCGCCGTCAGTTGCGGCACGCCAACACCGGCCACGACGCGGGTGGTGCAGATGCTGCCAGGGCCGATACCAACCTTGACCGCATCCGCGCCGGCATCAATCAGCGCTCGTGTGGCTTCGCCGGTGGCGACATTTCCGGCCACCACTTGTACCTCACTTGATAGTTTCTTGACCCGCTCAACCGCCTCGGCAACGCTGCTGGAATGGCCATGCGCCGTATCGATCACAATCAGATCCACACCGGCCTCCACGAGAGCTTGCGAGCGCTCGAAGCCCTCGTCCCCCACCGTGCTGGCCGCCGCCGCGCGCAGCCGTCCCAGATCGTCTTTGCAGGCGGTCGGGTTCAGCACCGCCCTTTCCGTATCTTTCAACGTCAGCAATCCGGTCAGGCGGCCCTTGTCATCGGTGATCAGCAGCTTTTCAATCCGGCGCGCTTTCATCAGCGAAATTGCCTCATCGCGATCAGCAGGTTCATGCAGGATCGCCAGATCATCCGTGGTCATCATGACGCGAACGGGGGTCTTGTCCTCATTGGCAAAGCGCATGTCACGATTGGTAACGATCCCCACGACCCGCCCGGTTTCATCCACGACTGGAAAACCAGTAAAGTTATAATGCGCCGCCAGTTCCTTGGCATCGGCCAGAGTCTGGTCGGCGCGCAAAGTAATCGGGTTGTAGACGATCCCGCTTTCAAACCGCTTGACGCGGCGCACCTCTTCGGCCTGCGCCTGAATATCCAGATTTCGGTGGATCACGCCAATCCCGCCGGCCTGCGCCATGGCGATGGCCATGCGCGATTCGGTGACCGTGTCCATCGCGCTGGACAGAAGCGGTATGTTCATTGCGATCTTCTGCGTCACCCAGGTCTTCGTATCAGCCGTGGATGGCAGAACTGACGACGCCGCCGGAACCAACAGAACGTCATCAAATGTGAGCGCCTCGCGAATCTGCATTTCATTCTCCATGCACAAGCCCGTTTGGCGGCCACCCTATCGCACCAATCGCAGCCAGAGGAAAGCACACATCGCATATAACCGGGTCAGCCGGCCACTATTTTCTGTAACCCGCCCCTTCTTCTTGCATGAAATATCCCCGCCGGAGGCGCCAATCCTCGCCACCCGCGCCGCGCCGATGACGCGCGCGGCGGTCGATTTGCCGTTCTCCGCCCTTCCCATTTCATGCAAAGCCCTATCCTGTAAGGGACAGACAGAAGGCGCGTGCAGATGACAAAAGACCCTCTGGTGATTTTCACCCCCTCCGGCAAACGTGGCCGCGTACCCCTCGGGACGCCAGTGCTGACCGCCGCGCGCCAACTCGGTGTCGATCTGGATTCGGTCTGTGGCGGGCGCGGCATTTGCTCGCGCTGTCAGGTGACCCCCGCTTTCGGCTCCTTCCCCAAACATGGCGTCACGGTGTCCGAAAGCGCGCTGTCAGAATGGAACGGGGTTGAACAGCGCTATGATGACATACGCGGTTTGCCATCTGGCCGGCGGCTGGGCTGTCAGGCCCGCATTCAGGGCGATATGGTGATCGATGTGCCCCCGGAAAGCCAGGTCCACCGCCAAGTTGTGCGCAAACGTGCCGAGGCCCGCGACATCGTGATGAATCCCGCCGTGCGCCTGTTTTATGTCGAGGTCGCACAGCCGGATATGCACGATCCCTCGGGCGATCTGGAACGTTTGCGCGACGCGTTGGCGACGCAGTGGGACCTGCCTGATGTTCACATCGACCTGCCGGTGCTGAATGATATGCAGCCGATCCTGCGCAAGGGCGGCTGGCAAGTCACCTGTGCCGTGCATTTTGGCGACGCAGCCGCGCCAGCCCGGATCATGCGGATCTGGCCCGGCTTTCACGAAGGCCCGATTTTCGGCCTTGCCGTCGATCTGGGTTCGACCACCATTGCTGGCCATCTGTGCGATCTGCAAACCGGCGCGGTCGTCGCCTCCTCCGGCATCATGAACCCGCAGATCCGTTTTGGCGAGGATCTGATGAGCCGGGTCAGCTATTCGATGATGAACGCGGGCGGCGCGGCAGAAATGACCGCCGCCGTGCGCGAAGGCATGAATGCGCTGTTCCGGCAGGTCGCCCAAGAGGCCGGGATCGAGACCACCGACATTCTCGATGCCGTCTTTGTCTGCAATCCGGTCATGCACCACCTGTTTCTGGGCATCGACCCGTTCGAACTGGGTCAGGCACCCTTCGCGCTGGCCTCTTCGGACGCGATGAACCTGATGGCCCGCGACCTCGACCTGACCGCCCTGCCACCTGCGGCGCGGGTCTATCTGCTGCCCTGTATTGCCGGCCATGTCGGTGCCGATGCGGCGGCTGTCGCGCTGTCCGAAGCGCCCGACAAATCCGAAGATCTGGTGCTGGTCGTCGATGTCGGCACCAATGCCGAAATCCTCTTGGGCAACAAAGACAAGGTTCTGGCCTGCTCGTCGCCCACCGGACCGGCTTTTGAGGGGGCGCAGATTTCTTCCGGCCAGCGGGCGGCTCCGGGCGCGATCGAGCGGGTCGAAATCGATGAGGTGACGAAAGAGCCGCGTTTTAAGGTGATCGGCAGCGATCTCTGGTCGAGCGAGGACGGATTCCAAGATTCAATCGCCACCACCGGCATCACCGGCATTTGCGGCTCAGGCATCATCGAGTTGGTGGCCGAGATGCGCTTGGCCGGGCTGGTCGATGGCTCGGGCCTGATCGGGTCGGCGGCACAGACCGGGTCGGATCGGTGCATCGTCGAAGGGCGCACCAATTCCTATCTGGTCTGGGATGGCAGCGGTCATGGTGGCCCCCGTATCACCGTGACAAATCGTGACATCCGCGAGATCCAGATGGCCAAGGCGGCGCTCTATTCGGGCGCGCGTCTCTTGATGGATAAGTTCGATGTCGACAAGGTGGACCGCGTCGTTCTGGCCGGTGCGTTCGGCGCGCATATCAGCCCCAAACACGCGATGGTGCTGGGGATGATCCCGGATGCGCCGCTGGACAAGGTCACATCCGCCGGCAATGCCGCCGGGACAGGCGCGCGCATTGCTCTGCTGAACCGCGATGCCCGCGCCGAGATCGAAGCCACCGTGCGCGCCATCCACAAGATCGAAACTGCCATCGAGCCGCGCTTTCAAGAGCATTTCGTGAATGCCTCGGCAATCCCCAATTCGGTTGAGCCTTTTCCGATCCTGAACTCCCTCGTCACGCTGCCTGAACTGTCTTTTAACCAGCCTTCCGGTGCGGGCGAGGCCAGCGGAGGACGGCGCAAACGGCGCCGCGGCTAGACCGCTTTCCCGCTATGGATAATTCCGGCGATAGACTGAACTCTACCTAAGGATATCGCCAGACGAATCGAAATTTGACAAAGGCGACTTGCGCTAACTGTTGGACGCCCAGAAACAGCGGTCGAATTCGACGTAACGGTGCAAGGTCTCGGTCGCCCCGACCGACGCCAGCCGCGAACAGCCTTCGATCGCATCACGGGTTTCATAGACCGACACCACGCCGGTCGCGTCGGCAGCGCCAACCGTACAAAGCCGCTCACCCGGCGCCAAATCGCGCAACAGCCGCATGCTGCCCGGCACCTCGACGGCAAAGACCAGTGTACGTGCTGCTGCGTTTTGCACACAAAGCTGTTGCACGGCCCCGGGTTCCTGCGCGTATGCGTCGCCAGCAAACATCGCGACGGCAAGAAGAGCCGCAATCCGCATCGAAGATACCATGTTTTGCGCCTCCTGGTGCCTCGATCTGACCGCGCGCGCGCCGCGCCGTCAAACCACGATTAGCCCGCGACCTGTCACGAGACCGTGATTCATCGTGACAGCACGGCGCCATCCGACCCGAGTAAAATCTCAGATACGTCTCGCAAGGTTATTCACCGAACAACGGGGAAGATTGCCATGAAACGAATATTGACGGGCAGTGCGGTGGCTATGCTGCTGATCACCACTGCAGCAGGCGCGCAGGATGCGCCATTTGGCACCGATACCGATGCAGAATATGCTGCGAAGCTCTGGACAATAATGGAGGAACTGAGCCTTGCCGGAGACGGCATGATCCGCGCCTTTCCCTATGAAGGGGTGGAGCCGCATGGCAAGATGCTCGAAACGTTTTACACCAGCGGCAGCGTCGACGGTCACGACGGTGCGCTGATCATTAAACGCAATTACGGCCCTGAAGGCGTGACTGCCGACCAGGTCCTGTCCGACCCTGACAAGCATCTGGGGGCGGTGACGGTGATGTTTCGCCGCGAAGAAGGCTATGATCCGGATAATGGCAACTGGTTCTGGGCGAAATACCTGCCCGACGGCACGCTGGACAAGACCCCCAACGGCATGCGCCTTGCCGGCCGCGTCGCCAAGGGTGCAGACGCAGGCTGCATCGCCTGCCATTCCGGCGCAGGCGACGACTACTTGTTCACGACCGACCATCTCCCAATCAAGTAGGTCGGATCTGACGGCCTGACCGGATCGCGCATGGCTTTGATCTTGACCGACGCGGCTGTCATATCGCGATCCGGCGGTTCGTGCACGCGACCGTGCAGCCCTCAGCACGGCACGGTTGTGCCTCGAAAGTTTTGGGACTTCTTCGTCGGCGTTTCCGGGCAGGCCGCATTCCGCACCATATATTAGCGCGGCGGAAAGCTGGTCGGAACTCCAAGACCAGCTTTCTGTTTCTTACGCATCCGGCAGGACAACGTAACTGAAGCTCCCATCAAGAGTGACCACATCCTCTCCTGAGGTTGTCGCCTTGAACGTCCCGTGGAGATAATTTCCATCCCGCTCGAATGTCATCTCGCCGTTGACAGCCTCGTAGGACTGGTCAGGCAGATTGAGGACAACTCCGTTTGGATTGTCCGATCGGTGCCGCAGCAGCGGATAGGTGCCGGTGTCAATTTCGGCCGGCAGCTCGAGGTAGATACCACGCCCCGGCAGGAGGGTTGCCCCGACACCCCCGGCGCGGTGCGCGCTCATCCGCCCGGACTTCTCGTCGGTCTCACCATTGATGCTGATCGTGTATTTCGTCTCCTGCTGGGGCCAGAAGGCAAGCTCTTTCACGCCACCTTTGATCTCGACCATTTCTCCGGACTTGTTCTGCGCGGTAAAGTCCCAAGCTGCGGTCAGACTATCGCCGATCTCGGCGACGTAAAGATCCCCCTGCACTTTGTCGCCGAACGCCCAATTATAATGCTCACCGGTCAGCGAGGCCTGCGCCTCATTGTCTTTTGCGGCGCGGCCCGACGCCACCTTATATGCCCCCGGTGCCGCCTTTGCTGGGAGCACCACCGTCACCCAAGAGCCAACAATGTCCTGCTCCCCACTCGGGTCGGAGACGCCGGTTCGCGCAATGATCCGATAAGGCCCATCGGCATTGTTGCCATTGCGGGAGTAGGTGGCCCTGCTTTGGCGTGCCGGGCGAAATTCGGCAGTCGGCCGCCCCGCAGGATCGACAAAGACCAAATCCGAACTGGTGACAGCGCCAGTGACCCTCAGCCCGGACTGGCCGGCGGCAACACCGTCGAGCAGGGCTTCCACCTCAGCTTGAACATCGCCGCCGTTTCCGGCCTCGGCTTCATCCGTTTTGCAGGCGGCCAGAAAACCCGCCACGCCAACCATCGCAACAGTTATCAGTGGCAGCGCCACGCGCTTCGCCGGACGATGTCCATATGACAGTTTGTTGAACACTTCTAAGTTCCTTCTCTGACTGCCTGCTGATCCGTTTCACAGACCGAAATTTCCGGCAACTCTCTCAACGGAGCCGGACGTAAATGGACCAACCTCACCAGAATTAGGCGGTGTCGGCCCCTTCCTAGAATAAGAGCGCCGCATCTATCACTCACAGGTTTGTCAGTGAGCAAGGTGGCGCGTGGGGCGCCCCCGCGTCTTTAAAAGGGGTGCAGTTTTTAGGTTAGGCTTTTGCATCAAGTCCGGTCGAATTCGGTTTCAATGCTTTTGTAGCTTTGCGCCAATTTCCTGCTGCATTCCCTGCACTTTACGCCTCCCGGCTCCGGTAGGTTTTTTCAATCTCCCCCACATCCGCCTGTAAGAACTGCTCGACCGTCATTATCCCTTGCGCGTTTAGCGCAGGAATTTGCTGCGGAGAAAAAACATCAGTGGGGAATGCCCGCGTGAGAGGGGTGCCGGGAAGAAAGATGTCACTAGGAAAGAGAGTGTCTGTATGAAAGCTACGTTGGATCTGGACATTGCGATCGTCTCTTTTGAGACTCTCCGCCTCAACTGGGCTAAACGCCAGCGCTATTGCACCAACGATGGCCAATGAGGCCATTCGACAATAAGAAAACATGCTATTTTTAGATCCGTTATACTTTTCGCTACGCTTTGTTCATTGACGTGAAGGGCTAACAAAAGCGATCGTCGTGATACTCTCTACCAGAGATGAAGTTGGCACGCCCCCTCTGTTCAGAGGGGAAACGAACACGACGGGAAACGCTGACTACACCGTCATGCCAATTCAAGAAGCACTGCTGCGGCGACAACCGCTTTTTAACGCGCTTAAGCGTAGCCGTTCCATCCCGGATGATCACATTTCCTCTCGGCGCTCCGCATTCTTCATGGCAAGATCGGTTCTGAGAGACATTCGGGACGGGGTATCATCATGCTGATCCATCTTTACAGCCAAGCGACGACGACGCCGAAACTCCGGGCGGCCATTCAGGCCAGTGACGAGCCGGTATCGGTCTTGGCCAAGCGCTTTGGCGTTGCGGAGCAGACCGTCGAAATGAACTGATGCAGTGGATGCCTCCACCCGACGGCATCAATTGTGCCAAAGTGGTTTCGTCTGATCCAAAGAGAGGGAGGCATCCACCGCATCAGTTCACCTACAATGGGCGTATCATTTCCCTGCGGCTCCTGTTCAGTGTCACCTGCGGGCGCGGAAAAATGAAACGGTACCTGCAGTCCCCCCCAAAACCGCGCAATCTGCCCATTGCCCTCAGCGTGGCAGAAATCGTCACCTAGCTGGCCCCCGCGCCCGGGCCGGGGCTCAAGTATCGGGCAGCTCTGGGCATCAACTATGGGCCTATCGAAATGAGCCGGGACAAATATCCTGTGCTGAAATTTACCCGCCCGGCCTGTGCGTCAAAAATGCGATGCCGGGAAAAAGTAGCTCAGCCGCCGCTCGCCGTCAGAGAAATCCCGGCCGCATGGCGGCGTCGGGTGTCACCCCCAATCGGTCGAGAATCGTTGCTGCCAAACCCAGCTGGCTGAGGGATTTACCGGGGTTTGGCCCCTTCGCTTCACCAAAGTAGTAGAACGGTACTTCGCGCATGATCTTTTCCATGCCGCCGTGATGCTGTTCGGCGTTCATCCCGTGGTCGGCGGTCACCATCACATCATAGCCCATCGCGCGCCATATGGGGATCGCCCGCGACAGGGCGTTGTCGATCATCCAGATCTGGTAGCGGTATTCCTTGCTATCGCCGCCAAAACTGTGCCCCAACGTATCGGCTGAGCAACTGTGCAGGAGCAGGTAATCAGGGGCATGGTGTTCAGCCAGTAAGGTCACCTGCGCGCAGAGATCGATTTCCGCCGGGGCCACCGCATTCATCGCGCCATAGCCTTCCATCGAATAGAACCGGGCGTGCTGAATGTCGGTTTCCGGGTCATGATGCTCAACCGAGCGTAGCCCGTCCCACGGGCGATCCACATATAGACGGTGGTAATACGCGTGCGCCACGGCCGCTGTGGTTTTGTCCGCCTCACGGGCCAGCGAAAACACATTTGGCCGTTCCGAGGCGCGCATACCCTCGTTCGAGGTGATGCCATGTTCGTGCGGCCAGAGACCGGTATGGATGGTTTCATACATCGGCCCCGAGAGGGTCGGCGTCGCTGTGATCATTTTCCAGCGCTGCGCCTGTCCCAGTTCTACGGCACCTTCAAGATAGCCGCATTGGGTGACGCAAGCTTCGTAGCCGGCCCCGTCCATGATCACGAGGATGATTTTGTTCTGCATTTGGGATTCTCCTTAAGGAAATTGGTTGCACGGCCTTGAAAGAGGCCTCAGCCCGTCGCCGTGCCCATGCTTCCGCGTTGGGCGGTTGAGGCGAAATCGTGGTAATGGACCACCGTTTGCGCATCCGAGACCAGCACCACGGCAAATTGCGGCTCTTCGAAAATTGCCGGCACATGGTCGGCTTGGAACAGGTCGAGCGCGCATTGCTGCATCATGGAGCGATGGGACGAAAACGGGATGCCGCGCCACACCCCCGACATTGGCCGGTGATAATGGCCAAAGAACAGATGCGTGACATAACCGTGTGCAACCAGAATATCGCCAAGCCGTTCCGCTGCTGCCGGGTCGAGGCCGATCGTGTCCATCGCGGCCAAGCCGGTGGGAAAAGGCGCATGGTGCATGAACAGCCGGACCGGCTCGGCGTAGCTTTGCAACGTCTCGGCCACCCAGTTCAACCGTTCCTGGCACATCACCCCGGCGTGGGAGCCTGGGGCGATGGTGTCCAGCAATAGGAACGGCCCGTGGGAGGTCTCGACCACTTGCTGCAGAAATCCGTTTTCATCGGCCCTGACGCAAGACAGCGCCTGGCACGCCATTTCGCGGTCGTCATGGTTACCCGGCAGCGCATAGACCGGCATCGTCAGTGAGGAAATCAGCTCTTCTGCCAGCCGGTAGGCGTCGGGATCGGGGTCGGCAACGATGTCGCCGGTGATAATGCACAGCTCTGCGTCGGCGTGAAGCCGATTAATCTCATCGATGGCCCGTCGGGTGTGCTCGTTGGCCATTTTGAGAGCCGGCGAACTGCCGTCCGCAGAAATATGCAGGTCGGTCAGGTGAATGAATTTCATGGGTTAACGCCTTCAGTTAGCAAGAAACGACAGGCACGCATCAGTAAGCTGTTGCGGTGTATCGGCGATCGCGTCCGGAGCATGTGCGGCGAGATGGGCCCGAGACTGCCAGCCCCAGCTCACGGCGATGGCACCAATGCCTGCGGCCCGTGCGGCCAATATGTCGCTGACAGCATCTCCGATCATGGCATGCGGGCCGGGCGGCGCCGCAGCAACCAGCACGGCGATTTTTTCCGCCTTTGTGCCAGCCGTATCCCCGCCAACGATCTGCTGAAACAGACGGTCGAGTCCCGCTTCCGCAAGCACCGAGCGGATCACCCTGCTGTCGCTGGCGCTGACCACGGCCAAGTCGTGATGCCCTGCCAATCGGTCCAGCGTGTTGCCGAGATCTTCAAACACTGGCGAGGGGGCGTCTGCCGCCGAGACCGCTGCGGCGACATCCTGCGCGAATTGCTCAGGATTCAGGCCGTGCTGCTCTGCAAGGGCTTCGAATGTCAGCGGGTTCAGCGTTGCGAACGTGTCTGCGCCGAAGCTGAGGTCAGCCCCTTGGGCGCGGGCCGCGATGTGACAGGCGGCAAGACATGTCTGCAGCGAATCTGCCAATACGCCGTCGAAATCAAAAATGATCATGCTTTTTCTACTCCGTTTCAGATCGGTTCCAGCACCGGGTTCAGCCAGCCAGTGCGACCAGCTGCGGGCGGCTGGCTTCCCCCAGCTCTTCGGGCAGGCGGTGGCAATGGATCACGTGTCCCTCGGCCAATTTGCGGGCGGGTGGCTTGGTGATATTGCAGATATTGCCCAGGTGCCGGGGACAGCGCCGCTGAAACGGACAGCCCTGTGCGGGCGGGGCCTTTTCGGTCAGGTCATCGGCCAGCAGCTGGGGCGCAATATCCGGGTCGGGTTCCAGCACGGCGCCCATTAGGGTGCGGGTATAGGGGTGATAGGGCGGCGCATAGACATCGGCCGCCGGGCCGATTTCGCAGATGCGGCCCTGATACAGCACCGCGACCCGATCCGCGACGGCGCGCACCACGGCGAGATCGTGACTGACGAAAATATAAGACGAGCCGCTCTCGGCCTGTAGCCGGGTCAGCAGCGCCAGCGCGGCAGCCTGAACCGAGACATCCAGCGCGCTGGTGACTTCGTCGCAAAGCGTGACATCCGGGTTGGCGGCAAAGGCACGCGCCACGCCCACGCGCTGCTTCTCCCCGCCAGAAAGCTGGCCAGGAAAGCGGTCGAGGTAACTGGCTGGCAGGCGCACCTGTTCCAGCAAGTCTCCGGCGCGGATGCGCGCCTCTTTGCGACCTAGACCGAAGTAAAGCCGCAGGGGAGCGGCGAGGATGTCTCCGATGCTTTGGCGCGGGTTCAGCGCGGCGTCGGCATTCTGGAAGATCAGTTGCACCCGGCGCAGGGTTTTGCGGTCGCGCCGGTGCACCGGGGCGGTCAGGTCGCCCGCCATACCAAGCCGAATCTGCCCCGACCGCGCGCCGACCAGCCCGGCGATCGCGCGCAGGATAGTCGATTTGCCCGAACCGCTTTCACCCACAAGTGCAAGCGTTTCGCCCCGGCGCAGGGTAAAGCCGATGTCGTCCACAGTGGCCGGCGGCTGGCCCTGCCCGCTCAGCCGGTCGAACAGCCCAGGCTTCTTATAGGAAACCGACACATTTTTTAGGGAGAGGGCCGGCTCGGAACTTGCACAGGGCACGCGCCGCGTCTGTTCATGCGTGACACGCGGCTCATGCGCAAAGTGACAGCGGGTGCGGGTCTGGCCGATGGTGACCGGTGCAGGCAGATCACTGCGGCAGATGTGCTGCACGTGCGGGCAGCGCGGGGCAAAGGCGCATCCGGTGATTTGCGAGCCGACAATGGGCGGCACGCCGGGCATGGAGGCCGGAATGGCGGGGTCATCCAGTTTCGGGATCGAGGCGATGAGCCCGGCCGTATAGGGATGCTTGGGCGCGCGCAGCACGTCGCGCGTCGGGCCTTCTTCGGCGATTTGGCCCGCGTACATCACAGCGACCCGATCCGCCACGCGGGCGATGACGCCAAGGTCGTGGCTGACATAGATCATCGCTACATTCATTTCACGGGCGAGCTTGCGGAGGAATTCAAGGATATGCGCCTGCGTCGTCACATCCAGACCGGTGGTCGGCTCGTCAAGCAGCAGCGCTTTGGCCTCTCCGGCAAGGGCCATCGCCACGGCCGCGCGCTGTTGCTGCCCGCCAGACAATTCGTGCGGGTAGCGCATGGCCATTTCCTCGGGCGAGGGCAAACGCACCCGCGACAGAAGCTCGGCCACGCGGTCCGCGCGCCCTGCCCTATTCAGCGCCGTATGCAGGCGCAGGGCCTCGTCGATCTGGGCACCGATGGTCAGCGTCGGTGTTAGGGCTTGACCGGCGTTCTGCGGGATCAGGGCAATCTTGCTGCCGCGCAAGGCGGAGCGCTGTTTTTCTGGCAGTGCGAACATGTCATTTCCGTCAAACATCGCTCGTCCTGAAAATACTGACAGGCCGGGCTTGAGATAGCCCATCATCGCCAGTGCCACGGTCGATTTGCCCGATCCGCTTTCACCGACGATGCCCAGCGCCTCGCCCCGCTGCAATTCCAGTGAGATGCCTCGCAGGATCGGTGCCTGCTGTCCCTGTTTGCCGGTAAAGCCCAGCGACAGATTGTCGATCTTGATAATTGTGCTCATCTCGTTCCTCATCACATGGCCATCGCAGTGGCGCGGTCAATGCCAAGCGCCTTGCCGATGGCATCTGCCAGCAGGTTGATTCCGATGATCAGCGATGACAGCGCCAGACAGGGCCAGAACACCGCCCAGGGCGCCGTGGACAAAAGCCCGCGCTCCTGTGCCACCATCAGGCCCCAGTCGGGCGTGGGTGGGGTCGCGCCAAAGCCCAGGAAGCTGAGCGATGAGAAGGCGAGGAGCATCCAGCTCCAACGCATGGCACCTTCGACAAGTATGACGTCGCTGAGGTTCGGAAACATTTCGCGCGTCAGGATCGGCCAGAGCTTTTCGCCCCGCGCCTTGGCGGCAGTGACGAAGTCGCGCGCCGCCACCTGCATCGCCGCGCCCCGGATCACGCGCAGTACTGCGGCACCGTAGAAAAAGCCTAATGTCGGGATGATCGTGCTCGGACCTGCCCCGCCGATCGAGATGATCAGCAGCAGGAACAACAACCACGGAACCGACAGAAAAGCGTCGACGAGGCGCATGAAATATTCATCGATGCGCCCGCCGACCGTGCCAAAGATGATCCCGGCGAAACTGCCCCACACGGTGGCAATCACAGCCCCGGCGAAGGTTACTGAAATGGCCAGTCGCCCACCATGCAAGACGCGGGAGAAAATATCCCGGCCCAGCGTATCAGTGCCCATCCAATGTTCGAGAGAGGGCGGCAGTAAAACGGCGTCGGCGTTTTGCACGGTCGGATCATAAGGCGCGATCAGCGGCGCCAGCAGGGCTATCGCCAGATGCAAAGCCGTCAGGGTCAGGCCGATGGCCCCCGAAGGACGCGAAATGATGGTATTGATCAATTGGAGCATGGTTCAGTGTCCCCCTCTGCGCAGGCGCGGGTCGATCATCAGCGCAGCAAGGTCGGCAAGCAGGTTCACGGCTACGTAGATGGCCGAAAAAATCAGGGCGACGGACAGCACGAGGGGCAGGTCGCGGTCATAGATCGCCTGGATCATCAGCGTCCCCAGCCCGGGATAGTTGAACACTTTCTCAACCACGACCACGCCGGCCAGCAGCCAGGCTACGGTTAGTGCGATGACGTTCAGCGCCGGGATCATCGCGTTGGGCACCACGTGGCGGCGGATGATTTGGCGTTCGGGCACGCCTTTAAGCCGCGCCATCTGCACGTAATCGGATGCCATTACGTCGATCACGCTGGCGCGCATCATTCGCATGATATGCGCGATCAGCACGGCGGAGAGCACCAGCACGGGCAAAACCACGTTGGGCAACATGTCAAAAAAGCCCATCCCGCTGCGCATCACGGTCACCGCCGGGAACCATTGCAGCACGATGGCAAAGACGTAGATCAGCGCGGTGGCAGTCACGAATTCGGGGATGGTCATGGCCAGCATGGCGATGCCGGAAAGCGACAGGTCCAATGGTCTGTCCCGTCGGACCCCGGCGACGATACCCAGAAAGACGGCTAAGGGAATGGCCAAGAACGTCGCCAACCCGCCGAGCAGGGCAGTATTGGCCAAACGCTCACCTATCACCTCATTGATGGGTTTTCGTTTTTTCAGCGAATAGCCGAAGTCGCCTTTCAAGGCACCGCTGGCCCAATCGGCATAGCGCTCGATGGCGGGACGATCCAGCCCCTGTTGTTCAATGCAGCGTTCCAGCCGTGGCCCTTGGGCAAGGCGCTGCAGAAACGAGGTGCAGACGTTTCCGGGCAGAGCCTCTACCGCCGCGAACATGATCATCGACACGAACGCGATCGTAAAGGCGGCAAAGCCGAAGCGCCGCAGGATCAGAGTAGGCATGGTTCTATCCTTGGATAACGGGATGCAGCGCGTAACGAGCTGCATCCATGTTCAGGGGCGCTGAGATTTCAGTCGGCTTCTTTGGTCAGGTTCTCGTAGCGGATCGAAAAATCCTCGACCGGATCAATGCCTGACAGGTTTGACGAGAAAGCGCGCACGGTTTTCAGATGTACCGGAATGAAAGAGCCGCCGTCCTCCCAGATTTGGCGCTGAAGATCGCCGTAAAGTTCCTTGCGCTTGTCGAAATCCAACTCGGCGCGGGCCGCCTCCAGACCGGCGTCGAACTCTTCCGATTGCCACGCCGATTCATTCCAGGCGGAGGTCGAGCTATAGGCTTCGTTCAGGACTTGGTCGGCCGGGCGCTGCGACCAGCCGGTGGCGAAGAAGGGTTCCTTCATCCACACGTCGCTCCAGAAACCGTCGGCAGGGACGCGTACCATTTCGATGGTAATTCCGGCATCCTTGGCCTGGTTTTGCAGCACTTCGGCCATGCGCACCGCGCCTTCGGTGATGTCGGACACGAATAATTCAACCGTCAGCCCGTCGGCAAAGCCCGCCTCAGCCAGCAGCGCCTTGGCACCTTCGATGTCACGCTCGCAGGCAATGTCGGCGCGATACTGGTCGCCAGGCCAGACCGGGTGATCGCAGTTGGTGATATAGTTGTCCTCACCAAAGACCAGTTTGCCCAATACGTCGCGGTCGGCACTCATCCGGATCGCCTTGCGGACCCGCGCATCATCAAAGGGGGCAACAGTGGTGTTCATAATCATGCCGATCCAGCGGCCGGTGGGCACGGTCTGAACGGTGAAGTTTGGATTGTTGGCGAACAGCGGCACCTGCTCGGCAGATAGCGCATAGATAAAGTCGATCTGACCGGCCTGCAGTGCGGCCACACGGGCATCCTGATCGGCGATAGCGATCAGTTCCAGGTTTTCGGCACCAGGCAGGCCGCCGTAATAGTCGTCAAACCGGGCCAGCGTGGTGGTGCCCAGGGCGTCCAATTCGACCATTTTATAAGGGCCGGTGCCGTTGCCGCTTTCGCATAGCGCGTCCAGGTTGTGGCCGCAGGTTTCGGCGTCGAGCATCTTGATCCGGTAGTCCATCACCAAAAGCGGGAAGTCGGCATGCGTCTGTTTGAGCACGACCTTAACCGTCATGTCATCCACCACTTCGACGCGATCGATGATTTCCATCACCCCCTTGGTGGGGCTTTGGATCGTCTCTGACTGGGTGCGCATCAACGAAAAAGCCACGTCTTCTGCGGTGAACGTGTTGCCATTGTGGAAGGTCACGCCCGGTCGGAGCGCGAATGTCCACTCCTTGGCGTCCGGCGTCGTCTCCCAGTTCAGCGCCAGATCCGGCGAGGGGCGACCGTCGTCGCCCTGGCGGACCAGGCGCGAATACATGTTCTGGATGGCTTCATAGAAACGCTGGGGCGAAATCGGGTCGAGCGATTCTGAGCCTCCATAGCCCAGTTCATGGGGGATGCGCAGAGTTTGAGCCGAAGCGGCGGTGCTGGCCAGAGCGATGGCTGCCGAGAGGAAAAGCGAATTTTTCAACAAAGTGTCCTTCGGGCTGCGGCCCGTCAACGAGATGTGAAAGCATTATTGCCTGAGGGCGTTATACCCCGCCGAAGATCACAGCTTTGCTTCAGAGCGATGACATCTTGATGACAAGTTTTCCGTCAGCCGAGCATGATAAACCTGTCGAGGCGGCGTTACGGAATTGCTGCGCGACAGGTTGGGTCAGGAAGCGCGCCGATTTAGCCAACGCTACGCGAAATGACTCGCGACCAACTACACCGGCCTGCGCATCACTGCGTTGCGGTCGCGCTGGGGCTGCGTGAAGCGGGTCTTCGATCCCTGACAGACTGGCAAGAGCAACCAGGTTGGCCGCGCGCAGGCCGAGTTGCGCGTGCTGCTGACCGCACCTATGGCATCATGCACCACGAGATTGTTCGCGCGCTACGCGGCAAAGCCTTAGGGGCCTATCTTGACGGGAGTGCTCAGCCGCACCAGACAATGAGCCTCGGCCTGGGCCAGGAAATCCTCCGCGCCCTCTTTTGCTCTCGCTCAAACCGGTGAGCTTAAGGATGAAAGAGCAAAATCCCACAACCATCCTGCGCCTGCCGTCGGTGCTGCACATCACCGGGCTGTCGCGCACCACCATTTACGCGATGATGGCCGTGGGCACTTTCAGTGACCCGATCAAGCTGGGCATGTTCCAGCGCCTTCCGAGACGATCCGGATCATGATGGGGGATAAGGTTTTAGGTTTCTGTTCTAAAACAGTAGCTTGCCAATGAATTGTGGCGGAGACGATGGGATTCGAACCCACGAGACCCTCACGAGCCTACTCCCTTAGCAGGGGAGCGCCTTCGACCACTCGGCCACGTCTCCGCCGCCGCGTATAGCCAAGCAAGCACAGGGATTACAAGACTAAACTGGGCTTTTCTGAAAAAACCTCCCCGGGACCATTAACAGGCGCAAAACACTGCGGATCTGGTCAGTTTTCTGGGTTGAGGATTCAACCCTCTATGAAGATCCTATCCGGTATGACGTGACGCCTTCACCAGAGACGAAGCGTCCGCCTTCAGGCGCGCGCTGCTACGAACGACCAACCCCCTGATCAGGCAAGACTGCAAATTGATAGCCAAGACGGCGTGAGCAAGACGGTTGCTCTAATGCTGGTGTGCAGGTGCCTCGAACAGGATAAGCTCGACGCGCTCCGAGCCCTCGACATAGGCATCATGGCCGGGGGGAATTTCAAAGAAGTCGCCAGCCGCAATCGACGTTTCCACCAAGGTGTCAATCATGCGGACCACCAATCGACCTGCAATGCAGTAGCCGGTGTGGTGCATCGGACACGAGTCAGGTGAACCAAGCAGCGGCTTCTCGTCCTTCTCCCAAGTCCAGCCGGGCTCGAATATAGCGTGCATGCCAGTCGCCCCGCCGCGCATCCTGATGATATTTATTCCGCCGTTTTCTTTCATGTCGAGAACGTCGTCAGGGTGTTCGAAGCGTCTTATTTCTATTGCATTGGTCATGATAAGTTACCTCTCCTGTGTTGCTGATCACAGCGATTGCCGCGATCCGGTTTCGTCTTAGGCGCTATCCGACCCTCGTAAGTTAGCCGTTGCAAAACCTTTTGGCGGGAGTCCTCGGCGCCGCCTACTCCTTCAACGGGGTGACTTGCCCGTTTGGTCGGACATTCAGGCGGTTGCGGTTTGATCGGCCGGGCAATGTCACGAGAGAAACTCCGCTGCGCGTCGCGGGTGCCGATCCACGGTGAGAGAAAAGACATCGGGCCGGGCATAGTGCCCGCTGACATCAAACTTGCGACGCGAGGCCCGCGCAGCGGCCACTTCGATATCGGCGATGAGCAGCCCTTTCTCGCGATGCATCGGGCCGGCCAGCGCAGCGCCAAATGGCTTGTAGACCACCGCATCGCCAGAATTGATCCACTCTGCCGCGTCGGGAAACAACTCGTCCCGATATGGCACGTCTGCGGGGATGTCCGAGGCTTCCAGCGCCGTCGCGCACCCCACGACCCAGCAGCCGCCCTCGCGGGCGATGTGCTGCATGGTTGCAAGCCAGCTTTCTCCGCTGTCCCAGGTCGGGGCAACGTAGATGTCGATATTCTGGGCATAGAGCGCATAACGCGCCAACGGCATATAGTTTTCCCAGCAGATCAGTGCGCCGACCCGCCCCACCGCGGTTTCGACCACATTCAGACCCGAGCCATCGCCAAATCCCCAAATCATCCGTTCGGGATTGGTCGGCATTAATTTTCGATGGTTGTTGGCCAGCCTTCCATCGGCGTCGATGATCGCGCAGCTGTTGTAAAGCGTGCTACCGCTGCCTGCGCCATCCAATTCATGGTACCCAATGACCACGACCGCTCCGAATTCGCGTGCGCAAGCGCGGATCGCCGCCAACCCATCCCGGTTCAGGTCGACCGCATTATCCTGGAGACAAGCGTATAACTCGTCGGTCTTGCCCATGCCGATGCCGGGGGCCAGACGCCAGACAAAAGTGGGATAGCCCGGTATCCAAGCCTCGGGAAACACGACCATTTCAGCCCCCTCGCGGGAGGATGCCGCAATGAGATCGCAGGCCTTCGCGATGGATTTCTCGCGATCGAGATAGACGGGGGGCTGCTGGATGACGGAAACACGCATGTTCTTCACTCCTCAGGCCGGATTCGGGTGCATCACGTTCAGGGTGACACCCCGATCCCAGTTGCGTCATAGATATCAAGATAGTGGCCGCATCTATTCCGCCGCGCGAGCGGCGGTTGCGGGGCTGATGTTATGGTTCACGCGGAACAGGTTGCCCGGATCATATCGGGCCTTTACCTGTCGCAATCGATCCATGTTGTTGCCATAAGCGCCGCCGATCCGCGCTGCGTCGTCTTCGGGCATGAAGTTCACGTAAACGCTGCCCGCCGATTGCGACGCGACCCGATCCGACAGCGCACGCGCCCAAGCAATACAAGCCGCATCTTTTGCAGGATCTTCCCACCGTGTGTGGAGGTTCAGCGTAAAGTGCGATTTCCGCTGCGGAAAGGCCGTGGCTGCCGGGGCAACCCGCGCCATCGCACCGCCAAGATGTGGCAAAACGATTTCCGTTTGGTCGTCTGGCAGGTTGCGGGCCGCATCGACAAGGTGGCCGATCGTCTCTTCCGTCAGGTCGAGAAAATCTTGGCTCTTCCAGTAATTTCGCATGCCCGGCGTCAGCAGTGGATCGAACGCCATTTGCCAACCCGTATAGGGGTGCGGACCGATCACATCGGCAAGCGGCTGCCCCAGCGCACGCAAGTCGGCAACGGCTTTCTCGCCCTCGGCCATATCGCCACAATAGCACACGGCAAAGATCATCACCTCGCGGCCATGCCAGTCCTCGGGAATGAATGGCAGCGGCGGCGCCTTGCGCATCACGGTCCAGACCGTAAGTTCATCCGGCGCGCTGTTGCTGATCTCGCGATATTTCCGAAGCAACTCGGGAGCGGCGTCAAGCGGGTGCACGAGCAGTCCGGACAGGATCTCCGGCCCCACCGGATGCAGGCGAAACTCGAACGACGAGATGACCCCGAAGTTTCCGCCGCCGCCTTTGCAGGCCCAGAACAGGTCGGGATGGCTGTCGGGGCTGATTGTCAGGATCGCACCGTCGGCAGTGACAATTTCGGCTGAGAGCAAGTTATCGATGGTCATGCCGTATTTGCGCGTGATCCAGCCAAAGCCGCCGCCGAGCGTTAACCCCGCGATGCCAGTGGTGCTGTTGATGCCCGTGGGAAAAGCCAGCCCGTGGCGCTGGCATTCGCGGTCGACATCGCCCAGCAAGCAGCCAGCACCGACACGGGCCGTGCGAGCCTCTGGGTCGACATGGACATGGCGCATTCGCGACATGTCGACAAGTAAAGCGCCTTCTGCCACGGCGAGCCCGCCGATCTGGTGGCCGCCTCCCCGCATCGAAATCAGCAGATTGTGACGGGCGGCAAACTCTACCGCCGCTTTGATGTCGCTGGCACCCAGCGGCTGCACGACGAGACCGGGGCGGCGGCTGATCATGCCGTTCCAAATCGCGCCCGCTTCCTTGTAGCCCGCGTCATCGGGCAGCAACACCCCACCACGCGTGTCGCCCCGCAGCCCGTCCATATCCTCGTCGGATACGGCTACGGAGCCGCCATTCAAGGCAGTTATTGGATAAGTCATGTGCGTATCTCCTCTAAATGAAAGAAGTGACCGCGTTCGGACTTCTGGATTTGGAGTTCGGATGCGGCATCAAGCTGTTCCACTCGACGGGAGCATGGTGCGCGCTTCTCGCTATTCGGACTAGTGCAGAAAATGGACCACAAACCTGTCAGCCTTCCGGACCATTGCTGCGGACAACTGAAATCTGTGCTATAAGATTTCATGCCAACTGACGGCATGGCTTCAAAAGTGCATATGATGTCACAAGGCAGCTATTACCAATTTTGTCCCGTGGCGATGGCCTCGGAAGTGCTGTGCAAGCGGTGGACAATGGTGCTCGTGCGCGAGCTCGTGGCTGGGTCCACAAGGTTCAACGACCTCAAGCGTGGCGTGCCGAGAATGTCGCCGACGTTGCTATCCCAGCGCTTGAAGGAACTGGAAGCTGCCGGAATCGTGGTCCGCGTCCCCGTCGCTGGCGATGCCGGCATCAGCGAATACCACCTCACCCCCGCCGGTGAAGATCTTCTCCCTGTGGTCAAGGCGCTAGGCGTATGGGGCCAGAGATGGGTCGAATCGAACCTGTCGCTGCGCAACCTCGATGCCTCGCTGCTGATGTGGGACATGCGCCGCAATCTCGACCCGACACCGCTGCCGGAACGGCGCGTGGTTGTTAGGTTTTGCTATCCCGAATTGCCGTCCACACGCCGCAATTTCTGGCTCGTCGTCGAACCCAAAGGCAGCATAGACCTTTGCGCGACAGATCCTGGCTTTGACATAGACCTTTACGTCACGACGGACCTCCGGACGATGACGGCGATCTGGATGGGGCTTGATACGGTAGAAAAGGCGTGTGACCGGATTAATTTTGACGGCTCGCGCCAATTGGCGAAAACAATGCAGCAATGGCTCGGGCTCAGTGTCTTCGCTGCTGAGAAAAACCGCGTTGAGCGGGTATGAAATCTGCGCTGCCCTGCACTACAAAAACTGGACCGGGACCTCCACAATCCCGCAAAGCCGTGACCTCACCGCCCCCTGCCCTCTAACTGAAAAAATTGCGCAAAGCGTTCTCAGGATAATTCTGAGCACCCTAGGCGGGTGAGTATCCGGGATGAAAAGCCAGACAACGTCCGGCAGTTGGCCAGAGCAACCGACCCACCTTAAACGGGGCTTCCAGCCCGCAGCAAACCGCATAAATTATTGCCGCAAGTGGCGAAGGTATCGCATTAAATTTGTGCTGGCGGGCCATTGCGGTGAGGCGAGTTCTTGATTGAGTTTCACAATGTGAAATACGATAAGATCGGCAGCCGACTGGGCACGGACTGCGACCGGCTCCTTGGCTTGAAGGGCGACCAGAAGGTACTTTTATATAGCGGCTGATGCGCTTCTAACTTTGGAGGAAACTTATGTTTCCAGTTTTCTTGCCCCGCAAGGCGTGCGGGGCGCATTGCAGCAATTCAGTGAAGCGCGGCGGAAATGAATCGTCCTAGGGTGGCCCTCGCGGGCGCGGGGCTGCTTGCCTTCATTCTGGGGTCGGTGCATGCGTTTTCGATATTGCTTCTGGCGCTGGAAAGCGAATTTGGCGTGTCGCGCAGCACCGCTAGCTTAACCTATTCCATCGCGCTTGCGGCCTTGGCGGCTGCCGTCCTTCTGGGCCATAGATTATATGACCGCCTGTCCCCCCCCGCCTATGTAGCAATGACTGGCGCGCTGGCGGCAGCAGGGTGCACACTGGCCGCTTTCAGTCCCTCCATGGTCTTTGTCTGGCTTGGCTTCGGTCTGGTTTTCGGGGCCGCCAACGGTTTGGGCTACGGCTATGCGTTGCAATTTGCTGGCCGCGCCCTGCCCCAACGACGGGGTTTTGCAATGGGGTTTGTCACGGCGTGCTATGCGCTCGGTGCCGTGGTCTTCCCGGTACCGCTGCGTTTTGCCATTGCAGGCGGCGGCTGGGCGGCGGCGCTGCTGTTGCTGGCGGTGTGTCTGCTGATCACTGCCGCGTTAAGCGCACTGACACTGGCGGCTTCGCGGGTGACTTACGCGCTTGAAACCGAAAACACGCAGCCTGTTGGCGGGAGCCTCAGGCAGCAGACTATTTGGCTCTGGCTCAGCTATTGCGGCGCAGTCACAGCCGGACTGATGGCCATTGGCCACGCGACCGGCATGGTGGCAGCAAGTGACGGCGGGACGTTCTGGATCACTTTGGCACCGATCGTGATCGCCTTGGCCAATATGGTCGGCAGCCTGCTGGCCGGGACGCTGACGGATTGGTTTGGCGGCCGGTCCGTTCTGACGGGCCTTGCGGCCCTGACAGCGACCGCCTTGCTGCTCATGGCAGTCGCGCCGCAACTGACGGTGACCCTGATCGGCTTATCGGTTGTCGGTTTTGCCTATGGTGGCACCATCGCAGCCTATCCGGCATATATTTCCCATCGTTTCAGCACTGGTTTGGGAACCGTCGTTTACGGGCGCGTGTTCACCGCATGGGCCGCCGCCGGTCTGATGGGGCCTGCTGCGGCTGGTTTGTTTTTTGACCTCTATCAGAACTACCTGTTGGCGCTGGGGCTGGCTGCATTGTCCGCAGTGATCTCGCTGGTGATCTTCCAGACAAAGGCCCAAGGCGAAACCAAGGGATATTGTCGCAACACGCCGGTCTAGGCTCCATGGGCGCTGCTCGATAATGCGGGTGGTTATCGCCTCAAAGGCTGACCGCTAGGGTACACTGGCTGATTGCGGTGAGCGCACCACAGCCGCACCGCATCAATCAAATTGCACGCACTCCGGTCAGAAGATCGTCGTCCAGATCTTCGCCGTGCAGGACCGAGATATCGCCCGTGGTCTCCAGCACCACAGCGCGCACCTGTGATTGGTCAAGAACATTTGCCTCGCGCAGTTTCGCCATAAGATCATTGCGGCTGACTCGGGTCTTTCGCAACGCATCCTGCTGCACAATGCCGTCCTTCATCAACAAGACCGGCTTGTTTTGCACGATCTTTTCAAATTGTTCTGATGATTTGCGCAGCCGAGCGACGCAATACTGAACCGCGAAGAGGCTCGCCATCGCGGTCGCGGTCTGCACGAAACCGGCCCAATCCTTGCTTTGGCTGGCCCCGGCCAAAAGCGAGCCCATGGCAACGGTCATGACAAAATCAAAATTGGTCATCTTCGAGAACGAGCGCAGCCCGACAATACGGACCAGCAGAATGATCCACAGCAACCCGAAGAACGACAGCAGAGTCCCGCGCAACAGCACATCAACGACCTGATCATCAACGAACATCTTGGCCTCCATCGGGATGCGCTGCGGCCATGAGCATAGCGCTGCCCCTAGCCATCCGCTTTCACTTGCTGGCGTGACTTTGGCACCTTGCCCTGACCCGCTGGCCAGCCTTCGCGCTGGCGCGTGCGATCGCCGTCAACCTCTTCGGTCTGGTCGTGGAACAGATGGACCTGGGTCGGATACGGCATATCGATACCTTCCTGATCAAGCGCCTTGTAAACCGCTTGAAGCACCTCGCCAAAGGTATGTATCTGCGAGGCGCGATCGGATTTGGTCCACCACCGCAACCGGACCACATTTGCGAAATCGCCCAATTCGATGGGAATTGTCTCTGGCGGCGGATCGCTGCTGACCCCTTCAACCGCCGCGCAGGCCTGCTCCATCAACTCGCGCGCCCGATCCCAAGGATCATTGCAGCCGATGCCGATGTCATATTCAGAGCGGCGCGTCTCGAACGCCGTATTAACGACCACGCTATCTGTGTAAATGACCGCATTGGGAATGACGACACGGCGCCCATCATAGGTGGTGATCATGGTCGCGCGGGTCTCGATCTTATCAACGGTTCCCTCATGTCCGCCCGAAACGATCTGATCGCCAACCTCAAAGGGCTGGCGCAGGAGGATCAGGATGCCAGCCAGCATGTTTTGCAAAATATCCTTGAAGGCAAAGCCAATGGCGACCGAACTGACGCCAAGCCCGGCAAACAGATCGCCGGGAGTAACCGAGGGGGCCACGATGGTGACAGCCAGCATTATCCCAACGATTGCCATCGCCCAGCGAACAAGCGAACTGCCAACCTCGCCCAGACTTTCGCGACCGCGCCGGTTTGCAGTTGTGACAACAAGCTTGCCGAGTCCTAGACCTAGCAGCCAGAACAGGATCACGACGACAATCGCGACAAGGATATTCGGCAGCAACCGGAACAACCCGTCAAGCCAGCCATCCAGCTTATCGAATATCAGTCCGACATTGGCGTCTACCTGATCCATGATCGGTTCCCGCGTTGGTCATGTCACCGTCTCGTATGATGCTGAACGCGCGCCTTCGAGTTTTCAGGGCTCGGGCCAAGCCTGTTATCTTGGCCCCGAACCCGCAGGCACATCGATTGCATGCACCCCACGCGCAAGTTTAGTCGTCATCCCCGCCCACGCTCATATATTTGGCTGTGAAGGCCGGTTCGCCCATGCGGTCCAACAGCCGGAGTTGCTGATCCAGCCAATCCCAATGGCCCTCTTCATCCAGCAGAATTTCTTCGAACAAAGCGCGGCTGCCAATGTCATCGCTATCCGAGGCGCTGCGCGCGGCCTTGGTGTAGAAAGCGATCGAATCCTTTTCGTCCTGGCGATCGGCTTCGAACATTTCCTGCAGGCTTTTCGCCGGGCGCGGGTTCTTCTGCGGCTCCATGACCGGCTCGCCACCCAGATAGAGCATGCGGTCGATAAACCGTCCGGCATGGCCCAGCTCCTCGTGCATTTCCTCACGCATCTTGTCTGCCAGACGGTCAAGACCCCAGTCATCCAGCACATGCGCATGCAGCAGATATTGGGTCACCGCCGACAATTCCATCGACAGAGCGGTTTGCAGGTTGGACAGGCTTTCCTTGTTCTCATCCATGATCGGTGCTCCTTTTCGTCAACAGCTATGTAGCTTCTCGACCTGACATAAGGCGGTGCCGATCTGTGACAAGGCCGCAAGCAGGATTCCTGCGCTCAGCCAAGCCGCGACAGAATTGCATCGGTATCCAGCCCGGTTACGCTGCCCGGCACCAGCCCGCGAGCGCCACTCAATCGCGTCGCGGCATAGCCGTCTGAAATCGCATTAGGGGCAGTTTCGATCAGCGTCGCCATTGTCAACAAAGTGCCAAGGCTTTCGGCAAACCAGCGCGCTTCGCTCTCACCCGCGAGGTCGGGCCAGCGCGCGCGATGATTTTCCAGCGCCCTGTCATAGTGCCGATTTGCGCCCCGCGCGGCATCAAGCGCATGGTTTAATACCGCGCCCGCCAGCGGCTCGCGCGCCAGCGTGCGCAGGATATCAAGACATATAACGTTGCCCGAGCCTTCCCAGATCCCATTTAGCGGTGCCTCCCGGTAGAGCATGGGCATCGGCGTCTCCTCAATATAGCCCATGCCGCCCAGCACCTCCATTGCTTCGGCCACCACCGGCACGCAGCGCTTGTTATTGAGAAATTTGACCAACGCCACCCCGATCCGCGCCAGCGCGCGGTTCTCGGCCCCCGGCCCGTCAAAAGCGCGCGCCATGGCAAGGCCAGCGGCCAGCGCCCCTTCCCAGTCAAGTGCCAGATCGGCCAGAACCGTGCGCATCAGCGGTTGGTCGATCAGGCGGCGCTGGAAGGCTTTGCGCCCGTTGACCCACCAATGCGCCTCGCTCAGCGCCGCGCGCATCAGGCCGGCAGGGGCGATGGCGGTGTCGAGCCGCGTGTGATGCACCATTTCGATGATGGTGCGCACCCCTGCCCCTTCATCGCCGAGCCGATGGGCCAGCGCATCGATATATTCGATCTCGGCGCTGGCATTGGCGCGGTTGCCCAGCTTGTCCTTGAGCCGTCGCAAGCGGATCGTGTTGCGTGTCCCGTCCAGCCAGCGCGGCACAAGAAAACAGGTCAGCCCCTCGTCGGTATAGGCCAGCGTCAGGAACCCATCCGACATTGGCGCCGAGCAAAACCACTTATGCCCGGTCAGGCGGTAGATATCACCATCGCGCCGTGCCCGTGTCGTGTTCGCCCGCACATCTGAACCGCCCTGTTTTTCGGTCATCGCCATGCCCATCGTTGCGGCGTGTTTCTGATCGACTGGGCATAGGGACGGGTCGTAATCCGGCGCCGTCAGACGCGGCTGCCAGAGCGCAGCAAGGTTCGCATCGGCCCTCAGCGCGGGCACCGCCGCATAGGTCATGGTCAGCGGGCAGCAGGTGCCCGGTTCAACCTGCGACAACATATAGACCTGTGCGGCGTGGGTCACGTGACCACCGGGCCGGCCATCCCAGGCGACACTTGCATAACCTTGCTGTGCGCCGACCCTCAGGCAATGGTGATAGCCTTGATTATAGGCCACCTCGTCGCGACGCCGCCCAGTTCGGTCAAAGGCGATCAGCCGGGGCGGATCGCGGCGGGCCTCCTGTGCAGCCTGCCGCATCTCCGCACTGCCATAGACCGCACCGGCCGCAGCCAGATCATCGGCGCGACCGCCATTGCGCGCGATCGCCCCGCGCAACGCAATATCGTTGGCCCAGAGATCGCGGGACAGTTGCGGCATCGGCTGGTTGCTGACGTGATGAGTACCAAGATCGTCGTTTGGGGGGCTCGGGGGCATGACAATTCCTCCTCGATAACAGGATAACAGCACCGCAGGCCTTTTCCAGTCGGGCGGGATATTGATTCGTCGCGTCCGATCTCACAAGGGATTCACAAGGCCGATTGATTGTGCGATAATTCGGCCAACAGACGCCCGCACAGGGTGCCCAGCAAGGCAAGCAGTTTTGATCCGATCCAGCAGACCCGGTTTTGGCGCCCTGATTTATTTCGCCATCGCGTTCCTTTTGTGCGCCTATTTTACCTTTGCCGCCGTGCAGGGCGATTATGGCCTGTTTCGTCGGGTCGAAATCTCAGCCGAAGCCGAAACCCTGCGCGCGAAGCTTGAGCAGATGGAAACCCAAATCGCGGTCATGGAAAATCTCACACGCCGGTTGTCCGACAACTATCTGGACCTTGATCTGCTTGATCAGCAGGCCCGCTCGGTTCTCGGTTTGTTACGCGCGGATGAATTGGTAATCCGCTGAGATGGCGTGGCCCCTCTGGACGCCGGAGACGCTCCGAGTCATTATACTTTTGAAGCTGCAATTTTTTATATATCTGATAGTTTAACGTTAAACTACCTTCATCGAGGGAGATGATCATTATATGGCCGCCCGGAAAAACACCAAAAAACCCAATATAAAACCCAATATTGCTGCGGATGAGCTGAAAAAATACTACCGCGAGATGTTGTTGATCCGCCGATTCGAAGAAAAAGCCGGCCAGCTTTATGGCATGGGCCTGATTGGCGGGTTCTGTCACCTTTATATCGGTCAGGAAGCCGTGGTCGTGGGGCTAGAAGCCGCTGCTGAAGAGGGTGACAAGCGGATTACCTCTTACCGCGATCACGGGCATATGCTGGCCAGCGGCATGGATCCGAACGGCGTCATGGCCGAACTGACCGGGCGCGAGGGGGGCTACTCCAAGGGTAAGGGCGGCTCGATGCACATGTTCAGCCGTGAAAAGCACTTCTATGGCGGGCATGGCATCGTCGGCGCGCAGGTGCCGATCGGCGCCGGGCTGGCCTTTGCCGACCGCTACAAGGAAAACGGGCGGGTTACCTTCACCTATTTCGGCGATGGTGCCAGCAACCAGGGTCAGGTTTTCGAGACTTTCAACATGGCGTCGCTGTGGCAACTGCCGGTGGTGTTCGTGATCGAGAACAACCAGTACGCGATGGGCACGTCACAAAGCCGCTCGACCTCGACACCCGAGCTTTATACCCGCGGCAAACCCTTTGGCATCCCCGGCGAGCAAGTTGACGGCATGGATGTTCTGGCCGTGAAAGAGGCCGGGGAAAAAGCCGTGGCGCACTGCCGCTCGGGCAAGGGACCATATGTTCTTGAGATCATGACCTATCGCTATCGGGGGCATTCGATGTCGGACCCGGCGAAATATCGAACCCGTGAAGAGGTCCAGAAAATCCGCGAGGAACGCGACCCCATCGAACATGTGCGCACCCTGTTGCTGGAGGGCAAACACGCCAGCGAAGAGGATCTGAAAGCCATCGACAAGGAAATCAAACAGGTGGTCAATGACGCTGCCGAATTCTCCAAGGACAGCCCCGAACCGGCGCTGGAGGAACTCTGGACCGATATCTATGCCGAAGCGGCACCGCAGAACGCCTGAAGGGAAACAGATCAATGGCAACTGAAATTCTCATGCCCGCCCTATCGCCGACCATGGAAGAAGGCACTTTATCCAAATGGCTGGTGAAAGAAGGCGACACCGTCTCGGCAGGCGATATTCTGGCCGAAATCGAGACTGACAAGGCCACGATGGAATTCGAAGCGGTAGACGAAGGCATCGTCGGCCGTATTCTGGTGAATGAGGGCAGCGAAGGGGTCAAGGTGAACACCCCGATCGCGGTCATGGTCGAAGACGGTGAAAGCGTCGACGATGCGGCGCAGGCCGTCGAAACGGCGCAGACCAAAACGCCGGAATCTGCCCCCAAAGCAACCGCCGCCAGCCCCGCCGCCGCGGCCCCCGAACCCGATACCAGCCCGGACTGGCCCGAAGGCACCAAGCTGAAGCAGCAGACCGTCCGCGAGGCGTTGCGCGACGCCATGGCCGAGGAAATGCGGCGCGACGAAGATGTGTTCCTGATGGGCGAAGAAGTCGCGGAATATCAGGGCGCCTACAAGATCTCTCAGGGGTTGCTAGATGAATTCAGCGCGCGGCGGGTGATCGATACGCCGATCACCGAACACGGCTTTACCGGTCTCGCCGTGGGTGCGGCCTTTGGCGGGCTGCGCCCCATTGTCGAGTTCATGACCTTCAACTTTGCCATGCAGGCGATGGATCAGATCGTGAACTCGGCGGCCAAGACATTGTATATGTCTGGTGGCCAAATGGGCGCGCCAATGGTCTTTCGCGGCCCCAACGGCGCCGCCGCGCGGGTTGCGGCGCAGCACAGTCAGGACTTCGCCGCGTGGTTCATGCAGATTCCGGGTCTGAAAGTGGTGATGCCCTATTCCGCCAGCGATGCCAAAGGCTTGCTGAAGACCGCGATCCGCGATGACAACCCGGTGATCTTCTTAGAGAACGAAATTCTTTATGGGCGCAGTTTCGATGTCCCCGATATCGACGATTACACGGTGCCTTTCGGCAAGGCCCGGATTTGGCGCGAGGGCGAAGACGTGACCATCGTCAGCTTTGGTATCGGCATGAGCTATGCACTGGAAGCGGCGGAAATCCTTGCGAAAGACGGGATCGATGCCGAAGTAATCGACCTGCGCACATTGCGCCCGATGGACACCGCGACGATCATCAAATCGGTTCAAAAGACCAACCGCTGCGTCACCGTCGAGGAAGGCTGGCCGCAAGGCTCGGTCGGCAGCTATATCAGCTCGGTCCTGATGCAGGAGGCCTTCGACTGGCTCGACGCTCCGGTAATCAATTGCACCGGCAAGGACGTGCCGCTGCCCTATGCCGCCAATCTTGAAAAATACGCGCTGACCAGCACCGAGGAAGTGCTCGAAGCGGTGCGCAAAGTTACCTATAAATAAGGAGGAAGGGCCATGCCCACGGAAATTTTGATGCCCGCCCTCTCGCCGACGATGGAGGAAGGCACGCTTGCCAAATGGCTGGTCAAGGAAGGGGATACCGTTGCGGCGGGCGATCTTCTGGCCGAGATCGAAACCGACAAGGCGACGATGGAATTCGAGGCGGTGGATGAGGGAACGATCGGCAAGCTGCTGATTGGCGAGGGCACCGAGGGTGTCAAAGTCAACAGCCCGATCGCGGTGCTGCTGGCCGAAGACGAAAGCGTCGATGACATTGCGACCCGGGCGCAAACCACGCCAGAAGCCGCCCCGGCGGCTGCGGCGGGCGACAAGGCGGCCCCGGCAAAGGACACGGCGCAGCCCGCAGCGTCTGCACCGCAAACAGCCAATGGCGAACGTATCTTTGCCTCGCCGCTCGCCCGCCGGATCGCCGCCAACAAGGGGCTGGATCTGTCACAAATCTCTGGGTCTGGCCCGCGCGGTCGTATCGTCAAGGCCGATGTCGAATCCGCCCGCCCGCAGGACGCGGCGCGCAGCGAAGCGACCCCCACACCGATGGCCGCAGCCGTGGCTGCCGGCCCGTCAGCCGAGGCAGTGGCGAAAATCTATGCCGACCGGGATTACGAAGAAATCCAACTGGATGGCATGCGCAAGACCATCGCTTCGCGCCTGACCGAAGCCAAGCAATCGATCCCGCATTTCTATCTGCGGCGCGATATCCGTCTCGACGCTCTGTTGAAATTCCGCAGCACGTTGAATGCGCAACTCGACAGTCGGGGCGTCAAGCTTTCGGTCAATGATTTCATCATCAAGGCCTGTGCCTTGGCGCTGCAACAGGTGCCCACGGCCAACGCGGTCTGGGCGGGCGATCGAATTCTGAAATTGAAACCCTCGGATGTGGCTGTCGCTGTCGCCATCGAAGGCGGTCTGTTCACGCCGGTGTTGCGCGATGCAGAAGCAAAATCTCTGTCCGCGCTTTCCGCCGAGATGAAAGATCTTGCTGGCCGCGCGCGCGAGCGCAAACTTGCCCCACAGGAATATCAGGGCGGCAGTTTTGCGATCTCCAATCTGGGCATGTTCGGGATCGACAATTTCGACGCCGTCATCAACCCGCCCCACGGTGCGATCCTGGCGGTCGGCGCGGGGGTGAAGAAACCTGTGGTGGGTGATGATGGCGAACTGACGGTCGCCACGATCATGTCTGTCACCTTGTCAGTGGATCACCGTGTGATTGACGGGGCTCTGGGTGCGGAACTGTTGCAGGCAATCGTCGACAATCTCGAAAACCCGATGACCATGCTGGTCTGAAACTGGGCTGTTTGAGCACCGGATGAACCCGTTTTCACGCAATATGATCTGATCAGCGGCGCATCGATTGCGCCGCTGATCAGGCTCACATCAGTCGTAATCGGGAAACAATTGGTTCATGCTGACCGACGGCTGACCGCAGCCCGATTTCCCGACGATCCGGGCTGGAACGCCCGCCACTGTCGTGAACGCGGGCACCTCTTGCAGCACCACCGATCCGGCCGCGATGCGGCTACATTCGCCGATTGGGATATTGCCCAAGACCTTGGCCCCGGCACCGATCAGCACGCCGTTGGCGATCTTGGGATGGCGGTCTTCCTTTTCCTTGCCGGTCCCGCCCAGCGTGACCGAATGCAGCATCGATACGTTGTCGCCCACCACGGCGGTTTCGCCGATCACGATGGAATGGGCATGGTCGATCATGATGCCCTTGCCGATTCGCGCGTTTGGATGGATGTCGACACCAAAAATCTCCGACACCCGCATCTGAATGAAATAGGCCAGATCGCGCTTACCCTGCGTCCACAGCCAATTGCCGATGCGATAGGCCTGAACCGCCTGATATCCCTTGAAGTAAAGGACCGGCTGCAACAGCCGATGACAGGCCGGGTCGCGCTCGTAGACTGCCACCAAATCGGCACGGGCGGCCTCGATCAGTTCGGGATTCTCGGCAAAGGCTTCGTCCGCGATTTCGCGCAAAACCACCATCGACATCTCGTTGGAATATAGTTTTGCCGCAAAGCGGTAGGACAAAGCCTTTTCCAGCGTCTTGTGGTGCAGGATACAGGCATGAATCAGCCCGCCCATCAGCGGCTCCTTACGGATGGCCTCCTGTGCCTCGTCCCGGATCCGGTCCCAGACGGGATCGACCGGAGAAATGTTCCTGCGTATCTCAGCCATGGCAACCTCTCTTTCGTTGCGCCCATAATAGCTAAGTAACGCAGGAAACGCCAATCGCAAACCGACGAGCGATCATAGGCCTGCGCATCAAATGCAAGTCACCTGTTACGGCCATTCCCGGTGCCGCAATGGTGGTCGATCAGCGCACGCAACACCAATTTGAAACAATGGCAGTAATCCACATCATCGAATCCCGGCTCATCCGCCAGCGGCCAGTTGCGCGCCGCCGCCATGAGCGAGCCATTGCCCCAGATCGGATGCACGCGCCCGTTCTCGCGGACATGGTGGTCGGCCTGCTGAGCCTGCCGAATCATCTGTCGACAGACCGCGTCGCGCGCTTGTGGCGGCAGCACCAGCAACGCCCGCGCGGCGCTACTGACATCGCCATGTAGAATTGGCCGCATCAGCCCGGCACCCTGACCATCACACCCGGCCCTTCCCCATAGCGCGCGGAAATCTGCGCCACCTCGATGCAAGTCGACCCATCGGCCCCGTCCTCTGCCTGCATGGCACTGGAATAGACCCATTCCGGTGCGCTCACCGTCGCCGAGCGCAGAACTTTGCCGCCATCTCGAACCTGCACCAGATAGGTTTCCTGTCCCTCGCCAAGCGGTACCTCGAGTCCGTCCCAGCGATCACCGTCGATCCGCGTACGCCGCACCCAGCACACGCGCAGATCGCCCCCTAGCATCGGTGCAAGGCGCAAATGACTGGGCGCATAGGGCCGCAACCCGTTCCCGTCGAACGCCTCGACTTGGTGCACATAGATCGGATCGTCATAGCCACGTTGCGCCGGACCGATGCGGAAATTCTGCGCCACCCGGCGTTGCACGCTGTTCAGCGCAATCTGGCGCACCGCCGCGTCAACAAGCACAAACCACGACCCCGCCGGCCACATGTCTGGCATCAGCGCATCGCTGCCCAATTGCCCCCGCAGCCGACCCGATAACCACCATCTGTCACGATCGATCAACTCGGCCTGCTGGAACTGGAACAGCTCCCACCGATCCGCCGACCCGTCGCCGATGGCCGCAAGATTCGCCCCGTTCAAAACCGCCTCGCGGCTGCGGCTTTCTAGCCCGCCGCCAAATAATTTGACCTCAAGCGGCGCACCCCAATCCCAAAGCCCCGGCCGAGCGCGGGGCAGCGGCGTCTGCGTCTGGCCGATCGCTGCACGCGCCGCGATCATCCCGTTCAACGTATAGTTGTCATCGCTCCCCGATGCATAAACCGCCACCGAACCCGGCCAGGGCGTTGCCGTCGCCGCAATATGCGGGGCATGGGGCAGCTCGTCGCCGCTCATCAGGGGCAGATCCAAAAACAGCGGCAGAATCGGCACTGGCGGTTCAAAGGCCGTAGAAGGGGGGGCATCATCTGCCGTTTCCGCGGGTAGATACACCTCCGGCTCGATCCGCACCGCCTCAATCAGTTGTAGATCCGATTGCTCGACCCGGTCGATCCGATAAAGACCGCCCTCCGCGTCCCTATCCCCCGCAAGACGCACCACATCGCCCGCGCCGCAAGCCATCAACGAGGGCGGCAAGGCAAACCGCACCGTGTCCCGCGCCAGCCGGGCCTCGGTCAGCCAGCGCTCGACCGTCTGCCGCCCTTCGGCACGGGTCATCGCCAGCGGCAAGTCGCTTGTGGTGACCGCATGGGTCGCCGCATCGGGCAAGACCGCCTCCTCGGTGGCGACATCGTGATCGCTCCCCGACTGGATGAACCGCACCCGCACCCGGCCTGAAAGCTCCGCCTCGCTGTCGCGCAGCCGCTCGATCAGCCCCTCGGTTTCGCCGCTTTCGGCCAGTGTATCGCGGGCCAATTCCTGCGGATGGACAAGCCCGCGCATGACAAATTTCAGCACCCCGTCGCGCTCGATGGCGTCGAAACCATAGCGCAGCATCAGCGGCTGTAGGGCTTTGCGCGCATCGGCGACCTCCTCGACCACGTAACCGCGCACGATGCCGTGCAACATCGACGTATCAATCGCCGACACGCCCGCGCGGCGGCAGATCTCCGCCACGACCGAGGCCAGCGTCCGGCTGCCCGTGCGCCCGTTCAGCCAATGGCCGCGCGCATGGTTGGCACCGTCGCTCCACTGCTCGCGATTATTGGGAAAGGCTGGAAATGGGCGCGCATCCCAGGCCCAGACATAGGTATTCGCCAGATCCAGCATCGGCGCGGCGTAGACTTCAGAAACCGGGTTGTTTTCGGGCTGCCGCCAATGGCCCAGAACCGCCTCAAGGTATCGACGCTGGATCAGATCGTCGCGCTGACCATTGGAATAGTGCGGAAGGCTCGATTCCGACGACATGCCGTCAAGAAACTTATTGGGCTGGTTGGTCCCCTTGTCCACCGAAGCGCAGCCCAGTTCGGTGAACCAGATCGGTTTTGATTGCGGCACCCAAGCCGTCGCTGCCGCCTGCCGGAGCCCGCCGATGCGCTCGTGATGGGGGTTTTGCCACCAGCCACGAATATCCTTGTAACGCCAGATCCACTTCTCCTCATGTGCGCCATCGGTGATCGGCGTGCGGATCTGGGCCGCCCGCGCCTCGGGCGAGTGATAGAACCAATCAAAGCCCTCGCCACCCTCGACATTGGATTCGAGATAGCCGCGCGCATGGATGCTATGCCATCCCGCCGCCGCATCGGCATGTTCGTCCCCATCGCGCCAATCCGACAGCGGCATGTAATTGTCGATCCCGATAAAATCGATATTATCATCGGCCCAGAGCGGATCGAGATGGAAATACCGATCGCCGCTGCCGTCCTGCGGCTGATAGCCCCAATATTCCGACCAATCCGCCGCATAGCCGATCTTGGTTTGCGGCCCCAACAGCGTGCGCAGCTCGGCTGCAAGCGCGCGCAGCGCCGCCACAGCGGGAAACCCCGCCGCCCCGCGAATCTGTGTCAGGCCGCGCATTTCCGATGCGATGCAAAAAGCGTCGACACCACCCGCCGCCGCACAGAGCGCAGCGTAATGCAGGATGAACCGGCGCAAGCCCCATTCCTGCGGCCCGTTATAGTCCACCCGCCCTTCGCTGATCTGAAAATCGCTGGCGCTGGCCGACCCGAAGAAGGCCGCGACCTCCTGTTCTGCCTGCACCGTTCCATCGGGCGAGCCCTCCTGCCCCGGTGCCGCCGACAACGTGACCCGCCCCCGCCACGGCAACGCCGGCTGGTTCTGCGCGCCGCTCCATGGATCAGGCAGGCCGTTGCCCTCCTGTTGATCCATCAGGATGAACGGATAGAACATCACCCGCTGCCCATTCTCGCGCAGGTGCCCGATGGCCTCGAGCACCGAATCGTCCGCGGGTGTGCCGCCATAGATCGGCCGCCCCTCGCGCTGCGCGATTTCCTCGGCACCGCCACGTGTCAGCCCGGCGACCTGCCAGGCCATATTGCTCCCCTCATGTGCCTGACGCTCGACCTTGGGCTTGATCCGGCACTCGCCGCAGCGCAGGTCATCGCCGAACCAGGCCACCACCAGCGCGGTCGCGCTGCAATTGGGCAGTTCCTCAACCAGTGTTTCGACCGATGTTGCAAAATCGCTTTTGCCCGAGGGCGAATAGGTGTTGGCCGCCCATTTGCTGCCCGGCCCATCCGAATAATAGACCGGTGTCGTTGCCAACGCATATTCACCGGTCCCCGGTATCAGCGCCACGCCGGTGACCGATTGTGCGGGATCGTCGGCGAAATCCGGTGCATCCGGTTGCGCCGCGCGGATCACCTCAAAGGAAAACTGCGGCACCCGATTGCCGAACGGTGCCAGCGCCAGATCCTCCATCACCACATAGGCCGTGCCGCGATAGGCCGGCACCATGCCCGCACCCTCGATTGCTTCAATCACCGGATCGGGCTGCTGATCGCGCTTTCCGGTATAGACGCGCAGGTTCAGATCGTCGCGCGCCAGCTCCTCGCCATCGGCCCAAACGCGCCCGACGGTCAGGATCTCACCCTCACATAGCGCGATGGCCAGCGACACGGAGTAGCTGTATTCCGTCGTCTTCGGCTTGCGCGGTGCACCCTTTCCGCCCCCGCTGGTGGCTTTATCCTCGCGAAAATCCGAGGCCCAAATCACCTGTCCGCCCAGCCGGCAACGGCCATAGACCTGTGCAATCGGCATGCCTTCGCCCGCATGGGTCAGGCGAAAGCGGTCCACCTTGCCGGTCGCAACCGGGGCCGACCCTGCCCCCAATAGCCGCTCATCGATCACCCGCCCCAGTGTTGCCCCAACCGCGCGCCCGATCGCGACCGAAGACAGCCCCGCCACCGTGCCCCCGATCGAGCCGCCGATGGCCGCACCCGCAGCCGAAAATACTATCGTCGCCATCACCCGTTCCCCTGCGGAAAGTCAAAACACGCCACGATGCGCCGCCGCCAGGGCGCGCTTAACGGGCTTTCGATCACCCCATGCCCGGAATAGGCATGGACGAAACGGGCGGCATCGCCGGTCGTCGTCACGATCCCAAGATGTTTGGCCACGGAACCGGCGCGCATCCGGAACAGCACGACAGTCCCCGGCACCAAAGAGATCGCCGGACGCTCCTCCAGATGCCGCCGCGCCGCCGCCCACAAACGCTCGTCAAGCTGCGGCTCGGCCCAGTCCATCGAATAGGGCGGCACCGGTTCGGGCTCCTCCCCGTACAGCCCGCGCCAAACCCCCCGGATCAGCCCCAGGCAATCGGTCCCCGCCCCGCGTGTCGCCGCTTGATGGCGATAGGGCGTGCCGATCCAGCTCCGCGCCGCCGCCACGATACATTCCCGCTGATCGCTCATCGCCGGCTCCCCCCAGTATTGGCAGTCGACGCTTTCGGCACCGCCATCACCCAATCTTCGCCGGGAATGTCGGGAAACCCCTGAAAATTGATCAGATTGTCAAATTTCAGGCGGCAGGTCTCCAGTCCCTTGTCGCAGCCCGGTTCCAGCCGCACTCGCTCGCCCGGTGCAAGGTTCGCGCGGATCGGCTCCCACAGCTCGATCACACGGGTGTTGTCTTCGAACCGGTCATGTTTGATCAGCCCCCACAGCCCCTTACCGGCACCGTCGAGCACGCTCAGGCGGCCCCGCGCGAACCAGCCGGGTTCGAATTCGAGCAGCCCCTCCCAGCGGAATATCCGTTGCTCGGCAACATCCGCGATGGGGCGTGTCTCGGCATAACCGGGCCGATCCAGATCAAAGCCGCAGGCGCTATCGCCCAGCACCGCCGTGCAGGGTTTCTGATAGACCCGCCCCAAGGGCCGGTTCAGCGCTTCGGTCAGCCCGCGCAGCTCGGCATGGAAGGCCCCGCCGCTGCGCCGGATCTGTCCGATGGTGCCGCGAAACTGCAACCAGCGCATGCTGACATCGGCCCAGTTCACCAGCCAGGCAAGCACCTCAGCCGCGTCAAAGCGGCCCGCCTCGATATCCGCCTCACGGATCGACGCATCGCTCAGCGCGCCGATTGCCTCGCTATTGTCCACCGCCAACCCGGTGCCTTGCTGCAGCGCCAACGCCGACATGCCGCTATCGGCACGGAACGTGATGCCGTCGAATGCCAACGCGCAATCGTGATCGGTAAAGCCATAGCAGACGCCGTCTTTGCGCGTGATCATCCAGGCCCGGCACAGGGTCGTCAGACCACTGGCAAGATGCGCCTGAAACCGCTCATCCATCCCGCTCATCACACCCGCACCTCCACCACCGGCACGTTGGGCACCTCGCCCGCCTGAAAACTGGCCACGCTGGTCTGAATGCGGTCGGTATCGAACCGCACCGGCACGTCGAATTCGAATCCCGCCTTAATCTCCATCGACTCGGCCGGAGGGTGGTAAAACACGATCTGCCCGGTGGTCAGATCCACGTCGAAATCGACCGCCTCGCGCATCTCGTCCTGTTCGATACCGATCCGCACGGTTCCCGCCACCGGTTTGTGGATTGGCCGCGCATAGTTGAACGCGCCCGAGCGGTAGGTCTTGATCAACTGGAACTCGCGGCGCTGCCCGTCTGCCACCGCAATCACCTGATCGGCAAAGCTGACCTCTGCCGTGGCACGCCCGGATTTGAAATCGGACCAGTCCTTCCAGCGAAAGCCGAACATCTGCCCGCGCCGCGCCTCGAAAAACGCAATCAGCGTTTCGACATCGTCCAGACTGCGCATCCCTAATCCGGCATCATAGCGCCGCCGCGAATGCGCCCAAGGGGTGTTGCGCTCCTCGAATCCGTTGGCCAACGTGACCACATCGGTGCGCCGCTCGGGCCCCCCGAGCGAGCCGAAGCTCAGGCTCGCCGGGAATCTCACCTCGTGAAAGCTCATTGCGTTTTCCCTTTCAGCCGGAATTATCGGTTGCGGTTGCCGCGCCCCATGGCGCGCCCCATTTGCGCCGCGATCTGGGCCTGACTGCGGCGAAAGCCCTGCACATCCGGGGTCGTGATGTTCATCACCACATTGACCGGGCCGGCACCGCCCGCGCTGCGCACTCCCAGCTTGCCGTCGGCCCCGCGTGCCAGCGGCATGATCGCCTCCGGCCCGGCCTCGCCCATCAACCCACGCCCACCGCGCATCGGAAAACTCACCGGCCCGCTGACCACGCCCCCATTGGCAAAGGGCAGCACCCGCCCCTGCGCGAACCCTGCGCCGTCGGCAAAGGGCAGCACCCCCTCGACCACGCTATTGACACCGTGCGCCAACATCCCACCAACCTGATCGGTGACCGGTTTCATGGCCGCGGAATAGGTGGTCTGGATCATCGACCGCGCCACCGTCTCCAAGGCGTCCGACAGTTTCACGCCATCAAAGACCAGCCCATCAAATGCCCGTCGCAGGCCTTTGGACAAACCCCGTTCCAACACCGCCACGTCTTTGCCGGTGGCCGCCAGCGTCTCGCGGATCCGGCGCAACTCACCGTTGAATCCCGCCGCCATATTGGCCGCCGCGCCCAGACTGTCCTCTAGCGCAGCGCTCTGTTGTTCCAGATCGCTGATCGCATCCTGCTCACTCATCGCCGTCTCCTTTCGGGTGGTCAGGCCAGGCCGCCAGCAATGCATCGAAGCCCGCCCGCGTCAGCGGTGCTGTTTCGCCGCCTTGGCCCAGCATCAGCCGCAATTCCGCCGGTGTCAGGCGCCAAAACACATCTGGAGCCAAGCCCAAGCCCTGCATCCCGGCCCGCATCAGCGCCGGCCAGTCAAAACCATGTGTCACGGCGCTGGCACCACAAAGGCGCGCGCCAGCAATTCCGCCGCGACCCGCGCCGCCGCCAGCGGCCCGCCTACGATGTCGGCGCGGGCCAGATCGGCGGGGGCCATGTCGTTGCCCCCGCCCCGCAATCCGGCGGCGATCAACGCCAGCACATCGCGTGCCGAAAAACCGCCGCTTTCGAACCGCTGCACCAGATCGACCAGCGACCCCGCCTCCAGCGTCTGTTCCAGTTCGGCCAGCGCACCCAGTGTCAATTTGAGCACCCGCCGCTGGCCGTCGATCACCAGCGCCGCCTCACCCGTCCATGGATTGGTCATCGCGATCACAGTGCGAGAAAAGTCAGCGCACCAGCGCTGGCCAGCGATAGGTCATAGGTCGCCTCCCCATTGTGGGAACCGGCATATTCGATCGCGGTCACTTGGAACGGCCCCTCGACAATGCCGAAATTTGGAATGATGACCTGAAAATCCGGCGTCAGCCCGTCAAAGAACAACTGCCGGGCGCGCTCGTCAGTGCCGGCATCGCGAAACACACCCGAGCCGGAAATCGCCGCCGAGCGCACCCCCACGCCGCCCAGCAACTCGCGCCAGCCGCCCTGGCTTTCCAGACTGGTCACATCGACGCTCTCGGCATTGAAACTGACCCGCGTGGCGCGCAGCCCCGCAATGGTCTGGAACTGGCCGTCGCCGGTCATATCCACCTTCACCAAGAGATCCTTGCCGTTTTGCACACCCATAGCCGTGCCTCCTTGCTCACACTGCCTGATCGTCTTCGACGCGGGCGCGAAATCGCAGGTCGATGCGCCGCACCCGTCCCGCACTGCCCGTGCGCCGCGCGGTGGCCCGTTCGAACCACAGCCCCACCATCCGCCCGCGCTCTAGCGTAAGATCGTGGTGCAGCAGCGCATCCCCGACTGCCCCCGCGACCGCCTTGGCGTGGGCGAAGCCAGCGACTTCGCTGATCACCGAAATCGTGAATCGATGCTCGGCCCCCGTGCCGCTGATATCGGAACGATCCCTCACCGTTTCGGCACCGATGCTTACATAGGTTTCTGGGATCGTGCCCAGCGGCAGCGCGTCATAGATTGCCGTGCCCACCAGCGCGTTCAGGCTGGGGTCCGCGAGAAGATGCTGCCAGACTGCGCCTTGCAGATCGCCTGCCATTGCATAAGTCATATTGCCACCTCCTCTTCAGCGAAACAGGTCAGATAGCGCCCAAAAGGATCACGCTCGGCCACCGCCCGGATCGCCATGACGCGCACGCCTTCGCGAAACCGCTGTCCGGCTTTTGGCCGCGACGATGCCCCGACCGGAGAGGCGCGTACGACCACACGCCAGCGCACTGTCGAAACCGGCATATCGACCTCGGCCCGTTCTCGGCCGCTGCGGATTGTTACCTCGGCCCAGACACAGCCGAGTGTGGCCCAACTTTCCACATAGCCACCGGCATTGTCGGGCTGGCGCACCGGGCTTTCCAATTCGAGTAGGCGCGATAGGTTCGGCAGTTTCATCACGCCACCCCCAGCCGCAGCACACGATAGCGCTGGATCAGGCTGCTGACGCCAAAGGGCATGCAGCCGGCGCTGAGCGCGGTTTCATGGCGATATTCGTAATAATGCGCCGCCAGCAGCAGCACCGCCTGGCCCAGATCGGCAGGCAGATCGTCCCATTCCTCGGCCAGGCCTGCGACCATGCGGATCACCACCTTGCCGCCCACCGGCACCGCCGGCAGCAGCGGGCCAACGGGCCGCAATCGCGGCCGCTGGCTGTCGGGCTCCAGCCGCACGTTCTCCAGCGGGATCGCCGTCTCGGTGCCATCAGCATCGGTTGTTAGGACAGTTACAATCGCCGACACCGGTACCACTGGCAGAACCTGCCCGGTCCGCTCACGCCAGTCTTCCAGCTCCCAGCCGAACTCGCGCCGGATCAGAACCTTGCCGGTGCGCGCTTCGATCGCGGCGATCGCCGCCCGCAGGAACCCAAGCAAGATGCCGTCCTGCAATTGGTCGTCGCCAAACCCGGTTCCCAGCCGCAGATGCGCCTTGAACCGGTCCACCGGCAAGGCTGCATCGGGTACCGTGGTCTCTTCGATCAACATCATTCCTACACTCCGCATGCTCCGCCCCCTCCGGGGCCAACCCAGTCTGATCGGCAGACGCGCACCACCTCACGTTGCTCGGACGGAGGGAGAGCAGCTAGACAACGCGAGGGATCTCACCCGGCACGCGCCTGCCACGGCCACGGTTTCTGCCGCGACCGTATCCGGCCCCTTACGCGGTGCCGAATTTCAGAAGCTTGATGGCGGCGAAATCGCTCACATCGCCGCCCACGCGCTTGGTGGCGTAGAACAGCACATGGGGCTTGGCGCTGAACGGGTCGCGCAGCACGCGCAGATCGGGGCGCTCGGCAATGGTGTAACCGGCGGCAAAATCGCCGAAGGCCACCGCCATCGCGTCCGCCTCCGGGTTGGGCATGTCCTCGGCAATCAGCACCGGATAGCCCAGCAGCCGCGCCGGTTCACCGGCGGCCAGACCGTCTGACCACAGGAACCGCCCGTCATTGTCCTTGAGCTTGCGCAGATGTCCGGCGGTTTTCGAGTTCATGACAAAGCTGGCATTGGCGCGGTATTGCGCACCCAGCGCATAGACCAGATCGATCACCGCCTCGCCGCCGCCGACATCGCCACTGACACCGGTCGGCACATAGCCCAGATTGCCCCAGGCCCAGATTTCATTGTCGACGACCGCATGGTTCAAAATGCCCCGCGGCTTGTCTTCGCCATCGCCATTGATAAAGGCTGCCGCTTCGGCACGGGCGAATTTGTCGGCGATGCGCCCCGCCAGCCAACCCTCGATGTCAAAAGCGCTGTCATCCAACAGCCGCTGGCTCGCCTTGGGCAGCGCGCTCAACTCGTGCAGCGGGATCGAAATCCGGTCGATCTGCGGCGTCCCGGTTTCCGCCACGGCGCCAGTCTCGCTGGCCCAGCCGGCGCCGACTTCGCCATGGTCGATCAGCATGTCATAGCTTGTCGCCTCGACATTCACGACTGCGGCCACCGCCCGGATCGACGCCGTGGAATTCAGGACCGACTGCACCCGCTCAGAGGTTTGCGGATCCACCAGAAACCCGCCGTCGCCGTTCACCGCAGTGGACATCGCCTTGCACTCGAATTCAAGGCCGCGCAGCCCGTCATCATCGCCCGAGCGCAGATAGGCGTTAAAGGCCTTTTGATGCGGAGCCCCGGCATCCGTACCTGCGGCCAGTTGCGGACGCGCCGCGGCGATTGAGTCTCTATTCAGCATGGTCACTCGCTCTTCCAATTGTTGCAGTCTGGTTCCAAACTCACCCTTGAAGCCTTTGAGTTCACTGACAAAGCCGGTCATTGCCTGCCTCACTTCGCGAATCATGGGCACACCGTCCCCGGCCAAGGCCGATCCATCGGACTTGTTCATCGTCACATCCTGTCTGTTGTCAGAATTCAGCGCGCAGTCAGTGTCGCGCCAGTTCCAGCCGCGCGTCCTCAAAGACCGCCGCCAACTCGCGCAGGGTGGCATCGGTTTCGTGACTCTCGCCCTTGGCCGCCACCCGCGCACTGGCCAGCATCGGGAACGTCACCAGCGACACCTCCCAAAGCTCCAGTTCGCTCAAGAGCCGCTGGCCCCTGTCGTTCTTGCTCGCCCGCTGTGTGCGATAACCGATCGACAGCCCATCAATCGCCCCCGCCGCGACCAGCGCGATCGCCTCGCGCCCGGCTTGGGTGGCCTCCAGAATTCGGCCCTTGACCCAAAGACCGCGCCCGTCCTCGCGCACCTCGTCCCAAACACCGATTGGCCGCGCCGGGTCGTGTTGCCACAACATTTTGACGCTCTGCCCGCGCGCCGCCAGCGCCTTCAGCGATATGCCATAAGCGCCCTGCTGCACCACGTCGCCGCCCTGATCCGCCTGTCCGAACAGGCTGGCATAGCCCGCGATCACCGCCCCGTCGCTTAGGCTCAGTTTGGCACCGAACCCGGCGAACTTGCACTCCAATCCGCTGTTGATCTGCATCAACTGCTCCTCATAAACCATTGATGTTTCGCTTTTCATGGTGCTGCCGCGATGATGGACTGCACCGCCTGACCCAGAATCATCGCCGCCACCCCGTAAACCGCCAGCCACAACCGCCGCTCCAATCGCTCCATGCCCGCTTCCAGTCGATCCAGCCGCCTGTTAAGGTTCTCATGATGGATCTGGGCGACCCGCTCATGGGCCGCTAAACGTAAGCCCGGCGCGCATTCGAATGGCTCATATTCTGACCGCCCCTCACGCATCCGCATCGGCCGCTGCCACCGTCGGCAGCCCCAGCAGCGCGCGCTTTTCGCCGTTGCTCAGAAAATCCGCCCGCGCCACCCGCGCCCATTGCGCATCGCGCTCGGCCGCCAGCGCCGGCACTTGGTCAAGATCGGGCTTCAGCTCCAGCACCTCGCCACTGAATCGCCCCAACCAGTCCGACAGCGCCGACGCCACCCGTGTCGCCAGCGGCAGCACCGTCAGGCGGTAAAAAGCCCGGTTCGCCTCTTGATAATTGGCATAGGTCGCATCGCCCTGGATCCCAAGCAGCATCGGCGGCACCCCGAAGGCCAGCGCGATCTCACGCGCCGCCGCCTCCTTGGTCTTGTGGAACTCCATGTCGCTGGGCGAGAACCCCATCGGCTTCCAGTCGAGCCCGCCTTCCAGAACCATTGGTCGCCCGGCATTGCGCGCACCCTGATAGTTTGCGCTGATCTCATCCGAGAGCCGCTGGAACTGGTCATCCGCCATGCTGCTGTGGCCATCACCGCCCCGGAACACCAGCGCTCCGCTGGGCCGCGCGGCATTGTCCAGCAGCGATTTCGACCAGCGGCTGGCGCTATTATGCACGTCCAGCGCCATCGCCGCCGCCTGTAACGGGGACAGTCCGTAATGATCGTCCTGCGGATGGAAGGATTTGACGTGGCAAATCGGCGAAACCGCCCCACTGGCATCAAACCGCACTTTCCGGCCGCCGACGCTGTATTCATAGCCGACCGGCCAGCCATCGCTGCCCGGAATCACGCTCATCCGGTCCGAACGCAGCACATGTAGCTCCACCGGCGCTGCCTGAGCGTCGATGCGGACCGCCTCGACATAGGCGTTTCCCGACAGCAGCATCTGCGCAAATAACGCCTCCATCAGCTCGGCCCGTCCCTGCGCCGGGTTGGGCTGACGCACCAATGCCAGCAGCGGATGCTGCTCATAGCGCCGATCACAATCCTGCAAGACCAGAGGCAGCGCTGCCGCTGCCTCGGCAATCAGCTTGACCGACCGGAACCCCACCGGATTGCCGGAAAACCCGGTTCGGGTCAGCGATATCGTATCGCGCGGGCTCCAGGCCACCCGCGCCGATCCGGCATAGGCCAGCACCCGCCCGGTCGCGCTTGCCTTGCTCTCGGGCACATTGGCCTTGGCTCTGCGACGCAAGAAATCAAATACCATTGTTGATGCTCCTATCTGTTCATCGCGTCGACATGCGCCAACCGGCCTTTCGCAAACCGTTTTGACAGAGCTTTCATAAAATTTGGCAAATCCACCGCGCGGTGATCACGCAACAGCGTCAGAGCACCCGCAGACGTGGCTGCAATAGCTGCCGCGAGGGCGCGATGATCAATTCATGCAGTGCCCAGACCAGCGCATCCACCCGGTCGGGCGAGCCCGCGCCCTCATAGCCGCGCGCGGTCATCAGGCACATCTGTTCTTCCAGCAGCTCCAACCCCGGCACATGCCGCACCCGCCCTTGCTCATAAAGCGCCGCGACCGGTTCGGCGCGCGCAGCCTTGCCGCGCGTGGCATGCACCGCCTTGAACGGCACCAGCGGATCCACCTGTCGGATCACTTCCTCCACCAGTTGGCCACCTTGGTTCACCTCAGCGATCAGCCGCTCGGCCCCGAATTGCTCCATCGCCGCAATCGCCGCTCTGGCCCAGCCCGTCGGACTGACCCCCTGCACCGTGCAATCGGCCAGCACATAGGCACGCCAATCCTGTGGTGGCCCTTTCGTGCAAGCCCCGACCACGATGATGCCACATTCATCCGCAGCCCCGCCTGCACTTATTGCGGGGTCCAGCGCCACGACCACGCGGTCCAGCGCCGGTACATCTGCAATCCACGCCGTTTCCAGCGCCGAACCGGTCCACAGCGCGCCCTCGGTATCCGCCAGCAGCACGCCATCCAGTTCCTGCCGCCCCAGCCGCGTGCCGGCATAGCGCGTGCGCACCTCCTCCAGAAAGCCCGCCGCCAGATTGGCCCGATTGGCCTCGGTCGGCGCATGGGTGACCACGGTCGATGGTGCCGCCAGTAATCGTTTCAGCACCCCGACATTGCGCGGCGTCGTGGTCACGCACACCCTTGGGTCATCCCCGAGCCGCAAGGTAAATTGCAGCATATCCCAAGCTTCATCCGCCTTTTTCCACTTGGCCAGTTCATCGGCCCAGGCGGCATCGAATTGTGGCCCGCGCAACGCCTCGGCATCATGTGCCGAAAACGCCTGCGCCGAGGCCCCGTTCGGCCAGACCAGTTTACGTTCACTCGCTTTCCAGATGGGACGACGATCCGGGGGCGAGCACTCCAATATGCCGCTCTCGCCAAATACCATCACGTCGCGCACCTGATCGTAAGTTTCGCCCACCAGCGCCAGACGCCGCGCGCGCCCCCGGCTCAGCGGCGTGCCACCCTCGACCTGTCGGCGCATCCATTCGGCCCCCGCCCGCGTCTTGCCTGCCCCTCGTCCGCCCATAACCACCCAGACCCGCCAATCTCCCAAGGGCGGCAACTGGTGCGGCAATGCCCAGAACTCGAACAAAAAAGGGAGGGCCCAAAGCCCTCCCTCTCCAATCTCATTCAGAAATCTTTCCCGGGTCGCAACAGGCGCGCAAGCGAGCCAATCTGCACCCGACCTCAAGTCGAGCCTGCACCAGGTCGAGCGCTTGCCCGCCCTGTATGTTTCCGGCCTGTCTCTGTTGTTGTTGTTCGACAAGGCTTGCCTCCACCTTTTGGCAGGTTCGTAGCAGCGCTTCGACCGCCGCAACCCGTCTGGTTCCCGTTACAAGATCTGCATCCTCCCCGGCCTGTAACTGCCTGCTCAGGTCTTCCGCCTGTCGGCGCAGGTCGCGAATCGAATCCTCCAGCGACGCCAGCAATTCCGCCGTCCGGTGAATGCGCTCTTCGGGGGTAATCAAAGTCATGCTTGTTCATCGACCTCATGCGAAAATGATCTCCGCACGACAGAAATAAAAAAAGCGACCGGCAGGATCACCCCTGCAGTCGCTTGCTCATTTCCCCTAGCATGACACAACCTATACGTGAAACCGTACGGATTGTCAACCCATAACGCAACGAAGCCAAACGCGTATAGCGCAGCTCACCTCGCTATACGCGCCGAAATCACTGCCCCGGTCGGTTCGCCTCGATCTGGCGCCATTTGGCGACATTGCGGTTATGTTCTTCCAGCGTTTTTGCAAATGCATGTCCGCCGGTCCCATCGGCCACGAAAAACACGTAATCCGTTGCTGCAGGAGCCACTGCAGCCTCAAGACTGGCCAATCCGGGATTGGCGATCGGTGTTGGCGGCAAACCTTCAATCACATAGGTGTTCCACGGCGTCGCCTTGCGCAATTCACTTTGCCGCAATCCCCGACCCAAGACGCCTTTGCCTTTGGTCACCCCATAGATCACCGTCGGGTCAGTCTGCAATCGCATCCCCCGCTCCAGCCGGTTCACAAATACGCTGGCCACCTGCCTGCGCTCATCCGGCACGCCGGTTTCCTTTTCGATGATCGACGCCAAAATCAGCATTTCCTCGGGGCTCTCCAACGGGATCCCTTCCGCACGGCTTTCCCACGCAGCAGCAATCCGAAGATCTTGCCGCCGCTCCATCAGCGCGACCAGATCGGCGCGCAGTGTGCCCGGTGTTACCTCATAGCTGTCCGGTGCCAGTCGGCCCTCGGCCGGGACCTCCGCGACCTCGCCTTCCAGCACATCAATCGCCTTCAGCGCCTCGATCACCTGCCAGCTGGTCACGCCTTCCGCCAGCGCAATGCGATAGCGCGTATCGGTCTCGCCGCGCTTTTCAGCATATACCTCAGGAGCCTCTTCGGTGATCGGATCGAACTCGGCCAAGGGGGCAAACTCACTGGTCGCCGGGTCGAGTTCACGTATCCGTGCGATCGTGTGGTTCACACCGACTCGATAAACAATCTCTGTTCCGCAAGTGCTGGCGCCGCCGCGGGTGATTTGATCGACGATCTGCTCCATCGACGCACCGGGCTGCACCAGAAAGCTGCCGGCTTTCAGCTTGCCCGCCTTGTCGGTGTAATCCGCGCCGATGCGAAAGATCTTTGAGCTGCTGACAGCGCCTTTACCGGCCAAATCACGGCTGACTTTGCCAATATTCGATCCGCGCTCAACCCGAAGGCAGATGGCCTCGGCCAACGGGCCCTCCGCAGTATATTGGCGTTTCCCCCATAGGATCACGCCGCCAATCAGAAACAAGGCCACGAGCAGGAAGGTCACCATGTTCGAGGCAAGACTGCGCCACATTAGGTCACCTTTCCAAACAGGACGCTCGCATTGGTGCCGCCAAATCCGAAGGAATTGGACAGTGCCACATTGATTTCACGTTCGCGCTTGGCGTTCGGTGCCAGATCCACCGGCGTTTCCACTGCGGGATTATCCAGGTTGATCGTCGGCGGTGCCACCTGGTCACGGATAGCCAGAATCGAGAAGATCGCCTCGATCGCCCCCGCCGCGCCCAACAGATGCCCCGTCATCGACTTGGTCGACGACATGGTGACCGTGGCGGCTGCCTCGCCCATCATCCGCTCAACCGCCGCCAGTTCGATCGTATCCGCCATGGTGCTGGTGCCATGCGCGTTGATGTAATCCACCGCCGACGGCTCAAGGCCCGCATTTCCTAGAGCCGCACGCATCGAGCGTTCGGCCCCGTCGCCATCCTCGCTGGGTGCGGTAATATGATACGCGTCCCCCGACAGCCCATAGCCCAGGACTTCGGCATATATGGTCGCGCCGCGCGCCTTTGCGTGCTCGTATTCCTCCAACACCACAACGCCCGCGCCCTCGCCCATCACGAACCCGTCGCGATCTTGATCATAGGGGCGGCTGGCGGCCTGCGGATTGTCACTATATTTGGTGCTCAGAGCCTTGCAGGCATTAAAGCCTGCAATCCCGATCTCGCCAATCGCCGCCTCTGCGCCACCGGCGATCATCACATCGGCGTCGCCATATCTGATCAGCCGACTGGCATCTCCGATGGCATGCGCCCCGGTGGAGCACGCCGTAACGACCGAATGGTTCGGCCCTTTGAAACCGTAACGTATGCTCACCTGTCCGGAGATCAGATTGATCAGCGCACCGGGAATAAAGAATGGTGAGACCCGCCGCGGTCCCCGCTCTTTAAGCAGAACCGCGGTGTCGGCGATCGAGTTCAACCCGCCGATGCCCGAGCCCAGCATCACGCCGGTCCGCAGCCGGTCTTCCTCGGCCTCAGGCGTCCATCCGGCATCGCGCACAGCCATATCCGCCGCGGCGATTCCGAACAGGATGAAATCGTCGATCTTGCGCTGCTCTTTCGCCGGCAACCAGTCGTCAGCGTTGAAGGTCCCGTCGCCGCCATCGCCGCGCGGAACTTCACAGGCATAGGTTGTCGCTACACCGCTGGCTAACGCGTCAAAGCGCGTAATCGGTCCGGCTCCGGAACGCCCTTCCAGAATCCTCGACCAGCTTTCTTCAACTCCGCTGGCCAAAGGTGTCACCAGCCCTAGCCCTGTCACCACAACTCTGCGCATCCGTTGCCCTCTTGCCTTAATCCGCCTGCGTGCTCAATATTCACCGCTCTTACCGCGCGCAGGGGGATAGGGGCAAGAGCGCAGCGCAGGCGCAACTGTCGGTTTTCGTCGTTTCACTGCAGCTTTGACTACTGAAACTCGGCAATTGGCTCGGCTTCGGGGCGCGCCACCTCCAGAGCTTCGGCCAAAGTCACCGAACCGTCCAATAGCGCGCGGCCGATGATCGCTCCGGCAATATTATGCACATATTTCAGCCGCGCAACGTCATCAAGGCTGCGGATCACGCCGCTGGCAATGACGGGGGCGCGTGCCTTGGCGGCAAGTCCGGATATAATTCCCAATTGCGCATCGATCTCGCCGATATCGCTGTCGATATCAGTGACGATGATTCCCGCCAGAGGGAGATCGTCAAACCCCTCAATAAACCCCTCGGGGGTAAAGGCACTGGCTTTGCGCCAGCCGTCCACCATCACCTGGCCCTGCCACACATCAAGCGCCAAAGCGATTTGGGCGGGGTGGAATTTAACCAGATCACGCACCGCCTGCGGCTCCCATTTCGCCCAGCTGCCGATCACGATACTTCCCGCGCCCTTCTCCAGCCAATGCTCGACGACCTCGCGACTGCGGAAACCGCCGCCCAGTTGTACGGGTATCCCGGCAGACCGGATGATTTGCTCGATGAGGTCCGCGTTGTCGCCCTGTCGCGCCACCGCATCCAGATCGGTCAGATGCATCCACTCGGCCCCGGCCATGGCAAAGCTGCACGCCATCTCAACGGGGTCCACATCGTAGACAGTGGGTTTTTCCAGCCGACCACGGGTGAGCGTCACACATCGCCCCTGTCGTAGCTGTATCGTCGGATAAAGTTGCATGGACATCCCCTTTGCCAAGCCTGCGCGTCTGCAGGATCATAGCACACCCGGCCCACAATTTCATAATCTAGGACTTACCCGGAAAGTTATTTCCGCCTGCGCACGTATACCCGATCCAGGCCACGCAACAAAAAACGGCGCTTTCCCGTAGGAAAACGCCGTTAAAAAAACCTTGATCCGGAATTGGATCAGGAAGCGCCCTTGATGAATTTCACCGCATCACCAACAGTCTGAATCGTCTCGGCCGCATCGTCCGGAATCTCGATGCCGAACTCTTCCTCGAAAGCCATGACGAGCTCGACCGTATCCAGACTGTCTGCGCCCAGATCGTCGATGAACGAGGCACTCTCGGTCACTTTGTCCTCTTCGACACCTAGGTGTTCCACTACGATCTTTTTCACGCGGTCTGCGACATCGCTCATTTCTGTTCCTCGTTCCTTTACGGGCTATGAGCCCAAGTCTTCGCCCAAACCGGGCCGGTTATCCCGGTGGTCCGGGGTTGGAATTGCGGCACCAAGGGGCCCCGCTCGCGTATTTCCGGTGCCTATAGCACAGTCGGTAGCGATGGCAAACGCTTTCACGCGGTTACTGATCAAACCAAAACCGCCGCCACGCTCCCTCTCTCTCCGATAGTATATCGTCCTCGCTCAGACAAGCGAGGATCGTTTGCACCGTCAGATTTCAGCATGCAAATTCCGCCGCTAGCGGATCAAAGCATCGCCAAGCCGCCATTAACATGCAGCGTCGTCCCAGTGACATAGCCAGCTTGAGGGCTAGCCAAATAAAGCACGGCGGCGGCAATCTCATCCGAGGTTCCCATGCGGCCAAGAGGTACTTTGGTCAGCAAGGCAGATTTCTGCTCATCGGTCAGCTTATCGGTCATCGCCGTGGCAATAAAGCCGGGTGCGATCGCGTTCACGGTGATGCCCCGGCTGGCAACTTCATAGGCCAGCGATTTGCCCATACCGATCACACCTGCCTTGGCGGCCGCGTAATTGGCCTGCCCCGGATTGCCGATTGCCCCGACCACGCTTGAGATATTCACGATGCGACCCCAGCGCGCCTTCATCATGCCGCGCAGAACGCCGCGGCACAGTTTGAAGGTCGCGGTCAGGTTCACGTCGATGACGCTTTGCCATTCCTCATCCGAGGTGCGCATGAACAGGTTATCGCGGGTAATTCCGGCGTTGTTCACCAGAATATCCACTTGCCCCATCGCAGTGACAGCCTGTTTGGGCAATTCGTCAACCGCCGCCATATCGCTCAGATTACACGGCAATACATGGGCCCGCGTGCCAAGCTCCTCAGCCAGTGCCGCCAATGGCTCCTGACGGGTACCCGACAGGCCCACCGTGGCTCCGGCCTGATGCAGGGCGCGGGCGATGTCGCCGCCGATCCCGCCCGATGCGCCGGTAATCAGCGCGCATTTTCCGGTTAAATCAAACATTTTTTCTCTCCTGAGCGTTTTTCTTCCGCTTATTCAAAACCGGCCGCAGCTTCTTTCACTTCGTCCGGAGTGCCGATGGCGCGGGTCGTGATGCCACGATCGATGCGGCGGATCATGCCGGACAGCGCCTTGCCTGCGCCGATCTCCCAGATCTCGGTCACGCCCTCGGCGGCCATCGCCAACACGCTTTCGCGCCAGCGCACCGCACCGGTAATCTGCTCAACCAGCAAGGCGCGGATCTCTTCTGGCGCACTGACGGGGGCCGCTTTGACATTGGCAACCAGCGGCACCACCGGTGCCTTTATTTCGACCCCGTCCAAGGCCGCTTTCATGACGTTTGCGGCTGGCGCCATCAGCGCGCAATGAAACGGCGCGCTGACCGGCAACATCACCGCACGCCGGGCTCCGCGTTCCTTGGCCAGTTCGATCGCCCGTTCCACCGCTGCGGTATCGCCAGACACCACGACCTGCGCCGGGTCATTGTCATTTGCGGCCTCGCAGACCGCACCTTGCGCCGCCTCGGCTGCAACGGCGCGAACCGCATCAAGATCCAGGCCCAACAGCGCTGCCATCGCGCCCTGCCCAACCGGCACCGCATCCTGCATCGCCTGCCCACGCGTGCGCAACAGTCGCGCCGTATCGGCGACGCTGATGGCACCTGCCGCCGCCAAGGCCGAATATTCGCCCAGCGAATGCCCCGCCACAAAGCTGGCATTGCCGACCGTGACACCTTCAGCCTCAAGCGCACGTATCGCCGCCAGCGATGTTGCCATCAGCGCGGGCTGCGCGTTGCGCGTCAGGGTCAGCTCCGCAATCTCGCCCTCCCAAATCAAGTCGCTCAGTTTCTCGCCCAGGGCTTCATCGACTTCATCGAAAACCGCGCGCGCCTGCGGATAACTTTCTGCCAGCGCGCGGCCCATGCCGATAGCTTGTGCGCCCTGACCGGGAAATACGAATGCTGTGCTCATGATAACTCCGTCTGACAACGTGATTTGCATTAGCTTGCATGCCATCAAAGCACAACGCCTGAGCACATCTGCAATGATGCAAAAAGCGCTCGGAATTCCGTCCGCAGCCTTGCCGTGCACGTCATAGCGTGTATATGGGGCCATCCCGGCGCGATTGATTGAACCGCGCAGACTCTCGTGGCGGGGCTGCGACCGGGATACTGGCCCCTCCTATGAAATGCGCCTTGATACAAAACAGGAGTCCACATGCCACTCTATGAGCATGTCATGATTGCGCGTCAGGATCTGTCCAACACGCAAGCCGAAGGTCTGATCGAACATTTCGGCACCGTGCTGTCCGACAATGGCGGTACGCTGGTCGATCACGAATACTGGGGCGTCAAGACGATGGCCTACAGAATCAACAAGAACCGCAAGGGCCACTACGCCTTTTTGCGCTCGGATGCGCCGGCCACCGCCGTTCAGGAAATGGAACGTCTGATGCGCCTGCATGATGATGTCATGCGCGTGTTGACCATCAAGGTGGACGAGCACAAGGAAGGCCCGTCGATCCAGATGCAAAAGCGCGACGACCGCCGCGACCGCCGTTGATTCTCAGCCTTAGAAAAGGACACTAAACCATGGCCGCAAAACCATTTTTCCGCCGTCGCAAAGTCTGCCCCTTCTCGGGCGACGACGCACCGGTGATCGACTATAAAGACACCCGTCTGTTGCAGCGCTATATCAGCGAACGCGGCAAGATCGTGCCATCGCGCATCACTGCCGTCTCGGGCAAAAAGCAGCGTGAACTGGCCCGGGCAATCAAGCGCGCCCGCTTTCTGGCGTTGCTTCCCTACGCCGTGAAATAAGGAGACCCTGACATGCAAGTGATCCTTCTTGAACGCGTGGCCAAGCTGGGCCAGATGGGCGACGTCGTCGATGTCAAACCCGGCTTCGCACGCAACTACCTGCTGTTGCAGGGTAAAGCCCTGACAGCCTCGCAAGCTAATATTGCAGCCTTCGAGGAACAGAAAGCGCAGCTTGAAGCGCGCAACCTGGAAACCCGCAAAGAGGCCGAAGCCCTTGCCAAACGTCTGGAAGGCGAAACCTTTGTGGTGATTCGCCAAGCTTCCGATGGCGGCAACCTTTACGGTTCGGTCACCACCCGTGACGCAGCCGATGTCGCGACCGAGGGAGGGTTCTCCATCGATCGCAAACAGGTTCTGATCCGCACTCCGATCAAGGAGCTCGGCCTGCACGATATCGAAGTGCACCTGCACCCCGAAGTGATGGTCGTGATCTCACTTAACGTCGCGCGCTCGCCCGAAGAAGCCGAGCTCCAGGCAGCAGGCAAATCGATCCAGGAACTGGAAGCCGAGGAAGAGGCCGCTGCAGAATTCGAAATCTCCGAACTGTTTGAAGATGTCGGTGGAGCGGCAGCCGAAGACGCCGACCTCCAGCACTCGCTCAATGAGTCTGAGTCCGACGAGAACTAAGCGGAGCATATTTCGCCTCTAGAAAAACCCAAAGGCCGCGCCGGTGTCACCGGCGCGGCCTTTTTCTTTCCCGGTCGTCCCGCGTCTCAACCCACCGAGATCAGCCGAATCGCGCGATCCTGCCGCATCAGCCACAACAGGTGACGCGCTGCCTGACCGCGTACCCCCTCCAGCGCAAGATCACTGGTCAGCAATGCCCGCGCATCGCTTTGCGCCAGCGCCATCAGCCCCGCCTGCCGCTCAAGATCCGCGATACGAAACTGCGGCAAGCCGTGCTGCGCCGTCCCGATCACATCGCCCGCACCGCGCATCGCCAGATCGGTTTCGGCAATCACGAACCCGTCCTCGGTTTCGCGCAGCACCTCAAGGCGCTTGCGTCCGCCATCCGACAGCGGCGGGCGATACAGGAGGAGACAAGTCGATGCCGCCGCGCCGCGCCCGACACGGCCGCGCAACTGGTGCAATTGCGCCAGACCGAAGATCTCGGCGCGCTCAATCACCATGATCGTGGCATTGGGTACATCCACCCCGACCTCGATCACCGTCGTCGCCACCAGAACCTGTGTGCGCCCGGCCTGAAAATCGGCCATCGCTGCGTCTTTTTCGGCGGGCGGCATCTGGCCATGGACCAGCCCCACGACCCCCTCGCCCAGCGTCGCCCGCAACCGTTTGAACCGGTCTTCGGCTGCGGTCAGGTCCACCAATTCGGATTCTTCAACCAGCGGGCAGACCCAATAGCATTGCCGCCCTTCGGCAATCGCGCGACGCAGATGCGCCACCACTTCGTCCATCCGCTCGATACTGACCACCGCTGTCTTGATCGGTTTGCGTCCGGGCGGTTTTTCATCCAACACCGACACATCCATATCGCCATACTGGGCCAATGCGAGCGAGCGTGGAATCGGCGTCGCGGTCATCACCAGCATATCCGCGCCCAGCCCCTTTTGCGCCAGATCCAGCCGTTGCTGAACACCAAAACGATGCTGTTCGTCAACAATGGCCAGGCGCAGATCGGCAAATTTCACGTCCGGCTGAAATACCGCATGGGTCCCGACTAGAATCTGAATTTCACCGCGTTGCAACGCCTCCAGCTTGGCGCGCCGCTCGCCGCGTTTGTCGCGCCCGGTAAGGATTTCCAGCACCACCCCGGCGGATTCAGCCAACGGGCGCAGGCCCTCCAGATGTTGACGCGCCAAAATTTCGGTCGGAGCCATCATCACGCCCTGACCGCCGGATTCTACCGCGATCAGCAACGCCATCAGCGCCACCAGTGTCTTGCCTGCCCCAACGTCGCCCTGAAGCAAGCGGTTCATCCGCTGCGGGGCCGCCATGTCGGCGGCAATTTCCGCGATCGCCCGGGATTGCGCGCCGGTCAGGTCATAAGGCAGCGCCGCGCGCACTTTTTGCTGCAATGCCCTAGTGCCTCGACTGACGATGCCGCGGGCCTTGCGTTCCCGCCGTCGCGCCAATGCCAGCGTCAACTGATGTGCCATCAACTCGTCATAAGCCAGACGCGCACGCGCCGGCGCAGTGACTGCGAAATCGTCCAGCCCTCGGGGTGCGTGCACTTGATGAAGCGCTTCGGCCCAGTCCGGCCAGCCCTCGCGCGCCATGAGCGCCGGATCGATCCATTCGGTCAATGCCGGGATCCGGGTCAAAGCAGCCTGTACGGCCTTGAACATGACCTTTTGACTGACGCCTTGGGTGAGATGATAAACCGGTTCGAAATCTGGAATGTCATCTGCTTCATCTAAGGGCAGAACATGATCGGGATGCACCATCTGCGCCGTGCCATCGAACAGTTCAAGCTTGCCCGACACGACACGCTGCTCGCCCACCGGCAGCAGGCGCTCGAGATAATTGCCCCGCGCATGAAAGAATACCAACTGAAAATCCGTCGCGCCGTCCTCGACCAGCACCCGCCACGCCCCACCACGGCTGCCGGGCGGGCGATGCGCACGCACCGTCACAGTCACGGTCAGCGTCGAGGGCAGATCAGCGTCCTTGATGGTGTCGCGGCGGCGCCGGTCGATCACCGCATAAGGCAACGAGAACAGCAGATCGCCAACCGTCTCAACGCCCAGCTGGGCCATCAAGCGCGCAGTTTTCGGCCCCACACCGGGCAGCGTTTCGACCTCGGCGAAAAGCGGAAATAGCAGTTCCGGGCGCGCGCTCATAGCGATCCGATCAGATCCAGCCAGCCGTCTTCGTCCAGCGTTTCGATCCCCAAATCCTGCGCTCTCTTGAACTTCGAGCCACCCCCGGGCCCCGCTACGACAAGATCGGTTCGGGCCGAGACCGAACCCGACACTTTCGCGCCCAATGCCTCGGCGCGGGCCTTCGCCTCGGCGCGGGTCATCTTTTCCAGCGTGCCGGTAAAGACTATCGTTTTGTTCTGAATCGGACTGTTGGTTGCCTGCTGTTCGGGTCGCTCGATCTCCAACATTGCCGCCAGCCGGTCAATCGACTCGCGCTCGCGTTTCTGGGACAGTGCGGTCACAAGGGCTTCGGCCAGAACGTCACCGACCCCATCGATTCCGGTGAGTTCGCACCAAGCCGGGCTTTCCGGCAGCGCGGCCCGTCGCAGTTTGGCATCCGCTGCGACAAAGGCCGGTTCTTGCGCCGCACGATCCGCCGCCTTGGTCAGCGCCTCCCAGGTTGTGAAATGGCGCGCCAAAGTGGCGGCGGCGACTTCACCCACATGGGGCAAGCCAAGTGCAAAGATGAATCGGGCCAGCGGGATACGGCGCTTTTGATCAATCGCGGCAAATAGATTGTTGGCCGATCTCTCCCCCCAGCCGTCGCGGTTTTTCAACTGTTGCAAACCGCTGCCATAGCGTTCTTTCAGCGTAAAAATATCGGCAGGTTCCGCAATCCAGCCATCGGCGTAAAACTGCTCTACCTGTTTCGCGCCCAGCCCTTCGATGTCAAAAGCCGCCCGGCTGACAAAATGCCGGAGTTTCTCCACCGCTTGCGCCGGACAGACCAGCCCGCCGGTGCAGCGGCGCACCGCGTCGCCTTCCGAGCGCACCGCATCGCTGCCGCATTCGGGGCATTTCCGGGGGAAGTCATAGGGGGTTGCGGTGTCCGGACGCTGGTCCAGATCGACATCCGCAATCTTTGGGATGACATCACCGGCGCGATAGACCTGCACCCAGTCACCGACACGAATATCCTTGCCATCGCGGATCGCCTCGCCACTGGCGCTGCGGCCCGCGATATAATCCTCGTTATGCAGGGTCGCGTTCGACACCACCACGCCGCCCACAGTCACTGGCGACAAGCGCGCCACTGGCGAAAGCGCGCCGGTGCGCCCGACCTGAATGTCGATGGCTTCAAGCCGCGTCCAGGCCAATTCTGCCGGAAACTTATGCGCGATTGCCCAACGCGGCGTGGTCGAGCGATAGCCCAGCCGTGCCTGCAATGCGAGATCGTCTACCTTGTATACCACACCATCAATATCATAGCCCAATGTGGCGCGTTGCGCCGCGATCTCGGTGTAAAAGGCAAGCATTGGCTCGGGTCCGTCGCACAGAACCGTCAACTGGTTGGTCTGGAATCCCAGTTCGGCCAGTCTCCTGATCGCCAGTATCTGCGTTTTGGCAAGCGGTTCGGAGGTTTCGCCCCAGCCATAGGCAAAGAACCGAAGCGGCCGCGCTTTGGTCACCGATGCGTCCAGTTGGCGCAGCGATCCCGCAGCGGCATTGCGCGGGTTGGCAAAAGTGCGCGCCCCCGCCTTTTCCTGCCTTGCGTTCAGGTCGGCAAAATCGGCGTGAGACATGTAAACTTCGCCCCGCACCTCCAGAACTTCAGGGGCATCGATCAGACGCTCGGGAATATCCGCAAGCGTGCGCGCATTGGCCGTCACGTTTTCCCCGACCGACCCATCGCCGCGGGTGGCCGCCTGCATCAGAACTCCGCGCTCATAGCGCAGCGACAGCGACAACCCATCGATCTTGGGCTCGGCGGTGTATTGCAGAACGTCTTTTTCGCCCAGCCCCAAATAACGCCGAATGCTCGCGTCAAAATCCGTCACATCCTGCAGGTCAAAGGCATTGCTCAGCGACATCATTCGCTGGCTATGGCTGACCTTGGAAAACCCTTCGGCCGGTTGCGCTCCAACTTGGTCGGTTGGGCTGTCGGCGCGTTTAAGATCGGGAAATCTGGCTTCGATCGCCGCATTGCGCTGTTTCAGGCGATCATATTCGGCGTCCGTAATCTCGGGCGCATCCTCGGCGTGATAAGCAATATTCGCTCGATCCAGCAGCGCCGCCAGTTCGGCCAGCTCACGTTGCGCTTGCGCGCGCGTCAATAAGTCTACTTCGGTCCTCTCGGCCACGGCTTCGCCCCACACTTCTTTTGCTTGAGTGATAGGGCGCGTCCCGGTTCAGGTCCAGCGCCGAAACGCGCGCGGCGGCGCGGCCGCCCGCCTGAGCGCGGTACAAGGCAAACTCAAGCACCAACCACCAAACGGCAGTTATTCTCGCCAGCCTCGCGCGGATCGCGCAGGACATAGCCGCGGCCCCAGACGGTTTCGATGTAGGATTCACCATCTGTTGCAGTGCTCAACTTTTTGCGAAGCTTGCAGATGAAAACATCAATGATCTTTAGTTCCGGTTCGTCCATGCCGCCGTAAAGGTGATTCAAGAACATTTCCTTGGTCAGCGTCGTCCCCTTGCGCAACGACAAAAGTTCCAGCATCTGGTACTCTTTGCCGGTCAGGTGCACCGGCTGACCTTCGGCTTCGACCGTCTTGGCATCCAAGTTGACCGCGATCTTACCGGTATGGATGATTGACTGCGCATGCCCTTTCGAGCGGCGCACAATGGCGTGGATGCGCGCGACCAGTTCCTCTCGGTGAAACGGTTTGGTCAGATAGTCGTCGGCCCCGGACCCAAACCCCTTGATCTTGTTATCTGTATCATCGGCCCCCGACAGGATCAGAATAGGCGTCTCGATCCGTGCCAACCGCAGTTGACGCAAAATTTCATGCCCATTCATGTCGGGCAAATGCAGGTCCAGCAAAATGATATCGTAATCATACAGCTTGGCCAAGTCGATGCCTTCTTCGCCGCGATCCGTGGCGTAGACATTCAGGTTGGCATGGGTCAGCATCATTTCGATGCTTTTGGATGTCGTCGGATCGTCCTCGACAAGCAGCACGCGCATTTAAATATTCTCCACCTGTTTCGTTTACCTTCGTGGCGTTAACCTTGTGCGATGAAAGTTAATCACACGTTACCATAAATCTGCCACGCATGCATACACGTTAAAGCTGTCGATACTTTTGCACTGTTGTTGCTTTCAGAGCCTCTTCGCCGTGGGTGGTGACGGCCCGCATCCATGATGAAAATTCCTCCTCGCTCAGATCATATGTCGCCAGTGCCTCGCTTTTGGGAATCAGCCCATAAAGCACCCCTCGCACGACCGCTGCTTTGCGCGACGCGACCCATCGGTTTGTTTCTGGGGGTGGCAGATCGGCCCGTGTCATGATGGTTCCATCCGGCAAAGTAACCGAGCGTGGACCGTCCGGGTTTTTTTCAATCATCACTGGTCATCCTTGCTTACCAGCCCAAGATCGCCGCAAGTGGCTTAACGGACGGTGAAGCCAGCCCCTTGAGAATCTGTAGAATTTTCCTATATTCTGCGGATCCTTCCCCTATCAGGAGACGCGCCATGGCGCTGGACACCGACACGCAACTGAATTCGCTTGGTTTTGCCAAACCTCCGGCGCAGACACGCGTTGTGGTGGCAATGTCCGGCGGTGTCGATTCGTCGGTCGTGGCGGCCTTGCTGGCCGATCAGGGCTATGATGTTGTCGGGGTCACGTTGCAACTTTACGATCACGGGGCAGCCTTGGCGAAAAAAGGCGCCTGCTGCGCCGGGATCGACATTCACGATGCCCGCCGGGTCGCCGAAGAGCGCGGCTTTCCGCATTACGTGCTGGATTACGAGAACATCTTCCGCGATGCAGTGATCGACGAATTCGCCGACAGCTATCTGGCGGGTGCAACGCCTGTGCCTTGCATTCGCTGCAACGAGCGCGTCAAATTCAAGGATCTACTGGAAACCGCCCGTGATCTGGATGCCGATTGCATGGCGACGGGGCATTATATCCAGCGCTTGACCGGTGCCAACGGGCCAGAATTGCACCGGGCCGCCGATGCCGATCGCGATCAGAGCTATTTCCTGTTCCCGACAACGCCGGAACAACTGGATTTCTTACGCTTTCCGCTGGGCCATTTGCCCAGCAAACAGGCAACCCGCGATTTGGCTGGGCAATACGGGCTGTCCGTGGCCGACAAGCCCGACAGTCAGGATATCTGTTTCGTACCAAACGGCGATTATGCGAGCGTGATCGAGAAACTGCGCCCCGGTGCCGCAGATCCCGGACAAATCGTCCATGCCGATGGGCGGGTCCTCGGGGAACATGCCGGCGTCATCCACTACACTGTCGGCCAGCGCCGGGGCTTGGGCATCGGCGGGCTGACCGAGCCGCTTTACGTGGTAAAACTAGATGTCGAAAAGAGACATGTAATCGTCGGCCCCAAAGACATGCTGGCGACCCGCACGGTGCCGGTACGCGAGATCAACTGGCTGGGCGATGCGCCCATGACCAGCCGTCCGGAATGGCAGATTTCGGTCAAGGTGCGCTCGACCCGACCGGCGCGCGACGCCATCCTGCGGCCCATTTCGGACACCGAAGCAACAGTGGAGCTTCTGTCCCCCGAGGAGGGCGTTTCACCCGGGCAGGCGTGTGTGTTCTATGAATCCGAGGGCAGCCGGATCTTTGGCGGTGGCTGGATCTGGCGGGGTTACTGAGCCAACCCGGCCAACACGGCCCGCGCGGCACGTAACCCCGGCGGCTCGCCGCCCTGCCCCAAGCGCTGCATGGTCAGCGCCATCGCCTTTTCCTGCGCCTGCGGGGCAGCATGAACCTGCCCCAGCCGTTCGGCAATCAGATCAGGTTTACACGCAGGGCCCAGACATTCCGGTACGGTGCGGGTGTCAGAGACAAGATTGACCAGCGTCGCGGTATCGATCAGCGCCATGCGCCGCATAATCTGCCATGTCAGCCAATGGAAATCATAGGCCACCACCATCGGCGTCTGCGCCGCTGCCAGTTCCAGCGACACCGTGCCCGAAGCCGCGAGCGCCAGTTCGGCACCGGCAAAGGCTGCGCGCTTATGGGCGCGTGCCGTATCTGGGTCGTGGTCGCGCGGGTCAAGAACAACCGGCTGAACCGGCCAATGTGCGGTCTGCTCGTGCACCAGTGCCGCGACCGAGGCGGCGGCAGGCAGCACCAGCTTCAGTCCCGGATGGCGGGCCGCAAACACCGTCAGCGCCGCGCCAAAAATCGGCGCCAGCCGCGCCACTTCGCCGCGGCGCGACCCGGGCAAAACCAGAACATAAGGCGCATCCAGATCATAGGAAGCGCGAAAGGCGGTAATCTCAGCGGCGCTGGCCTGCTTTTGCGCGACAACCGGGTGGCCGACAAAATCACATGCCATTCCCGCCGCTTCCATCAAGGGCGGTTCGAACGGCAACAGCGCCAGCACATGATCAATCACCTGCGCCATCTTCGCTGCCCGCCCCGGACGCCAGGCCCAGACCGAGGGCGCGACATAATGGACTGTGCGAATGGACGAACCGGCCTTGACCCGTCGCGCCACGCGCAGGCAGAAATCCGGGCTATCGATGGTAATCAGCACATCGGGCGCAGTATCGATCACCGCATGTGCAGTCTCGGCAATCCGGCGTTTCAGATGCCGGTATTTGGGCAGGATTTCGGCCAAGCCCATAACACTGAGTTCATCCATCGCGAACCGGCTTTGCAGCCCTTGCGCCTGCATCAACGGCCCACCGATCCCGTCGAAAGAAATGTCCGGCACCAATTGGCGCAGCCCTTCCATCAAGGCCCCGCCCAGAGCATCGCCAGACGGTTCGCCTGCGATCAGGAACACCCGCATCAGTTTGCCCGCACCCAAAGAAACAGGCCCAGCCGATCACATTCGGCAATCACTTGCGCACGGTGCAACACCAGCACCCCTTTGGCCTGAATCACGATCCCGTCCAGCCCCGCCCGCGCCGCGCCAGTCACTGTACGTGGCCCGATGGCCGGGAGATCCACGCGGCGATCCTGCTGCGTTTTGGGTGCCTTGAACAGGATACCGCCCGCCCCATCGGGCCGATCTTGCAGACTCGCCAGCAGCCAGTCAGTTCCGAACAACGCTTCGATTGCCAGTGCCTGACCATTATGAACAGCGCAACATTGTCCCACATCGACATCCGACATGGCCCCGACAAGCGCCGCCCCGCGAAGTGCATCTGCTTGGGCACATTGATCGACCTGACGACGCGTCGGGCAGCCCGGCGGCGGCAGCAATCGCGGCGCAATCTCATGCGCCGGACGGATGGCAAAACCCGCATCTTCAAAAATCGCGATCACTGCGCGCAATGCGCCGTCATCGCCTTTCATCATCGCGTCTTGCAAAATCGGGATCAGCGGCATGGTCGCCGCGTCAATCTTTTGCGGGTCAATTTTCGGACGGGTTATTGCGCCCGCCAAACAAACCTCGCGCACGCCGCGGGCGCTCAGATCGGCCAGAAATGTGCCCAGCCGTTCCAGCCGAAATAGAATATCAACCGCAATGCCATCAGGTGCATGGCCTTCGAGCGCACAAATGAGGGGCGGATGGTCCAGTTCCGCCAGCAATGCAGCGGGCAAATCGTCTGATCCGACAATCAATGCCAGCATCGCCTTCAGCCTCCGGGGGTCAGAAAATGGCGGTCGCTATGGGCGGTGACGAAATCGACGATTTCCCGGACATATTCGCTGTCGCTGCCCTGTTTCAATCTATTGGTGCGCTCTTGAAACGTGCCCCGGCCCTGCTCCAATTCGCGAAATGCCGCGCGCAATGCTGAAATATCGCTGCGCGACACGCCGCGCCGCTTCAGGCCGACAAGATTGAGACCGTGCAGTCGGCCCCGTTCGGCCTGGACCAAACCGTAGGGAATCACATCATTGGTCACCATAGTCACGGCCCCGATGATGGCCCCGCGCCCGATCCGCACGAATTGGTGCACACCTGAAAGACCGCCGATGATAACATCATCGCCCAGAACACAGTGACCGGCGATAGCCGCCGAATTGACCACGATCACGCGGTCACCCACTTGGGCGTCATGGGCAATGTGGCACCCGGCCATAAACAGCCCGTCATCGCCAATACGGGTGATCCCGCCACCCCCGTCGGTGCCGGGATTCATCGTCACATGTTCGCGGATCCGGTTACGGGCCCCGATCACCAGACGGCTTTGTTCGCCCTTGAACTTCAAATCCTGCGGAATTTCGCCGATCACCGCAAAGGGGAAGATCACTGTATCGGCACCGATTTCGGTATTGCCGGTAATGACAACATGGCTTTTCACCTCGACCCGATCAGCGAGGACAACATTCGCGCCGATCACGCAAAACGGGCCGACGGACACCTCGGCGCCGATGGTCGCGCCCGGTTCGATCACGGCCGAAGGATGGATACCCCCCATCCCCTAGGCTTTCGGGAAATCGATCATCGCGGTAAACTCGGCCTCGGCGGCCTGCTCACCACAAACTGTGGCCTCGCCGCGGAACTTCCAGACTTTGCCGCCCGGTTTGCCACGCAACGTGGTCACGCGCATTTCCAGTACATCGCCGGGGCCGACCTTGCGGCGGAATTTGCATTTATCAATGGACATGAAATAAATCAGCAAATCCTTGTCAGCCATGTCCAGAGCGGTGCCGATCATCACCCCCGCTGTCTGTGCCATCGCTTCGACTATGGTCACGCCGGGCATTACCGGCGTCCCCGGAAAATGACCTTGGAAATGCGGCTCGTTCATGGTGACGTTCTTGATGCCCGTGGCACTGTTGGTGCCGTCGATATCTACGACCCGGTCCACCAATAGAAACGGGTAACGATGCGGCAGGATCGCCTGAATCAACTGGATATCCGCGCTTTGCAAATTGTCTGTCATTTTCCGTCTCTCGGTTCTGGCAGCTATGCGCGCCTAGCTATCAACCTGTGGGGGCCTCGGCAAGGCGCGCTATTGCGGGTCCTGATCGCTCACTTCCGAATCCTGCGTGCCATCGCCGATTTCGGCATCGATCCGGGCAACTGCCAGATCGGTGATGTCGGTGCTGTCGGCACTCAGAAACACACTCGAACGCTGCAGGATCACGCTGGCCCCGCTTTCGCGCATCAATGTCACCAAGACCGGCCGGGCGACCTCAAGAAACTCGCTGCGCGCACGGTCCTGCTGTTCGCCCAATTCACGGGCCTTGGCATCCTGCTCGCGCCGGATGCGCTGAACTTTTTGGTCAAAGGCATCGGCCAAAGCGCGAAATTCGCCGGGGTCCATCTCGGCGCGTAGACCCGTCAGTTCCTGCTCTTCCGCCATTAGCTGGGATTCGATACGACGGTTTTCGGTCGCCAAGGCGGCGCCTTCGGTCTCGATCTCGCGGACCACGCGCTGCCCATAGGCGGATTCGATAAACAGACGGTCGGGCGCAACGGTCAGGATCGCGCTGTAAGGTAGGCTATAGGATAGATCCGGCGACCAGTTTTGCGCACCCAGCGAGGTGCCAAACGTTAAGGCCAGGGCAAACATCGCCCCGGCCCCTGAACGGGCTATCCCCCCGCCAATCGGCACCTTAGAAACGGGCCTGAATGGTCAGATCGAAAGACCGCTCCTCGTCGTAATCTTCCTTGCTAATAGCCTTGGAAAAATTGAACCGCAGCGGCCCGATCCCCGTGGTCCAGAGCAGCGACAGCCCGACCACTTGGCGCCAGGCCCCGTCCGCGCCCTGAATATCGGCACCGGCGGCAGCCGTGTTCGCATTGTCGAGATCCCACAGGTTTCCGACGTCATAAAACGCGCCGCCGCGCAGGCCCAGCTCTTCGGGCAGGCCAAGCGGGAATTCGGCCTCGAACCGCGCGACCGCATAGAGGTTGCCACCTAGCGCATCGTTGACCCCGTTCGAAAAATCGCGAGGCCCGACTCCCGCCGGGTCAAACCCGCGGAAAGTATCGCTGGTTAAGATGAACCGGTCCAAGGTGCGGCTGAAATTGTCACCGCGCCAATGCAGTGCACCGCCCTCGAACGTGGCGCGCAGGGTGACCTCCTCGTTCAAGATCCGGGTCTGGGCAATGGCTTTGGCATTGGTGCGGATGAATTCATTGTCGCCCCCCAAGCCAGCAAAATCGGCACCAAGCTCAAGCAACCAACCCGCATTCGGGTTCAAACCGGTGCGGCGGCTGTCATAGCTGTAAGTAAAGCCCAACGAACTGGTGTCCCGCTCGCCGAAATCAATTTCGCTGCCGATCACCACGCCGGTTTTCACGTCATCGCCGCGCGTTTCCATCTCGCTCTTCTGCCAAGAATAGCGGACCTGCAAGCGGCTGTTTTCACCCAAAGGAAACGTCAGGGATGGGTTAAAGAACGCGCGATCGGTGTTGTAGTTGGCAAAGCTTGAGTCACGGCTCGAGATCCCCATGTTGATCCCGAACGCCAGATCCCGGCCCAATAGATATGGCTCGACAAAGCTGAGCACGTATTCTTCTGTGTCTTCGGCCGTCGAGGTCGAAAACGACAGCCGCTGGCCCCGTCCCAGAAAGTTATTCTCCGAGAGGCCGAGCGCGATGCCGAAGCCATCATTGGCCGAGTACGACCCGCCCAGGCTCAAGGAGCCGGTCGGCTGTTCCTCGACATTGACGTCGACGACCACCTGTTGTGGGCTGGACCCTTGCCGTGCGTCGACATCGGCGCCGGCGAAATAGCCCAATGCACGGATGCGTTCAGCGCTTTCACGGATTTCGCGCGGATTGAAAGGATCGCCCTCAACAATGCGAAACTGCTGTCGCACGACCCGGTCCAGCGTCGTGGTGTTCCCCTCGATGTCGATGCGCTCGACGAAAACACGAGGCCCTTTTGTCAGCGCGAAAACCACATCCAGCGTTTGGTTGCGCTCATTGCGGGTGATGCGCGGCTCGACCCGCAGGAAATCAATGCCCTGACGCAACGCTAAGCGCTCCAGCCGGGCGATCGAATTTTCAACCAATGATGGCGAATAGACCACCCCCGGCTTGACCTTGAGCGCGGCCTGGAAATCGGCGGCATTGGCCTCGGGGATCTCGCTTACCGTGGTTATATTGCCAAAGTGGAATTGCTGGCCCTCGGTGATGTTCATCACCAGATAAAAGGCGTCGCGTTCGCGGGTGAATTCGACATTGGCACTGTTTACCCGGAAATCGACATAGCCGCGTGACAGATAGAAATCGCGCAAGACTTGTTTGTCAAATTCGATCCGCTCTTCGATCAGCGTGTCGGAGCTGACAAAGGCACGTAGAATTCCCGCCTGCTTGGTCCCAAGCACCCGGCGCAGCCGCCCGTCGGAATAGGCGCGGTTGCCGACAAAGCTGACCCGCTCGACCTCGGTCGTCGCCCCTTCGGCGATCTCGAAAACCAGATCGACGCGGTTATTGCTGCGCTTGATGATCCGCGGACGCACGGTTGCGGCGATGCGCCCCTGCTGCGAATAGGCTTCGGCCAAAGTAGCGGCGTCGCGTTCGGCCTGGGCCGGGCTGAACACACGGCGTTCGGTCGATTCGATGATCTTAGCCAGATTCTCGCTTTTCAGCCGACGATTACCTTCGAAATTGATCCTGTTGATCGTCGGGTATTCACGCACTTGGATGTGCAGCGTACCGCCACGCGGCTCAATCTCGACTGTTTCAAAAACGCCACTGTCAAGAATGCGTTGATAGGCATCATTCAACTCGCCCGCCGTGACCGGCTTGCCGGCTTCGAGACCGACATAATTAGCGATGGTCCCAGTCGGGACCCGCTGGTTGCCTTCGACCTCAACCCGGTTAAAGCTATATGTCTGTGCCTGCGCGCCTGTTGCAGTATAGATAAAAGCCGCTGCAAACAGGGGGAAAACAACCGGAAGCGACCGATTCAAGATATTGGTCTTCTTGTTACGACGCTCGCAGGATGTATGCGAAAGACTGCCCAAATTCATCTCGATAACTCACTTCCTGCCCGTATTACGCTTGGAGTAACGGGATTGTTCGGCCTTGTCAAAACAGCAAAGCACCAACGAGCCAATTGTTGGCGCCCATCAATTTCAGTCCGTCGTTCTAATCGGTTCGGAGAATCACGCCACGATCCGAGCCGCGCCACCCCAAAGGGGCAGGCCTCTAATTCGTTTAAACGGTCGAAAGGGTCGCAGATCAGCAGAACAGATCATTGCTGATCGCAAACACCATCAATGACAGGATCAACGAGATACCGATGGCCATCAGGATCCGCAGCGCGCTGTCGCTCGGGGGCTTTCCCGCCACTGCCTCATAGGCGTAAAACATCAGATGGCCGCCATCCAGCGCCGGGATCGGAAACAGGTTTAGCAGCCCTACGGCAGTGGACAGCACAGCGATGAACCAGACAAAGCTCTGCGCCCCCTGACTGGCCATCGCCCCCGAAGTTTCGGCGATACCGATCGGGCCAGAGATGTTGCAGGTGCTGATCGCGCCAGTCACCATGTGCCAAAGCCCCGACAGAGAACCGCGGATAATCTCCCATGTCTGGACCACCGCGCCCGTCAGCGCCTGAACCGGCCCCGCCGCATGTGTGGCCGGGACAAATGCCATCCCGCCGGCGATCCCGATCCGCCATTGATTACGAAAACCGCCGTCGGCTGCGGGCTCGTCGGTGCGCCGGGGCACAAGGACGAACTCCAATTCCTGTCCATCGCGCCACACGTTCAATGCCAGCGGCGCGCCATTCGATGTTTCCACGGCTTCGCGCAACTGTGCAAACGCGAACACCGTGTTTCCCGCTATGGACTGGATCACATCACCCGGTTTCAGGCCGATATCCATCGCGGCGCTGCGCGGCGCAACCTGCACGACCAAGGGCGGCATCAGATAAGGTCCTGATACCGTCGTCTCGATATCGTCGCGGCGAACGCGATAATCCAGAACCCGCTCGCGCGGGATCGCGGCGATAAAGTCACTCCACGCCGCCGGGTCATCGAACGCCGGCGCGGGCAAATCCGCGATTGCCAGCACCTCGTCCCCGGCGCGCAAATCATAGGCAGAAGCCTCGGGCAACGGGCGCAGTTCGCCAACGGTCAACGGGTCGGTCGCGACGCCCCGGAACATGAAGATCGCGGCGAAAACAAGGATCGACATAGCAAAGTTAAAGACCGGTCCCGCCGCCACCGTCGCCGTGCGTGCCCAGAGCGGAGCCCCATGCATGGTGCGGCGCAATTGCGACGGATCTTGGGCCGCAACCTGCATCGCCGCGCCATCCTTGCCTGACGCGGCATCCGCGTCGCCCAAAAACTTCACGTACCCACCAAAGGGAAGCGCCGCGACCTGCCAGCGGGTGCCGCGTTTGTCGCGGCGCGAAAACAGCACCGGGCCAAATCCGATGCTGAACACCTCGGCATGGATGCCGGACCAGCGCCCGACGATGTAGTGACCGTATTCATGCACCGCGACGATGACCGACAGCGCAACAATAAAGGCGACAATGGTATAGAGTAGCCCGCCAAACTGCGGAATTAATGCGAGAATATCCAAGAAATCTACCTTACCCGTTTCGCCATCATTTCGTCGGCGCGTATGCGTGCGAGATGGTCGGTTTGCATTACGTTATCAAGAGTCGTTGCGGCATCGATAACCCCCGGATCGGATTCAAATCGACTCAGCACATCCTCAACCACCCGCGCCATGTCGCAAAATCCGATGCGCCCGGCGATAAACCCGTCAAGCGCCCGTTCCTTGGCGGCGTTGAATACCGCGCCGCTCAACCCGCCACGGACCATGACCGCGCGCGCCAGCCGCAGCGCTGGCCAGCGTATTTCATCGGGCGCAGTGAAGCTAAGCTGTCCGATCCGCGCGAGATCAAGGCGCTCGATCGGCAGATCGCGGCGCTGGGGCCAGTGCAGTGCATAGCCGATCGCATGGCGCATATCCGGCGCACCAACATGCGCCATGAGCGCACCGTCTCGATAGCCGACAAGAGCATGGATCAGCGATTCGGGGTGGATCAGGACCTCGATCTGTTCGGGCTCGACTTCAAATAACTCATAGGTCTCAATAACTTCCATTGCCTTGTTAAACATGGAAGCCGAATCGATCGTGATCCGCTGGCCCATCTTCCAATTCGGGTGGCAGGAGGCTTCGGCCAAGGTCGCCCGCTCCAGCGCTTCCAGCGGCCAGTCGCGGAACGCACCGCCACTGGCGGTGAGGATAATCCGCTCGACCGCCGCCATGTCCTCGCCCACCAAGGCCTGAAACACAGCGGAATGTTCGCTGTCCACAGGCAATAACCGGGCGTCGTTACGGGCAGCCGTCTCGCGCACCAGCGCCCCGGCGCAAACCAGCGATTCCTTGTTGGCCAGTGCCAGCGTCGCGCCCTGCTGCAGCGCCATCAGCCCCGGCTTCAGCCCCGCCGCGCCTACAATCGCCGACATAACCCAATCGGCGGGTCGCGCCGCCGCCTCGACCAGTGCCTCGGCACCTGCCGCCGCGGCGACGCCGCTGCCCGCCAGTGCGGCGCGCAGGTCCTGCAGCCGGTTTTCATGCGCTGTCACCGCAATTTCAGCGTTCAGCGCAATGGCGTCGCGGGCAAGTTGTGCAATATTGCCACCGCCGGTCAGCGCCACCACGTCATAAGCATCGGGTGCTCGCGTGAGCAGGTCGATGGTATTCTGCCCCACCGATCCCGTGGCTCCAAGGATCGTCACCCGCCGCATCAGAACGTCCCTTGCGGCAGGCCTATCCATGCGCCGATCAATAGAACCAATAGCGCCGCCCCGAGCATACCATCGAACCGATCAAGGAACCCGCCATGGCCCGGAATCAGCCCGCTGGAATCCTTGACACCGACGCGCCGTTTGATCGCGCTTTCGGCAATGTCACCCATCTGCGCTGCGAACGCGACCAGCACTGACATCGGCACCAGCGCCAGTGTGACGTTTTGCGTCACGGCAAAGCCCAGTCCGACCAGCGCCGCCCCCAGCCAACCTGCGCCGGTGCCCGACCAGGTCTTGTTGGGACTGATCCGGGGCCAGAACTTCGCCCCGCCGATGACCTTGCCGGCAAAATACCCGGCCACATCCGAGGCGATGACGACAGAAATCAACCACAGCAGCCAGACAACCGAAACCGCGCGCAAGGCGATCATTTCATAGCCCGCCAACAGGATCAGCGCACCGTAAAGCACAAGGATCACCCGATGGCGCGACAGGACCGCGCCGCCGATAAGCGCGACAGCCAGCAACAGAGCGATTCCCGCGATGGCGGGCAGATATACCGCTGCAAAGATTGCCGCGCCCCCCAGTAGGCCCAACGGAACCGCCCGATTTCGCATCGCAGGGTCCAGCATCCGTGTCAGCTCCCAGACCATCGCACTGCAAGCCAGAGCGATAAAGCCCTGAAACACCGCGCCGCCGATCCACACCGCCGCCAGCGATACCGCCACAAGAACCACTGCCGAGCCGATACGCGGGCCCAGATCTGACCACCGCCCCTGCGCGCTCATGACGTTACCGCGCCAAAGCGTCGATCCCGCGCCCCATAGCTGATACAAAGATTGCGTAACTCACTAGCAGTAAAATCAGGCCAAAGCGTGTCGATGAACTCATATTCCGCATAGGCCGACTGCCAAAGCAAAAAGTTAGAAATCCGCGCCTCGCCACTGGTCCGGATCACCAGATCCGGGTCGGGCAAAACATGGGTATCCAGATATCGGGGAAGCGTTTCTTCATCTACGTCTTCCGGGCGCAGATGACCTTCGGCCACATCTTGCGCCAACCGCTTGGTCGCGCGGGCGACCTCGTCACGGCCCCCATAGTTCAGCGCGATTGTCAGATGAACGCGGTCATTATTGCTGGTTTCTGCTTCAAGCTCATCCATCAATGCGATCAGCTTGGCGTCCAGTCGCGGGCGATCACCAATAAAGCGCACCCGCACGCCATAAGCGCTCAGCGCCCGTGTTTCCTTGATGATATAGCGCCGAAACAGGCTCATCAGCCCGGCCACCTCGTCCTGCGTGCGCTTCCAGTTTTCGGTCGAGAAAGCGAATATCGTCAGGTATTTGATCCCAAGGTCCGGACAGGCCTTCAGTATTTCCCGCACGCGGCGCGCACCGGCATGATGCCCAAACAGCCGTGGCCGCCCTCGCATGGTGGCCCAGCGTCCGTTGCCATCCATGATGATGGCAACGTGGCGCGGCCCGCCCTTGGGTGCATTGAGAAAACTGGCTTTCATCAACTAGGTTCAGACCTGCATGATTTCGGCTTGCTTGGTTTCCAACTGGCTGTCCACAATGGCGATATTGCGGTTGGTCAGTTCCTGCACCTCGTTCTCCCAGAGCTTCTGATCGTCCTCAGACAGATTATCCGCCTTGGCCTTGCGGATCTGGTCCATGCCGTCGCGGCGGATATTGCGGATCGCCACACGGGCGCTTTCCGCATATTGACCGGCGACTTTGGTAAGCTCGCGGCGCCGCTCTTCATTCAGTTCCGGAATCGGCAGCATGATGATTGTGCCGTTCAGCTGCGGATTAATTCCCAGCCCGCTTTCGCGGATCGCCTTTTCCACCTTGCCGACCATACTCTTGTCCCAGACGTTGATCGTCACCATGCGCGGCTCGGGTACGTTTACGGTTCCGACCTGATTGATCGGGGTGCGCTGGCCATAGGCTTCAACCATCACCGGCTCAAGCATCGACGCGCTGGCCCGCCCGGTGCGCAGCGAAGCGAACTCCGTGCGCAGCGCCGCAAGTGCGCCTTCCATGCGTCTTTCCAGATCGCCTATATCCAGTTCAAAATCTGCTGACATACAGCTCTCCTCAATCCTGATCGCGCCATTTGTCGGTCTATAGCGTTAGCCATACACCTTTGTATAGGTCCCACGACCTGCCAGAATGCCGCGAAAGCCACCGGGTTCGTCCAGTGAAAAGACGATAATCGGCAAGTTGTTGTCCCGCGCAAGGGCAATCGCGCTGGCATCCATGACACCAAGCCGCTTGGTCAGCACGTCATCATAACTGATCGTGTCATAGCGTTCCGCATCGTCGAATTTCGCCGGGTCCTTGTCATAGACCCCGTCCACTTTGGTCCCCTTGAAGATCGCCTCACACGCCATTTCATTCGCTCGCAAAGTTGCTGCTGTATCCGTGGTGAAATAAGGGTTGCCAGTGCCTGCGGCAAAGATGCAGACGCGTTTCTTTTCCAGATGGCGGACGGCACGGCGGCGGATATAGGGCTCGGCCACCTCGTCCATGCGGATGGCACTGATCACGCGGGTGTGGATGCTCAGCGCCTCAAGCGCGCTTTGCATGGCCAGCGCGTTCATCACTGTGGCCAGCATGCCCATGTAATCTGCGGTGGTGCGCTCCATCCCCTGAGCCGAGCCCTGCAACCCTCGAAAGATGTTGCCACCCCCGATCACCATGCAGATCTCGACCCCCAGATCCCGCACCGATTGCACCTCTTGGGCGATGCGCGCAACGGTTGGCGGATGCAGGCCATAGGCCTGATCGCCCATCAGCGCCTCGCCGGAAATCTTCAACAAGACCCGTTTATAGGTTGTTTCAGACTGCAGCTCGGGAAATGTGTCGGAAGGGGTCATGTTGCGCTCCACCGCTGGACGGGGTTAATTTAATTGTAAAATGAAGCAAATCGCGCCGGGGTTCAATGTGCCTTGGGCAACAATGTGACTTTGCCATCACAACCCCAAAGGGACCACAGTATGAGCGCTTTTAGCGGCCTTCCCACGATCCCCTCAGACTGCCCGGTGCTGATTGCCGGCCCGACGGCTTCGGGCAAGTCAGCGCTGGCACTTGAGATCGCCCGTCAGGCAGGCGGCGTGATCATCAATGCCGATGCCAGCCAAGTCTATGATTGCTGGCGTGTCATCACTGCTCGGCCCTCATTGCAGGACGAAGCTGTCGCGCCGCACCGACTTTATGGTCATGTCGCTTTTGATCAGCCGTACTCGGTCGGGCACTGGCTACGTGAGGTGCGCCCGATCTTAGAAGGTGCTCAACGCCCGATCATTGTCGGGGGCACCGGTCTTTACTTTGCCGCGTTGACCGAGGGGCTGGCGGAAATCCCGCCGACCCCGCCCAGCATCCGCAGCGACGCAGATGCGATGCCGCTGGATGCACTGATCGCCGGGTTGGACGCCCGCAGTGCGGCGCGGATCGACCTGCGAAACCGCGCCCGGGTGCAGCGCGCCTGGGAAGTCCGCACAGCGACCGGGCGCAGTTTAGCCGAATGGCAGGCGCACACCCCGCCCCCGGATCTGCCGATCACCGCGACCGTGCCGCTTTTGATCGAGGCCGAGCGCGACTGGCTCAACCAACGAATCCTGTCGCGATTCGACCAGATGCTGGAACAGGGCGCCCTGGACGAAGTTGCGGCGATGGATCGGCAATTTGATGCCACCCTGCCCGCTTTCAAGGCCATCGGCGTGCCCGAATTGGTGGCCTATCGCCGTGGCACGTGTACATTGGACGAGGCCCGTGCCCGTGTCGTCATCTCGACCCGGCAATTTGCAAAACGCCAGCGTACCTGGTTTCGCTCACGGCTGGACAAGTGGCACAGGCTGCAACCGCGTGGCGGTGAGCAAGCGGGCTGACCTGAAATACGAACGACGGAAAGAGCCCGGACCATTATGAATTTCGCTCCCTCTGAATCCACCGAAATCCATTTAGTCACCCTCGGGCAGCTGTCGAAAGGGGGCAGTTGGAAACTGGATCTTGTACATGACTGGGGCGATCACGTCCTAATCTGGGTTACCCGCGGTCAGGGCGTCGCGCTGCTGGACGGCGCGCGAACCGGCATCGGGACGCATAATGCAATCTTCGTTCCGGCGCGGCACCTGATGGCGCTGGATATGGGGCGGCAAGGGTTTGGACAGGCGTTATTTATCCCTCCGTCCAGCGGCTTGCGTTTTCCCGAAACGGTACAACATCTCCGGATCCGCGACGCGCGGGCGCAGGCCGACCTGACCCTTTTGCTGGATTCGCTGGCACGCGAGCAATCAGACCGTCGCCCGCTAGGCCAAAGCGCGATGACGGCATATGCGTATCTGGCCGCGATCTGGTTGCGCCGCCAAATCCCTGAAGACGCTCCGGCCACCGCGCCCGAGACGCAAGAGCGCAGCCTTAGCCGCGCTTACTTTGCCCGACTCGCAAGCACCTTTAGCAGTGGTGCCACATTGGCCGACCATGCCCGCGCATTGAATACCACCTCGACCGATCTGGCGCACGCCTGCCAAGCCGAAACCGGCAAGTCCGCCGCCGCCCTTCTGACCGAACGCCTGCTACATGCATCGCGTCAATTGCTGGGCGAGACGCAGGCACCGGTATCGGAAGTCGCGCAGCAACTGGGCTTCAAGGACGTCGCGCATTTCGCCCGCTTCATCCAGCAACAAACCGGTCACCCGCCGGTCGCGCTGCGCCGAGCAGCGGCTGCGCCGGCTGATCCGTCAGGCCTATGAAGTAAATCCATGTGCACCCGCTCTGCGCTTGACCCCTTCCGAAAACTACTGCCGAATGATGCCTGAGACGCTTGGTCACGCCGGATCGTATTGAAGGAAACCGCAACAGGATGACACAGTCCCCTCCTCCCTCTGATAAAGTCCATCCGGCAGCGCGGATGCATGCCAGCGAGTATTTTGCTGGTCAGATCGGACGCCGTGAATTCCTGACCCGCGCCACCGCTTTGGGTGTCGGTGGTGCCGCTGCTTATAGCCTGATCAATGCAGCGCAGCCCGCCACAGCGCAGCCGGCGATAAAATCGGGAGGTACATTGCGCATTGAAATGACTGTCAAAGCTCTGGGAGATCCCCGCACCTATGAATGGTCCGAGCCGGGCAATCAGACACGGGGCTTTCTGGAATACCTCGTGGAATACGAAAGCGACGGCTCGTTCCGGCCCATGCTTCTGCAAGGTTGGGAAGTGAACGAGGACGCGACCGGTTATATTCTGCACCTGCGCAAAGGTATCAAATGGAACAACGGTGATGACTTCACCGCGCGCGACGTAGAACGCAACATCAAGGGCTGGTGCGACACCGATTTGGCAGCGAACTCGATGGCATCGCGCATGGGTGGGTTGATCGACGATGAATCCGGGCAGCTGCGCGATGGTGCGGTGACGACTCCGGACGATCACACGGTGGTGCTGACGCTCTCCACACCCGACGTCGCCTTGATCGCCAATATGTCGGATTTCCCGGCAGCGATCACCCACGCCAGCTATACCGGCGGCGACCCGTTCGAAAATGGCATCGGCACCGGGCCATTCCGCCCGGTCAGCATCGAGGTCGGCAAATCCTGCATCCTGGAACGCGCCACCGATCATCCTTGGTGGGGAACCGAGATTTATGGCGGCCCCTACGTCGATCGGGTCGAATTCATTGATTACGGCCCTGACCCCTTCAACTGGGTAAGTGCGGCGCGGGCCGGTGAAATAGACCTGCTTTATGAAACCGTCGGCGACGTCATCGATGTGATGGATATGATTGGCTGGACCAAAACCCAGACCCTGACGGCCGCCACCATCGTGCTGCGCGGCAACCAGAACGCCGAAGTCGACGGCATCAAACCTTATGCCGACACACGGGTGCGCCGCGCCCTCGCATTGGCGGTGAACAATGCGGTTTTGCTGGAACTGGGCTATACCAATCGCGGTGAAATCGCCGCAAACCACCATGTCTGCCCGATTCATCCCGCCTATGTCGATATCGGCGCCGCACCCTTTGACCCGGAACAGGCCCGGGAACTGTTGCAAGCGGCCGGGATGGCCGATTATGAACACAACCTCATCACCATTGATGACGATTGGCAGCGCAATACCGGCGATGCCATGGCGGCTCAATTATTGGACGCGGGCATCAAGGTGCGGCGCACGATCCTGCCGGGGCCGCGCTTTCGCCAAGATTGGACCAGCCACCCCTTCAGCGCAACCCAGTGGAACCATCGACCACTCGAGATCCAGATCCTGACATTGGCCTACCGCTCGGGCACGGCTTGGAACGAGACCGGCTATTCCAGCCCCGAGTTCGACCGGCTGATCACGCTGGCCAATTCCATCGCGGTTGCCGACAAGCGGCGTGAGGTGATCAGACAGATCGAACAGCTTTTGCGCGAAGATGCCGTCATTGTTCAGCCTTATTGGCGCTCGCTGTACAATCACCATATTGGCAGCCTGATCAATGCGGAACGGCACCCCGCGAATGAGATCCATCTTTACAAAATCGGCTTTGCAGGCTGAGAAGCCCGCCGCAGTTCCCCGCGACGGCCCTGTTTGACCCAAATCATACACCTCAGCGGGCGTAATCGGTCGGCATATGTTCGGGCAGATCCTGCGCCACGATATCGGCAAAGGCAGCGATCATCGCCGAATAAAATTCGTTCGGACCGGGTTCGATAGTCACGAACCCTTCGGGGGCGGGCCCGGCTGAACTGGCCCGAAGATTCACCGGATAACTGCGCGGCGCGGCAGTTGTCTGGGGGCTGGTGATGGTGACGGTGCCCTGCATGGAGTTGAATTCCTGACTTTCAGGCAGCATCGTTTCACCGTTCAACGCAACCCTGTTTAAGGAAACATGCACGTCATACCCCTTGGCCGCATCCGAGACCGGTACCCGTTCCGCAATTGCCTGTTGCAGGTCCGCCTCCATCTGAGGGTAATACATCATTGCATTCATCCCGTCGGCGGTGGCCGGCTCGGCGGTCACGGTGATTTCCTTCACCGCAGCGTCCTCGGCGCTCAACATGAATGGCGCGGTCAAAGCAAACGTGACAGCAGCGACGCTGGTGCGTAAAAATACTTGGGTCGACATGGCAGTGCTCTCCCTTTTTCCCCGACCGGCTCGCAAACCGGCCACGGGTACGATTTCTGCCTCCACAACCTCGGACAGGCGCAAAGGTTCCCCTGCCCAAACCATCACGGCTGCAAGAACTCCGACCGATCACCAAAAATAAGCGAGAAAACGCCGGCGCGCTTCGCGTCAGTTGCCGGCAATCACCACCACATAATTGCGGGTTTCCTGATACGGCGGCACACCGCCATATTTGCGCACGGCCCCAGGGCCAGCGTTATAGGCCGCCAGCGCCAGTTTCCAGGTTCCGAATTCCCTGAACTGGCGCGCCAGATAGCGCGCTCCACCATCAAGATTTTGGTACGGGTCCGCCGGGTCCACCCCCAGTGCCGCCGCTGTGTGTGGCATCAGCTGCGCCAACCCAAGCGCGCCCTTGTGCGATTTGGCGCGCGGATTCCAGCCTGATTCCTGCTGCACCAACCGCACAAAAAGATCTTCGGGAATGCGATGGCGCCGCGCGGCTTCCTGCGCCATCTGAAAATATTCGCCCCGATATTTGCCGGTATAGGTTTTCGAGAACTTTCCGGGCGTGTTTACCCTTGGTGGCTGCAGGCTGACCGAATTGTTGTATTGCACCGACGCGCGCGTATCCAGCACCTTGGTCTTTGAAGCGAACATCGCCCGGCGCTCGCGATCTTTCAGGACATCAGCACCGGCCGTGTCGGCCCCTGCCGACAATACCAGACCAAAAACAAAGATCCCTGACGCGATCCGATACATCAGCTGACATCCTGTCCCTTTATTATTGCTGGGCAATATACCGCCAAACGCTAAAATTGGAAGGTCTTGATGCGATCACCATCGTTAACCGTGTTTCAACCTTCCTGCAGGAGGTATAGGCTGTGGCCGGGTCGCTTGCCGGGATTCGCGGCGAACGAATTTTTATGACACCAGCAGGAGCCGACATGTCCGGATCAGTCAATAAAGTCATTCTTATCGGAAACCTGGGCCGAGATCCCGAAGTCCGGACATTCCAGAACGGGGGCAAAGTCTGCAATCTGCGCATTGCCACATCGGAAACCTGGAAGGACCGCAACACCGGCGAGCGGCGCGAACGCACCGAATGGCATTCGGTCGCGATCTTCCAAGATGGGCTGGTGCGTATCGCCGAGCAATATCTGCGCAAGGGCTCCAAGGTCTATATCGAGGGCAAGCTGCAGACCCGCAAATGGCAAGATCAAAGCGGTCAGGACCGCTATTCAACCGAGGTCGTCTTGCAAGGATTTGATGGCACCTTGACAATGCTGGATGGGCGCGGCGAAGGCGGCGGCCAGCGCGGCGGCGGGGGTGACTTTGGTGGCGGCTATGACAGCGGCCCACAAGATGATCGCTATGGCGGTGGTGGTGGTGGCGGCAGCAGCGCGCCCTCGTCACGTGATATGGATGACGAAATCCCATTCTAACGCCGGTTTTGATACAGATGTAAACTTTCCTAAAGTTCTGCAGTCTTCCCACCGGGCTGGCGATCGCCAGCCCTTTTTCTATGGCCGAAATCAAAGTTTCCATTGTTTCTGCAATATATTCGGCGGCACCGAAGAGGTCGTTGTTCGGAACCCTGCGGTTTCATCTGCTCGCAGGATCAGTTCCATGACTTTGTGTCGATCCCGGCCTTGGCAAATAGATCGGACGCGTTTAGGTAAGGAATCGTGACGGAGCAGTGGCAGAGTGGTCGATTGCTGTCGCCTTGAAAGCGACCGGGCCTTTGCGGGTCCCGTGGGTTCGAATCCCACCTGCTCCTCCATCACTACATGTTAAGCCGTTGTTCTCAAATAGACACTGAAATGCCCCCACCATGACTCGGATCGTCTCAGAAGACGCTGGAGCATGGCGGTACTGGAATGCGTCGGGCCATGCAGTGGCTGTTTTGGCTGCTGCCCTAAGCAATCGATCCTCGGCATTCGGACACTGGATCAGCGTTTCCGGTGGCAGCTGTCATTGGGAGGGACGCGCGGTTCGGCCCGGCAAATAGCGTGCAAATGGCCCTTTGCCTTGGCCCGAACTGTCTTCGGCCTCTCTTTGACAACATTGCCAGTTTAGTGGAGCCAGAAACGCTGTTCTTTCGCGACGCAAAAGTCCTCGCCGAGCAGGTTGCTCGTCGAATGGGGCCGGTCGACACCGATGCAATCCAGTTCAGGAGGGGGCGTAAGTGGGCAACATAAACGAACCCTAACCCAAGATCTGGGTTAGGGTTTTTTCTAGCTTGCACGCACCGCAATCCTAACTGGCGGCTATTTCAGCAGGCTGTTACTCGTCCGCACCGCGATAGCGGTGATAGGGCAAGGGGTTCCAGACCCGCTGGTTCAGGGCCTCTGCTTCCGGCACGGGCGGAGTGGTGTTCAGCAGCCCCTTG
>NZ_JAEIJD010000008.1 GCF_016307205.1 Pontibaca salina | reverse complement strand
ACCCCTCTTCCAGCCCGCGGGTCAGAGCCCGCGATTGCGGGATCGCCGCACAGGCGTCGTGCAGCGCATCCAGCGAGGGAAAGGGCGTGTCCCAAGCCGACACCTCGACCTCTTTTGCTTTACTTTGAGCCATCAAATCAGCCATCGACAAGGGCTTGCCGGTGGGGCCGAAATCTGCTTCGCCCCCACACCAGTCACGCAGACCCAAACGGTCAAATATAAAATCGTAAGTGGCCATTAATTTGCCTTCCGAGTTATCGGCCAAGCCGATCAAACCTTTGCAACCGTGTATCGCCTGCGCGACTGCCTCGGATCAGTCGATGAACCTCCCCAAGTTCTGGCGCGCCTCGTCACTTACCCAACTGCTCCAAGCGTTGGAATGATCCTGAATAAAGCGCACAACCGTTTCCTCGATCGAGGCTGAGTTTTCACTCTTCCAGCCAAGAAGAGCACTCATCGTGTCTGTCTCTATGGTGAAATTGCTCATCATTTCAGCAACTTCCGGTTCGCGCTCCCTAAAGTCCGTTGTAACGACTGTGTAAACCGGAGCATCTGGGAATTCCGATATCTGCGGATCAGCGTTGTTCGCGTTTTGATTGGCCCTATCAATTTCCGTATGATATTTGCCAAGTGATACGCGGGTCATATCATATTTACCCATCACCTCTGTCGGGCCCCAGTAATACCCAAACCAAGCTTCCTGATTTTCATAGGCCGAGGCAATGGATGTTGCCAGCGTCTCTCCCGATCCATGATTGAACACCTTTAACCCGTGTCCTTCCATATCAACGGCCCTAACCAGATTGTCGTTTCGAATACGGCACCCAAACCCATCTGGACAGTTATTGAAAATTCCTCCGACCAGTTCTGGATTGGCCAACACGCCGTCAATCGACTTAAGCTCTGGGTGTTTTTCAGCCAAATACGTCGGCACCCACCACCCTTCTACGCCTCCGGGATCTAAAACCGGGGCCAATTCGTCAAGCTTCCCTTCATCTTTCAACCTGTCGTAAATGTCACCAACGCCGTTGAGCCAGAGCTCGGTGATAATGTGCGGCTCGTTATTCTCGGCAACGGACACCATCGCAGGTGTCGGGTCGGATGGAACCACGGTAACCGTGCAGCCATACCCTTGCTCCATGAGAAACTTGGCTAATTGGGTGACAATAGCTGCCGATGCCCAGTTCATCTCGGTGATGGAAACTTCGCCGCACTCGGCTTTTGCCTCTCCAGGCATAGCCATTACGGCCAAGAAACCGAAAACCCCTAATGACGCAGTCTTCATAATTACCTCCCTTTTTTACGGTATAATTTCATGTTGACGTCGGTGCAGCGCTAGACCTATCGACCAGCCGCTCCCGAACTTTACTTACCCGTCTCAGTTCACCTCCCCCAGCTGGATTGGATCTTGTCTGACTCGCTATAGCTACTGATGGGGGCGTGTCTTCAACGGATCATAAAACGGTATGGCGCTCACCGTTGCTGTGGTTTCGATGTCGCCGCCCACAACCTGAACCACTGTGCCATTGGCAATATCTGCGCGTAGATGGCCGAGGGCCAGAGATTTTCCCATGCGGTGGGAGTAGCAGGGACTGTTGACTATCCCGACATCCTCGCTCCCGATGAGTAGCCTCTCCTCCCCATTGAGCATGTCCGGGTGATCCACGATAAGACCTACGTTCTGGATCCGCTCCTTGCCCTTCGCAGCCATGAGAGCTGATTTCCCCCGGAAGTCTTTTTTGTCCGCGTTCACCGTAAAGCCGAGACCAACCTCCCAAGGGGTATGCGCGCTATTCATGTCGAAATCATAGAATAGCAACCCTGCCTCGATCCGCACCTTGTCTAGGGCTGTGAATGAACAGGGCATGACCCCCGCCTCCGCCAGCTTATCCCAAATATCGACGATGACCGATCTGTCGGCAAATATCTCATACCCTCGTTCTCCGGAATATCCCGTGCGCGAAATTCGGCAAGGATGGCCGAAGATCTGGGCCAAAGTATGATTGAAATACCCGAGCTTTTCGAGATCTACATTACAGTTCGGGTTCAGGATTTCGAGCGATCTTGGCCCCTGCACGGAAACATTGTGGAGGTCATCGTCAAGCGCTATTTCGACATTCCGGCCTTCGCCTGAAGCGGTCAGCATCTTCTGTGTGCTGCCAGAGCCATGCACAATCATCCACTCATCACCACCATTGTTTGATACGATCGCGTCATCCGCCATCGTACCCTCTTCTGTGAGGACCGAGAGATAGCTGGCTTTACCCGGTGTGACGCGGCTCAGGTCGCGGCTGGTGGCGTGATCGAGAAGCGCTTGCGCATCCGGCCCTCGAACAAAGACCTTCTTGAGCGGTGACATATCGAACATTCCCGCCGCCTCGCGCACGGCATCATGTTCGTCCATGGGGTCAGTGTTGTAGGTCCAAGCGGTCCCCATGCCATTCCAATCTTCGAGTTCGGAGCCGAGAGCGCGGTGTCGGTGAGCAAGCTCCGAGGTGCGGCTGAGTTCTGTGGTCATGTCGTTTCCTTTGCCTTCAATGTTGATGGGTCTGCATTTCAAGATTGTGCCAAGCCATAAAAACGTGGTTGCTGCAGGCTTGGCTAATATGGAGATTTTCAGGCTCGCCCGTCCGAGTCTGCGGATCGTGGCCGGACAGATGTGCCGCCATGGGCGATGGCCCAGCTGGCATTCTGGGCAATACCGCCCAGCGGGAAAAAATGCAGGCTGACGATGTTGCTGTCGGGATTGGCAGCCTTATAGGCTGCCAATTCGGTGACCACCTCGGTGGGTTCATAGGGCAGGACCAGCTTGGTGACATCCCTCGCGCGTTTCTGAAGCACCTTGAGCGAAGCCCCGACACCGCAGGATATGGCATATCTGATCAGCGTCTGCAGCCGCGCCGGCCCTGCGATTCCGACATGGACGGGCAGCGTGATCGCGGCCTTCTGCAGCGCCTCGGCCCAGGCGATGAGCGGCCCCGCCTCGAACATGAACTGCGTGACGATGGCCATCTCGGCAGCCGTGCGCTCGGAAAAGCCCTGCTTCCACCGCAGCGCGCTATCCAGAACTTCAGTGCCGCCGGCGGGGTCGATATCACGATTGCCTTCGGGATGCCCTGCCACATGAAGCCGGGTGAACCCCGCCTTGTCGAACAGCCCGGTTTCCATCAACTGCATCGAGCTGTGGAACTCCCCCGCCGGATGCGCTCCGCTGCCGCCCAGCAGCAGCGCCTGCCGCACATCGGCCTCGCCCTGGTAACGCGCTATCCAGTCGGCCAGCGTGGCGCGGTCGGGGATGAGACGCGCGGGGAAATGCGGCATCACCACAAATCCCTCTGCGTTCAGGCGGCACGCAGTACGCACCATTTCCTCAATCGGCGTGCCGTCGATATGGGCAATGTAGACCCGCGTGCCTTCAGGCAGGAGCGCGCGAAAATCCTCCACCCTGTCGGCAGTGCGCGGCATCACCTCGATCGAGAAGTCGCTGATCAGCGCCTCGGCTTGCGGATTAACCGCCATCCGGTCCGCCGTATCACGTTTGCGCAAGTTGAACAGAGTCATATGGGTCTCCCACGCAGTTTTCAGATACACGCCCCGCCATCGTTGCCGGTCAGCGTCTCGAGGCGCGCGCGGGCGGCTGCCGCGTCCCGCCGCACCTCGACCACATTCCGATCCCAACGCCCACAAATGCGGTCAGGTCGCAAAACGTTCTCTGGCGCTGTCGAAATAGGATTTCGTGAACGGCATCGGAACTACTTCGGCGTCGACTGGCCGGCCTGGATATTCAGCGTATTCATCCGGCAAATATGCCTTGAATTGCTTGCCGTAAGTACCAATCGGAAAGCCGCGTTGATTTAGCGTGCCGTCGAATGGAACATACCCCATTGCGATATTGCGCCCAATATCCGGATGATACCACGGGGATGTGATAAACCCACAGGGTGACTGGTCTTCTCCAGTAGCTAATGGCCAGAAGTCAGGCGCAAAATCCTCAATTGGCTTTCCACCCATGACGAGTCCAACCAACTGGAGTTTGTAGGGCCGCTCACCGGCGCGCAATTGGGTGCGCATTTGTTCCAAGGCTCGTTTTCCGATGTAATCACCAGCCTTATTCCATTCGCCCTTGCCGCTAAGTGAGACTTGGTATCCCAGATTGCATTGGAACGGATTATGCTGGTCATCCATGTCCTGCCCCCATGACAGAATTCCAGCCTGAATTCGCCGACAATGCGGGGGGGCAGTCACCATCAGGTTATGCGCCTCACCAGCCTTCAAGATAGTATACCAGAGTGCTTCGGCATGTAGCGTGGAATCGCGTGGATAAATTTCAAAGCCGGCCTCGCCCGAGAAACCCGTCTGCGATATCACGCACTCGCAACCGGCGATGTTGGCCTCAGCGAGCCCATAATAAGGCATCTCTGATAGCGACACTTGGTCGCCGACAAGATCTTGCATCAGCGCAAGAGATTTGGGCCCTTGGACTTGAAGCGGACAGATATCAAGTTCGTCGATTTCGACATCGAAAGATTTATCGTGGTTAACACCCTGCAGATAAATTCCAATATCAGAATCTGCAAGGGAAAACCAAAACTCATCTTGACTCAGTCGAAGCAGAATTGGATCATTGAGCACCCCGCCCTTAGAATTGCAAAGAATTACATAGCGCGCCTTCATTGCCGGAATTTTCGTTGCATCGCGCGTAATGACATAATCGACAAAAGCCTCTGCATCAGGACCTTTAACGCGAATTTGACGCTCAACCGCTACATTCCACAAGGTTACGTTTTCCTTCAACGCGCGATATTCGACCATGGCCCCTCCGTCTTCGGGGCGAACATAACCAAAGGGATGATAAATCCGATTATAGATCGTCGCACGCCAAGCGCCCTGCTCTATAGAGAGATGCCAAAAAGGCGACTTTCTTACCCTTGTGAAGATCAGCATCTCGATAGGCGTGCGGCCCGTCTGGCGCAGATTGTAAGGGACCGTCCTATCGGATTGATCGACGGAAGTGATGTGGTGTGGAATCATAATACTTCTCCCTAGTGCATCCGCTTATCGACAAAACGATTCAAACGGAGCGATGTTAGATTCGGCCATCCAGATATCTCAGTTGTTCATTTATTAATGATAGGTTGTCGCTCTTTCGTCCGTCAGACAAACAAAAAGATTTGCACAGTGCGTCAAAAAAATTTAAACTGAAAATATGCGTTTCCGGAATTACGATAATCTCCGTCTCTTTAACATTGTCGCACGACATATGAGTTTGACGGCAGCGGCGGAGGAGTTGCACCTCACCAAGGGGGCAGTCAGCTATCAGATCGCCCGACTGGAAGAGGAACTTGGATTTTCGGTATTCATGCGGCGGCACCGCGGGATCGATCTAACCGATAAGGGGAGACGGCTTTGGCATGTCTCGCAGGCCGCCTTCAATGCATTGGAGCGCGAGATTTCCGTCCTGCGCGAGACGGACCCTTCTCGGATCACCATCGGGCTTTCGACTTACCTCGCCTCGCGCTGGTTGTCGCCGAGACTTATGGGGTTCCTGTCCGAGCACCCGAAGATCGCGCTCAGACTTCAGCCGCTGGTTGAGCTAATAGATTTGCGCGGCACCACCATAGACATGGTGATCCGCTGGGGAAGGGGCGAGTGGACCGACCTGACAAATGAGCTCCTGTTCGCCTGCCCGGCCTTTCCGATCGTGGGCTCATATTACGCGAACCGGATCGATGAGCTGGGCCTGCAAGCCACCTTACCGGAACTTCCGCTTCTGCAGGATCGGGAGGGGAGCGTCGCTTGGTATGATTGGCATCAAGCTGCTGGTTTACCTTATGTTTCCACCCGGAATGATTTAATTATTCCCGATCCAAATGTGCGTGTGCAGGCGGTAATAGACGGGCAAGGCGCAGCGCTCGGCGATCACCTGATAGCGCAGGAGCTATCCGGCGGACGGCTTTTTCGGACCTCCCAGGTGGAACTCACTCAGTATGGATACCATTTGGCCTATCCTGCAGAGGCACTTGAGAATCCTGCCATTAAGGCATTCCGCGACTGGATCCTGAACGCGGCGGAGGAACATGTCTCTTTGTGTTAATTGAGAAAATGGGATGATGCAGCCGGATTCGGTGGCGAGCTTCATGACGGCCTATAGCACGGCCACAAACGCCCATAATGGCGCGCAAGAGGCCAAGCGCGCCCGTCTGCAATCTGAGCGCGATGCCACGGCGCGCAAACTTGATGGCCTCTACGATGCGATTGCCGAAGGGCTCCGCAGACCGGGCCTACAAGCCAAACTGAGCGACATGGAGCAGCGGATCAAAGAACTCGACCGCGAAATCGCCGCTCCGCCCCCGTCCCCGGTGCGCCTCCACCCCAATCTGTCCGAGATCTACCGCCGCAAGGTCTAGGATTTGGCCGCGACCTTGGCCGATCCAGAGATTCGCACCCAAGGGCTCAAGGTCATCCGTGAGCTGATTGAACGCGTAACGCTCAGGCATTAGGACGGCGAGATCATCCTCACACTCGACGGCGCGCTGACGGCAATGATCGATCTGGCCCAAAATGCGAAAAACCCTTCCGAAGAAGGGTCTCGCAAGAATATCGATATCAGTTCGGTCAAAGTGGTTGCGGGAGGGCGCAACCACCTTGACCGAACATCCGCGAAAATTGACCTTCAGTAAAAAGAAAATGCCGTTAAAACAATTGCAATACAGCAGGTTAGCCCCATAGGCTCGAACGGTATCAGCCAATCCTGATCTTCATTCAACAAACCTTGCGCAAAGAATGCACCCAGCATTCCTGGCAAATGACAAACTTATTCCCGCCACGCGTCCTTCACCCAGGTCGTAGGCCGAGTACAATGCCGCAGATAGCGACAGAGCGTACCTTCGCGTTTCGGGCGATTGCTGGCGTTACGCAGATGGTCAGACCAAATGAAACCTTCGCAACCGACCCAACCGCCGCGAATCGCAACCTCTGGGTGCACACCGCCCGTAAAGTTCATAGCGCGCGCATCCTTCCCCGCTTTTGGCGTGACCCCTGCCGTATTGTTATATCTTCTCAAGATGTTGCTTGTACACTTTGGTGGGTAAAATCGTAACGGTAATTCCCACCGCGTGTGCGGGGAATGCATCGGTGGCGGGATGGGGGTGTCTCTTCGAAAAGCCGAACGCCGCGCGCGCGGAACTCAGCTTTATACTGCGGGGTGGTATTTCTATGCGTCATAGGATTCGCCTTTTGAGAGTTCCGCTCTCCGGAATCGTTGCCAGCCTGCGCTTGTCCCACCAGATGCAACCGCAAGTGCAACCGCAAGGCCGACCCTGCGGCTAGTTTGCGAACCGGCGAAGGCTCAGCGCAACGATTGAGGCTTGCGCTCGCTATACTGCCACTCGGACATCCTACGCCCTTCTTGAGCGTGTCAACACGCCCTGCCTTTCAGCGGATCGTCGTGCTTCCCCGACAAGCTGCTTCCGATGCAGAAGATAGGTGACGTCTTGCGGAGGTCAGCCGAGGGTTACCCTAAGTTGACTTCTCCTCCGCTCAGCCGTACTTGCGAATGACAATCATTACCAACTACGGCTTCCATAGCCGTTTGCCACTGAGAGGTGACTATGGTCAGTCGTTTACGCAACTCCAGTTTTGCTCTGATTACGTTAGCCGTCGTTGGCGTGACTTCAGCCGCGGCCCACATTGTAACGGAAGAGCCGTGGCACCCTGCTTCGGCGGCCTATCGCTCGATGCTATTCATGGCAGACCTTGAGCCCGTACCGTGGGAACTGGTGCGTGAAGCCTATGAAGAGCCCCATCTTGCTGCCGAGATTACCAGACCGGCACGCGAGTTCTTTCAGACCGAAGCTGTAAAACTGGATCAAGCAATATCTGAGGCGATTAATGCTGAAGATCGACAACAGCTTTATGAGGTGACGACACGAGCGCTCTCCCACCTTACCCGCTCTGCCCTTGATGAGGCGGCTGAGCTTCTCGACCAGCCCGGCAAGGCCTATCAAAAAGCGTTAGAGGCCCAAGGCCTTTACCGCGGTTTTGCAAGCTTTGTTGAAGAGACTGACCCAGAATCAGGCCGGGCACTCGGCTTGGCATGGCTCGATCTGATGAACGCCGTCGGATCGAGCGGTATATCGGGCGCGCATGTCATCGCCGCTAACGCGCAAGCATTCGACGATGCGCGGCAGAAAATTGAAAGTTACCTGATTGAAAACTTTGAGCCAGAGCAGTTTTTGCCGCGACAGACGCTGACGCCGCTGCCCGAAGGCGTCGTGGCTGCCCAAGGCGAGGTCAAGGTCATGGCATGGCTACCGCCCGGTTCGGACCTGAACGATCAAGACCCGTTTCCCGAACAGATCCTGAACACCGAAGGCATGGGGATAGACGAGGCGGACGTGCCACTGATCACCTATGGCGACATGCTGTTTGACAGCCCGTTTATTCTGGGCGAGCCGGCGCGCTCATTGGGGATCAACTGTTCTACCTGTCACAATAACGGTGACGTCAACCGCGACTTTTTCATTCCCGGTATCAGCCATCAGCCGGGGGCAATGGATGTGCGGGGCTCATTCTTCAACCCGATGTTCAACGATCATCGCCGCAAAAGCCTGGATTTCCCGTCACTGCGTGGCGTGCGCTATACCGCGCCCTACGGAAACGACGGGCGGTTTTCCAGCCTTGCAGAGTTCACCCGCAACGTCATCGTGAACGAGTTTGCCGGGCCGGAGCCGACCAAGTTTCAGCTGGATGCGTTAGTCGCTTATATGCTCGAGATCGATTTCTTGCCGAATTCTCGCATTGATGAGGCCGGCAAATTGACCGAAGGCGCATCGGATAGCGAACTGCGGGGCGAAGCACTGTTTCGCAAACCCTTCCCGCAGATGGACGATAAGTCCTGTGCGTCCTGCCATATACCGTCAGCGGCCTTCGTCGATCGGCAGATCCACAATATCGGCTCGGGCAGTGAAACCTATGACGGGGCGATGGATAGGTTCTATGCCACGCCGACCCTGCTCGGTATCAGCCATACCGCTCCGTATTTTCATGACGGCTCTTTGCCCACCATTGAAAGCGTCGTCAGCTGGTTCGATACGCGCTACGAGTTGGAGCTTGACCCGCAAGAAATCGCTGACCTGACGGCCTATGTGACCGTAGTCGGTGAAATCGACGAGCCCTATGAGGAGTTTGACGACAAAAACACCGAGTTCCGGGTCGAGTGGGAAGAGCTTACCGCATTTGCCACGACCTATGATGCCTTCTCGCGCAATCGCGATGCGGAGAATGCCAGCCTGATGCTTAAAACCGTTGGCTGGGATCTGGCGCTGGATGCGAGCGGGATGATGAACATGGCTGCCAAGCCAAAGGTCTATGAGCTTGCAGGAATTCTGGGTGATATGCGGGCCGCGGTCGACGCTGATGATTGGGAGACCGCCGATGCCCTGTGGGAAACATTCCAAGAGAAACAAGACAAATATGACGCAGAGATGTACTGAGTGAGGGCCACCGCAATGATGAAAAGACGTAGCTTTATGCTTGGGGCGGCAACGCTCCCACTGATGATGTCGGGGGCGATTGCTCAGGGCCGCGATGATCTCGTGCTTGCCTTTATCCCACAGGAGAACCCGGAAAAACTGATCGGGGATATTGCCATAATTTCCGAATGGTTAAGCGATGAGATCGGCATTCCGGTGCGCGGCTTCGTCACCAGTGACCATGCGGCCGCTGTCGAAGCTCTGCGCAACGGCGATGCGGATATATCGTTCATGGGAGCCTTGCCTTACGTGCTGGCAAATGAACATGTCGGTGCCCAAATTATTCTGCAGGAAGTTTATCGGGGCGAGCCCTCCTACACGTCACGGATATTTGTCCGACGCGACCGCGGCATCAAGGAACTTGCCGATCTGAAGGGCAAGACCATCGCCTTTGCCGATCCGATTTCCGAATCCGGCTATCTCTATCCGCTTGACGAATTTGCCGCGGCTGGCCTGCTGGAACGTGGCGCCGACCCGAGCACCTTCTTTGATCGTCTGCTGTTTGCCGGCGGCTATCAGCAAGCGATTCAAGCGGTCGCCAGCGGTCTGGTCGATGCCGCCGGTGCCAGCCAATATTCCGAACTGCTGCTGTCGCCCGAGCAGCAACAAGAGGTCATCTGGATCAGCGAAACCCCGTCCCTGCCCTCACACGGGGTCATTGCGCGCGACGGCCTTGACGCGGATTTGCGGGAGCGGTTCGTCAACGCCATGCTAAAGCTGAATGACCCCGATCATCAGGAACTTTTGCAGCACGTCTATAGCCCCGATGGTTACATCATCGCTGACCCCGGTGCCTATGAACCGGTGCGGGATCTCGCCCGTGCCTATGGCCTCTTGGGCTAAGCTCATGACGCCCGCAGGTGCGATCTCATTGGGCGACATCGGGTTTCGCTATGGCCGCGAAACCCGAAATACGCTGTCAATTTCCGAGTTGCACATCAAGGCCGGGCAACGTGTTGCGCTTATTGGCGCGTCAGGGGCGGGCAAGAGCACCTTGCTCAAGCTGATCGATGGGCGTTTGCGCGGGTGGAGCGGCTCGTGCCGGGTTCTCGGTCAGCGCCTTGACCCCCAGCGACAGCCGCCGCGGTCATGGCGACGCAAGGTCGGTTTTGTGTTTCAGGAATTCGCCCTGGTGCAGCGGGAAACCGTGCGACGCAATGTGTTGCATGGTCGTCTTGGACATGTGGAACCGGTCCTGTCTCTATTGGGCCGTTTCACAGACAAGGACGACCATGCGGTTGATCGCGCCATGTGCGACGTCCATATGGACGCATTCGCCGACAAAAGGGTTGACCGGCTCAGCGGCGGTCAACGCCAACGGGTCGCGATTGCGCGATGTCTGGCCCAGACCCCGCGCCTCATCCTTGCGGATGAGCCCATAAGCAGCCTTGACCCAATGACTGCCCAGTCGATCCTTACAATTCTGCGAGATCGGGCCTCCGCGCGAAACGCGACCTTGATCCTGAGCTCGCACCAGCCCGCTCTGGTCGCCGATTATGTAGACAGGTTTATCGCGTTGGATGCAGGGCGCATCGTCTTTGATGGGCCGCCCGATCAATTGCACGAACACCGATTATCCGGAATTTACCGGAACGCTGCTGCGACACAGCACGAGAGACCGCATGAGTTCGCTTGACCACAATGTTACCACTGCAACCGGCAGCAATCGCGCATCGCGGACGCGATCCCGCGCGCGGGCCTGTTCATTCGGGCAGTTCTCAATATCATTGACGGTGGCCTTGGTGATCATCTGGTCATGGAACGGCAGCGACTTTGATCTTCTAAAGCTTGCTAATAGCGGAACCCGTATCTTGGACTTTCTAGGGCGGATGTTGCCGCCTGACCCTTCGGTCCTGCCGGTTGTGATCGCATCCTCGGCCGAGACCTTGCGGATCGCAGTGCTGGGCACGGTCGGCTGCGTTATTCTCTCGGCCATTTTTGGCTTATTGGCGGCGGCCAATCTTACACCGCGCTGGGTGCACCTGCCGGTCAAGGCGCTGTTGGCCATAATCCGCGGCCTCCCATTGATTCTGGTCGCGATGATCATGGTCGGCGCGGTCGGTCTGGGTGCGCTCCCTGGCATTCTGGCGATCACGTTTCATGCAACCGGGATGCTGGCCAAGTTCTATGCCGAGTCCATCGAAAGCGTCGATCCTGCGCCCATAGAGGCTTTGGAAAGCGCCGGCGCGACAATGTTTCAGAGACTCCGCTTTGGTGCTTGGCCACAAATTGCCCCGGACCTGCTGCGCGATACGTTGTTTCGTTTCGAGATGAACCTGCGCGAGTCCCTCATCCTCGGTGTGGTCGGCGCGGGCGGGATAGGCTTCTATATTCAGATGTATGTGCGTGCTTTCCAATACGAAAAGGTCGCGACGCTGGCGCTTGTCGTGGTGGGATTCGTGGTTCTCATCGAATTGGGCAACAGCGCCGTGCGCAGTCTTTTGCGTTGAAGATAACGCCACGACAAGTTTCCAACCGCCGCCATCGCAATCAGCCATGTATGTGAATCAACATCACAATTTTGGTCTGACCCCGAACCTTCTACCGCCCTTAGCGCGAGTTTTCCGGCTTCGATCAGGGTGACAGGCTGGTGGTGCCCCCCGATTTCGTTAGCGTGATCGGGGTCTTGTTGCCGATCGCGCTGTGTGGCCGTTCCTCATTGTAGTATCTCCGCCAAGTCTCCAACTTTTCGGCCGCATCCGCAAGTGTCAGGAACCAATGCGCGTTCAGGCACTCGGCCCGGAACCGTCCATTGAAGGCTTCGATGAATGCGTTGTCTGTCGGTTTTCCGGGGCGTGAGAAGTCCAGGATGACGCCGCGCTGATAGGCCCAGAGGTCCATGTCACGCGAGATGAACTCGCTGCCTTGATCGACCCGGATCGTCTTGGGATAGCCCGTTTGCCGACAGACCCGATCCAGTGCTGCCACTACATCCTCCCCGCGATAGCTGAACCGCGCATCGAGCACCGGCACGTATCGCGAGAAGGTATCGACGACCGTCAAAACCCGCAGCTTCTTGCCCGTCGCCAGCTGGTCGTGAACAAAATCCATCGCCCAGACGTCGTTCGGGCCGACGGCTTCGGCACGGTCATCGCGCAGCTTCGCCTTCACCCGCCGCTTCGGTGTCTTGTTCCTCAGCTGCATGACCAACTCCCTGTAAATACGATATACTTTCTTGATATTGATGCCCCAACCCTCGCGGTCCAGGAGCACATGGACCCGGCGATAACCGTAACGCACCCGCGTTTCGCAGATCTCTTTGATCCGCTTTTCCACGGCAGCCTGATCGGCGCGGCGGGATTTGTAGTGGAACGTCGAGCAGTCAAATCCGATGGCTCCACATGCCGTCCGGATCGAGACCGCCCAATCGCTGCACATCCCGCGAACAACTTCGCGCATTCGACCAGGCATCAGATCTTTCGCCGGATGACGTCCTGGAGCATCTCACGGTCCAAGGTCAGGTCGGCCACGATCTTCTTCAGCCGCCCGTTCTCGTCCTCAAGCTGCTTCAACCGTTTCATCTCGCTCGGCAGCAGCCCGGCATACTTCTTCTTCCAGTTGAAGTAGGTCGCCTGGCTGATCCCCGCCTTTCGGCAGATCTCAGCCACCGGCGTGCCTTCCTCACCCTGTTTGATAATGAACGCCTGTCTCGCGCGTCCGAAAACTTCGATGCCTTCATGTGATTCCGCTCCTCTCCCAGCCAGGAAATCGTAGCGGAAAACTCCAGCTTCAGGTGGTCCAGTTTGCGGGGATCAGATCAATTTGAGCCACCCAAGCATCTCAGCAACATATTAAAACGATATAACATCACAACAACCACACCGGGTCACAATCAGCACTGACGTTGACCCAGCGCATTGAGCAATTTTGGAAATAGTATCCAGCGGTTACACTTGGATTTGAGTGAGTCAAAATGTGACGCTGATTCACAACCTTGACCGAACAACCGCTAAAATCAGCTCTCTATAAAGACAAAACTCTATTGAAATCACTATAAGTGCTAACGGTATCGGCCAAGCCTGATCCTTATTCAGCGATCCTTGGAAAAACGAGCACAACATTCCCAGGAATGACAAACTTATTCCCGCCACGCGTCCTGCACCCAGGGCGTGGGACGCGTGTAATGCCGCAGATAGCGCCAGAGCGAGCCTTCGTGTTTCGGGCGCTTGCTGGCATTGCGCAGATGGTCGGACAGAGTGAAACCTTCGCGACGGACCCAACCGCCGCGAATGGCAACCTCTGGGTGCACACCGCCCGGAAAGATCACCACTCGCGCACCCTTCCCCGCTTTGGGCGTGACCCACCAGTTCAGTGGGAACAGCGGCAAGCATTGGTAACGGAAATGTCGGATCCATGGGGATGGAAACAGGTCGATCCCGCCCGGTGCCTTGCGCGTGACGAACCGTTGCTCATAGCCATATTTCTCGGAAATGCCGATCGGATCGGCACAGAATGCCTCTTGCAGGGGCAGCAGCTTGCCCACCGGAAAACGAAAGCAGGAGGTCTGACCCAACCGCTCGAAGGGCTTTGCGGCATTGCGTGACAAGATAACCTGATCAGGATCGCCATAGGTGAACAGGTCATCCAACGAGCCCGTAATGACAAGGTCCAGATCTAGAAACAGTACGTTCCCGGTAAGGTCGCCCAGCTTGGGCCCCCAAAGCCGCGACTTGGGCCACACGCCCCGCTTGGTTTTTGGAATTTCGATCGGAATTTCAGGCAGCGGCTGCGCGTCAACCTCATGGCGAATTCCAGCGGTGTTGTCCGTAAAGCAAGTGAACCGGAACGGCGGCGTGATATTGCGCGCGACCATGGCGTAAAGCCGGTTGATGAACCGCGGCCCATATTTTGTGCCCCAGTTGATGCAAATTACCTGTTTCATCATGCTCACTTCCGATCCGATCACCAACGATTTTCGCGGTACCCGACCCCTGCTCTGGCTAGCGACCGCTCATCGCTTGCTTTGGCCAGTAATCTATACCAATGCAAGCCTACCAGCGCCGACAGCCCAACCAAACCCGAGGTTGGCGGTAAATGTGACCGGCGCTGAAGAACAGCCTGACGATCGTCGGCGGATCCTATAGCGAGAGCGTCGGTCGTGGACAGCGCCCCTCTTGTTGGCGATATAAAAATGATAGGGGCTATCGCTCTTAAATGAAGTCATGTAATGGCTGCGGGGTGTAAGACGGCGTCTTATGTGATGGGAAGCTGTTGACGGCAAGCATTATTGAAGCCGATACGACGCGCTGCAAATGAAGAGTTCACGCCTTGGAGCAAGCAAATCAATGTATCAATCATGACGATCAGTGCCGACAATAATATTCACCCCATGACAAACTGCGGCGTCACACTTGAAGTAGACGTTCGTGAAAAATGGTACTACGGCGCGCTAGCCCCCTTCTCAACACATTATCGTCAAAAGTTGAAATTGGCCCGGACGCCACTCGCAGATCGCATCGTCCTTGACCACCTACTCTCCACCGAACACCCGAAAATTATCTTTGCCAAGAACTCGAAGGCGGCCTGCACTTCAATTGCACATGCCATTTTCCGGCTAGCAAGCGGCTATCAATACAATGGGAGAATCCATAAAGAGTCGGATGTGCTCACGCAAGGGCGTGAGCACTGGGAGAAGAACATGTCCCGCCTTTCATCACCTCTTTATAAGTCCGTCACCTTTGTTCGACATCCTGTTGATCGGCTTGAGTCAGCATTCCGTGATTTTGTAGTCGAAAGGCGAAATCCAAATCACGTTTACCATATGGCGCAATTCCGGAAGTTCGGATATAATGAAAATCGAAGTATAACCGACAACCTCAACATTTTCCTCGATTATGTCGAGGCTAGTCATGAAATATCAAGATTAAGAACAGATAGGCACTGGCGGCTTCAGGTCGATAACGTCGGCTGGGGCCGGTTCCAATATGATTATGTCGGTAGAGTCGAAACGCTTGCAAAGGATCTGCAGTCATTTCTTATTATGGCTGGTGTAGAAGCAGAGGCAGCCGCGCGTGTGGCCTCCATCCGGATGAACACATCTCGAAGCACCGAGCGTATCGCCAGCAACTCTATGATTTACCGTATACAAAAGTTGTATGCGGAAGACTTCGAGGCTTTTGGCTACGATTGACCGTCTTTGAAGGGGGAAGCGCTGTAATGTTGTCGATTGTTTCGTTAATGAAAGAAAACTTCGAGGATATTGCCCATTTCATAACACACCACCTTGATATCGGAATTGACGACATCATCATATTTTATGACGGGGATAATGCCGAGGATCTCCGAAGCTATCTTGAAGCCAAACCAATCAACGGTGGATATTCTGTAATCTCCATTTATGAAATTGCAGAAATCAAGCCTCACTTGAAGCCGCCGAAGACTTTTAAGACCATACAAAACGCCGTGCATCAAATCGCCTGTCGGAAGGCTCGTTATCCTTGGCTGATCACATTGGACGCCGATGAGTTTTTATCTGCAGGCAACCTAGATGCAACCGCTCTTTCAGCGATACCCAAACAGATCTTATCAGTTCGGTTGCCGGTGGCAGAGGCCGTCTGGCTACCAGACGATGACCCTTGGTCTGCCTTTGGGTCAACGGGCTTCAGAACACCTTTGCGATTTCGGAACCCCAAAAAGCTACCTAGCCTACTCCGCAAGATGCTGCCTCGCATGGTCTATCGTGAAGATAGTGTTTTTTTCACTGACAACGTGATAGGGCACGGCCAAGGAAGGCACATCTATCGCCGAGACGCTAAATTCGATTACATTGGCCCCCACCACGCGGAGATACAGGGTAACAACGTCTCCACGGCTGTGACGGATTTGCGTTCGGCACTGCGCGGCGTCGAGGTTTATCATTACGACGCGATCAGCTTTGAGAGATGGCGTGAAAAACTTCGTCGGCGCGTTGAAAATGAGATACTGTCTGACAACATGCGGATCGATCGTCGAAGAATGCTTGACGTGTTTCTTTCTTGCTATAAGCGTCCTGACGCAGAGGTGCTTACCTGTCAAAAGCGCTTATTTCTGCGCATGTACTGCCTAAGCTGGCGTCAGTATGTCTTGCTAAGGGTTTTTCGAAGCAGTTTTCGAGCATCACCATTTCAATCGAATGATCGCCATGTTGATTGTCACTGAGAACTGACCCGGTATTCTCACCGAGATTTGACCCACCTTCAGTTATGCGCTGCAGTTTATGATGTGGTCAATATTGCGGTCTCCTTTCCTGTTTTCTTTGCAGCCTCAGAGCTGGCTTTGAAGCGGAAGCTGTCGTTGCCGGTTTCCAGACTGTGACAGCGGTGTGTGAGCCTATCGAGGAGCGCAGTGGTCATCTTGGCATCTCCGAAGACCTGCGCCCATTCTGAGAAGCTGAGGTTGGTGGTTATGATCATGCTGGTGCGCTCATACAATTTGCTGAGCAGATGGAAGAGAAGCGCACCTCCAGACGCGCTGAATGGCAAGTAACCGAGCTCGTCCAAGATAACCAAGTCAACTGTCGTCAGCATCTCAGCCAGCTTCCCTGCCTTGCCGAGCGCCTTCTCCTGCTCCAAGGTATTGACCAATTCTACGGTCGAGAAGAAGCGTACCTTGGGCCTGTGGTGTTCGATGGCTTGGTCGCCGATTGCCGTTGCCGTGTGGCTTTTGCCCATTCCTGGACCACCCATCAGCACGACATTCTCTGCGCTTTCAACGAACTCGCATCGGTGCAGCTGCCGCACAGTCACTTCATTGATCTCGCTTGAAGAGAAGTCGAAGCCTGCAAGGCCCTTGTATGCAGGGAAGCGCGCCTCTTTCGTATGGTAGGCGATTGAACGCACCTCGCGCTGCGCGATCTCAGCCTTGAGCAGTTGTGACAACATCGGGGTTGCGGCGCCGAACGCCGGCGCACCTTGGGCGACCTGGTCTTCGACCGCGTTTGCCATTCCTTAAAGCTTGAGGCTGCGCAACATGATAACAATGGTTGCTCCTGCTGGGTCATGACGCATGGTGTTTCTCCCCAGCATGTCTCAGGCCGTCATAGCGGTCTTGGCTATGTGACAGCTTAATATGGGCGACCTGAAGCTTGACCCGCTCACCACCGATATTGCCCCAGTCTTCGCTCCAATCGAATTGAAAGGCTTCCCCTGCCTGGAACACCGAAGGTTCAAACGTGCCCCGCCCTGCCGTCTGTTCAACGCGATGGCGTTCTGCACGCCACGAACGAGCAAAAGCTGCCACGCGTTCGCAGGAGCCAATATATCCCAGATGAACCAAATCAGCGTGCATTTGCTTGACTGTTCGCCGTTCTTTGCACGACTTGCGGGTTTGGATCAAAAGCCAGGCAGACAACCGATCCGCATATGGGCCCAGCTTGCTTGGACGCTTGGGCGCCTTGAACTTTGGCTTCACCGCGCCTTCGCGCAGGTACTTCTTGATCGTATTTCGAGACAAACCTGTCCGACGAGCAATCTCTCTGATTGGCATTTTGTCACGCAATGCCCAGCGTCTGATGACACTAAAAAAACCCCACGTCTATCACTCCCAATCCCCCAACGAAAACTGTCGGGGCAGTGTGTTCACATGGGTCAATTCTCAGTGACTATTTATGAGCATACCGGGTCAGTTCTCAGTAACAATCAACAATCAGACGTCCCCTATGTTGTATTATTAAAGAGATTATGCTCTTCGTCTTTTAGATCAGCTGGCTTTATTCCTGCAACCGCTTAGCGCAACCTCTGCATCATAAAGGTTGTACTGTACAGCGTGCAAATCTTGAGCGGCGCTTGCCTAGTCAGTGCATCACACTTACTAACCGTTTATAGCGGCTCCGCCTGAACGGAGAACGCGCGGACAAATGGAGCATCAAATGAGCTGGCCAATACTCATCATCTCACTCCCAGACGCAAAAGTTCGTCGTCAAGCCATATCTAATGCCCTCAGAAGCTTAGATATGCCCTTCGAAATTGTCGACGCTATAGATGGTCGAGATGGTTTACCATCGAAATACGAGACTCTGATCGACCGAGACAAAGCACGCATCGTAATGGGGCGTGATCTGACCAACGGTGAATTCGCCTGCGCCCTATCGCATCAGATAATTTACAAAACTATCATTGATCGGGACATTCCAGGGGCCATTGTCCTTGAAGACGATGCCATTCCCCTTAAAGGCTTTAAGGACTTCGTAGTCGCAAGTGGTTATCAGTCTGCTGATCTCATTTTATTCGATTACAAACGCGCTCGCGTCTGGCGCGGCGCACAAAAGCTTAGATCTGGGAGCGTTATATTGCGACCGGTAGCGTTCAATCCATTTCTAACAACAGGATACTCCGTCTCGTATCGAGGCGCCTCGTATTTACATGAATCGTCTATTCCAATATCTGGCCAAGCAGACTGGCCTTGTGAAATTAGAGAGTTGAAAGCTCATATAACTATCCCTCGTTTAGTTGGCCATCCGCAAGACCAATCACGAGATTCATATCTTGAACAGCAAAGGCGCGACATGGTAGATAGCTTCGAGAAACCAGCACGTTATAAAAGATTTGGCCGAGGAGCCTACTGGCATCGATGGCTACGAAAACGTCTTTCTGTCGAAATTAAATAAGCTCTGTTTAAAGATGAACTTACTCTCCAGTGACAGTTCTATAATGTTCCGATTTTGCGCCACCGATAGCGGATATTCGCCCTGCTATCCAACCGGAAGTTCGGGCAAATGATAGATATGTCGCACCTAACGTTACTGGTATCAGGAGCAACAAGGACACCATGACGACGGACTTGATCGCCACCGATACCGGAAGTGTATAAATAGCTATCCGTTTCGCCTTCAGCTTCTTCCTAAAGCTTGTTGTCGATTGATCCTTGGCGCGATTGTATTGATATTGCAACGTCAATCGGTCTCGTGGAATAGTTTCATAAACAGGTGCATCAGGGATCCAGCCCGTCGTAAGCTTTAATGCACGGACGTCAGAGTAAAATTTTGTATCCTCTCCGCCTGACCAATTCAACTTTTCATCGAAGCGGAGCTTGTAATCGGTGAAAAGAGAGACTTGACCAATCCAGTTATTAGTTACTATCGTTGTTCTCGACGTTTTTCTTAATGACGCCTGACGCGCAGCGCGCCTTTCGTTCCGCAAATATCGTCTAAAAATATTTCTATGCATTAACCTTTCAGTCCAATTATGTTTCCCTATAAGAGGCGCAGCTCGAATAGGCCCTCCTAGTAATACTGCGTCACTTTCTCTATAGCCATCAATCAAATTCGAAAGCCACTCGGTGGGCACCGTCTCATCATCATCTACAAAGACTAACAGATCAGACCCGAACCGAGCTGCCTCCTTAGCAGCGGTGTTTCGTGCAGTCGCAATACCTAGGCTTGTTTCTAAAATATAGTGAATCGTTCCAAACGTGATCAAAGGCCTTATGGATTTGACGGTTTCTTCTTGGCTATTACTCTCATTATTCTCGACAATTAAAAATCGCACCAAGCAGTTATTTGGGGCCTGCAAGCTTGCCAAGGAGTGTAGAAGAGCTTTTAACATCCTCGGTCTGTCGCGCGTCAGAATAGCAACGACGACACTCAATTGTTTTAGACGCTTATTTTGTGAGAAGTTTGTCATTAGATACCACAGTCTTATTATTGTAGGGTAAAGGTATGCGATCCAAGATATAATCGTGAAACTGCAGTAATGCATTACTATAGGCTATAGCAGACTTCCGCTCAGAAGTGAGGGAAATGGCTGACCCATACCGTTGAGGGCACCTCGATTTTTGACCGTTTCTGCTCGCGCGTAGCGCTTGCAGCCGCATGAGGCGCACGTAATTTCAGCCACTCTCGCCTTGGTGGTGCCCAAGACCTGCGGCGCGCCGCCTTTGAAGTGTTGTTTTTCAACCCCCCGGGCCTAATGTCAACGCCGTTTGAGCTTCCCGAGAAGTGCCAAAGTAAAATTCCCCACCTGCACGTGTCCGGTGATCAGCCGGCTTTAGAGATCTGCGGCTCCGTTTTTAGGTTTTGGTGGCCGCCCTCGGCGCTTCGGCGGCGGTGGCGGGGTGATGGGGGCGTTGGCGCGGACATGCTCGGGTATGAGGTCGGCGTGAGCACGTAGCCGGTAACTGGCACCCTCGAACTGGATGACGACGGCATGATGCAGAAGCCTGTCGAGCAGCGCGGTTGCAACCACCGGATCGCCGAACACCTCGCCCCATTCAGCGAAGCCGCGGTTCGAGGTGAGGATCATGGCTCCTTTCTTGTAGCGGGCGTTGACCAGCTGGAAGAACAGGTTGGCGCCACCCGGGGTGATCGGCAGGTAGCCGATCTCGTCGACGATGAGCAGCGCGGCCCGCATATAGAAGCGGATCTTCTCGGCCAGTCGGCCCTCCCTTTCGGCCTGTCCCAGAGCGGCGATCAGATCGGCCAAAGTGGCGCGATAGACGCTTCGACCGGTCTTCACCGCGGCGACGCCGAGGGCCGTGGCCAGATGGCTCTTGCCGGTGCCGGGCGGGCCGAGGAAGTGGACGACCTTGGCGCGATGGATGAAGTCGAGCCGGGCCAGGGCCGCGATCCGTACCCGGTCCAGCGATGGCTGGAAGCCGAAGTCGAAGCCTTCGAGCGTCTTAACCGGCAGGAGCTTGGCGCTGCGCAGGGCGACATCGATCCGCCGCGTCAGCCCGCTGGTCAGCGCAATTCGCACTGCATCCTTGCGGAATTCATCCGTTCTTCCCGTGCCCATAGGTCATCTCCTTTGTTGCAGTAAATGCTATCAAAGGAGCGGCATCAAACCGTGACAGGTCCAGTCCGTCAAACTGACAAAACAGCTCTTCCACCTGGTCCGCCTGCGCCAGCGCGTCTCGATAGAGCCAGACTATCTTAGCGTCCGGCACACGATCCTCCATGCCAAGACCCAGAAAGCGCATAAAGAAGAGCCGGTCGCGGATCTGATATTCGCTCTGGTCGTCTGACAGGTTCTAAAGCGCGCTAAAGACCAGGGCCTTGACCATCAACACTGCGTCCATCGGCTTGCGCCCCGCGCGAGACTTGCGCGAGCTATGCCGGGAAATGGGTGACGGTGTTTGAGAACGCAGCATATCTTGGCGGGTGTTGAGGCCTGCCAGAACTTCCAGACGGAACCATACGCCATGAAGAACGATACAGAAATCATCGCCCTGCGTCAGCATGAATTTGTGGATGATCCGCTGACCGAGATTGCCCGGGACGGGGTGCGCCGAATGCTGGCGGCGGCTCTGCGGGCTGAAGCCGACGCCTTTGTCGATCAATACTCTCAGGAAGCCCTGCCGGATGGGCGTCAGCGGGTTTTCCGGTACTGGTATGGACCGGAGCGCAGCATCCAGACCGGGATCGGTGCGCTTGATGTGCGCCGCCCGAAGGTGCGAGACCGCGCGGCCGGACCTGCTGACGAGAACGTGCGTTTCAGCTCCGCCATCCTGCCGAAATGGGCGCGGCGGTCGCGCAGCCTCGATGCCCTGCTGCCCGTACTCTAATTGCGCGGCATCTCGACGGGGGATTTCCAGGAGGCGCTGACTGCGATCCTGGGGAAGGATGCGCCAAACCTGTCGCCGAGTGTGATCTCGCGCCTGACCGGGGAATGGCAGCAGGACTACGATCGCTAGCAGCGGCGTGATCTCGGAGGGCGCCGCTATGTCTACATCTGGGCGGACGGGGTCTATCTGCAGGCCTGGATGGAGCCGCAGGCCGAATGCATGCTGGTCATTCTCGGGGCCACGCCCGAAGGAAAGAAGGAATTAGTGGGCTTTCAAACCGTCGTCCGCGAGAGCGCGCAGAGCAGGTGCGAACTGTTGATCGACATCAAGGCACGCGGTCTCGCGGTCCCACCCGAGATCGCTGTGGGCGACGGCGCCATGGGATTCTGAAAGGCGCTCGACGAGGTCTTCCCGGGCACCCGGCATCAACGGGGTTGGGTTCACAAAATCGCCAACGTTCTGAACAAGTTTCCGAAGTCGATGCAACCGACGGTGAAGGCAGACCCGCGCGACATCTGGCAGGCGGAGACCCGCGCCGTAGCACAAACCGCCATGGACCTCTACTCCGAGAAATACGGGGACAAATACGAGAAGGCGGTGACCTGCCTGACCAAGGATCGCGACGCCTTGCTGGCCTTCTATGACTTCCCCGGCAAACATTGGGATTACCTGCGCACCGGCAACCCAATCGAGAGCGTCTTCGCCACCGTACGGCACCGGACCGTGCGGACCAAGGGCGCGCTGTCGCAGAAGACCGCGAAGCTGATGGTGTTCAAGCTGATTTAGGCCGCTTCGAAGACCTGGCGCCGTCTGAAGGGCGCGAACCGGTTGCCAATGATCATAGAAGGCGTCACATTCACCGACGGTGTTGCGGAAATCGACGCCGAAATCCACGCCGCTTGATCAGGCCGCATCACCCAGATTCAAGCATAGCTCGACTTGCGCTCAACACCCGGCTTGCGCCACACTCGCTCAAGATCCGGACGGAACTCCTCTCACGGCACAACAGAGTCAATCTCGACCTCCCGCGCCATTGTTGTATCCCTAGTGCCTGCTCGTCGCCACATTGTATCGCCGCGTTAAAGTCAGGGCAATTTTTAGAGGTGTCCGGTATTTTTAGAGATGCCCGCACGCCTGATCTATTCTAGAAAGGATCTTACCACCTATGGTAGGTGTGCCCCAGACGCCACGATTCGGAGGCCTATAGTGACACTATTCGCGAAGATTCTTAAAAAATGGAAGGCTGATCAATGTGGGAACCCGGCTCTAAGACTCCCCGAGTTCGAATATAATAATCACCCAACCATTAATAGAATTATTTTCATTTGTGGCCTTCATCGTAGCGGGACGACATTACTAGAACGCCTCTTGTCCTCAAAGTTTGATGTCTCCTACCTGAGGGCGAGTGTACCAGAAAGCGAGGGACAGCATATGCAATCGGTTTACAAACCAGCATATGAATATGGGGGCCCCGGTCGGTTTGCCTTTAGCGAGCAGGCCTACCAAGATGTTGAAGCGCTGACCGATTTCCATATGCATAGAAATAAAATAACAGACGAGTGGAAAAATTTTGTTGTCGGGAAGAGCGAGGTCCTTCTCGAAAAGTCACCTCCTAATCTTATAAAAATCGACTGGCTGCGCAGGGTATTTCCTGGAAGTCAGTTCGTTATTATGACTCGGGATCCAAGGGCTGTTGCTGCGGCCACCTTGAAATGGTCAAAATCCTCCCTACCAGAACTTATGATGCACTGGGGCGCGGCCCATTCTCAGGCTTTGAAAGCCTTCAGGGAGAGGGACTGCACAATAGTCCGTTATGAAGATTTAATAAAGGACAGTAATTATGAGCTCGAGAGAACTGCGCACTTTCTTGGTTTAGAGGCACGTAAAAGATGCAGTGCCTTGGAAGAGCGCCATATAGAATTAGTCAATACAAATGAGAAATATATCAAAGCTCATGCGGGCGCGAGATATGGTTCAGGGATTTGGAACCACTTCGGTTATGATCTTTCGTCTTGAGGTAACGCCCTTCTGATATTTTTACATGGTAGAGGTCAATAGCCGGCCCCCGCTCCTTCCCCCCGCATGCAGGGAAGGCCCTTCGCTTCCAGATCCGTATCCACGCGCCGCCTTTTCTCGGAGGCCAACCGCTTCCCCGCAGGCTTCTCACCTGCCCCGCCTCAGCCGCCGTACGCTGGAGCGGTCCCCGATCAGCCAGGCTGCGTCTCTGAATCAAACGAACACAGACTAACCGCCGGTGGGTTTCGTCGTCGCGCTTCTGCGCCAGTCCAGAAGGAGCCGATCTGGCGCGGGGTGGGGTAAGTCCCCGGATCATTGCCTGCCATTGGTGGCCGGTTGACAGGCGGACCGTGGCCATCACTCTTTGCTAGCGCGCGTGCTCGGAGGAGTGACGGCTGTAAACCGAAGACACATGCGACGCTCCGCGTAAGGGAGCGCACATGTGACCTTCTGGATTTTCTTGTTTTATGACCAAGTGCATCGATTGGGATCGGCCGGTGAGCCCACCCTCACCGCGCAGCCTTGCTTTCGCTCAGCATCCGGGTTTTCATCGATAACGTGTAAGGAAGGTGATAATTCGTGACCCAGCAGAATCCAAAGACAGACAGCGCAGACCACCCCTCGCAGCTCCCCCCTGACGATTACTCGATCCTGCCGCATCGTGACCATGTCACCCAGGAGGCGATCCCTTTTATTCTTGCAGACTATGGAGACGACGGCGCATTTTCTGAGCAGCAGGTCTCGACGCTGGCTGAACGTCACAATCTCTCAGAGACGCAACTGCGCGAGCTTTCCCGGCTGGTCGGCTACAGCCTCGACATTGATACCGAGGCCAATCTCATCAAAATCACGCGCTCAAAGGTTCAACGCCGCCTGAACAGCAGCAGACTGCCGAAAGTCCGTGGCGACAATTCGCTCGACGCGACAGAGGCGAACGCGTTGTTCAAAAGCCTGGGCCTCGTGGTTTCTGTTGTGGAAGACTTGGGCGATTCAGAACGCAATGACGCGTCTGAGACGGTTGCCAATGAACCACCAAACACAACCACCATCAGCTTGGACAAAGCCCGTCGCGTGCTCCAACCTGATGACCGGCGTAAGGAACGAGACAGCCGTCGCCTTCTTGTTGTGGAATCCTGCTGCTACGTCGCGCTGGATGCAGGTTGGCCCATCACCTACACCACCGACAGCTCCGTCGAGAAAAACCAACGGGGCGGGCGTTTAATCGCGCTAATAAAAGACGTTATCGGGATGGTCTCCCACAAGGGGCACGTCGCCAGCGTTCATACCCTGAAAGCCGATATAGAAATGGTGCGCTCCCGTTTGGAAATGCGCGGCGAATTGCCCTGACGCAGGCGCCGGCAGCCATTGTAAGGCAATACGTATGCGACGTTGAAATGACGTTGTGGTGTGGGCGCGACCGGCCTTTTCAGCTTTCTCGTATAGGCTGCGTTGCCGCTTTCGCAGCGCTTCAAGGCCGATGCGAGGGCAGAGCAGGAGCGGCTGATCAAGAGGCTGAACGACGCAGGATCGGGCGAACCTAGGCCCGTCATTGGCCGTGATGCGCTCTTGCAGATTTGCGATGGTGCAGCAGCCCAATCTTAGGCTCTGGGGTGCGGAAATGATCTGCCGTTTGACGGCTGTCAGCCCAAAGCGGCCGCACTACTGCTAGTTCAATTCTGCAAAAGCTGACCTTCGCCGCGAAGACCGCGAATTGGTAGGCGGCGGACAGTGCGGACTTTTGGAAAGCCCCTATTTTGTGATATGCTGACAAGAATTAACGCCGTTCGCTCAGGAGCCAACCCATGACGATACCGAGCAACAGAATTTGCCTGATGCTCAACCAAGACGCGGAGGCGGCGGCGAACTTCTATGCTGAAACCTTCCCAAATAGCTGGGTCGGTCGCGTGCAGCATTCGCCGAGCGACAACCCTTCAGGCAAGGCTGGTGACGTGTTAATTGTTGAGTTCACCGTCCTCGGCATTCCCTGTATCGGAGTTAACGGCGGCCCCTATTTTCGGCACGGAGAAGCATTCTCGTTTCAGGTCGCTACGGATTCCCAAGAAGAAACAGACGCATATTGGAATGCCATTGTGGGCAACGGTGGCGAAGAAAGCATGTGTGGCTGGTGCAAGGACAAGTGGGGAGTTTCATGGCAATTCACTCCCCGCACCCTCACCGAGGCTGTGACCGCAGGAGGTGCGGAGGCCAAACGTGCTTTTGATGCCATGGTGCAAATGAAGAAGATTGACGTCGCTGCGATAGATGCCGCACGAAGAGGCGAGGACGAACCAGCATAGCGATGTAGGTTTGGCTCAAAACTGTCTCTCGCCGCGCTCGGCTTGAAGGTTCGCTGTCAGGAAACGGCCCGAACTTTGCTAAGTCCGCTTCCTGCGCTTAGCCGCCATCCCGTCTCGGGTACTGTTTCTTGCATATTTGACCTGCAAATCAACAAAAGCTCGTCAACAGAACACGCCGATCACGCTCATTTCGATTACTCCGCCGGATAGCAGCGAGAGCAGGGCAACGCAGAGTCTCTGAAAAATCCGATAGCTGAACAGGCGAGCTTAATCGTATCTGCGCGCACGGGCACAGATTTTCGCTCTCATCCGCCCCCCAACATACGCGTCCAATCGATGCACTTGGTGCGCCGGGGCACAATGCCCGATGGTCAGGTCATGACACGCGTCCCTGCCCTTCCTTCTGCTGAAGACTCTGCCGACACGCAGATTGACGCCGCAATTTTGCGCCTGGTTGATCTGCTCGCCCGCCAGACAGCACGGGAAATCGCGGCGGACGCGCCGGTGACCAAGGAGAGCTTTGATGCCCCGCCAAGCCAAAAAAGCGATTGAGACGTCGCGCCGCCTGCTGACCGTGAAAGAGGTGGCAGCGCTCGACAACACCTCCGAGAAAACCGTGCGCCGCGCGATTGCCGCCGGCCTTCTTGACGTGGTGCGCGTGGGCCCAGGCGGCCGTTTGATCCGGATCGATCCGGCGGCGCACGCAGCCTACCGGATGGCCCATTGCCGCTAGGTACAGATGTCCATCAATGTCCATTCATGTCAACACCTTAGCGACATATCGGGAAGAGGCGCTCGCCGTAAGTTTTTGATTTTTCATGCTAGAGTATTCCCGAAACGGACACCCTGTCCTGCCCTGTCCACCCGAGACCCCGCCTGGCCATAGGAGATTTGCCCGATGACTGTGATTTCCAAGATCAATCTCGACACCGCCCTGCTGCCAAAAGGCACGCTGATGTTTGCGGATTTGATCGCGCTTTTGGCGAAGGATCCGAGCTTGAGCGCAACCCGGCGTCGGGATCTGATGTCCGGTCTGCGCCGCGTTGCCAAAGCGTTGGGGCAGGCGCCGCAGAATGTGCCCGCCGACAGTCGGTGGCTGCAGCCGCGCTTGGCGAAACGCGCGCCCGCAGCGCTCGGCCTCAGCCCCAAGTCTTGGCAAAATGCGGTCAGCGATGCTCGGGCCGCGATGGTTCATGCCCGGATTGTCGAGCGGCGCAGCAACCACCTATCGGATCTATCCTCGGAGTGGCAGGCCCTCTGGACCAGCTTGCTGGCCGCAAAGGACAAGACCTTGCAACCCGCCCTCTGCCGTTTCGTTCATTTTCTGAACAATCAGGGGATCGGCCCCGATCAGGTCACTGCAGAGCACGCCTTGGCCTATCGGGACGCCCTAGCCCAGAATGAAATCAGCAAATCACCCGATGGGGCCTATCGCGCCGCGGTGAATGGCTGGAACCTGGCCGTGCAGCGCCTGCCCGATTGGCCAAAGACAACGCACCCCCTGGAAAGCCGCCAAAAGATCATCAAGCTGCCCGAGGCAGCGTTTTCCGCTGCGTTTCTGCAGGACCTTGAGCGCCTGATGGCGCGTCTGGCCAATCCAGACCCCTTGGCCGACGAGGGCCGGGCGCGGGCGCTGCGTCCGGCGACCCTCAACCAGTACCGTCGCCAGATTATCCGCTTCGCCTCGGAACTCGTCCATGCCGGTCTGTTGCTTGACGCGATCACGGAAATTGCGGTGCTGCTGGCGCCTGCAAACGCAGAGCGCGGCCTGCGCCAGATGCTGACCCGCACTGAGAACAAATCGACGAAACTGATCGGCGAAACCGCTGCGCTGCTGCGCAATCTGGGCCGGATCACCGGACAGCCCGAGGAGGTACAGAAAAAACTGGCCGATTTGGCAGCGCGGCTTGCACCTGCGCCCCAGCGCGGGATGACTCGCAAGAACCGCGACCGGCTGCGCATCTTGCAAAACGAGGAAAGCCTTCAACGCCTGCTGCATCTGCCAGACCGTCTGTTCGCCCACCCGCCGGCGGGAAAGACCAACACCTTCACCAAGGCTCTGGCGCGCGAGGACGCAGTGGCGATCGCCATCCTGCTCGTCTGCCCGATCCGTATCAAGAATCTGGCCGGTATTCATCTCGAACTCCATCTCCAGCGCCCCGGCGACGGCCGGGCGTTTCTGGTGCTCTCAGAAGATGATCTCAAGAACGAGCGCCCGCTCGAGTTCGAACTGCCTATAGAATTGATCCGCATGATCGACCGCCATCTCGCCAGCCGCAGCCCGGAGCTTTGCCCGGCAGGGACAGCGTGGCTGTTTCCGCGCCGTGATGGCGCGGGCTCAGTCAGCCCGGGTCAGCTCTCGGCGCGGATCAGCAAACGGGTCCGCAAGGAAACTGGTTTTGAGATCAATGCGCATCTGTTTCGCCATTTTGCCGTGATGACCTGGCTCGATGCCAATCCCGGCAGCTATGAGGTCGCGCGCCGCCTTCTTGGCCACTCCGAGGTCAGCCACACCATCAACATGTATTCCGGTCTCGAGGTGAAATCCGCGACCCGGATCTTTGCCGACCTCATCGAGACCAAAAAGGGGCGGCGCACATGAGCTTGGTTCTGCCCCGCACCGACTGGCCCCGCACAGATCGCACGATGTGGGAGAGATTGATCAGGGAGGCAGGCCCACTGGACGATCGGGGCGGCCTCGCGCACCTGCGCCAATCCTCTCGTGACATCCTGGAGACCCACTACGGACGCTGGCTGAAATGGCTCAGCCTTGTCGATCCGGAGGCCCTTTCGTTGCCGCCTGCGGAACGTGCCACCCTGCCCCGGCTGCAATCTTGGCTGGAGGCTCTTGCGCACACCAAGCCCATGTCACGCCTGATGTTCGTGGACGGGGTCTTGCGGGTCTTGCGCGCGGCTGCACCGGACCGTGATTGGGCGCTGCAACTGCGCCTGCGTGCTGGGTTGAAGCGGGACGCGGGCCGGGGCGATCGGGCCCGCAAGAGCGGGCGCGTGCTGTCAAGCGCGGTGCTGCTCGAGGTCGGGCTCGCCCTTGCCAAGAGCGACGCCACGGCTGTCTCAAATCGGTTGAAACAGATGCTCGCTCAACGCGACGGCTGCATGATCGCGCTCCTCGCCGTGCTGCCGATGCGGTGCCGGGCCTTCTGTGGGATGCGCCTTGGCCAGTCGATCCAAGTCAGCGCTGGGGACATCAATATTGCGCTGTCTGAAGATATGACCAAGACCGGGGTGCCGTGGGAGACCAGCGTTCCGCCGCAGGTCGCGCCGGTCTTGCGCCATTACATCGAAAATGTGCGACCGGCCCTGCTGGCGCGTGGTAACATGGCCCATGACTTTCTCTGGGTGGGGAAGAAAGGCGAGATCTTGGATCAGAATCATGTCGGCAGCCGGATCGGCGACGTGACCCTAAGGCTGACGGGTGTACGCATCCCCCCACATCTGTTCCGGGATGCAGCAGCCACCACACTGGCCCGACTGTCGCCCCAAAGTGCGCGCCTGATCCCGCCGGTTTTGGCGCATTCGGGGTTCCAGACCGCCGAGCGCCATTACATCCAGGCCCAGACCATCGAGGCAGGGCGGGACTATGCGGCCTTGATCAGCCAGATGAAAAAGGAAAAGCGATGATGCGAGTTGCCCTCTATGCCCGGTTCTCGAGCCAAATGCAGCGCGATGCGTCGATCGATGATCAGATCCGCCTGTGTCGCGAAAAGGCCGAACGTGAAGGCTGGGAAATCGTCGATGCGTATACCGACCGCGCAGTCTCGGGTGCCTCAATGCTGCGCCCGGGTCTTCAGGCTTTGCTCCGGGATGCGCAAGAGCAGCGCTTTGATCTGGTCCTCTGCGAGGCCTTGGATCGCCTGAGCCGTGATCAGGCCGACGTGGCCGCGATTTACAAACGCCTGACCTTTGCCGATGTCGGCGTGGTGACCCTCTCGGAAGGCGAGATCGGCGAACTGCATGTCGGCCTCAAGGGCACGATGAACCAGCTGTTTCTGAAGGATCTTGCGGCCAAGACCCGGCGCGGCCTTCGGGGGCGCGTGGAGGCCGGGCTGTCCGGGGGCGGCAACAGTTACGGCTATGATGTCGTGCGCCGCCTGGACGCCGACGGGCTGCCCGTGACCGGCGAACGCGGGATCAACAATGAACAGGCCCATGTCATCCGGCGGGTCTTTGATGAGTTCGCGGAAGGTCGCTCTCCCAAGGCGATCGCACAGCGCCTCAATCAAGATGGCATTCCCGGGCCGCGCGGCAAAGACTGGCGAGATACCGCGATACGAGGGCACCGGACCCGCGGCACCGGCCTGCTCAACAACGAACTCTATATTGGCCGTCTGGTCTGGAACCGGCTGCGCTACATCAAGGACCCGGACACCGGACGTCGCGTCTCCCGCCTCAATGATCCCTCCGAGTGGATCATCAAGGAGGTTCCGGATCTGCGCATCGTGGATGACGCGCTTTGGGAGCGGGTGAAGCAAAGACAGTGTGCCATCGACGCGAGCCCGCGTGTGCAGGCGATCAAGGCGTCACGGTTTTGGGAAAAGAAGCGGGCGCCGCATCTTCTCACAGGGCTCGCCTATTGCGACGCCTGCGGCAGCCCCCTCGCCTCGGTCGGCAAGGATTACCTGGCATGCTCGGCGGCGCGCAAACTGGGCACCTGTGATCAGAAGAAGTCGATCCGGCGGCCCGTGCTGGAAAGCGCGGTTCTCGATCTGCTCCGAACCCGCTTGATGCAGCCGGATGCGGTGGCCAGCTTCATGACGGCCTATAGCAAAGCCACAAACGCCCATAACAGCGCGCAAGAGGCCAAGCGTGCCCGTCTGCGCTCTGAGCGGGACGCTACTGCCCGCAAACTTGATGGTCTCTACGACGCGATTGCCGAGGGGCTCCGCACACCGGGCCTGCAAGCCAAACTGGCAGAGATGGAGCAGCGGATCGCCGAGCTTGACCGCGACCTGGCAGCGCCGCCCCCGTCGCCGTTGCGCCTCCACCCCAATCTGTCCGAGATCTACCGCCGCAAGGTCCAGGATTTGGCCGCCACCTTGGCCGATCCAGAGATTCGCACCCAAGAGCTCGAGGTCATCCGTGGGCTGATTGAACGCGTCACGCTCAGGCATGAGGACGGCGAGATCATCCTCACACTCGACGGCGCGCTGACGGCAATGATTGATCTGGCCCAAAATGCAAAAAACCCTTCCGAAGAAGGGTCTCGCACGAATTTCGATCTCAGTTCGGTCAAAGTGGTTGCGGGAGTAGGATTTGAACCTACGACCTTCAGGTTATGAGCCTGCGTGCCAAATAGCCGGATCCATTAGGATTTATGCATATTTACCTTTGATTTCAGGAAATTAACGACCTTTCAGTTGACATGGTGGGTCACTAAGTGACATCAAATGCCTACACATTGCCGGACACAGGGCGGACACACCATGATAAAAATCAATGAAACCTTTACCCGAAAGGCAGACGCACCTGCGAAGGGTAACAAACTCTACCGCGATGGAGAGCTAACCGGATTCGCACTTCGTGTGACTGCTGCGGGATCACGCTCGTTTGTCTTAAACTACACGATCAACAAACGTGAAAGACGCATGACCATAGGCAACTTCCCCGCTTGGTCCGCTGCCGCCGCCAAGGAAGAGGCTAAGTCGTTGCGTAGGGCAATCGACCAAGGGATCGACCCCCTAGAAGAGCGCATCGAGCGCAGAGAGGCCCCAACCGTCGCTGATCTGTGGTCAGAGTACGAAAAACTTCACCTCCCAACGCTGTCGCCTCGAAGTCAAACAGACCAGCGGGGAATGTGGCATAACTACATTCTCCCAGACTTAGGCCGAGTCGCGGTCAGAGAGCTCACAAGTCGCCAGAGCGACCGCTTACACGCCAAGATTAGCGAAGCGACCCCTACCCGTGCAAACCGGGTGCTTGAGGTGCTTAGGAGGGCCCTCAACCTCTCTATTCGCTGGGGTTGGATCGAAAAGAACCCCGCAGATGGCTTCCGGAGAAATGCCGAACACTCGCGTGAAAAGTACCTCACCAAGGACGAGTACGACCTTGTGTTTGACGCTCTAGAGCGGATGCCAAACCAGAAGGCAGCGAACGCAGTACGCTTGCTGATCTTAACAGGCGCACGGCGGGGCGAGATTCTAGGACTGGAGTGGCAAGACCTCGACCTAGAACTTGGGATATGGAACCGACCGGCTCATAAAAGCAAAGACAGGAAACGCAAAAGAGTTCCGCTTTCAAATGAGGCTTTGATCCTCCTGCAGGCGATGCATGAGACGGCAGAGGGCAGCTATCTTTTCCCCACGTCGACAGGAAGCCACCTTCCAGACATCAATCGTCCCTGGCGCTGGTTGAGGAATGAAATCGGGATGCCTGACTTAAGAGTTCACGACCTCCGCCACTCTTTCGCGTCTACTTTGGTCTCCAGCGGGGAGACCTTAGAAACCATAGGCAAGCTGCTTGGCCACTCGCAGCACCAGACAACCATGCGCTACGCGCATCTGATGGATGACCCGCTGCGCCGCGCGGCCAACTCCTTTGCCACTTCCTCTGTCAATAGGTGATTTCGGGAAATGAAGATCACCTACCGAAACTAACCTACTGTTACTAAAGGCGATTTCCGGAAGTCGACTCTAGTCAGACTCGCTAAACCTGTTATGTATCTGTCCATTAGTCGTCATACGGAGAAACTAATGGATAACCCTAACTCACACATGAAACCCACAGAGGTTGCCGCCCTATTGGGCGTCTCCCAGCGCACCTTAAGCCGCTGGCATGCCCTGCGCGTCGGCCCAGCCCGCTGCAAGGTTGGGCGTCGCGTTCTCTACCGTAAATCTGCAATCGATGCATGGCTCAAAGCCAACGAGACCAAGCCGGTTCATACGTTTGATGGAGGCACAGCATGACCCCTCTTGATTACGCACTCAAATACGCAGAGCAGGGTTTCGCTGTGTTTCCAGCCTACAGCATCCAAGAAGGCGAATGCACCTGTGGCAATCCAACTTGTAGCAGTGCCGGAAAACACCCAATGATTGCGGGCGGTTTCAAAGCTGCCTCTACTGACCCAGACACCATTCAGCAGTGGTGGACTGATTGGCCAAACGCCAACGTCGCGATCGCTACAGGATCAATATCCAATCTCTTCGTCCTCGACGTGGATATCGGTGAAGAGAAGCAAGGCGAGGCAGCGCTGGAACGCTTGGAGGCCGAGATTGGTCCTCTGCCCCGTGACGCCGTCGTCCAGACAGGAAGCGGCGGCTACCATATCTATATGCAGATGCCAGATCAACCAATCAGGGGCAATGCCGGGAAGCTTGGGCCGAACCTCGATGTACGTGCCGACGGTGGTTACGTGATCGCACCCCCATCAACTCACATCTCCGGAAATTCTTACACATGGGAGAATACAAATGCTTAACCCAATTCCCTCGGTACCTACAGAATTAATCGAAAAGCTAAAATCAAAAAAGCCAGTCGCAGCGAACAGAACCGCGCCTCCTTCAAAAGCCTTGTCTGTTGGATCGCGTAATAACTCCTTAGCGAGTATGGCGGGCTTCCTTCGCGCTCATCACGGATGCGATGCCGACCAAATATATTCTGCTTTATCGGCACTGAACGCAACGGCCTACGAGCCACTGCCTGACGATGAAGTTTGGGGTATCGCCCGCAGTATTTCCAACTATGAGACCGGGACGAAAATTGAATATGATGATGTTCCCCTTTCAAAAATGGCGGCTCTTAAGATTGCAGGTACGTCCTGTCAAACCTCCACTACCGGATGGCTGCGTTTCGATGGGGCGCGCTGGATGGATGACCCCAAAGGCGGGTATGCAAAAGAACAAACCAAGTGCTTCCTTGAAGAGCTCGCTGGAGCAGCCAAAAGTACGGGTGATATTGATGCAATGAAAAATGCCAAGCAGCTCCTGTCAGCGCCGAAGGTCAACAGGGTTTTTGACCTTCTTTCTACTGACCCCAATGTCATGCGCTCGTTCGACGATTTTGACCGATCTGTCGGAGAGTTAAATTTACTGAACGGTACACTGAATCTCTCAGATTTCTCGCTGCGCCCTCACAGCGCCAGTGACAACATCACCAAACTAGCGGGAGTGGCATACGAACCAGACGCTACATGCCCGGTCTTCGACACCTTCCTGTCGTCAACCCTCTCCCAAGAGGTGCAGCAGTTTGTACTTCGGCTGTTTGGATATTCGTTGCTCGGCAATCCCAAGGAACAGGTCTTCGCGATCTTCCACGGCCCCGGTCGAAATGGAAAATCGACGCTGATTGATATCGTTGCGCATGTTCTCGGGGACTACGCGTGCAACGCAGAACCGAGTACCTTCATCCGACAGAAAAACGCAGGAATCCGTAATGATCTCGCCCGCCTAAAAGGAGCCCGGATGGTTGCAACATCCGAGCTTGCGACAGGCGAGATCCTCGATACAGCTCTAGTGAAGCGCATCAATGGTGGCGATATTATCTCCGCCCGCGCACTATACAAGGAACATTTCGAGTTCAAGCCGGAGTGCGTCATGTTCATGACAACGAACGCTCTTCCCGTCATAGACGGAGGCGATCAGGCGCTTGGCCGACGTCTAATCTTGATGCATTTCGACCGGGTGGTCGCTGAAGATAGTTGCGACCGCGATTTGCCCGCGAAGCTCCGGGCCGAGGGAAGTGGTATCCTCAATCGCCTGCTCGAAGGGCTGGGAGATTATCAAAAGAATGGCCTTAATGTCCCTGAGTCCATCAAGCGGGAAGCTGCCCGATATATGGCATCATCGGACATGATCCAGACCTTCCTCAAAGACGAATGCGTCCTCGATCCCGAAGGATCAATTGGAGCCAAGTCATTGTATCGAAAATATCACCGCTGGTCGCAATCAAATGGAATCAAAGCAATCAGTCAGCCGATCTTCAGGTCAGAGATCGTTAAGCGGACCGGAATTAAACAAAAGCGTACAAGTAAAGGCCTGATCTGGCCAGGTATTCGCGGCTGCGACAGCAGCTCTTCATTCTCAGTGTAGGTAGTGTAGCCTTATACCCTAACTTTTTGGAGAAAAATAACAATAGAAAAGTTAGGGTTATAGCCTACACGCCCTACACAAATCCAGTATTGTATTTGCTGCAGCAAAAACTTTGGCAAATAATCCGAGGTAAATATGACTAGAACTTCAGGATCAAATCTGTTTAAGAATCCGACCAAATGGCCGCTAATCGCCCCCTGGTGGTTGGTGTCTTCACCCCAGGCCGCAGCCTTGCTAAATGTAACCCCAGCGACTCTCCATAACTGGAGGATCCGCGGCGAAGGCCCAGACCCGGTACCGCCAATGTACCTATGCAAAACCCAGGGCGACCCGATATATTATATGTATGGCGCGGTAAGGATGTGGGCCGCTCAGCGCCTCGGCATTGAATACTCCATGGATGATCAGTGTCGGGACTTTTTCGATATCACGTTACCACACCTGAACGGAGGAACGGGATCATGGAGAGGAAGAGCAAAAACATACGAAATGCTCTTTAAGCTGGCCCATGAGAGCGCCCGCAAGGGAAAAGGTTCCGGCCGCTTCTCAGTGGAGCACGTCCAAAAGCTGGACATCTATTATTCGAGGCAGCCTCGGCAAATCCAACCAATCCTGAACTTAGCGAAATGGAACCGTGACAGTGCACCTCCCATTCCGTCTCGTGAAGCGCGGCGGACGCAAGGAGATGCAGATGCCGGACGGAACATCTGGCCAGCACAAGACTGACAACATATTGGTCAAGGCGCTGGCCCGTGCGTCCCGCTGGAAGCGGATGCTTGAATCTGGCGAGTTCACGACAATCGCCGAACTGGCCGAACGCGAGGGGATCGCACCGTCCTACATGACCCGTGTCCTGCGACTCACGCTGCTCGCACCAGACATTGTGGAGGGGATACTCGACGGCACGCAGGGACCGGATGTGACGCTGGCGCGCGTGCTGGGGCTGGTTCCAATGGAATGGACAAAACAAGTGGCGCTCTTCAGACGGAATTAACAAAAAAGCGGCGCGGCCAGCGCGCTGGCCCCACATTGATCACAGGACATCTCTTCGCTATCGGTTGTATCTTATTGAGCGCGCGATAAGATTTGCGCTATGAATGATACAGCGAATCTAAGGCCCAAGACACGAGAGGTCGATGCGACACCATACGCGGCGTCGCTCATCGAGGGTCATCGGGACTTTGGCTACAGCCTCGAGACAGCACTCGCCGACATTATCGACAACGCCATCACCGCGGGCGCGCGAACAGTTGAACTGATCGCCGACACCGTTGCGAACGAACCTTGGATTGCGCTGGCAGATGACGGTTCAGGCATGACGGAGGCCGAACTGGTCGAAGCTATGCGTCTCGGTTCGAAGAATCCGACCGACGAGCGCGAGGCCGAAGACCTCGGTCGTTTCGGCCTCGGCCTCAAGAGTGCCAGCTTCTCGCAGTGCCGAAGTCTGACGGTTCTGACGCGACAGGACGGTCGAACATCTTGCGCGCGCTGGGACTTAGATCGCGTTGCGAAACGGAACGACTGGAGCCTCGAACTCATTGACAATCCGGAAGTCGTGACGGGTCATGACCTTCTTGCGGAGACCGGAACGGTTGTCATCTGGGAAAAACTCGATCGCTTGAGTGGCGGCTATACGCATGACCGCGCGAAACGGGCCGAGCACATGAATTCGGAGCTGTCCCGCGCAGAGCATCATCTGCGCTTGGTGTTTCATCGCTTCTTGGAGGGTGCCAAGCCACGGCTGAAACTGTCACTCAACGGTCGCCAGCTGAAACCCAACGATCCCATGGCAACGTCACATGCCGCCACGCAGAAGGACCCGGAGGAAGTCCTTCGCCTGCGTCAGGGTGACGTCCTGATCAGATGCCATACGCTTCCCCATCACAAGCGGATGAGCCGGGAAGAGTGGGAAGAAATTGGCGGTCCGGAGGGCCATCTGAAGGCTCAGGGCCTGTATGTCTACCGCGAGAAACGTCTCATCATCGCGGGCGGATGGCTTGGTCTCGCACGCCAGACCGAACTTTCGAAACTCTGCCGGATCGCTGTCGATATCCCGAACACGATGGATGCAGAGTGGAAGATCGACGTCAAGAAGGCCTCGGCCCAGCTTCCGCCGGTGGTGCGTGAGCGCCTGAAGAAGGTGGTAGAAAGGTTCGTTGGCACATCCAAACGCACCTATCGCAGCCGAGGCCAGAAGTTAGTCGATGAAGCGCGGTTTCCGATCTGGAATCGCGTGCAGAAGGATGGGCAGATCGTCTTCCGGCCCAACCTGGAGCACCCGGTCTTTCAAACCTATGCCGAGCAGCTGCCAGAAGAGCTGCGAGAGGGTTTCGAGCGCTGCCTGCGCATTGTCGGTTCAGGTCTGCCGATCGAGACGTTGCACGCTGAACTCGTCGGGAACGCGGAAGCGGTCACGGCTGACGAGACCTCGGCTGCTGATCTGGAAGAGCTCATATATTCTCTTGCAGTCAATCTAGTGGAAAATGGCATGTCCACTGACGCCCTAATTGATACAATGAAAAATTATGCGTTCTTGCGTTCGAAATGGGATAGCGTTGAGCCAATTCTACAGAAATTTCTTGCCGAGGCTGAGTAATGAGAAATGCATTTGAGAAGCTAAAAAACACCGTTGAAATGGATCTTTTTGACAGTCCGAGAATGACTGGGGAGGAATTGCGCGCCTATATTTCCGACCTAAACATCTTGCACGCGCGTAGAAATCCTCCAGGGGTGACTGATGACGAAATCGAGCTGATCGCCAAAGAAATTGAGGCCAAGGAGGGTATCAAAGCGGGCCTAGGTGCAGTCGTTGACAGCGAGGACTTCGAACCGTGGCTTGATGATGCCAAACCATCTATCGAGCCGTTCTACTGGAAACGCTATCAGAAACTGCTTCTGCAGAACGGCCTTCCCAAGGACGTCGTGATTTCGACAGATAAGGTCACAGACAAGATCCTCAGTCGCTTGGGAAACCCTGACAAACAGGTGCCGTGGGATCGGCGTGGCATGGTGGTTGGCCACGTCCAAAGCGGAAAGACCGCCAATTATACAGGCCTGATCTGCAAGGCGGCTGATGCAGGGTACAGGCTGATTATCGTTATTGCGGGTATTCACAACAACCTTCGAAACCAGACACAGGCCCGGATCGACGAGGGTTTCATCGGTCGCGATACCGGGAAGTCCCAGGAAACCAAGAAGGGCGGGGCAAAACACATCATTGGTGTCGGCCATTTCGACCCGAATAACACCCCTGTCAGCCTCACCAACACGCTAAGGGACTTCAACAAGGCCACGGCTTCCACGAACACGAGCGAGATCGACTCCTACAAGGTACCTGTCGTCCTCGTGATCAAGAAGAACCACCGCACGCTCGCCAACTTGCTCGACTGGCTAAAGGACAACAGCGCGAGCGGCGATCAGGAGATGATCGACCAGCCGATGCTGCTGATTGATGACGAAGCAGACAACGCTTCGATCAATACGAAGTACGGCAAGAAGCTTGTCACCACGATCAATGGGCAGATTCGCGACCTGCTGAACATGTTCCATCGGAGTTGTTATGTCGGGTACACGGCAACGCCGTTTGCCAACATCTTCATCGACCCCGATCAGGACGACGAGATGTACAATGAAGACCTCTTTCCAAGGGATTTCATCATCGGCTTGGACGCACCCACTAACTACTTCGGCCCGACCAAGATTTTCGTGGATGGGCTGCCGGAGGAAGGCGATCCAACCTGGCTTAGGTACATCACCGACAACGAGGATATTCTGCCGGTCAAGCACAAGATCGATCACGAACTTGATGCACTGCCGTCTTCCCTGACGCGAGCATTACGCGCTTTCTTGTTGGCAAGGACCATTAGGAATATGCGTGGCCAGAAACGATCGCATTGCTCGATGCTTGTAAACGCGAGCCGTTTCACCGCTGTGCAAGGTCGCCTCCGAAATCGCCTTCACGAAACGCTCGAGCGGATTCAGAATTCTGTTCGGATCAACGCGAGCCGAGGCGCTGCCGCATTGAATGATCCGGAGATTGCCGCACTGCATGGTGTCTGGCGGGAAGAGTACCCCGACGTGGAATTCAACTGGCCCTCCATCCAGTCGGAACTTCTTGATGCAATCGCATCCGCCAAGATCGTCGAGGTAAACAGCCGCGCTAATGATCTGGACTATTCGAACTCCGGAGATCGGGGCCAGACCGTTGTTGCCGTCGGTGGGTTCTCGTTATCACGCGGGCTGACGCTGGAGGGCCTGACCGTCACCTGGTTCCTGCGCAACACCATGATGTACGACACACTTATGCAAATGGGACGGTGGTTCGGCTACCGGGGCGGCTATGAGGACCTTTGCCGCATATGGATGCCCAAGGACGCAATCGACTGGTATGCATTCATCGCAAACGCCGCTGAGGAACTTCATGACGAGCTGAGTACAATGGAAAAGGCCAAGGCAACACCACGCATGTTTGGCTTGGCCGTTCGGAGCCATCCGGCTTCTTTGCTAGTGACTGCACGCAACAAAATGGGTTCAGGCCAGAAAGTTACCATGCGTATCGGGCTATCAAACAAGTTTGTTGAAACTGCAAAAGTCAGCGTCCTAAAGAAGGACATAATCGCAAATATTGAAGTGGCTAAGAGACTGGTTGTGCGTCTTTTTTCTGGGGCATTTCCAGACGAAGCCACTCCTTGGGGGAAGCTGATTAGGGACGTGCCAGTCAGCGCAATAGATGAGTTCTTAGCGGGCTGGCGTAATGAGGAGAGAAGCGTAACAACGGACCCAAGAATCGTTCGAAGCTATATTCGTCCAAGACGAGCAGACCAACTGAAACTGTGGGACGTCCTTATTCCAAGTCTCGATGGCGATGATACGACTGATATACTCGGGACCCCGATTGTCCCGGCAAACCGTTCCGTTGACCTAAATGACCTTGCTCACGATTTCATGTCGTTCAGCGGCAAGGCCATGAGAGTTGCATCGCGCGGCATTGAAAAGGCTGGCGTTGATCCAGCGCGTGCAGCAGAGGTGGAACGCAACTACCGCCAAAAGAAAGGCTTGGCAGTTGGCGAAAGAGCGAACTTTCCGGACAAGGAATACCGAAAGGTCAGAGAGCGTGGCCTCTTGATTTTACATTTTGTTAAAGCAAAGCGTCCGTCAGAAGATACATTAGACGAGAACTCTCGCAAATTAGCCGCTAAGATTCCTTCTCAGCCTGTAGTTGCTTGGGGAATGAGCCTGCCAGAATCTCTCTACGATGACGAGGGTGAAGAGTTCATTGTCAACTCCATAAAGTTCAGGGAACTCTTCGGTGGAGATGACGAAGACGATGATCAGGAGGCAGCACTTGAAGCCTCATGATCCTTGGGAAAGACTGGACCCTGACGAAGCCAAGCGGGTCGATGTTGCAGGCCGTTTCGATTTCTTCTGGGTGGTGCTGGAAGCAGGCATGCCGGGCCTAATGCTGAGACTGCCAGGCCTGCCGCAACCACTGCCCCGCTTGCCGAAGTTGAAGAACCTTGTCGCATCCTTCCGACCTGTATCAGGTGGGTCGGCATTCGTTCTCGGCCTCAAGGAGCGAAGTCAGGTCGAGATATTCGAAACCCTTTGCCGGGATGTCGTTGAGGCCGGAGAGGCAGGTGCGGATCGCGACGAGGCGCTCGTCAGAGCGCTGCAACGCACACGGCGATGGTATCACCTTCTGCGTGGCGGAAAGACAAATGGGTTGTCCGTTGAAGAGCAGCGGGGGCTTGTGGGCGAGTTGGCCTTCCTTCGGGACCTTGTGCCCGCATTCGGCCCAGAGACTGCAATCGAGGCCTGGACCGGCCCGACCGGCTCGGCGAAGGACTTCGAGCTCATCGGAAGCTGCGTCGAGGTGAAGGCAAGGCGGGTGGCCGCAAAGCCGTTCGTAGCCATTTCGTCCGAAGACCAGCTTGCGGACGTCGAAGGGAGCCGCCTGTGCCTGCGTGTGGTCAATGTGGCGTCGGCCGTCCTGCCGGAAGGTCAGAGTCTGCATGATCACGTGCGAATGACGGCCGAGATGTTCGAAGAAGACGGCGCGGCCTTCGAAGTGTGGGAGGAAACACTGTTTTCCACAGGTTATGATCCCGAGAATAACTATGACGATCGAAGATGGCTTTTTGGTACTACGAGCGATTACGAAGTGACTGCAGGTTTCCCCCGGATTTCTGCGCCTCTTGCGCCGGGCGTGGAGAATGTCCGGTATGCGATTGCTCTCGATGCATGCGAACCGTTCAGACTGGAAGATGACCTGATCGACGTGATCCGGAAAGGACTTGAGCATGAGTAATCTCGAAGAATTTCATCACGAGTTCATCGCCGATATCCAGGGCGATGCCGACGTCCTTGGACTTGTCACGGTCGAGGCGTTTTTCGAGAAGGTTGGCGAGTTGCTTACCGAGTCTGGGGAATTGGACGGTGCCAACAGGGCGTTTTTCGAAGGCGGCGGCGCTAGCAATCCCATGCGGATCGACGGCTATGGCGGGGATCCAAGAGATGGCGACGGTGTCCTGAGCCTAGTGTTGTGCGACTTCGAGCTTTCCGACGAGGTGCGCGTTCAGAACAAGGGTCAGATCCAGCGCCTTCTGCAGCGGCTTTATAGGTTCGTTGTTTCAAGTTTGAAGGCCAATTTCCGCGAGCAATTGGAAGAGACCAGTGCCGGGTTCGGCGTTGCCGACCTCATCGCCACGACGTGGAAGGATGTCGAGAAGGTCAAACTGATAATCGTGACTAACGCAGACTTTCGCGCCCGCGCCGATGCGGCGAACGTGAAGGATCTTGATAGCAGGCCGGTCACCCTTAGTGTCTGGGACCTGAAGCGCCTGAAGCAATACATGGAGCAGGGGCAGGCGCGGGCGAACCTGATCATCGATTTCGACAAGGATTTCGGCGGCAGCGTTCCCCTTCTTGCGGCTTCCGGAAGCGACAGTGCGCTCGAAAGTTACCTTGCGGTCATTCCCGGAAAGCAGTTGGCGGACATCTACGACAAGTGGGGACCGCGCTTGCTCGAAGCCAACGTCCGAAGCTTTCTTCAGGCACGCGGTAAGGTGAACCAGGGCATTCGCAATACGATCCGCGATGAACCGCACATGTTCTTTTCCTACAACAACGGCCTCAGTGCGACGGCCGACGCGATCGAGATGGAGCAGACCGATCAGGGCCTCCAACTGGTGCGAGCGGATAATCTGCAGATTGTCAACGGCGGTCAGACAACGGCCTCACTACACGCGTCGCGGAAGGCGTTCGCCGAGCAGTTGGAACGTGTTCACGTCCAGATGAAGCTGACCATTGTGCCGCGCGAACAATCCGAACTCGTCGTTCCGCGAATCTCGGAATACGCGAACAGCCAGAACAAGGTGAACGCGGCAGACTTCTTCGCCAACCATCCCTTCCACATTCGTACGGAAGAGCTGTCGCGCAAGGTCCTGGCGCGGGGAGAAGACGGGTATCGGGACACCAAATGGTTCTACGAGCGCGCGAGGGGGCAATATGCCGACGAACGTGGGCGAAGGACCATTGCGGAGCGCAAGAGCTTCGATGCCGAATTCCCTCGATCTCAGTTCCTGACGAAGACCGACCTTGCCAAGTTCGAGAACACTTGGGCCTGCATTCCGCATATCGTGAGCCTTGGAGCACAAAAAAACTTCGCAGAATTTGCCAAGCACATCGGCAAGCGATGGGGTTCCGAAGGAGCGGCGTTCGATGAGCTCTGGTTCAAGCGCATGATCGCAAAGGCCATCATCTTCCGGGCCACCGAGAAACTGGTCTCGGGCGCGGATTGGTATGAGGGAGGCTACCGCGCCAATATTGTGACCTACGCGATTTCCAAGCTCGTTCATGATGCTGAAGAGCGGGATAAGGTGGTCGATCTGGACGCAGTCTGGCGATACCAGGATGTTTCTTCCGATCTGAAATTGGCGCTTTTGGTTGCTGCTGCCGAAGCCCAGGACGTAATCACGCACCCGCCCGCGGGCGTGCGCAACTTCAGCGAATGGGCGAAGAAGCAGGCCTGCTGGAAATGGCTGGAAGAGCGAGATTTGACCTACCCAGAAGATTTCGATCGTGTCCTGATACCACTGGACCTTGCAAATGAACGTGCGAGAGAGGCGCGCGCGGACAAGGTTGTCGAGACCAGCGTCGAAGCGGAGCTCGAAGTACATCGCCGCGGCGCACCGTTCTGGACAGAGGCTCGAAACTGGGCGCGAGAACGAGGTCTCCTATCGCCGAGAGAAAATGGTGTGCTGGAAACCTGTGCCGCGATCCCGAACAAGATGCCTTCAGACAAGCAATGTGCCATTGCTATGAGTGCGCTCAAGAAACTACAGGACGAAGGCTTTTCAATTGACGTGGGCGCAGGCGCAATATGAAATGACCCGGGAGATCTACAGGTTCAGTGAACCAACTGAGTACGCGCTTCAGGACCTGGAAAACAGGGTGATATTCTGTCAGCACTACTCGGCTTACAGTGATCCATTCGAACTCTGGAGCAACATCTACGAGCGCATTCCCATTCCGAAAGTCGCCAAGGCTGGAAGGAATTGCAGGCAGAAACCCTGATGTATGAAGAAGCTGGCACTGTAGCTGTTAGGATAATGCATGATATCTGGCCGCGTGCCTTTGGAACGAAACCTGCGGAATGGAACTATGAGTGTGAGAGACGCCTGTTGGTGCAAACCGAAAGCACCGACACCGCACCAATCTTTAGGAACTACCTCCGTGAAGCCATTAAAGAAATCATTCTAGGTGAATTGATGCCCTACGAATACACCACACGGGTATTGGCCATAATGAAAAAGCACTACCCCAACGGCCACATAAAAAATGTTCGTCGCGCTCGTGATTGCTACTCACTGGTCATTGACTGATGCTGTTCGTATTGCCTTGAATACTGTTAAGAATTAGCTGAGCGATTTGCCTTGCAAGAAACGGCGGCACCGCGTTTCCTACTTGGACATACTGCTGGGTCCTACTGCCCAGGAACAGGTAGTCGTCGGGGAAGGTCTGCAACCGGGCGGCCTCGCGCACGGTCAGGCTGCGGCACTGCATCGGGTCGGGATGGATGAAGTAATGTCCATCTTTGGAGATATGGCTGGTGACCGTAGTCGCGGCCGCGTCGGCCAGTTGAACTCGAAATCGGTCGTTGAAGACGCCGCTGTGCCAGTTCCGATGAGCCGGGCTCAGCGCGAGAGGAAAATCGGCGGACTTTGGGCTAAAGCCGCGCACAGCTCCGAAGACAGCGGCGAACAAATACCGTCTCAGATCCGACGCCATGTGTCCGCGCGTTTCGTGCTGGGCAATGGCGCGCAGTTCTGGCCGCTCAAGCCAGCGCAGCAATTCATCGTTCGAGGTGCCATAGCCATCTGGCTGGCATGATGCTGTCCGACGGCTCTGCGCTTCCGACTTCATTCCCTTGGCAACGGATGAGAATGCCTCCCGAAGCGGGGCGTTCTCCTTCCCCTTATGGATTTTGGTCAGAAGTTTCGCCGCTTCAATGACCTCTTTTCGCCACGCCGATGAATCGTCCCGACCACGACTAATGCCGCTGCGCAGCTCGGGCATCGTCCCGATCATGTCGCTGACCGTTCGCGTCAAACCCGAAACGGCAATCTCGGCGCGCGCAGCCCTTCCAGAAAGGTCTGATCGAATTCCGACGATGAACACTCTGTGGCGCCGTTGTGGGACCCCGAACTCCTCGGCCCGCACAATGAAATCCGACGGTCGCACTGCTTCCTGCAGACTGGCTTTTCCATCTTCTACTTGAACAGTCCGCAGCTCGTAGTGATGACCGTGGCCGGTACAGAGCGAGGACAAATCCTCCATGAGCATCTCGAACACAAGTCGGCTTTCGACCGTTGAGGACAGCATGCCCTTGACGTTCTCCATCACGAAGGCAGCGGGACGAAGCCTGTCGAGCACGCGGATATACTCGCGGAACAGATAGTGGCGCTCATCCTCCTCGGGGACATAGCCGACCTTTCCCCTCGACCGTGCGCGCCCGACCAGGGAATAAGCCTGACAGGGCGGTCCGCCGATCAGAATCGTATCGTCATGGTTTTTGCGAAGCTTCGCGATGGCACCGTCAATCGCCGTCGCAGCTGCCTCAGTGCCGAGCTCAAGTGCACGAGCCTCATCAATGGCAAGCTGCCACGCTTCGGCGTCGACTGCTGACCAATCCGGCTCGGAGACAAGCCCCGCGTGGAAATCGATGAATTGATCGGGCAAGGTGCCGTGAAGTGCCCGGTATTCACGCAGGAATGCGCGCAGCATCAGCGTGCGATGTGCCGACGCCTCTTTCTCGACCGAGATGCCGATTCGGAACGGCGCATGTCCGTCCTCGACCAGGGAAGCAAATCCCTCGCCGAGTCCGCCTGGACCGGCGAACAGATCGACAATGCCGAAAGTGGCTGACAAATCAGGCTCCTGACGAAATTCTTCAGTTGGTGTATACTAGGTTCCAGATCGAAGACCAGGGTGCACGTGACCGATATCGTAGGCAAACAGACCCGCTCCCGGATGATGGCCGGGATCAAGGGGAAGGACACGAAGCCCGAACTGGTGCTTCGGCGGGCACTTCATGCGCGCGGCTTCCGTTATCGGCTGCATTCGAAAAATGTCCCCGGGCGACCTGACCTTGTGTTTTCAAAGCATCACGCAATCGTCTTCGTACATGGCTGCTTCTGGCATCGCCATGAGGGCTGTCGTTACACAACCACTCCATCGACGCGTCCAGAGTTCTGGCTAACCAAGTTTGACGCGAACGTTGCACGGGACAGGTCGGTGCACGATCAGCTGCTTGATGCTGGCTGGCGTGTGGCAACAGTCTGGGAGTGCGCGCTCAGGAGACCCGAGGAGACTGCATGGGCAGCCAATCTCTTGGCCGCATGGCTCCGCAGCAGTGCTGCCGAAATCCAAATTGGGAATGCAGATGTCATCGCCGACGAAAATAAAGGATGATGTTTTTCAAGCTGATTGAAATTCCGATCCCAGTTCCAAGTGGCCGAAGGAGACTGGCGTCGAAGTCAATTTTCGACCCTCGAAATAAAAACAATAAAACATCTACTTACAAGCTATTCACTAAATCGGCGCAGTCATGAGGTCTGGAGAATATCGGCGCTGGGAGACTGCTTCCGGCCCTCCCGGCACATGGGCTGGTGCACAGCCCTTCCCGCACAACCCTCGAAAACAACAAAAAAATCCGGCCGCAGCCGGATCTGGAGAACGTTTTCGCGAGGGCAAGTGGCCGGGGGGGGATTCGCACTGGCGAGCCATTCGTGAAGCGTCTGAACCAGAATGAACCGTTCCTTATTTCCCAAAACTTAATCGGGCTGAAGGCACCGTAGTGAATAAAAAGCAGTGGGGAGGACATCCAAAATATGGTGTAGTGGGTGGCTGTGCATCCTGAACGTCGCGCCCCCCCCCGCGCCGGAGTCTTGCTCGCAACCCGGACACCAGCCGGACACGGAGAAATCCCAAACGCAAAAAACCACCCGAAGGTGGCCGCTAACGTATTGATTATGTGATGTCATTTTTGGTTGCGGGAGTAGGATTTGAACCTACGACCTTCAGGTTATGAGCCTGACGAGCTACCGGGCTGCTCCATCCCGCGACAATGTCGAACAACCCCTACCTAATAGGGTTAAGCGGTGGGTGCAATGGCAATATGACTATTTATTTCAGTATTTTCTACAATCGCAGACCATTCCCCAATTTCATCCCAAACATCAGGCGGGCAGAGACGGCAATCAGGAGGGCCCGATCATAAAACAGGAGACATTCCGCGCTTGCAGGCGCCGGCAAGCAAGATCGGCGGTGTCACGCGACATGCCCATGAAATTTGCATCGAACCCGCGCGGAGACTGCACAACCTTGCGCAATGTCCCCTCCAGCGTGGTCATTTCGGCGAGCGCCGTGCGCAGCAATACTCTTTCCGCTTGATACCGGCTGCCGTAGCGTCCGACATTAATGCCCCAGTGCTGTCCCCCCGACGTCGACACCCGGGTGACGATTTCTTGTTGTGCCTCGTGCTGAGGTGCATTGAGCTGCGGCGGGTCGGGTTCGGTGGCCGCGACGGCGGGTTCGGCAAAGGCCAAAACCAGATTCTCGGGGCGGGCGGCGGGGCGGCGATCTGGCACCGATTCATCAACCGACCCCATGGCCACGTCAAGCCCTTCGGATATCGCGGCTTTTATGATTGCTTCGTCCTGTGCTGCGGCTGCGGCGGCGGCGATCGCCATCAGCACGGGCTCTTGATCGGCCCGCATCTGGGGGCGCGGGCTTTTTTGCACAGCGCTGACAACGCGAATGGTCTTGCCGGCTGGGCCGGGGGTCGCGGTATTGCCGACATAGGCGGGACGATTCGGTTTTTGCACCGGCGCGCGATTGGGCGAACGGCGAAAGCCGAGATCAAGCAACTCGGCCACCTTTGCGTTGCGCGAGGCCGTCGACTTCCCTCCAAAAACGGTGGCTATGACACGCTTGCCGCCTCGCTCTGCCGAAGCCACAAGATTGAAACCCGCCGCATTGGTATATCCGGTCTTGATGCCATCTGCTCCGGCATAACTGGACAGCAACCGACGATTGGTATGGCTGACTTTTCTGATCCCGGCATCTGCAGTGCGCCGTGAAAACAAATTATAGTATTGCGGATAATCATAAAGCACATGACGGCCCAGAATCGTCATGTCCCGCGCGGTGGAGAGATGGCCACTTTGCGTCAGACCATGAGCGTTCTTAAACGTCGTCTGCGTCATCCCCATCATTTTGGCAGTGCGATTCATGCGCGCAGCAAAGGCAGCTTCTGACCCGCTGATTGCTTCGCCTATGGCGGTGGCGGCATCGTTGGCGGATCTCACTGCAGCCGCCCGGATCAGATAGCGTAAGGCGATACGCTGTCCAGATTTCAGCCCCAGCTTCGACGGCGGCTCGGCGGCGGCTTTGCGCGAAATCGTTACCCTGTCGTCAAGCGATATCTCGCCATTTTGCACGGCCTCGAAGGCGATATAAAGTGTCATCATCTTGGTCAGGGAGGCCGGATGCAACCGGGTTTCAGCATTCGCAGAATGCAGCACCTCACCCGTGCGCGCATCAATTACATAAGCGGCATACGGGGCCGCCATTGCACTGAGCGGCAAAAGGATAAGCAGCCAGATTGCGGTGAAAACATAGAGCCACAACCGGACCGGACTACTGCGCCGAACCTTCACGATATCTGCCTTTGTCTGCCTCATGGCCGCTGGTTTTCCAGCTGACACATTTATTGTGAAAAATGCTAACATAGGGGGCGCGCAAAATAAACATGGTTTTATAGCTTGTTACCGGCAGCTTTTCGCGCTGGTCACAACATATGCGCCTCTGGCCTGCACAGGCCCCAACGGCTGCGATGCTGTCAACAATTGAGAGAGGATTTACGCCATAAGTTATCACTTTGAGGTATCATCTACCTCGCCAGATCAGGGTGCGAACCACCTCACAGGGCAATGTGACCCTGTTGTTCTGGACGCTGCTGGCGCGTTTGCGAAGAAAGAGCGCCGTCGGTTTTCAAAAATTTATAGCGTGTTGCGTTTGCTTGGATCCAAGGATTCACCTGGGACATAAGGCAGCATTTGCGCAACAAATGCGTTCATAGACCGGATGAGAGCGATTGAATGCGTCATGATTTAGGTTCCGGGCCGCGGACCACAGCCGCTTCGGTACTCTTTCAGAATCCTGCAAGAAGGTTATATTGATTGTACAAACGAAACTTAGTGGAACCGGATAGGCGTGATGTTGCTTCAGTCTTGGATGATGTCTGACAGACCCGATGGCGAGGATGGTGATGGGGCGGTGGTTCTTGAAACCCGCACCAAAACCAAACGCCCGCCGCTCTACAAAGTTCTGTTGCTGAATGACGATTATACGCCCATGGAATTCGTCGTTCATGTGCTTGAGCGATTTTTCGGGATGTCGCACGCGCAAGCCTTCGAAATCATGCTTACCGTCCACCAACGGGGATTGGCCGTTGTCGGTGTGTTCACGCACGAAATTGCCGAAACCAAGGTGGGGCAGGTCATGGATTTCGCGCGCCGACATCAACACCCTTTGCAGTGCACTATGGAAAAAGAGGACTGAGGTGCGTCGGCTTCCTTCCAGAGGCGCTGAACTGCGTGATGTGCGGCTGTGATCGGGCGAGACGCCGCAAATTGTGTTTTGGATGAAAACCGAAGCCCTATAGGAGACGTCTCATGTCCGCCCGTTTGACTCTCGCATTGGAGGCGGGCGGGCTGGCGCTGCCCGAAACCGGCACGATCAGCGTTCTGTCGCCAACATCCACAACCGATCTGTCCGCTCTGCCTCGTGACCGGGTCCAGATCGTTGCGCCCTTCAAGCCTTGTTTCGATTTCTTCAAAGCGCAGGGGTTCGATTGCGTGGCACAGAGCGATTCGCCCTGCGCGATGGCGATTGTCAGCCTGCCCCGCGCCAAGGCACAGGCGCGAAAGCTGATTGCCGATGCGTCAATCCGCAGCTCCGGGCTGGTTGTGGTCGATGGCGCCAAAACCGACGGCATCGATAGCATCCTGAAAGAATTGCGCAAACTTCTAGAGGTCGGAGCCCCGCTGTCCAAGGCGCATGGTAAAATCTTCTGGTTCCGTGCCGAACCCGAGGCCCTGTCGGATTGGCGCCCGCCCGCACAATCCGAGGCAGACGGGTTCGCAACCGCTCCGGGGGTGTTTTCGGCGGACAGCATTGATCCGGCCTCGCAACTGCTCGCCAATTTTCTGCCCAAACGGCAATTGGGTCGGCAGGTGGTCGATCTGGGCGCAGGCTGGGGCTATTTGGGGCTTCAGGCATTGGGCGCGCCGCAGGTCAAAGCGGTGGATTTTGTCGAAGCCGACCGTGTGGCGCTGGAATGTGCCCGGCTAAATGTGCCCGACCCGCGCGCACGGTTTCATTGGGCCGATGCCACCCGGTGGACCGCAGAAGGGGTCATCGATTCGGTCATCATGAACCCACCATTTCACATCGGCCGACAGGCGGAACCGGAGCTTGGCCGTGCCTTTATCGCCGCCGCCGAGCGTATCCTATCACCTTCTGGTCAATTGTGGATGGTGGCAAACCGCCACCTGCCCTATGAAGCCGCACTTGAGAAACATTTTCGGCGGGTGCAAGAAACCGCCGGCGATACGCGTTTCAAAGTGCTGCATGCCACAAGGCCGCGTCGGGTGCGCTGATCGCAGCTCGGACGCCTATCACGGAGAGCGAGCATGACTTTTTCTATTGCGGGCAAGACCGCCATCGTTACCGGCGCCGCCAATGGTATCGGGCTGGCTATCGGTAAGCAATTCGTTGAACATGGCGCCAATGTAATGTTCGCAGATATCGACGAGAAACGACTGGCCGAAGAATTGGGAACGCAGGCAGACGAAAGCAACGTCCAGTATTTCGCCGGGGATCTGCGAGAAAAGCTGGCAATTGCCAATCTGCTGTCGGCAACGCTGGACGCTTTCGATCAGGTCGACATTCTGATCAACGGCGCGCGGGAGGTGGTCCCGTCGGACCCGCTTGATCCCGAGGACGGCTCGGTCATGGAACTGTTGAACCAGAACTTGATGCCGGCGCTGCGGTTGAGCCAGTTGGTCGCGCGGCGGATGATGAAAGATGCGAATGCGGAACAAGCGGCGCCGGCTGGATCGATCGTCAACCTTAGCTCCATCGCTGCGCGGCGCACTCATCCCGATTTGCTTGCCTATTCCGTCAGTTCCGCGGCTCTGGACCAGATGACACGGTCGCTCGCGGTTGCGCTTGCGCCGCACCGTATCCGCGTGAACGCGGTCGCTTTCGGATCGGTCATGAGCGCGTCGTTGAAAACGACCTTGCGTGAAAACCAAGAATATCGACAGGATATCGAAGAACATACGCCGCTGAACCGGATCGCCTCTCCCGGCGAACTGGCCGAGACGGTACAATTTTTGGCCTCGGATGCGGCAGGCTTCATGACCGGGCAGATCTTGACGCTGGATGGCGGGCGCACGCTGCTTGATCCCGTTGCGGCACCCGCCCATTGAGACGGATCGTCCGTCGCATCTGCTGTAACGAGGGGCCTGCCCCTCGTGCTCCCCGTGGTATTTGAACCCAGAAAGAAGCTATCGACATCAGGGTTTGGGGTGGTGGTCCCACTCATCCGACAGGATACGGCGAGCGTCGCCCTCTGGGTCATCATATTGGTTAGAACGCACGGTATAGATGAATGCGGCCAGCCCAAGCCCGCCCAGAAAGAGCGAAATCGGGATCAACCAGCTGAGAACCAACATGCGTTTACTTTAACCTCAGCGCGTTCAAAGATACGATTATCGACGATATGGACATGGCAAGCGCTGCAATCAACGGGGTGGCATAGCCCGCGGCAGCCAAAGGCACCGCCATTATATTATAAAACGTCGCAATCTGAAAGTTCTCGCGGATACGCTTCGTGCCCCGCTTGGCGGTGACACAAGATTCGGCAATCGGCGTGAGGTCACGGCCCAACAGCACAATGTCCGATGCGACGCGCGCTGCATCAAGCGCTGACGCCGGCGAAATCGAGACATGCGCCGCCGTCAGCGCCGCAGTATCGTTAAGTCCGTCGCCGACCATGAGGACGCGCCGCCCCTGTTCCGTCAGTTCTGCAATCCGTGCAGCCTTGTCTTCTGGCAGTGCCTCGGCCTGCCAGTCAGCAATGCCAAGCCGGGTGGCAAGTATTTCGACCGGTTTGGTGTTGTCACCCGAAATGAGGAGGACATGCTTGCTCTGTGCCTGCAATTTCTGCACGGCCTGTTCGGCACCAACTCGGAGCGCGTCGGTAAAGCGAAATGCCTGCGGCGCGGCCCCATCGCCCACAGACAGATACGCGGCCGTTTGATCGCCCTGCTCGGCCCCGACCCAGCTCGCACGCCCAAGGCGGACCCGGCGACCTTGCCATGTTGCTTCGGTGCCATACCCGGGAACTTCCGCGATGTCCTGCAACTGCGCCGGGGCTGTCCCGATGGCCTGGGCCGCTTCGGCAATCGACATTGACAGAGGGTGCGATGACCCTCGTGCCAAAGCAAATGCGACCGCAAGCGTCTGGGGCTGAAACTCGTGCAGATTGGTCAGTTCCGGCGTGCCTTCGGTCAGCGTGCCGGTCTTGTCGAAAACCACAGTATCGACCTCAGCCAGACGCTCAAGCGCGGTCGCGTGCTTGATAAGTAACCCGCGCCGGAACAGGCGTCCTGACGCCGCAGTGGTGACCGCAGGCACCGCCAGACCCAGCGCGCAGGGGCAAGTGATGATCAGCACCGCCGCCGCGATATTCAGAGCAGTGCGCAAATCAAAGCTATAGACATACCATCCCACAAACGCCAAGGCGGCAAGGATATGCACCCCCGGGGCATAAAGCTTCGCCGCCTGATCAGCCAAGGACGTATAGCGCGACCGCCCGGATTCGGCGATGGCCACCAGATCGGCCATACGATGCAGGGAGGTGTCCTGCCCAACGGCGCTGGCGCGGATGGTCAGGGGACCGGTCAGATTGACCTCGCCGGCGCTGGCAGCGCGGCCGGGCTCGGCAAAAACCGGCAACGTTTCACCGGTCAGCAGCGATCGATCCAGTTCCGAGCGCCCCTCGGTGATGACCCCATCGACCGGCATGCGCCCGCCCGGACGCACGCGAATTAGATCCCCGACAGCCAGTTCCGCCACCGGGATATCGCGTTCGCCGGTTTCCGTGACAAGACTGGCGCGCGGCACCTCAAGTGCAGCCAATTCCTCGGCGGCGGAGCGGGCCACAGCACGGGTGCGGTGATCCAGATACCGGCCGATCAGCAGGAAGAAGGTCAGCGTCAGTGCCGCATCAAAATAGGCGTGCTGGCCCGACAGGGCAGTTTCCCAAAGCGATGTCACCAGTGCCAACAGGATCGCCAATGTGATCGGCACATCCATGTTCAGCCGCCGCACCGAAAGCGCGGCCCAAGCGTTGCGAAAAAAAGGCCGGGCCGAAAAGGCAATGGTCGGAATGGTGATCGCTGCAGAAATCCAGTGAAACAGGTCGCGGGTGGCCTCCCCTGCCCCGGCCCAGACAGAAACCGACAACAGCATGACATTCATCGAGGCGAACCCAGCCACGGCCAGTCGCATCAGCAGGTCGCGCCCGGTGCGGTCGGTCTCGGTAGCCCGCAACGCCCCCGTGTCCAGTTCATGGGCCTCGTAGCCCAACCCCGCGAGCACATCGACAAGATCCGGCGCCGTCAGAGCGGGTTCGGCGTCTACCATGACCCGTTTGAGGGTCAGGTTTACCCGTGCGCTATGCACTCCCGGATGCGCGGCCAGACCATTTTCGACCGCCGATATACAGGCCTGACAATGGATCGTGGGCAGCGACAACGCGATCCGCGCGTCCTTGGGGGTCTCGGCGGCGGGCTCCATCGGCGTGGCCAGACACCCGGGGCAAGCGGCGGCAGAAGCAGGCATGTGCGCGGTCATCGGCTTTACCTTTTCACATGCAAGACAACGCGCTGGGTAAATTCGGTTCCGTCTTGCGCGTGGGCCACCATGCGGATGTTCCAGTTGCCGGCACCCAGTTCGACGGGGGCGACATAGGCCGCACCGTCAAACTGGAAATCGGGCGTTATGTCATCGCGCACATGGGTCGCTCGTCCCAGAGTAGCAGAAAGATCGGCAAGCTGTACTGGCGATCCGCCAGCGTCGGTAATTGACAAACTGACCAGCCCGCCCTGTGCAGTGGCCTGCACCGTCCAATCCAGCGCCTCTTGTGCAGCCAGGCGGTTGTTGAATTCCTGACTGGCAACATAGGTATTCTCAACCTCAAGCCCCGGAAAGGTCTTCACTGCGCTATAGGCCATCATAAGATTGACGCCGATGATCAGCGCAAAAGCGCCACCGAAAACGATTGCGGCATGGCGCCCGGTAAATTTTCGTTCTGCCATGGTTCAGTTGCCTTTCCCGTTAAACGTGCTGGCCTTCTCGGCGTGTTCCCCATTGCTCAGATCTTCGACCCGGAACTGCACTTCGGTGCGGCTGGTCTCGGCGGGGCCGGTTCCCGGTGGCGCAACCACATATACACGCTGCAGAAGTGCCGTGTCTGCAGGAACCTCAACGATATTCTTGGGCACGCCCTCAAGATGGATCGCGAAGGCAGGATCACCCGAGACCGTCAATTCAAACGGGCGGGCATCGCCGTTCTTGTTCAGCAGCCGGACATCATAGGTGTTGCGGATCGTACCATCAGACATGGTGACAAAGGTCGGATTGCGGATCGGCGCGACGCTCATCTCGATATGCGGTCGAATATACAGCGCGAACAGCAGGCCAAAGCCGACCAGCGACCACAAGACCGTATACATCACGGTGCGCGGCCGAAGGAGGATTTTCCAGACCGGCCGGGGCTTAGCACCGGCACGTTCACGGCCTTCGTCTGACAGCGCCATATAATCGATCAAGCCGCGCGGTTTGCCGATCCGCTCCATGACGTCGTCACAGGCGTCAATACATAGTGCGCAGGTGATGCATTCGAGTTGCTGGCCGTCGCGGATATCGATGCCCATCGGGCAAACATTGACGCAAGCCATGCAATCAATGCAATCGCCTTGTTCAGCTCCCGCCGCAACCTCATCGGAATGTTTGCGGGGTTCACCGCGCCATTCGCGATAGGCCACGACCAGCGTATCCTCATCCATCATCGCGGCCTGAATGCGCGGCCATGGGCAGGCATAGATACAGATCTGTTCTCGCGCGAAGCCGCCAAAAATGAAAGTCGTCGCCGTGAGAATCGCGATAGTGGTATAAGCGATCGGATGGGCGTTCAGCGTGAACAGATCGACCAGAAGCGTCGGCGCGTCGGTGAAATAGAATACCCAAGCCCCGCCGGTGGCCACGGCGATCAGTAACCAACTGGTCCATTTGGCCATGCGCAGCCGGAATTTGCGGAAATCCCATTTTTCTTGACGATGCAGGCGCAGCCGCGCGTTGCGGTCACCCTCGATCCAGCGTTCGACCAAAATGAAAAGGTCGGTCCAGACAGTTTGCGGGCAAGTATACCCGCACCACACGCGCCCCCATGCCGAGGTAAAGAGGAACAATCCCAGACCCGCCATGATCAACAATCCGGCGACAAAATAGAACTCGTGGGGCCAGATCTCGACCCAGAAGAAATAGAACCGGCGATTGGCCAGATCCAGCAAAACCGCCTGATCCGGAAGACTTGGGCCACGGTCCCAGCGGAGCCAAGGTGTGATGTAGTAAATGCCCAGCGTCACCACGAGGATGACCCATTTCAGGTTGCGAAATGGCCCCGCTACGCGTCGCGGAAATATCGGTTCCTGCGCTGAATACAGCGAAGGGGCGGTATCGGAATCGCTCAAGGACTCACTCCATTAAGGCCGTCGTCCGGCCTTGTCACAGAGCCAACCCGTTCAAGCATTGATCTGGGTCAACAGCACATCGGGCAAGCATGTTTGTCGTTGGGCTTAAATTGACCCTTTATGCGTCGGGTGCAAGGCCATGACCGGGGGGGTGGACGAAGGGTCGCATGCCGTAGGCAGGGTTGCGGGTTTTGCTTGGAAACTCGGCTTTGACCGAAATCAGATCCGCGTCCATAATGGGTTTAAGGACAAGGGGAAAAACCATTTCGGACCCGAAGCCAAACCGCAAGGCCCTAAGCGCTGCCGAAATCGGCGCTGTCTCGCATCTGTATCGCGGCGAGGTCTATCGCAGCACGATTTGGCGCACCCGGCTGGACACCACAACCAATTGGGCAGTCGTCACGCTGGGTATCGCGCTTTCGATCTCGTTCGCATCGCCCAACGCCTCCCCCTTGCCCCTTATCCTTGTAGGGATTTTGATCATTCTTTTTCTGATGCTGGAGGCCAGGCGCTACCGGTACTTCAATGTCTGGCGCGCCCGCGCAAGATGGATCGAAACGCACTTCTATGCACCGCTTTTGCATGACGGCGATCTGCAACTGGAAGAGAACTGGCAAAAGACACTGGCACGCGACTATGAGAAGCCAACCTATCATGTGGATTTCATGACAGCCGTAGGGCGACGTATCCGGCGCAATTACCTGTGGATACTATTGATCCAGACGGTGGCCTATATCGGCAAACTCGTGGTGCATCCCAGTCCGGTCGAAAGCCTGCAACAGGTCGTAAATCGTGCCGATATAGGGCCAATCCCCGGTCTGCTCGTCTTGGCAATTGGCACATTCTATGTCGCAAGCTGGATCGGAATTTCGATCTGGAGCGTTCGGACCGATGCCGCGCGCGCTCGGTCACGTCGTAGCGGTAGCGGGATGGGCTGAGATGCAAACGGCCCCGAACCTGCGTTGGGTCCGGGGCCGATGAGGTATTGCAGCGTCGTGGATCTATTCGCCGCCGCCCAATTGGTGGACATAGGTCGAAACAGCCCGAATTTGCGCTTCGGTCAAACGCTCTTCCCACGACGGCATGACGCCAAAGCGGCTGTAAGTCACGGTCTCCATCAGCGTGTCGTAATCTCCACCATAGAGCCAGATTGCATTGCCAAGATTGGGCGCACCCTGCATCCGATCTCCGGTGGCGTCCTCCATGTGACACGCAGCGCAATTGTCCATGTACACCTCCCGACCTGCATCGACCTGTGACGGATCCTGCGGTGTTCCGGTCAACGACATCACATAATTGACCACCTGCTCGATCTCCTCTTTGTCGAGGAATTCGCCAAAGGAAGGCATTTGTGACCAGCGCGCATCAGGGTCTTCTTCGTTGCGTATGCCGTGGCGAACCGTTGTATAGATCGACTCGATATCGCCGCCCCACAGCCAGTCGTCGTCGAGCAGGTTGGGATATCCTGGTGCCCCCGCCGCGCCCGAGCCGTGACACTGTGCACACCAGGTCCGGAACACCGCGCCCCCGGCCTGGACGGCATAGTTATTAAGGTCGGGATCGCTGGAAATATCGCTCAGCTCGGAGGATTCCAGCCGCGCGTTGATCGCCTCGTTGGCCTCGTTCACCGCAGCGATTTCTTTGGCAACCTCTCCGCGCGTGGACCAGCCCAGCACACCTTCCGTCGCGCGGTTTACCATCGGCCAGGCCGGATAGGCGATAGAGTAGCCGATCGCCCAAATAATCGTCGCGTAAAAGGTCCACAACCACCAACGCGGCATCGGGTTATTGAATTCCTCGATACCATCCCAGCTGTGGCCGGTCGTTTCGGGATCGCCCTTTTGCTTGTTACTCATTTTTTCCCCTCCTCCTCGGAGTTCTCGCCCTCGTCCGTCGTAGCGTCAGAGGGTTTGTCTTCGTGCCGAAACGGGATGTTGGCCGTGTCGTCATAGGTCTTTTTGCTGCCCGGGCGGAACACCCAGAAAACAACACCGACGAAAAAGACGAACAACAGCAACAACATCCAGCTGTCAGCGAATTGACGCAGGACGGAATATGTTTCCGTGTCTGGATTCATGATGTTCCCTAGCGGCTGGCATCCGGCGTGAAGGTCGAGAAATCAACCAATGTGCCGAGCATTTGAAGATAGGCAATCATCGCGTCCATCTCGGAGACGCCCGGTGCCCCATCGAAATTGCGGACCTGTGTGTTCGGATAGCGCTCTTGCAATCCGCCATAGTCGCTATCGGGATCCGCTTGCGCCATGAAATCGGCGGCCGCATGTTCGATCATTTCATCGGTATACGGCACTCCAACCGCGCGCTGTGCCTTCAACAGATCGACGATATATGTGGGCTCGATCATACGCCGTTCCAGGAAAGCATATTTCGGCATGATTGATTCCGGCACGACCGATTGCGGATCGCGCAAGTGATCGAGGTGCCATTCATCCGAATAGCGTCCGCCAACGCGCGCCAGATCCGGCCCTGTCCGCTTGGACCCCCACTGGAATGGATGGTCGTACATTGACTCGGCGGCCAGAGAATAATGGCCATAGCGCTCCACCTCGTCGCGCATCGGGCGGATCATTTGGCTGTGACAGGTATAGCAGCCCTCGCGCACATAGATCTCGCGCCCAGTCAGTTCCAGCGGCGTATAGGGGCGCATGCCCTCAACCTTTTCGATGGTGTTCTCAAGATAGAACAGCGGCGTAATCTGCACCAAGCCACCGATCGTCACGACCAGAAAGCTGAAGATCAGCAGCAGCGTCGCGTTGGTCTCGATGATGCGGTGCTTGTCGATGATCGAAAAGCGTTTCCGAGCGGAAGCGGGCTTTGGCGACTTCTGTTCAGTACTCATGTTCCGGGCCCTCCTTATTCAGCCAGGACCGGGGTGGCGAGGCTGGCCTCTTTGGCCGGTGCCCGCCGCACAGTCATCCACAGGTTGTAGCACATGATGATGCCGCCCATCAGGTAGAGCACCCCGCCCAGACCGCGGACCACATACATCGGGAATTTGGCCGATACCGTGTCGGCGAACGAATTCACAAGGAAACCGTTGGCGTCAACTTCGCGCCACATCAGACCCTCCATAATACCGGTCACCCACATCGACGCCGCGTAAAGAACGATGCCGATCGTGGCCAACCAGAAATGCCAAGACACCAGTGTCAGGGAATACAGGCGCTCACGTTTCCACAGCACAGGTACAAGGAAGTACAATGCGCCAAATGTGATCATGCCGTTCCAACCCAGCGCGCCGGAGTGGACATGCCCGATGGTCCAGTCGGTATAATGCGACAGCGCATTGACCGCGCGGATCGACATCATCGGCCCCTCGAAAGTTGCCATGCCGTAGAACCCGACCGCGATCACCATCATCCGGATCACCGGGTCGGTGCGCAGTTTGTCCCACGCGCCCGAAAGCGTCATCAGCCCGTTGATCATGCCGCCCCAGCTGGGCATCCACAACACGATCGAGAACACCATGCCCAGAGTCGTAGCCCAGTCGGGCAGCGCGGTATAATGCAGATGGTGCGGTCCGGCCCAGATATAGAGGAAGATCAGCGCCCAGAAGTGGATGATCGACAGCTTATAACTGTACACCGGACGTTCGGCCTGTTTCGGGATGAAATAATACATCATGCCAAGGAAGCCGGCAGTCAGGAGAAAACCGACGGCGTTATGTCCGTACCACCATTGCGTCATGGCATCCTGAACGCCCGAAAACAGCGAGATCGAGCGCGAGCCGAAGATCGAAACCGGCACTGCCATGTTGTTGACCACATGCAACATTGCCACGGTGACGATGAACGACAGATAGAACCAGTTGGCAACGTAGATATGCGGCTCTTTGCGCTTGATGATCGTGCCCAAGAACACCGCCAGATAGGCCATCCACACGATCAACAGCCACAGGTCAACATGCCATTCAGGTTCAGCATATTCGCGCGACTGGGTGGCACCAAACACATAACCTGTCGCGGCCAGCACGATGAACAGCTGATAACCCCAGAACACGAACCAGGCGAGGTTACCGCCCCACAGCCGCGCCGCACTGGTGCGCTGAACCACATAAAAAGATGTGGCAATCAATCCGTTTCCGCCAAAGGCAAAGATCACTGCCGACGTATGCAGGGGACGCAGGCGACCAAAGTTTCCATGCCCGTTCAACCAATCGAAGTTGAGGCCGGGAAACGCCAATTGGAAAGCGATGAACGTGCCAACCAGAAATCCGATGACACCCCAGAAAGCAGTGGCAACGACGCCCGCACGGACAACGCCGTCAAGGTATTCGTCTTGGAGCTGTGGATTGGCCGGCTCATCGGTTTGTCGCAAGGTGTATAGAAATAGCCCACCTGCTGTCAGCATCACGATGATGGCATGCACCAGATAAGCCGTGTCGCGCGCATGGTTGATCGCGATCATCGCAAACAGCGTGATCAGACCAAGCGCGACAAGCTTGATGTAATTCGACATTCTACGTCCCTCTGTCGTCTCCCGTGCGATGTGTCGCACCGGATCTTTTGACTGTTTGCTCCATGCAGGGAGGGCGGAAAGCCCGCTTTTACCTGCATCAAGATAATCGACGGTGTATTAGGTCACGCGATCGATAACGACAACACGGGTTGACCGCTGAGTTAAGGAGCGAGACAATCAACCGCACCTTAAGAGCCAAGAGGTCCGAAATGGCTTATAAAACTCTGCTGACTGTTCTGACTGATAGCAGTATCGCCAAGGCACCGCTGGAACATATCATTGCACTGGCCACAGCGCAGGATGCCCATGCTGCGGTCTTGTGTCTGGGCGTCGATCGTACCCAGACCGGATATTACTATGCTGGCGCCAACGCCGTAATCATTCAGGAAACACTGAACCGCGCCCGCGCCGAGGCCGGTGACGTTTTGAACCATGTCAAGGACGTGATGGGGCAGTCGGCTGTGCGCTGGTCCGCTGACGAGGGCGTGGCCCAGATCGCAGACCTCAACCGCCACGTGGCCCATCGCGCCCGCTTTACTGATTTGGTTGTGCTGCCGCGCCCCTATGGCGAGAATCGCGGTGGCGAGGTCGAAGCCATAGTCGAGGCCGCCTTGTTCGAGGGCGATGCGCCGGTCTTGGTGGTCCCTGACGAGGGGGTCGCCAAGGGCAAGCCCGAAAATATTCTGGTCGCCTGGAACGAAAGCGTTGAAGCGATGACCGCCATCCGCCGCGCCCTGCCCTTTCTCACGGCGGCCGAATTGGTGCGCATCGTAATAATTGACCCGCCTTCCCACGGCCCCGAACGCTCGGATCCGGGCGGAATGCTGTCACAGATGCTGACCCGCCACGGCGTCAAATGCGAAATTGACGTTCTCAGCAAGACGATGAACCGCGTTTCCGACGTGCTGAACCGTCACGCGATGGATACTGCATCAGACATGATCGTAATGGGGGCCTATGGCCACTCACGCTTTCGCGAGGCAATTTTGGGCGGCGCGACGCGCAACATGCTGGAAAAATCGGATGTGCCCGTCTTCATGGCGCGTTGATTACCTTTCCGTAGCCAGCCAGCACCCCCACTGGGAATGCTGGTGGCTGAGCTAACCGGCCGCCGCGATCAGGCTGGTGGTATATTCCGTCTGTGGATTGTCAAATAGATCGTCCGCGCTACCGGATTCGACGATATCGCCCTGTTTCATCACAACCATCTTATGTGACATCGCCCGCACCACCCGCAAATCATGGCTGATGAATAGATAGGCCAGCTGATATTTGCGCTGCAGATTGCGCAACAGTTCCACGATCTGCACTTGCACCGTCATGTCCAGTGCGCTGGTCGGTTCATCCAGCACCAGCAGCCGGGGCCGCAGAACCATCGCCCGTGCAATCGCAATTCGCTGGCGCTGACCGCCTGAAAACTCGTGCGGATAGCGGTGCATCATCGCCGGCTCCAGCCCTGTCTCCACCATCGCCTCGGCCACCAGATCGCGCCGGTTACGGTGAGGATCGACCTTATGGATTGTCAGCCCTTCGGCAATGACCTGCTCGCAGGTCATCCGCGGCGACAGGCTGCCGAACGGGTCTTGAAACACGATCTGCATCTCACCGCGCCGTCGCCGCAATTGCCGCGTGGACCATTTGCGCACATCCTGCCCAGCGAAAGTGATACCACCTTCGGAAGCGATCAGCCGCATGAGCGCCAGCGCCAGCGTTGTCTTGCCCGACCCGCTTTCGCCGACAATGCCCAAGGTTTCCCCCGCGCGCACGGAAATGCTCGCGTTGTTAACCGCTTTCACGTGGCCGACGGTGCGCTTTAAAAATCCGCGCTGGATCGGAAACCACACTTTCAAGTTATCGGCGCGCACGATCTCGGGCGCATTCTTATTGACCGCATCAGGATGCCCGGCAGGTTCAGCAGCCAGCAACTTTCGGGTATAAGGATGCTGCGGGCTGGCAAAGAGGTCGGCGGTCGGCCCCGATTCGACAATTTGCCCGTCTTTCATCACACAGACCCGGTCCGCGATGCGGCGCACGATCCCTAGATCATGCGTGATAAACAGCAGCCCGAGATTTTCCTGCTCCTTCAACTCGGCCAGCAATTCGAGAATTTGCGCCTGGATTGTCACATCCAGCGCGGTCGTCGGCTCATCCGCGATCAAGACGTCTGGCTTGTTGGCCAGTGCCATGGCGATCATCACCCTCTGGCGCTGCCCGCCGCTCAACTGATGTGGATAGGCGTCAAGTCGCTCTTCGGGGTCGCGGATGCCGACCCGGTGCAGCAGATCCAATATTCGCGTGCGCGCTTTTTCACCCGCAATCCCCTGATGCAGCGCCAGCGATTCCAGAAGCTGTTTTTCAATGGTGTGCAACGGGTTCAATGAGGTCATCGGCTCTTGGAAGATAAAGCTGATATCGTTGCCGCGCACCTTGCGCAGCAATTTGGCGTCGGCCCCGATCATCTGCTGGTTCTCATAGATCACCGAACCGCTGACCCGCGCTGCATCGCCCAACAGGGAAACTACGGATAATGCCGTGACCGACTTGCCCGAGCCGCTTTCGCCCACCAGCGCCACAGTTTCCCCGCGCGAAAGCGAAAACGACACATCCCGAACAGCTTGCGTGGTTGTTCCATCCTGATGAAACGAAACGCTCAGGTTTTCGACCTGCAAAATAGGCGTCATGAAAAGGTCTTTCTCGGATCGAACGCGTCGCGGATGCCCTCGAAAATGAAGACCAACAGCGACAGCATTATCGCAAAGGTAAAAAACGCAGTGAAGGCCAGCCAGGGCGCCTGAAGGTTCTGTTTTGCCTGAAGCGTCAATTCACCTAATGAGGGCGCCGAGGACGGCAGGCCGAAGCCCAGAAAATCGAGGCTGGCCAGCGCTGAAATCGTCCCGGTGACGATAAACGGCAACATGGTCAGCGTCGCGACCATCGCATTGGGTAACATATGGCGGAACATGATCGTCATATTACTGACGCCCAGCGCCCTGGCGGCGCGCACATACTCCAGATTGCGCGCACGCAGGAACTCGGCCCGCACCACCCCAACCAGCGAGGTCCAGGAAAACAGCACGAGCAGAAACACCAGCAGCCAAAAACTGCGCCCTAAAATCGCGAACATGATGATGATAACGTAAAGTGATGGTGTCGCCTGCCAGATCTCGATCAGCCGCTGGAAGATCAGGTCCAGCCAGCCGCCGAAAAAGCCCTGCACAGCCCCCGCCACAATCCCGATTAAACTCGCCGCGCCTGTCACCATCAGCGTGAACAGGATCGATAGGCGAAACCCATAGATCACGCGCGCCAACACGTCGCGTTTGGTATCATCCGTGCCCAACAGGTTTTGCCCGTTCGGCGGCAGGGGCGCAGCCCCCGGTCGGTCCACCGTCGTGCGGAAGGAATATGGAATCGGCGGCCAGATGGTCCAGCCCTGCTCGATCTCTTCGCCATCCACCGCCCCGTTGGCCGCCTGTTCTATGATCCCTTCCGGGTCGTCAAAACACGCGTCGAGCCCCCCGGATTCGATCAGGCACTGCACTTCGGGATCGCGATAGATCGCCTCCGTCTTGAAGTCGCCGCCAAATTCGGTTTCGGGATAGAACTTGAAAATCGGAACGTAATAACTGCCCCGATATTGAACCAAGATCGGCTTATCATTGGCGATGAACTCCGCGAACAGCGATAGTCCGAACAGAAGTGTGAAGATCCAGAGCGACCAGAACGCCCGCCGGTTGCGCCGGAAATTGCGCCAGCGCCGTGCGTTCAGCGGCGACAGAAACCGCCCCCCCGGCGCGATTGGCCTATCGCCGGTCTCGCTTGCCCGCCCTGCCGGTCCCGGGCGCTGATCAGATGCCATCGGCGGAACGTTTCGAGCCATTCGCCTCAACCCTCGCGTTTCTCAAAATCGATACGCGGATCCACCAGCACATACATGATATCCGAGATTATCCCCACGATCAGGCTCATCAACCCGAAGATAAACAGCGTTCCGAAGATCACCGGGTAGTCCCGCGCGACTGCCGCTTCGAATCCCAACCGGCCCAACCCGTCCAACGAGAAAATGGTTTCGATAATGATCGAACCGGAGAAGAAGATCCCGATGAAGACCGCCGGAAATCCCGCGATCACGATCAACATCGCGTTTCGAAAGACGTGACCATACAGCACATTACGCTCCGACAGCCCTTTCGCCCGGGCGGTCATGACATAATGTTTCTTGATCTCGTCCAGAAAACTGTTCTTGGTCAATAACGTCAATGTGGCAAAGGCCGAAATCGTGCTGGCCAGAACCGGCAGGGTGATATGCCAGAAATAATCTGCGACTTTGCCCATCAGGCTTAGCTCCGACCAGTTATCGCTGGTCAGCCCCCGCAGCGGAAATATCTGCCAGTATGAGCCGCCCGCAAACAGCACCAGCAACAGGATCGCAAATAGGAAACCCGGAATTGCATAGGCCACGATGATCGTTGCACTGGTCCAGGTGTCAAACCTGCTGCCATCCTTGACCGCCTTACGGATCCCTAGCGGAATCGACACCAGATAGGCGATGACCGTCGACCACAGGCCGAGACTGATCGAAACCGGCATTTTTTCCAGCACAAGATCAATCACGCTGATCGAGCGGAAATAGCTGGTGCCAAAATCCAGCCGCATATAGTTCCACAACATGTTGAGGAACCGCTCCAGCGGCGGTTTGTCGAACCCGAACTCGCGCTCAAGCTCGGCGATGAATTCTGGCGGCAGTCCGCGCGCACCGATATAGCGTTCGCTCGCTCCGCCCGCCTGTGTCGCCACATCGGCCCCACCGCCGGCAAAGCCCTCGAACACATCGCCGCCGCCCTCCATCCGGGCGATGACTTGTTCGATCGGTCCGCCCGGCACGAACTGTACCAGCGTGAAATTGATGATCATGATGCCCAGCAGCGTCGGAATGATCAGCAGCAGGCGTCGGGCGATATAGGCTCCCATGAATCAGCGCACCGCCCCAGCCGCCCGCAACGCCGCCGCTTTTTCCGCATCGATCCACCACAGATCCTCAACGCCCAATGCGTATGGCGGCAAGGGATCGGGCTGTTCATACATATCCCAATAGGCGACCAGATATTTGCCCAGATACCAAGTCGGCACCATGAACCGGCGGTCGCGCAATATCCGGTCGAGCGCACGCACGTTTGCGGTCAGTTCCTCGCCATCTGTTGCCGCAACGATGTTGTCGATCAGCGCCTCAATGGCCGGGCCATGAACCCCGGAAGGGTTGAATACCGAAAATGCCGCCGCCTCGGTGCCGAATTGCTGGTAAAGCCCGGTGGAGGGCTGCAGTGACGACTGATAGACCCCTGAAATTATGTCGAAATCCCGCTCACGCCGGCGCAGGGTGTATTGCGCATCATCAATCCGGTTATAGCGCGCATCGATTCCCATCGCGCGCAGATTGTCGACAAACGGCACCGCGATCCGGTCCAATACCGGATCGTCCGAAAGGAATTCGATCCGCAAGGTCTGCCCCTTGTCATTGCGCCGCAAACCGTCCTTGCCGACCGGCCAGCCCGCTTGGTCCAACAACTTCATCGCGCGGCGCATGTTGCGACGATCGTTCTGTCGGTCGGCCGCGCTGGCATGGGCGCTCACCGGTTCGCTGGTCAAAATCGCAGGGTCGATCTTGTCGCCCAGCGCTTGCAATATCTCCAGCTCCCGCCCTTCAGGTACGCCCCTCGCCTCAAGCGGCGTGCCCTCCCAAAAGGAATGCCGTTGCTGGAACAGCCCGTATTGCAGGCTCTCGTTGGTCCACTCAAAGTTGAAGGCCAGTTGCACCGCTTCGCGCACCTGCGGGTCCTGAAATTGCGGCCGGTCCATATTCATGATGAAGCCAGCGGCATTTGGCACATTGCCATCTGCCAGTTCTTTCTTCGCGACGTGGCCCTGCTGGACCGCCGGGAAATCATAGGCTGTCGCCCAGCTCTTCGAGTTGTTCTCCTGCCGGAAGGTGTATTCAGCGGCTTTGAACGCCTCCATCGCGGCGATGGAATCGCTGAAATATTCGATCCGGATGCTGTCGTAATTGTGCCGCCCGACATTCACATTGAGATCATTCCCCCAATAATCAGGATTGCGTTTGTAGACGATCCGGCGGTTTATATCATAAACATCCAGTATATAGGGGGCAGAACCGATCCCGGGCTGCATTCGCGGTTTGTCCAGACGCCGGTTTTCGGGATCGGCCTCGAACCACGCCTTGGAAAAGATCGGTGTGCCGCCGACTTGCGTGATCAGCGCCCGGCGCGGAATGTCTGAGGCGAAATAGAACTTCACGCGATGCGGGCCCAGCGCCTCGGCCTTGGGAATGCGCTTTCGCACCGCCTCGGCATAGGATTGCAGGCCCTGATCCAGCAGGATCTCATGCGAGAACACCACATCATCAGCGGTGATCGGTGTCCCGTCAGAAAACCGCGCCTCGGGCCGCAGATTGAAGATCACCCAATCTTGACTTTCGGGATATTCCAGGCTCTCGGCAACCAGCCCGTAGTAAGAGGCCGGCTCGTCATAGGATGGCACCAGCAGCGATTCATACTGCTCCCCCGAGCGCAAACCGGCGCGCCCTTGGCGCGTATAGGGATTGAAACTGTCGAATGTGCCTTGCGCAGCATAGGACAGTTCCCCGCCCTTTGGGGCCTGCGGGTTCACATAATCGAAATGCGCAAACCCCTCCGGATATTTCAGATTACCAAACTCGGAAAAGCCGTGGCTCTTGATGACCTCTTCTTGTGCGAACGCGGCCGATGCCCCCAGCACTGTCAACATTGCCAAACCCAGCACCGCCAGGATCCGGCAGAAATAATACGATAGCCCGATGGTGGCGTGACGGACAGGGATCATCAAGGACTTCCTCCGGTTGGCTGAGCAATGCTGTGTCCACTTCTAGTGCCGATACAAGCCCCTGGTCCAGCCCTCCTAGGTTCAAGGTACAAAACCGTGAACGCATCTTTCTGGTGTGCAATACTCTGGGGTTTGGGGCAAAGCCCCAACTCCCGACTGTTCATCCATGCCATGAATGCAACAAGGGGGCGCTGCCCTGCGCAACGCCCCCTTGCATACTACTTCCTACTTCCCAAAATCAGTTGCTCAGGCTGTCCAGATAGCCAATCACGTTGATGCGCTCGTCTTCCTTGGCAAGACCGGCGAAGCTCATCGAGGTACCGGGAACGACATCGCGGGGCTTGGTCAAAAACTCGTCCAGCCGCTCGGGCGTCCAATCACCGCCGTATTCCTTCATCGCTCCCGAATAATTAAAGCCCTCGGCGCTCGCCACCGGGCGTCCGACCACGCCGTTAAGATAGGGGCCGACGCCGTTCCGGCCTTCTTCCAGCTTGTGGCAGGCGGCGCATTTTTTGAAGGCCCGCTCGCCTTTCTTCAAATCGGCGCTGGCCAGCATCCCGCTGGCGGCTGCGGGGGCTGCGTCCTGTACGGCAGCCTCGTCGCTCGTGCCCGTCTCTTCGCTCACGTCCTCGGTTGGCGTTGCTTCAGGCGCTTCGCTGACGGGAGCCTCAATCTTGTAGGGCGCGTCCGAATTTTCGTTCAAAAAAGCAATCAAGTTTACGCGGTCAGACTCTTTGTTCAAACCGGCAAAGCTCATTGATGTACCGGGGATAGCGGCACTGGGTTTGGTCAGAAACTCGTCCAGAAGCTCAGGTGTCCACTCTCCGCCATGGCTGGCCATTGCGTCCGAATAGCCAAATCCGTCGGCCGAGGCGACTTCGCGACCCACAACGCCATAGAGATAGGGACCAGCGCTGTTCGCGCCTTTGTCCAGCTTGTGACAGGCAGCGCACTTCTTGAAGACATTTGCCCCCTTGTCGGCATCAGCGCTGGCCATCACTTCGGCAAAGGAGACTTCCTCACCTGCATCGACAACTTCTTCCTCCCCCGCATCGATCACATAGGCCGCTGCACCGGCGCTTTCGACGTGGTATAGTGAATCTGCTGCCCATTTACCCAGAAGAAACACCAGCAAGGCGCAGAGGAAGCCACCGGCCGCTTTGGTCAAGGTCATCGTATCCATAAGGTCGCGTGTCCTGTTGATCTGTTTCGGACGCTGTCTAAGCCTTCCCCTCGCCTTAGGCAAGATATAGACAGCGAGACTATACACTCTAATCCCAATCTGTTGCACGGAAACCGACCATGACAAACCGTATCGCCTTTCAGGGTGAACCCGGCGCCTACAGCCATCAGGCCTGCCGCAACGCCCGCCCCGACATGGAGGCGCTGCCGTGCCGCACCTTCGAGGATGCCATCGACGCGGTGAAATCCGGGCAGGCCGATCTGGCGATGCTACCGGTGGAGAACTCAACCTATGGGCGGGTTGCCGACATCCACACGTTGCTGCCGCAATCAGGCCTGCATATCGTGGATGAATCGTTCCTGCGGGTGCATATCAACCTGCTTGGCGTGCCCGGCGCGGCTTTAAGCGGCATCACCCATGCGATGAGCCACACGGTTCTGCTGGGCCAGTGCAAAGACTTTCTCGCACGTCACAGCATACACCGTATTATTGGGGCCGACACTGCCGGCTCGGCGCAGCATGTCTCGCAAAAAAGAGATGCAAACCTGGCCGCGCTGGCCAGTCCGCTCGCCGGTGACATCTATGGGCTGGACGTTTTGGCCGAACATATCGAGGACAATTCCAACAACACCACGCGGTTTCTGGTCATGTCGCCCAGCGCCGATACGTCACGGCGCGGCGCGCATGGAATGATCACCAGCTTCGTTTTTGAAGTGCGCAATATCCCCGCCGCGCTTTACAAGGCCATGGGCGGATTCGCGACCAATGGCGTCAACATGACCAAGCTGGAAAGCTATATGGTTGGCGGATCATTCACCGCAACCCAGTTCTATGCCGATATCGAAGGCCACCCCGACGATGCCAATGTGCAACTGGCAATGGACGAACTGGATTATTTCACCACGAACATCGAGATTCTTGGCGTCTATCCGGCCGATCCCGGACGCTTCTGACCCCCGTCACCTCACGCGCATCAACTGATCCTCGGTGGACTTGGCATATTCCGCCACCTTCAGCTTGAATCGTTTGCTCAAACTGCTTTTTGCAACTTTTAGTGATTGCACAAAGACACGCGCCGAAAATGTCGTGGGGACAAGCTTCAGCGAGACTGCCATCCGTGTGCGCCGCCGCGACAGTGCCAGAAGATTGATCTGCATTGTCGCGTCGACGCCCTCCGATGTCGAGATTACCCGCAAGCCATCCAGCGGATCGCATTCGACCAGATCCAGCCGCGCATCACGGTCCCTGCCCCGCAAGTGGTAACGCACGTCCCAGGCAAGCCCGACACCTTCCGGTGCGGCGGGATCGACGCGGCACACCTCGATCCCTCGGCGCATGGCAAATCTTTCGTAGGTTTCGAAATCTGCTAGCATCCTAAACACCCGATTTACCGAGGCATCGATATCTTCTCTGCTGGAAAATCTCATCGTTCGATCCCGCTTTGGTGTGTTAAGCAGCTTGTAATCTAATCAAGCCTGTCGGCAAGCCAGCTCTCCAACAGAAAGTGCGCGATCGCCCCCTTGCGCGCGGGCCTGATATCGGGGTGATCGCCGGAAAAAATCTGCATCATGTCGTCGCGGCTGACCCACATTGCCTGTTCTATTTCGACCGGATCGATGGTGATTTCGCGCGCCAATGCCTCACCGTAGCATCCAATCATCAGAGACGCTGGAAATGGCCAGGGCTGGCTCGCCAGATAGCTGACCCGCCCCACCGGCACGGCGGTTTCCTCCATCACTTCCCGCCGGACTGCCGCCTCAAGCGTTTCGCCGGGTTCGACAAAACCGGCCAGTAACGAATACATGCCTTCAGGCCAGCCATGTGAGCGCCCCATCAGCACTGAATTACCATAGGTAATCAGCATGATCACTACCGGATCGGTACGCGGAAAATGATGCCCGCGGCAGGTAAGGCAGTTCCGTTGCCATCCGGCATGACTTATCTCGCTTGGCTGCCCACAACGTGCGCAGAACCGGTGCGTGTCATGCCAGCCGATTATCGCCCTTGCGGCGGCGGCCAATTCCGCATCGCGGGGCGAAAGACCAGCCATGAGGCGCCGCAGCTCAGCGAAAACATGGGTTTCGGGCAAAGCCGGGTGCAATTGCTCGGTACAATCGTGAAACCGGTCCATGGCGTCATGATCCAACGCGTCCGGCTCCCACTCGGAAATGTCCTGGGCAAAAATAGGAGCGCCGCCCTCCTCGACCCCCAGCAAAATGGGCCGATCAATAATTCCCCCATGTCTTGCCAATAAAACCGGATGATCAAATGGCAGCAACGCCAGCCGATCGCGCGCATCGCCTTTGAACAATGGCTTGCCCCGCCAAAGCAGAACACAAAGCGCCTCTGGATCGCGGTGCATTCGCGCCAGCGCCTGCGCATCGTCGCGGAGATGCGCCGCTCGGTTCAGACCGGAACCGCCAAACGTCACCCGCTCCGCATCTTTCATCGCTCGCCCCCTATCGCGCTGATTCACTGAATGGCATGCCGCGCCCCCCGCAAATCTATCGCCACCGGTTTGAATTGAGAAGCGCGCGACAGGTGTCGCGATGTCTACTTAAACTTCGGCTGCTAAGATGGGCGCGGGTGCGCGGGGCGCTTGCGAATCCTCTTTCCATCGCCTATGTGGAGGGTGAGAGGTTGGCGCGGGCAGGCGCCTCGCCAACCCGGTCAGGTCCGGAAGGAAGCAGCCGTAACGAGCCCCGCTTGGGTCGTTGTCCAGCCTCTCACTTTCGTTCAGATCGCATTGCGATTTGAACGCGTAAGTGGCCGCTGTGTTTTCAAATAAACCGTGCCGAAAAGCCCAAAAGCTTGAATAGTAACCGCAGCTCTGGGTACGTTCGCCCTACCCCTGTTCAAACGTATCACACGCAGCGATGCTTTTCGCATCAAAGCCGCGCTGGAACCAGTTGGCGCGCTGTTCTGACGTGCCGTGGGTGAATGTATGCGGCTGTGGCACCCGACCAGCACGGCGTTGAAGATGATCGTCGCCGATCTTGCGCGCCGCATTTAGCGCCTCCTCCAGATCACCACGCTCCATCAGCCCATGCACTTGGCTGGCCCATAGGCCGGAGAGACAATCTGCCTGCAACTCCAACCGCACGGTTAACGCGTTTGCCTGTGCCTCCCCCGATTGGCGGCGCACCGCATCGACCTGCTCTAGTATCCCGATTTCGTTCTGCACGTGATGGGCAACCTCATGCGCGATCACGTAGGCACTGGCGAAATCGCCCTGCGCGCCCAATTCGCGCTCGAGCGTCGTGAAAAACGACAGGTCGAGATATGCCTTTTGATCGGCAGGACAATAAAACGGGCCGCTGGCCCCTGATGCCCCGCCACAAGGGCTCTGCGTGACTTCGGAAAACAAGACCAGAACCGGCGGGCGATAGGGCGCATCCAATTGATTAAGGAACACATCTGTCCAGACATCTTCTGTTGTCGCCAACACGCGGCTCGCGAATTCGGCGGCGTGCTGTTCGGCCTCGGTCGGCACATAGGCGCTGCGGCTGTCGCTTTGTGGTTCCGTCAATAACGGCGTCACATCAACGCCGGTGAAATATCCGATCGCCAAAACCACCAGCAACCCGACCCCACCAATGCCGCCTGCACGACCCAGGCTGGAACGCCCACGGCGATCTTCAACATTGCGGCTGCCCCGTATGTTGCACAGTTTCATGTCGTGATGCCTCCCGCCTGTAGGAGGAAACCGCGCAGGGCCCTATCGGTTCCCGCCTCTCACAGATTATCCAGCAACTGCTTTTCCGAGCTGCTGGACGTTGGCCCCCCGCCGCCTTACCCTGCGACCTTGCCACGAATCCGACAGGACCAACATGACAGAGACCCCTGCCCCCGCCTATCAGGTACTGGCGCGCAAATACCGCCCCGAGACATTTGCCGATCTGGTCGGGCAGGATGCAATGGTGCGGACGCTGAAAAACGCGTTTCAAGCAGACCGCATCGCGCAAGCATTCATCATGACCGGCATCCGCGGCACCGGCAAGACGACGACGGCGCGGATTATCGCCAAGGGAATGAACTGTATCGGACCCGACGGCACTGGCGGGCCGACGATTACACCTTGCGGAGGATGCGAGCATTGCGTGGCGATCATGGAAGGGCGCCATGTCGATGTGCAAGAGATGGATGCCGCCTCGCATACCGGCGTCCAGAACATTCGCGACGCGATCATCGAAACAGTGAGTTACCGCGCCGCCAGTGCGCGTTACAAGATATTCATCATCGACGAAGTGCATATGCTCAGCACCTCGGCCTTCAATGCGCTGCTCAAGACGCTGGAAGAGCCGCCTGCGCATGTGAAATTCATCTTTGCCACCACCGAGATTCGCAAGGTACCGGTGACGGTGCTCAGCCGCTGCCAGCGCTTTGACCTGCGTCGGATCGAACCCGAGGACATGATCGCCCTGCTGCGCCGGATCGCGGATGCCGAGGGCGCGCAGATCACCGTTGATGCGCTGGCGCTGATCACCCGCGCCGCCGAGGGGTCAGCGCGAGATGCCACATCGCTATTGGATCAGGCGATTTCGCATGGTGCGGGTGAAACCACTGCGGAAAACATCCGCGCGATGCTGGGTCTGGCCGACCGGGGCCGTGTGCTTGACCTGTTCGACATGATTCTGCGCGGCGATGCAGCGGGGGCGTTAGCCGAACTGTCCGCCCAATACGCCGAAGGGGCCGACCCGCTGGCCGTGCTGCGCGATCTCGCCGAAATCAGTCATTGGATCAGCGTGGTCAAAATCACGCCCGACGCCGCCGATGATCCGACAATCTCGCCGGACGAACGCGCGCGCGGGGTGCAGATGGCACAGGATCTGCCGCTGCGCGTTTTGGCACGGATGTGGCAGATGTTGCTGCGGGCACTGGAAGAGGTCGCCGCCGCGCCCAATGCAATGATGGCGGCGGAAATGGCCGTGATTCGCCTGACGCATGTGGCCGACATGCCCACCCCTGACAGGCTGATCCAGCAATTGCAGGACAACCCGCCGCCACCCCCCGATGGCGGCGGCGGGGGCGGCCAGCTACCCCGTGGCGGCCCGGCCGGGGCGACGACCCAGATGGCTCAGACAAATGGCACCATCAGCAGCTATCAGGGAACTACCGCTGCACAGCCCGCGCCAGCGTTGGATGCCAGCCTTGCGCGTTATCCATCCTTCGATCACGTCATCGAACTGATCCGCGCCCAGCGCGACGTGAAACTTTTGGTCGAGGTCGAAACCGGGCTGCGTCTTGTCAGCTACCAACCCGGGCGGATCGAATTCTGCCCCACCGAGGATGCGCCCGGTGATCTGGCGCAGCGCCTGGGCAGCGCGTTGCAACGCTGGACCGGCAACCGATGGGCAATCAGCGTGGTGTCCTCGGGCGGCGCACCGACCATTGCCGAAACCCGTGATGCAGCCGAAAATGAATTGCGCGAACAGGCCAGCGCCCACCCGATGGTGCAGGCGGTGATGGCGTGTTTTCCCAAGGCGCACATCACCGATATCCGCACGCAGGAAGAGATTGCCGCCAGCGTGATGGATGAGGCCCTGCCCGAGGTCGAAGACGAATGGGATCCGTTCGAGGATGAATGAACTGCGCCCCTTGTGAGCGCCACCCTTCGCACGTATCTGTCAGACAACCCAAAACCGAGGAGAGGGCACATGCTCAAAGGACTAGGCGGACTTGGCGATATGTCCAAGATGATGAAAGCCGCGCAGGAAATGCAGACCAAGATGGCGCAACTGCAGGAAGACATGCATAACCTGATTGTTGAGGGTGAATCCGGCGCGGGCCTGGTCAAGGCGACTTGCACCGCCAAGGGTGAGCTGAAATCACTGGATATCGATCCGTCGATCTTCAACAGCGACGACAAGGAAGTGGTCGAAGACCTGATCCTTGCCGCCATCAAGGATGCCCAGACCAAAGCCAGCGAAAAGGCTCAAGAAGAAATGGGCAAGCTGACCGAGGGCATGGGTCTGCCCAAGGACATGAAGCTGCCATTCTAAGGCGGTTTCCTATCTCACCATTTGGATTTTATGCCCGCGATGTCATCCAATGACTCCATCGAGGCCCTGATCGAACTGATGGCCCGGCTGCCGGGACTCGGACCGCGCTCGGCCCGGCGGGCGGTGCTGCATTTGATCCGTAAACGCGGACCGTTGCTGTCGCCGCTGGCCGATGCGATGCGGCAAGTCGCCGATTCCGCGCGGGAATGCCTGAACTGTGGCAATATTGGTACCGCCGATATTTGCGACATCTGCACATCGAACAAACGCGCCACCGGACAGATCTGCGTTGTTGAGGATGTCGGCGATCTGTGGGCGATGGAGCGCGCCGGCGTGTTTAAGGGCCGCTATCATGTTCTCGGCGGCACCTTGTCGGCGTTGGATTCCGTTGGCCCTGAGGAACTGCGCATTCCCCGCCTGATTGACCGCATCCCAGCCGAAGAAGTGACCGAGGTGATTCTCGCGCTGAATGCCACCGTCGACGGGGTCACCACGGCCCATTATATCGCTGACCGGCTGCAGGGTCAGGTGCGCCTGACTTCTTTGGCGCAAGGTGTGCCGATCGGGGGCGAACTGGACTATCTGGATGACGGCACCATCACCGCCGCACTGAACGCTCGCAAAGAGATTTTGTAAGACCTTCGCGAGAAGCTTCCAATACCACCTGCGCTATTTGGACGCGGTACCTGCGCTCCCAAAAATGCAATCTTCACTACTCGTTATTTCTATACGTTTTGCCATTTACACTGGTGCAGGGAACCGGCGATTCCCCGTACAGCGGGGCATCGGCGGCCGATCTTACCCCGAATCCGACAAGAGCGTTAACCACGCTGACTGGCCCTCGACATCCCCCTGAAAACAGAGCATCTGAGGCAAACGTAATTTCATTGCTGTTATGTATACCAAATATTTTAATTGATTTTAAAAATATGGTGTACCACACTCCAAAACACCAAGCCTATCGCGTCTGGAAAGGGGAGGTTCCTGCCTAAGCGTGACAGCCTTGCCGAAAAAATCGGACGACAATATCGCTACCTGTGCCGCAAAACCACTACAGGCCATGCATCTGAGAGGTCGTGCCGAAATAACGTGGAGGAGAAATAACTTGAGCTCGATAACAACAGAAACCCCAAAACGAGAAGCCGTCCCCGACGCTGGGGCTATCCCCGAAGTCCCTCCGGTCGAGCAGTCCCGTGATATCTTTATTGATGCGCCGGGCACGACCCTCAAAGATACTTGGAAAAACGCCGGCCCCGGCATTGCGGCCGCCATGACCGGCATCGGCGCAAGCCACATTATGCACGGCCCGACGGCAGGGGCGCAGTTTGGCTATGCCCTGCTATGGATCATTCCGGCAGCCTATCTTCTGAAATACTGTGCGTTCGAATTCGCCCATCGCTATACCATGGTTAAGGGCGAAAGCGTCATGGAAGCCTATGGCCGGGTCGGCAACTGGCCGTTCTGGTACCTTGGCTTCCAATCCTTGGCCAACACCTTTGGTATTGCCGGGCGTGCCTTGGGCTGCGGTGCCATGCTTTGGGCAGCTTTTCCATTCATGCCGCTTGAAGCATGGTCGATGACAGCACTGATTCTCAGTGTGGCGATCCTCTGGGCAGGCAAGTACGCCGCTCTGGAGAACGCCGTCAAAATCGCGATCATCGTATTTGCGCTGTCGTCCTTCGTTGCCTTTGCCTTGCAGGCACCGCCACCGGGCGAATATATGTCACGCCTGCTGCCCACCCTGCCGCCAATCGGCGCGATGCTGATATTTGGCGCCATGTGGGGCTACTTCCCGACCACCGTCGAAGTTGCACCCATGCAGTCAAACTGGGCGGTCGAAAAGAAAAGCGGCATGGTCTACGTTCGCGAAATGCGCGAAAAAGGCTACAACGTCGAACTGCACCCCGACTATATGAAGAACTCCATGACGCTGTATCGTCGTGATATGAACACGTCCTACATCATTGCGATGCTGACCGGGATGGTGTTCCTGATTGTGGGTGCCGTGGTTCTCAAGCCCCTGGGTCTGATCCCCGCTAAGCAGGAAATGGGTTTGACCATTGCGCGCATCTACACCGACACGTTCGGCGCTTGGATCTTTCCGGTCATCATCGCCGGGGGCGTTGCAGCGCTGTTCTCGACTATTCTGACCTATTTCGACGGGCAGGCCCGAGTGTTTGAGGAGTGCTGTGTCCGCCTGAAAACAAGCTGGGACGACCCTCGCACTCGCAAGCTGATTCACCGAGGCTTTCAGGTCCTTTGGATCATCGGCGGGGCTGCGATCATGTTTGGCATGCCGCGTCCGATCCTCGTGGTTCAGATCGCGTCTGTCATGGCTCTGGTCTTTTCGCCGATTATTTACTGGTTGACTGTCAAAGCCATCACCGATGGCTTCCAAAGCCCCGAAGAGCGCGAACATCTGCCCGGTCGGTTCCTGATGAGCCTGGCCTGGGTCGGTATTTTCGGACTTGGGCTGATCAGCCTTTACGTTTTGTATATGATGTTCAGTATGTAAAACCGGTCAGTTTTGGCAATTTGGTTTTCAACAAAGATCGCGCCACGGCAAGTACGTGGCGCGATTTTCTTTTACCGGCTTCGAATCAACAACTTACAACCTGCCAAAGCTTGTGGGTTGGCCATGCTTGAAGATTTTACGTTCTCAAGATTCCGGAACAAGCGCAGCCATTTGCGGGAACAGGTCGACCGACCCGAATCCACGGACATAGGAAGCACAACCGAAATTTGATGCCTAGTTAGAGTGCCGATTGCGACCGGGCGAACAACGCGGTCACGTTGGCAGGTTATAACTCGATCACCTGCACCGTCTGGCCATTCGCGGCCAAGGCGATCTCGCCATCACAGAGGCGCAATGCATCTGCCCCGAACACCTCATGGCGCCAGCCGGTCAGCGCCGGCATGTCGCGCAACCCGGCTGCAATTGCATCCAGATCCGCGCTCGGGGCGATCAGGCGCGCAGCGACACCCGAACTTTCGGTCTTGGATTTCAGCAAGACCCGCAACAAGTCAGCGAGCGCCGGATTGACCTGCAGCTTTTCCCGGCTGCGATCCGGCTTGGGCATTTCCTCGGTCGGGCAGTTCACGCCACGTTCGACTGCGGCCAGAATGCCCTCGGCAATCGTCCCGCGCCGGGCTTCGCGCAGCAGCAGGCGCAGACCACCCAGATCAGCCATTGTGCGCGGCTTCGCCGTGGCCAGTTCAATCAGCGCGTCATCCTTGAACACCCGGTTGCGCGGAATGTTGTTATCTTGCGCATGGCGTTCGCGAAAGGCGGCCAGCTCCCGCACGACGGCCAGAAACTTGGGCGTAATGGTGCGGGTCTTGACCCGTTTCCATGCCTCTTCGGGACGGGTGAAATAGGTTTCCGGATCAGTCAGACTCTGCAATTCTTCAGCCACCCAACGAGTCCGGCCACTACGTTCCAGCTCTGCGGCAAGATGCTCATAGATTTGCCGCAGATGCGTCACATCGGCCAACGCATAGGCCTTCTGGCTATCGCGCAGCGGACGCCGCGACCAATCGGTGAACCGCGAGGATTTGTCGACCGAACCGCGCGTGATCTTGCGCACCAGTGTTTCATATCCCGCCTGCTCGCCGAAACCGCAAACCATCGCCGCGACCTGCGTATCGAACAGCGGCTTGGGGAAAACCCCCGCCTCCACCCAGAAGATTTCCAGATCCTGTCGCGCCGCGTGGAACACCTTGACCACACTCTCATCACGGAACAGATCGTAAAGTGGCTCGAGCGAGAGGCCCTCGACCAGCGGATCGACCAACACCGCATTTTCCTCATGGGTTCCCGGCATGGCCAGTTGCACCAGACACAGCTTTGAATAAAACGTGCGCTCGCGCATGAACTCGGTATCGACGGTGACATAATCGTGCTGTCGCGCCTCTTCGCAAAAGGCGGCCAGGTCTTGGGTCGTGGTAATGGTTTTCATCTGCTGTCTTTTTGTTGTGGTCAGGGCAGGTGAAATGAACTGTTCCGCGCCCTGCTACTCGGTCATAAAACAGGGTCGCGGAATTTAAAAGCACCGACGCCGTATTTGAGCGTCATTTCAGGTAAAGCGGTGCCCGATTCCCTTGCACAAACCGCTTCAGCACCGCCGGGTAAAGCCGGTGCTCCTGTTCCAGCACCCGCGCGGTCAGAGTTTGGGCGGTGTCCTGCTCCAAAACCGGAACCCGCGCCTGCCCCAGAATCGGGCCATCATCCAGTGCGCCCGTTACCTGATGGACGGTGCAGCCATGTTCGCTGTCTCCGGCGGCAAGCGCGCGAGTATGGGTGTGCAAGCCGCGATATTTCGGCAAGAGCGACGGGTGGATGTTCAACATCCGGCCCTGCCAATGCGTGACGAAACCGGGCGTCAGCACCCGCATGAAACCGGCAAGGCAGATGATATCCGGATTTGCTGCTTCGAGCGGCCTCATCAGGGCCGCCTCGAAAGCGGCGCGATCACCGGCAAAGGGGCGATGATCGACTGCTGCAATCGGCACACCGCGTTGTGAGGCATGAACCAATCCGGCCGCATCCGGCTCGTTTGACAGCACCAGACAGGGCCGCGCGGGATGGTCGCCGCGCATGCTGTCTAGCAGGGCAAGCATGTTGGACCCGCCGCCGGAAATCAGGATCGCAACGCGCCGGGCGCTCACCGCAGCGCGCCCTCATAGATCAGGCCCGGTTGATCGGTAACGGTGCCAAGGCGTCGGACGGTTTCGCCCGCCCGCTCCAACAGTTCTGTCAAGGTATCGGCGCGGGCGGGATCACAAACCAGAACCATTCCGATTCCGCAGTTGAAAGTTTTAAGCATCTCGGCCTCGGCGATCCCGCCAACGCTGGCAAGCCAGTTAAACACCGGCGGCAGCGTCCAGCCAGTCAGGTCGATCTGCGCGCCCATGCTGTCGGGCAGCACTCGGGGCAGGTTTTCGGTCAGCCCGCCGCCGGTGATATGGGCCAATGCATGCACCCCACCCGCCCGAATCGCAGCCAACGCTTGTTTGACATAAAGGCGTGTCGGCGTCAGCAGCGCCTCCCCAAGCGCCCCTTCACCGAACGGAGATTTGGCGTCCCAGTCCAGCCCGGACACCTCAACAATGCGGCGCACCAACGAATAACCGTTTGAATGAACCCCATCGCTCGCCAGTCCCAGCACTACATCACCGGGAGCCACTTCGGCAGGCAACACCGTACCGCGCTCCATCGCACCGACAGCAAAGCCCGCAAGGTCGAAATCGCCTGCCGGATACATGCCAGGCATCTCGGCGGTTTCGCCACCGATCAGGGCGCATCCGGACTGTTCGCAACCGCGTGCGATGCTTTCGACAATCCGCGCCGCCTGATCGGTCTCCAGCTTGCCGGTGGCGAAATAGTCGAGAAAGAACAGCGGCTCGGCCCCTTGGCACACCAAATCGTTAACGCACATCGCCACCAGATCGACGCCCACGCCGTCAATATTTCCGGTATCGATCGCAATCCGCAGTTTGGTGCCAACGCCATCGGTCGCCGCGACCAGAACCGGATCCGAATAGCCGGCTGCCTTCAGGTCGAACAGCGCGCCAAACCCGCCCAGCCCGCTGACCACGCCGGAGCGCGCGGTGCGTTTGGCCGCCGGTTTGATCCGCTCTACCAATGCGTTGCCTGCATCGATATCCACGCCTGCATCGGCATAGGTCATACCGGTTTTTTCTGTCGTCATCGCCTTGTTTCCCTTGACCGCCTCTGGCGCAAATTACCGCATTTCGGCATTACGTTTGATCACGCTTTTCTACCTCTCATCGCACTGAGGGGCAATTCGTGATGCTTTGTTTCGCCGTGAAAAGTCGCAACGCTGTAGTCGATTGCTTGCAAGCTTGCAACGCTCGGACTTGACGCGGGCGCTGATCATGATACGCACCGTACAGGCGGGCCTGTAGCTCAATTGGTTAGAGCAGAGCGCTCATAACGCTTTGGTTGCGGGTTCAAGTCCTGCCGGGCCTACCATTTGCTTAGTAATGTATACTTTGAATGCAGTTTGCTCCAGAGTTCAGCGAACCTGCGACAGAATTGACGGTGTGAATCGAGCCATATCTTGACTTCGAGAACCACCTAATTTGTTTGACGACAGCCCCTGTCGCACTGATCAAGATGGTTAAGCTAAGCGCTTGATAGTGCTGGAGGCGAGTACCGGAATCGAACCGGTGTTCACGGATTTGCAATCCGCTGCGTCACCACTCCGCCAACTCGCCCTCGTGGTGGGGTTAGGGTCGCCTGCGCTAAATACACTCGCGCATGCTACCAACCGCGACAGCCTTCATGACGTATTTTCAAACCGGCTGCAAGCGCTTTCCACCACTATCGTCACTAAGTTTCGGCAGATGTGCGAAGGCATCTGGCACAACTCAGCAACCTGTCGCAGCCGCGCCGCATATGGGCGAAAAACTGACATCGGGACGTTGCCGGTCCGGTGATGATGTGTCAGAACCATTATAACCGAGTGAACAAACGGGTTTTACAATGACTGACTTTGTCGCGCGTCGCAACATCATGGTGGATACACAGGTTCGCCCCTCAGATGTCACGCGGTTTCCGATCATTCAGGCGATGCTGGACATCCCGCGTGAAAAGTTCGTCCCCAACAACCAGCGCGAAGCGGCCTATATCGGCGAGAACATCGAGCTCGGTTCGGGACGTGTGCTGCTAGAGCCGCGCACCCTGGCAAAAATTCTCGAAGCCTTGGATGTCAGCGGGTCCGATCTGGTCTTGGATATCGGCAGCGCCTATGGCTATTCATCGGCCGTGATTTCACGCCTTGCGCAGGCTGTCGTGGCGGTGGAATCCGATGAGGCCATGGCCAGTGAAGCCCCTGCCATACTGGCCGAAGTCGGTGCCGACAATGTCGTGGTCCATACTGGTCCGCTGGCTCAAGGCGCAGCCGAACACGGACTCTATGATGTGATCCTTATCCAAGGCGGTGTCGAGGAACTGCCCGCGTCAATAGCGGATCAGCTCAAGGAGGGCGGGCGGATTGCTTGCCTGTTCATGGAGCAAAATCTGGGCATCGTCCGGATCGGCCTGAAGTCCGATGGGGTGCTGGTCTGGCGGTTTGACTTCAACGCGTCTGCGCCGGTTCTTGAAGGGTACGAGAAACAAGAGGCCTTTGCCCTCTGAAGCGGCGGGGCAGCGTCTTCGACAGCGAGCCCGGCAGTTCTTAATCGGGCCAAATGAGGCAGAGGGATACCAATGGGCAGGTCATACACATTGAAGACAGTGAGAATTGCCGCGCTATCTGCAGGGCTGATGCTCGCAGGATTTGTTTCGGGGCAAGCGCGGGCGGACAATCTGGCCGACGCCATGATCGGTGCTTACAATACCAGCGGCCTTCTGGAACAGAACCGCGCGCTGCTGCGCGCCGCTGATGAGGACGTGGCGCAAGCGGTTGCGACCCTGCGTCCGATAATCGACTGGACGGCGTCGGTGACACGCACTGACCGTCGCGGAAGTAGCACCCAAACCAGCTTTCTGGGCCTGACTGCCGAATTGTTGCTATTTGACAGCGGCGGCAGGCGCTATGCGGTCAAGGCGGCAAAGGAAACGGTGCTGGCCACGCGGCAAACCCTGATTTCTGTCGAGCAGCAAATCCTGCTGCGCGCTGTCGCGGCTTATTTCAACGTTGTGCTGCAACAGCAAAACGTAGCACTGCGCGAAAACAACGTGGGCCTTCTGGGCGAGGAATTGCGTGCCGCGCAAGACCGGTTTGAGGTGGGTGAAGTCACCCGCACCGATGTGGCACTGGCTGAATCAAGCCAGGCCGCCGCTCGCAGCAATCTGGCAGCCGCGCGAGGGCAGCTTGACAACGCACGCGCCGAATACCTTGCGGCGGTAGGACACAAACCCAACAATCTGGTGCAGCAACCCAAACTGCCCAGCGCCCCGGCAACATCGGATGCGGCTGTTGCCGTTGCGGTACGCAATCACCCCGACATTCTGGCAGCCCAACGACAGGTGGCGGCGGCGGAGTTGAACATCCGGCAGGCCGAAAGTGCTCTGGGTCCGTCGGTGGCGCTGCGCGGCCAGATCGGTGCGTCAGAAGGCCTGAGCGACTCTGGTTATAATCGCGAAGCTTCCATCTCGCTCAATCTCAGCCAACCAATCTATCGTGGCGGCAGCCTAAATTCACAGATACGCCGCGTCATGGCTACCCGCGACAGCATACGCGCGAACCTTTTGACGGTTCAGGAGAACATTGGACTAACGGCCACCAATGCCTTCGTGCGCTATGAGGTGGCCCGCGCCAGCCTTGCGGCCAGCAATGAACGAATCCGCGCCGCGCAGGTGGCCTTTGACGGTATCCGCGAGGAAGCCAAGCTGGGCGCGCGCACCACGCTAGATGTGCTTCAGGCAGAGCAGGAGTTACTTGATGCCCGCACAGCGCAGATTTCCGCACGCGCCGAAGAATCCATCGCTGCGTTTCAGTTGCTTGCCGCACAGGGTTTGCTGACGGTCGAACATCTGGGCCTTGCCGTACAGGTTTATGATCCCGCGCTGTATTACAATCTGGTCAAGGATGCGCCTGCTCGGACGTCTAAACAAAGCCGGGATCTGGATCGTGTTCTTAAGGCGCTTGGGAAAGAGTGACGTTTCTCTCGTTCTGTTGTGCCAATCACGGGCAACGGTTACACTCGCCCCGAACGCGAAAGGGGTTAAACGATGTCCGATCACGACAAACCCATCGAGATCGAGGATACTCTTTCATCGATACGACGACTTGTAGCCGAAGGGGATCGCCATCGATCGGACGTTGCAGAAGCGGACAGGTCGCATGAAGAGAAGCTTGTTTTAACATCGGCGCTGCGCGTGGCTGATGACTCGGATCAGACGCAGGGTCAAAGCGAGCAAACGATCCCGCTGGTGCTAAACCAGCCAATCCCGTCAGATCCGGCATTGAGCAACGAGAAGGATGCGCCCGAAGCCCACACGGATGATTTCGCTCGCAGTTCAGATCACCCTCCACAGACCCGGTCTTTTGTAGCGCTTAGTTCACGTATCGCAGCGCTGGAAACTGCAATTGCCGAAACCGATGATCAGTGGGAGCCGGACGGCTCAGTTGGAGATGATTATGCCGGGACCGATGTCGGCACGGTCACCCTTCGGCCTGACGCTAACACCGGTGGCGATAGCCCAACCACCCCACAAGCCAGCGCCCCAGATGATGCAATCCGGCCCGACGCACAGCCAGATTTAACGGCTGTGACCGATGCTTTGATGGATTCCGAATCCCTGCAGAAATTGGTGTCGGACATCGTGCATAAAGAATTGCAAGGCGAGGCGGGCCAACGCATTACCCGCACCATCCGCAAGCTGGTGCGCAGGGAGATCCAGCGCGCCATGGCTGCGCAGGGCCTGGATTGAGTGTCGCCCGCCGTCCTCTCTGTCGACAGACGTTAGGGTGCCCTAAACACTCTGCACATTATGCAAAATCGTATCGCCAAGCGGTAGAATGATCCCGAACACGGTGCCGTCAGGGCCGGTGCGCTTCAGCTCCAAACGGCCGCCATGACCGCGCACCAATTCGGCGGAAATGGCCAATCCCAGACCAACGCCGCCACTGCGCGCCCCACCTTGGAAGGGCGTGAACAGATGCATTTGCGCTTTTTGCGGCAAACCGGGGCCCGTGTCGGCAACAGTAATCACGCAATGGTCATCTTCTTCTGCCGCAGAAATGCTAATTTCACCGCCTTTTCCCGCTTGCGCCAGTGCTTGTCGTGCATTCCGCACAAGATTGAAGATCACCCGAAACAATTGTTCGGGATCGGCGCGCACCATCAACGTGGCCGGTACATCCTCGGACAGGCTGATATCCTGTGAATCCTCAACGGCCAGACGCTCACTGTCCAACACATCCGACACGATATCCAGCAACCGCACCCGGCTCAGTCGCGGCGGCGGCTCTTCTGCTTTGCCAAAAGCCAGGGTGGATTCCGTGAGGTTCACGGCCCGGGTGATCGAATTCACAAGCTTTGGCGCCAAACGCCGCACTGCCGGATCTTCGCTGGCGCCGATCCGGTCGGTGAACAACTGCGCGCTGGTCAGAATATTGCGCAAATCATGGCTGACCTTGGCAACCGCCGCGCCGAGCTGCGCCAGCCGCTCCTTTTGCCGGAGCGCCTGTGTCAGCTGAGTTTGCAGCGTCAACAGCGCCTCTTCAGCCTCGCGCAGTTCCGCGACGCTCGCGCTGGGGGTGATGATACCATGCGCATCTTCAGGCGCGGACGCATAGCGCTGCATATAACTGACCACCCCCTTGATCGGGCGCACCAGCAGCATACGCACCGCAATAAACAAAAGCAGCGCGGTAAAGATCGAAATGACCGCCGAAAGGGCAAGAATACGCAGGCCATAATCGATCATCGCCATGCGCAGCGGGGCTGTCTCCATCGTGATCTCGATCAGCAACCCAGCCCGTCGTACCGGCGCGCCGATCACTCGGATGATCTGGTTTTCTGGCTTGAACAGGCGGGTCATCGCATCGCGGATCAGAGTGAACGGCCCAGCATAGCGCAGATCGTAGGTCGCCGAAATCGCCTCGGGGAGCGGCGAATCCAGCACCAGCTGACGCACTTCGTTGCGCCGCAGCACGACGTTGAACACTTCGGCATTTTCCAGCAGTTCTGCCTCAAGCTCGCTATCGATCATGCCATCCGCCAGCAGCGCCAAAGAAGCGATTTGCGCCCGTTCCAAACGGTTGCGCAGATAGTCTTCGCGAAAGCGCGCCACCGAGGGCACAAAAATCAGAACCTCGGCCAACATGACGAAGACCGTCGTCAAAATCAGAAAGCGGCCCGAAAGCGTGTTCAGCATGTTGTCCCTTCTTCGATCAGGGCACCCAGTACTGGATGGCCCTCACGACCCGCTTGATCATAGGGTTATCAAACAGTCGCGGCGAGAAATAGGCCCCGGCGGCGCGTTTATTGATCTCGCCCAGCGTGGGATAAGGCGCGACCATCGCCGCAATCTGGCTCATTTTCAAACCATTCGCCAACGCAAGCGCCCAAAGACCTATCGCTTCACCGGCCTGCGCCCCGACGATGCTGACGCCAACCGGGCGCCCCCTGACCACCATCACCTTGATGAAACCGCTGGTCTGGCGCGTCGCAATCGCGCGATCGTTTTCATCATAATCGAAGCAGGCGATTGTCAGCTTGTCGCCATGTTGCTCGCGCGCCTGCACTTCGGTCATGCCAATTTGCGCCAGCTCCGGATCGGTATAGGTGACATGCGGCAGATGCGCATTTTTCCCGCGCGACGGGAGGGCGAACAATATCGAGCGGATCACGACATTGGCGTGATAGCCCGCAACGTGGGTAAACTGCATATCCCCGGCAACATCCCCGATCGCATAGACCCGGCGGTTCGTACTGCGCAGACGCTCATCCACCCTGACGCCGGAGCTTGTGGCTTCGATCCCAGCGGCTTCAAGATTCAGCCGATCGATATTCGCTTTGCGGCCCGCCGCAACCAGCAGATGGCTGCCATTGAAGATATGCCCGCCTTTTGTTTCGACCACGATGGCCCCTGCCCCGCCGCGAATACTGGCGACCTTGGCATCCTCGACGATTTCGACCCCCTCGTCGCGCAGCGTGTCCAGCACGATAGCCGAGAGTTCAGGATCATCCCGGCCCAGCGCATGCGCGGCTTCGATGATCGTCACATCACAGCCCAGACGCCGATGCGCTTGTGCCATCTCTACGCCAATCGGACCGCCGCCGATGATCAGCAGATGCTCCGGCTTTTCGCGCAGATCAAACAGGGTTTCGTTGGTCAGATGGGGGACGGTTTCGATCCCCCGAATTGGCGGCACCAACGGAGCCGAGCCAGTCGCAATGACGATCCGCCGCGCGGTAATGACATGCTCCCCCGCCCGGACCTCGGTCGGGGAAATGAACTGACCGAATTCGCGGATCACCCTCACCCCCAATTGCTCAAAGCGCTCCTGACTGTCGACCGGCGCGATCTGGGCGATAACATCGGCGACATGCGCCATTACGGCCTGGTAATCAGCCTGCGGCACGGCATTCGCCACGCCCAAACGGGCCGTATTGGCCTGACCATGCGCGGCGTTTGCGCTGGCAATCAGGGCTTTGGACGGCACACAGCCGAAATTCAAACAATCTCCGCCCATGCGATTCCCTTCGAGCAGAACAACATCTGCCCCCATCTGAACCGCGCCCGCAGCCAGCGACAGGCCGCCTGATCCGGCACCGATTACCAAGAGGTCGGTTTTTATTTTCGCCACTTCAGAACTCTGACTTTCCCCGGACCATCCGCAACACGATGGGCAGAGCTGCCAGCGCACACAAGCCAAGAATCGGGGCGATCACATGGGGCTCCCATATTAGCGACAGATCCGGGGTTTCGCCCCGGTCGAACACTTCCCCCACGCCCACACCAATCGATGTATATACAATTGCGCCGGGAATGATCCCCAGCCCGGTGGTCCACAGAAAACGGCTGAACCGGACGCCAACCAGAGCCGGTAAAAGGTTGGCCACAAAAAACGGTACCGCCGGAACCAGACGCAACAGAAGCAACACGCTGATTTCGTTTTCACCCAGTCGGGCCTTGAATTTCTTGGCGGCTCCCTGTGTGGCGTCCAGCTTTGCCGACAGCGTCGCCCCCAGCCCCAGCCGCGCGGCCCAGAAGATGATGCAGGCGCCGGTGGTTGCGGCGATGACGTTCAACACAGTGCCCGGAACCATTCCGAACAAAAAGCCACCCGCGACCGACGTCACCGCAGCGCCGGGGAGCGAAAACGCCACGATCGCCACGTAAACCAGAACGAATCCGCAGACCAGCGCCGCAAAATGTTGATCGCGATAACCTAGCAGCGCCTCACGATTGGCGCGTAAAGTGTCGAAACTGATATATTCGCGCAGGCTTAAGGTCCCAATTACCGCAATGATGACAATTATCAGTAGCGGCAGATACCGGATCACTGCGGTTTTCGATATTTGCGAGGTCTCGCACATGTCACGGCCTGTTTCTGCTCTCGTTGGCTCCACCATGCCGACAAGCACAGACTGTGGACAGGGCTTTCACGCGGCCTTGATCCATGAAGGCGATTTTGTGAGATTCGCTGCGACCACAAGGCCCGACCGAGCGATTCGTCACGGCGCGACTGGAAAATGTTTCAATTCTGACCAGTTTGCCGTGCCGCAGGGTTTGACTTGCCGGGCGGGTCCGCTTAAAGAACCGTTCTTATCGAAGTTCACCGGGGGCGAATCTGCGCCGTACCCGACCGCAATACTGGAGACGGAGCGATGAAACGCACCTTTCAACCCTCGAACCTGGTTCGCAAGCGTCGCCACGGGTTCCGCGCCCGCATGGCAACTAAAGGCGGACGCAAGATCCTGAACGCACGCCGCGCGCGTGGTCGCAAGGAACTAAGCGCTTAATCCAGCGCCTAGCACGAACGGCATGACACCGTCGGACGCCCCAAAGAACGGCACCCCCGCTCCAGAGGCAATGCATCCGGCGGTTTCCGCTCGTTCGCTCGAAATCTTGACAAAACGCGCTGACTTTCTCCGCGCGGCCCGCGCCCGTCGTCAGGGAACCGCCGGTATGATGGTACAGGCTCGCGAGCGAGGCTCGGATGAAGGGGCCGGCATCCGCGTCGGTTTCACTTGCTCCAAGAAGGTCGGCAATGCAGTCGCGCGCAATCGCGCAAAGCGCCGCCTGCGCGAGATTGCGCGGCTAGTCCTGCCAGAGCTGGGGCGTCCCGGCTGGGACTATGTGTTGATCGGCCGCGTTAACGCAACCGCTGACCGCCCGTTTGAAGCGCTGCAGAACGATCTGCGCTATGCATTGCGCAAACTGCACCGCGATCATCCGTGACCCCTTTTGCGCGCCTTTTATCACTACCGGTACGCGCATATCGGCTGATTTTTTCGCCGTGGGTCGGCTTCAACTGTCGCTATCAACCCACCTGCAGTGCCTATGCGCTGGAAGCCTTGGAAAAGCACGGCGGGGTTAAAGGCGGCTGGCTGGTATTGCGGCGCATTGGGCGCTGCCATCCCTTTGGCGGGTCCGGCTTTGACCCGGTGCCTGACCGCCGAAACGACTAACGGCCCGCACTTGCGCCCCCGTGCAACTTTGGTCTGCTTGACTTAAGTGTAGAGGGAACGCGAACAAGAAGGGATAAATCCGATGTCTGATAACACCGCTTACACTCCGCCAAAGGTCTGGACGTGGGACAACGAATCAGGCGGACGCTTCGCCAGCACCAACCGCCCCATTGCCGGCCCAACCCATGACAAAGAGTTGCCGGTCGGCAAACACCCCTTCCAGCTTTATTCGCTCGCCACGCCCAATGGCGTCAAAGTCACGATCATGTTCGAGGAACTGCTCGAATTGGGCCATGACCAAGCCGAATATGACGCTTGGCTGATCAAGATCGGCGACGGCGACCAATTTTCCAGCGGATTCGTTAACGTTAACCCGAACTCAAAAATTCCTGCTCTGATGGATAACTCGACAACGCCCCCAACGCGCGTTTTCGAATCTGGCGCGATCCTGCTGTATCTGGCCGAGCGATTCGGTGCGTTTTTGCCGACCGAACCCCGCGCCCGGACCGAATGCCTGTCCTGGCTATTCTGGCAAATGGGCAGCGCACCGTTTCTGGGCGGCGGCTTTGGCCATTTCTATGCCTACGCGCCGGAACCTCTGGAATACCCGATCGACCGCTACGCGATGGAGACAAAGCGTCAATTGGACGTCCTTGATCGCGACCTGGCCGAAAACGACTACATCGGAGGTTCTGAATACACGATTGCCGATATGGCAATCTGGCCTTGGTATGGTCAGCTGGTACTTGGCCGTCTTTACGACGCAGCGACATTCCTCGATGCAGGAAGCTACAAGAACGTGCTCCGTTGGGCACAACAGATCGATAAGCGCCCCGCGGTCCAACGCGGTCGTATGGTAAACCGCACCTTTGGCGAGCCGGAAATGCAGTTGCACGAGCGCCATGACGCATCTGATTTCGAGACCCGGACCCAAGACCAGCTCGAAAGCGGTGATCAGATCACTTGATGACACCGGCGGTATCTCCGGTATCGAGGCGCTCGCCGCAGGCAAGACCTTGCCTCGATCGGTCAACATGCACCGTCGCGCATCAAGCGCGACCGCTTTCTCGTGATCAAGGCCGAGCAGTTCGAACTGCTCGGCCCAGAATTTCAGCATTACCACCCTGCTGCCCTACAATTCGATCACATTTACACCGCCCCACATTCTTGCAGAGCCGCATTTCGGGGGAATCTACTTGACCTTTGGGGTCGCACTCTGTTGAACCCCTCCAGTCATTGCATATATAAGGTGGCCGGTTCCCCGATGGACAATCAGAACAAGAACCTCATCCTCGCAACAGCGCTCAGTTTCGCCGTGATACTGGGATGGTTTCTGCTGTTTCCGCCAGAAAAGCCGGAACCCTCTCCCGAGGCGACACAGGTTGAGCAAACGGGAGCCGAGCAGGCCCCTCTAACACCTTCGAATGCGAGCGATCAGCCTCAAGCCGCAACGCCCCCCAAAGAACCGGTTGTTGATACGCTGGCAGACGCGCCGCGCATAGAAATCGACACGCCCAGCTTAGTCGGCTCTATCTCGCTGGTCGGCGGGCGGATCGACGATCTGTCGCTTAAGGACTATCGCGTCACCCTTGAGGATGACTCGCCGATCGTGTCGGTCCTTAAGCCCGCAGGCGACGGTTCGGCCTTTTATGCGCTTTATGGCTGGGCGGCTGGTGCTGGATTGGCCCCACAGGATGTACCCGGCCCCAACACCGAATGGCAGATTGAAAAGGGTGAAACCCTTGCCGTCGACTCGCCAGTCACCCTGATCTGGGACAACGGCAATGGCATGACGTTCCGCCGCGAGATTTCGGTGGACAAGGATTACATGTTCACGATCACACAGTCGGTCGAGAACGCCTCAGGGGCCACCGCCAACATCGCCCCCTACGGCCTGCTGCGCCGGCACGGCAAACCCGATAACCTGAAGAGTTTCTTCATCCTGCATGAGGGTATGGTGGGTGTCGCCGATGGCAAGCTGACCGAGGTCAAATATAAGAAAATGGCCGATTTCCCCCATGATAGCCGAGACAGCACGCGATCGGAAACGACCTCGGTAGCCGAGAATGGATGGGTTGGCTTTACCGATCATTACTGGATGTCCACTCTCATTCCCGCGCCCGGTACCGCCTTCAAATCGGTGGCCAAATATGACGAACAACGTGATATTTACCAAACCGAAGCGGTTCTGCAGACCCAACAGGTGGCCGATGGCGCATCCTCAAGCGTCACCACGCGCCTGTTCGTCGGCGCCAAGGAATGGGCAACCCTGCGCGACTACGAGCGCAGTGGGATTCAAAACTTTCTCGACAGCATCGACTGGGGCTGGTTCTTTTTCCTGACCAAGCCAATCTTCTGGCTGCTGCACAATATCAACCAGTTGATCGGCAATATGGGCTGGTCGATCATCGGCCTGACGCTGATCATCAAAGCGTTGCTGTTCCCGCTGGCCTATAAATCCTATGTCTCGATGGCGAAGATGAAAGAGCTTCAGCCACAGATGCAAGCGCTGAAAGAAAAGGCCGGAGACGACCGCCAGAAGATGCAACAGGGCATGATGGAGCTTTACAAGAAGGAAAAGGTGAACCCTGCGGCGGGCTGCTTGCCGATTCTGATGCAGATCCCGATTTTCTTCTCGCTCTACAAGGTGATCTTCGTCACCATCGAACTGCGCCACGCACCGTTTTTCGGCCCGTTTCAGGACCTCAGTGCGCCTGATCCGACCTCGATCATCAACCTGTTCGGGCTGTTGCCTTGGGCCGGACCCGAGCCGGGCAGCGTGATGGCAACGATCCTGATTGGCATTTTGCCTCTGCTGCTTGGTATTTCGATGTGGCTGCAGCAAAAGCTGAACCCAGCGCCCACCGATCCAACCCAGCAGATGATCTTTGCGTGGATGCCTTGGGTATTCATGTTCATGCTGGGCAGCTTCGCCAGCGGGCTGGTGGTCTACTGGATCGCCAACAATACGATCACCTTTACTCAGCAGTATTTGATCATGCGCTCTCAGGGCTATAAGCCCGACCTGTTGGGCAACATCCTGTCCAGCTTTTCCCGCAAGCCAAAGGCTGAAAAGAAATGACCATTTCGGCCATCAGCCTGCGATATCTTCCTGAAGCAGGTTTCATCGATTTCGGCTTGGGTGCGCCACTGTGATGCAGATTCAGTTTTCTGTCGCAGAACCACCCGATCAGGCCAGCGCCGAGACTGGGCGCAAGCTGTTCGCCGGACAGACCGAGTTTCTCAAGGGCGTTGTCGCCATGGCCGGTATGCCGCCTGCCGATCGGGTCGAGGTCTGTTTCGCTGGCCGCTCAAATGTGGGGAAATCCAGCCTGATCAATGCCCTGACCGGGCGCAAGGGATTGGCCCGTGCGTCCAACACGCCGGGACGCACGCAGGAGATAAACTTCTTTACCTTGGGAGTCGAACGTTACCTGGTCGACCTCCCCGGCTATGGCTATGCCAATGCACCCCTGCCGGTGGTCGAGAAATGGCAACGCTTGTTGAGACAATATCTCTCGGGTCGGCAGACGCTGCGCCGTGCGTTCGTGCTCATCGATGCGCGCCACGGTATCAAAAAGGTCGATCAGGAAATTCTCGCGCTGCTGGACAGTTCCGCCGTCACCTTTCAGGTGGTGATCACCAAGGCCGACAAGATCAAGGAAAAAGATCGCTCCCGCGTACTTGATCAGGTACGCGGCGTATTGGCCAACCATCCGGCAGCCTTTCCCGAAATCGTTGTGACCTCGTCAGAAAAGGGTGACGGGATCGCCACGCTGCGCAGTATCATCGCGACTTTGGAATAAGCAGCCCTTGTGCGCAGGGGCGTTTCAGTGGCAATTGCGCGCCAAACGGATGTTACGGATGAAGACACGAAAAATGAACCGCGACTGGATCGCCGCCGCCGAAACGCTCTCAAGCGCCCTGCCCTATCTGCAACGCTATGATGGCGCGACCGTCGTCATCAAGTTGGGCGGTCACGCCATGTCCAGCGATGCGGCCATGGACATGTTCGCACGCGATGTGGTGCTGATGCAGCAGGTCGGGGTAAACCCGGTGATCGTGCATGGCGGCGGCCCGATGATTAACGCCATGTTGGAGCGGCAAGGCGTGATATCCGAGTTCGTCAGCGGCAAGCGCGTGACCGACAAGGCCACTGTCGAGGTGGTCGAGATGGTACTGTCAGGCCTTGTTAACAAGCGCATCGTGCAGGCAATCAATAGTCAGGGCGGCATGGCCGTCGGGTTGTCCGGCAAGGATGCCAAGCTGATCACCTGCGATCAGGCCGATCCGGCGCTGGGTTTTGTCGGCAACCCTACCAAGCTGAACCCGAAACTTCTAACCACCCTGTTTTCCAACGACATGATCCCGGTGATCGCGCCGCTGGGGGCCGGACGCAATGGCGAGACGTTCAACATCAATGGTGACACTGCCGCCGGGGCGATTGCTGCCGCGCTGAAAGCCGACCGCCTGCTGCTGCTGACCGATGTGCCGGGCGTCAAGAATGCCGAGGGCGAGGTCGTGACAGAGCTCAAAGCCGAGCAAATCCGCCAGTTGATCCGTGACGGCGTGATCGCCGGGGGCATGATCCCGAAGACCGAAACCGCGCTGGAAGCGATCGCAAATGGCGTGCGTGCCGTGGTTATTCTGGACGGGCGCGCGCCCAATGCCTGTCTGCTGGAGCTTTATACCGAACATGGCGCGGGTTCGCTGATCCGGCCAGACTAAGGCAATGGCCGCCACTCTCTATACCGACATCCTAGAGCAAGCCGAAGCCAGCGGGCTGATCGTCATGGGTGCCTTACATCCGGGACGCGTTGCGGCCAAAGCTCTGCAAGGCGGAACGCTGATCTTGCTGGGCGCGGGCAAAGGATTCTGGCCCGCTTTCTCCGCCGCTTCCGAATCTCGCGACGGCCAGCGCGATCCGGTAGACCGCTGGTCGCGCCGGGTGGCTGGCACCTTGGCCAAGCGCTTTGATGCGCAGGCGCATTTCCCTTTCGGAGGTCCACCCTATGCGCCCTTCATTGATTGGGCGCAAAAATCAGGGCGCGCATTTACCAGCCCGACAGGAATGCTGGTGCATGACACAGTCGGGTTGATGATCTCCTATCGCGGCGCCCTGCACCTTGCGACAGAGATCGCGTTTCCTGCGGTCACCGGGCAATCGCCTTGCCAGACTTGCGCGGGTCAGCCCTGCACCACCGCCTGCCCTGTCGGCGCGCTGGGAGCCGCGCAAAGCTATGATCTGGCGGCATGCCACGATTATCTCGACAGCGCTGCGGGGGCCGATTGCATGGCGCGCGGCTGTGCAGCGCGAAGGGCCTGCCCGTTGAGCGCGGGCGCAGGGCGCAGTGATGCGCAATCCGCACTGCACATGCGTTCGTTTCATCGCCATTAATCCGCCCGCTCCGGTAGAAGCAGGCGGGCATGACGGCCCATCAGTCAATTGCCGGGCGGGAATATCAGCCGAGCACCTCAATCAGCGCATCCCGCATGGTGGTGGCGATCTGATCCGCCTCGTCCCGTGTCAGACAGAATGGCGGCGCAAGCCCCAGAATATCGCCCTGTGGCATCGCCCGCGCGATGACCCCTCGTTTCAGCATCGCGGCGGCGACCTTGCCGCCGATACCGTCGCCTGCGTCAAAGAAGGTGCGGCTGTCGCGGTCCTGTACCAATTCCACAGCGGCCAGCATACCCTCGCCGCGGATATCGCCGACATGGGTATGATTGCCCAGTTCCTCGGCCAATCGCTGGCGCAAATATGGGCCGGTATCGGCGTTGTTGGCGATCAGGTTCAACTCGTCGATCAGTTTCAGATTAGCGACCCCCGCCGCCGCGCCGATAGGATGGGCGGAATAGGTCCAGCCGTGGCCGATGGGGCCGTTCTCATCGGTGCCTTGCTCTAAAACCTTCCACATCTTCTCCGAGATGATCGACCCCGAGAGCGGCGCATAGGCGCTGGTCAACCCCTTGGCGATGGTAATGATGTCAGGTTCCATCCCGTAATGATCCGAGCCGAACATGCTGCCCAGCCGCCCGAACCCGGTCACCACTTCATCGGCGATCAGCAGGATATCGTTTTTCTTCAGAACCTTCTGGATCGCTTCCCAATAGCCCGTTGGCGGAGGGACGATACCGCCGGTGCCCAGGACCGGCTCCCCGATGAACCCGGCGATGGTATCGGGACCTTCGCGTTCGATCAGCGCCTCCAGTTCTGTGGCGCAATGGGCGACGAAATCGGCCTCGGACATGTCGAGATCGTCGCGACGATAATAATAGGGCGCGACCGTGTGCAGCACCTGCGGCAACGGCAGGTCGAACTTTTGGTGGAACGCCTGCAACCCTGTCATCGATCCGGTGATCAACCCCGAGCCGTGATAGCCGCGCCAGCGGCTGATGATCTTCTTCTTTTCGGGGCGGCCCAGAATATTGTTGTAATACCACAAAAGCTTGGCATTGGTTTCATTAGCATCCGACCCGCCCAGCCCGAAATAGACCTTGGACATATTGGCCGGCGCGCGGTCGAGTATCATCTTGGCCAGCGTGATGCTGACCTCGGTGCCATGGCCGACATAGGCGTGATAATAGGCCAGTTCATGTGCCTGCGCCGCGATCGCCTCGGCGATCTCGGTGCGGCCATAGCCGACATTCACACAATACAGCCCGGCGAAACCATCCAGCAGACGGTTGCCGTCGCGATCTGTGATATGGCTGCCCTTGCCGCCGCTTATCACCCGCGCCGGCATATCCCCCCGTGCGAAATCGGCCAAATGGGTCGAGGGGTGAAAAAAATTCTCCCGGTCCCACTGCTCCAACATGTCGTTCTTGCGCACATCCTTGTCCAGCATGACGTTTCCTTTCCTGGCTTGCCACCGCACGCTTGAGGGTTATGCCCAGTCGCGGCAGACATATTTGACGTCGGTAAACTCTTCCATTCCCAGCCTCGCGCCTTCGCGGCCGATTCCGGATTGCTTGACCCCTCCGAACGGGATTGGCGCGCCGGTAACCTTGGTGCGGTTGACCGCCACCATCCCGAACTGCAACGCGCGGGACGCGCGATAGATGCGGCGCGGGTCTTGGCTGTGCAGATAGGCGACCAGCCCGTATTCGCTTGCATTGGCGCGCGCGATCACCTCGTCTTCGCTATCGAAAGGGGTGAGTGGCGCAACCGGACCGAAGGTTTCCTCGTGCATAATTGCCGCCGAATCTGGCACATTAAGCAGCACTGTCGGCTCGTAGAATAGTGGCCCCGCCGCGTGGCGCTTGCCGCCGCAAGCCAAACGCGCGCCCTGCTCCAGTGCATCGGCGACATGCGTCTCCAGCTTTTGGATCGCGCTTGCGTTCATCAGCGGGCCGATATCAGGGTCGTCCATACCCGGCCCGACGCTCAGCGCCTGCGTGGCCGCGGTGAAGCGGGCGCAGAACTCATCGTAGATCGGACGCTCCACATAGATGCGGTTGGCGGCCAGACAATCCTGCCCGGATGTGGCAAATTTTGCTTTGATGGTTTCTGCAACGGCGGTATCGAGATCGGCGCCCTTGAACACGATCACCGGGGCATGGCCACCTAGCTCCATCACCAGCCGTTTGACGGTATCGGCGCATTGCCGGTAAAGCAGCCGCCCGATTTCGGTCGAGCCGGTAAACGACAGCGCGCGCACACGCACATCGCGCGTCCAAGGCTCCACCACCGTTTGCGCCTTGCCGGTGACGATGTTGAAAACACCCGCAGGCAGCCCCGCGCGCTCGGCCAGCTCAGCCAATGCCGTGGCGGAGAACGGCGTCTCGCCCGACGGATGCGCCACAACCGTGCAACCGGCGGCCAGCGCGGCGGCAGCCTTGCGGGTGAGCATCGCAGCGGGAAAGTTCCACGGCGTGATCAGCGCGGCGACCCCGACCGGTTCGCGCCAAAGCTCCACCTCCGCATCAGGCAGATGGCTGGTAATACCTTCGATATTCGGGCGCTTGGTCTCTTCCGCGTAAAACTCCACGAATGACGCCGCGTATTCGATCTCGCCCAGTGCCTCGGAGAGCGGCTTGCCCTGTTCGCGCACCATCAGGCGGGCCAGATCGTCGCGATTATCCATGATCTGATCGAACCAGCGACGCAATATGACCGAACGTTCCTGCGGCAACAGGGCGGACCAGTCGGCAAAGGCAGCTTGTGCCGCATCCACCGCCGTCGCGCTTTGTTCGTCATCTAGAGACGCCATAGCACCCAGCACCTGCCCGGTGGCAGGATCGGTGACATCTCGCGTTGCTCCTTGCGCACCGCCGATCCATTTTCCGCCAATATAGGAGAACGGACGCACCAGTCGCTGATCGGCCAGCCCAAAGCCATCGGCACCAGCATAAGTCGCGGAAGTATCCTGTTTCATCTGATAATCCTTCTCCGGCCAGCTTGATAAGGCTTGAGTCCGAACTTAAAGGATTGTCGACGAAATTTGTCTCTGTTCTGCCCCGTTCCGACAGAAAGCAATGCCAGATTGCTAACCAGATGCAGAGGAATTGCCTGTCAGGGCTCAGGCAAGGGCGGTGGCGCGGATTTTACTGGTTTTGTGACGATATAGCCAAAATAACGGGCAATCCCGAAATCCGACTCAAGCAGATCGTCCATCAGGCGCTGATACGCATCCACATCACGTACCGAAAGTACCATGACGTAATCGACACCGCCCCCTGTCGCCCAACACGATCGGATTGCAGGAATTTCCTGCACCGCGGCTTCAAAGCGGGTAAAATCTTCGGCGCGATGGTTGGCCAGCGTGACCTCGACAACCACTTCGGTCACCGGGCCAATACGGCGGATATCGACCTGCGCACGATAACCGATAATCAGACCGGATTGCTCAAGCCGTTTCAAACGTTCCCAACAGGGGCTGGGCGACAGGTTCACCGCTTGCGCCAGTGCTGTCTTGGTCATGCGCCCGTCGGATTGGAGGATTCGCAGGATCGCGAAATCGTATTTATCCAGTCTGGGAGGAGTCGTCACGGAGAGTCCGGGCAGCCTAGCGGAAGGGCGGCGCATAGAGCAGCCCACCATCCTTCCACTGGGCATTCAGTCCCCGCGCCAAGCCGATAGGGGTTTCCTCGCCGATGTTCTTGGCGAAAATTTCACCGTAATTCCCATTCACCTTGATCGCCCGCACCGCCCAGGCATTGTCGAGTCCCAGCAACTGGCCTAACTCCCCCTCGGTGCCGAGAATTCGGTTGATCTCCGGGTTGTCGGTGCCCTCGGCCATTTCCTTGATGTTCGCCGAGGTGATCCCATATTCCTCGGCCGCGATCAGCGCATAAAGTGTCCAACGCACCAAATCGCCCCACTCATCGTCGCCATGCCGTACCACCGGACCCAACGGTTCTTTCGAGATGATTTCCGGCAACAGCGCGTGTTCAGACGCATTCCGGAATGTCGCACGGGTTGCCGCAAGCGATGATGCGTCGCTGGTATAAGCATCGCAGGCACCGGCCAGATATTTCTTTTGAGCGTCTGCGCTGTTTTCAACCGGTACCGCCTTGTAAGTCATGTTGTTGACGCGGAAATAGTCGGACAGTGTTAGTTCGTTGGTGGTCCCGGTCTCAAGGCAAATTGACGCGCCACTCAGATCCTTGACCGAAGACACACCCATCTCCTTGGGCACCAGAAACCCCTGCCCGTCATAATAGTTTATACCGGCGAAATCGAATTTTAGCTTGACGTCACGGCTGAACGTCCAGGTGGTACTGCGCGATAGCAGATCGACCCGGCCTGCAGCCAGCGCGCTGAATCGAGTTTCGGTGTCGGTCGGGACGAAATTGACCGCCATGGGATCATCCAGCACCGCTGCCGCAACCGCGCGACACAAGGCAACGTCGAATCCCTGCCAGATCCCGTTGGCATCCGGCGCGGCAAAGCCGGTAACACCGACGGCCGTTCCGCTAGATCCTCCCTGCGCGACGCCGCAATTTAGCGCTCCGCGCGACTTAACCTCGTCGAGCGTCTCCGCCGCGGAAACGCCCATGGCCATCCCGGCCACGAGCAACGCGCCCAAGAGTACGGATTTTCCCATGGCTACCTCTTATTACTGTCCTGCCCTTATCTTGGGCCGGTTATCCGGCAAAATCCGGTAAATGGATGGTGAGACGATTGGTACCTGTATTGACCGCAATAGTGGTCGGATTCATTGAGTGAGGTCAAGGCTTAGATGGCGCAACCGATTGAGCGGCAGGCTCCCTGACCCGGATAGAATCAAGGTCAAGACTATCGATTCAGCACATATCGTGAAACTGTTTGGCATGTAGAAAAGCCGCCTTTCGCACGTGCACCAAGGCCTCCTCATCTTCGTCTTTGCCCCATTTTTCCTGCTGCCAGCGCTCGTCGACGCGCGATCGATCCCAAAGGTCATCGGCGTCGCGCCAGCCCAGCGCAGCGGCAAAGCCCAGCACCAAAGACCCCGACAAACTCACGAGGTCATGAAATGCGGCCAGCTGAAACGCTGTCTTCTCATGGACCCGCGCCGACAGCGCAGCCAGTGCCTCGGGCGGTTGGGCCGCATGAATAACCCCCACACGCGGGCTGAGACGCGCGCCCAAAGTCGCTGCCGCCCAGTCAAGCGCTGGGTCCCAGGCCGCCTGTTGACGATCGACCAACTCCTGCGGCGCTTCGGCGCGGTAGCATAACAGGTCGGAATCTCCATAGGCGACCAACAGGTCGGCGACCTCGCGGTGTTGCGGACCAACTTTGTCGATGGCGGCATTGGCACTGCGCGTCACCGGCATCGACAGCGGATCGACCACGCCGTCTTGCGCATCCCATTCTGCGGCTATGGCCTCGGCCATCGGTTTTGTCGGCAGGACCAGTGCCGCCTTGGCCGGTGTCTTGATTGCGCGCCCATCCAGATGTACCGCAAAGCCGCCATCGACAGGGACGGCATCCGCCTGCTGCCAAAACCGTTTTTGCTTCCACGCGCTCATGGGACGGTATCCTCAAACGGGTCGTCTGGTACATCTGCCGGACTCCACTGGAACGTGTCCCAGGTGTGCCGCATATGGTCGGGCAGCGGCGCGGTCAGATGAAGCACGGCACGCGTCACCGGGTGTTCCAATCGCAACGCGCGGGCGTGCAAATGCAGCTTACGGCTGATCTCTCCCCCCAGTTGCGCGCCCCATCCATCCCCCGGATTATCCTGCCCCGAGCCGCCATATTTGCCGTCACCGATGATTGGATGGCCCAGTTCTGCCATATGTGCGCGCAATTGATGGGTACGGCCTGTGATCGGCATCAACGCCACCCATGCACAACGCCGCGCCGCCGCTGACAGCACCGCGTAATCGGTGACCGCGCGTTTAGCACCGGGTGTTGTTTCGACATCGCGCGGGTGTACGCAATGCATCCGCTCCCCCTCGCCACCGCTGCCACGGCCCGGAGCCTTGACCAGCCCGTATTTTATAGTGCCCATCTTCGGCATCGGTACGCCGGCGACAGCGGCCCAATAGAGCTTGCGGGTCTCGCGATGGCGAAAACTGGCGGTCAGATCAGCTGCGACGGCCCGCGTCCGCGCCAGCAGCAATACACCAGAAGTATCCTTGTCCAGCCGATGCACCAGACGGGGCTTTTCGTCGAGATCGAACATCAGCGCTTCGGCCAGACCATCGACATGGCGCGACTGCCCACTGCCGCCCTGCACCGCAAGGCCCGCCGGCTTGTTCAGTGCCAAAACGTGATCGTCGCGGTAGATCACACAATCGCGGATCATGCGGGCGTCGGCCTGCGAAATCCGGCTGGGTGCCGGGGCGGGACGGTGATCGGCCTCGGGCAATGGCGGGATACGCACCTCTTGCCCCGCCTGCACCCTTGTCGCGGCCTTGACCCGGCCACCATCGATACGCAGCTCGCCCTTGCGGCACATCCGTTCGATGCGCCCCTGGCTGAGATGCGGAAACAGACGGCGCAGCCAGCGATCGATCCGCTGATCAGCGTCACCGGGCTCTACCGTAATCGTCTGCACTCCGCTCATGCGAAAACCCCCTTTGCAACGATCAACCCCAATACCAACGCACCGACAGACAGCGCCACCGACAGCACCACGTAAAGTGCCGCCTGCAACGCCGCCCCCTGTTCGATCAGAGTGACCGTATCAAGCGAAAACGCCGAAAACGTGGTGAAGCCTCCTAGAAGACCGGTCATCACGAAGGGGTTAAAATGTGTCAATCCACGCTCGGAAGCGGCCACGACGACCAATCCCATCAGGAACGAGCCGACGATATTCACCGATAGGGTCGCCAATGGAAAATCCTGTTGGCCCAACAGACGCACCATCCCGATACCCGACAGATAACGCAAAACCGCGCCCAGTGCGCCGCCAAAGGCCACGAAGAGTGTCGTCGAAATCATGGTCAGCGTTTCGCGCGCGCGGCGCGTGGTGTCAAGATAGCCAATCACTTCTGCCGCTGCGCCCGCAATCGCGCAAAGTAGTCCAGCCGCTTTTTCAGTTCCCGCTCAAAGCCTCGCTCCACGGGCTGATAATTGTTCGGCCGACGCATCCCGTCCGGGAAGAAACTCTGACCCGAAAAGGCGTCAGGGGAGTCATGATCGTATTGATAGTCGGCTCCAAAGCCGAGGTCCCGCATCGCCTTTGTCTCGCCATTAATTATGCTCATAGGAGGCGGCATAGAGCCGCTCTTCTTCGCGTCTGAACGCGCCGCCTTGTGCGCCACGTAGCCCGCATTCGACTTTGGCGCCAAAGCCAGATAAAGCGTGGCCTGAGACAGTGCCAGATCTCCCTCGGGACTGCCCAATCTCTGATATGTGTCCCAGGCACTCAGGCAGATGCGCGAAGCTTCTGGATCAGCCAGCCCCACATCCTCCCACGCAATCATCGTTAGGCGCCGCAGAATGAAGCGCGGATCTTCGCCGCCCTCAAGGGCTCTGTGAACCCAGTAAAGTGCAGCCTCGGGATCGGAGCCTCTGATCGATTTTTGAATGGCACTTGCCAAGGCGTAATGGTTATCGCCGGCGCGATCATATTGCGCGGCTCTGCGGCTAAGCCGGTTCGCAACATCTTGAGCCTCGTAAACCGACTCCATTGGCCAGGACAGGACACTTTCAACCATGTTCAACAAAGCACGGCCATCGCCATCAGCCATCGAACACAAGAGCTCTTTAGCATCAGCGGTCAGAGGCAAAGGCTGCCCGGTCTTTTCCTCTGCGCGAGACAACAGCCCGGCTAGCGCAGCCCCGTCAAGGCGCTCCAGAATCATTATCTGGCACCTGCTGAGAACCGCCCTGTTAACGCTGAAGGACGGATTTTCTGTGGTCGCTCCGCAGATCGTCACGGTGCCATCCTCCATGACCGGCAGCAGGGAATCCAACTGCGCCGAATTGAAGCGATGTATTTCGTCGATCAGCATGAATGTACCCTGACCGACCGCAGCCCGATCCCGCGCTGCCTGAAACGCTTTTTTCAGGTCAGCGACACCGCTGAAGATCGCACTCATCTGCTCAAAATAGAGACCGGTTTTCTCTGCCAGCAACCGCGCGATAGTTGTCTTTCCGACACCGGGTGGTCCCCAGAGGATGATCGACGACACCCGACCGGCGGCCAACATAGAACCAAGTGGCCCCTCGGCTGAGAGCAGCTTGTCCTGACCGATGACATCCTCAAGGTTTTCCGGCCGCAAAGCATCTGCCAGAGGGCGGGTATTGGTTTTATCCGTTACTTCTTCTGTCTCGCCATGCGGGCTGAACAAATCCATGTGCCGCTCCAATCGTATTTCCAAGCCTCGGACCACCGCCAATGCTCCTCATGAACACCTAGTTCCTAACGCGAACAGCTCGGATGAACTTCATGATGTGAGAGGCAGGTGCAGTCAGTGAAGATGCAAAATCAGAACCACCTTAAAAATAGCGTGCTCGTTCGCTCACCTTACAAGGCAACCTAAGCCCACTATCAATGACCAGCAAGGCCTCCTGCTTGGTCTGGGCCCGGCTTCGCGCGGTGTTGTCGCTGAATCGCTATCAAAGCCGCCCCAAATCACAAACGGAACCGTAACTGCAGTGGCTGGCCCCGGCGTGACAAATCGATCAGCACCCACCGCTCCGAGCCAGCCAATGCCAAAGCGACATCGGCCGTGGTCTCCACCGGCGCGCGGTTGATCCGGGTGATCGAGTCACCGACCCGCAACCCCGCCCGTGCCCCGAACGGGCCGGGGGCAACCACAACAACGCCGCTCGTGGACAAGGGCAGGCCCAGCCGCGCAATCGTCGCCGGGTTCGCACGTGCGACGGTCAAGCCGGGCAAAGCAGTGTCGCGCCCCAGCTTACGTTCATCAGCGGGAGGGCTGTCGGGGGCCGCAATCATCGCAACATCAACAATGTCCCGCTTGTCGCCGCACATCCGGGTGATCTGCGCCGTCGACCCGACACCGGCAACCGACATGCGAAACAGCATTTCCGAAGGCGAATTGACCGCCAGCCCGTCGACATGGGTGATCACGTCCCCGACTTGGATCCCCGCGACGGCAAAGGGGCTTTCCCGGTGTAGATCCGAAATTACGATGCCTTCCGGTACCGCAAGGCCCAGCGACATTGCCATATCCGCAGCAACCGGCTGGCCCGTCATCCCGGCCCAGGGGCGCACGAATTCATCATTACCAGCCCGTGCTTGTTGCACGAATTGCGCCACGAGGTTCGCGGGAATGGCAAAGCCAATGCCGTTCGAGCCTCCCGACCGGCTTAGAATCGCGGTATTGATACCGATCAGGTCTCCGTTCACGTCGATCAGCGCACCGCCGGAATTGCCGGGATTGATCGGTGCATCGGTCTGCAAGAAATATCCCCGCGCCTGCCCGGTCAGCACCCCTGAACGCGCCAGCCCGGAAATGATTCCGCTGCTGACGGTCTGGCCAACGCCAAACGGGTTCCCGATTGCCAGCACCAGCTCGCCAACCTCGACCTGATCGGAGTCACGCAAGCCAAGATGCGGCAGATTGCGCGCCGCCTCCAGTTGCAGGATCGCAAGATCGCTTTCCTCGTCGCCCAGAACCACGTGCGCGCTGTATTCGCGCCGGTCAGACAAAACCACCCGGATGTCGGTGGCCATGCCGACCACATGGAAGTTGGAGACCACGATACCGTCTTCCGACAAAATCACTCCCGACCCCAGAGAATTTTGCACGCGAGGGCGGGAATTACCAAATTGCCGAAAGAAATCGCCAAAAAAAGGATCATCCATGAAAGGGCTTTGCCGCGTTTCCACAACGCGGCGGGCGTAGATGTTGACCACCGCCGGAGCGGCCTCTTTCACCAGCGGGGCAAACCCCAAACCAATTTCGGCTTGGCTTTGGGGTACACGGGTTTCTGCGTCCAGAGCCGTGGCCAGCGAAGCCACCACAAGCACTGCAAGAAGGCGGGACAGGTTCATCATAGCCACCCGCATATGCGAGGCACGCCCGTGAAATGCAAGGCCAGTGCTACGACCACCCGCGCAAATAAAAACCCCGCCCAATACGGGCGGGGAGATACAAAGTCGCTACCATGCGGCAGTGGCTTATTCGTCTGCAGCGGCCTCTTCAGCGGCAACACGTGCCTTGTCGCCAGATCCCTTGGCGTCGCGGTCGCGATCGACGAATTCGATGATCGCCATTGGGGCCATATCACCATAGCGGAATCCTGCTTTGAGGACACGTACATAGCCGCCCTGACGGTCCTTGTAGCGCGGCCCCAGAACGTCGAACAATTTGGCCACATACTTGTCCTGCTTCAGGCGCGACGCGGCTTGGCGACGAGCGTGGATATCACCACGTTTGCCAAGCGTGATCATTTTTTCAATGATCGGGCGCAGTTCCTTGGCCTTGGGCAAGGTGGTCTTGATCTGCTCATGCTCGATCAGCGAGCCGGCCATGTTCGCAAACAGAGCCTTGCGGTGCTCGTGTGTACGGTTCAGGCGGCGGGGTCCTTTTGCGTGACGCATTTCTTCAATCCTTCTTAAGGTTTATGCTTTGTCTGGCAGCCGATGCGTGTCAGCCGCTCTCCTTGGGGTGTAACACCCATGCTTTCCCCGGCTTTCCGGGCATTTCCTGGTGTGGCGGCAAGATAAACCCCGGCGCCACACCATTTTCGCAAAGCGGGGTCATCCCGCCATCAGATCAGAAGTGATCTTCGTATTTCTTGGCCAGTTCTTCGATATTCTCTGGCGGCCAGTCCTCGACATCCATGCCAAGATGCAGTCCCATCCCTGACAGCACTTCCTTGATCTCGTTCAGGGATTTGCGGCCGAAGTTCGGGGTGCGAAGCATTTCTGCTTCGGTCTTCTGGATCAGATCACCGATATAGACGATGTTGTCATTCTTGAGGCAGTTTGCCGAACGGACCGACAGTTCCAGTTCATCCACCTTCTTGAGCAGCAGCGGGTTGAACTCCAGACCATCATCCTCGGCCTCGCGACCGGCGCTTTCTGGCTCTTCAAAGTTGACGAAGATGCTCAGTTGATCCTGCAGGATGCGCGCAGCAAAGGCCACCGCATCATCAGGCGTGAGCGATCCGTCGGTATCAACCTTCATCGTCAGCTTGTCATAATCCAGTACCTGCCCTTCGCGCGTGGGCTGGACATCGTAGCTGACCCGCTTCACCGGCGAGTAGATGGCGTCAATCGGGATCAACCCGATGGGCGCGTCCTCGGGTTTGTTATTTTCGGCCGCAACATAACCCTTGCCGGTGTTGACCGTCAGTTCCATGAACAGTTCGGCCCCGTCATCAAGATGGCAGATCACATGGTCGCCGTTAAGGACCTCGATCCCATTGCTTTCGCTGATGTCTGCAGCCGTCACAATCGCTGGACCCTTGGCGCTGATCGACAAACGCTTGGGGCCTTCGACTTCCATGCGCAAGGCGACGCCCTTGAGATTCAGGATGATGTCTGTCACATCTTCGCGAACGCCGGCGACGCTTGAGAATTCGTGCAGAACATTGTCAATCTGAACAGCGGTGACTGCGGCACCTTGAAGGCTGCTCATCAGGATGCGGCGCAGCGCATTGCCAAGTGTCAGACCAAACCCGCGCTCAAGCGGTTCGGCGACAACCGTTGCCTGACGTGCAGGATCATTGCCCGGCTTCACGTCAAGCTGTGTCGGCTTGATCAGTTCTGCCCAATTCTTGTGGATCATGTATCCCTCCATACCTGCCTGCATCCCATGTCCGGTCAGATGCAGACTCCCGAGGTTTCAAAATGACGAATTGGGGCCGCGCGCGGGCGCGTCCCCATAAGAAGAATCAGAACTCAGACGCGGCGGCGCTTGGGTGGCCGGCAGCCGTTATGAGCAATTGGTGTCACATCGCGGATCGCAGTGATGTTGAAGCCAACTGCAGCCAGAGCCCGCAGCGCGCTTTCCCGGCCTGAACCCGGTCCCTGCACCTCGACCTCAATGGTCTTGACGCCATGATCCTGGGCCTTGCGGCCAGCATCTTCGGCGGCCATTTGGGCGGCGTAAGGTGTCGATTTCCGCGACCCTTTAAAGCCCATCGTGCCGGCGGAAGACCAGGAAATTGCATTGCCCTGAATGTCGGAGATCAGGATCTTGGTGTTGTTGAAGGACGAGTTCACATGCGCCACACCGGCGGCGATGTTTTTGCGTTCCTTGCGGCGTGTGCGTGTCTTGTCGCGTGCCATCGGTCAGACCCCCTTATTTCTTTTTGCCGGCAATGGCCTTTGCGGGGCCTTTGCGGGTACGTGCGTTGGTATGGGTGCGCTGGCCGCGAACGGGCAGATTGCGACGATGGCGCAGACCGCGATAGCAGCCCAGATCCATCAGACGCTTGATGTTCATCTGGGTGTCGCGACGCAGGTCACCTTCGACAGTGAAGTTCGCGTCGATATGTTCGCGGATCTGGAGGACTTCGCCATCGCTCAACTCGTTCACGCGGCGCGACGGATCAACGCCGACGGCCTCGCAAATGGATTTGGCAGCCGCATTTCCGATTCCGGTGATATAAGTAAGGGCGATGGGAACCCGCTTGGCAGACGGGATATTAACGCCGGCAATTCGTGCCACGTGTCACTTTCCTTTTTCGTTGCGGGTCCGTAGTTCCAGACCCTTTTTTCACAACGCCGGCCCTAGGCAGTGGCGCCATTGGACCCAGCATTTAATGAGGTGATCCCGCACCGCAAATAGCGCGGTAAACAATGATTCTCTAGCGAGATAGTCCTAGCTAGAAGCAATTGCGCCACTCGTCAACCCCCAGCGCGCAAAAGCTGGGTCAGCGGTCAAGAACCGTTGCAATTGCCGTTCGGACATTATCGATATCGGCAAGACCGTCGACCCGCGTCAATTCACCCTTGGCGTGGTAGTATCCGATCAGCGGCGAGGTTTTCTTGTAATACTCCATCAGCCGCGTTCTGATGCTTTCCTCATTATCATCGGACCGGCGCCGGAAGTCCGAAGCGCCGCAGTTACCGCACTTGCCGTCGGCCGGAATTGGCTTGGTGAGATCATTATAGACCGCGCCGCAATTCCCGCAGGTCAAGCGCGCGGTGATGCGACGAACCAAGGCGTCATCATCTACCTCCATCGCGATCACTGCATCCAACGCGCGGCCCTTTTCGGCCAGCAATGCTGCCAACGCATCCGCTTGTGCCAGCGTCCGCGGAAAACCGTCGAAAATGAACCCGCCACTGTTCGCGTCATCGTCGATGCGCTCACGAATCAGCTCGATCACGATTTCGTCGGTGACCAACTCGCCGCGCGCGATGATGCCGGCCACGTGCTCACCTAACTCGGAGCCGCTGTCTTTGGCCGCGCGCAGCATGTCCCCAGTCGACAGTTGAACCATGCCGCGCGTCTCTTCAAGAAAACGCGCTTGCGTGCCCTTGCCGGCGCCGGGCGGTCCTAGCAGGATGATATTCATCGGCGCACGGGGCTGCGGCGTGGACGTTTACGTGACTTCCCGCGCAGTTGCGATTTCTCGATCAGACCTTCGTATTGATGCGCCAGCAAATGGCTTTGCGCCTGCTGAATCGTATCCATCGTCACCGACACCACGATCAGCACCGACGTACCGCCGAAATAGAACGGAATGGCAAACTGACCACGCAGAATCTCCGGCAGCAGCATCACCGCCACCAGATAGGCCGAACCCAAAACCAACACGCGGTTGACCACATATTCCAGATACTCAGCCGTTTTCTTCCCTGGGCGGATTCCCGGAACAAAGCCGTTCTGCTTTTTCAGATTGTCGGCCACATCCTCGGGTTTGAACGAGACATTGAAAGTATAAAAATAAGTGAAGAAGACGATCATCGCCATGAAAAACAGCAGATAGAGCGGCTGACCCGGTCCAAAATAAGCCAACAGCCATGACATCACTGGCCCCGTGGCCGCACCGGTTGAGAATGTCGAGATCGTCACCGGCAGCAGGAGCAGCGACGACGCGAAGATCGCCGGGATCACACCTGCCGGGTTCACCTTGACCGGCAGGTGGCTGGACCCACCGTCATACACCTTCATCCCCACCTGCCTACGGGGGTACTGAATATGAATCTTGCGCAGAGCGCGCTCCATGAACACAACGAACAAGATCACCACGATCACCATCAGAATCACGCCCACGATCACTGCCGGGCTGATTGCGCCGGAACGACCGGATGCCAAGAACTGCGCCAGCGCGGCGGGAATCTCGGCGATGATGCCAACGAAGATGATCAGCGAAATACCGTTACCGATGCCGCGCTGGGTGATCTGCTCGCCCAGCCACATCAGGAACATAGTGCCCCCGACCAGCGTGATCATACAGGCCATGCGGAAATACATGCCCGGATCGGTCGCCAGATCCCCGGCCTCTAGACTGATCGCCAACCCATAGGCCTGCACGGTGGCCAGTGCGACCGTGCCATAGCGGGTGTACTGGTTGATCTTCTTGCGTCCCTGCTCGCCCTCTTTCTTGAGCTGCTCCAAAGCCGGAACCATCGCTGTCAGAAGCTGCACGATGATCGACGCAGAAATATAGGGCATGATCCCAAGGGCGAAGACCCCCATCCGCCCGAGCGCGCCACCGGTGAACATCGACACCATGCCACCGATCCCCTGACCGGCGCCCTCCATGAACTCGCGCAGCGCAGCGCCGTCGATGCCTGGGACCGGAATGAAGGTGCCCAGACGATAGACGACCAACAGGCCAAGGGTGAACAGGATGCGATTGCGCAAGTCGGTCGCTTTGCCAAGGGCTGACCAGCTGGTGTTCGCCGCCATTTGCTCTGCTGCTGATACCATGAGGGGTCTCTTTTATGAAAGCGCCGCCCAGAACCGTTTTCCGGCTCGGGCGGCGTCATGGGAAAACTAGGGCTTATGTAAGCGGCAGAGACGCCGCTCACAACCCGTTATTCTGCTGCGGCCTGTTTTGTGACCGTCAGCGCGCCGCCTGCTTTCTCGACTGCTGCAATGGCAGCCTTCGAGGCACCGGTGACTTCAAGTGTCAGCTTTGCGGTCACATCGCCCTTTGCAAGCACCCGAATGCCGTCGAGCTTGCGCCGCACCAGACCACTGGCAACCAGTGCATCTTCGGTGATCGCGGAATTGGCGTCCAGCTTGCCTGCATCGATGAATTTCTGGATCAACCCCAGGTTAACCACGGCATAGGACTTACCGTTCGGACTGCTGAAGCCGCGCTTGGGCAGGCGCTGGTAGATTGGCATCTGCCCGCCCTCAAACCCCTTGATCGCGACGCCCGAACGGGATTTCTGACCTTTAATCCCGCGCCCACCGGTTTTACCCATGCCAGAGCCGGGACCGTGGCCTACGCGCTTGCGCCGTTTGGCCGCGCCGGGATTGTCGGAAAGTTGGTTGAGTTTCATGTCGCTTCTCCTTTGCCGGATGCGGCCCCCAGCGACGGGAGCGGCCGAACACGGCGTATGTTTCATCTGAATCGTGGCGCTAATTATCCACCGCGGACGTATAGACTGATGGCTCAATGGGATCAAGCGCCCAAGTGACGCTTGCAAAGGTGGGCAGAATTACTTTGCCAACTTCTTCTGCGCCCTCGAGCCGCCACGCTACATGGCAGCGCCAAGTAATTGCGAAATTTAGAACACAGTCAGGCCCCGGCATTGGGCAAGTCTGCAAACAAAACGGCGCCGAAGATCAAGTGATTTCGGCGCCGTTTAACTTATTATGATGCGCTTAGCTGCGCTCTTCGATGATCTCGACCAGATGCGGAATCTTGGCGACCATGCCGCGCACGCTGGGCGTATCTTCCAGCTCGCGCGTCTTGTTCATCTTATTCAACCCCAAGCCGATCAGCGTTTGACGCTGCTTGGCGGGCCGGCGGATCGGCGAGGCGATCTGCTTGACGACGATTGTCTTTGCCATGTGCTTCAAGCCTCCTCGGCGACCTGGTCAGACGCGTGGGTAGAGTCCTCGCGCTTGGGCAGGATGTCGGACACCTTCTTGCCGCGACGTTGCGCGACAGACCGGGGCGATTGCTCTTTCAACAGCCCGTCAATGGTAGCCCGGATCATGTTGTAAGGGTTTTGCGACCCGGTCGATTTGCTGACGACGTCCTTGACGCCCAGCATCTCGAATACCGCACGCATGGGACCACCGGCGATGATACCTGTACCTTCCGGTGCAGTCCGCATCACCACCTTGCCAGCACCGTGACGCCCTTCCATGTCGTGGTGAAGCGTCCGGCCCTCGCGCAGTTGCACGCGGATCATGCCGCGCTTGGCCGCTTCGGTCGCCTTGCGAATCGCTTCGGGAACCTCCTTGGCCTTGCCCTTGCCAAAGCCGACACGGCCCTTTTGATCGCCGACGATCACAAGTGCGGCAAAGCCAAAACGCTTACCACCCTTCACCGTCTTTGAGACCCGGTTGATCGCCACGAGACGATCGGCGAATTCCGGCGTTTCGTCGCGATCGCGACGGCCACCCCGGCGGTTGTCTTCTCTTGCCATATCGTTCTCCTTTAGATCTTGAGGCCGCCTTCACGGGCAGCATCGGCCAGCGCCTTCACTCCTCCGTGAAACAGAAAGCCGCCCCGATCAAAATAGGCCTCTTCAACACCGGCCTTCTTCGCCCGCTCGGCGATAGCGACACCCACTTTGGTGGCCGCCTCGACGTTGTTCTTACCGACCACGCCAAGATCCTTTTCCAGCGACGATGCTGATGCCAAGGTGACGCCGTTCACGTCATCGATCAGCTGGACGCTGATGTTCTTGTTCGAGCGGTGCACACTCAGGCGCGGGCGCCCGGAGTTTACCTTGCGAAGCTTGTTCCGAACGCGCAGACGGCGCTTCAGAAACAGGGTTCTTTTGCTATTTGCCATTGTCTTGCGTCCTTACTTCTTCTTGCCTTCCTTACGGAAGATGAACTCATCCTTATAACGAATGCCCTTGCCCTTATAGGGCTCAGGCTCGCGCCAAGCGCGAATGTTCGCCGCGACCTGTCCGACATGCTGTTCGTTGATGCCTTCCACGACAAGCTCGGTCTGCTTTGGTGCAGCCACGGTAACATCATCGGGCGCGATGAAGTCAACGTCATGCGACATGCCAAGGCTCAGCTTCAGCGTATTGCCTTGCATTTGAGCACGATAACCAACGCCCTGGATTTCCAGCTCGCGCTTGAAACCGGCGGTGACGCCGGTCACCAAGTTGGCGATCATCGTGCGGCTCATGCCCCACTGCTGACGTGCGCGCTTTGACTTCCCGCGCGGCGTTACGGTGATGACATTGTCCTCAACCGCGATCGTAACGTCATCTGTTGCGCTGAAGGAGCGGGTGCCCTTGGGGCCCTTCACCTCGACGGTCTGGCCTGACACCGATGCCGAAACACCGCTGGGCAGCTCGACCGGTTTTTTTCCAATACGAGACATCAGACCCTCCTTAGAATACGGTGCAAAGCACTTCGCCGCCAACGTTTTGGCTGCGTGCACTTGCATCCGACATCACCCCTTTCGAGGTCGAGACAATCGACACACCCAGTCCCTGACGAACACTGGGAACATCCTTGACGCCCATGTAAACGCGGCGACCGGGCTTGCTGACCCGCTTCAATTCGCGAATGACAGGCGCGCCATCGTAATATTTCAGACTGATTTCCAGCGCCGGATGGCCGTCGGGCCCTGTGACGCTTTCATAACCCCGGATATAGCCCTCGTCGGCCAGTACATCCAGAACCCAACCGCGCAGTTTTGACGCCGGTGTGATCACCGTCGACTTCCCACGCATGTGAGCGTTGCGGATACGGGTGAGCATGTCTGCGATAGGATCGTTCATGACTTTCTCTCCCTTACCAGCTCGATTTAACCAGACCGGGGATCTGCCCGGCCGAACCCAGATCGCGCAGCGCGATCCGCGAAACTTTCAGCTTACGATAATAAGCGTGTGGACGCCCCGTCAGCTGGCAGCGATTGTGCAACCGCACTGGGGAGCTGTTGCGCGGCAGCTTCGCCAGATCAAGGCGCGCCTTGAACCGCTCTTCCATCGGCTTGCTCTCGTCGTTCGCGATTTCTTTTAGCGCGGCGCGCTTGGCGGCGTATTTCTTGACCAGTGCCTCGCGCTTTTTCTGGCGCTCGATCATTGATTTCTTAGCCATATCTAATCCTTCCCGCGCTTATGAATTGAAGGGCATGTTGAAATGCTTCAACAGCGCCTTGGCTTCAGCGTCGGTCTCCGCCGTGGTGGCGATGACGATGTCCATCCCCCAGGTCTCATCGACCTTGTCGAAATCGATCTCGGGAAACACGATGTGCTCCTTCAGACCCATGGCGTAGTTGCCACGGCCATCGAACGACTTACCCGGCACGCCGCGAAAGTCACGGACACGAGGCAGGGCAATGGTAATCAAACGATCCAGGAACTCGTACATGCGGTCGCCGCGCAGGGTCACCTTGGCGCCCAGTGGCATTTCCTCACGTACGCGGAAACCGGCGATGGACTTCTTCGCCTTGGTGACGACAGCATGCTGACCGGCGATCACGCTCAAATCGTCCTGCGCCGATTTGGCCTTTTTGCTGTCACGCACAGCCTCGGCACCACAGCCGATGTTCAGGACAATCTTGTCCAGCCGCGGAATTTGCATGTCGTTCTTGTAACCGAACTCTTCCTTCAGCGCCGGTGCAATGCGCGTGCGGAAGTCGGTCTTCAGACGTGGGGTGTAGGTAGCAGTGTCAAGCATCGATCACGTCCCCCGTGGTTTTTGCAACGCGCACTTTCTTGTCGCCGTCGATCTTGAAGCCCACACGGGTGGGTTTTCCATTGGCATCAAGCAGCGCAAGATTGCTCAGCTGGATCGGCATCGCCTTGGGGATGCGTCCACCTTGGCTGGTCTGGCTTTGGCGGGTTGCGCGAATGGCCATATTGATGCCATCGACAATAGCCTTGCCGGACGAGGGATTGACAGAAGTAATCGTGCCTTCCTTACCCTTGTCCTTGCCGGCCAGCACGACGACCTTGTCGCCTTTGCGGAGTTTCGCAGCCATGGTTACAGCACCTCCGGAGCAAGCGAGATGATTTTCATGAAGTTCTTTGCGCGCAACTCACGCACCACCGGCCCGAAGATACGGGTGCCGATCGGCTCGTTATTGTTGTTGAGGATCACGGCGGCGTTGCGATCAAAGCGGATCGCAGAGCCGTCTTCACGGCGAACTTCCTTTGCGACGCGTACGACGACCGCCTTGCGCACGTCGCCTTTTTTCACGCGTCCGCGTGGGATGGCTTCCTTGACCGAGACGACGATGATGTCGCCCACGGATGCGTATCTACGCTTGGAACCACCCAGAACCTTGATGCACTGAACGCGGCGGGCGCCGCTATTATCAGCAACATCCAGATTGGTCTGCATCTGGATCATGTGGTTTCTCCCGACCTTTGGGGACTTATTTTACGCCCCAGGGTTTCGTTTAAACCGGAAAGTGCTTCGGCTTACGCCTCCAGCACCTCCCAGCGTTTCGTTTTTGATTTCGGCGCGCACTCAATGATGCGGACGATATCGCCAATCTTGTACTTGTCGGCCTCATCGTGAGCGCGGTACTTCTTGGATTTCCGGATGGTCTTTTCCATCAGTGGGTGCTTAAAGCGGCGCTCAACCAGAACAGTTACAGTTTGCTTGTTCTTGTCCGATGTCACGGTGCCTTGAAGAATACGTTTGGGCATCTGTCAGACTCCGTTATTCTGCTGCCGCTTGCGCGGCTTTCTGGTTCAGCACGGTTTTGACCCGTGCGGCGTTGCGACGCGCAACGCGGATTCTCGCCGGATTTTCCAACTGGCCGGTGGCCTGTTGAAATCGCAGGTTGAAGCCTTCTTTCTTCAGCTTCGCCAGCTCTTCATGAAGCTGGTCCGGCGTCTTGTCGTGCAATTCTTTGGCGTTCATCGCCGGTTCCTTTCAACATCACGGGAGAGCCGCGCAAGACGTCACCCTGATTCCCGTGGATTGGGTTAGAAGTCCGCCCTATATGGGCACCGCCGCGCGATGGCAAGCGTATTGTTGCGCACACGCCCGCGAGTCCCTCGCCCGTCACCCGCTTATAAGGTAGTTCGGCCCAACCGGTGAAATTACATACACGGAATTTCGATTGATGAAAAGAACACTTGCCTGCTTTCTTTTCGCAGCACAGGCGCTCGCAACGCAAGCTTCTGCTGATTTTTGCGACTATCGGCTGAGCGCGCTGCTCAGCGGCAAGAACGCTGCCAGTCTTGGCACCGCAACATCCGATCTGGCAACCAAGGCTTATGGCTATTACACGCTCACCAATGCGGTGACCGGAACAACGATGCTGGGTTCCTCGGCTGCCGTAGGTTCTACGGCCGGAACTCTCGCGTTCTTGACGGGCGCTGGATTAGCCACGGTTGGGGCGGCTCTGACAAATCCGATCGGCATCGTCATCGGCGCGGTTGTTGCTGTCGGAGCTGGCGGCGCCGAAGGCTACTGCCATTTTCGCGATGATCGAATTACGGATTACAATGCGGTCCTGCTGACGATGCGAGCATTGGCCGAAAACGCCGATCCTTCGTTCTTTCGCCTCGAAGAACCTACCGATTCCACTCGGACAACCGCCGCGATTTTTGTTCGACGTGAAGACGGTGTCTCGGACCGCTACACGGTCGATGATCTCTATATCGTCAATGGTCTATTGAAACACCGTAAATTCGGTCGCGATACCGTCATCGGCAATCTCGGCTTGGCGATCGTGGAGAGTACGGCCGAATGATCGGCCAAAAAAAGCAACGCTCCCACCGACAATGTCGATGGGAGCGCTGGATCTCGTGGGACGGGGTGACCCCCTTCCGCTTTGGCTTACCAATCTTCGCGAATTACGACCCGCGTTTTGATCGGTAGTTTCATCGCCGCCAGTCGAAGCGCTTCACGGGCGGTGTCTTCATCCACGCCGTCAATTTCGAACATGATGCGACCGGGCTTGATCCGGCAGGCCCAGAAGTCGACCGACCCCTTCCCCTTGCCCATCCGAACTTCGGTCGGTTTCGAGGTCACTGGAACATCCGGGAAGATCCGGATCCACACGCGGCCTTGGCGTTTCATGTGACGGGTCATCGCGCGGCGGGCCGCCTCGATCTGCCGTGCTGTCACCCGCTCGGGCTGGAGCGCCTTCAGCCCATAGGTGCCAAAGTTCAGATCGCTGCCGCCCTTAGCCAGGCCGTGAATACGGCCTTTGTGCTGTTTGCGGAATTTCGTACGTTTTGGTTGAAGCATCGTTCTGTCTCCTTACCGACGGCCGCCACCGGCACCGCGGGGTGCAGGGCCATCCTGGAGTTCCTGTGCTTTCCGATCGCGCGCCGAGGGATCGTGTTCCATGATCTCGCCTTTGAAGATCCAGGTCTTGATCCCGATGATGCCATAGGCCGTATGGGCCTCGACATGCGCGTAATCGATATCGGCACGCAATGTGTGCAGCGGCACCCGACCCTCACGATACCATTCGGTCCGCGCGATCTCAGCACCGCCAAGACGGCCAGCCAGATTAACCCGGATCCCCAGCGCGCCCATACGCATGGCGTTCTGAACCGCCCGCTTCATGGCACGGCGGAAGGAAACCCGACGCTCCAGCTGCTGGGCAATCGACTCGCCCACCAGGGCAGCGTCCAGTTCCGGCTTGCGCACCTCAACAATGTTCAGGTGCAGCTCGCTGTCGGTCATATTGGCAATTTTCTTGCGCAGCGTTTCGATATCTGCGCCCTTCTTGCCGATGATGACGCCGGGGCGCGCGGTGTGGATCGTTACGCGGCACTTTTTGTGCGGACGCTCGATGACCACGCGGCTGACGCCGGCCTGTTTGCACTCGTGATTGATGAAATCACGAATCTTCAGGTCTTCCAGCAGCAGATCGCCATAGTCTTTGGTGTCGGCATACCAGCGGCTATCCCAGGTGCGGTTCACCTGAAGACGCATACCGATTGGATTGACTTTGTTACCCATCAGATTTGCTCCTCAACTTGGCGAACCTTGATTGTCAGTTCCGAGAACGGCTTGACGATCTTCCCGAACCGTCCCCGCGCCCGCGGGCGACCACGCTTCAGCGTCAGATTCTTGCCGACATAGGCTTCGGCAACGATCAGTTCGTCAACGTCCAGATTGTGATTGTTCTCGGCGTTGGCAATCGCGGACTGCAGGCACTTGCGCACATCCTCGGCAACCCGCTTGTTCGAAAACATCAGATCAGTCAGGGCGCGCTCGACGCGCTTGCCACGGATCATCGCGGCGACCAGGTTCAGTTTTTGCGGGCTGGTCCGAAGCATGCGCAGTTTCGCCATTGCTTCGTTATCAGCCACGCGGCGGGGATTCTTATCCTTGCTCATGGCTTAATTCCGCTTCGCTTTTCTGTCGGCCGCGTGGCCAAAATAGGTCCGGGTCGGCGAATACTCACCGAACTTCTGACCGATCATGTCTTCGCTGACGTTGACGGGGACATGCTTTTTGCCGTTGTAGACACCAAATGTCAGACCAACGAATTGCGGCAGGATCGTCGAACGGCGCGACCAGATTTTGATGACTTCGTTACGGCCGCTTTCGCGCGCCGCCTCGGCCTTTTTCAACACATAAGCGTCGACAAAAGGGCCTTTCCAAACAGAGCGAGACATCTATCAGCGTCCCTTCTTCTTGGCGTACCGCGCGCGAATAATCAGCTTGCTGGACGCTTTGTTTTTGTTACGGGTGCGGGCACCTTTGGTCTGCTTACCCCATGGCGTGACCGGATGACGACCACCCGAGGTCCGCCCTTCACCACCACCATGCGGGTGGTCGATCGGGTTCATGGCAACACCGCGCACCGACGGGCGAACACCCTTGTGGCGCATGCGACCCGCCTTACCCTGATCTTGGTTGCTGTTGTCAGGGTTCGACACGGCACCGACGGTGGCCATGCATTCCTGACGGACCAAGCGCAGCTCGCCGCTGCTCAGACGGATCTGTGCGTAACCACCGTCACGACCAACGAATTGGGCGTAAGTGCCAGCGGCACGTGCGATCTGTCCACCTTTGCCGGGCTTCATCTCGATGTTGTGTACGATCGTACCGATCGGCATTCCCGAAAACTGCATCGCGTTGCCAGGTTTGATATCGGCCTTGGCGCTGGCGATGACCTTGTCACCGATGGCCAGGCGCTGCGGCGCTAGGATATAAGCCTGCTCACCGTCATCATACTTGATCAGCGCAATAAAGGCTGTCCGGTTCGGGTCATATTCGATGCGCTCGACCGTGGCCGGCACATCCAGTTTGTTCCGCTTGAAATCGACGATCCGATACAGGCGTTTGGTGCCGCCGCCAATGCGGCGCATCGTGATCCGTCCGGTGTTGTTGCGTCCGCCGTGCCGGGTCAGCCCTTCGGTGAGGGTCTTGACCGGACGGCCTTTCCACAGCTCCGAACGGTCGATCAGAACCAGCCCACGCTGGCCCGGCGTCGTCGGTTTATACGACTTGAGTGCCATGCTTTCTGTCTTCCGTTTAGCAAATGCGAGGGTATTCTCCCCGCAGAGTGTAGGGCGGGGCTTATCCCGCCGCGCTTAAAGGGCCCCGAAGGTCCCAAGTTGACACCCACGGCCCCGAATCGAATCCGGAGCCGTGGCAAGATGCCCGTGCCTATTAAAGGCCGGTTGTGACGTCAATGGTGTTTCCCTCTTCCAGGGTCACATAAGCCTTCTTGACGTTGTTCCGCCGTCCAAGCTGGCCGCGAAAACGCTTGGCCTTGCCCTTGGTAATCGACGTATTGACCGCCTTGACCTTGACACCGAACAACGCCTCGACCGCTTCTTTGATCATCGGCTTGTTGCTGTCGATCGCCACTTCAAACACCACCGTGTTGGCCTCGCTTGCCATGGTGGCCTTTTCGGTGATGACCGGCTTGCGGATCACGTCGTAATGTTCTGCCTTCGCGCTCATTTCAGCCGAGCCTCCAGTGCTTCTACACCCGCCTTCGTGAGCACCAGCGTGTCACGCTTGAGGATGTCATAGACGTTTGCACCCACTGAGGGCAGGATATCCAGACCCTCGATATTGCGGGCGGCCTTGGCGAACCCTTCATTGACGGTGGTTCCGTCAATGATCAGCGCCCGCTTCCAGCCAAGATTCTTGACCTGCTTGGCCAAGGCTGCGGTTTTGCCTTCGGCATCTGCCGAATCGATCACCACCAGCTCGCCGGCTTTCGCCTTGGCGCTCAGCGCATGGCGCAGGCCCAGCTTGCGGAACTTCTTGGTCAGCTCATGACCGTGGCTGCGTGGCGTCGGTCCGCCATAGATGCCGCCGCCCCGGAAGATCGGAGCCGAACGCGCGCCGTGGCGGGCGCCGCCGGTGCCTTTCTGGCGATAGATCTTCTTGGTCGAATATTTGACCTCGGACCGAGTTTTGACCTTATGCGTACCCTGCTGCGCATTGTTGCGCTGCCAGCGGACGACACGGTGCAGGATATCGGCGCGCGGCTCAAGGCCGAACAGGTCGGCGTTCAACTCAATATCGCCGGCCTTACTGCCGTCCAGATTGATGACGTCGAGTTTCATTCTTCGCCTTCCTTCTTCTCAGGCTCATTCTCACCTTCAGCGGCGATATCGGCCTCAGCCTCTTGCAATTGTTCCGCTTCCAGTGCGGCCTGCTCCTCAGCCAGCCGCTGTGCTTCGGCTTCGGCTTCGGCGGCAGCGGCGGCAGCGGCTTCTTCAGCGGCTTTCGCGGCTTCTTCAGCAGCGGATTTCAGGGCCGCAGGCAGAATGGCGTTTTCGGGGAACGGCTTTTTCACCGCATCCTTGACTGTCACCCAGCCGCCTTTCGATCCCGGTACCGCGCCTTTGACCATAATCAGTCCGCGCTCGGAATCCGTCCGCACAACCTCAAGGTTCTGCGTGGTCACCCGCACAGCACCCATTTGGCCGGCCATCTTCTTGCCCTTGAACACCTTTCCAGGGTCCTGACACTGTCCGGTGGACCCATGCGAACGGTGCGCGACCGACACCCCGTGGCTGGCGTGAAGCCCACCAAAATTGTGCCGCTTCATGACACCGGCAAAGCCCTTACCAATCGAGGTGCCCGCAACATCGACATATTGTCCGGCGAAATAGTGATCAGCGGTGATTTCCTCACCAACACCAATCATATTCTCCGGGTCAACGCGAAATTCCGCGACTTTCCGCTTGGGCTCGACCTTGGCGACAGCGAAATGCCCCCGCATGGCCTTGCTTGTCCGCTTGACGCGGGCGGTTCCAGCACCCAGCTGAACGGCGGTATAGCCGTCTTTCTCAGCGGTGCGCTGCGCGACAACCTGCAATCCATCGAGTTGAAGAACGGTAACAGGGATCTGCTTGCCGTCTTCCATGAACAGCCGTGTCATGCCGACTTTCTTTGCGATAATACCAGAGCGCAACATCTTGCCTGCCCTCCCCGCTTATGATTGCAGCTTGATCTCGACGTCCACACCAGCGGCGAGGTCGAGCTTCATCAGCGCGTCCACGGTCTGGGGGGTCGGATCAACGATATCCAGCAAGCGCTTATGCGTGCGGATCTCAAACTGGTCACGGGATTTCTTGTCAACGTGGGGACCACGCAGAACGGTGAATTTCTCGATCTTGTTCGGCAGCGGGATCGGGCCGCGAACGCTGGCACCGGTTCGCTTTGCAGTGCTGACGATTTCCTGCGTGCTGGTGTCCAGCACCCGGTAATCGAACGCCTTGAGGCGGATACGGATGTTTTGGCTTTGCATGTCTTCAGCCTTTCAGGGGCTTGGAGTTGATAGGAGGAGCAGCGAACCGCTCGCTGCTCCTCGTCGAACCCGGCGGGCGCGAAGCCGCGCCCGTTTCGGTTACGCGATGATTTTGGACACGACACCCGCACCGACGGTGCGACCGCCTTCACGGATGGCGAAACGCAGGCCCTGCTCCA
>NZ_JAEIJD010000007.1 GCF_016307205.1 Pontibaca salina | reverse complement strand
CGCTCAGCTATACGCCGAATGCGGGTTATCAGGGGCCCGACAGCTTCAGCTACACGATCAGCGATGGCGAACTGACCAGCAGCGCCACGGTCAGCTTGCTTATCGGTGAGCATATTGACGTCTGGTATGGTGACACCCAAAAGTTCGGTGCGCCGGGCGAGGCTCAGACTTGGGTCAATATCTTGGGCGACGTTTTCACCGAAAATCTCGCATCCCTGCATTACAGCCTGAATGGTGGCAGTGAGCGAACGCTGACGGTGGGCCCGGATAATGGGCGGCTGGCCAAAGCGGGCGACTTCAATGTTGATATCGCATTTGCGGAACTTGATGGGTCCAGCCTTGATGACATTGTCACAATCATCGCGCGCTATGGCGATGGCACGACCATAACCACGGATGTCACGATCGACTATGAGGAAGGGGCGGTCTGGAACCAGAACTATTCCATAGACTGGTCAACCGTGACCAACATTCAAGACGTCGTACAGGTTGTTGATGGCAAATGGGCCCTGACCGGCGACGGCCTGCGCCCGGAAGAGACGGGATATGACCGATTTGTCATCATGGGGGATGATAGCTGGGACTTTTACGAGGCCCGCGTATCGGTGACCACCAATGATCTTTCGGCAGATTTTGGCCTGTTCGGCTTTGGCTTGTGGTGGACCGGCCATACGGACGATCCGAATCCGGGCCTTCAGCCCAAGACCGGGTTCAATCCGTCGGACCTGCTGTTTTACAATGGCGAATGGGCCGGGTCGCCACATTTCGAGATTTACCGGAACATCGGAGATACGAATTATACGCTGGAGAGTGGCGTCACCTATAACTTCGTCATTCGGGCTGAGCAGCTCAACCAGTTTGATCGCCTTTATAAGATGAAGGTCTGGGAAGACGGGGCCGCGGAACCGGTGGATTGGCTGATGGCGCAGCCCATAGAACAGGACGCGCCGGTGACTGGCGCCTTCGGCTTCGTCGCCCACCATTACGACATCACCTTCCATGATGTTGCGATCACCGAGATCGAAGGCGGCGACATCACCAAGGGCACCGGCGGGGCGGATATGCTCGCCGCAGTAAATACCAGTGCTGCACTTCCGGGGGTGGGCGAGATCGATGTGTTCGTCGGCGGTGAGGGGCCGGATATCTTTATGCTCGGGGCTGGCGGGACAGATTACTATGACGATGGCGTCGGTGCCTCTGCCGGACTGGCGGATTATGGCTATGTCTGGGATTTCGTTTCCGGTCAGGATCAGATCCAGCTTGGGAACGAAGCAGCGGATTACGTTCTGACAGAAGATGCTGTCGGATTGCCAGCGGGAACCGCGATTTGGCGGGTCGGGGCCGTGGATGAGGAAGACGAACTCATCGGCGTGCTGAATGGTGCTTATGGCCTTTCACTTGTCAGTGACGATTTTATCTTTAATGATTTGCTAGTATAATTTTGAAACATAACGATTTTCTTGGCGCCAACGCGCCCTCTCAGGACCGACAGAGCTTGACCTGTTCAAGAAAGTTCAGCACCCTTTCTAAAGGTAAATGTCGGTCTAGTTTCAATTTCCAATCACAGGAAAGAAGGATGGGCCAATGTACACGGGGCCGCTGGTAGTGAATGAACCGGAACGACGTCCCGAATTTGATCGCGATCCCGAATATTTCCAGTCTGAGAGCGACTTTATCGATCTCAGAAAGATAGTTTCTGTCATCTGGCGTGGGAAACTGTTTGTTCTGTTCGCAGGATTGATTGGATTTATCATCGGCTCGTTTCTGGTCAGCAGAGAAGAGCCGATATATATTGCAACGGCCAACGTGCTGTTCGAACCCGAGCGACTGCAGATCGTGGACAGTGCCAACGCGACGGTTGGTCGACAGGACCTGTCTAATGAGATTGGTAACCAGATAGCGATTTTGACCTCTACGACGCTTCTTTCTCGTGTGGCAAAAAATCTCGACGCGGCGGATCGTGGACAAAGCACGAATTCGCAGGCCCCTGAAGTAGAGCGGCCTACTGCCGAAGAAGAAAGCGCCGCAAGGCGGTACCGGGAAGCGGTCAGTATACTTCGCAAAAACCTGATGGTGTCACAGGTGATTGGATCCAGGGTCATTGAAATCACCTATGCCTCGACCGACGCAGACCATGCCGCGTCTGTCACAAACGCTATAGTCGACGAATTTCTTCGGTTTCAAACCGCATCGAAAAATCAGGATGTCGCGGCGGCCATCGACCTGATGGATCAGCGCATCGCCGACTTTCGCGAGAGGATTGCACGATCCGAAGACGCCCTTGCACAAGCGCGTCTTGATCTGGTCGAACGGCAGACGCAAAGTTCGGAAATGACCAGAACACAGCTGACCGTCCTGAGTGAGGAATTGGCCAGGGTGCGCATCGACCTGGCCGGTGCGCGGTCGCGCTATGAACGGTCGGCCAGGGCACTGGCGGCCGATAATGTCTGGCGCGTTCCAGAGTTTCGCGAGTCACCACTCATTCAAACCCTGCGCGAGCGTGAATTGGAAGTTCGTGAAATGATTGCCTCTGAAAGCCAGACCGTGTCCCCGAACCGAACCAAGAACATCTCAACCCTTGAGGAAATCCGCGACATTATTCGCGAAGAAGCCGGATATATTGTCGAGGCATTAAAGTTTAATATCGATTCACTGGAGCAGCGTGAGCAGCAACTGGTGGAGGCGATGCGTGAACTAGAGGTTGTTGCCATCAACCAGGCCACCGATGAGCTTTATATTTCAGGGCTTGAGCGCGAAGTGCAGGGAAATCAGGCAATTTACCAGTCTTACACCACCCGTCAAAAGGAAATCAGCGAGGAAGCAAAGCTGGGTTCGACCGATCTGCGGGTGCTTTCTCGTGCGGAACCACCGGCATCGCCTGATCGCTTGGCCAGCAATCGGCTTTTGGCCGCGACCAGCGCCAGCGGTCTGCTTTTGGGAATGATCATTTTGTTGCTGCGTGAACGTCTGAGCAATGCGCTGCGCAGTTCACAAGAGCTTTACGAGGCAACCAGCCTTCCAATCCTGGCTTCGGTGCCCGTGGTCGGCAGACGCCGGGAGACTGGTAAGCTGGTCAAGAATTTCGTCAACAGACCAGACAGCATTCTTGCCGAAAGCATCCGCAACCTTCGGACAAGCATTCTTTATGGAGATCCAGAAAATCAGCCAAAGGTGATTATGTTCACATCGTCGGTCGTCGGGGAAGGAAAAAGTGCGATTTCCTTTTTGGTCGGACTGGCAAGCCAGAAAACCGAGCGCAAGACCATTCTGGTGAACTGTGATATGCGCAATCGAAAACACGCGAATCTTTATAGCACCTACAAAAAACTGGACCAATCATCCGGTGGTGCAGGGCTGGGCGCATTGCTTCGCGGCGAGTGCACACTGGAAGAGGCACTGTTTGTCGAAAGCGGGTCGGGCCTGCATCTTTTGACACTCAGTCAAGCGGAAAACCTATCGGAAAGCCCGGCGGACCTGCTGTCATCAGATCGGTTTGCAGAGATCATCAATTTGCTGCGCGAAAAATACGATCTGGTGATTTTGGATACCCCAGCGGCCCTTGCGGTGACCGATGCGCGATTGGTTGCGCGGCTTGCGGACACGGTCGTTTATTTGGTCCGCTGGAATAAAACGTCGCGCAATGCCGTGAAAGAAGGATTGCGCCGGTTACGCTCAGTGGATGCTCATATATCGGGTTGCGCGTTCAGTCTGGTTTATCAATCCAAGGCGCGGAAATATGCGGACAATGAATTGATCTATCAGCATGGTTATGCCGGCGTCTATCGACAGTGAGAATCGCGAATACCCGGTTTACTTTGCAGGCCGGAAAGCTGCTGCATGACCACCAAGGTTTGTCACATTCTGGACAATCTGCGACCGGGCGTCGGAGTAACACAGATCATTTTCGATCTGATGAGCGACGAGCGGATCGACTGCCGAGGACTGTATATCGGGGCGTCAGATATTGATCCGCGATTTGACGACAAGGTTTTCAAGATCAGCCCTGTAGATGGGTTCTTCGATACCTTGAAGCAGTTGCGCAACTTGCGCTCTCAGGGCTTCAACGTGCTTCATGTCCATAGCAGAAAGGCGGATATGATCGCCATGGCGGCCCGGTTGCTAGGCTATCGCGTCATCCGGACACAGCATTTTGGCACGATAACTGACTCTTCGCCAGTCAGCTTGCGTCGCAAGGGCTTTGCCCGGCTCAGAAACGCCTTGACCCTTCGGACATGGTGGGTGTCCCGTTGGGCCGCGGTCAGCAGCACCTCTGTGGCCTATCTCGCGCAACGCTGGCACATCCCGGCGCGGCGGATTTCGGTCATATATAACGGCATCGACCTTGATCTTTATCATGAGCTCTCGTGCGTTGATAAAACCCGGCGTCGGCAGGCCTTGGGTTGGGAAAAGGATTGGATTGTTTTCATCTCCGTTGGGTCGCTTGTCACCCGAAAGCGCCACAGTGAAATCATCCGGCAATTTGCCGACATTGCTGCAAATTATCCTGCCGCGCGGCTGGTGATCGCAGGGGCCGGCAGCGAACGCGGCAAACTGGAAGCGCTCAAAACGCAACTTGGCCTTGAAGAGCGGGTTCAGCTGCTGGGGCATCGCGCCGATGTGCCGGACCTTCTTCAGGCGTCAGATGTGTATGTACATGGTGCGATCGACGAGGCGTTCGGCCTTGTGGTCATCGAAGGAATGGCCTGCGGCTTGCCAGCAATCGCCTATGACGCAAAAGGGCCGGCGGAAATCGTGACAGATGGCGAAACTGGGATTCTGGTGCCGCCAACGCAGGACGGTGCCCTGACGACTGCGATGGCAACGTTGGCTTCCCAGCGTGACTTGTGCGAAATCATGGGTCGGCAGGCAAGAGAGCGGGTGGAAAGGCAGTTTTCCTTATCCGCCATGCGTGAAGCCTATTTGCAGGAATATATCCGCCTTGGCATCAATTCAGATTGACCCGGGGCTCATCAGCAGCGCCTCGAGTTCGCCCGCCAGACGAGAAACATCATAGGTTTTCTCAATTTTCGCACGTCCTGCTGCCCCCATCTTGGCCCGCGCGCCCGGATCGTCGATGAGGCGGGCAAGGTACGCCTGCCAGTCCATCGCGGAGTGGCAGACGTTGCCAGTCAAGCCATCAATGACCACTTCGGCATTGGCCCCGACGGCGCTGGTCACGACAGGCAGACCGCAGGCCATATATTCCAGCGCCTTGAAGGCACATTTGTATTCGTTGAACCCGCCCGTCCGCAACGGATAGAGTCCGATATCAAATGGCGCGACGGCTTCTGAGATGGCATCCGGATCGGACCAGTCAAGCTGGTCGACAAAATCGAACTCCAGCCCGTCGATTGTTCCGAAAACATCATAAAGATGCTTTACCCCACACGCACCGACAAGGCGAAAACGCAGCGGATGCTGCGATGCCAGTCTAGTCAGCGGGCCTGCCAGAACATCAATCAGATCGTCAGCGTAATGGGCGCCATTGCCGATCCAGCCCAGGCAGACCGGACGGTGAGCATCATGGGATTTCAGCCGATAGTTGCCCAGCCGAATACCCGATGGCACCAAATGGGTCGCAGGTTGGCTTTCCTTCGCATATGCGACCAAAGCGCGACTGCCTGCGAAAACACCGTGGCTGAGCCGCATCATCGTTGCGGCATTGCCGATGGTCCGGTCTGACTGGATCCTGGATGGGGCATCATCGATATCGAAATAGACAGATTTTCCGAGAGCGCGGCAGAGCCGGGCAAGAACGATATCATAGCGGCCATACATCTTTTGAAAGATCACCACATCGCTTTTCGATATCGGCCCCAGCAGCGGCAGGTAATGGTGTCGGGCAGAGGGCGAACAAAGCGCGACCGTGTGGCCGCGGTCACAAAGCGCCTCGGCGACCCAATATCCCCGAACACGCGAACTGGCCTTGTTGGCATCGCCTGACAGGATCATCAAAAGGCGCATGGCTCGGCCATCCTAACCTGTCAGCGTCGCAAAACTTGGTGACAATCCCATGGCCCGGACCTGATCGGCGATTTCGTCGCGATAAAGAGCGTTTGCGATCAGGATATGGTCGGGTGCAAGCAAGCGCAGGTCTTGGGGTGGCCTGACCTCAAGTCCCACACCCGGAACAAACAGCCCTTTCTTGCGCGGATTGAGGTCGATCAGAGCGTCGAGAGTGCTGTGGACAGTGCCCATGGCGTTGGCGAATGTTATACCTTTCGAGCCGGCCCCCCAAATCACGGTCTTGCCTGCCTGAGACCCGAGCCGGGCGCGCCAAGCGATCATTTCTTCCTGCGCGGATGCGGCGAACTGGTTGGAAAGCGTCTTTATCTTGTCGGTGCCCGTTGCCACGAAATCCCGCTGTCTGATCTTGGCGGGCCGCGCTTCGATCATCAGGAATTGTTCGGAATAGCCGGTGGAAACATTGACCGGCTCGAACCCAGCGCGAACGAATGCGGTCGTAAGGGCAGGCGCGCTCCAATAGCCGACATGCTCATAGATGACGTCCCACATGGATACACCGTCGAGCATCCAACCGGCATTGGGAACCTCGAAATATACGACCACGTCGCGGTCGCCGATGGCGTGTCTGATCTGGGTCAGCAAGGTTTGCGGCTCATCCAGATGTTCCAGAACATGCCGGCAGATGATGGCATCGAAACCGCCGTCAAGTTTGCGGGAGGCGAAATATTCCGGTATGATCCGCACGCCTTCGCGCGCGGTGAACTGGCTTTCGCGGCCCGCCATCGAGGGATCGTATCCGGTTGCGGTGGCGGCCCCGTGTTTGACCATCAGATCAAGTATGTGGCCATCGCCGCAGCCGATCTCGACCACATGTTTTCCTGCCAGATCGTGGCGCTCGATCAGGTGGTGGGTCAGGTCGCTGGCGAAGGCGCGGAATTTTGGCGAATGATGCAGCGCGTTTTCATAGCCCGATTCATATACCATCCGCTCCGGGTCGAACTGTCGGTTCCAGATGAAGGCGCATGTGGTGCAGCCGACAAGGTCGACATCGCCCGACGGGGCGGCGCGCGCGGTTTCCACATCGGGCCAAAGCTGGTTGCAGAGCACTGGCATGTGGCCGAGCCGGAAGACCGGTTTCGGGTTGGAGCTCTGGCATATGGGACAGGCTGAAATCATGTCAGACCGCCACCAGTTCGGGGTTCAGTCCGAGGCTGTTCAAGTGAGCTCTGATCTCGTCGAGATAGATGGGATTCATCACGATGATTGTGTCGGGCGGATCATCCAGCAGGGCCTCAGGTGCCTGGACTTGATGCGCAGTGACCGGCAGAAATTTGCCTTGCTTAAAGGGGTTGATATCGATGACCCGCGCGATCTGATCGTCCAGATCATTCGTGGTCAGAAACGACACCCCTTTTGAGCCGCCGCCCCAGAGCGCGATCGATTTCCCCTGAGCCTTGCGGTCAGCCACAAAGTTTTTCCAGTCATCGCGGATCTTGCGGACCCGATCTGGAAATGCGGCGGCCAGCGCGCGCAGTTCGTCCAGATCGTCTTCCTGCGTTAGCCGGGTCTGTTGCGCTGATTTTCTGGCGTACTGGATGATGTATTGATCGTCATAATCGAGATAGAGCCGGGTCACATCAAAGCCCGCAGCGCGAAACAGCCGCGCATGGCTGCCGAGTGTGAAATAGGAACAATGCTCATAATAAATGTCCCAGAAGGCACCTTCGGCAAGAACCCGACGCACATCCGGAGTTTCGAAAAATGTCATTGCATCTGAGGATTTACTCAAGACTTTCGCGACATCCTCGACGAAGGTTTTGACCGGCCCGATATGCTCCAGAGTGTGGCGGCACACGACCAGATCAGGCGCAACCGTTATATTTTCGGGGGCAAAGAACTCACGCCGAAAGGTGATGTCGACCTCGGCCACTTCTTGTAAACGCTCTGGAATGAAACCCGGATCCACGCCCAGCCCGATGGTGCCGCTGGTTGTGGCCAGTTCCCGAAGAAATTCGCCTTTGCCGCTCCCAATTTCCAGCGTGTTTTTACCTTTCATGTCTAGGCTCTCGGTGATCTCGGCGGCCAGTTTTCTGGCAAAACGGTTGAACGTTCCCGAAAAATGCTGGCTCTCCTCGGTCGTTGACTCATAGTCGACCTTGCTGGCATCGAATGCCGAATTGAAGATGAATCCGCAGGTGTCGCAGAACATCAGCACCATTGGCGCGGTAGGAAAGGCGCGCGCTTCCTCCGGGCTGCCCAGTAAGATGCAGCTTTGGACCGGGATCGCGTCGAGCCGGTAGATTTCATGCAGATCTGTTCCGCTGCAGGCTGGACAGGATGTGCGCATCATGGCCGGGTCAGTCATGGCGATGTTCCACGACCTCAAGTTCAGGTGTCGGCACGATGAACTTGCCACCGGTCGCAAGGAAGTCCTGCTGTTGTCGGATAATTTCATCGCGAAAATTCCATGGCAGGATGACGACGTAGTCGGGGCGGTCCGCCATCAGTTTTGCGGGGTCGTCGATTTTCAGCCTGACGCCCGGCATGTATTTGCCCCTTTTGTGAATATTGCGGTCCACGACATATTCGATCACCCGCGCATTCAGGCCAAGATAGTTCAGCATGATCGTGCCCTTCGCCGCCGCGCCATAGGCGGCAATCCGATGGCCCTCGGATTTCAACTGGCCGATGAATTCCCGTGCCTTGCGGCGAAAGTCGCGAACCCGCGCGCCGAAATCTGCGTAATGGTCAAAACTGTTCAACCCAAGCTGGGCTTCCTCGTGCAAAAGATCTGTGACCGCCTGAGTGGGCGATGGGTTTTTCTCTAGAAACAGCCGGATCGAGCCGCCGTGAATTGGCAACCGCATAACGTCATTCAGATAGAGGCCGTGACGCTCGAACAGTCGTTTGGCCGATGCCAGCGAGAAATAGCAAAGATGTTCGTGATAGATCGTATCGAATTCGACCTGTTCGATCAGATCCCGCACATAGGGAAATTCAACTACAACGACGCCATCATCGGCCAGAAGCAGGGACATCCCGGCAACCAGATCGTTCTGGTCGGCGACATGCGCCACGACATTGTTGGCGATGATCACATTTGCCCGCCGGCCTTGGTCTTTCAGGCGTTGCGCCACCCGCGTGCCAAAGAAATCGATGATCGTCTCGATCCCCTTTTCTTGCGCGGCTTTTGCGGGCTGGCTCGCTGGGTCGATCCCCAATGTGGCGATCCCTTTGGCCTTGAAGTTCTGCAACATATAGCCGTCATTCGAGGCAATCTCGACCACCAGATCATTGCTGCCTAGATCGCGCGCCCGGATCAGATCGGCAGCATTTTCCTTACTGTGTTTGATCAGGTCATCCGAGAAGGACGAGAAATAGAGGTAATCGGCACCAAACATGTCTTCCGGCGGATGGGTTTCAAGCAGTTGGACAAGGCTGCAATCAGGACAATAACCCAGCCGCAAAGGCAGCACCGGTTCGCGCATGCCCAGACGGGTTTCGTCCAACAGACCATCCGAGCGCGGCATCTGTCCGAGATCGAGGATCGGCTGCAGCCCCGCATGGTGGCATGAAATACAAGTTGCCGCCGCGGCATCCGCCCCGAAGTCATTTGCCATGCCGTCAAAACTCTCATTCGGTCGTTGAGCTTCGCCATGAACGGTATGGGTCAGGGTCTCGTCGATGATGCCTTCGGAGATTAACTGCTTGATATGACCGATCCGCTGATAGCGTGGGCCTTCGAATTCATTGAGGGTCAGATCAATCTGTCGGTAGGCGTCGTACAGTGACTGCGCCCCCTTGCGCGCATCCCATTGCGGTTTGAAATCCGGCAGTACCGCCTGAATCTTGTCACAATTGACCCGGTACGAGCGTTTATCCGGGCCCGCGTCTTCGGCAAAGGTCACCTCGCATCCGGGCACGATGTCGGCGACGATTTCGGCAAGTTCCCGGATCTGATAATTGTGTTCGGTGACGCCGACATTGAAGGCTTCGTTGCGCACGGCGTCGGCAGGCGCGTTGAGCGTGGCCAATATGGCGCGGCTGATATCCTCGATATGGGTGATCGGGCGCCAAGGCGTGCCATCTGATTTCATGTGGATGTTGCCGGTCGTCACCGCCCAGGCAACCAGATTGTTCAGCACGAGATCAAACCGGATACGCGGGCTGACGCCATACGCGGTCGCCGACCGCAGAAAGGTCGGGCAAAACCTGTCGTCCGAAAGTTCCGCTAGGGCCAGTTCTGACGCGACCTTGCTTTCGCCGTAGGGGGTCACCGGATTGAAGCGCCCCAATTCATCGATCATCCCGCTGCCCGATGCACCGTAATTCGAGCAGGATGACGAAAACACAAAGCGCGAAACGCCTGCAGCCTTGGCGGCCTCAGCGACACGCATAGTACCCTGAAAATTGATGCTGTGCGTGATATCGGGTCGGAAATCCCCCAAAGGATCATTTGACAGGGCCGCCAGATGGACGACCGCGTCAAATCCCAAAAAATCGGCGACGGTCACATGGCGAATATCCTTGCGGACCGCCTTGACCGGGGGGATCGGACCGCCCGGCGCAAAGGTACAGCGCTCGTAGAGATCGCTGTCCATGCCGAAGACCTCATGGCCGGCCTTCAGCAGCATTGGCGTAAGGACGGTTCCGATATAGCCCAGATGGCCGGTTACGATTACCCGCATATCACTGCTCCCAAACTGCCCAGGGCCGGTCACCGGAATCCCAGATTTTCTGAAGATTATACTTGTCGCGCAACGTATCCATGGCCGCCCAGAACCCGGTGTGCCGATAGGCCATCAACTGACCATCCCTCGCGAGGTTTTCTAATGGCGCATGTTCGAACATCACCATGTCGCCTTCGATGTAATCAAACACTTCAGGTTCAAGCACGAAGAAGGCACCGTTAATCCAGCCTTCGGCGGTTTGCGGTTTTTCCTCGAAAGCGATGACCTGTTCGCCGTCAAAGCGCATATGTCCGTACCGCGCCTGCGGCCGCACCGCCGTGATCGTCGCCAGTTTTCCATGACTCTTGTGGAAGGCGATCAGGTTATTGATGTCGATGTCCGAGACCCCATCACCCCAGGTCAGCATGAAGGTGCTGCCACCCAGATAGGGCTTTAGGCGTTTGACCCGGCCACCGGTCAGCGTTTCGTCCCCGGTTTCGATCAGGTCGATTTTCCACGGTGCATGGTCTTGCTCATGGCGTCGGACCGGTTCGGAGTTTTCAAGATCGACGGTCAGGTTTCCGGAAAGCGAGCCGTATTCGACAAAATAGCGTTTTATATATTCGCCCTTGTAACCCAATGCGACAGCGAAATCGTTAAACCCATAATGCGAATAGATGTTCATGATATGCCACAAAATCGGCTTGCCACCGATCTCGACCATTGGCTTGGGACGTACCGAGGTTTCTTCGGCTAGGCGGGTTCCCTTGCCACCTGCAAGAATTGCCGTTTTCATAAATCATCCCCTTTATAATTTTACTGATTATCAACCTGCTATGCGCCGCGTGTCCAATGGCCATAATTCCTACTACCTATTCGGGCGACACGACGGGCACGCCGGTGCTGGCCGGGTGTCCCAGTCTGCCCAAGGCGTTCAGATAGGCTTGGATAACGAGACGCTCATCATAGTTCTCCTCGATATGAGCGCGTCCAGCGCGGCCCATCATTGTACGCTTTGTCCGGCCGCAATCCGCGATGGCCAGCATCGCGCGGGTCAGATCATCGATATCGGCGGGCGCAACTGCAAAGCCGGTCAAGCCGTCGATCACGACGTCGCGGCATCCGGGCATATCGGTGGTAATGACAGGCCGGCCGCAGGCGGCGGCTTCCAGCAATGAACGGGGCGTGCCTTCGCGATAATAGGTCGGAAGTACCACGCAATCACATTGCGCGATGATTGGATTGATATCCATCTGCTTGCCGAAATAGCGGACGATGCCCTCGTGAACCCAGTCCTCCATGACGCGCCGGGAAACCGCCGCGCGACTGGGCGCCTCAAACCCGCCGCAGATGCAGAATTCCGACTCCGGGTATTGTGCACGTACCCGGCGCGCCGCCTCGACAAACTCTCCAATGCCTTTTTGCCAGAGCAGCCGACCAATCAGCAGGAATACCGGCGCGCGGCGGGCTCGGTCGGGCATCTGTACCACGGTAAATCTGGCAAGGTCGACACCCGAGCCGGGCAAGAGATAGGCTTGGTCGGGGGCTATGATCCCGGCCTTGAGGAATTGGTCGCGGTCCTGCGTGTTCTGGAAAAATACGACTGGCGCGTTCCTCAAGACAATCCGGTACATCTCCCGGGCGAACCCGGCCAGAAAGCCGCGATCGGAAAACAGCGTTCCAAGGCCCGTGATATTGGGAAGGATGGGTATTCCGGTCAGTCGGGCCGCTGCGCCGCCATACAGGTTGTTTTTTATCGTGTAACTTATGATGGCGTCGGGTTGCGTGCGTCGCGTAGCTGCTATGATCTGAGCCAGCGACTGAGTTTCTCGCAGCGGCGATTTTCCCCGCCGGTCAAGTTTGAACTCGACGATCTTGCAATGAAACGTTTCCTTGAGCCGGTCAGTATATTCATCATGCGGCACGAGCGCGACAACTTCGTGCCCGGCATCGAACAAGGCCCGGAGTAGGCCAGCGCGAAAGTTCACGAGATTGAAAGAGGAATTCGCGGTGAAGAGAATTTTCATTGTTCGGCCATCCTTTTCTGCCGGAAGGCAACACCAGATACGTCGCCGTAAATATTGGCCATTGCTTGGGCGCAGTCCGACCACCGAAAGCGTGCCGCATGCGCCTTGCCGTCCGCGATCATGCGCTTTCGAATTGCCTCATTTGTGCAGATTTCGACGATATCGGCGGCGAAGCTTTCGGGCGCGCTGGCGTTACTGAGACGACCCGCCGTCCCAGCGACCTCGGGCAGGGAGCTTCGGTTCGAGACGACAACCGGGGTCCCGCTTGCCATCGCTTCAAGCACGGGCAAACCGAAGCCCTCGTACAGTGATGGATGAGCGTAAAGCGCGGCGGATTGGTACAATGCCCGCAATTGCGGGTCCGAGACATATCCGACGCGGTGCACGCGGCCTTGAAAAACGGGGTTTGCGATTTCCTGCTCGAACGATGAAGTTTCCCAACCGGTGCCGCCGACGAGAACCAGATGGTGCGGTATCTCTTGCATAGCGACGGCCATCGCCCGCAACAGCCCCCGCAGGTTCTTGCGCGGACTGTTGGCCCCGGCAGAAAGGATAAACGGCAGCTCGGCGTCGGGCAGGTTCAACTGGTTGAGCACTGCGGGGTCCGATGGCACGAAAAAGCGTTCGGCGACGCCCTCCAAAACGACTTGCAACCGGCTATCAACGGCAGGGCCGGCGATATCGCGAACCTCGTTCGCCGTCGCTTGCGACACGCACACGATCGCGTCCGCCTTGCGCACCGCCTGGTCAAGGCTGCGCCGCATGACCCAAGGGCGGGTGTTACGAAAGTATTCGGGATGGGTGAGCGGGCCAAGGTCGTGAATTGTGACGACAAGGGGTTTTTCGGTAGCGACTGGATAGCCAAGCGTCACCGCGTGAACCACATCAATTCGCCGATTTAGGCGTGACTCGATGAAAGGACGATCCAGAAAGGTCCATAACAGCGAGGTTCCCCGCCGCCCCAGACCGGTAAGTTCGAGACCGATCTCGCGGCGCCGTTCGGCCAGCCGGTCCGGCGAGAGCGCAGACCAAGCGGCGACCGGGGATATTTTAGGCCCGTCAAGTGCGCGCAATGCGTCCAGCAATTCTTGTGCATATCGTGCCAAACCATGGCCTTGGACATCCGCAAGCTGGTTTGCGAAAAAGGCGACCGATGGAAAGGGCACTGGGAAATCAATGACTGCGGATGCCAATGGCGGTCCCTCCGAAAATTGCATTCCATCGGCGGCGCAGGACGGCGCGCAATCGCGCAGGCAGTGCCGCGCCGATCAGCGCCGCCCAAGTGTCGACAGCGAACGGCCAATACAGGATCGCGATGAGGTAATGGCGGATGGCGCGCCATCGGCGGCCAAGATAATGTAGGTGAACGCGCCCGGTCCGGCGGTGATAGCTGGCACGTGCCGCCAGCCGCACCTTCAACCCGCGGCTGCGGCGCAGCGGTTGGTATTTCTTGAGAATTAACTCATAGGCCTGCAATTCGCGCGTTGGGTCAGAGGCGGTACGCGGCCCGGAATGGAGCCTGAGATCAACCAGCGCTTCGGGCACGCAGGCGATCATTGTGCGTTCGGCGACGCGGATCCACATGTCCCAGTCCTGCCGCGCGGCGAGCGCCGGATCGAAGCATCCCGCATCGAGCAAGACCTGTCGCCGCACCAAATAGGTCGAGGTCGGGGCGGTGACATCGCTTACCAGAAGGGCATCAAGCAGATCCCCCTCGGGAAAGCGGTGTCCGTGCTGTGCCAGTACCGCGCCGGTGGACAGCTCAACCTCGCGCAAGCCTGTGTAAACCGCGCCGTGATCGGGCCGTGCGCGCAATCGCGTCACCTGTCTGGCGATCTTGTCGGCATGCCAAAGATCATCACTGTCAAGAAAGGCGACGAATTCGCCGCGTGCCTCGGCAATGCCCCGATTTCGCGCGACGTTGCCGCCGCCGCGCGCTTGGCGGATGAAGCGAATGGGAAAGGGCGGGCGGTTACGGCTACGCCAGTCATGAACAGCGATTTCGGTGCCGTCATCGGAAGCATCGTCAACAACGATCACCTCCAGATCGGTGAAACTTTGCACCAACACGCTGTCCAGCGCATCGCATAGGATATGCGCCCGATTATAGGTCGGGATGACCACTGAAACTACTGGTGTCTCGGACATTTCAAGGATTTTGGGGCGCATGTCTAAGCGGCTCCTTCCATGTAACCTGCTGTTCAAGCTCGGCCCGCGACACGCGGTTCTGGCGGTCCCACACCAGTGCGTAGGCCCGGAAAACAGCCGTTGCGGAGTGCATGGCTGAGATCAGCCCCGGCGTTCCGTCGCGGAAACCCAGCTTGTAAAAGTATTTTTTCAGAAACTCCTTGAGCGGCGCCCACAGGATTTGCCAGCCGCGAACCGTGCCGCGTTTTTCGATCTGGCGGACAAGTTCTTCGAGATACACACCGCTTTTTGTCAGACGTTTCTCAAAATTATGCTCGTTGAAATGCACCATGCGGTTTTTCAATTGCCCGACACGATCCTCGGGCGCGTCCAGATGGCAGCTTTCGTGAAACATGCCGCCAAATCTGAACAGCTCGCGCCGGGCCAGATGGATGAGATTCCAATCCTGCCAGCCACCACCGCGCATCGGGCGGTGCATGAAATGATTGAGACGGCGGAAGCGATAGCCGTCACAGGCGGGATCACGAATGGCCTCGCGGATCTCGCGGGCCAGGCTGTGGGTCACACGTTCGTCGATATCCATATGCAACAGCCAATCGCTCTGCGCCGCAGCGATCCCCTTATTGCGCTGGTCGCTGTAATATTCGCGGTCCTCGCGGGGGGCGCGCAAAAATCTGACCTTTGGCCCCTGTGCGGTGCAGATCTCCTCGGTCCGATCGGTCGAGCCGTCATCGACGACCACGATTTCATCGACCCAGCCGACAAGGTGATCGAGAAATCCCGGCATGTCTTCCTGCTCGTTATAGCTGATCGCGACAACGCCAAGGCTTGGCTGTGGTTGGGATCCTAGGCTCATGTCCTGCTCCTCGCTGGTTCATTGCCCGACAGCAGTCCGTCGAAATATTTGATGGTGCTTGTAAGGCCTTCTTGCAGTGACACAGTGGGTTCCCAATTCAGGGTCTGGCGCGCTGCCGAGATGTCTGGGCGACGTTGCACCGGATCGTCTTGGGGCAGGGGGTGGTAGGAGATTTTTGAGCGTGAGCCGGTCATCTCGACAATGGTTTCGGCAAGTTCGCGGATCGTGATCTCGCTTGGGTTGCCAAGGTTCAGCGGACCGATACAGCCCGCATCGGTCGCCATGAACCGCATGATCGCTTCGACAAGGTCGCTGACATAGCAAAAGGACCGGGTCTGCGTGCCGTCGCCAAACAAGGTGATCGGCTCACCCATGAGCGCCTGCACAATGAAGTTGGAAACCACCCGCCCGTCATTGGGGTGCATGCGCGGCCCGTAGGTGTTGAAAATTCGCGCCACTTTAATGTCGAGACCGGTTTGCCGATTATAGTCGAAAAACAGCGTTTCGGCGCAGCGTTTGCCCTCGTCATAGCAGGACCTCGCACCGATCGGGTTTACGTTGCCCCAATAGCTTTCGCTTTGGGGATGCACCTGCGGGTCGCCGTAAACTTCGCTGGTTGAAGCCTGGAAGATACGGCAGTTCAGCCGCTTGGCCAGCCCCAGCATGTTGATGGCCCCATGCACGCTGGTCTTGGTGGTCTGGATCGGGTCGTGCTGATAATGAACCGGAGACGCCGGACATGCCAAGTTATAGATCTGATCGACCTGCACATAGAGCGGAAAGGTCACATCATGGCGCATCAGCTCGAAATGCACGTTGTCAAGGACATGATAGATGTTGGGCTTTGTGCCGGTGTAAAAGTTGTCGACGCACAGCACGTCATGCCCGTCGGCCAGCAGTCTGTCGATGAGATGGGAGCCGATGAACCCAGCGCCGCCCGTGACTAGTTTTTGCTTCGTAATGCTCATTCTCTATTCGGACCCTCTCTGGAAATGTGACTGCGCCAGACCATCGCTAAAACCTCAGCGACGCGCGAAGGCGGATGAGAAGCGGCTGTACCAGTCGATCGCGCCGGCGATTGATCCAAAGCCGAAACGAGGAGCGCGTGACGCCATGTGCTGCCGTTTCGGCGGGCGACGAAGCCGCGTTGGCATTCTCAAGCTCGGCGTGCGCATATCCCATATGCCGGGCCATCTGGCGAACCGAGGGATCAAGCGCGAGGCGATAGCGCGGATCGGCGCGCCACTTCTCGGACGAATCCCGATGTGTCCCCGAGCCGACCTGCGCCTCGGGGGCGAGGCCGATGAAGCGGCAGATGTCGGCAAACCCGGAGATCGGATCACGTATCAGATCCTCGTAACGCACCAGCGTGAATTGTTCCGGCCCTAACATCTGTGAAAACGCCAGCAGGTTGCGGCAGGTGGCAAGCCAGCCGATCTGTCGACTGGCGGGGTCGGTGCCGAATTGCCGTGCGGCGGAATACATCACGCCATGGGGGTTGCGCACCAAACCAACGACTCTCACTTCCAGATCGGTCTGCTCGATCCAGTCAAGCAGGAGGGTGAGAGCCGCCCAATGGGCCACAAACTGTGGTGATTTCTCGAAAAACACGGGCTGCGCCAACTTCCTGCACAGCGCGTCCCATCCCTGAAAGACAAGGGTGTAATCGTCGCTTGGGGGCGCGAAATCAGGCACAGATTTCTCCAGCAGATCGACCATATAGGCGCGCGCATTGGCCCTGCTGCCATAGCCCTTGTATCTTTGCCCGCCCGAGAACAACCGACCTGATGATTGCAACAGCACCGCCGCCATTAGCCACCAATGCGTTTCCAGATTGGAATGCGGCGAATAGGGCACCGTGCGAACCGCCGAATGGCGACAGATCTCGTCCTGAAACATGGTCGAGCCGGACCGTTTGTCAGACAGTAGGATGACGGCGCTGGGCATGAAAACTCCAACCAATTTGCGATGTCTGGGCTGTGCTTGCGCGCATATGCGCAAGCGTCGACACCAGACCGACGATGAAAAAGAACAGCATTGAACCCCGTGGGGTGGAAATCGCCGCATGGCCCAGGGCCAGCCACGGGAATAGGGCCACGATCGACAGGAACAGCGGTGCCACCAAAATATCCCACGGCGATCTGCGCCGGATAGAAAGCTGACCTGCAACAGAATTGAGCGCCTGCAGAAACAGCGCCACGAAGCCAACCGCCGCAACCATGCCATATGCATAATAAGCTATGGCAAAGGCGGAGTGGGTTGCTTTTCCGGCCTGCTCTGGGATGACCGTGGCTTCTGAATATCGGACGGCGACGCCCTCGCCGAGCAGTAGAAAACGTGGTTTCTCGGATAGATGTTTGAATGGCTCGACATAGGCAAGCAACCGCTCGGATTCGCGCTCATCCGCCAATGGAGAATCAAAGATCGCTGCGGTTCGGCTTGTCAGACGATCAAAGAAGAAAATCTGTGATGTCGTCCCGATGGCCAAAACGATGGCGACACCAATAGCAACCGGCATTAAAATCCCGTGCTGCACCCGGCGCAGACCAAGGACCAAGGCTGCAATCACGATCAAAATTGCCCCCAGTACAGGTCCGCGGGAATAGCTCATCAAAACGCCCATGGGGGCTAACATGCACGCCGCGAGGGCCAGCCAGCGCCACCATCGACCGATGTTGTGGGGCCAGCGCAAGAACAAGGCGGCCAGCGGCCAGCAGGCATTGATGAACGATGCGCCAATGATTGACACCCCGACCAAGGTGCGGCCGCGAATGCCGGATTCAGTTTCAGTAAAGAACCCCTCAAGCTGCGTGGCGGCAGGTTCGAGAAACTGGTTTGAGAAAACCAGATCCGCCACCACCAATCTGGTCATCGGCAAGGAGCTGAGGACCATCAGCGTCGAGGTCAGGACAAGACCCAGCACCACGGACCGCAGGACGATCTCGACGTCGCGCAGGGTGCGGACATAGCTCCCGACAAGAAAGAACACGCTGAATGCCAGGCAGGTTCTGACACCAATATAAACGGTTTCCTTGTAGATGCCGAAAGAGAGCATTCCGGCAATCTCGCTCGCCAGCGCCAGAACCAGTAAGAAGCCCACGCTAGTGGCGAATTTCGCCTTACTGCGGGACCGGCCCGGTAGGCCTCGTGCATTGGCGATCAGGATCAAGATCAGTAGATCGATGAAATAAATCGGAAGTGGCCCAAATTTGACATTCAGACGTGGCACCGCGACCAGCAGGAACACGAACAGTGCAAAGAGGCCGACGCCCGGTGTTTTGCTGATCGTGGCCCTATGTTCCATGGGAATGCCGATCTGAAAAAGATTGGTAAAGCTCGACATGGCGCTGGATGAAGGTTTGCATGCCGAAAGATTTGGCCCGTTCAAAACCATGCTGACCCATGGCCCTGCAGCGGGCCGGATCATTGGTAAGGTGCCGGATGGCTGCGGCAATATCGTCGGGGTCTTGCGGATCGACGAGAGTCGCCGCGTCAAGGTTCAATACGTCGCGCAGGCCCGGAACATCCGCCGCAATGATGGGGAGGGACGCGTTCATGGCCTCGACGGCGGCCAGACCGAAGCCTTCCCAGTTTGAGGGCATGAGAAAGATATCGGCCTTGCGCAGATGGTCGCGGATATCGCTGACATAGCCGGCGAATTCCACGCGGACCTGTACCCCAAGACGGGTGGCCAGATCTTCCAGCGCAGCGCGCTCCGGCCCATCGCCGACGATGGTATAGTGGATATTCTGATCGGCCAGCCGCGCAAGAGCCTTGAGAGCCGCCTCGAAGTTCTTTGCTGGCACAAGCCGCCCGACCGACAGCAGCCGAAGCGGACCCGGCCCGGCCTTGTGCCTGACCGGGCGGTCAAAAAGTAGACGGCAACCGTTTTCGATGACAGTGACATCGCCGGTCAGCCAGGGCCGCGCTTGCAACAATCGGTCTTGAACGCCGGTGCTGATTGCAATGATGCGGTCGAACGCGGGATATACTTGGCGGTCAACCAAGCTGCCGACTAGGCTCTCTCTGCGCCGGTTTGAAGTGCTGTGCTCGGTAAAGACAAGCGGCCCATGCAGACGTCCGCCCCGGGCAAGGGTTGCGACATGGGCGCTGGCCGGAAACAGGTGCACATGGATGATATCTCCCGGCGCGATCTGTTTTGCATAGTGGCTCAGCCGGGTCAGGCCGCGCGGATCGTAGCTGCTGGATAAGCCCAGTGAAACCTCGCCTTCGCCGTGATCAGCACAGGTTTCCAAGGCGACGAGATGGGCGTCGATCCCTTGCGCGCGCAGGCCCCGGTGCAATTCCCGTGCCATGCGCTGCGCGCCGCCGTCTGCCACATCAAACCCGTTGATAATTTGGTGAATCCGCAGCCCGTTTGCGCCCCGCACTGGACAATTGACCGAAGCAGATTTCACACTCTTGCGGCGCAGCCGAGTGGCGAGGTTGCGCAGCGTCTTTTTCTGCCGGGCCGGCAAAAGTCGTGTGAGCAGCTTTTCACGAAACATCGGGTCCGGTTCAAAGCGGGACCAAGGCAGCGGCGTCCAATCGGGCGCGGCCTCTTCCATGATCTTGTTGAACAAATCGCCGTAAGCTTGTGCACAGATCGCACTTGAAAACCGCCGGCGCGCGTCGCTGGCAACGGCCTGACTCATGGCTTGCCGTCGGACAGGATCGCGCCCCAAGCCCGCGATGGCAGCGGCAAAGGCCTCGGTGTCACCGGTCTCGGCAAGGCAACCGGTCTCACCGTTTCTGAGAAGAAAATCAGTAATTCCGGGCAGATGCCATGCAACCGGGACCGCACCGGCCATCATCGCCTCTAACAGGGCGTTCGGGCACCCCTCGAAATGCGAGGGGAACAGGAAAACATCGATCGCGCCCAAAAAATCGGGCACCTCTTTTGGCCCGAGAATGCCAGCGAAGTCGATCTGGCCCGCGGCAATCTGCCTTGCCAGCATGTGACGCAGCCGGTTTTCGTCCCGGCCTTTACCGGCAATCGACAGGTGATATTCAATGCCCAGCCGTTCCAACCGGTCCAGAATCGGCGGGATGTGCATGACGCCTTTCTGGCCATGTTCAAGCCGCCCGAGAAAACCGAGCGACAGTTTGTCCGCCTTTTGACTGGGGCCGGTTCGCTCCGTGAAACGCGCGGGGGTCGCGCCGTTGGGAATGAGCGCGATGCGCGCGGGATCGACGCCGTATTGATTGACCAGATCATCGCGCAACCGCGGTGTAAGAGCGACGATACGCATCAGTTGTTCGCTGCCAATCAGGGTCAGCCGATAGCCTTCGTCAAACCCGTTGGCACAGCGTGCGAGCACGCGAATCCTTGGATGCAGGTGCGGGATGGCGCTGAGGATCGCAGGCGAGTTCACACCGAAAACGATGTCTATACGTTCGTTTTCGCACCAATCAGCGAAGATTCGAGCCTGTGTTTTCAGTTGTTTGCTATGAGAAGCGAGCAGCACGCAGCCATCATCTACAAAGGCGGGGTCGGTTAGCTCTGACTGGGTGCAACCAACCGTAACGCATCTGAGATTGATCCCGTGACTGACCAGTGCCGGCCGAAGCGTGCGGTAGAAGGTGAACGTGCCGCCATCCTTGGGGACCGATCCGAACGCCACATTTATCATGATCCATTCCGTCCTGGTATCGACCGGAGGCGCTCGTTGTGGCGGGCAGGGGGGATTACACAGATCATGTTCATTCCTGCCCCTAACGCTCGTTGCTTGCCACGAGGTGCGGCAGCGCTTCGGTGGCAACAAGATCGGCGTAACTGCCCAGACGTGTGATCTCGCCCGCATCCAAAGTCACGATCAGATCGCAATCCTTCACGGTCGAGTGGCGGTGTGCGACCATCAGCAATGTCCGCTGGCCGGCAAGTTTTGCGATCTCCTCCATCACCAGCGCTTCGGTATTGGTGTCCAACGCACTGGTCGCCTCGTCAAAAACGATGACCTCGGGCTCGGTATAAAGGGCGCGGGCGATGCTGATGCGTTGCCGTTGCCCGCCGGACAGCCGTACGCCGCGTTCGCCGACCAAGGTTTCGAAACCATCGGGCAACTCGTCGAGAATGAACCTCTCGATTTGCGCCACCCGCGCTGCCGAAACGAGACGATCCCGGTCGATCTCGTCATCGGGCACCCCAAAAGCGATATTCTGCGCGATGCTCGCATCGCTGAGGAAAATATCCTGCTGGACATAGCCAACATTCGCCCGCCAGGCGCGCTGTTCCTTCGGGTCCAGCACTTTTCCATCGATCAAGATCTCGCCTTTTGTTGGGTGCAGAAGCCCAAGAACAAGGTCCATTAGCGTGGTTTTGCCCGCCCCGGTTCGCCCGACGACACCGACCGACATTCCCGAGTCTATCCTGAGATTGAGGTTTTTAAGACTGCGCACTGTGGTGCCGGGATAGCGGAACGACACATTGCGCAGTTCGAGACTTTGGTGAAATCGCAGCGGTTCGACTGCTCCTTGCGGCAATGTTGGCAAAGTTTGCGAACCGGCCAAGTCCCTCTGGATAGCCTCGGCTGAAACACTGCTCAACCGGAGGGAGACAATAGCGTTATAACCGCGCTGAAAGGCCGGCATCATTCGCAGGACACCAAGGGCGAATACCCCAAGCATCGGCACGATCGCTGCCATTGCATGGGTCCCCAGTCCGCCGCTCTGCATCATCAGCGCAAGCGTCAGAATGACGGTACCGCCGATCGTCACGGCTTCAACAATATGTCGGGGGGCCTGACGTACGGTGTTAGAAAGCGCAGTGGCCGAAGCAAATTCATGCGAAGGTACGGAATAGCTGTTTACCAGAGAGCTTTCCCGGTTAAGCAGGCGCACCTGCTTGCCACCTGCCAGCGCCTCCCATGCGATACGGTGGCGCATGCGGTTGGATTTCAGGATAGTGTCGCCAAGCCGGGTCGTGGTCCGGCGCACCACGATCAGCATGACTGTATAAACGCCGGCAAATACGCCGATTGCCAACAAAGTCATGCGGGCATCAACGATGAACAGAAGCGCCAGCATGAAAAGCAGTACGATAAACGACATCACGAACTCGGAAATCGCCCGATAGACTTGGGATACGATCCGACCGGTTTCGGAGAGCATGGTGGCGACAAGTTCGCTGCTGTGTCGTTTAAGCATGAACTCGTAAGGCTGGCGCAAGTAGACCGTCAACAAACGTTGCGACAGGCTGTGTACGCGCCCCTCAAGCCAGCGATTTGCGGCATAAACCGCAGTGATTTTGAAGGCCGATCCGACAAGAAGCAGCCCGATAAACGCCATGCCAAGGAACACCACAAAACTGTCTTCAGATTGAAAGCCACCAAATTCGTATATCTGGGACAGCCGCTCATTTGTCGCGATGAGTTCCGGTTCACTGAGCAACTTCAGGAACGGAAACACCAGCGCCACGCCGATCATGTCGAACAGTCCGCTGAGAACGATCAATGGCAGGAGTAAAACTGCCGACCGAAGCTCAGCTCGGGTCAGTATCGTAATTGCCGTGGTCAAATTCTTCATTTGTTACAGGCAGCTCCGTTTTGCTTTAACGGCATTGCGCTTATCCCCTATCGTATCTTTGGAAGGTGAAAGACCAATGCCACCGTTTTGATCAGAATGCGCAGGTCGAAACGCCAACTCATATTGCGCACGTAATGAAGGTCCAATTCGGTTTTGCGCCGTACCATTTCAATCGTGTCGGTATATCCTTGCATTACCTGGGCGTACCCAGTTACGCCCGGGCGAACAGCCTCACGCATGGCGTAATTGGGAATAAATGATTCATAGGTTTCCGCGAACTCGAAGATTTCAGGTCGCGGGCCAACGAGACTCATCTCGCCCATGAGTATGTTAAAGATTTGTGGAAGCTCGTCCATTTCGCTCGCGCGCAGGATGTGCCCCAGTGGTGTCACTCGCGATGTTTCGAGCGGGTCATCGGCATAGCGCGTTCGCTTATCCGTGGGGGCCATCGAGCGGAACTTAATGATCATGAAGCCCTTGCCGTCTTTGCCTTTGCGCAATTGACGGAAGAATAGCGGGCCCGGATTCCAGAACATATTGAGGCCGAACACAATACCGCAAAGAAGGAGCAGCGGCATCAGCATGGCAAGAGAAAAGGTGATGTCGAAAATTCGTTTGGTAGTGCGGTATAAGCCTTGTTGTGCTGAAGCGGCCGGATCGAGGGCACCGGGCTCACACTCACGTGTGTCGTCAAAGACTTGGCCCGAATCCAGCTTCTTTTCCATAATAACAGGCACCTGCGGCCTCAATAATTCCTAAAAATTAGCGACTTACTAAGTGGAGAAACTCCTTTTTATAACTTACAATCCCGCTAACTTCGGGCGTCACTTTGCGAAGGATTCACCCATCGTTCAGCGAATCCGCGGGTATTGCTGGGAGCACTGAATGCGGCGTAAGAGCTGGCCAACACAAAGCATCTGTGACGTGTTGAATTCAGGTATTTCGGGTTGACCACCTTTCGCGGCACGATTCCTTGCGAAATCGACCAATTAATAACTGTGACGCAAAATGCCCTGGTCAGCATCAGCAATTCACGGGGCGCAGAAATCATACCCACCTCCGAGATGAGTTGGGCGCGTTCGTGTCACTTTTTTATTTCAATATATGGGTCTGTCCAGAAAGGGCATCCGCCACTGGCAGTGCTTCCGAACCTGATCTAATATATGTAACATACTTTGAGGAAAACCGTGAGTCCTTTTCGATTTTTTTCGACGGAATCTGATGGGCGTTATTGGCTGGGGAACGACACTGTGAACCGATCACCGCTCGAAATTGCAGCATTGCTCAACCTCCTCGTGTTATACACACCCCATCCTAATCCAGCGGAGTCGGTAACATATGCGAACCCCCAACCTCGGCAGCCGTCCTAGCGGAGCCCAAGAGGTCAGTGCCATACATCGCCGGGCGAAGAGCCTGCTCATCGCGGTGTTCGTTTTCTCCATTGCGGTGAACGCGCTGATGCTGACCGGACCACTATATATGCTGCAGGTCTATGATCGCGTGCTTGGGGCACGATCGGAGGAGACACTGGTCGCGCTGTCGGTGCTGGTCGCCTTTCTATTTCTGATGATGGGCGTGCTGGATCATGCCCGCGGACGGGTCATGGCGCGCGTCGGTGCGCGGTTTCAATCGGCGTTGGACGGGCGTGTCTTTGCTGCCCATTTGAAACGTGCCGCCCGAACGCCGGGGGGCACGGGGGGGCGCAATCCTCTGCGCGATCTCGAAGCGGTGCAGAGGTTGTTGTCCTCGCCGGTATTTCTGGCGTTGTTCGATATCCCGTGGATCCCGCTTTTCGTGGCGGCAATCTTTGTCTTTCATCCTTACTTGGGATTCTTGGCGATTTGTGGGGGGGCGCTCCTGATTTGTCTCGCGCTGATCAACAAATGGGTAACTTCTGGTCCGATGGCGCAGGCCAATGCGGCCACAGCGGGTGCCGAACTGACGGCACAGCAACTGGCCTCCGAAGCAGAACTGGTGCAGTCACTGGGTATGCGCGGCGCGGCGTTTACGCGCTGGATGGGCGCGCGGCGCAGGTCGCTGGCGCAATCGATCGATTTTTCGGACAGTTCGGGGTTCTTCACTGTCACGATCAAGACTTTGCGCCTATTTTTGCAGTCTGCAATGCTGGGCCTAGGGGCCTGGCTGGTCCTGCAGGGCGAGATGACAGCGGGCGCGATGATTGCGGGCTCGATCCTGCTGGGCCGGGCCTTGGCACCGATCGAGATGGTGATCGGCCAGTGGCAGTTAGTTGATGCCGCGCGCCGGGGGCGCGCGTCGGTGATTGAGCTGTTGGATCAGATCCCGCCGGATCTGCCCCGCACGTCACTGCCCCGCCCCAAGGCGCGGCTTACGGCCGAAAACGTGACAGTTATACCGCCCGGCGCCACGCAGGCATCGTTGCGGAATCTGTCTTTCACTCTGAAACCTGGGGAGGCGATGGGTGTGATCGGGACCTCTGGGGCGGGCAAGTCTTCATTGGCCAAGGCGATCACCGGCGCATGGGTTCCGGCCGGTGGGCGGCTGCGGCTTGATGGGGCAGCGCTTGACCAGTACGAACCGGATGTGTTGGGCAGTTATGTCGGCTACCTGCCGCAGACGGTTACCCTTTTCGACGGCACGATTGCCGAGAATATTGCGCGCCTGCAGCTTGAGCCAGATCCGGCGAAGGTTGTCGCGGCCGCCAAGAAAGCGGGAGCGCACGAGATGATCCTGGAGCAATCGCAAGGTTATGATACGCAGGTTTCAGCCGTGGGTGGCCGATTGTCCGGCGGGCAGATCCAGCGCATCGGTCTGGCCCGGGCCATGTTCGGAGATCCGGTCATTCTGGTTCTGGATGAGCCGAATTCGAACCTGGACAACGCCGGTACGGTCGCCCTGAACAGCGCTATCCGCACCATGAAGGAGGCTGGTGGCTCGATCATTACCATCGCGCACCGCCCAGCCGCGATACAGGAATGCGATACGCTATTGATGTTGGAGCATGGCGCCCGCGTCGCATTTGGACCACGTGACGAGGTTTTGAAAAAGGTGGTCCGCAACCATTCCGAAATCGCCCGCACGGTTCAACCGGAGAGTGTCCAATGACCGGCCTGCAGGACGCGTTTGGGTCATCAGGAACGCGCTGGACAGCCCGCAGACCGCTAATGCTCGGGCTGGCGGGCTTGCTGGTTCTTGTCGGCGGATTTGGATCGTGGGCTGTGACAGCGAATATCTCGGGGGCCATCATCGCCTCGGGGCGGGTCGCGGTTGAAAGCAACCGCCAGGTCGTCCAGCATCCGGATGGCGGTGTCGTAAGCGAAATTCTCGTGCGAGAGGGCGATATGGTTCAGGCAGGTGATGATCTGCTGCGGCTTGACCCAAACGTGTTGCGCTCGAACGCGGACATTCTGCGCACTCAACTTTTCGAAATCGAGGCACGCGCGGCCCGCCTCATAGCCGAACGCGACGAGGCGGATGAGATATCATTTCCGAACGACCTCGAACAAGCGGCGGCGGAGCGCTCCGATATCGCCGAACTGGTTGAGGGCCAGCGCAGCCTATTCGCTGCCCGTGCCGCATCGCGCGAGCGCGAGATCGATCAATTGGAGCGTCGTAAGGACCAAATCGCCAGCCAGATTAGCGGGATAGAGGCACAGCTTGAGGCGCTAACGCTTCAGCTAGGCTTCATCCGTGAGGAATTGGAGTCGCAGCAGAGCCTACTGGATCGTGGCTTGGCACAGGCACCTCGTGTGCTGGCGCTACAGCGCGAAGAGGCCGGACTGATGGGTCAGATCGGCGAGTCCACAGCGACCACTGCCGAATTGCAGGGACGGTCGACCGAGATCGACCTGGAAGTCCTCAAACTGGCAACCAGTGCCCGCGAGCAAGCTATAACCGAACTGCGCGATCTGCGGTTTCGCCAGTTGGAATTGGCCGAGCAATATCGCGCCGTAAGCGAGCAGTTGTCACGGCTGGTCATTATCGCACCGGTCGCGGGTATCGTTTATGATATGCAGGTTTTCGCCGAACGTTCGGTAATTCGCCCGGCGGATCCGGTTCTCTATCTGATTCCGCAGGATCGGCCGCTGGTGATTCATGCCCGCGTCGACCCCATTCATATTGATCAGGTCTATCCCGAGCAGCCGGTCACCTTGCGCCTGCCGACCTTTGATGTACGCACGACACCTGAGCTCTTGGCACATATCGTTCGGGTCTCGCCCGATGCGTTCACGGACAAGGCGACAGGGCAGACCTATTATCAGGTGGAAGTTTTGCCCGATGAGGGCGAGTTGACCAAGCTGGGGGGCAAGATCCTGCTGCCGGGCATGCCGGTCGAGGCCTATCTACGGACCAGTGATCGCACTCCGCTGGATTATCTGGTGAAGCCGGTATCGGATTACTTCAATCGGGCGTTCCGCGAGTGAGGCAGAGAGTGAGAATATCCGATGTAGTCGATTGTGCGAACGCCGGATCGCGAATTGCCAATGCGTCGCTGGCACGGGCGCGTGCGACCGGACTATCGCGCCGGGGCAGGGCAAGGCTCTGCCCCGGCGAATTGGATCAGAACAGGAACTGATCGGTGTCAAAGTAATTGAAGGCGATCTCGTTTGGCGGCGTTCCGTAGTCGGCGTCTTCTGCCGTTACGGAATTGTCCGGGACCTGAGTCGGCTGAGTGTCGGCCACTTCGGTACCGGTCGTGACGGGATCGTCCGCGCCTGGTTGGATCTCATCACCGCCGACAGTGTCGGGGTCGCTCATCGACACCAGCTCAAGCTCGGGCTCGGAGTCCATAACCAACGGCTGTGCTGCTGGTGCGCTGTCAGAGGCGTATCCATCGGTGATGGTCACGTCGGAGATGGTGCCGCTGAACACATCGCGGAACCCGGCTTCGCCTGATTTGCTGGCCCAGCCATTGGCACCAATCTGCAGGTACTCGCCGTTCTCGGCCCAAGAGAAGTCGAACGAACGTTCATCGACCAGTTCTCCATCTAGCCAAAGCGCGACTTTTCCGTCACCGAAGCTTGTGGTCACGTCATAGTCGGTATTCGCTTGGATGCCTTTGATTACAAAGGTTTCGGATTCCGTACCTTCCTGGAAGCGGACATACAGATTTCCGTTGCTGATATAGCTCACGAAGTGACCGTCGTTCTGCTCGATCCCATAGGCGTCTTTGGAAACCAGCCCCATTGAACGTTGGACCTGATCAGCATTGAACGAGAACGAAATGGTCGCCGCCTCAGTTTGCAGTTCTTCGGTTGGCGCGTACTCGGCCACGTTGCTGCGATTGCCGTTGAGCTGCAAATCGCCGCCACGCTCGAACAGGATGTTCTGATTGGGTCCGGGCGTGGGCTCGGGCGTTGGCTCAGGCTGCGGCTCTGGCTCGGGCTGTGGCACCGGCTGCGGTTCAGGCTGTGGCTCCGGTTGCGGCTGAGGTTCGGGCTGCGGTTCCGGCGCACTGTCGGTGGCGGATCCATCGGTGATGGTCACGTCGGAAATGGTGCCGCTGAACACATCGCGGAACCCGGCCTCGCCGGATTTGCTGGCCCAGCCATTGGCGCCAATCTGCAGGTACTCGCCGTTCTCGGCCCAAGAGAAGTCGAACGCACGTTCGTCAACCAGCTCTCCATCTAGCCAAAGCGCGACTTTTCCGTCACCGAAGCTCGTGGTGACGTCATAGTCGGTATTCGCCTGAATGCCTTTAACCATGAAGGTCTCGGATTCGGTACCTTCCTGGAAGCGGACATATAGCGTGCCGTTGTTGATATAGCTCACAAAGTGCCCATCATTTTGCTCGAGCCCGTAAGCGTCTTTGGAAACCAGCCCCATCGAACGTTGGACCTGATCAGCATTGAACGAGAACGAAATGGTCGCCGCCTCTGTTTGCAGTGCTTCGGTTGGCGCGTACTCGGCCACGCTGCTGCGATTGCCGTTGAGCTGCAGATCGCCGCCACGCTCGAACAGGATGTTCTGATTGGGTCCGGGCGTGGGCTCAGGTGTTGGCTCAGGCTGCGGCTCTGGTTCGGGCTGTGGCTGCGGCTCCGGCTGCGGTTCGGGCTCTGGGGTCGGGTCTACAACCGTATTGCCATCGGTCGGCCCAACATTGTGCGACCAAAGCTGGTCCGGGGAGAGGTTTTGCGCATCGCCTCGCTCAGTAACCGTTCCGCCGATGTTATGGGCTTTCCAGCCGTTAGGTGCCTCTGCATTCATCAGGCGCATCTCGGTGACGTCACCACGGAATGTCAGGTTTTCCCAGTTGATGTGGTGACCGTCTTTGATCAAGAACGCGCGCCCGGTGTCCTCAAACGTCGAATCCGTCACCACTATGTCATGCGGCATCAGGGAATCGGCATTGTTCGCGTTCAGTGCGTTCATCCGGTCAAGCATCGTCACAACTACCCCGTTCGGGCTGTCGATGAACTTGCTGTTCTCAACTCGGATACCCGAAGAGGATATATTAGGGCTGAGGTCGGACTGACGTTCGAGTATGGTCTTGATGTCCATACCGCTGACGCCGTTGCTGTAGAACACGCTGTTGCCAACATAACCGTCTTTGAACCCGCCGGCGGTGTCAATTCCGTCCCGCGCATTGTCCTCGAACATGCTGTCCAGCACCTTGGTCCGCTGCGGCCCGGCATCGCCCTGACGTTCGGTTTTGATGCCATCGCCGAGCGAGTTCTTGAAATGGCTCTTGAGAATCTGCGCGTCGTCGGCACCGCCCACGAGCCGCAACTGGTAGAACGCGCCGTCAAAAACAGTGTCGGAAACCGTCAGATTGTTACCACCGCGGACATCGACATGCATGGCGACGTTGTCGGAAAATGAGCTATTCGAGATGGTCACGTCGTCGCCTGAGACGACGAGCACTCGTTTTCCGTGATAATCGGTCCCAGATTTCGGATTGGTCGCGCTATAGTTTGTATTTGGGGCGCTGTTTGCCGTGAATGTCATGTTGTTGACGGTGACACCATCGGACAGGATGAACAGTCCCGATGTGTCGGTCGCCGTCGTCTTGACATCGAATCCACCGCCCTTGGTAGCGGTCAGGGTGAAGTTTTCGGGAAGAACCATGTTCGCGCCCGAAATTTTGTAGGATCCATCGACTACAAGTGTATCACCCGCTTTGAAGTTATTCTGCAGAGCAGACGAAAACTGACTAGAAATATCCTGGCCGTTCGACCAGCCAAGTTCGGAAGTGTACCAGACTGTCATTTGTACTCCTGTTATCCACAATTGCGTGGAACATGATGTTTTCAGTTGAACATTCCCGGCCGATGTGGTTTATTTGGCTGCAGGAATCGTAACGATGTTGGGTTCTTTGGTGTTCGGTTCTAGATAAGACTTCGTGTGTCGTCTTTGCCTTGGTCCTTATTTCTTATCGCGGTGCGTAAAAGCAGGTGGCGACCTGCTCGAATAGCGCGATCTAACCGCGTTTGTGACTCGGTGAAAGCATGATTGTCTTGAGAACCGCAAAGCCGGCCGTTTTCAGCCGGTTCTGAAAGCGAGTGTGCAATTGTTTGCTGATGTGCTCCTGCGAACCAACGGTTGGTGGCCAATAAGACGACGGCGCGAGGCGGGGGCTACAGCAAACAATGCCTGAGCCGAAGCCAAAATCTCACTCATGTCATGTCAATCCTGAAGCTCGCGGGCATCCAGTTTGTGAGCAGAGCACCCCGCCTGAGCATTTGCTCTCAGGTACTGACCACTCGAACGAAACAGGGAAGGGTGTCGGCCACAGCCCGCCACGGCCACGGTGCAGCATCGGTATGCCGGTATATAACGGCGCCGACTTTCTGGGTCAGGCAATCGACTCGGTGCTGGATCAGGATTTTCAGGATTTTGAGCTGATCATCGCGGACAATGCGTCCACAGACAAGACAGCGGAAATTTGTCGCGCTTATGCCGAGAAGGACCCGCGCATAAAATTCGTGCGGCATCCCCGCAATATCGGTGCCGCAAAGAACTATAACTATGTATTTCACTGCGCAGCGGGCGAGTACTTCAACTGGCTGGCCCATGACGACATCCTAGGGCCAGATTTTCTTTCGGCCTGTCTGGCACAGTTCGCGCGCAGCACCCACGATACGCTCCTGGTGTATCCGACCTTTACCTTTGTTGATGAAAACACCTGCGAGACGCGGGAGGAAGTGCCCGTCTGTGTTCAGAGCACGGCAGTATCGGCACCGCGGCGAATGTACGAGGTACTGGATGAATTGGGGGTGGTGACATCGGTCTTTGGCATGTTTCGTCGTAAGGCCCTTGGCCAAACCCGCCTTATCGGCAGTTTCATCGGCTCCGACTATGTACTGCTGGTGGAGAGTGCGCTTTTGGGTAAAATCATCCGGGTCGGGGGCGACCCGCGGTTCATGCGCAGGCTGCATGACAAGGGATCGCAACGTGCCAACCGGACAGCGGATGAAAGAGCCAAGTGGTTTGATCCCGAGATTCAGGCCGACCGCAGGCCGACGCGACGCCTGACGCGGGAATATCTAAACTCGATCCTGTCCTTGCCCGGCCTCACTGTTTACGAGCGAATCGGTGCGATCGCCCTTCTTATAAATCAAAGAATCCGCGGGAAATATCGGGTCTGGGCAAGGCGGTTCAGGCGCAACGGGGCCTGAGTAGAAGGGCGATCACAGGCAGGGCAACCAGTGCCCCGCCTGCCGAAGGTCTTTAGCGATGCGTCGCCCGCGACCCGCTCACTCTACCGTCACCGATTTCGCCAGATTACGCGGCTGATCCACATCTGTGCCCTTGGCCACCGCCGTATGATAAGCCAGCAATTGAGCAGGCAAAGCATAGAGAATCGGCGTTAGGCTGGCATGAATTTCCGGCATGGCAATTGAATTCCACAGGTCATTCCCGCCCGCAGAAAGTCCGGCCGCGTCCGAAATCATGAGGACTTTGCCTTTCCGTGCCATGACCTCTTGCATGTTGGACATGGTTTTGTCGAACAGCGCGTCGGTTGGCGTCATGAACACGACGGGCATATTCTTGTCAATCAACGCAATGGGGCCGTGCTTAAGTTCACCTGCCGGATAACCTTCGGCATGTATATAGCTGATTTCTTTAAGCTTTAACGCACCTTCCATCGCAAGAGGGTACATGATCCCGCGCCCTAGAAACAGCACGTCGCGCGCTTCGCTCAGCCGTAGGGCGGCACGCCGGATCGCCTCGCTTTGTTCAAGTGCAGTGTTCAATGCCGACGGCAACCCGCGCAACGCGGCGACATGATCGGCAATCTGAGCCTCATCCATCGTGCCACGATCGGAAGCCGCCTTGAGCGCCAAGATCAGCAGGACGGTCAATTGACAGGTAAACGCCTTGGTCGAGGCAACGCCAATTTCGACCCCGGCATGGATCGGAAGCGCGATATCGCTTTCGCGCGCGATCGAACTTTCAGCTGCATTCACCACCGACAGGATGCCATCAACCTTGCCTGTGCAATAGCGCAGCGCGGCGAGCGTATCTGCGGTTTCACCGGACTGGCTGACGAATAGTGCCATCGATTTGGCGGGCATCGGCGGCTCGCGATAGCGAAATTCCGACGCGACATCGACTTCGACGGGAAGGCCGGCCAATTGTTCGAACCAGTATTTCGCGGTCAGGCAAGCGTAGTAAGCAGTGCCGCAGGCCACCATGGTCAACCGCTCGACGTTGCGAAAGTCCAGATCAACCCCTTCAAGCGTGACAGAATTGCTTCCTGTCGGAAGGTAGCAGCGGATTGCCTCGGCGATCACCGTCGGCTGCTCGTTGATCTCCTTCGCCATGAAGTGCTTATGCCCGCCTTTATCCACGTGAGCGGCGTCAATCGCGATGGTTTTGATTTCCCGTGTGACCGTGGCGCCGGCTGCGTCGTGGATGGTTGCACCTGCACGCGAGAGGACGGCGCGATCGCCTTCTTCAAGATAGGAAACCTGATTTGTCATCGGGGCCAGCGCAATCGCGTCGCTGCCGATATACATCTCCCCATCGCCATGCCCGATGGCCAAGGGCGATCCTTGCCGCGCGACCACCATCAGATCGTCATGGCCGTCGAACACGAAGGCCAGCGCAAAAGCGCCCTCCAGACGATCCAGCGCACGATAGGCTGCTGCGATCGGTGCGTCGCCGTTCTGCAGGTAATGTTCGGTCAACTGGGCGACGATCTCGGTATCGGTCTCGGTTTCCGGCTGGATTCCAAATTCCGCGAGTTCGGCGCGCAGTTCACGGTAGTTCTCAATAATTCCGTTGTGCACCACGGCAACCGATCCGGCCTGATGAGGATGCGAGTTGCTCACCGACGGCGCACCATGGGTGGCCCATCTTGTGTGGCCGATGCCGATTTTACCGGGCAGCGGCTGATGCACCAGTAGGTCACTTAAATTGGCCAGCTTACCGACCGCGCGGCGGCGATCGAGCCGCCCCTCATTCACGGTGGCGATCCCGGCACTGTCATAGCCGCGATATTCCAACCGCTTCAGCGCTTCGACAAGAATGGGCGCGGCTTCATGCTTGCCCACCACCCCAACAATACCGCACATTATACTGTGTCCTTTGCTTTTTTATTCTTTAACATTTCCATTAGGCGTGCAGCGCGGCCGAGCTTGTTCTGCTGCGGTGCGCGACCGATCGCCAGCGCATCGGCCTCGACATCGCGGGTAATGACCGAGCCGCTGGCGGTCATGGCAGAGGCGCCAACGCTGACCGGAGCAACCAGCATCGTATTCGATCCGATAAAGGCACGCGAACCAATCTCGGTGTGATGTTTTGCCACGCCGTCGTAATTGCAGGTGATCGTTCCCGCACCGATATTTGCGGCCGCGCCGATATGCGCATCGCCAATATAGGACAGGTGATTGATTTTGGCGCCTTCGTCCACCACAGCGTTCTTGACCTCGACAAAATTGCCGACGCGGGTGTTTTCGGCCAGTTCCGCACCGGGGCGCAAACGGGCATAGGGACCGATGATCGCACCGCGGCTGACGTGACAACCTTCCAGATGCGAGAACGCGCGGATCGTGGCCCCGGTCTCGACGGTCACGCCGGGCCCAAAAACGACGTTCGGTTCGACCACAGTGTCGCGCCCGATGATCGTATCATGGGCGAAGTAAACCGTCTCCGGCGCCATTAACGTAACGCCGTTTTCCAGTGCCTCGGCGCGCGCGCGGGCTTGAAACACAGCGTCTGCGGCGGCCAGTTCGGTGCGCGAGTTGACACCCAGTGTCTCCGACTCATCGCAGGTGACCACAGTGGCGCGCAACCCCCGCGCGCTGGCCAGTGCAACGATATCGGTAAGGTAAAACTCACCGGCGGCATTGTCGTTGCCTACCTCTGCGATCAAGTCGAACAGGAGCGCAGAATTGCAGGCAATAAGGCCGCTATTGCATAGAGTTACAGCTCGCTCTTCATCTGTAGAATCCTTGTGCTCGACGATCCGTTCCAACACCTCACCCTGTGCGATCAAGCGTCCGTAACGTCCGGGATCGGCAGCTTGAAAACCCAGCACGACCAGATCGGCACCGGCGCGGGCGGCAATCATTCGCTCCAACGTTTCGGGGCGCACGAACGGCGTGTCGCCATAGAGAACGATTGCATCGCCGTCGAAACCCTGCAAGGCCGCCTTCGCCTGATTGACTGCATCGGCGGTGCCGTTTTGTTCAGGCTGAATAACGACTTGCGCGTCGGGGTTGATGTCAGTCGCGGCAGCGCCAACGGCCTCGGCGCCGTGCCCTGCAACGATAATCGTGCGGGCCGGGTCCAGTGCGGCACCCGCGCGCATCGCATGGGCCAGCATCGGCGCATGGGCAATCGGGTGCAGCACTTTGGGAAGGTCCGAATTCATTCTCGTGCCCTGGCCTGCGGCCAGAACGATCAGGGCAATAGTCATGGGTTTCCCTTTGTGTTTCCTGCGCGTTCGTTTTATCCGAAGACCCTTGCAACGCAAGCCGAAGGGCGATCAAACAAGATTGCGCTTTGCAACAAGGCGCGCGAATTGATGCCAAGAGGACTTGCTATGCGCACGGTAATCTTTGATCTGGACGGCACGCTGGCCGATACTTCGGGCGACCTTCTGGCTGCCGCCAATGCCTGTTTTCGCGAGATGGGTCATGGTGATGTGTTGCTCCATCCCGGTGACGCCGGCGTGGCTTTGCGCGGCGGCAGGTACATGCTGACTGAAGGGTTGACCCGGCTCAAGCAACTCGACGCGACGGTGGTGGACCAATATTACCCCCTGCTTCTGGAGTGTTATCGCGACTCCATCGATATCCATACCAAGGTTTACCCCGGTGCGATGGAAGCGATCTCGGCGCTGAAAACCGCTGGCTATGGGGTCGGGATTTGTACCAACAAGCCTGAGGCGCTGGCCGAACTGCTGCTGGATCGGCTGGGCATCCGCGATGCCTTCGCCTCGATGGTTGGGGCCGATACGCTGAGTGTCAGCAAACCCGATGCCGAACCCCTGCGCGAGGCGGCGCGCCGCGCGGGAGGAGATCCGGCGCACTCTGTGTTGATTGGCGATAGCGATACCGACCGCAACACTGCCCGCGCGGCTGGCGTGCCGTCGGTTCTGGTCACCTTTGGGCCATCGGGCGAGGATATGGCAGCACTTGAGCCCGATGCGCTGCTGGATCGGTACGAGGATCTTCCAGGTATCGTCTCTGATCTGATCGGATGAGTGCCTCCTATTGACGGTGCCCGCAGCGCGCGCCAAAGGTAGCCCATGAGCGAGAATTTCACCGGCAATTTCACCCAGCAGGAACCGATCAGCGACGAGGGAATCTCAGCGGCGCTTGATGTGCTGCACCACGGACGGTTGCACCGTTATAATCAGGCCCCCGGAGAAACCGGCGAAGTCGCCTTGCTGGAGCAGGAATTTGCCGCATTCATCGGCGCGAAATATGCGCTGGCAGTGGCTTCGGGCGGGTATGCTCTGGCCACGGCCTTGCGTGCGGTCGGGGTAAAACCGGGCGACGCGGTGCTTTGCAACGCTTTCACGCTGGCACCGGTGCCCGGTGCGATTGCGGCCGTGGGGGCGCAGCCGGTATATGTCGACGTGACCGAGGCGCTGACCATCGATCTTGAAGATCTGGCAGATAAGGCAGGGCATGCGGATGTGCTGATGCTCTCCCACATGCGCGGGCATATCTGTGATATGGATCGTCTGATGGCTATCTGCACCGCGGCGGGCGTTACGGTGATCGAGGATTGTGCGCATACAATGGGTGCTTCCTGGCGCGGGGTGCCCTCAGGGCGGCATGGGGCCGTTGGCTGTTATTCGACCCAGACCTACAAACATATCAACTCGGGCGAGGGTGGGTTACTTGTCACGAGTGATGCGGAAATTGCCGCCCGCGCGGTGATGTTGTCGGGATCATATATGCTTTATGAGCGCCACATTGCCGCGCCGCCACCTGAGACGTTTGAGAACATAAGGTTCGAGACTCCCAATATTTCGGGACGGATGGACAATCTGCGCGCCGCGATCCTGCGGCCGCAACTGCGCGACCTGCCTGCGCAGGTGACGCGGTGGAACGAGCGCTATCGCGCGTTGGAAAACGGATTGCGTGATGCGCCGGGTCTGACAATGGTCGAACGTCCCGAAAGTGAAGGATTTGTCGGCTCGTCCTTCCAGTTTCTGGCGTTGGACTGGTCCGAACCGATGGTGCAGGAACTCTTGGTGCGCTGTGCCGCGCGCGGGGTCGAGCTCAAATGGTTCGGTGCGGCGGAACCGACAGGTTTCACCTCGCGCTATGACAGCTGGCAATATGCGCCAACGCCGAAGATGCCGAAAAGTGATCGGATTTTAGCAGCGACTCTCGATATGCGCGTACCGCTGACCTTCAGCCTTGCGGATTGCGCGCTGATTGCCCGCATCATTCACGCCGAGGCCGCAGCCCTGTTTCTGGTCTGAAACCTACTCCGCATCATATAAGGGCACGGTCGAAATCGACACTTTGGCCGACCCCTCGATCAGTTTATTGCCATGCGAAACATAGACCAGCACTTGGTTTTCCTCGTCATAAATCCGGGTGATCCGCAGCGATTTCAGAATGATCGAGCGTGAGGTGCGAAAGACGCTTTCGCCACTCTTGCCCTTGTCGATCTCGCCCAGCACAATCGGTCCGGTCTGTCGGCATTGAATGGCACTGTTCGAGGGGTCCTCAAACCAGTTGCCCTTGGTCAACCGGTCGATCATGCCCCGATTGAAATAGGCGATATGACAGGTCACGCCCTCCACCTTGGGGTCGGCGATGGCTTCAATGACTATATCATTGCCGGCCCAATCGACCCCGATCTCCCCTACCGTCTCGGCCGTCACTGGCCGGGCGAGGGTCGCCAAGAGGATCCCCGTGGCAAAGCATATGAAAAATCGCATGGCGTATTCCTTTTTGAACGCAATGGGTCCAATCTAACGTAGCGGCACGCCCGCGCCAGCCTGCAATGGACCGGGCAGGGGGTAGATGCTAAAGTATTGTACATGTGTTCAATAGGTTGAAATCAGGGAGGGCGCGGATGTTCAACGCAACCATGAGCTTCGATCTGGGCGATGACGTGAATGCTCTGCGTGATACTGTCCACCGCTGGGCGCAAAACCGGGTCAAGCCGATGGCCGCTGAAATCGACCGCAAGAACAAATTTTCCCACGAACTCTGGCGCGAAATGGGCGAATTGGGCGTGTTGGGCCTCACCGTATCCGAAGACTACGGCGGTGCGAATTTGTCCTATCTCGCCCATGTGGTTGCAGTCGAAGAAATAGCCCGGGCCTCGGCCAGCATCGCCCTGTCTTATGGCGCGCATTCCAACCTTTGCGTGAATCAGATCAAGTTGAATGGCAGCGACGCTCAGAAACGCAAATATTTGCCAAAACTGGTTTCGGGGGAACATGTCGGAGCATTGGCGATGTCCGAGGCCGGGGCAGGGTCGGACGTCGTGTCGATGAAGCTTCGCGCCGAAAAACACAACGATCATTACCGGCTGAACGGCAATAAATACTGGATCACAAATGGCCCCGAGGCCGATACAATCGTGGTCTATGCCAAGTCCGACGCTGACGCGGGCAGCAAGGGCATCACTGCTTTCCTGGTTGAAAAGACGATGCCGGGATTTTCCACCGGGCCGCATTTCGACAAGCTGGGCATGCGTGGCAGCAACACCGCCGAATTGGTCTTTGACAATGTGGAAGTCCCGTTCGAGAACGTGCTGGGCCAAGAGGGCAAGGGGGTGCAGGTGTTGATGTCGGGGCTGGATTACGAACGCGTCGTGCTGGCCGGTATCGGGCTGGGCATCATGGCCGCCTGTCTCGACGAGATCATGCCTTATTTGGCCGCGCGCAAGCAATTCGGCCAACCGATCGGGATGTTCCAGCTGATGCAGGGCAAGATCGCCGATATGTATACGGCAATGAATTCGGCGCGCGCCTATGTCTACGAGGTCGCCAAGACTTGCGATCGGGGCGACGTGACCCGGCAAGATGCCGCCGCCTGTTGCCTTTACGCCAGCGAACAGGCGATGGTGCAGGCCCATCAGGCGGTGCAGGCCATGGGCGGGGCGGGGTATCTGTCGGACAACCCTGTGGCGCGCCTCTTTCGCGACGCCAAACTGATGGAGATCGGTGCCGGAACATCGGAAATCCGCCGCATGCTGATCGGACGCGAAATGATGGGGGCGATGGTCTAGCGTGAGCAGAACGATGGCACATCTCACAAAATGGCGGCGGCCCAAATGGAGATTGTGACGTGATATTGACATCCCGCGCGGTCCCGTCCTCGGAGGAATTTCGCCAGAACCGGCAGGCGCATCTGGAGGCCCTGGAAACCATCCACGCCGCCGCAGAGGCTGCGGCGCAAGGCGGCGGGGAGCGCGCCCGCGCCCGCCATCTCGAGCGCGGCAAGATGCTGCCGCGCCGCCGGGTGGCCAACCTGCTGGATGCCGGTAGCCCGTTTCTGGAAATCGGCGCGACGGCGGCGCATGGCATGTATGGCGGCGACGCTCCGGCTGCCGGGGTGATTGCTGGGATCGGACAAGTTCACGGTCAGGACGTGATGGTGGTGTGCAATGACGCCACTGTGAAGGGCGGTACCTATTATCCGATGACGGTCAAGAAACACCTGCGGGCTCAGGAAATCGCCGCCGAAAACGAATTACCCTGCATCTATCTGGTGGATTCGGGCGGCGCCAACCTGCCGAACCAGGACGAGGTCTTTCCCGACCGCGATCACTTCGGGCGCATCTTCTACAATCAGGCAAACATGTCGGCGCGCGGCATTCCGCAAATTGCGGTGGTCATGGGATCCTGCACCGCCGGCGGGGCTTATGTGCCGGCGATGTCCGACATTACCATCATCGTGCGCGATCAGGGCACCATCTTCCTCGCTGGGCCACCGCTGGTCAAGGCTGCGACAGGCGAGGTCGTCAGCGCCGAGGAACTGGGCGGCGGCGATGTACACACGCGCCTGTCCGGTGTCGCCGATTATCTGGCCGAAGACGACGCCCACGCGCTGGCGCTGGCGCGCCGCGCCGTCGGCAACCTGAACCGCGCCCGCCCCGAAACGGTGCAATGGCAGCCCAGCGAGGAGCCGGTCTATGATCCCGAAGAAATCCTCGGCGTTGTGCCCGCCGGTTTGCGCACGCCCTTTGATATCCGCGAAGTGATCGCCCGTGTGGTCGATGGCAGCCGCTTTGACGAATTCAAGCCGCGCTTCGGCGAGACGCTGGTGACTGGCTTTGCCCATCTGCGTGGCTGCCCGATCGGGATCGTCGCCAATAACGGTGTGCTGTTCTCCGAATCCGCCCTGAAAGGCGCGCATTTCGTGGAGCTTTGCAGCCAACGCAAGATTCCGCTGGTGTTCCTGCAGAACATCACGGGCTTCATGGTTGGGCGCAAATACGAAAACGAAGGCATCGCCCGCCATGGTGCCAAATTGGTCACGGCGGTGGCCACCACGGCGGTGCCCAAGGTCACTCTGCTGGTCGGCGGTTCCTTCGGTGCGGGCAATTACGGCATGGCAGGGCGCGCCTTCCAGCCGCGATTCCTGTGGACATGGCCCAATAGCCGCATCTCGGTGATGGGCGGCGAGCAGGCCGCCGGGGTGCTGGCCACCGTAAAACGTGACGCGATTGAACGCCAAGGCGGCTCATGGTCGGCCCAGCAGGAGGCCGAATTCAAGCGCCCCACCATCGCAATGTTCGAAGAACAGTCGCATCCGCTCTACGCCAGCGCGCGGCTCTGGGATGATGGGGTGATCGACCCGCGCAAATCCCGCGACGTGCTGGCGCTAAGCCTGCGCGCAGCTTTGAACGCACCGATCGCCGACACGCGCTTCGGCGTGTTTCGGATGTGATGCATATTGGCTTCTTCTTGCCATAAATATTTCCGGGGGTCCGGGGGCCGGCAGCCCCCGCTCCAACGGGCGACATAAGGACCCGACCGATGTTCGACACGATCCTCATAGCCAATCGCGGCGAAATCGCCTGCCGGGTGATTGCGACCGCACAGGCGATGGGCCTGCGTTGCATCGCGGTCTATTCGGATGTTGATGCGGGCGCCAAACATGTGCAGATGGCGGATCTTTCGGTGCCCATCGGCGGTCCGGCCCCGGCCGACAGCTACCTGCGCGGTGCGGCGGTTATCGATGCTGCGTTGAATACCGGCGCGCAGGCAATCCATCCCGGCTATGGGTTCCTGTCCGAGAACCCGGATTTCGTGCAGGCGGTCGAAGCCGCCGGGCTGGTCTTCATCGGCCCCTCGGCAAGCGCGATCGGCAAGATGGGGATGAAGGATGCCGCCAAGGTGCTGATGGTGCAGGCTGGCGTGCCGGTGGTGCCGGGCTATCACGGCGATAGCCAGGACCCCGACCACCTCGCGCAAGAAGCCGATAAAATCGGCTTTCCGCTGCTGATCAAGGCGGTCGCTGGCGGGGGCGGCAAAGGCATGCGCTTGGTCGAGGATTCGGCCAGTTTTGGCCCGGCTCTGGAAAGTGCCCGCAGCGAAGCCCGCACCGCTTTTGGGAACGACAAGGTGCTGCTTGAGAAATATATCACCAGGCCGCGCCATATCGAGGTTCAGGTCTTTGGCGATGGAAAAGCCGCGCTGCATCTGTTTGAGCGCGACTGCTCGCTGCAACGCCGCCACCAGAAAGTGATCGAAGAGGCTCCGGCGCCGGGTATGACGGCCGAGATGCGCGACGCGATGGGACAGGCGGCAGTGCGCGCCGCCGAGGCTATCGGCTACACAGGCGCGGGCACGGTTGAATTCATCGTTGATGCCTCCGACGGCCTGCGCCCCGACCGGTTCTGGTTCATGGAGATGAACACCCGACTTCAGGTCGAGCACCCGGTAACGGAGGCAATCACCGGGGTCGATCTGGTGGAGTGGCAGCTGCGCGTCGCCGCAGGTGAACCGCTACCGCTGCGCCAGAAAGATCTGAGGATCACGGGTCACGCCTTTGAGGCCCGGCTCTATGCCGAGGACGTGGCCAAGGGGTTCTTGCCCGCGACGGGCACCTTGACACATCTGCGCTTTCCTGAGTTCTGCCGCGCCGACAGTGGGGTGCGCAGGGGTGATGCGATCAGCCCCTTTTATGATCCGATGATCGCCAAGGTGATTGTACACGGGCCGACGCGCGCGGTTGCGTTGTCGCGCCTCACGCGCGCACTTGCCCGCACGCAGGTGGCTGGTTCGGTCACCAACCTGGCCTTTTTGGGCGCATTGGCGCGTCATCCGGCGGTTGCTGCTGGCGATGTTGATACCGGGCTGATCGCGCGGGACATCGACGATCTGGTGCGCAAGCTGCACCCACAACCCGGACATGTGATCGCTGCGGCGATGGCCGCAACAGCCGCCGGGCAAGATGGCTGGGACCGTGGCTTCAGCCTGTGGGACGCGCTTGAACATGATGTAACCTTGGGGTTTGAAGGCGAAGAAATCAGAGTGACATTGCGGGCCAAAGGCCCGGATCGACAGGACTGGTCGACGAACGGCCAGCGCATTACAGCCAAACGAGTTAACAATGAGTGGAGGATTGACGGCGCGGCCCTGGCGCAGACAACGCTTGCCGGGGCGATCATCACGGTGTTTGATGACTATGGGCTGCCTTTTACTGTGATCGATCCGTTAGAGCGCGCGGCGGGTTCTCTAGGCGGTGGCGATCTCGCCGAGGCGCCGATGCCGGGAGTGGTCAAGGCGGTTTTGATAAAGGTAGGCCAAGCTGTGACAGAGGGCGATCAACTGGCGGTGCTGGAGGCAATGAAGATGGAGCACGCTTTACTGGCGGCGCGTGACGGGGTGGTGGCCGAGGTGCTCACCCAAGCCGGTGCGCAGGTTGAGGTGGGTGCGGCGTTGGTGCGGCTGGAGCCCCTGGTAAAATAGACTGCGCAACTGGGGCGACCGACGGAATTGGGTATTTGAAACCAGAAAAAGACAAGGGGTCGGCAATGGGTAATGCGGTTGAGATTTATGAGGTCGGGCCACGCGATGGCCTGCAAGACGAAACGCGTAGCATTCCCCTGTCGGAAAAAGTCGCGCTGATTGATTGCCTGAGCCGAGCCGGGTTTTCGCGGATAGAAGTTGGCAGTTTTGTGAGCCCGAAATGGGTACCACAGATGGCGGAAACGGCAGGGGTTCTGGCGGGTATCAGTCGCGCGCCGGGGGTGCGCTATGCGGCGCTGACGCCGAATATGCAAGGCTACGAGGCTGCGCTTGTGGCGGGGGCGGATGAAATCGCGGTCTTCGCTTCGGCCAGCGAGGGATTTTCGCGGGCGAATATGAATGCCAGCATATCGGAAGCGCTGGAGCGGTTCCAACCGATACTGGAGGCGGCGCGCAATATCGATCTGCCGGTCCGCGGCTATATTTCATGCGTGACCGATTGCCCGTTTGACGGCAAGACGCCACCAGCGCAGGTGGCGGCTTTGGCGGATCGGCTGTTCGCGCTGGGCTGCTATGAAATTTCGCTCGGGGACACGATTGGCCGGGCTACGCCGGACAGTATTACGAAGATGCTGATCAAGGTGCGCGATGTCGTTCCAGTGGGGCGTCTGGCGGGGCACTATCATGACACCGGCGGGCGGGCGATTGCCAATATTGATGCCTCACTGGCCTTGGGGTTGCGGGTGTTCGACGCAGCGATAGGCGGGCTGGGCGGCTGCCCATATGCACCTGGCGCCCCGGGCAACGTAGCGACTGAAGCGGTCGCGGCGCATCTGGAGCGGCTCGGCTATAACACCGGGCTGAACATGGACGTGTTGCGCGAGGCCGCCGGGCTGTCACAGGCCATGCGGGAAGGGGCCGATGTTTGAAACGCTTGAATTGGAGGTCGATCCCGGTGGTATCGCGCGACTGACCCTGAGTCGGGCTGACAAGCACAACGCCATGTCTGGCCAGATGATCGCCGAACTGAAACAGGCAGCGGCAGAATTGGGGGCGAATAAAGCGGTGCGGGCGGTACTCCTCTCCGGGGCGGGAGACAGTTTTTGCGCGGGGGCCGATTTGGGCTGGATGCGGGCGCAGATGGTGGCGCAGCCCGAAGTCCGCTTTTCCGAGGCGCGCGCGCTGGCGGAAATGTTGCAGGCGTTCAACAATCTGCCGAAACCGCTGATTGGCGCGATTCAGGGCAATGCTTTCGGCGGGGGCATCGGCTTGATCAGCGTCTGCGATATGGCCATCGGTGCAGACCATGTGAAAATGGCCCTGACGGAGACGCGGCTGGGTCTGATCCCGGCCACCATCGGGCCCTATGTGATCGCCCGCATGGGCGCTTCACGGGCGCGGAGGGTGGTCATGTCTGGCCGCGTTATCAAGGCGCGCGAAGCGGTCGATCTGGGTTTGCTGGCGCGGGTTGTGCCCGCCGGAGACCTGGTCGAGGTTGTCGAGGCTGAACTCACCTCTTATCTTAAGTGTGCGCCGGGGGCGGTGGCTGCGGCTAAAGCAATGATCCACGCGCTGGCGCCCCCCATCACCGATGCGATCATCGACCAGAGCATTGCGGCGCTGGTGGCGGGTTGGGAAACCGATGAAGCGAAAGAGGGGATCGCTGCATTTTTCGACAAGCGCAAGCCGAATTGGGCGCGCTGAGCCGAGAATGCTTTAGATACAATCGAGCGCCGTCGCAGTTTTGCAGATGCAGCAGCCCAAAAAGGGGTCTGCTGAGTCGGGCGCAGGCGCGCCGTGCAGTGGTTATGTGTTCATAAAACAACAGGTTTGGGGTCACAATTGACGTCCCGCACCCCAGGGCGGCATTTCAGTCGCGCTTTGTCGGGTCCGCCCCGTTGACCCCCATCGCGCACAGGGATAGACAGCGTGCCAAGTCAACAGGCCCAGTCGCGACACCCCGTCGCACGCGCAGATTACGAAGGAGCCGCTCGTGGAAGAGATGTTGCGGGAATACCTCCCGATCCTGATTTTTTTCGGCGTTGCCGTGGGACTGGGCGCAGTGCTGATTCTGGCCGCTGTCGTGCTGGCCGTCCGCAACCCCGATCCCGAAAAGGTCAGCGCCTATGAATGTGGTTTCAACGCCTTCGACGATGCGCGAATGAAATTTGATGTGCGCTATTATCTGGTGGCAATTCTGTTCATCATTTTCGATCTGGAAATCGCTTTTCTGTTCCCATGGGCGGTCGCCTTCAAGGACGTGAGCATGGTTGGGTTTTGGTCGATGATGATGTTCTTGGCGGTCCTGACCGTCGGGTTCGCCTATGAGTGGAAGAAGGGGGGGCTGGAATGGGAGTGATGACCGGAGCCAACACTGCCGGCGCTGACCGCGAGGTGACAACGCAGGCGCTGAATCGAGAGCTGCAGGACAAGGGCTTCCTGCTCACCTCGGTCGAGGACTTGATCAACTGGGGTCGCACGGGATCACTGCACTGGATGACCTTTGGCCTGGCCTGTTGTGCAGTCGAAATGATGCATGTTTCGATGCCGCGCTACGATGCCGAGCGCTTTGGTATCGCGCCCCGCGCCAGCCCGCGACAGTCAGACGTGATGATCGTGGCCGGCACGCTGACCAACAAGATGGCCCCGGCGCTGCGCAAGGTCTACGACCAGATGCCCGAGCCGCGCTATGTCATCAGCATGGGCAGTTGCGCCAATGGTGGGGGGTATTACCATTACAGCTATTCGGTCGTACGCGGTTGTGACCGTGTGGTGCCCGTGGATGTCTATGTGCCAGGTTGCCCACCGACTGCCGAGGCGCTGCTTTACGGGCTGCTGCAGTTACAGCGCAAGATCCGCCGCACAGGGACGATCACACGATGACCGATTCGTTGAACCAACTTGGTGCCCATATTGAACAATTGCGCCCCGACGCCATACTTGGCCGTCAGGTTGCGATGGACGAATTGACGCTGGATGTGTCGCTGACGCATCTGCTTCCCTTGGTCGAGTTTCTTAAGGCCGATTCGTCCTGCAAATTTTCGACCTTGATCGACATCACCGCCGTCGATCACCCTGAACGCCCCAAGCGTTTCGACCTCGTGTACCATTTTCTGTCGATGTACCAGAATCACCGCGTCCGACTGCGGGTCGCAATTCGCGAAGACGATATGGTGCCGTCGATTACCGGTCCGCACCCTTCGGCCAACTGGTTCGAGCGCGAGGTGTTCGACATGTTCGGAATCCTGTTCACTGGTCACCCAGATCTGCGCCGCCTGCTGACCGATTACGGGTTTCGCGGGTTTCCGCTGCGCAAGGATTTTCCGACCACCGGCTATACCGAAGTCCGCTATGACGAAGAACAGAAACGCGTCGTCTACGAGCCGGTTTCGCTGGTACAGGAATATCGCCAGTTCGATTTCATGAGCCCGTGGGAGGGCGCAGAATACATCCTGCCCGGCGACGAAAAGACGACAGCGGACGGGCAGGCGTCGAAAGAGAAGGCCAAGTAATGGGCACGCTGTGGTGGCTGATCCTGTCGGCGCTCACGGCCATCCCGATGGTCAGGCTGCTGCCTTTCGGGGTCAATAAAATTGGGGCTGCACTACACCCAATTCCCTTGGGACCCCTTGGGTCGCTTCGGTGGATGGGGCTGAAACTGCAGGAGCTGGAGAGAAAATGATGGACGGCTCGAAATTCGATGACGGTTCGGTTGACGCGCTGACAGGTGAGCAGCAGATCCGCAATTTCAACATCAACTTTGGCCCTCAGCACCCGGCGGCGCATGGGGTGCTGCGTATGGTGCTGGAACTGGACGGAGAGATCGTCAAGCGGGTCGATCCGCATATCGGTCTGTTGCATCGCGGCACCGAAAAGCTGATGGAAAGCCGCACCTATCTGCAAAACATGCCCTATCTTGATCGGTTGGACTATGTGGCTCCGATGAATCAAGAACATGCTTGGTGTATGGCCATTGAGAAGCTGACGGGCACCACCATACCGCGGCGCGCCAGCTTGATCCGGGTGCTTTATTCCGAAATTGGCCGCGTTCTGAACCATCTGCTGAATGTCACCACTCAAGCCATGGATGTGGGCGCACTGACTCCGCCACTCTGGGGCTTTGAAGAGCGCGAAAAGCTGATGATCTTTTACGAGCGCGCCTGCGGAGCCCGCCTGCATGCGGCCTATTTCCGCCCCGGCGGCGTTCACCGCGATCTGCCACCCGACCTGCTCGACGATATCGAGGCTTGGGCCGAGGCCTTCCCCGAGGTTCTTGATGATATCGAGCTGTTGCTGACCGAGAACCGCGTCTTTAAGCAGCGCAATGCCGATATCGGTATCGTCACCGAAGAGGACATCCTTGAATGGGGGTTCTCGGGTGTGATGGTGCGTGGGTCGGGGCTGGCCTGGGACTTGCGCCGTTCGCAACCCTATGAATGCTATGATGAATTCGACTTCCAGATTCCCGTCGGCAAAAATGGCGATTGCTATGATCGGTACCTGGTGCGGATGGAGGAGATGCGGCAGTCGACGCTGATTATCCGTCAGGCGATCGAAAAGCTGCGCGCCGAACCCGGGCCGGTTCTGGTGCGGGGCAAGCTGACACCGCCAACACGCAGCGACATGAAAACGTCGATGGAAGCGCTGATCCACCATTTCAAGCTCTACACCGAAGGCTTCCACGTGCCAGCGGGCGAAGTTTACGCCGCGGTGGAGGCGCCCAAAGGTGAGTTCGGCGTTTATATGGTGGCCGACGGCACCAATCGGCCCTATCGCGCCAAGCTGCGTGCCCCTGGTTTCTTGCACCTGCAAGCCATGGACCACCTATGCGTGGGCCATATGCTGGCCGATGTTTCCGCGATCTTGGGCACCTTGGACATCGTGTTCGGAGAGATCGACCGATGAACATAACGCCCTTGCTTCTTCTTGCCCAAAATATCCCCGCCGGAGGCTCTCACGCCTGCCGCGCGCACAGAGAGACAATCTGATGCTCCGTCGTTTGCACCCCGATCAACCCGATAGCTTTGCCTTTACCCCGGCCAATCGCAAATGGGCCGAGGCCGAAATTACCAAATTTCCCGAAGGGCGGCAGGCCAGTGCGATCATCCCGCTCTTGTGGCGTGCTCACGAGCAGGAGGGATGGCTGACACGTCCGGCAATAGAATACGTGGCCGATATGCTTGGCATGGCCTATATTCGGGCCTTGGAAGTCGCCACATTCTACTTTCAGTTTCAGCTGCAACCCGTCGGAAGCGTTGCAAATATTCAGGTTTGTGGCACCACGACCTGCATGATCTGCGGTGCCGAGGATCTGATCGCGGTCTGTCGCGATAAAATTGCACCAACGCCCCATACCGTAAGTGCTGATGGCAAGTTTTCGTGGGAAGAGGTCGAGTGTCAGGGGGCCTGCGCCAATGCGCCCATGGCGATGATCGGCAAGGATTATTACGAAGATCTGACCGCTGATCGGCTGGCCGAAATCATTGACGAGTTGGCCGCCGGAGCCGTGCCGGTGCCGGGCCCACAGAACGGGCGGTTTTCCTGCGAATCGCTGGGCGGGCCAAGCAATCTGACCGGCCATGTTGAAAACCGCATGGAACATAACGGCTCGGTCGCCCGCGCTGTGGAACTGGGCGATACCGTCAAACGAATCGATGGCACCGAAGTGCCGCTCCTTGCGAAGTGGATCGCCCGGCCAGAGGGTGGCGACAACACGCAGGGCAACGCGGCCCAGCCTGACCGCTCGGAAGGGCGTGCGCCCGACCATACCGGGGCAACCAAACAGGAGGCACCGGAGCAGCCCAAGGGTCATCCGGTGTCCAAAGCAACCCCGGCACCAGACGGGGAAAAGCCGGTAACGCTGGAGCGCGCCCGTGGCGGAACACCTGATAACCTGAAACTGATAAAAGGCATCGGTCCTAAAATCGAGGCGATGCTGAATCAGATGGGCATCTATCATTACGACCAGATCGCCGCTTGGAGTGACGCCGAAATCGCTTGGGTCGATCAAAACCTCGAAGGTTTCAGGGGCCGGATCAGCCGCGACAGCTGGATCGCGCAGGCGGCCAAACTGGCCAGCGGCGAAGAGACTGAATTTGCAAAACGGGCTGGAGAAGACGGCCTTTACGACAAGGATTGACCATAGGCACAAGCGCGTCATGACAGCCGATCAAGATATTGCCATCACCCGAAAGGGACGCCATGTGGCGCTGGTCATTGCGGTGACCATGCTCGTTTGGCTGGTGGCGACGCTGTGGCTGGGGCCAGCGATGGGTCTGGCGGGGCGATACGCGCTGTTGTTTGATCTGGCCGCGCTGGCGGCGCTGGTCTATGCGATGGTCAACATTTATCAACTCTGGCGGATGCGCCGGGACAGACGAGGGTAGCCGCGATGCTGAAGGACGAGGACCGGATCTTTACCAACCTTTACGGGATGAATGATCGTTCACTGCGTGGCGCTCAGGCGCGAGGCCATTGGGATGGCACAGCCGACATTCTCCAGAAGGGTCGCGACTGGATCATTCAGGAGATGAAAGATTCCGGTCTGCGCGGGCGCGGTGGTGCAGGTTTTCCAACGGGTCTGAAGTGGTCGTTCATGCCCAAGGAAAGCGACGGGCGTCCATCCTATCTGGTGGTGAACGCGGATGAATCCGAGCCCGCCACCTGTAAGGACCGTGAGATCATGCGCCACGATCCGCACACCTTGGTTGAGGGGTGCTTGATCGCCAGTTTCGCGATGGGTGCCCATGCGGCCTATATCTATATCCGTGGCGAGTTCATCCGCGAGCGCGAGGCGCTTCAGGCCGCCATTGACGAGGCTTATGATGCCGGGCTGATCGGACGCAACGCCGCCGGATCGGGCTGGAATTTCGACCTTTATCTCAGTCATGGGGCCGGTGCTTATATCTGCGGCGAGGAAACCGCGCTGCTTGAAAGCCTTGAAGGCAAGAAAGGCATGCCGCGCATGAAGCCGCCCTTTCCGGCAGGGGCGGGCCTCTATGGCTGCCCAACGACGGTGAACAACGTCGAATCTATCGCGGTGGTTCCCACAATCCTACGGCGCGGGGCCGACTGGTTTGCCAGCTTTGGCCGCCCGAACAACTCGGGCACAAAGCTGTTCGCCCTGACTGGCCATGTGAACACGCCCTGCGTGTTCGAGGACGAGATGAGCCTGCCGGTGCGCGAGTTGATCGAGAAACATGGCGGCGGCGTGCGCGGTGGCTGGGACAATCTCAAGGCGATCATCCCCGGCGGCGCGTCCTGTCCGGTCCTGTCCAAGGAGGCGCTGGAGGGGGCGATCATGGATTTCGATTGGATGCGCGATAATCACTCATCCCTCGGCACCGGCTGCATGATCGTGATGGACAATGATACCGATGTCATCAAAGCGGTTTGGCGGCTCTCGAAATTCTTCAAACACGAAAGTTGCGGCCAGTGCACGCCGTGCCGCGAGGGCACCGGCTGGATGATGCGGGTGATGGACCGTTTGGTGACCGGCGATGCCGAGGTCGAGGAAATCGACATGTTGCTGGATGTGACCAAACAGGTTGAGGGACACACGATTTGTGCGCTTGGCGACGCTGCCGCGTGGCCAATTCAGGGATTGATCCGACATTTCCGGGACGAAATCGAGGAACGCATCAAACATAAGCGCACGGGACGGGGCGCGAGCGTATTGGCGGCGCAATAGGCGAACCGAACAGGGGAGAGGGCAGCAAAATGAAAAAGACGCTCCGACCGGTGTTGGCGCTGACGATTTTCGGCGCGCTTGTCGCATGTGCTGGCAGCGCGCCCAAGACCTATCCGTTCGACGGGGTCTATTTCAAAGCCAAGGCAGCGGCTGTGAACAAGACGGTGACGCGATCTGTCTTTATCGTGCAGGTGGCCGACGCATCGCAATCGATTACCGGGGCGCGGGAGGCCGGTCGCTATGAGGGCACGCGCTACTGTATTGAGAACTATGGTACATCCGACATCATCTGGGAGATTGGTCCTGACAACCCCGAACTGGTATTGGCCGATGACACGCTGACCCTGAAAGGAATGTGTGACGCATGAGGGGAGATCGGTGGACCCGCGGGGGTAAAGAGATCAAGCGAATTAAGGCCGTTGCAATAGTTGCGACATTCTGCGTGGCCGTGCCAGCGAGCGTCGCAATGGCCAATCCGCCTTTGCGTGAAGTACCCGAGATCGAAGACACCTTGTTCATCGTGGCCATTGCCGATGAGGTTTCCAAAAAATGCGACAGCATTTCGGGGCGTCGCCTCAAGGGGCTCAGCATTTTGCTGAACCTGCGTGCGCACGCCAATCGGCTCGGCTATTCCGACGCCGAGATCCGGAACCAAGTTGAATCGGATGCCGAGAAGAAGCGGATGCGGGCAAAGGGCGAGGCGTATTTGAAGTCACAAGGTGTGGCGATCGGCGAGTCCGAAACCTACTGCGCGTTCGGACGCGCGGAAATCAAGAAATCTAGCGCCATCGGTGCGCTGTTGAAGGCGAAGTGAGTGCCATGTCTGACCTGCGCAAGATCAATATAGACGGAACTGAAATCGAAGTGGACGGGGCCATGACCCTGATCCAAGCCTGTGACGAAGCGGGCATCGAGATCCCGCGTTTCTGCTATCACGAACGCCTCTCGATCGCGGGGAACTGCCGCATGTGTTTGGTCGAGGTGGTGGGCGGCCCGCCCAAACCTGCCGCGTCCTGCGCAATGCAGGTGCGCGACCTGCGCCCCGGACCCGAGGGCGAGCCGCCGATGGTGCGCACCAACAGCCCCATGGTCAAGAAAGCGCGCGAAGGGGTGATGGAGTTCCTGTTGATCAACCACCCGCTGGACTGTCCGATTTGTGATCAGGGCGGCGAGTGTGATCTGCAGGATCAGGCGATGGCGTATGGCGTAGACTTCTCACGCTACCGCGAACCCAAGCGGGCCGTCCAGCCGCTCGATCTGGGGCCATTGGTCGCGACCCATATGACCCGGTGCATTCACTGCACCCGCTGCGTGCGTTTCATGACCGAGATCGGGGGCAGCCCGGAAATGGGCGCGACAGGCCGCGGTGAGGATATGCGCATCGTCACCTATGGCAACGAAATCACGGAATCCGGCGACGATGCGGTCGCCTCTGCCCTGCGCGCCAGCCTGAGTTCTAATATGCAAGGGAATATCGTCGATCTGTGCCCGGTCGGGGCGCTGACATCTAAGCCCTACGCCTTTACCGCCCGTCCGTGGGAATTGACCAAGACCGAAAGCATCGACGTGATGGATGCACTTGGGTCGTCAATCCGTGTCGATACAAAGGGGCGTGAGGTGATGCGCTTCCTGCCACGCAACCACGACGGCACCAATGAAGAATGGATTTCGGACAAGACGCGGTATGTGTGGGACGGGCTGCGCCGCCAGCGGCTGGACACGCCCTATATCCGTGAAGGTGGTAAGCTGCGCAAAGCCAGCTGGCCCGAGGCGCTGACAGCGGCGGCCAAGGCATTGAAAGGCAGCGAGAAAATCGCCGGGATCATCGGCGATTTGACCCCGGTCGAGGCCGCCTTTGCGCTCAAGCAATTGATCGAAGGGCAGGGCGGAATCGTCGAATGCCGCACCGACGGGGCGAAACTGCCCGCCGGTAATCGGTCCGGCTATGTCGGCACCGCCCGGATTGAGGATCTGGATGATGCCGAGATGATTCAGATCATCGGCGCGAACCCCGCCATCGAAGCGCCGGTTCTGAACGCACGTATCCGCAAGGCCTGGCTGCATGGTGCGCAAGTCGGATTGATCGGTGAAAAAGCCGATCTGACCTACGATTACGAATATCTCGGTGCAGATCGCGCGGCCTTGGAAAAACTGTCCTCGCAAACAATTTCGGATGAGGCCAAGGACACGAAATCAGTCGTGATTGTTGGGCAGGGCGCCCTGCAAGAGGCCGATGGCGCCGCCGTACTCGGGCATGCCATGAAGCTTGCGGAGAACTCGAATTCGCTATTCATGGTGTTGCATACCGCCGCCTCGCGGGCGGGTGCGATGGACATCGGTGCCACCTGCGAGGGCGGCATGGAAGCCGTGGGCGCCGCCGAAGTAATCTTCAACCTTGGCGCTGATGAAGTGGATATCGCCGAGGGGCCGTTCGTGATCTATCAAGGCAGCCACGGTGATCGGGGCGCGCACCGGGCCGATGTGATCCTGCCGGGCGCCGCCTATACCGAGGAACGCGGACTGTTCGTAAATACCGAAGGGCGCCCGCAACTGGCGCTGCGCGCCGGCTTCGCGCCCGGAGAAGCCAAGGAAAATTGGGCGATCCTGCGCGCATTGTCGGCCGAAATGGACGCGACGCTGCCTTATGATACGCTGATTCAGTTGCGCAACGCGCTGGTCGAGATGGTACCTTATCTGGCCGATATCGACGAGGTTCCTGAAAACGACTGGCAGCCAGTCGCCGCCGGGGAACTTGGACAGGCGACATTCCGCACCGCAATCCGTGATTTCTGGCTGACCAACCCGATCGCCCGTGCCTCGGAGTTGATGGCCGAAATGTCGGCGCGCGCGCGTGCTCGCGACGAGGCGGGAATCGCGGCAGAATGATGCGCACCGCGCTCATACCGCCCTTGATGCTGATGGCTTGCAGCCCGCAGTCTGCGACGACGGCGTTCGAGCCCGAGTATTTGAGGGCCGAAGCTACGGCGCTTGATGGCGATCTGGTTCAGGTCGATGCGGCCATGCGCGGAGCCCGCACGGTTGCCGATTTGGAAACCTATGTCGAATGCGCGCTGTCGCAGTATGCGCTCAAGCAAGACTATGGTTTCGCCCGACATTTGCGCACGAAAATCAAGGAACGGGGTGGTGTATTGAGCGCAGATGCTGTTTACACCATCTCGCCATCACTGCCCCGCGGGCTGGCGACCATCGACGTAAAAATCGAGGCTGAAAATTGCGCGGAAAACGGAATACCCACGGTGTGAGGACTTATGGCTGATTTCTTTTTCACCAACCCGCTGGGCATTGGTCTGCTGATTGTCGGTCAGATCATGCTGCTGGTGGTGCCATTGCTGCTGGCACTGGCATTCTTGATGTATGCGGATCGCAAGATCTGGGCGGCTGTGCAGTTGCGCCGCGGACCCAACGTGGTCGGCGTATTCGGCCTGCTGCAAAGTTTTGCGGATTTCTTGAAATACATCGTGAAAGAGGTGGTGTTCCCCGCCGGAGCCGACAAGGCGGTATTCCTGCTCGCACCAATGGTCACATTGGTCATGGCATTGGTGGCTTGGGCGGTAATTCCGTTCAACGACGGCTGGGTACTGAGCGATATCAACGTCGCGATCCTTTACGTTTTCGCGGTTTCCTCACTAGAGGTTTACGGCGTCATCATGGGCGGGTGGGCCAGTAACTCGAAATATCCGTTCCTCGGCAGTTTGCGGTCGGCGGCGCAGATGATTTCCTACGAGGTCAGCATCGGCCTGATCATCATTGGCATCATCATTTCGACCGGCAGTCTGAACTTTGGGGATATCGTCGACGCGCAAAGAGGCGATTGGGGTATCTTCAATTGGTATTGGATCCCGCATTTCCCGATGCTGTTCCTGTTCTTCATATCGTCGCTGGCGGAAACCAACCGACCGCCCTTTGATCTGCCCGAAGCCGAAGCGGAACTCGTCGCGGGTTATCAAGTGGAATACTCGAGCACGCCATTTCTGCTGTTCATGATCGGTGAACTGGTCGCGGTGGTGCTGATGTGCGCGCTGGTGGTCCTGATGTTCTTCGGCGGCTGGCTATCGCCGGTGCCGTTTTTGCCGGACGGGATCTTCTGGATGATCCTTAAGATGCTGCTGGTGTTCTTCATGTTCGCGATGGTCAAGGCGATCACGCCTCGCTACCGCTATGATCAGCTGATGCGGGTCGGTTGGAAGGTATTCCTGCCGCTGTCGCTGGGCTGGGTGGTGTTCGTGTCCTTTGCCGCGAAATTCGACTGGTTCTGGGGCGGTTTCGCCCGCTGGACCACAGGAGGCTGACAATGACGCAGATCGACTATGGCCGCGCCGCGAAGTATTTTTTGCTCTGGGATTATTATCTCGGCATGAAGGTCGGGCTGAAATACTTCTTCAAGCGCAAGGTAACGGTGAATTACCCGCACGAAAAAGGGCCGCTGTCGCCGCGCTTTCGAGGCGAACACGCGCTGCGTCGCTATCCCAATGGCGAAGAGCGCTGCATTGCGTGTAAGCTCTGCGAAGCGATCTGCCCGGCCCAGGCAATCACCATCGACGCCGAACCGCGTGAAGATGGCTCGCGCCGCACCACGCGCTATGACATCGATATGACGAAATGCATCTATTGCGGTTTTTGCCAGGAGGCCTGCCCGGTCGACGCCATCGTCGAGGGGCCGAATTTCGAGTTTTCGACGGAAACCCGTGAAGAACTTTACTACGACAAGGCCAAGCTTCTGGACAACGGCGATCGCTGGGAAGCCGAGATCGCGCGCAATCTGGAAATGGACGCGCCTTACCGATGACCGATGATACTCCGCGTAATCCGTTCGATGTGATGATGCAGCAGGCCCAGCAAATGGCCAAGACGCTGAATCCGGCGCTGGAATCTTTCTCGCCCAAGGGCTTTGAAGGGCTGTGGCCCACCATGCCCAAAGAAGCGATGGAGATGATGTTTGGCAATCTGGTCAACAAAGAAGGGCTGGATGCCAAAACGCGGCTGTTGCTTGTTATTGCAGGCTTGACGATGCAGGGCGCCCAGGCCGATACGGCGCTGCGCCAGACCATTCGCCATGCGCTGGCGGCGGGGGCCAAGAAACAGGAGATCGTGGAAACGATCGGCCAGATGTCGGTTTTCGCCGGCCTTCCCGCTATGAACCGTGCGCTGGAACTGGCGCAAGATGTCATGGGCGAGACAAAGGATGAAGAGTCATGATCGCATTTGCCTTTTACCTTTTCGCAGTCAGTGCGATCACCGGTGGCTTATTCACCGTGATTAGCCGCCAGCCGGTGCATTCAGTGCTGTGGCTGATCTTGGCGTTTCTGTCTTCGGCGGGTCTGTTCGTGCTGCTGGGGGCCGAGTTCGTCGCCATGTTGCTGGTCATCGTCTATGTCGGCGCGGTCATGGTGTTGTTCGTGTTTGTGGTGATGATGCTGGATGTGGATTTCGCCGCACTTAAGGCCGAGATGGCCAGATATATGCCGTTGGCATTGTTGATCGGCCTGATCCTTTTGATGCAGTTCGTGATGGTCTTTGGCGTTTGGGAAAGCAATGCCGCTGCAGAAAGCTTGCGGGCGCAGGTGATGCCGGAAGATCGGCACAATATCGAAGCCTTGGGCCTGATCCTTTATGACCATTATTTTCTGCTGTTCCAACTCGCCGGGCTGATCCTGTTGGTGGCGATGATCGGGGCGATTGTGCTTACCCTGCGCCACCGCTCTGACGTCCGGCGCCAGGATGTGCTGGCGCAGATGTGGCGGGATCCGGCGAAGGCAATGGAATTGAAAGACGTGAAACCGGGGCAGGGTCTGTGATGCGGGCACTGGTGAAAAATTTTCCGGGAGGCAAGGAAGTAAGCAATGATCGGACTTGAGCATTATCTGACGGTGGCGGCGATTATGTTCGTCATCGGCATTTTCGGGCTGTTCCTGAACCGCAAGAACGTGATCATCCTGCTGATGAGCATCGAGCTGATCCTGTTATCGGTGAACATCAATCTTGTCGCCTTTTCCAGTTTCCTGAATGATCTGACCGGGCAGGTCTTTACGCTATTCGTGCTGACTGTAGCCGCTGCAGAAGCGGCAATCGGGTTGGCGATCCTTGTGTGTTTCTTCCGCAACCGTGGCTCTATCGCGGTGGAAGACGTCAACCTGATGAAGGGCTAGCGACATGGAAACCATTATCCTTTTCGCGCCGCTTGTCGGCGCCCTGATCTGCGGCTTTGGGTGGAAGCTGATTGGCGAAACCGCCGCGCTTTGGATTTCGACGGGACTGCTGTTCCTGTCGGCGCTCCTGTCTTGGGTCGTGTTCTTTGGGTTTGACGGTGTCACCGAAAAAATCCAGATCCTGCGCTTTATTGAAAGCGGCGCGCTGGCGACAGAATGGGCGATCCGGATGGACCGCTTGACGGCGATCATGTTGATCGTCATCACCAGCGTTTCTGCGCTCGTTCATCTGTATTCGTTTGGTTACATGGCCGACGACCCCCAGTGGAAAGAGGGCGAAAGCTATAAGCCGCGTTTCTTTGCCTATCTGTCGTTTTTCACCTTTGCCATGCTGGCGCTGGTTACTGCCGACAACCTGATTCAGATGTTCTTTGGCTGGGAAGGGGTAGGTGTCGCATCATATCTGCTGATCGGCTTCTATTATCGCAAGCCCAGTGCCAATGCCGCCGCGATCAAGGCGTTCGTGGTCAACCGGGTCGGGGATTTCGGCTTCGCACTGGCGATGTTTGCCATTTTCTTTCTTGTCGACAGCATCAAGTTTGATGACGTGTTCGCCTATGCGCCGACGCTGGCGGAAACCCAGCTAACCTTTCTGTGGACCGAATGGAGCGCGGCGAACCTGATCGCCTTCTTGCTGTTCATCGGTGCGATGGGAAAATCGGCGCAATTGTTCCTGCACACATGGTTGCCCGATGCGATGGAAGGCCCGACGCCTGTTTCGGCCCTGATCCACGCGGCAACAATGGTGACGGCGGGGGTTTTCCTGGTGTCGCGCATGTCGCCGCTCATGGAATTCGCGCCAGAAGCGATGATGTTCGTCACCGTGATCGGGGCCAGCACGGCGTTCTTTGCAGCGACCGTGGGGCTGGTGCAGACCGACATCAAACGGGTGATTGCCTATTCGACCTGTAGCCAGCTGGGATACATGTTCGTTGCCGCGGGCGTCGGTATGTATTCGGCGGCCATGTTCCACCTGTTCACGCATGCGTTCTTCAAGGCACTGTTGTTCCTTGGCGCGGGCTCGGTGATCCATGCGATGCATCACGAGCAGGACATGATGAACTATGGCGGATTGCGCAAGAAGATCCCTTACACCTTCTGGGCGATGATGATTGGCACGCTGGCGATAACCGGTGTCGGAATCCCGCTGACACAGATTGGTTTCGCTGGGTTTCTCTCGAAGGATGCGATCATCGAAAGCGCTTGGGCCGGGGGGAGCGGTTACGGGTTCTGGCTGCTGGTATCGGCAGCGGCGCTGACCAGTTTCTATTCGTGGCGTCTGATCTTCCTGACCTTCTTTGGCAAGCCGCGCGGCGATCAGGAAACCCATGATAATGCGCATGAAAGCCCGATGACGATGCTGATTCCGCTGGGCGCTTTGTCGGTGGGCGCGGTGTTTGCCGGTATGATCTGGTATGGCAGTTTCTTTGGCCACGCGGATCAGGTCGGCAAGTTCTACGGCATCCCGATGGCTGAGGCGGTGGCCGAGGACGGCGCCGGCGCTGCGGATGGGGCGCATCACTACGTCTTTGCCGGTCAACCGGGCGAGGGCGCGCTGTACATCGCTCAGGATAACCACGTTCTGGAAGAGGCGCATGCGGCACCGGTCTGGGTTAAAGTATCGCCCTTTGTCGCGATGCTGGGCGGGCTGATCATGGCGGTCTGGTTCTACATCGTAAATCCGTCGCTGCCGGGCCGTCTGGCCGCAACACAGCGCCCACTATATCTGTTCTTCAAGAACAAGTGGTATTTTGACGAGCTTTACGACGTGATTTTTGTTCGCCCCGCCATTGGCGTAGGTCGCCTGTTCTGGCGGCGCGGTGATGGCAACGTGATCGATGGTTTCCTGAACGGAGTCGCCATGGGGATCGTGCCGTTCTTCACCAAACTTGCCGGGCGGGCACAATCCGGGTTCATCTTTACCTATGCTTTCTGGATGGTGCTGGGCATCGTTGCCCTGGTCACCTGGATGTCGATCGGCGGAGGCGTTCAGTAATGGACAACCTACTTTCCATTGTTACTTTTCTGCCGACGCTAGCGGCATTAATCCTTGCGGTGTTCCTGCGCGGGAATGACGAAGCGGCGAACCAGAACGCTCGCTGGGTGGCGCTGTTCGCGACCACGGCGACTTTCCTGATCTCGCTGCTTATCCTGTTTGGCTTTGACCCCGAAAATACCGGGTTTCAGTTTGTCGAGCAGGCCGACTGGCTGCTGGGACTGCAGTACAAGCTGGGTGTCGATGGCATCAGCGTTCTGTTCGTGATGCTGACCACTTTCATCATGCCGCTGACAATCTTGGCCAGTTGGAAGATCACCGATCGCGTCAAGGAATATATGATCGCATTCCTAGTGCTGGAGACGCTGTTGATCGGCGTGTTCGCGGCACTGGATCTGGTGCTGTTTTACCTGTTCTTCGAGGGCGGGCTGATCCCGATGTTCCTGATCATTGGAATTTGGGGCGGCAAGAACCGGATTTATGCGTCGTTCAAGTTTTTCCTCTATACGTTTCTTGGCTCGGTCCTGATGCTGGTGGCGCTGGTGGGCATGTTTGCGGATGCCGGCACAACCGATATCGAGACATTGCTGAGCCATCAGTTCGGCAGCGAGACCTTCAGCCTGCTGGGTCTGCAGATCATTGGCGGCATGCAAACAATTCTGTTCCTGGCATTTTTTGCCAGTTTTGCAGTCAAACTGCCGATGTGGCCGGTGCACACCTGGCTGCCTGACGCCCACGTCGAGGCCCCCACTGCAGGGTCGGTGGTGCTGGCGGCGGTCCTGTTGAAACTGGGCGGCTATGGCTTCCTGCGCTTTTCTCTGCCGATGTTTCCGGTAGGCAGCGACGTATTGGGGCCGCTGATGCTGTGGCTGGGTGCGATTGCAATTGTCTACACTTCGCTTGTGGCGCTGGTTCAAGAGGACATGAAAAAGCTGATCGCTTATACCTCGGTCGCGCATATGGGCTTCGTGACCATCGGGATCTTCGCGGCCAACCAGCAGGGGATTGATGGGGCCATTTTCCAGATGCTCAGCCACGGATTTATTTCTGCGGCCCTTTTTCTGGTCGTTGGTGTGCTTTATGACCGAATGAAGACACGCGAGATTGAAGCCTATGGTGGGCTTGCCATCCGGATGCCCGCCTTTGCGCTGATCTTTATGTTGTTCACCATGGCCAATCTGGGCTTGCCCGGTACCAGCGGGTTCATCGGCGAATTTCTGACCATGTTTGGTGTCTTTCAGGTCAATACTTGGGTCGCGTTTGTGTCCGCTACTGGCGTTATCCTCAGCGCGTCCTATGCGCTCTGGCTCTATCGCCGTTTGGTGTTTGGGGATCTGACCAAGGCAAGTTTGAAAACCATTGCCGATATGTCAGCCCGTGAGAAGGCGATTTTTGCGCCATTGGTGGCGATGACCGTGCTCTTGGGTGTCTACCCATCCTTGGTCACCGACATCATCGGGCCTTCAACAGCCGCCTTGGTCGCCAATTATGATACTGCGTTGAACGCGGCGGAAACCGCCCTGCAGCACGCTTCGAATTAAGGGATTTTACGGATCATGGACATGTCGATACAGGCCGATCTGAACGTCATTCTCCCCGAAATCGTTCTGGCTATCTTTGCAATGCTGGCGCTGCTGGGCGGAGTCTATACCCGCAAGGATGGCGCGGCACCGATTTTGGTCTGGCTGACCGGTTTGGTAATGGTTGTGCTTGCGGCTTGGATTGCTGCGAACGGAGAGGGCACAAGAATCGCCTTTAACGGAATGTTCATCGATGACGGGTTTGCACGGTTTTCCAAAGTTGCAATCCTGATCGCGGCGGCAATCGTTCTGGTGATGAGCCAGGATTACATGCAGCGGCGCGGATTGCTGCGCTTCGAATTCCCGATATTGGTGGCGCTTGGCACGGTTGGCATGATGATGATGGTCAGTGCCGGCGACCTGATGGCGCTGTATATGGGGCTCGAGCTGCAATCTCTGTCGCTTTACGTGATCGCGGCCTTGCGCCGGGACAGCGTCAAATCGACCGAAGCGGGGCTGAAATATTTCGTCCTGGGCGCGCTCAGCTCGGGGATGTTGCTGTATGGCGCGTCGCTGGTCTATGGCTATGCCGGAACAACATTGTTCAGCGGCATCATCCAGACCGCGCTTGAAGGCGAGGTGTCGATCGGCTTGCTGTTCGGATTGATCTTCCTGATCTCGGGTCTGGCGTTCAAGGTCAGCGCGGTACCGTTCCACATGTGGACACCGGATGTCTATGAAGGTTCTCCGACGCCGGTCACCGCCTATTTTGCAACGGCCCCGAAGCTGGCGGCGATGGGCTTGTTCGCGCGGGTGCTGTTTGATGCCTTTGGCGGCGCAGTCGGTGACTGGCAGCAGGTCATTGCGGTGTTGTCGCTGTTCTCGATGTTCCTCGGCGCGGTCGGCGCCATCGGGCAGTGGGAATTCAAGCGCCTGATGGCCTATTCTTCGATCACCCATATGGGCTTTGCGTTGATGGGGCTGGCCGCCGGAAACGCGTTTGGCGTGCAGGCGATGCTGATCTATATGGCAATCTATGTCACCATGAATGTCGGCACCTTTGCCTTCATCCTGATGATGGAGCGTGACGGGGTGCCGATCACTGATATCCGCGCGCTCAATATGTATGCCCGGCGCGAACCCGGCAAAGCAATGGCCATGCTGGTCTTGCTGTTCAGCCTTGCCGGGGTGCCGCCATTCTTGGGCTTTTTCGGCAAGCTGTATGTGCTACGCGCGGCCTATGAAGGCGGGCTTGTCTGGCTGGCCGTGGCCGGTGTGATCGCCTCGGTAATTGCGGCGTTTTATTACCTGCGCATCGTCTATTATATGTATTTTGGCGAGGAAGGCGAAGTACTTGAAACGAATTCAACCCCGGTTCTGTGGGGCGCACTGATGGTATCGGCAGCGGTGATGTTGCTGGGAATCGTCAACATGTTCGGTGTCGAGACCGCAGCGGCATCGGCAGCAGCGACCCTTGTCAACTGATCGCACATTGGCTTGGTCTGGGTGGCCTCCTGCACGATGACGCAGGGGGCAATCTGGCCGGAAGGCTACGGCCGACGCATATTGGATCAAGTCGATTCGACGCTGGACGAAGCGGCGCGAATAGCGCCAGCCCTGACCGGCCCTGAATGGATCATGGCGCATCGCCAATTGGCCGGGCGCGCGCGGCGTGGGCGCGGCTGGGTCGATCCGGTTGGCAACCTGTCGGCCACTTTGGTCCTGTTTCCCAAAGAACCGTTGACGGTTGCATCGCTGCGCAGCTTTGTTGCGGCGCTGGCGCTTTTGGACACCTGCGTTGCCGTAAGCGGGCGCAGCGACGGATTTGCCTTGAAATGGCCCAATGATGTGCTTCTAAATGGCGGTAAGCTGGCCGGTATTTTGCTTGAAAGTTCGGGACAGGGCGCGCGGCTGGGCCATCTCTCGATCGGTATTGGGGTGAATCTGCTGACGACGCCCGAGGCGGTCGAGCCGGGGGGGCTGTGTCCGGTGTCGCTGTTTTCGGAAACTGGCGCGCAGATCGACCCCGAAACATTTCTAGATTATCTTGCTGCCGCCTATGCTCGCCGCGAGGCGACTTTCATAAGTCAGGGCTTTGAACCCATCCGCACAGCCTGGCTGGCCAGCGCGGCGCGGATCGGGGAAGTGATTACGGCGCGGACCGGCACGACCCAGACACAGGGCAGATTCGAGACAGTGGACTCGGCTGGTAATCTTGTGCTGCAGTGCGCACAGGGCCGGGTGGCAATACCGGCGGCAGAGGTGTTTTTCTGAACAGAAAGGGGCAATCCCCTATGCTATTGGCGATCGATTGTGGCAATACCAATACGGTGTTTTCCGTTTGGGACGGCACCCGTTTTATCTGTACCATGCGCACCTGTACGAACCATGTCCGCACGGCGGATTCCTATTTCACATGGTTTTCGACATTGCTCGATCACTACCAGATCGAGCCGGATATCACCGAGGTGATCATCTCGTCTTCGGTGCCACGTGTGGTTTACAATCTTCGGGTATTTGCTGATCGGTTCTATGATGCGCGCCCGCTGGTTGTTGGAAAACCCGATTGTCTTTTGCCGCAAAATCCGCGTGTCGATGCAGGGACTGCCATTGGCCCCGACCGATTGGTGAATGCCGCAGGGGCGTTTGATCGCCATGGCGGTGATTTGATTGTCGTCGATTTTGGCACCGCGACGACCTTTGATGTGGTTGATACTGATGGTGCCTATATTGGCGGTGTAATTGCTCCGGGGGTCAACCTGAGCCTTGAAGCTTTGCACATGGCCGCCGCCGCATTGCCCCATGTTGATATCACGTCGCCGGAAAAAGTTGTGGGAACCAATACTGTGGCCTGTATACAATCCGGGATTTTCTGGGGTTACGTCGGGCTGGTGCGTGAGATATGTGCCCGTATCAAGGATGAGCGCGATCGCAAAATGAAAATCGTCGCGACCGGAGGCTTGGCGCCGTTGTTCCAGCAAAGCGAGAATCTGTTCGATGCGCTTGAAAGCGACCTAACAATGCACGGTCTGACCGTGATCCACCAATTTAACAAGGATATAATTCCACCACATGACTCGTGAAAGATTGATTTACATGCCGCTTGGCGGTGCCGGCGAAATCGGCATGAACGCCTATGTTTACGGATATGGCGCTCCGGGGGCCGAGCGTCTGATTCTTGTGGATTTGGGCGTCGCATTTCCAGATATGGAGAGCACGCCGGGTGTCGATCTGATTATGCCCGACATGAACTGGCTGATTGAACGGGCGGACCGGCTTGAGGCCATCTTTGTCACCCATGCCCACGAGGATCATATAGGCGGTATCGCGCACTTCTACCGCGCATTGGGCGCGCCGATCCACGCTCGCGCATTCACCGCTAATATTGCCCGCGGCAAGATGGTCGAGCACGGTCATCCACCGGAAGCAATCGTCACCGTGTCGGCATGGCCCGAAACCGTTGCCGCCGGGCCTTTCACAGTGGGTTTTCTGCCGATCTCGCACTCGATTCCCGAAAGTGCAGCATTGGTCATCGACACGCCGGTGGGCCGGCTCATTCATACTGGTGATTTCAAACTTGATCCGACACCATTGGTCGGCGAAGCATTTGACCCCGAACTTTGGGTCGATGTCGCAAGAGATGGGGTAAAAGCGCTAATTTGTGACAGCACGAACGTGTTTTCACCCCATCCGGGAAGATCCGAAGCCAGCCTTGGCCCGGCGATCGAAACTCTGGTTGAGCGGGCCGAGGGCATGGTCGTTGCGACGACCTTTGCCAGCAATGTTGCACGGGTCAAAACCTTGGCCGAAGCGGGCCAAAGGGCAGGGCGGTCGATTGTACTTCTGGGGCGCGCGATGCGACGCATGATTGAAGCGTCGGCCGAAACGGGGGTGCTGAACAATTTTCCACAGGTGGTCAGTGCCGAAGAGGCCCGTGATTTGCCCCGTGATAGTGTGATGCTTCTGGTCACCGGTAGCCAGGGTGAAAGGCGCGCTGCCAGCGCTCAGTTGGCACGGGGTAAATATCAGGGGCTGGAACTGAAAGAAGGTGATCTGTTCCTGTTCTCGTCCAAAACAATTCCGGGAAATGAACGGGGCGTGATCCGGATCATGAACGCGCTGAGTGAAAAAGGCGTTGATGTTGTTGATGACGACACAGGCCAATACCATGTCAGCGGTCATGCCAATCGCCCCGATTTGGAGCGCATCCATGACATCGTTAACCCTGAGATCCTGATCCCGATGCATGGCGAGCACCGGCATCTGCGGGAACATGTGAAACTGGCGGGATCGCGCGGCATGCAAGGTGTCCTTGCGGTGAATGGCACGATGGTCGATTTGACGGATGTTAAGGCAAAAGTCGTGGATTACGTCGAAACCGGACGCAGTTATCTGGACGGGTCGGTACTGATCGGCGCGATGGACGGGGTGGTTCGCGACCGAATCCGCATGGCCCTGAACGGGCATGTTACCGCGACGATTATTTTGGACGAAGAAGACGAACCTTTGGGCGATCCATGGTGCGAGATCATGGGCCTGCCAGATAGCGGCAAGTCAAACGCGCCACTGGTCGAAGTTCTGGAAGCAGATATAGGTCAGTTCCTAAGTCGCGCGAACGAAAAGACTCTGGCCAGCGACGCCACGCTGACCGAATCCTTGCGCCGCACGGTAAGACAAAGCGCACAAAACGAGATCGGCAGAAAGCCCGAAGTGACAGTCGTGATCAGCCGGATGCGCTGACTCGATTGCGCGGCTCTGAACTTAAAAAAAGGCGCGCCGGGTTCAGCTCTCGGCGCGGCGTTCCTCAAAGCTCAACGCAATGAAACTGGGCAGATGATCGCCCATGCCGATCACTTCGCCGCCGTTCTTGCCATTTTTGCCACGCGCCGATGGCTTTCGATTGGCCTTTTGCGAGTTTTCTTCCTCAGCAGCTACGGGTTTGGGGGCCGCGTCGCGCTTCGGTTCGGCTTTTTTCGCCGTGCTCGACCTGCGACTGCGGCTCGGCTGCTTCTCTTCCGCAGGCGCTACTTCTGCTTCAGGTTCGTCGCTCGTCGCCGTTTTTAGCGGATTTTCGATAAGCGGAATTGGCTTTTGCACCAGTAGTTCGATGTCGGCCAGGTTTTTCTCATCGCGCGGAACACAGATCATGATGGCGGCACCATCACGGCCGGCCCGACCGGTCCGGCCAATGCGATGGACATAGTCTTCGGCATGGGAAGGCACGTCAAAGTTGAACACATGGCTCACCGCTGGAATATCAAGGCCGCGCGCCGCCACGTCGGAGGCAACGAGAAAACGTAGATCGCCCGCGCGGAATCCGTCCAAGGTCCGGGTGCGCTGGCTCTGATCCAGATCACCGTGGATCGGTGCGGCGTCGTAGCCGTATTTCTTCAGGGATTTTGCAACGATATCCACATCCGATTTCCGGTTGCAGAAAATGATCGCGTTGGTGCATTTTTCGCCTTCGGCGTCAATCAGAGCGCGCAAAAGCTTGCGCTTCTCGCTGCCCTCGCGGTCTTTGCGCGAGGCCGTGAACATCACGACGCCCTGTTTGATGTTCTCGCCCGTGGTGGCCTGACGCGCCACCTCGACGCGAAACGGGTTGGAGAGGAAGGTGTTGGTGATCCGTTCGATCTCGGGGGCCATGGTGGCCGAGAAAAACAAAGTCTGCCGAGTCAGCGGATTGGTAAAGCCAAAGATCTTTTCGATATCGGGAATGAACCCCATGTCGAGCATTCGGTCGGCTTCGTCCACGACCATGACCTTGACGTCGGACAGGATCAGCTTGCCCCGTTCGAAATGATCCAGCAAGCGGCCCGGCGTTGCGATGAGCACGTCGACCCCTTTGTCGATCAGTTTGTCTTGCTCGCCAAAGCTCACCCCACCGATCAGCAAAGCCTTGGTCAGGTTTACATATTTCGTATAGGTGTCGAAGTTCTCAGCCACCTGCGCGGCAAGTTCCCGTGTTGGGCAAAGCACCAGACTGCGCGGCATCCGGGCGCGGGCACGGCCACGGGCCAGAAGCGTGATCATCGGAAGCACGAACCCGGCGGTTTTGCCGGTACCGGTTTGAGCAATGCCCAACACGTCGCGCCCTTCCAGTGCGGGCGGAATGGCATCCGCTTGAATCGGTGTCGGTGATTCGTAGCCGGCCTCGTTTATGGCCTTCAATACTTTGGGGTTCAGGTTCAGATCTGTGAATTTCGTCATGTATATCCGCATCTTGCGGACTCTGCTCTGGCCCGCACGTCTGGTGTAAACCGGGCCCGTCCGGCCCTGCACTTATGTACAGTCAGGTTTGGGCAGGGTCTTAACAAGAAGCGGAGCAGCGGTCAAACGGCCTGGCGCGAAATCTATACTTTGTGCAGCATTTGTTGCGATGGTGATTATCTACCAAGCAACATTCGAGAAATCCCTGTATCTTTTTGTGGCTGAAGCAAGATTGCAGACCCTCGGCCACAACTTAGAAACATGCGCGCCGCGCTGGTTGGCAGTGTCGGGGTATAATCCGCCGAAAAGCCCATGCAGACCAAGTGTTGCCCGATTTAGCGGACAGGTTCCACGATGTTGCCGCTGGCGACGATTACCAATGAGGAGAATGGCTGGGCTCCGAAACCTCAGACCGCCTGCATTTCCTTAATGGCCGTCAAGCGGACATCCGGGTAGTCGCGCTCGATACGGTCAATGTCCCATTGCAGACGGGTGAGATATACGATGTCGCCATCATTGTCGTGGGCGATATGCTGTTTATTCGCTTCTGTAAATTTATCTACGGCTGGCTTTTCGCCATTCACCCAGCGAGCCGATGTGAACTGGGACGATTCAAAGCGTACGGGTAGGCCATATTCCAGCTCGATCCGGCTGGCGAGTACTTCGAATTGCAGCGGTCCGACCACGCCCACGATAAAGCCCGAGCCGATAGTGGGTTTGAAGACTTTGGCGGCCCCTTCTTCGGCAAATTGCATCAGGGCCTTTTCCAGATGTTTGGACTTCAGAGGATCGTTTGCACGTACCGTTTGTAACAATTCCGGCGCGAAGCTGGGAATTCCGGTTACGCGCAGCATTTCGCCTTCGGTCAGGGTGTCGCCGATGCGCAATTGGCCATGGTTGGGGATGCCAATAATATCGCCTGCCCACGCTTCATCCGCTAGTTCCCGATCTGCTGCCAGAAACAGCACCGGGTTTGAGATCGTCATCGGCTTCTTGCTACGTACATGGGTCAGCTTCATGCCGCGTTTGAACTGCCCCGAGGCCATCCGCACAAAGGCGACACGGTCGCGGTGCTTCGGGTCCATGTTCGCCTGAACCTTGAAGACAAAGCCGGAAACCTTTGTTTCTTCGGGTGAAATCTGTCTAGGATCTGCAGATTGTGGCTGCGGTTCCGGTCCGTATGTGCCGATGCCTTCCATCAATTCCTTGACGCCGAACGAATTGATCGCCGAGCCGAACCAGATTGGCGTCAAATGCCCCTCAAGCACCGATTGCGGGTCCAGGGGGGGCAGCAATTCGCGCGCGATCTCGACCTCTTCGCGCAGTTTCTCCAACAAGTTGGCGGGGATCAACTCATCCAGCTTGGGGTCATCAAGACCGTCAATGCGAACCGATTCCGCGACACGGTTGCGGTCGGCCCGGTCCATCAGCTCAAGACGGTCATTGAGGATATCGTAGCATCCCAAAAACTCGCGCCCAACCCCGATCGGCCAACTGGCCGGCGTGACGTCGATAGCAAGATTTTGCTGAATTTCGTCAATGATGTCAAAGGTATCGCGGCTTTCGCGGTCCATCTTGTTGCAAAAGGTCAGGATCGGCAGATCGCGCAGACGGCAGACCTCGAACAGTTTTTGCGTCTGGCTTTCCACCCCTTTGGCCCCGTCGACCACCATCACTGCCGCGTCCACGGCTGTCAGCGTGCGATAGGTGTCTTCCGAGAAATCCGAGTGGCCCGGTGTGTCGACCAGATTGAACCGGAAGTTATGGAAATCGAACGACATTGCTGATGCGGATACGGAAATTCCGCGATCCTTTTCCATCGCCATGAAATCAGATCGGGTGCGGCGCGCCTCGCCTTTGGCGCGGACCTGACCGGCCATCTGGATGGCCCCACCGAACAGCAAGAATTTTTCCGTTAGGGTGGTCTTGCCCGCGTCCGGATGGCTGATGATGGCAAAAGTGCGGCGCCGAGCAATTTCGGCGGGCAGGTCAGGGCGGTTCAGTTTGGTGTCTAGCATTTGCAGGCCATAGCGGTTGCTCTGCCGGGGGGCAAGCGTGGGGTGGGAGTGCATATGAATATCATGAGGTGGGGCAGATGCCATCGGTCAGCCACATAACAGGCTTTTCAGCGCTTGGTGGATGTTACATCTCTATTCTGAAACGGATGTCTGCAAGATATCCAAAAACCGGTTGATATCAGCAGTGTCGAGAGACCAGTCACAGACCAGTCTTGCGCCCAACATTTCATCAGCGGGCCCATTGAAATCACCGGTCCAAGGGTAGTACTGCGCGCCCGCCGCAAGCAGGCGATGATGGATGCGTCGTGGGAGAGCAGCGAAAACCATGTTGGCATCCGGTCTGTGCAGAATTTCAGCCCCGGCTTGCTCCAACCCTTGCGCCAGACGGCGGGCGTTTGCGTTCGCTTTGAGCGCGCATTCGCGCCACAGATCGTCACGCAGATAGGCGGCCATCTGCGCCGACAGATAGCGATGTTTGGAGAACAGGTGCGCCCCGCGCTTGCGGCGATATTCGAACTCCTGCGCCTTGGCTGGATCGAAAAAGATCACCGCCTCGACGCCCATCAGCCCATTCTTGGTGCCGCCGAACGACACTGCATCGACGCCCAGCTTCCAGGTCATCTGGGCGAGGGTGCAGTCGAGTTTTACCACGGCATTGGCGATCCGTGCGCCGTCCATATGCACCGGTAGCTGGAATTCCTGCGCAATCTCGGTCAGCGCCCGCAGTTCATCCAGATCGTAAACCGTGCCAGATTCGGTGACTTGCGTGATTGAGACCGGCCCGCGCTGAGGCCCATGTACGCCGCGGTTTTCTTCGGCCTTGATGGCGCTACGCAAGGCTTCGGGGCACATACGGTCGCCGCCCGGCACAAGCGTCAGCTTGGCACCGCCGGAATAAAACTCGGGCGCGTTGCACTCGTCTTCCTGAATATGGGCCACTGGTGAGCAGAACACGGTCTGCCACGGCTTGCACATTGTGGCCAGAGCAAGGGCATTGGCGGCGGTACCGGTCGCCACCAGATAGACCGCCGCGTCGGGTGCCTCGAACAGGTCGCGCAAGCGCTGGCGCACCTCGTCCATCAGTTCGTCATCGCCATAGGGCAAAGCGTGGCCGGTATTGGCTTCGTGTAGCGCCGCCATGACCTTGGGGTGCACCGGGCCGGCATTGTCAGAGGCAAAAAACATCAGGTCGGCTCCTCGATGATGTAATCTTCCCAGTCCTCTTCGGGGGTATCGAACTCGGAAACCGTCTGGCCGCGCAGGGAAACGCCGGCACGGTGGACGCTTTCGGGATCGCCCGAGATCAGCGGGTGCCAGTCATAAAGGGGTTTGCCTTCCCACAAAAGCCGGTAGGCACAGGTCTGCGGCATCCAGTACAGGTTCTTTTCCAGGGTGCTGGGGCGCAGCACGATACATTCTGGCACGAACTGGTGGCGGATTTCGTAATGCGCGCAAAGACTGGTACAATCATCGAGCAGACGGCAGGCAACCCGGGTCAACTCGATTTCGCCGGTGTCTTCGTCTTCAAGCTTGTTCAGACAGCATTTTCCGCAGCCGTCGCACAGCGCCTCCCATTCCCGCCGGGTCATACGGTCAAGGGGTTTTCGCTCCCAGAAGCGCGGCGCCAGCCCGTCACGATTGATCGGATCACTCATGTCTGGGCCAATATGGCGCGGGCTTGGGCGCAGTCGTCATCCATTTGCGCGATCAAGGCCTCGATATTATCGAATTTCAGCTCCGGGCGCAGATAATCGACCAGCGCCACAGACAGAGTCGCACCATAAAGATCGCCGGAAAAGTCCAGCAGAAAGGTTTCTAGATTGGCCTGATTTTCCCCGAACATGGGGCGCACGCCGATACTGGCTGCGCCATGGTAGCTGCCCTTGTGGGGGCCATCCAGAACATCGGCCAAGACCGCATAGACGCCAAAGGCCGGTGGGTGCAGCCCGTCGATCGACATATTGGCGGTTGGATAGCCCATGATGCGGCCGCGCTGCTCGCCGGTGATGACACGGCCCTGAATACGGTGCCAATGGCCAAGCATCGCCGCAGCATCACGCGGCCGCCCGTCGCTGAGCGCCTGGCGGATCGCGGTCGAGGACACCGTGACATCTCCATTGCCCAGCAGGGGCGCAAGGGTGACGCCGAACCCCATTTCGCCGCCAAAGCGGACCATGTCGGCCGAATTGCCGCTGCGCCCCTGACCGAACCGGAAATCCTCGCCCACAACCACATGCGCCAGACCCAGACCTTCGGAAATGACATCGCGGGCAAATTCATGCGGCGACATGGTGGCCAGCGCGGTGTTGAAATGCAGTTCATATAACAGATCGACGCCGATTTTCTCCAGCCGGCTGGCCCGCGCCTGTCGTCCCATAAGGCGAAAAGGCGGAGATTGGGGCGCGAAATATTCCCGTGGATGCGGCTCGAATGTCAAAACACCCAAGGGCGCATCGGGTGTCGCATGACGCGCAATGTCGATGACAGATTGATGCCCCAGATGCACACCATCGAAATTGCCGATTGCGGCGCTGGCGCCACGATCTTGCGGTTCGACGAACTGATAGTCACGGATAATACGCATGGCCCTTGCCTAATGCGCAACAGTCAAAGTGTGAAGCGGTTTCGTGTCGAAAACAAGACGCCTCCCAGCGTCGCCTATGAAACCGGTCACGGGGTCCTAAGGTGCGCAGCAGCCATGCAATCCATCGTCAATCTGGGCAAGCCCGCCGCGCGTCAATCAAACTTGCGCGACGGTGCCAGGACCATGGCCTCGCCCACCAGCACCTTCTTGCCGTCAACCTCGCAATGGCAGTCCAGCTTGACGCGGCGCTTGGAGATGTCGATGTCGATCACCTTGACTTCGGCATAGACCATGTCACCGGGGCGCACGGGGCCAAGGAATTTCAGTGACTGGCCCATATAGACGGTGCCGTGCCCCGGCAATTGCTCTCCGATCACCGCCGAGATCAACCCCGCAGTGAGCATGCCGTGGGCGATCCGCCCCTGGAAGATAGTGTCACGGGCATAATCATCATCCAGATGCACCGGATTGCGATCGGTCGAGATCTGCGCGAACAACTCGATATCCGCATCGGTTACGGTTTTTCGCAAATGGCGCGTCATGCCCATTTCGATGTCTTCGATACAGATCGTTCCACGGGGCAGATTGTCCAACATGATTTCCTCGCTCTGATCGCCGCAGCAATTAAAGGACCTCACAGGCCCTGCTTGCGTAACTTTATTGCTTTGCGAGCGCAGAAAATCAAGCCCTAAAAACATCAGCGCAACGCGCCGATGGTGAAGGTCGGCTCTACCTTTTCCTTTTCGAGATAAGACCTTAGTGCAGTTTCATCCGGTTGATGCGTGGTGTTGGTTTCTTTCAGGGCCAGTCCGCCGCTGATGAAAAGAGAATCGATACCTTCACCCATCGCACCCAGAATATCGGTCTGCACGCCATCGCCGATGGCAAGAATCGAACCCGTCTCGACATCGCGCCCCAGCGCAGCCAGACGGCGGCGGGCCAGATCATAGATTGGCGGGTGCGGCTTGCCGAAATAAAAACTTTCGCCACCCATCTCGGTATAAAGCTGCGCCAGCGCCCCGGCGCACCATTCCCGGGTGTCGCCCCGATCGACGACGATATCGGGATTCGCGCAAAGCAGTTTCAGCCCCTTCTGCTTGGCGTAAAGAAACTGGGGCCGGCTTTCTTCCGGTTTGGACTGGTCGGGGAACAGACCGCTGCAAACGATGCCTTCGGCCTCTTCCAGCGGAACCCGTTCGATCGCCACCGGATCACTGATCACTTGCATCGGATCGAAGAAACCGCCGTCGCGCTCCCAATCTCCCATGAACCAGACCTTTTTACCGACAACGCCCTCGAACATGGCGGCACGGGCGCTGTCGCCGGAACTGGCAATGGCGTCCCAAGCATCGTCCGGCACGCCGACCGCCGTCAGTTGCCGTTCGACCCCAGCGCGGGGTTTGGGCGAATTGGTCACCAGAACCACGACGCCGCCGCTTTTGCGGTAGGCCTGCAAGGCCGCGACGGCATCGGGCAGGGCGCGCACGCCATCATGAACACAGCCCCAGAGATCAACGAACATCGCCGGATACTGTGACTGGATCTCGTCAAGAGATTGAATGATTTGTGTCATGCGCTCCTCATCGAAAAAAGCAGGTTGTGCCGCATCACTTCCCATGAATCCGCGCCAGCCACAATGCTGGCGCGGACCTGTATCATGCAAGGCAAGTCGAATTCCGCAACCACCTTAATCTCCCAGCAGAGTGGCCGCTTCATGTGATACACTTACTATAACGGGTATGGCGCTGAGATTAAAGGATAATACGGCGCTCTGCCATGCCTTTTAGCAGGGTGGCGGTATCATCGGCCAGCACGCTCGGCGCGCCCTGAAGAGACAAGGCGCGTTGATAAGCCGATGCAGCGTCATTGTCGCCAATCACCGCAAGCTGTTGACCCAGCCAATAGGGCCGCGCCGCTGCCAGTTCAGCCCCGATCAAAAACCCCAAGAGCTGTGCATATCCGGTCTTGTGGGTCTGCCCAGTCAGGCGGTGTTGTGCCGGGATGGCCGCCAGGCGCGTCGCCAGCCTCTCTGGGCGCGTTAGCGTTTCGTTGACAGCCTCGGCGAAGGCAGGGTCGTCATTCCCGAATTCTGCACCACATCCGGAGATCTGGAGGTCACGCGACAGAGTTTGGATAAGGCCGAGAGTAAGAAAGCTCTGAAAGCTGACGACTTCTCCGGCGCTGACATGGGCCCAGACTGTCTGCGCTCCGGGTAGACAGATTACCCCGTCCCAGCCAGGATTCAGCGACAGAAAGCCGGCAATGTGGGTTTCCGGCCCCTGCATTATTGCCGGTGGTGCGGTCTGAGACAGGCCCGGCAGATATGACAGGGCAACCCGTTTATCCGCTATCGCTGCCGCAACTGCCGATAGTTCGGCCGGTTTGGCGGGAATGGGGTGCAGCGGCGCCTCGCTCGGGCCGCATGCGACCACATCTATTCTAACATTTGCCGTCAACCAGTGACCGATCAATGCCAGTAGCTCGCTCTCCAATCCGCTCTGTGTCCGATTGGCTGTGGAGGAAGCCAAGGCGCGGGTGTCTTTCATGGCCCACGCTTTGAGAGTTTCGGCCCGAATTTCGACTGCGATCCAGTTGACGCCAATATCATTTTTCTGCATCGTTGAATTCATCGCTCTTGTCTGTTGCAATTCTTGATCATCTGTCGGAAATATCAAGCACAGCCAAGGCGAATCTACAACGCACGGGGCGGTTCCCAAGTTGGAGAAGCGTCGCGTTACATGAGTTAGGAAAAGTCGCATAGCTTCTGTACTATTCCTCATCAGGCCGGTGATAAGGTAGTGAATACCCTGCTTGATCGATTCGCCTCTTCATTGTTACCCTGCTCAAGCTGTAAACCGGGTAGAAAGAAAGAGCTTCTAGAGAAAGCATTCCTTACGTATCTGTTGCAGGATGTGACCTTATTCGTAACGGTCACGCAACGCCCTAAAGGTGGAAGAAGGCGCCTAAATACTAGACCAGAGCGCGAAGTTTTATCTGATCGAGGACATGTGCCCAGAGGTATGGTCTCTGGTTAAATTGATTTTAAAAGTGTCGGGCAAGTTTTGCTGTCTTGAGCCCGGACTCCGAGTTGACGGAGATTGCTCTTTGGGGGGCAATTATGAAGAATGTTGATTTTAAGATTGGTCCCACTCCGATTATTGGCTCAAAGGTTGATCTTAGGCGTGACGACGCACCGCTGAGGTTAAGCCCGTCGGGCGAGAACGGCAGCACGGTTTTCGAGTCCGATCGACCTTCAAAGACGCCGATTTCAGATCGACAGAAGATTGTTTTGCGGCGGAGGATCTATCGGTACATCGGTAAACCTGTCCTTGACCTGTTGTTTTTGCTTGCGGCCTTGCCGGTCACGTTACCGATTATCCTGCTGTGCGCACTAGCCTTGTGGATCGAGGGCGGTCAGCCGTTTTATCGACAAGCCCGTTTAGGCAAGGACGGGCGCATCTTCTGGATCGTCAAGTTGCGTTCGATGGTGCGTGATGCCGATCAGCTGCTAGGCCACTATCTCGAAAACGATCCTGTGCTTGCCGAGGAATGGCGCACCACGCAAAAGCTGCGCCACGACCCCAGGGTGACACGATTGGGCGCGGTATTACGGGCTTCCTCCTTGGATGAACTGCCGCAATTGTGGAACGTTCTCAAAGGTGAAATGAGCATTGTCGGACCGCGCCCCATGCTACCGGAGCAGTTAGTGCTTTATGGTGATCCTGAACCATATTTCGCGCTCAGACCGGGTCTGACAGGGCTTTGGCAGGTGTCCGCGCGTAATGAGGGCGAGTTTGCTGATCGCGCGCGACTTGATGCAACCTATTATGCCGACCTATCGTGCCGTGGCGATATGGCGTTGCTGTTGCGCACAGTCGGCGTGGTATTACGCCGGACAGGGTATTGAGGCGGCATGACTTTCGCTTATATCTTGTGGAAGACTTGGGCATAATGCAACGGATGCTTCAGTATGTTGGCACGATTATAAGATCGGATAAATCCATTGGGGGCCACGGTATAATTTGGATATCAGGTAACAGATGACGCAGATGTCGGGCAAAAAACTCTACGATCGACAAAATTATACCGATGCCGAATCTGCCAAGGTCATGCCCTCGAATGATCCGCTGGTGCGGGCCGAGTCGATGGCTTTGCTGCCATTGGACGCGGGGGATCCCGCACGGCACTTTGAGGGGCTGCCGCTGATGCGCCCAGACCGGCGTGGAAACCCCGCGCGCAGGATGCTTTTGGCTGATTTTTTCCGTCCGGATCCCGCCCGCAGTGCATTCGACCTGCTGCGCACGCGGTTATTGCAATCATTGCGGTCGCATGGCTGGAACCGTATTGCGATCGCGGCGCCGACATCGGGTTGCGGGACAACGTTTACGGCAGTTAATCTAGCTCAAAGCATTGCCCGCGTGCCGGGCAGTAGAACGGTCTTGATGGATATGAACCAGCGGAATCCGGGGATTGCCACGGCGCTGGATTTAGCCCGCCATGGCGATCTGCCCGATTTTCTGTCGGGACGCATTGGTATCGATCAACATCTCATGCGCACCAGTGACACGCTTGCTGTCGGGCAGGCATATAAGGTCGATCGCGGCGCGGCCGAGGTGTTTCACGACCCCCGCAGCGCGGACTCGCTGGTGCGCATGAACGCGGCATTGCGTCCTGACGCAATACTCTACGATTTTCCGGCGGTTCTCGAACATGATGATCTGGCTGCATTCCTGCCGCAACTTGACGGGGTTCTACTGGTAACCGACGGCACCCGCACCCTTGCGCGCGAGATTGCTGCTTGTGAACGCATATTGGAGGGACAGAGCCCGTTATTGGGAGTTATCCTGAACCGAGCGCGCCGTTCCGGGTGAGAGAGATAGTCAAAGCGCCGTTTCGCATATGAGTACTTGGTTTTAAGGGTAGAAAGGTCGCAATATGGGGCCGATACACAGCTTTGAAGATATTATAGATCTCGTGCGCAGGCGCGCGATTCTGATTGGTTTGATCGTGCTGTTGGGCTGTCTCGCGTCAGTTTATTTCGCGCTTTCACGTCCTCATGTCTACACGTCATACCAAGTGCTTCAACTGGCCCGGCCGAAGGTCGCAGATGAATTGGCGCGCTCAACTGTCCAGGGAACATCGGCGCGGCGGCTTCAACTTGTCGAGCAACAGTTGATGACGCGTGGCAGTATCTTTGAATTGATCGAAAAACTCGGACTCTACTCAAACCTACCATTAACCCCGAATGAAAAGGTCAATCTCTTCCGCCGTTCGGTAGGCATCGATGTGGTGGCAGCAGCGCGTACCGGATATAGCGATGACGGCGCCATCTCCGTGCTGACGGTCAGTGCCGAAATGTCAAGCCCAGAGCTGGCACAGGCGGTTGCGCGCGAGATCTCTCAGCGCATTATTGAGCTGAGCGTCGATTCGCGGATTCTGCAGGCCCGCGAGACGCTGAAATTTTTTGCGGAGCGGGAACGGGTATTGCGCACGGAATTGGCAGCGCTTGAAGATCGTATCGTTGACTTTCGTAATACGCATGACGTTTCTCTGCCCGGCAGCGTCGAGTCGCGGCGCGCGGAGATCGACGCTATAAATCAGACGCTTCTGGAGATTGACCGTGAAACGATCGCGATCGAACGCCAAGCAGAGCGTGAGATCCGCACTGCGCGGGATGCTACGGCACAGCGTCTGCGTCAAGACTACGATGACGAGTTGGCTATTCTGACGGAACAGCGGAGCCTGCTGGAAAATCGCCGCCACGACCTGATGGCATCGATCGAGACTACCCCGGAAATCGAGCGCGAATTGAATGTGCTGACGCGCGAGCGCGACGACGTGCAGCGCCAACTGGACATGGTGATGGCTCGACAATCCGAGGCTGAAGTCGGCTTTGGGCTTGAAAGCGAACAACAGGCCGAACGGCTTACGGTTATTGAACCTGCGGGATTGCCCGATTACCCCACAGGTGGGAGCCGCAAGAAAGTCGCGGCAATGGGCGGAGTGGCAAGCCTCGGTTTGGCGCTTCTGATTGCCTTTCTGTTAGACTTGCGCCGACCTGTCATTCGCAGCGCGGTGCAGATGGAGCGCGAAACTGGTCTTGAGCCGGTGATATCGATTCCGCATCTTGAAACGGAGCCACGCCAGCGCGGCTGGTTTTGGCGACGGACAAGTTGACGCCTGCCTGTAAGGCGGCAACCGGAGTGTATCAAACGAATTTCCGCATCGCGTCAGAGCGCGCTAGCCATCGCGCTGATCAGGTTCCAGTGCAATATGAGCGCTAGCGCGGTCAATCCTGCACCTAGGGTGAAAAACAGCAAATCGTGCAACGGGTCCCAGACGCGGTGGCGGCGTGATAACCAAATGAGCACAGGATAGGCCAACAATAACGCCAATCCCATTGCGCTGATGGCACCGGTCAATCCGAACAGCGATACGCCCGCCACCAGCAGCGACACCTGTAGAACGGCGCGCGTCGCCGATAGCAAGAAATAAGACCGGCTGTCGCCGGCGGCAAGCGCGGCCTGCTCATAGCTCATACCGATTATTGAAGGAATCTGTGCGCATGCAATCAGCGTCACCATCGGCATCGCCAGCATGTAACGGTCATCGTAAAGAAACTCGACCAATGCCGGCCCAAACAGGGCCATTATTGCAAGCATCGACAACAGTATAGCGCTAAGGCCGAAGCGCATCATGCGCAGCTTACGCTGTCCTGACCCAGTCGCGTCGTGGCAAAGGTCGCGATAGACCGGAATCAATATCTTATGCGTCATGGTATGGCCAAGGATGGTCGGAAAACTGGCCAGGAAATAGCCGATATTATAGAAGCCAAGCGCCTCCAGCGTTAAGAACCGACCAAGGATCGCACGGTCGCCTTGGCTGCTGACAAAAGAGAACGCCGTGGAGAGAAAAATCCACTTGCCAAAGCGGATCAGCTCCTCGGCCGCCGCGCGTTCCCAGCGAAATCGGTTTTTGTGGCCGGGCAGGTTAAAATGAGCCAAGGCTAACATGAAGGCGGCGGATACGACGCCACCAATCACCAGCGCGAGAACTGACTTGATAATCAGCGCCAAGACAACCACGACCACAAGGCTGAGCAGTTGACTGGACAACTCAAGCACGGTCAGTCGGCCCAACAGCAGGTGCCGTTGCGCCGTATGAATCCGAGTTGGGTTAAAACCCGAGATCGCCAGAGAAATTCCAGCCAAAGGCAGATAAAGTGCGAGTTCTGGAGCGTCGTAGAAGCGGGCCACCGGCACCGCAAGCGCCCCGGTAAGCGCCCATAACCCGAAACCGCGCACAACCTGAATCGACCAGGCAGTGTTCAGAAAATCCGGATCGTCTCCGCGCTCATTCTGCGCGATGGCCGGGCCAATACCGACATCCGAAAACAACGCCAGTCCGACCAGCACAACGCTTATCAGCGCCATCATACCAAATGCTTCAGGAAACAGCAGCCGGGTCAGAATAAGGTTGGACGCCAGACGCAGCGCCTGACTGGTACCATAGCCAAACACCACGTATGAAGCGCTGCGCAGCCCGCGCGCCATCAGCCCGTCGCCCCGAAATGCCCCGGTGATTGCTTGCATCAAATCCATGCCCATCGCGGTATTGTGCTCAGGCTAGGCCCGGCACCAAGGGGGGTCAATATGCTGTAGCGCTGATCGGGCGGCCAATATCCTATAGGTATCCCCTGCGATCAGAATACACGGGAAAAATGAAGAAATTACGGCACTTTTCACCGTGCGCGCAAAAGGTTAGCGTTGGCTAATCAAAGTAGGAGACGGTGTGAATATCGCATATATCCTGAACACCTATCCGCAGCCCTCGCACAGCTTTATCCGGCGTGAACTGCGCGCGCTTGAAGCCGGGGGCGCACGGATCGTACGGCTGGCGATGCGGCGCAGCGAGAGCGAACTCGTCGACCCGGCGGATCGCGAAGAGGCGGCGCTGACCGAATATGTTCTCGATCTTGGCGCCTTGGGTCTGTTGCGCGAAACGCTGACTTGCGCTCTGTCCGCGCCACACCGTTTTGGGCGCGCATTACGGCAGGCTTGGCAGATGGGGCGTATATCAGATCCCGGGATTCTGCGACATCTGGTCTATCTCGCCGAAGCCGCCGCCGTTGCGCGGCGATGTGCTAGTGCCGGCATTGATCATATGCATGCCCATTTTGGCACCAATGCCACCGCCGTTGCTTTGCTGGCGCACGAGCTGGGCGGGCCGGGTTACAGCTTTACCATTCATGGACCGGAGGAGTTTGACGCGCCGCGAGCGCTGTCTCTGGGGGCGAAGCTGGACCACGCTGCGTTTGCCGTTGCGGTCAGCCAGTTCGGGCGCAGTCAACTGGCCCGCTGGGCGGCATTCGAGACATGGCCGCGATTGCATGTCGTGCATTGCACTATTGAGCCAGCGCACTTCAATGATCCGCCGCCACTGCCCGACGGCCCTATGCGGCTGGTCAATATCGGGCGGTTCGTCGAGCAAAAAGGCCAGATGTTGTTGGTCGAGGCGATGGCCCGGCTAGGAGATACCCAGTTGGACCTGCACCTGACTCTGGTCGGGGATGGTGAGATGCGCCCCGCGCTAGAGGCCGCAATCATGCGCCACGATCTTGGTGAGCGCATCACATTGACCGGTTGGCTGGACGAGGCGGGTGTGCGCCGCGAATTGGCGTCCGCGCATGGACTGATCCTTCCCAGCTTTGCCGAAGGGTTGCCGATGGTGGTGATGGAGGCGATGGCGATGGCCCGTCCGGTCATTGCCACTTATATCGCGGGGATTCCAGAATTGGTGCGCTCACAGCAGACCGGTTGGTTGGTGCCAGCAGGCGATGTTGATGCTTTGGCGCAAGCGGTGGCGGATATGACAGCGACTCCGCGCGATAAACTGTCGGAAATGGGGCAGGCGGCGCGTCAGCGGGTTCTGGCACGTCATGACGCCGGGCATGAGGCCGCTAAACTGGCCGAGCACTTCACCCGCGCCATCAGAGCTGGCAGCTCCTTCAAGTAAATCAACAACCTGCAGGCAGGTCTGCCGTGAACTGCTCAGCTCCAAAGATTGCATTACTGCGCTGCAAGCACCGCATCCCAGCGCGGGTTGCTATCCGACAAAAATCGCAGCGCCCCCCAACTGCCCCATTTTGTCGGTTTGGACACATCGACAAAGACATTGAATAACTGCCCGCCGGCCTCATGCCAACCAGAAATTAGGTCGCGGTAAAGCTCTCCCATTTCGGGCGTGTAATTCAAATGGATGAAGAAGTCAGTCAACGTTTGGTTATCAACCATCGGTCCGATACCGACGACATGGGTGCCACCTTCATACATGATCAGGTCAAGATCGTGGTCCTGCGCCACTTTTGCATGCCAAGGCACGGTATTGCCCAACAGATCCGCCAGCGTATCTGCGGGATCGCCACTGATCGAACCGTCACGCAATTCTTGCGCTGCAAGCGCGCTGGCGTGACCATAGCGGTGGGCGGCGATGTAATCATCACGTGCGGCATCCCGTAGCCCTTGCGCAGCCGCCGCATCCCTGGCCGCCTGCAGGCTGTCGTCAAGCCAGCCATTGACCAGCCCAAAACGGGACTCGGTGCCTAGAATATGGCCGAAATAGCCGGTGATCGCATAGGCATCAAAGGCCGTATAGGGTGCCGGATTGCCCTCCGCCTGCCAAAGCGGAGCCTCCAGCGCCATTTTCTCAAGCCCCAGCCATCCGGCCTGAGACGAGATCACACGCACCAGCCGCCGGTCGGCGCTGGCACCGAACACATCGGTCCAGATGCCGGCGATCTGCGCGGCGCGCATGCCATAGAATTGCATCCAGGAATCCGTGGCTTTCCAGCGCGCCCGCGCCTGTTCGTCGGCCCATCTGGCTTGCTGGAACTGCCAGTTCCAGACTTCGTTGGAATACTCGACATAGGCGCGTCGATTTTTGTTCAACCCGTCGCGCACGGCACGGGCAAAGCGCAGATTATACGCATCGTCGCTGCGATGGGGCATGGTAAACCACGGATCTGCATCCAGTTCGTTGGCCAGCGCCAGCATGATTTCGACCGGGACCCCGATGCGCGCCCAAGTGTAATCGCTCAACAGTGGCCGGTCACTCCAATGGGCCTGCTCGGAATCGTTGGTCGCCATCCAGTCCATAAAGCGCACTACACCGAAATCACGGATCAGCGCGAGCCAGTCGGGATTGAAGATTGTGCCAGTCTCATAGGCGGAAATTCGGTCTTCGGCGATTACCGTGATGTTGCGGATGTAATCGCCCGTCCCCTTGCGATCGGTGCGTTTGATGCGGACCTCAACACCGCCGGGACCGGGGGTAAAGTCGAACGTGACCTCATTGGGAGCAAAGCGCAGATTCTTCGCCCGTCCACCAACCTCAACGATACCGTCACCCTCAAACTGCAGCCGATACCGCCCTGCCAGCGAAACCGCTGCTTCGGGCAGATCGGTCAGGATCAGGGTCGCAATCGAACTGAGCTCGTGCGGAATTCTGATTGGCCAGCCGTTTTCGTCAAGATGCCCGGCCATTGCCAGTTCATCATAATCCATACCGCCCCATTGGTTCGGCTTATGCCCAATCCACGGGCGCGCGGATTTCATAACGTTAATAAATGGCTGCTGCACGCTCCAGTCGCTGACACCAGTGAGGTTTACCGCCATGGGTTGGGCGTCAACGGCTTCAGGTTCACTGGCCGAAACCGGAGCGGACAGGCCAAAAGCCAACTGGCCGAGCAACACGATCACGCCAAGGCGAGGAACCCAGCTCATTGTGCCACTCCGGTTTTGCGATAGGAGCCGACGACCTCCCACACGGTTTCCTGCATTACCCGTGCGGCCTCGGGCCCCGGCGCATCGGCGGTAGACCCATCCGCGCGTCGCAATTGTCGCGATAAACCGACGGGCGAGCGGTGATAAAACGTGGCGAAGTGGGTCAGTGCCACGAGGTAATTCCCCAAATCGCCCATATGGATGGGATCAAGCTCACCGGAAGGATCGCGGGCAAACAGGGCGGTGCGATCCGTCACATTGTCGATTCCGCCCGCAGTTTCGACCTTGCGCACGAAACGCGCCAGAACCTGTCCGGCGGGGATGACACGCACAGGATTTTTGTTCGCGGGGTCAATTAGGTCGGGCAGCAAAACTCGCCGCTCCCAAAGCTGCGCAAGATCATCGTCCAGCCGCTCCAGCCAGTCGGGATCGGTCAGGCTGTGCCATGTTTCATAAAGATAGATACGCACATCCGGGTTTGCTGTGCGCGCAAGATCAGCCCAACGGCTCAGATATCGCGCACTGTCGTGATAGCGGATCGCGTCGCGCAGTTCGACCATCTCTGTCAGCACCACGGCATCGTAATTTCCCGAGGCGATGGCCTCATGCGCTGCGCGGAAATGCGGATGGGCGTTTTCGGCTTCGAACCCGTTAATCTCGATATCCGGCTCCCAATGTTCGCGCAGCGACGTGCCCCAACCCAACTGGCTGGCATAGTCGTGGCCCTTACCGGCAAATTGCGCCAACATTGCAGGCATATCGCGCCCGACAAGACTGTGCCCAAGGTGAAACACGCGCAACGGCCCTTCCGGCGCGGCAAGCGGTGTCGCATAGGCCGCGGCAACTTTGGCGGCATCCGGAGTGCGCTGGCGCGACATTGCCCAGATAGCGATCCCAGCAAACACCAGAGCGAGCAGAAGCAGGATAAGCGGATAGGAGCGCACAATCATCGCCTTCACCTTATCCGCATGTCAGAAACATGCCGGTCACGATCAGCCCATTGCCAATTCCAAAGCGCCCCATAAGCGCTGTATTGCGGGCAAAGGGGGCAATAGACGCCGTAAACCGTGCTTCGAAATGGCCGATTTTCTGATCCAGCGAAATCTCAAACCCGTCAAATCCGAACAGTCGGCGCGTCACGGTGTACTGACATTTATAGGCGGTTTCCTTGGCGGAAAAAATCACCTTGGCCCAATGTCGGGCCTGCAGCGTTGATTGCTCAGACAGCCATGCGCGTTCGAACGGCGTGCAAATTTCGGCAATCAGATCGTCGCTCAGCGGTGTATCTTCCTCAACATCCAGCCCCAGCGCCCGCGCATCGGTGCGCAGCGCGATGGCGGCAAGGCAGCAGCTCTGGCAATGGCTGATGCTGCCGGTGACCCCTTGGGGCCAGAGCGGAGCCCGGTCGGAAGACATCGGAATCGGGGAATTCGCCAAGCCGCGTTGCGCCATGGCCCGGCGAGCGGCATCGCGCCCGGCGGCAAATTCGCGTTGCCGGGCAGGCACGGCCCGCGCGATTGCCAGCCGCTCTGCAGGATAGAGCGTCGAAGGATCGCCGCCCGGATCACTGGATGCCAATGCCACATTGTTTGGAAACAACCCGCGGGCCAAGGCCAACCCCGCCATGTGGTGGGGGCGCGAGAGGGTGGCAGTCATCCGGTCCTCCGTTGGCGCTCGGCGCGCATGGCGCGGCGTTTTGACATGGTTTCGGCACGGGCTGGAGCGTCGGTTTGCGGTTCCGTTGGGGCGCCGTTCTGTCCGCTCACATGTGCTGCCAGCGCATCCAGCGTGGGGAAACGGAATATGTCGGTGATCGACAGGGTTGGCATTTCCAGCGCGGTGCGGATTTCGCGGTGGGCCTGCACCGCCAGCAGCGAATGGCCCCCAATCTGAAAGAAGTTGTCTTCGGCACGAATATCTTCCAGCCCCAGAATTCGCGACCAGATCGCAGCAATCTGTGCCTTCGGACCGCTGCCGGTGATTGGCGGTGTGATTGCTGGCGCGCGCTGTGGCACCGGATCGGGTAGGGCGTTGCGGTCGATCTTCTTATTGGGAGTCAGCGGCAACGCGTCCAGCCGCGTAATATGTGCCGGAATCATCACCTCGGGAAGGTGAAGCGACAGATGGGTGCGTAACTCGGCCTCGGACAAGTCGCTGTTGGCGGTGTAATAGGCCAGCAATCGTGGGTCTCCGGGCACGATTTCGCGGGCGATCACGACCGCCGCATCGACACGGGAGAAATCGCTGAGCGTGGCCTCGATTTCGCCCAGTTCGATCCGTTGACCGCGGATCTTGACCTGATGATCGGTGCGGCCAAGGTAATCTAGGCTGCCATCGCTGCGCCAGCGAACGAGATCCCCCGTGCGGTAAATTCTCGCCTGTGGATCCAGTGGGTCGCTGGTGAAAACTTCGTCCGTCAGGTCGGGCCGCTGCCAGTATCCGCGCACGACACCCGCGCCGCCGATGAACAGTTCGCCCGGCGCGCCGACCGCACTTGGCTGACCTGTCTCGTCCAGCACGCGCACGGTGGTGTTGGCAATCGGCCTGCCAATCGGCTGTGTACCGGCACTTACATCAGCGACGGCCTGAACGGTGGACCAGACGGTGGTTTCGGTCGGTCCGTACATATTCAAGATCTGCGCCTTGGTGCAGCGTTTCAGATCGCTCACCAATTCACCCGGCAAACCTTCGCCACCTATCAGCATCTGGCGCAGATGCGCCAGAGCCATGCGGGATTCGTCATTTTGGGCAATCATCCGGGCCAGCGAGGGGGTGCATTGCAGATGGGTCACGTCGTGGCGCAGGATCTGGGCTGTCAGCGAGAAATCATCCGCTTCCAGTTCAACCGGCGCATTGGTGCGTTGCAGAACTTCGGCCAGCGGCTTTAGCCCCTCCATCACGATTTCCGGCGCGATGCCATAGTCAATCAGGCAGGCGATTTCATCGACGCCGATACGCTTGAGTTGCTCGGTTCTTGCCAGTGCGTCTTCTACGGTGCCAAACAGGCCGGACTCGTCAAAATAGCGATCGAAAGCGAAATCGAGAATTGCCTCAAGCTCATCCTCGGCCAGCGTGCCCAGATCCATTTCGAACGGATTGGTTACACCCTCAGGTCTTTTGAAAGCCGGAAAGGCCCAGGCATATTGCTTGATCAAGGCGGCTGCGCTGCGCAAATAATCCTTCATCGGCGCGCGCGCGATTTCGCGGGAATTTTCGCGCGTCTCGGCAAGGAATGTGTGCAACATCAGCGTCACAGTGAAATCCGCCGGATCGTGGCCCGCCTTGCGCAGGGCGGCGTGATAGACCTCGATCTTGCCCGCGACCTCGTCAACCGTCTGGCCCAGCAGGTGGGTCAATACATTCGCGCCAATCTCGCCCGCTTCGCGCCAGGTGTCGGGGTTGCCTGCTGTGGTCACCCAGAGCGGCAATTCGGGCGAGACCGGACGCGGCTGGGTGATGACCGCATGCGGTGTGCCGTCGGCCTTGGGAAACTCGACCGCGTCGCCGCGCCAAAGCGCCCGCAGTTTTTCGATGGCCTCATACATCGCTGGCTTGTTCGCGGGCGGTGTGTTTTCTGGGCGCAGCACGAAATCATCCGGCTGCCAGCCACTGGCGATGGCCAGCCCAGCGCGTCCATTGGTTAGATTGTCGATCACCGCCCATTCCTCGGCGATGCGGGCCGGGTGGTGCAGGGGCGCGACGCAACTGCCCGCGCGCACCGAAAGGTTCTTGGTGAGTGCCGCCACCGCCGCGCCGGTGACCGACGGGTTGGGATAGGGGCCACCAAAGGCGTGAAAATGGCGTTCAGGGGTCCAGACCGCGTTAAAGCCGTTTTCATCGGCGAATTTCGCGCCTTCCAGCAACAGTTCGTATTTCTTTGGCCCGGCACCGTCGTCATTGCCCCAATAGAACAGGTTGAAATCAATGCGGCGCTCAGACACCGGACGGGATGCGCCCGCCACGGCTGCACGATTATCATCCCCAAGCAGGACCACCTTGAACCCGCGGGCCAGCGTCCAGAACAGTTCAAGAACCGAAATATCGAAGGACAGGCTGGTGACCGCCAGCCAGACGCTGCCCGTATCGTGGTCGATGCAACCATCCATACCGCTAAAGAAGTTCGAGACATTGCGATGTTCAATCATCACCCCCTTGGGGGTTCCGGTCGAGCCGGAGGTATAGATCACATAGGCCAGATCGCGGGCGGTCGCGCCGCCATCGACATTTTCGGCCTGCTGCGCGTTGGCATCGATTTCGACAACGCGGGCGCTGCTGTTGGGCAGGGTGGCACAAAGCGTGCCATCGGTCAGGATGACATTGGCCCCGCTATCAGAGATGTAATGGGCGATCCGGTCGGCAGGATAGGCAGGGTCAAGCGGCACATAGGCACCGCCCGCCTTCAACACGGCCATCGCTCCGATCACCAGATCAACCCCGCGCGGCAGGCAGATGCCCACATATTGGCCGGGGCGCGTTCCCGCTGCGACCAATTGTTCCGCCACCGCATTGGCGCGCGCGTTCAGCTGCGCATAGGTCAGGCTGCGATCCTCATGGATCAGCGCAACCGCGTCGGGCGTGCGCGCGACCTGCTGTTCAAAAGCGCCGTGCATGGTTTGTTCGGTGTCATAGGGCGTTGCGGTGCGGTTCCATGTCTCCAGCACCAGCTGGCGCTCAGTATCGGCCATGACCGGCAGGTTAGCGATAGGGGCTTGTGGCGCCTTTGCCAACATCTCAAGGCGACCGGTCAACAGCGCGATCGCGGTATCGTCGAGCCTTGTACGATCATGGATCAGCGTGGCACCGTCATCATCCAGCGCGATCGTCAGCGCGCTGCCGGGAACCGGCGCGCTCATGCCCAGAGAGATACCGATCTGCGGCATGGCGGGCACCGTAATCTGCGGATCGCGGGCGATCAGATCAGCGGCGAAACCGCCTTGCTGCTCAAGCTTGTCCAGCGCCTGCTGTATTCTGGTTGCGGTCTGATCGAGCGTTTCGTCGCCACTAAAATGCAAGGGCACCCAAGGAGCGATAATGCCAGAGTGGTCCAATGCCTCTTGCGCCAACCGGGAATCGCGCAGGGCGATGTCGCCTGCCTCAGCGCCTGACGAGCGCAGGGCCAGGGCACCGATCAGTGCGAGCGCCCGCGCGCCTTTCGCGCCGATCGTCAGGTTTTGACTGGCCCATTCTGGCTCTGCGTCGGCCCGCCGGGCAAGCGGCACTTCGATGGGCTGGATTTGCGCCAAAGCGGCGCGCCAGAACGGTTCAACTCCCAAGATGCGCTGTGTCAATCTATCAAGCGCAGCGGATTGGCCGGCCTCGGGGCCGGCCAGAAAGGCGCCGACCTGTATCAAATCGGCTGCGCGCAGGGGCTGGCCATCGGTATCTGTCAGCTTGCCAAGGCGCAGCGCGCCCACGGCGCAGGCAACGCTCAGCGTATCGTCTTCTATCGCCAGAACCGTTCCGGGGGCGGCGCCAACTGTTTCGACCACATCGACAGTGCCAACCAACACAACGCGGGCATCCAGCATGATCTTGGCGCAGGTCAAAGGATTCCAGTAGCCGCCAAAATCAAGACCGCGCACCAGCGCGGCGTTGGCTTCTGCGCTTTGGGTGAAGTCCAGCATCCCGGCACCGGCCGGGCGGGCATCCCTCGCGAAATAGCTGCGCTCGGTCAGATCTTGGGGCTGTCGCTGCAGTTGTCGCCGTTCCAATTGGGCCACCACATCGGCGAAACTCTCCAGTGCTTCGGCATAGCATTTCGAGTTCAGCGAGAACGCGGTCTCATCCGGGGCAATGTCAAACAGCCGCTGGGCCAAAATATCGCCCTCGTCGAGGCCGCCTTCGATCATATGCCAGGTGACGCCATGGTCAGGCTGGCGGTTGATCAGCGCCCAAGCGGGTGTGTTCAGGCCAGCATAGCGCGGCAAAGGACCATCGTGAAAGTTGATGGCGCCATGTTTCGGCAGTGCCAAAATGGTTTCCGGGATCAGCCGCAGATTGGCCATGGAAAGCAACCAGTCAAAGGCTGTGATTTCCAGATCGTTCATGTCGGAAAGGGTCGTTATGCCCTTTTTCGTGGCCCAGCCGAGAACCACCGCATCGCGTGAGATCACGGCCCGCACTGTATGACCCCGCTCTAGCAACATGTCACCGCAACCGATGACCAGCGACTCATCGCCAATCAGAACACAGGAAAATGCAGTCATTGTTTGTCCTCCAGAATACGAGGGGCCAGCGACCCGACAGAAGGGGTGCGGCGAATAAGATTCTTTGTGCCATGCGCAATCAAATCCCGCATGAAGCGAGGCGGCTCGCCCAATGGCGCGCGCGACAGCAACCGGCGCAGCCGCCAAATTGTGCCGCCGGCGATATGGGCCAGCGTGGCAGCGGCCCAATAGACGTGCCCGTGGGACTTGGTAAAATAATGCTGGCGCGAGTCGAACCAGTAGGGCGGCGTGCGTCGCCAGGTTTTCATTCCGGTCGAGACCGATCCGATATGGACCACCTGACTGTCGGGAACATACCAGCATTCCCAGCCCGCGCGCGCGGCGCGGTGACATAGCTCGGTCTCTTCAAAATACAGAAAGAAAGTTTCATCAAACAAGTCGATCTGCTCAAGCATGCTCATGCGTATCATCAGGCTGGCACCGGCCACCCAGTCGACCTGCGTGGGCTCGTCGAAACAGGGCAACGCAACGATGTGTCGCGCCAGCAGCCGTGAAAATATACCGGTGCGCACCGCACCTTCAAATTCGCTGGCGATCGAGGGAAAGCGGAAGGCGGTCTGGTGGTCAACGCCATCATCGCCCCGTATCCCGCTGCCCGCCAGCCCGGCTTTTGGGGTGGCATGCATGAAGTCCAATAGACAACTGATGGCTCCTTGTTCGGGCCATGCGTCGGAGTTCAGCAAATAAACGAAATCCGGGCGCGTTCCATCGGCAAGCCCGGCCTGAATCCCGACATTGTTACCGGCACCAAAGCCGCCATTACGCCCGGCGTCGATCAGACGCACACGATCGTTCCTGCTCCAGCCCTTGCGCGCGATTACCTTGGAGATCTGGTCGAATGACCCGTCTCGCGAGTCATTGTCGACGATCACGATTTCAGCGCGCAGCTGATCGCTGTCGGCCAGAGCGGCACCCGCCGCTTTCAGCGTCAGTTCCGGCGTACGGTAGTTCAGGATCACGACAAGCAGGGTCGGATTTTCAGTCATTTATTGTCACTCCGCAGCCTCGGTGCGCGGCCAATGCGCGGAAAGCCGATCTGCGGGATGGGCGGCCTCAGCGGCGGCAATGCAGGCGCGCAGCCGTTCGGCCAGAACAGCCGCGTTGGGGGCAAGCACCATGCTGTCATGATCGCCGGTTACCTCGAACACTTCGATATTTGGCGCGTGTCGGGACCAGTCGTTGTCGTGAAAGACATATTCGCGTTCGGCGCTGACCCATTGGCCGCCCGATACGCTCCAGTGCCGGTCCAGCCGTGGTCGGAACAGGACCAGCGGCCCGTTCCAGTGCTTCAGTTCGTAATCTTCGATCGCTGTGCGGAACGCGGTTTCGATCTGCAGATCATTGAACGCGATATCGGATGCCACAGCCTCGGCACGCGCATTGGCCCGGCGCCGGCGCTCGAACTCCCAAGCGATCCGATTACCCGCCCATTCGGTGAGGTAGCCAAACCCTTTCTGGCGAAACTCGGCCATTTTGATAAAGGCTTTATCCAAGCGAGACAGTAGTGGCCGACGCGGCAGCGGCGTGTCGATAAAGGCCAGCAGCGACACGGTTTCCCCCGCATCGCGCAATTGCTGCGCCATTTCAAAAGCAGTGATCCCGCCCCCCGAATATCCGCCCAGCATATAAGGGCCGTGCGGCTGTACGCTGCGCAATTCCGCGATGTAATCGCGCGCCGCCGCGACCAGCGAGGTATGTGGTTCTTCACTGCCGATCAGCCCGCGCGCCTGCAGCCCATAAACCGGACGGTTCCTGCCCAGCAACAGCGCCAGTTGACGCAGGTTCAGCACGTTCCCGAACATGCCCGCGACGATAAAAAACGGCGTCCGCTCCGGCGCACCCTTGTGCAGCGCGACCAGATGGCGATGGCGCGGCAGTTCGGGGCTAACTGATATATCGCCCGGCTGTTCCGGAGCATCGACCTCGCCGCGCTCTTGCGTGATCAGTGCCGCCAATTTGTCCACGCTCGGTGCCTCAAACAGCACCGAGATCGGGAACTGCACATCATACAGACGGTTGATCTGCGCGAACAGGCGTACGGCGATAAGCGAATGTCCGCCAAGGTCAAAAAAGCTGTCTTCGACGCCCACCTGCCCGATCCCCAGAAGCGACTCAAACTGGCCCGCCAGCGTTTTTTCAAGTTCGTTGCGCGGGGCGACATAAGAGGTGTCAAGATCGGGCCGCTCGAAACTCTGCCCTGTGTCGCCCGGTGCCTCTGCCGAGCGGTCAGCCTGCGCGATCAGTGCATGCAGATCGAGAGGTGAGATGACGACCTGCGATTGCCCCAGCGCCAGCGCCCGATGCAGGGCCAGCGCGCCTTCGTTGGCGCGGATGCCTTGTGCGATGGCATCATGCAGGCGCTCTTCCTCGGGGGAAAGGGGGGCGGCCGTGACCGGTGCCAGGCCCAGATCGGCTTGTGTGGCGTCGGCTTTTTCAGGGTCGCTTAAGTCCAGACCTTCGGTCATGCGGGTCATCTGAAACCCCGCGATCTCGACGCAGACCTGTCCTTCTGGGTCGCACAGGGTCACATCAAACGACACGAAATCGCTCGACGGCGGCGCGCTTTGGTCAAGCCGAACCCAACTGTAGACCTGCACTGGCAAGGGCGCAAACAGGCTGACGGTGCGGTATGAGACCGGAACCCACAGATATTGCTGCTGGTAGGTTGGAATCAGCCCCATGGCCCAACCGGTTGCCAGATCCATCAGGCCGGGATGCAAGGTGATGTCCTGATCCTGCTGTGCAATCTCTGGCAGATCAAGCCGCGCCAGACCTTCACCGCTGCCAAGGGCTGTTTCGCTTAACACATGCCAGCGCGGGCCAAAATTGAGATGTCGTTCCTGAGGCGATTTGAGGCGGTTGTCGGGCGTTCCTGATACAGGTTCGGCGCAGCGTTCAGCGAGTTTCGCGAGATCAATGGGGGCCGGACGGGCGGCGTTCAACGGCGCGATATGGGCCTGCGCATGCAGGTGATATTCCTTGCTGCCTTTGGCGCGGCTGTACAATTCCATCGCGTCGCCGTCATCTTCGGAGACAAGGCGTAGGATCACCTCGCGGGTGCTGTCATCGGCCACATGCAACGGGCGCAGAAAATAAAGATCGTCGATGCGGAAGGCCGACATGCCGTGCACCTGCATCGCCTCGGCGGCCAGCTCCAGATAACCGGTACCCGGCAGCAATGCCGCGCCCCGTGCCGTGCGATGCTCGTCCAGCAGCCAGCGATCTTTGGTGCGGTAATCGGCAAAGAATAGGCGATTGCCATCCCGATCAAAACCGGATTCATCCAGAAGCGGCAGGTTGGCGGGCGCGCGTTCCAGCGGCACATCCTGTCCCAGACGCGCGGCCATCGCCTCGGCGGCCATGCCGATATCGGACCAGACCCCCCAATCCACGGCAACAACCCGGGTGGCACCACCTTGGCGCGCCCTGGCAAAAGCATTCAGGTATTCATTCGCCGCAACATAGTCGATCTGACCTGCTGGCCGCGTCACCGTACTGGACGAAGAACACAGGACCATCAGATCCAGCGATCCATCGGGAAACAGCGTATCAAGCACCCGCAACCCGGTGATCTTGGGGGCGAATACCTGTTCGATATCCGGGGTGGTTCGGCCCAGGATCGGACCGTCGTCAATGGTGCCGGCGGCGTGGATCACACCGTTGATCGGGCCAAAGCCCTGTTCTGCCTCGTTCACCGCCGCGCGCATGGCGTCGGGATTGGTGATATCTGCCGCCAGCGCCATGACACGGCCTTTGTCGAGATCTTCAAGCGACCTGATCGCCCGGATTGCCCGCGCGACCCGATTGGTCGGACCGTGGCGATCTAGATAGGCATCCCAGTCGTCGCGCGCGGGCAGGGCGGTGCGGGAGGTCAATACGATATTGGCCGCATACCGCTCCATCAGATCTGCGGCGATGCTCTGAGCGATGCCGCCAAAGCCACCGGTCAGCAGATAGGTGCCGCCCTGCCGGAACCCGTTGTCATCGGTCTCGGGCAGGGGCGCGGGGCGGTAATGCCGCTCCATCCGCCGCCCATCCCGCAGCGCGGCGACGGCGTTGGCGGGGCTGGCGAGCAGTTCCTCAAGCAGACGATTGGCAAGGCCGTCCTCGATCGTCTCGACCTCATCCTCTCCGCGCAGTCGGGCCATGAAGCTTCGCGGCGTCGCGCGGTGCGGCAGGTCGATATCGAGCGTGGAACAGGTCATGCCCGGAAATTCGCGCGGGATCACGCCCACCGGGCCCGAGATGGTCGCCTTTTCCGGCCACAACAGCGGCTCTTCCGCGACCTGTGCTGCGCCATTCGTGAAGACCGTTAGATGCGGCTGGGCCGGCAAGTCAGCGCCTGAAAGCGCCTGCGCCAGCCAGGTCAGGCTGTAAAATCCCTGCTCCATGTTGCGATCGAAAAAGCTGCTGCCGGGGCGAAAGCTTTCGTCGCGGGTCAGCAGCCAGAAATGCGCGATCCGCGTCGGCAGGTGTCCGGCCTGTTCCAGATCAGCGATCAGCGCGTCATAGCCGGTTCGCCCTTGTTCTGGCGCCAGTATATATTGCCCCTCGCCAAGCCGCGCATAGGTATCGCCGGCGCGCACCTGCGTGACCGAATGGCCGGCCTGTTGCAACTGTTCGACAAGGCCGGCGGCGATGCCGCTCTCGTCGGCAAAAACCAGCCAGTCTTGCACGGGGGTCTCGGCAAGATCGCGGTGCACGTCAATGTCGCAATCGGCGCTGCGCGGGCGCCATGCCGGCCGCCAGCCCCAGTTCGCGATATCGTCATCGCGCGCCAAGATCGGCTCGGCAAGCAGCTCTGTCGCTTGCCCCGGTTCGATGAAATACCGGCTGCGCTGGAACTGATAGGTCGGCAGGGGCAGGCGGTTGCGACGTGCCTCGCCCCAGATATGGGTCCAGTCGGCATTGACGCCGCAAGCCCAAAGCCGCCCGACCACGCCGAGGAAATAGGCGTCATCGGCCACATCCTGAGCCGGATGGCGCAAGGATGATATGACCTGGGCGGGTTTGACGGCCTCGGCCATCTGCGCCAGCGCACTCAGCGCCTTGCCGGGGCCGACTTCAAGAAACACCCGCGGCGCGCCCTTGGCCAACGACGCGATACAATCGGCAAACAGCACCGGATTGCGCAATTGTCCGACCCAGTAATCGGGGTCGGTCGCCTGTGCGTCGCTGAGCGGCTGGCCGCTGCGGTTCGAGATGACGGGAAGGGTCGGTGGATGCAGGGTCAAACCGCGCAGGAACTCGCGAAAATCCTCCAAGATCGGGTCGAGCATCCGCGAATGGGCGGCAATATCGATTTGCACCCGCTGGAATTCGATTTCCTGCGCAGACAGCTTTTCCGCCAAACGGTCCAACGCCGCCTGCGGCCCCGATACGGTGGTCAATTCTGGTGCGTTGGCGGCCGCGATGTCGAGATCGTCGCCAAGCAGAGCGGCGGCTTTTTCCATCGGCAACGACAGGCTGAGCATCCCCCCCGCCGGCACCGTATCAAACAGCCGGCCCCGCAGCAGGACAAGATCGATGCAATCCTCGAAACTCATGACCCCGGCCAGACAGGCGGCGGTGTTCTCGCCCATTGAATGCCCGACCAGCGCAGCGGGGCGAACGCCCCATGACAGCCACAATTGCGCCAGCGCATATTCGACGATCATGATCAGCGGCAATTGCACCGAGGGACGCTGCAATGCCCGCGAAGCATCGTCACGCGCACCCGCTTCGGGCAGCCACAGCGCGCGCAGGTCGTAATCCAATTGCGGTTGCAAGTGATCCAGCCCGCGATCCATCCATTCGGCAAAGACCGGTTCGGTTTCGTAGAGGTCGCGCGCCATGTCGGGGTACTGCGCGCCGCCGCCGGGGAACATGAACACCGTTTCCGGGGCGGCCCCCAAGAGGTCATGGGTGAACACCCGGCGGCTGTCGCCGCTCTCCAGCATAGCGGCGGCCTCGGTCGGGGTTTCCGCGACCACGACCCGGCGCTTTTCAAAGCCGCGCCGCCCCTTTTTCAGGGTAAAGGCGACATCGGCCAGATCAAGGTCGGGGTTAGCGCGCAGATGCGCGGCCAGCGCGCTGGTATTCGCATCCAGTGCGGCGCGGCTGTGCCCGGAAATGCACAGCACGTGAAATGGCCAGTCAGCCTCGTCCGAGGGGGCGCGGGCAGGGGCCTCTTCCAGCACGACATAGGCATTGGTTCCGCCAACGCCCAACGCGTTGATACCGGCACGCCGCGGCCTTTTCTGCGTTGTCCAGTCGGTCAGGCGATCATTCACCTGAAACGGGCTGGTCTCGAAATCAATTGCCGGATTGGGCTTTTCATAACCAAGCGAGGGCGGGATCTGGCGGTGATGCAGCGCCAGCGTCGTTTTGATCAGTCCGGCCACCCCGGCGGCGGTGTCCAGATGGCCGATATTGGTCTTGACCGACCCGATCCGGCAATAGCCGATATCAGCGGTGGTTTTGCGAAATGCCTCGCTCAGCGCGCTGACCTCGATCGGGTCGCCCAAATAGGTGCCGGTGCCGTGACATTCGACGTAATCGATGGTGTCGGCAGTCACATCGGCATCGGACAGCGCAGTTTCAATCGCCGCCGCCTGCCCGTCGACCGAGGGTGCCAGATACCCGGCCTTGGCCGCGCCGTCGTTGTTGACCGCGCTGCCCTTGATGATGGCCCAGATATGGTCGCCATCGGCCAGTGCATCTGCAAGCCGCCGCAGCGCCACCACCCCGGACCCACTGCCAAACACTGTGCCCTGCGCCCGGTGGTCGAAGGCATGGCAATGCCCATCCGGCGACAGAACTTCGTTCTCCTTGTAAAGATATCCGCGCCCTTGCGGCAATTCGATGGTCACGCCGCCTGCCAATGCCATGTCGCAATCGCGCGCCCGCAGCGCGCGGACCGCGTAATGTACCGCCACCAGCGAGGTCGAGCAGGCCGTCTGCAGGTTCAGGCTGGGCCCTTTGAGATCGAACACATGGCTGGCCCGCGTTGCCATGAAATCCTTGTCATTGCCGGTATGACGCAGGAGGAACATGCCCACGTCATCGACCAAGTGCCGGTTCGAACAGATATTGAAATAGAAATAGCTGCCCATGCCGCAACCGGCAAAAACGCCGACATTGCCATTAACGGTTTCCGGCGGGTGGCCGGCGGATTCCATCGCCTCCCATGCGGTTTCAAGGAATTTACGGTGCTGGGGGTCGAGGATCGCGGCCTCTTTCGGGCTGAAGCCGAAAAACTCGGCGTCGAACATATCAAATCCGTCCAGCGGTGCAGCCGATGGAACGTAATCGCGATGGCGGATCCGGTCAGCGCGTTCCCCTGCATCAAGCAACGCCTGTTCATCCAAAACCTGGATCGACTCGACCCCATTGCGCAGATTATTCCAAAAAGCCGCGGTCGAATGCGCTCCGGGCACGCAGATCGACTGTCCGACGATGGCGATGTCATCATCCCGGAGCGGAGGGCTTACCTCAACTATTTTTGTCATATCCGACAAACAATTCCAATATACTCATTCAAAATACTGCCCTCATGCCAAGGCACACGTTACGGTGGCGGCGCACAAGAATCTCTTTTTCAGATTCTATAAAGTGATTGCGTCAATAGTTTGAAGACGAGCTTGGAATCGTGAGTCATAAAATACGCAACCATGCCCCACGCGATAACAATACGCGGATTCGTGGTCTATCTTCACAATACCAATAACTGTTCAAAAGTCCATGCCTACTGCGCTATCAGAGGATGGTGCGACGTCTCTTTTGCGGACGGCGGCCGCGGTTTCCGGCCGGTTCTCTCGACGCCAGACTCTGCTGCGAACTCTCCGCTTTTTGTGGGGACATCTGCTCGGCGTGCCCAAGAACTGCGCCACCGCAAAGCCATGTGAACGGCACCAATGTGTCGTTGACCAGCAAATCCACCATCGTGGCCGCTACGATTAACCCAACCGCCGAAGCATAAGGAGACATCGCACCGTCAGGCAGGGTGCGCCTGCGCCAGCCCAGCAAAATCAACGGCAGCGCGAAGAGCGAGGTTTCGGCCACATAGCCGACCCAGCCATTGGTGCCAAACAGGATGATCCATCTGCTGTCAGTGACGGTAATCGATTCGCCCGTAGCCCTGTCGCGGACAAGATTGCGCCCCCAGCTGCCCCAGCCAAACCCTGGCTTTTCCTGTGCCCGCGCAATCAACATTTCTTCATTGTCGAAGCGAAACTCAAGGGATCGGGCGCGATCCGCACTGATGGCAGCGGCCTGCGACACGATCGCGTCGAGCGGCAACAGACTGGCATTGCGCAGCATCGGATAGGAAGACGCTACTATCGCGAGTATAATAGCCACGCGAAGCTGCGTCTTGGCGCTGGTCAGCAGCGCAATCGGGGTCAGCAGCAATCCATAGATTATTGCGGCGTAACTCTTGCACAGCACGAGTATCACCGCCAGATAAGCGGTTAGCGCCCGAAATACGCCCCGCGCGTTTCTTGAGTCCCGCGATAGCGCAGCAGCTGCCAAAACCGTCGAGAAAAAGAACAGCGCAACCCACAGGCCGTGGGGCATAAATACAATCGGACGAAACCCGCCGGCACGCATCATCTGGTCAAAGCTGTGCTGGAAGAATCCGTAAACCCAGACGTTGATTTGCGGGCTGAACCGGATCTCGATCAAAGCCGGGATCGAATAAACGACTCCGGCAATCGCCAGCGCAATCAGCAGTTCACGCAGCGCCTTGGCGTTTGCCAAGTATTGCCGTGCCAGAAGATAAGGCAACAAAACGACGATCCGCGCAGCGACCGTCAAAATCATGTCTTTCACACCCAAACCGGGTATCGGCGGCACCGGTTGTCCGAACGCGCCGCCGGAAAAAAACAATGGATCCCCGTTGAACATGGCGGTCGGGACCACACTAAGAACGAAAACAACCATCGCTAACCGTATCAGCGTGGAGCGTGGCCACAAATTGACTTCTTCCTTCAGTACAAACACGCAAATAAACCAAGGGGCGATGCTAGCAATTGCGAATTTGTCCAGTGTCAGAAGTGGCACATCGAATACGGCGATCGGGGGTAGAAACATATAGCCGCCAAGAATGCTCCAGATGATTGCCCGTTCCCGCGGCATGCGGCGGAACATCACCAAACAGATCAGTGGCCAGAGGGCCAGGATCAGATAAGCAAGAGAATTAGGCATTTGTTTTCAGGCGTTGCCTTGGGCAAAGGGTCGGAAATGAACTGCTTTCGACCGGACCGCGAATCGGACCAGATAGTGATTTCTATAGCAAGCCACAGACTCCGCGTCGCGTAACTTCTGGTCGGCTTGCCCCGGACGAACCGCCAATTTTACCTAAACTGTCGCGAAATTTTCTGGTAAAACGTTTTGAAATAATACCCTATACCGGAATAAATCGATATTGAATTGCAGGTTGTCGTCCGGCTGTCTGAGGTTGAGGTTCAGTCGGTTACAGGTAAAGCTACCTCTCATGTGAAGAACCGGAGCCAAGCATTGCAGTTCAGCTTTCACGATCAGACGATCCGGGTCAATATTCCCGATTGGGCGGCGCTTGAAACTGCATTGAAGGCCCGTCTGGGGACGCGTCAGGGTTTTGCGTTGGCGACAGTCAATCTGGACCATCTGGTCAAGATGCGGAACTCGCCGGAATTTGCCAAGGTCTATGCAGGCCACGATTATGTGGTCGCCGACGGACGGCCCATTGTTGCGCTGTCCCAGCTTGCGCACCGCCCGGTACAGTTGCTGCCGGGATCGGATCTGGTGATCCCACTTTGCCACATGGCGGCTGCGGCGGGCGCGAAAGTGGCGCTGGTTGGGAGCACCGAGATGGCGCTGGAGGATGCCCGCGAGGTGCTAAGCGCGCAGGTTCCGGGGCTTGATGTACAGTTGTGTATCTCGCCCTCGGTTCCATTTGATCCGGAAGGCATCGAGGCGGCGAAGATTCTGCAGCGGCTGGAAGACGAAGGTATCGGGCTCTGCCTGCTGGCACTGGGCGCGCCGCGTCAAGAGGCGCTGGCGCTGCGCGGGCGCGCTCTGGCTCCGAGCGTCGGGTTCGCCTCGATCGGGGCGGGATTAGATTTCCTTGGCGGACATCAGCACCGCGCGCCGCGCTGGATGCGGCGGGTGGGTCTGGAATGGCTGTGGCGGGCGCTGTCCAGCCCGCGCCGCCTGATCCCGCGCTATGCAGCTTGCGCCGCGATTCTGCCGCGCGAAATCGCACATGCGCGACGTCTGCGTTGAGCGCCAGTTCCGCATATACGCAAAAAACTGACGATCTGACGCAGGTCGCCGCGGTTATTTTTACCCGACTGCGGCGACCCCTCTGAACAAACGCTCACGCAAAGCCCGCGCGTATCGGGCGCAAACCTAGGGTCAATAATCACGTTCAAAGAACAGGCCCAGCGACGTGTCGCCGGTATTGTCGGCCATCCCCTTGACCGTGAAGCTTTCGGTCACGTCAAAGTTCAGGTTGATTTCGGTTTCGCCCTGCGCGTTGACCGAGAATTCGGTGTAGACGGTGTCAGATAGATAGTTGCCAACGCCCACTTGCCCGGACCCGCCAGCGTCGGTGCCGATATCGAGCTGGTCCAGCCCTAGGTTTTCGCGCAGACGGCTCATGAAACCGCCGCCCTTGCCGCCAAGGGTGGCCAGCGACGACGCCAGTTGCGCAATCTTGACCGGCGAGAGCGAAGTGAACTCATCGCCGAAAACCAGCATCGCCAGCGCCTCTTCGCTGGGCCGTTCGGGGTCGGAGGTGACCTCGATAACAGGCGAGTCGAGCGCGCCCGAGATCAGCAAGGTGGCTGTGCCTTCCGAGGTCGAGGTGCTGGCCGAGAAGTCCATCACTGGCTGTAACCGGCCCTGAAGCGTGATCAGGCCGCGGTCCAATTGCAGCCGCCGGCCGAGAATGTCGAAAGTGCCGCGCAGCAGTTCGACTTGCCCCGACGGCACGACATTTTCCGTGGTTCCGCCGACCCGGATGCCGCCACCCAGTTCAGCTTGCAATCCGCGCCCACGCACGAAGATACGGTTGGGCGCGTCCAGTTGCAGGTTCAGATTATAAACCGGGCCATCGCCACCATTGCCCTTGTTGATTAGGCCCGCATAATCAAGCGTGCGCCGCGCTGCGGCGGGTTGACCGATATGTCGGATCGACGGAAGCGGCGCCGCACCCACGGCTCCGGAAAGCGCGGCAATATTGATTTCAGTCTCGCCAAAGATAATCCGGCCCGACAATGTGCCATTCCCCAGCAGCGGACCGTCAAAAGCAAGCTGGCCATCGGCGACAGATTCCAGACTGACATTATCCGTCAGGACCAGTTGGTTCAGTTGCATCGATAGATTGGCGTCAAGCGGTGGGGTCAGTTCGATCGGCCCGCTGACGCGGAATTGCCCTCCGTCACGCAGCCCCCCCGTGACGTTGATCTGCGCGCTTGCATTGGCCAGTTGTACTGTCGCATTGATGTCGTTCAGCGTCGTGGCCGCAGCGGGCAGGGCGACGCTGGCCCCATTGGTGCTGATCGTGCCACTGAGCGCCTGCAGTGAAGGTTGGCCCTTCAGCGACAGGTCGAACCGCGCCAGACCGCGCGCCGAGTTGGGGGACATGAAACGGTTTGCCGCAGCGAGTTGCAGCTGACCTGTGGCGTTGATGTCAGCGTTCAAATCGGTCTCGTTCAGGGTTCCATTCACCCGCGCCGCAATGCCGGCCGGGCCCGTGGCATTCGTGTCGATGCGCCATGTCGTGCCGTTACGCTGGGCGCTGCCCTTGGCCGTCACGGTTCCCGGCGCCTCGGGCACGAACCGTTCAAAGCGCTTCACTGCCGCGTCGAATTGCAGATCGGCGCTGCCGTCAGGTTCGATCATGCCCGTCAAATCGGCAAAAGATCCGCTCGGGCCATCCAGTCGTGTCGCGACCTGCCACAGTGAACCGTCTGCGCTTTTCGCGCTGCCCGTGGCGGTGACTGTGCCCCTGATTTCGGGCACGAAGCGTTCGAATTGTGTCACGGCAGCGTCGAATGTCACGTCACCGCTGCCATCGGTGCTGTAGCGACCATTGAGGTTTGCAAACGCATCGTTCGGACCCGTGGCCCGGACGGTCCCAGTCCAGTCTGTCCCCTCGTGTTTCAGGTCGCCCTTTACCGTCAGTGGGCCCGAAACTTGAGGCACCACGCGCGCCAGGTCGTCCAAACGGGCGTTGAAGGTCAGGGTGCTGTCTTCGGTGCGCAGATCCGCCTGCGCTTGGGCGTTGAGCGCGGTCCCGTCGATCTGGAACTGCGTGATCCGCATACCGCTTTCATCGCGCACCGCATCCAGTGCCAGGTCGGTTTCGCCCGTGATCAGCGGGTCAAGCTGGTCAATGTCCGCACTCAGATCCTGCGCTTTCGCGTTGAGAGAGATGTCAAAGAAACCGCCCAATGGTGCGCCGTCACCAGTTAGCGTGACCTTGATCGCGCCGCCGAGCGGACGCCCTGCCAGTCCCGAAAACCGAGACAAGTCGCTTGCGGTCACCTCGGCGGAGCCGTCAATCTGAAAACCGCTGCTCAGCCCGTCGATTTCGCCGGACAGGATGGCCGCGTAATCGGTCCCCGCAAGGCGGAAGCCGCGCAGGTTTAGGGCGTTTTTGGCCGGTCGGTCAAAGCGCCCGGTCAATACGATATTTTCACCAACTGCGCGGTTCAGGTCTGCGTCGTTCAGGTCCAACCCCTCAAGCGCGGCATTGACCTGCCCCCGAATATCCAGCCCTTGGCTTTGATCCAAGGTGCCATCAGCGCTGATTTCGGCACGACGCAATTCCAGATCGGGGCGGCCCAGCCCATCGATCGCCAGTTGCAGCATCCATTCCTTGGCGGGTCCATCAACCCGCGCCGCGATATTGGCACTTTGAATGGTGGTCGCCGGGCCCGAGATCGGCAGCACCACGGAATCACCCTGCGGCGGCGTGATGCGGCCCTCTAGGACGACATTATCCAGATTACCGCCCGCTGCGATATCAAGTGCACCCGTCAGGGTCAGCGCATTCGATTCAATGTCGAAGTTCTTGACCGCCACAGTGCCGTCCGCATCGCTGCGCCCGGATAGGTCAAGCCGCGTTTCGGTCCCAAAAAACGTGTGATATTGCGCCGCCATCAGCGGTGTCACATCGCCTGCAAGCTGCGCCTGAAAGGCGATGCTGTCGCGCTGGTCGGAGTCATCAAGCGCATCCGGATCGGGCACGCCGCTCAAATTGACCTGTCCCGATAGCCGATTCTGTCCGTCTGAAGCCAGCGCGATATCGGCGGTAAAATCGCTCACCGGTCCCTGTCCTTTTGCGCTAAGACGCAGGGCAGGGGAGTCGGGGATACTGAGCAATTGCGACAGCAGCCCATCTTGCTCCTCTTCCGCCACCAGATCCAGCGTGATTTCACTGGATTGGTTGCTGTACCCCGCCGTCAGTTCAATCCGGTCCGAGGTCCGGTCAAGTCGGGCGATATTCAGCTGTGACTCGAGCGCGCCCTCGGCCAGCGACAAGGTTCCATCAACCGACAGATCGGCAGCAATGCCGACGACCGGTTCGGCCAGTTCCAATCGCCCAACAGACAATTCGCCGATACGGACCGCCACTGGCAATTCCGGCAGGCGAAACGGTTGCGCCTCGGGTGTGGGGAGTTCAGGGTCGGGCTCCACCGGGGTCGGGGGGCGGGCGACGATAATTTTTTCGGCACTTAAGGTTTTTACCGAGAAATTGCGCCGTAGCAGTGCCAGCCGGCTCCAGTCCAGCACCGCGTTGTTGATTGTGAGCCAAACGCCATCGTCATCCGCGATGGTAATTTGTTCGATCGTGGCGCGCGAACTTAACGCACCCTTCAACCCGACCACATGGATATAGCGGTTGTCGCTGGACAGCAGGTCTTCAAGCAGATTGACGACAAAGCCCCCCGGCTCTTCGGTTTCAACCTCTTGCGCGGCCAAGGGAGCGGCGAGCCACGCCAGAAAGCCCAGAACAAATGCCAGTATCCGCATCAAAATGCCTGCCCTATACCGAGATAAAATTGCAATCCGTCATTGGTGTCACCGCTGACCGGCACCGCGAGATCCAGCCGCAGTGGACCAAGCCCACCCAGATCGTAACGCATACCAAGCCCTGCACCGGCATGGTACGGCGACCCCGAGCTGACGAACTGGCTGCTGTCGACCGCGCCGATATCATAGAACCCGACGAGCGAGATTTTTTCGGTGATCCGCCCGCGTACCTCGGCCGATGCCGTCAGCAATGACCGCCCGCCGGCGATCTGCCCGCCGACCGGAACGCCCAGCGACAGATAGGGTTGGCCTCGCACGGTGCCTGCACCGCCGGAATAGAACAGATAGTCAGGGGAGATCTCGGAAAGCGACGGTCCGAGAACGGACCCCATCTGCACCCGCGCCGCAAGGACGATCCGGTCGGATTGTCCCAGACTGTAGTAGCCACGGGCATCGGCAAGAATATGCGCCCCGGAAGCAGAGCCTGACACGTCGAGGAACGGTGTCACTCCGGCCTCCAGAAAAAAGCCTTCTGTCGCGTTCACCGGATTGTCACGGCGGTCCCATTGCGCCTTGAGCGGTAGCGTTATCAAATCAAAATCACGATTATCGCCGAAGGCGTCGTCGGCCCTGCTTTTGCCAAGCTGGAGCGATGCCTCGGCCCACAGATCATCGGAAAAAACGCGCCGCACCCCGGCACCCACGTAAAGCTGGTTCAGCGAGTAATGAGGTTTGTTTTGTTGTTCCAGTTCGAAGATGTAAAAGACGCTATCGTCTGGTCCGAGTTTCGCCGGCTGATCAAGACGCAACAGAAAAATACCGTCGATATCGTCATCGCCGCCGATATTGCGCAAGCGCCCCTCAAGGCGCAGACGTTCGGCCGCGCCCCAAAGGTTGCGGTGCATCCATGCCGCCGAAAGCTCAACCCCGCTGCGCGACGAGATTTCAGCGCCAAATGAAATTCGGCGCGGCTTTTGGTCTTCTACGTTGACGTCAAAATCCAAGGTGCCATCGCGGTTGGGCTGTTCGGCCTCGCTGAGCGCGACTGCAGAAAAAGCGCCGGTGCGCCGCAGCCTTGTTCCGACGCGCTGGATTTGCTTGGGGCTGTAGACCTCGCCCTCGGGGAACCCGGCGATCCGACGGATCGCTTCGCGCCGCACCGCAGACTCACCGGTGATTATCATGCGGCCAAACCGCAACTCAGGCCCCGGCAGCAGGACAATTTCGGCATCGAGAACGCTTTCAGGATGGTTGGCGACGATGCGCTGGTCGCCAACCTGTGCCTTGGCGTGGCCGATTTCGCGCCAGCCATCGACGGCAGCCCCGGCTGCGTCGCGGATCGCGCCGGTGCTGGCCGTTTCGCCCGAGGCGAATGTCTTCGGAAGTTTGGTATCGGCAGCCAGAGGCGCGACCTGCGCGCGTCCAAATTGGAAGACCGGCCCGGATTGCACGGTTATGGCAATCGTATCAACGCGAGCCGGCGGGCTGAGGGGCGGGATTGTCGCCGCCTCGCGCCCGTTGACCGCGATGCGCACCACGGGGCTGAAATAGCCGTTGTCGTACATTACTTGCACCATCGTGCGGTAATCGGCGTTTGCCGCCGCCAAAAGCTCCTGCACGGTGGTCAGATTGTGGGTTTCCGCCGTCATCACGGACGAGGCCGCTTTCAACCGCTTGGTCAAATCATCCGGTGCTCCGGGCGCGGTCAGGCTCACATCCGCCGCCTGTGCCCAGGCGGGCAGCGTCGCAAGCAGTGTGAAAGTCAGCGTCCGAATCGCTCTGGGAAATCCGGATAACATGAGTCGATTCGCCTGTGTCACATGCTGCCTTTCAAATCCTGTGGCGCTGCCATTGTCGTTACTTATCATGAGAGTGCAGCCTCGTTAACCGGTAAAGCAACCTTTTCGAAGAACATTCCAGCCACCTCTGCACGTTGACAAGCGCCGGCGACACTTTCCGACGAGTGCGGACGCGATGGGGCTTCACATGCGCCCAATTGCGCCTTATGTATACCGATGCATGCGGGAGAACCGGGCTTGAAATCCGGTGCCGAAGGAGCAACCGCCCCGGAAACTCTCAGGCTCAGGGACCGCAGGCACGATACGAACTCTGGAGAGTGGTGTCTGTGGGCACCCGCCGAAGGGATAACGATCTCAGGCGCAGAAACAGAGGGGGCACCTAACCCATGCGCGCGATGCGCAGCCAAGCCGAGGTGCCGAATGTATCAATTATATCGTCAAACCATCTGCCCAGATGTAGTTGCCTGACGGGGTGCGTTTATGAGTGACCTATTGAAAACACCACTGTTCGATCTGCATCATGAGCTGGGCGGGAAGATGGTCGGGTTCGCGGGCTATGACCTTCCGGTGCAATACAAACCCGGCATTATGGCAGAACATTTGCACACCCGCGAAAAGGCCAGTCTGTTTGACGTCAGCCATATGGGGCAGGTGATCCTGTCGGGCGCACCATTCGCGCAGCTCGCTGCGGCGCTTGAGACGCAGATGCCGATGGATGTGGCCGGGCTGGGAGAAGGGCGGCAGCGCTATGGGTTTTTCACCAACGCGGACGGCGGTATTCTGGACGATCTGATGTTCGCCAATCGCGGCGACCATATTTTGCTGGTGGTTAACGCGGCCTGCAAGGCTAAGGATATTGCCCGCCTGAAGTCTGCGCTTGAGCCCGATGTTACGGTCAGCGAGATTACCGACCGCGCCTTGCTGGCGCTGCAGGGGCCAAGCGCCGAGGCGGTGCTGACCGCGTTCGATCCGGCAGCTGCCGGGATGCGGTTCATGGATATTCGCAATCTGACAGTGCAAGGTGCCGAAGCGTGGGTGACGCGCTCGGGCTATACTGGCGAGGATGGCTATGAGATTTCGCTGCCTGTCGCTAAGGCCGAAGCTTTTGCGCGCGCCTTGCTGGCAAATGCGGATGTGCAGCCCGCCGGTCTGGGGGCGCGCAACTCGCTCCGGCTTGAGGCCGGGTTGTGCCTTTATGGCAACGACATTGATGAGACCACCCTGCCGGGCGAGGCGGGACTGGGCTGGGCGATCCCAAAGCTGCGTCGCCGTGATGGCGCACGTGCAGGCGGGTTTCCCGGTGCAGAGCCAGTTCTGCAGCAATTGGAGCAGGGACTAGCGCGCAAACGTGTCGGACTGCGCCCCGAGGGGCGCGCGCCGATGCGCGAGGGAGTTGCGCTATTTGCTGATGAAACTGGCGACGAGCCGGTCGGCCGGATCACCTCGGGTGGGTTCGGGCCCAGCGTCGGCGCGGCTATTGCCATGGGGTATGTGGCGAGCGATCTTGCCAGCCTCGGGACACGGTTGTACGGCGATTTACGCGGCAAGCGATTGCCGATCGAGGTCGTGGCGCTGCCCTTCGTGGCACCGGGACAAAAACGTTAACACTGAATTGAACAGTCCAAGGGAAAGAGACCGATGAAGTTTACCGAAGAACATGAGTGGCTGCTGGAAGAAGATGATCTGATTGTGGTCGGCATTACCGAACACGCCGCAGAGCAACTTGGCGATGTGGTTTTCATTGAGCTGCCCGAAGTGGGCACCGAAGTTGTCCGCGATGACGAGGTCGCAGTGATCGAAAGCGTCAAGGCAGCCAGCGATATCATGTCTCCGCTTGATGGTGAGATCGTTGAGGTGAACGAAGCTCTGGCCGAGAATCCGGGATTGGTTAACGAAGATGCCCAAGGCAATGCTTGGTTTTTCAAGATCCGTCCCAGCGATCTGGGGCCGATGGAGGATTACATGGACGAGGCCGCTTACAAGGATTTCGTGTCCTGAACCTTAGTTGCCTGCACAGCACTCAGATCGGGGCTGTGCAGGCTGAAAGCCGGTCTTTCAGGGGGAGTTTTAAAGTTCAAACGAGGCGGCAAGTACTCCGCCTTGATAGCTGTATGAGATGGGGGCAAACCATGCCGTTTCAACCGACTGACTACCTGCCATATGATTTTGCCAACCGTCGCCATATCGGGCCTTCTGAGGACGAGATGGCGAAGATGCTGGAGATTGTGGGGGCCGAAAGCCTTGATGAGTTGATCGAGTATACGGTTCCCCGCGCGATCCGGCAGGACACGCCGCTAGAGTTCGGCAAGGCCAAATCCGAACGCGACCTGCTGCATCACATGCGCATGACCGCGAGTAAAAACCGGGTTCTGACCAGTATGATCGGTCAAGGCTATTACGGCACGGTGACGCCGCCAGCGATTCAGCGCAATATTCTCGAAAACCCGGCTTGGTACACCGCCTATACCCCCTATCAGCCCGAGATCAGTCAGGGGCGGCTTGAGGCGTTGCTGAATTTCCAGACCATGGTCAGCGATCTGACCGGACTGGAAATTGCCAATGCCTCGCTGCTGGACGAAGCAACAGCGGCGGCCGAGGCGATGACCATGGCGCAACGGATTTCCAAATCGAAGGTCGGGGCGTTTTTTGTCGACCGCGACTGTCATCCACAGACCATCGCGGTGATCCAGACCCGGGCCGAGCCACTGGATATCAAGGTGATCGTTGGTGACCCGGACGAAATGGACGCCGAAGCCGTATTTGGAGCGATCTTCCAGTATCCCGGCACCTATGGGCATCTGCGTGATTTCACCGAGCAGATCGCGGCCTTGCACAGCGCCAAGGCGATCGGGGTGGTGGCGGCTGATCTCATGGCACTGACCCTGCTGAAAGAGCCCGGCGCAATGGGCGCAGATATTGCCGTTGGCAGCACCCAGCGATTTGGTGTGCCGATGGGCTATGGCGGGCCGCATGCCGCCTATATGGCAACGCGCGAACAATATGCCCGCTCGATGCCGGGGCGGCTGGTCGGGGTTTCTGTCGATGCACATGGCAATCGCGCCTATCGGCTGAGCTTGCAGACCCGTGAACAGCATATCCGCCGCGAAAAAGCGACAAGCAATGTCTGCACCGCGCAGGCGCTGCTGGCGGTGATGGCGGGGATGTATGCGGTTTTCCACGGCCCCAAAGGGTTGAAGGCGATTGCTCAGCGGATCCACCGCAAGACGGTGCGTCTGGCTCAGGGGCTTGAACAGGCAGGGTTCGTGGTCGAACCGGACAGGTTCTTTGACACCATCACCGTTGATGTCGGCCCGCTGCAGGCGGCGGTGATGAAATCGGCGGTGGACGAGGGGATCAACCTGCGTCGCGTCAAGGACACAAGCGTCGGCATCAGCCTGGATGAGTGCACCAGCCCCGCCGATATCGAAGCCCTGTGGCGCGCCTTTGGCATCGTGCGACTGGATGACGGCTTTTCGCCCGAATACAGGTTGCCAGAAAGCTTAATGAGAACAAGCGAATACCTGACGCATCCAATCTTTCACATGAACCGCGCTGAAACCGAGATGATGCGCTATATGCGCCGTCTGGCGGATCGCGATCTGGCCTTGGATCGGGCGATGATTCCCTTGGGATCTTGCACGATGAAGCTGAATGCGGCCGCCGAGATGATGCCCATCAGTTGGCGCGAGTTTGCCAATTTGCATCCATTCGCGCCGCGCGATCAGGCGCAGGGCTATCACGAGCTGATCGAAGATCTGTCAGCCAAGCTCTGTGCGATCACCGGTTATGACGCGATGTCCCTGCAGCCCAACTCGGGGGCACAAGGCGAATATGCCGGGCTTTTGGCCATTGCGTCATGGCATCGCGCCAACCGGCAGGGACATCGCAATATCTGCCTGATTCCCAATTCTGCCCATGGCACCAATCCCGCCAGCGCGCAGATGGTGGGCTGGAAGGTGGTGCCGGTGCGCACGGCCGAGAATGGCGATATCGACCTGCAGGATTTCCGCGCCAAGGCGGAAAAATATTCCGACGCTCTGGCCGCCTGTATGATCACCTATCCCAGCACCCATGGCGTGTTCGAAGAGACCGTGCACGAGGTTTGCGAGATCACCCATGAACATGGCGGGCAGGTCTATATCGACGGTGCCAATATGAACGCGATGGTCGGTCTGGGCCGCCCCGGCGATTTGGGCGGCGATGTCAGCCACCTGAATCTGCACAAGACCTTCGCCATTCCTCATGGCGGCGGCGGACCGGGCATGGGGCCGATCGGCGTCAAGAAACATCTGATCGAACATCTGCCCGGCCATCCGGAAACCGATTCAGAGCAAGGGCCGGTCTCGGCAGCGCCCTATGGCAGTGCGTCGATTCTGGCGATTTCCTGGGCCTATTGTCTGCTGATGGGAGGTGACGGGCTGACTCAGGCGTCCCGCGTCGCGATCCTCAGCGCCAACTATATCGCGCGTCGGCTGGAAGGGGCCTATGACGTGCTTTACAAGGGGCGCACAGGTCGTGTGGCTCATGAATGTATTCTCGACACCCGGCCCTTCGCAGAGAGCGCCAATGTGACCGTGGACGACATCGCCAAGCGCTTGATCGACAACGGATTTCACGCGCCAACCATGAGCTGGCCGGTGGCCGGGACCCTGATGATCGAGCCGACGGAAAGCGAGACCAAGGCCGAGATCGACCGGTTCTGTGATGCGATGCTGGCGATCCGCGAGGAAATTCGCGCCATCGAGACTGGTGAAATGGACCGCGAGAACAACCCGCTGAAAAACGCGCCGCACACGATGGAAGATCTGGTCCGGGAATGGGATCGCCCCTATTCGCGCGAACAGGGCTGTTTCCCTCCGGGGGCGTTCCGGGTCGACAAATATTGGCCGCCGGTGAACCGGGTCGACAATGCCTATGGCGACCGCAATCTGGTTTGTTCTTGCCCGCCGATGGAGGATTATGCCGAAGCGGCAGAGTGACACGACTGTGGCGGGCTTTGGCCCGCCACAACCCGCGATTGACCAGTTTGCTAGGGGAGATCGGCTTCGTCGCGCAGGCCTTGTGCCATATGCCTTATGCAAAAGGGTCGTCGGGATAGGTTGCGGCGGCGAGGTACAACCCATGGGGCGGGCAAACCGGCCCGCAGGCCGCGCGGTCACATGCGGTGAGCGCCTTTTGGACATCGTGCGGTTTCCATGCACCGGCACCGACTCGTTCCAGAGTGCCGACGAAGCTGCGCACCTGATTGTGCAGGAACGAGCGGGCACGGAGATGGAAATGAATCTCGGGACCAGAGAGCCCTTCGAAGCGCTCGATGCGCAGTTCATCCAGCGTCTTGACCGGGCTGGCCGCCTGACAGATGGACGCGCGAAAGGTGGTGAAATCATGGCGACCAAGCAGGAAATCCGCGCCTTCCTGCATCGCTGCGGCATCAAGTTCGTGCGCGACTTGCCAGACCTGACCGCGATCATGGGTGGCAGGGGCGCGGCGCATCAGGATACGAAACAGATAGCGTCGTTCGATCGCTGAGAAACGCGCGTGCCAATCATTTGCCACGCGCACACAGGCGACAATAGCGACTGGCGCAGGTTTCAGGTGGTGATTGAGCGCCTCGGAAAGGCGGAACGGATCCCAGTCGCGGGTCAGATCACAATGGGCGACTTGGCCCAAAGCGTGAACCCCGGCATCGGTGCGCCCGGCGGCGGCGATGGTATGTGGCCCCGGTTCCAGCCGCGCCAGCGCAGATTCGATGGCTGCCTGAACCGAGGGCTGGTCCTTCTGGCGCTGCCAACCGGCAAAGGGAGCGCCGTTATATTCGATTTTGAGGGCATAGCGGAACATGGTTTTGGCTGGTAGCGCGCTGCGGAAAGCGGGGCAAGCTCCTTGATACTGGCATCCCGCCGCCGTGAACCTTATCTTGAGTCCAAAGGCACGCGAAGGGGCGGCGAATTGGTCATTACAACATTTGCCGACACGGTGGTGCGCGGGATCGAAACAGTGGGCGACAGGGTGTCGGAAACCCTGTTCGAGCCGGTGGTCCGGCTGGGCGTGACCGGGCTTGCGCGCTCGGGAAAGACCGTTTTCATTACGTCACTTGTGGCCAATCTGATCGACCGGGGCCGCATGCCGGGGCTGGTTGCCGCGCAAGAGGGCCGGATCGAGGCGGCCTTCCTGCAACCGCAGCCTGACGACACCGTGCCGCGATTTGACTATGAAACCCATCTGACCGCGCTCACGGGGCGTCCGCCGCACTGGCCCGAAAGCACCCGCGCGATCAGCCAGTTACGCCTCTCGCTGCGGGTGCGCCCTTCGGGGTTGCTATCGGGCTTGCAGGGGCCGCGGGTGGTGCATCTGGATATCGTGGACTACCCCGGCGAGTGGCTGCTGGATTTGGTCCTGCTTGAAAAATCCTATGCGGAATGGTCCGCTGAGACTCTGGCACGGATTGCAACGCGCGATGAAGCAGCTGATTTCGTTGCGCTGGCACGGCGTCAGGACAGTACCAAAACGCTGCAAGAAACCGAGGCGCAGACGCTGGCCCATGGCTTTACCGCTTATCTGCGCGCCGCCCGCGATGCCGGGCGATATGACTGCACGCCGGGGCGGTTCTTGTTGCCGGGCGATCTCGCGGGATCACCGGTCTTGACCTTCGCGCCTCTCCCCGAACCCGCGCGCGCGCCGCGACGGTCGCTCTGGCGCGAGATGGAGCGGCGCTTCGAAGCCTATAAGGCGCAGGTGGTCAAGCCGTTTTTTCGCGACCATTTCGCCCGCATTGATCGGCAGGTCGTGCTGGTCGATGCGCTGGGTGCGATCCATAAGGGGCCGCCCGCGGTCGAGGATATGCGCGCTGCCATGGCCGATATTCTTGGCGCGTTCCGCCCCGGTCGCAATGCCCTGCTGACGCGGTTGCTGCGGGGTCAGCGGGTCGAAAAAATCCTGTTCGCCGCGACCAAGGCCGACCATCTGCACCATACGCAGCACGCGCGACTGGCCGCCATCATCGAGGCCTTGATGCAGCAGGCCCGCGAGCGCGCCCGCTTTGCCGGGGCCAAGACCGAAGCGATGGCCATTGCCTCGTTGCGGGCCACAACCGAAGAGGTGCGCACCCATGACGGGCGCGCGGTGAACTGCGTGCGCGGCACATTGCTCGACAGTGGCCGGCAGGCGGCGTTTCATCCCGGCACCTTGCCCGAAGATCCGGGGCAGTTGCTGGGACCGGCGCGGGCTGGGGCCCCACATTGGCTGGATGCCGACTATCAGGTGATGAATTTTGCACCCGCGCGGCTGACCCTGAAACCGGGTGAGGGGCCGCCGCATATCCGGCTTGACCGCGCCGCCCAGTTCCTGATCGGTGATCGACTGTGAGCGGGGGCACTGATATCATATTGCGCGGTGCGCGGCCTTTGGATGCGGGCGCATTGGGCGCGATCCTGTGGGACTTTCAAGATCAGACGGACTGGATGCCTGATCTCTATTCAGAAGCGCAAACCATCGCGTTTTGCAGTATGATGAGTGATCGGGGCTTGATCACGGTTGCGGAGCGAAACAGCACGGTGATCGGGTTTCTGGCGCTGGAGCGAGAGTATATCCACGGGCTCTATCTTGACCGGACAGCGCGCGGGCAGGGGGTGGGCAGGCTGCTGATTGATCATGCCAAAACGCGCGCCGAACGTCTGGAATTACGGGTTGCGCAGCACAATGCCACCGCGAAGCGCTTTTACCGCCTTGCCGGTTTCAAAGAGGTCGCACGCGGCGATGGGTCAGCGAATGATGAAAACCTTCCCGATGTCCATTTCGTCTGGCGCACGGAGGTAATGGCATGACCAAAGGCCCGATCCTGATCGACCTTGAAGGTAGCGCCGAACCGCAAGCCGACGTTGCCGCCGCGCCACCGGTGCCGGACCTGTCGGAACCCGCGCTAAACGGACAGGCGATGCAGATCGCGGCTCGGCTTGCCGCCCGGCGTCCTTCGCGTTTGGCGCGCTGGTTCTGGACCTTGGCGGGGGCTGTGGTCACGGCGGCGGTTTCGGTCACTGCGTGGGATTTCGCCATGTCATTGCTGGCGCGGATGCCGCTGCTGGGCGGGGCAGTGGCCGTGGCACTTGCGGCGCTGGCGCTGGTGGTGGCGCTGATCATCCTGCGCGAGATCGTCGCGATCGGGCGATTGACCCGGCTCGACAGCCTGCACCGGGCCGCTGACACCGCGTTGGCGCAAGAAGACCTAACGGCTGCGCGGGAGCTGACCGAGCGCCTGACCGCGTTCTACAAAGGCCGCGAAGAAACGCGTTGGGGCCGTGAGCGGCTTGCTGAACGTGCCGACGAACAGTTCGATGCCGCTGGCCTGTTGGCGCTGGTCGAGGCCGAGTTGCTGGCCCCGCTTGATGCTGCCGCCCGCCGCGAGGTCGAAGCCGCCGCGCGGCAGGTCGCCATCGTCACGGCGCTGGTGCCGCTGGCGCTGGCGGATGTGACCGTCGCCTTGGTGGCCAATTTGCGCATGATCCGCCGGGTCGCGGCGATTTATGGCGGGCGATCGGGATTGATCGGCAGTTGGCGCCTGACGCGCGCGGTATTTGCGCATCTGGTTGCCACCGGCGCGATCGCGGTTACCGATGATTTCCTGGAACCGGCCCTGGGCGGCTCGCTGCTCAGCAAATTGTCGCGGCGCTTTGGCGAGGGGCTGGTCAATGGCGCGCTGAGCGCCCGCGTCGGTGTCGCCGCAATCGAGGTCTGTCGCCCACTGCCGTTTGCCGGGCAAAAACGCCCTGCGGTCCGTGCCATTATCCGCCGCGCACTGGCGGGGCTAGTGTCGAACAAGGCCGGGTGATCGATTCGCGGATGTGGGTTTTGGCCAACAGGTGAGACGGCACAGACGCATCGGGAAACAGGGCGCACAGAGTCGGTCTTTACCCCGCGCTTGCCTGCGCCTATAACCCGACCCATGCGTCACGCAAGCCTTGGCATTCTTCGAATTACGACCCCGGCGCTCTGATCTTCCGAGCCGCCGGGACAAGGTGTTTGAGCCATCGCACCGACCACCATCTCCGACATTGCCTATCCAAAGGACGCCAACCATGTGCGCAGATACGACCACCCCAGCAGTTGACTACAAAGCCACCCTGAACCTGCCAAAAACCGCGTTTCCGATGCGGGCGGGTCTGCCAAAACGGGAACCGGACTGGCTGGCCCGTTGGGAGCGGATCGGCATCTATGACCAGCTGCGCGACCGGGCTGAAGGGCGTGCTCCGTTCACGCTGCATGACGGCCCGCCCTATGCCAATGGCAACCTGCATATCGGCCATGCCCTGAACAAGATCCTCAAGGATTTCATCGTGCGCAGCCAGCAGATGATGGGGCGGGATGCGCGCTATATCCCCGGTTGGGATTGTCACGGCCTGCCGATCGAGTGGAAGATCGAAGAGAAATATCGCGACAAGGGCCGCGACAAGGATCAGGTGCCGGTGATCGAATTCCGCAAGGAATGCCGCGACTTTGCCAGCCATTGGATCGGCGTCCAGCGGGATGAATTCAAGCGTCTTGGCGTGACCGGAAATTGGGCCGATCCCTATCTGACGATGGATTTCCACGCCGAACGGGTGATCGCCGAAGAGTTCCAGAAATTCCTGATGAACGGCGTGCTGTATCAGGGCAGCAAGCCGGTGATGTGGTCGCCGATCGAAAAGACCGCACTGGCCGAGGCCGAGGTCGAATATCACGATAAGGAAAGCTTCGCGATCTGGGTGCGCTTTCCGGTCGCGGGTGCCGAGGGCACGCCGCTTGATGGTGCCGATGTGGTGATCTGGACCACCACCCCTTGGACAATACCCAGCAACAAGGGCGTCGTTTATCATCCCGACATCGCCTATGGCCTGTATCAGGTAACGGAAGCACCCGAGGACAATTGGGTGAAGCCCGGTGACAAGCTGTTGCTGGCCGACAAGCTGGCCGCGGATTGCTTCGCCAAAGCGCGGGTTGATGCCTATGAGCGTCTTGGCGATGCCGGAGATCTTTCGGCGCTGAAAGTGCGCCATCCCTTCGCCGGGATCGAAGGCGGGCAAGGCGAATGGGACCAGCCGCGCGATTTCCGCGCCGCGCCTTTCGTCACTGACGAGGACGGCACCGGATTCGTGCATTGCGCGCCCAGCCATGGGATGGACGAATACGAGCTTTATCGCGACGCGGGTATGCTGACCGAAGTGCTGACCTACAATGTGATGGATGACGGCTCGTTCCGCGAAGACCTGCCGCTGTTCGGCGGCAAACGGATTCTCAAGCCGAACGGCAAGGAGGGTGACGCCAACAAGGCGGTGATCGACAAACTGGCCGACGTGGGCGGCTTGCTCGCACGAGGCAAGATCAAACACTCCTATCCCCATAGCTGGCGGTCCAAGGCGCCGGTGATCTATCGCAACACGCCGCAATGGTTTGCCGCCATCGACCGCGACGTGGAAGACGGGCAGGACAGCTATGGCACGACGATCCGCGAACGGGCGTTGACCAGCATAGACGAACTGGTGACCTGGACGCCCAAAACCGGGCGCAACCGGCTCTATTCGATGATCAAATCGCGCCCCGATTGGGTGCTGAGCCGGCAACGCGCTTGGGGCGTGCCGCTGACCTGTTTCACGAAAAAGGGCGCGCTGCCAACCGACCCGGAATTCCTGCTGCGCAACGCCGAGGTCAACGCCCGTATCCTTGACGCCTTTGAGGCCGAAGGTGCGGATGCGTGGTATCAGGACGGCGCGAAAGAACGGTTCCTTGGCGGTGTCGTCAATCCCGAAGACTACGATCAGGTTTTCGATATTCTTGACGTGTGGTTCGATTCCGGGTCGACCCATGCCTTCGTGCTGCGCGACCGCCAAGACGGCAGTGATGACGGGTTGGCCGATCTGTATCTGGAAGGCACCGACCAGCATCGCGGCTGGTTCCATTCTTCGATGTTGCAGGCTTGCGGCACGATCGGGCGCGCCCCTTATCGCGGTGTTGTGACCCATGCCTTCACGCTGGACGAGAAGGGCAACAAGATGTCCAAATCGCTCGGCAACACCATTGAACCGGAACAGGTGGTCAAGCAGTACGGGGCCGATATCTTGCGGCTTTGGGTGGCGCAGACCGATTACGTTCACGACCACCGCATCGGGCCGGAAATCCTGAAAGGTGTGGCCGACAGCTATCGGCGCTTGCGCAACACAATCCGGTTCATGCTGGGCTCATTGGCGGATTTCAGTGAAGGCGACCGGGTCGAACCCGCCGACATGCCGGAACTGGAGCGCTGGGTCTTGCATCGCTTGTCCGAACTGGATCAGGCTGTCCGCGAGGGCTATGAAGCCTATGATTTCCAAGGCGTGTTCCAGAAAGTGTTTAACTTTGCCACGCTGGACCTGTCGGCCTTCTATTTCGATATCCGCAAGGATGCCCTGTATTGCGACGGCGACACGCCGCGCCGCCGCGCCGCGCGCACGGTGCTGGATATCCTGTTCCACCGCCTGACTGGCTGGCTGGCACCAATTCTGGTGTTCACCATGGAAGAAGTCTGGTTGGAGCGGTTCCCCGGCGACGATAGTTCGGTGCATCTGACCGATATGCCGGACACCCCTGCCGACTGGCGCGATGAGCCATTGGCCGAGAAATGGGCCGCAATCCGTCGGGCCCGCCGAGTGGTGACCTCGGCGCTGGAAGTGCAGCGCGTGGACAAGGTGATCGGTGCCAGTCTGGAAGCGGCCCCGGTTGTGCATGTACAGGACGCGGAGATGCTGGCGGCGCTGAAATCGGTTAATTTCGACGATATCTGCATCACCTCGGATCTGTCCCTGACCGCCGACCCCAGCCCGGCCGAAGCGTTTCGCATGCCCGAGGTGGACGGTGTGGGCGTTGTGTTCGAAAAGGCCGAAGGGCAGAAATGTCAGCGCTGCTGGAAGATCCTGCCGGACGTGGGCAGTCACGCGCATGAAGGTGTTTGCGGGCGCTGTGAGGAGGCATTGGACTGAGCCTCTACTGCTGGGTCGCTGATCTTTTCTAAGTGGCGCGATAGATAGGCACAATGCGACCGCGCGAACGCGATCTGGGACAGTTTAATGTCAGTTTTTGTATTTGGTTCCGTTGTCTTAGCGGCTTTTCTTCATGCAGCATGGAACGCGCTGATCAAGGGAGCGCGTTCCAAGGCGAACGGCGCTTTAACATTGGTTCTGGTGCAGGGCGTGATGGGCGCCCTCATCGCCTCCACGCAGCCGTGGCCTGCCGGCGAGGTCTGGCTGTGGTTGCTCGGCTCGGGGCTGTTTCACACCTTTTACATCCTGTTTCTGGGGCGCGCCTATGAGCAAGGCGATCTGAGCCGAGTTTATCCCATCGCGCGCGGTGCGGCACCGATGATCGTCACATTGATCAGTGCCGCCGTGCTGCTCGACCGGATCGCGCCGTTTGAATATTTCGGCATCTTCGTGCTTGGCCTTGGTGTGGCGATTATGGCGCAGGGGGCGTTTCGCAACAATGAAAGCCGGAGATTGGTGCCGCTGGCCTTCGGCTCGGCGCTGATGACGGCGGGCTATTCCCTGGTCGATGGCTTGGGCGCACGGGCGGCGGGGGATCCAACACAATATGTCGCCTGGCTGTTCGTGTTGAACGCGCTGTTCTATTTGCCGATCAGCCTGTGGATGGGGGGCCGGGCGGTGCTGCCGCGCTCGCGCGGTGAATGGGGGCGGGGGACGGCTGCGGCCGCAGCGTCTTACGGCGCCTATGCAATCGCTGTTTGGGCCATGACCGAGGCCCCTATCGCATTGGTGGCGGCGCTGCGCGAAAGCTCGATCCTGTTTGCGGTGCTGATCGGCTGGCTGCTGTTTCGCGACCGCATGGATGCGCCCAAGGCGCTGGCCGCGGGAATGATCGTTTTCGGTATGGTGTTGACGCGGATATAGCCGCTTGTGCGTCAAAACCAATTGCAATCGCGCGCGATGCGGATCACGCTGATGGAAACATCGGGCCGCAAGGAGACGACCATTGTCAGATTCGCAAGATCGTGCCGCAATCAAGCAATCTGTCCGTGACAGATTGCTGTCTCTGGAAGAAGAGGCGCTGGCCGCCGCCAAATCGCATTACGAAAGCTTCCTCAAGGATGCGGTGATGGATCGCCGCGAAAGCCACGACAAGGACGAGATGGCCGACGCCCGTGAAAGCGCCGATCTGGCGGCCGCCTTTGATGCGCCGGTCTATACCCACCAAGCCAAGATCGACGCCATTGAAAACACCGATTTCAGCCCGACCGACACTGTCGGTCCGGGGGCGGTGGTGTCGTTCAATGGCCGCAATTTCGTGGTTATCACGTCGACGTCGAAATTCGACTGTGGTGGCAAGACCTATATGGGGATCTCGACGCAAAGCCCGATCTATCGTGTAATCGAGGGGCTAAAAGCCGGCGATAGCTTTAGCCACAATGGGCGGACCTACACGCTTGAAGATGTGATCTAGGTCGGGACGCGCTCAGGATTCCGGAATCAGCTGTTGCACGATGCCGGCAAAGGCCAGATAGAGGCTGGTCACCACCAGCCCCCAATGCGCCCAGCTTTCGGGGTGGAAATCGACCCACGCCGCCCAGCCCGCGAAAAAGGTCCAGGCGATGGCGATGGGCAGGGACAGGGCGCGCCAGCGGACCGTGCGCACAGGGTGGATGAATTTCAGCGGCAGGAACATCGCCACCGACAACCCGGTGACTAGGGCCAGAGTGACCCAGAAATTCGGCTCAAGCGCGAAGACCACCAGTATGAACATGTTCCAGCACCCCGGGAAGCCGTTGAAGGAATTGTCCTTGGTCTTCATCCGTGTGTCCGAGAAATACATCACGCTGGCGAAGGTGATGACAATGATCGCAACCCAGCCGGTCCAGCCGTCCATCAGACCGGACTTGAACAGGGCAAAGGCGGGAATGAACACATAGGTCAGATAGTCGATGATCAGGTCCATCAACTCGCCATCGAAGGCCGGCGCATTGCGTTTGACGTGGTAGCGGCGGGCCAATGGGCCATCGGCGCCATCAACGGCAAAGGCGACGATCAGCCATAGGAACATCAGCCCCCATTTCTCATCGGACGCGGCCAGCATCGCGAGCATCGCGAAAACGGCGCCAGTTGCGGTCAACAGGTGGGTGGCAAGAGCTTTGAGCTGGGCTGTCATGTGCCTGTCATTGGTCGGGTTTTCTGAAAAGTGCAATCGGATATGCGCGTCGCGGGGGGTGGAGCCTCCGGCGGGGGTGTTTTTCAACCAGAAAGAAGCCGGAATGTCACGCTTTGGGGTGGGTGCGGTCATAAATCTCCATCAGGCGGGCGGTGTCGACGGCGGTGTAGGTTTGGGTCGTCGACAGCGAGGCGTGGCCCAGCAGTTCCTGGATTGCGCGCAGGTCGCCACCGGCGGCGAGCAGATGAGTCGCGAAACTGTGGCGCAGAGCATGGGGCGTGGCGGTGGCGGGCAGGCCAAGCTGCATCCGCGCCTCGGCCATGGTGCTTTGAATGATCCGCGGCGAGAGCCGACCACCGCGTACACCGCGAAACAATGGGTCGGCGGCGCGCATTGGGTGCGGGCATAGGTCGAGATAGGTGCCAACGGCATCGCGCGCGACCGGGAGCACCGGTATGATCCGTTCCTTGCCGCCCTTGCCGGTGATGCGCAAGGTAGCAGGTAAGGGGACATCGGCGGCCGTCAGCCCCAATGCCTCGGAGATGCGCAGGCCGCAGCCCCAGAGCAGGGTCACCACTGCGACATCGCGCGCTGCAACCCAAGGGTGGCGGGCTTGCAGTTGGACGGTGTCAATCACCGCCTGTGCGGCATCCTCGCTGAGGGGGCGGGGCAACTTTCGTTCGAATTTTGGCGCCCGGGTGGAGAGAACCGCGGTGGGTTCGAACCCTTCCCGCGCCGCCAGCCAACGATAAAAGGATTTTACCGCCGAGAGTTTGCGCGCCAGCGAGCGCGAAGAAATCTTATCAGAGCGCGCGCGGGCCATCCAGGCGCGCATATCCGCAACGGTGATCCGCTCCAGGGCACCAAGCCCCTGTGACTGTCCTTTGTGGACGGTCATGAAGGCCAGAAAATCGACCACGTCGCCGTGATAGGCGGTCAGCGTGTTCTCGGCCGCCCCGGCAAGTGCGCGCTGGCCCTCCAGCCAGCGCTGGAGCGCGTCGCGGCAGGCCGGCGAGATCAGGATCAAGACAGCCAGTGCCGCATTGAGCGCTCGAAAACGCCGGCGAAGAAACCCAGCAAATCGGTGCCCTGTTGCGGCATGAACTGTTCCGGATCTTCGGACCCCATCACGAGCAGTCCGGGCAGACGACCCGGACCAAAATCAAGTCTGAGGCAGGCCTCGGACCCGATGCGGCCAGAGGCCGGGCCGTGCATCCGCTCATTGGCACCGTGTACCGGGCGCAGAGTTACCTGACGATTGGTGCCGCTGCGGCCATTGGCAAGATAGCTGTTGATAAACCCGGGTTCGACCACGGTCAGCGCGCCGCCCAGATGCTCGACCACCGGATCGCTGTCGTTCTGCGCTGATTCCAGCGCCAGCGTGACCGCATCGACGTTCAGGATGTCGGCGACTTCACCGCGCAGATTGCCCAGGAAATCCTCGAACTCCAGGGGGTCCAACATGCGCAGGATGGCCCGGTGAATCTGATTGGTGCCTGCCAGATTGTCATAGGCGGCAGCGATCACCGACCGATGGGTATCTTCGAGGCGGTCCAGCCGCGCCTCAAGACGCTCCATTGCGATGCCCCGCAGGTCGATGATATTGCTGCCCATCGCCTTTTCATTGGCGGCAATCAGGGCGTGCATCACGTCTTGATCGTCAAGTATCGCATCGGGCTTGGCGAGTATCGCCTTGCGTAAGGTATCGTTGAATTTCGGGCTACTGCTCATTCACGGCCTCTTGCTGTTTTGGATGGTCTTGTATCACAGCCATTATGGGTTTCGCCCGAAAAATCGGACCCGACAGAAACTACGTTTACAGGATATTCTGTCCGGTCTTTTTCCAGTCTTTCAGGAAGGCGTCCAAACCTTTGTCGGTCAGCGCATGGTCAGCCATTTTCTTGATGATTTCGGGCGGCGCAGTGATAACGTCGGCACCGATAAGCGCGCTTTCGGTGACGTGGTTTACGCTGCGGATCGAGGCGGCGAGAATCTGGGTTTCAAAGCCGTAATTGTCATAAATCGTGCGGATGTCCGAGATCAGTTCCATCCCGTCAAGATTGATGTCGTCCAGGCGCCCGACAAAGGGCGAAATGAAGGTCGCCCCGGCCTTGGCGGCCAGAATCGCCTGATTGGCTGAGAAACACAGCGTAACATTAACCATGTTGCCTTCATCGCTCAGCACGTTGCACGCTTTCAGCCCGTCCCATGTGAGCGGAACCTTTACGGCAATATTGTCAGCAATTTTCGCCAGTTTGCGCCCTTCGGCGATCATCGCCTCGGCGTCGGTGGCGACCACCTCGGCAGAAACTGGACCGTCAACAAGATCGCAGATTTCTTTCGTAACTTCGACAATGTCGCGGCCTGATTTCAGGATCAGAGATGGGTTGGTGGTGACGCCGTCGACCATTCCCAGATCGTTGAGTTCGGCAATGGCGTCGATTTCGGCGGTATCAACAAAGAATTTCATCGGGCAAGCTTTCTGTGATGGGTTGGCCTTGTCTAGTCTAGGCCTTTATCTGATGGAGCGAAATGCTGGAACCCCTGAAACGGAAAGGCGGCGACGTGACTTTGCCCGATTTTTATGACGAAGGCACGCTGGTCGGGGTGCTGACCACGCAGCCATTGAACCGGGTGCTGGATTACCGTGCTCCCGAAGGCGGTTGCCATCTGGGGGCTTTTGTCGAGGTGCCGCTGGGCCCGCGCAAGGTTTTGGGCGTGGTCTGGGGAACGGGCAAGGGCGACTTTGATGCTACGAAGATTCGCGCAGTCATACGGGTGCTGGATGTCGCCGCAATGCGCGACGAGATGCGGGTGTTTCTGCAACGCGCTGCCGATTACACGTTGACGCCGCTGCCCGCAATGTTGCGGCTGGCCACCCGCGCGCCGGGCTTGGCGGATCCGCCATCCATGCGCCGGATCTATCGACGCGGGCAGGGCCGGCCCGCGCGGATGACCGATGCCCGCGATCGGGTTCTGACAGCGCTGGAAGATCACGGCGGGCTGGCCTTCACGCTGAAGGAACTGGCCGAACTGGCGGGGGTGACGCCTTCGGTGGTTAAAGGGTTGGTCCCCTCGGGCGCGGTGCGCGAGGAAGACAGCCCGCGCGATTTGCCGTTTCCGCATCTCGACCCGACACGGCCGGGCAAGGCGTTGACCGAGGATCAGGCGGGCGCGAGCAATGTCTTGCGCGACGGGCTGCGGGCGGGCGGTTATGGTACGACCTTGCTGAAGGGGGTGACCGGATCGGGCAAGACTGAAGTTTACCTTGAAGCGGTGGCCGAATGTCTGGCGCAAGGCCGGCAGGCGCTGGTGCTGTTGCCCGAGATTGCGCTGACCGCGGAATTCCTGACCCGCGTCGAGGCGCGGTTCGGCGCACGGCCGGCGGAATGGCATTCGGGGGCCACCATGACCGAGCGGCGCCGGATCTGGCGCATGGTCGGGCAGGGCAGGGCGCAACTGGTGGTGGGCGCACGCTCGGCGCTGTTTTTGCCCTTTCGCGAGCTGGGTTTGATCATCGTCGATGAGGAACACGACAATTCCTACAAACAGGAAGAAGGGGTTTTATATAATGCCCGCGACATGGCGGTGCTGCGCGCAGCGATCTGCGGTGCCCGGGTGGTCTTGGCCAGCGCCACGCCCAGTCTGGAAAGCTGGGCCAATGTCGAAGCCGGGAAATATGCCAAGGTGGAATTGACCAGCCGGTTCGGCGAGGCGGTGTTGCCAGACATGGCCACCATCGACATGCGCGCCGAAAAGATGCCGGCTGCAAGTTGGATTTCGCCCAGCTTGCGAGATGCGGTGCGCGCACGCCTGAAACTGGGCGAACAGGCGATGCTGTTTTTGAACCGGCGCGGCTATGCGCCGGTGACATTATGTCGGGCTTGCGGACAGCAGGTCGGCTGCGATCATTGCGACGCGCGCATGGTCGAGCACCGGTTTCTGAAGCAGCTGATGTGCCACCAATGCGGCGAGACGCGCCCGATTCCCAAGACCTGTCCGTCTTGCGGGGCCGAAGACCGGCTGGCGCCGGTCGGCCCTGGGGTCGAGCGGCTGGCGGAAGAGGCAGCGGCGCTTTTTCCCGAGGCGCGTATCGCGACGCTGAGTTCGGACCTGTTCGGCTCGGCCCGTGCTTTAAAAACGGCGATTGAAGAAATTGCGGCGGGGGCTGCCGATATTGTCATCGGCACGCAATTGGTGGCCAAGGGGCACAACTTTCCTCTGCTCACCTTGGTCGGGGTGATCGACGCCGATCTGGGCTTGCAAGGCTCGGATCTGCGCGCGGCAGAACATACTTTCCAATTGATGCGGCAGGTGGCTGGGCGCGCGGGCCGTGCCGAGCGGCCTGGGATTGCGTTGTTGCAGACCTTCCAGCCCGAACATCCGGTCATCCGGGCCATTCTGGCGGGCGACGAAGACGGATTCTGGCGCGCTGAGGCGCAGGCCCGCCAAAGCGCTGGCGTGCCGCCCTATGGGCGCATGGCCGGGATTATCCTGTCGGGCACGCAGATGCAGCAGGTGTTTGATGCGGGTAACACGCTGGCGCGCAATGATGGGGCGCTGCGCAGTATTGGCGCGCAGGTTTTCGGCCCGGCACCGGCCCCGATCGCCCGGGTCCGGGGCCGGCACCGGGTGCGGCTGCTGGTCAAGGCTGACAGGCGGGCCCCGTTGCAGGAGGCGTTGGCACGCTGGATTGCGCCGTTGCGGTTGAGGGGCGATTTGCGGCTGGCGGTCGATATCGACCCACAGAGTTTTTTGTGAACGGTGCATCAAAGAGTTTTTTGCCTCCGGCGGGGATATTTCGAGCAAGAAGAAAGCCGGGACCGCGCGCGCCAACTTGACCTCAGCGCGTGCCGGCCATAGGCGCTGAGGAACAAAAAGAGGAGGCAGCGATGCCAACATTCACGGCCCTGACCACCCTGACCGGACAAGCTGCCGGCGAGCGACTGGGCGCTGCGATGGAAAAGCTTGAGCCAACGCCGACTGGTGTTGGTGTGTTCGAGGTTGAGGACGGTTCCGGGTTGTGGGAGGTGGGCGGCTATTTCACCGAACACCCGGATGAGATCGCGCTGGATCTGCTGGCGGCGGCCCATGACGCCCGTCCGTTTACCGTGTCTGAACTGCCCGAAACCGATTGGGTCGCCCATGTGCGGCGCGAATTGGCGCCGGTGCAGGCCGGGCGGTTTTTCGTTTATGGCAGTCATGACGCCGACAAGATCCCCGAGGAGTGTGTACCCCTTTTGATCGAGGCGGCGATGGCCTTTGGCACCGGCCATCATGGGACCACCCTGGGCTGTCTGCGGGCGCTGGATCACTTGCTCGAACAGGGAGTGGACGCCGCTCGGGTTGCGGATATCGGGTGCGGGACGGCGGTTTTGGCGATGGCAGCGGCCCGAGTCTGGGATGCAACGGTGCTGGCCAGTGATATCGATGCGGTCGCTGTCGAGGTGGCGCAGGCCAATCTGGTGGCAAACGGCATGGAAGGACGTGTGACCTGTCTGGAAGCGGCCGGGTTTGATCATCCTGAACTGGCGCGGCATGCCCCGTATGAATTGATCTTTGCGAATATCCTCAAGGGTCCGCTGGTGGCGCTGGCCCCAGATGTGGCGGCCAACCTTGCGCCGGGCGGGTATGCGATTCTGTCGGGTCTATTGAATGAGCAGGCCTCAGAGGTCGCTGCCGTTTACGCAGAAAATGGCATTGATATCCTGTCCGACACCCAGATCGGCGACTGGACCACATTGCTCTTGTCCAAACCCGCATAAATACTGCCAAGATACGGCAGGGCATTGCAACACCGCCCGAGCTTTTCCCTGGCGGTGTTGTCTGGTCGGGTTTTGCATCGACGGTTATCGGACCTCAGCTTGGGTCAGCCCCGCAGCCTCTTGCTGCCCCGCCCGCGCGGGCACGACGTTCGTGAAGTGGGCTGCCGCAAACATACCGATAGATTTTAGCGGGTGCGTTTTCCCGTCGCGATGATCTCGATCTCGCTGCGGGCAATGCCGATATCCGCGAGCTCTCGGTCGGAAAGCGCATTGAGAACTTTGCGAGTTGACCTTGCGTCATTCCAGGCTGCGATACGACCGAAAAGGGTTGTAAAAACGGCGCTGGAACGGCCAGTAAGACCGGGCGCGCCATAGGTGGTACGGGTGGTGTCAAAAGCGGCCATATCCAGATCCTTTACTGTTTGTGCGCCCGAGCGCTGCGTGTCACATGAATCGCAGTTAGCCTCCGTATTCAAAAAGAACAAGAGCCAAAAAAGCATGCAATCCATGCGCTAAGTGCATGTCTCAGTTTCTGCTGGTAGCGCGTTGTAAAAGCGGCATAAAACCGCTTTTAAAATGGCGTATTGGATCGATAAAGCGTCGCTTTCAGGGGGTGGTGTCGCTGAGAGACAATTCCCTGTCGTTTTTGGGTCTGGCTGCAAATGCGTGGACCATGTTCGCCTTTCGTGCTAGTGCCTTAAAAAATAACAATGTGCAGGCGCGTGGGGCAGGCAAATGCGAATTTTGGGTATCGATCCGGGACTGCGGACCATGGGCTGGGGCGTGATCGAATCACGCGGCGCGCGGATAAACCATGTCGCGAACGGAGAGTGCCGCTCGTCTGGGGATGATCTGGCGATGCGCTTGCTGTCACTGTACCGGCAATTAAGTGACATCTGGGCGACCTATCTGCCCGGTGAGGCGGCAATCGAGCAAACCTTTGTGAACAAGGACGGAGCCGGTACGCTGAAGCTGGGGCAGGCGCGCGGGGTGGCGCTTTTGGTGCCGGCTCAGGCGGGCGTTGTGGTCGGCGAATATGCCCCGAACCGGGTCAAGAAAACTGTCGTGGGTGTGGGGCATGCCGACAAGGCGCAGATCCTGCATATGGTGCGCTTGCAATTGCCGGGCTGCGATCCGGCGGGGCCTGATGCCGCGGATGCGCTGGCGATTGCGATCTGTCACGCCCATTACCGCGCCGCGGAGCGCACTGTATTGCGGGAGGTGCGGTCATGATCGGGCGGTTGCGGGGGCGGCTGGATTGGCGTGGGTCCGATCATGTTCTGATCGACGTGCAAGGCGTCGGCTACATCGTGTTCTGCTCCGAGCGCACCTTGGCGGCTTTGCCCGGTGTCGGCGAGGCGGTGTCGCTTTATACCGATCTGGTGGTCCGCGAGGACCTGTTACAGCTTTACGGATTTTCCAGCATGATGGAGAAGGAATGGCATCGCTTGCTGACATCAGTTCAGGGGGTCGGTGCCAAGGTTTCTCTGGCGGTATTGGGGTCGGTCGGACCCGACGGGTTGAGCCGGGCAATCGCATTGGGGGATTGGGCCGCAGTCAGGGTTGCCAGAGGCGTAGGCCCGAAGACGGCCCAGCGGATCGTTCTGGAGTTAAAGGACAAGGCTCCTGCCGTCATGGCGATGGGCGGGGCAGAGGCGATCGAACCCGCCGATACGGGCGGCGATGTCATTGAACCTGCGGTGACCGCCGCCAACGCCCCGGCCCCGCAAAGCAGTCGGTCGGCACAAGCCGATGCGTTGTCAGCCTTGGGCAATCTGGGCTATGGCCCGTCGGAGGCGGCGGCAGCGGTCGCCGAAGCCGCAGGCGCGGCGCCGGAGGCGGGAGAGGCCGCACTGATACGCGCGGCGCTGAAATTGCTGGCCCCCAAAGGCTAGGCTTGCGCATGGTGGAAAGAGCTGAATGACCGATCCTGACCCGACCCTGCGCCCCGATCCTTTGCCCGAGGATAACGACCGCGCTTTGCGCCCTCAGGCATTGGATGATTTCATCGGGCAGGCCGAAGCGCGGGCCAACCTGCGCGTGTTCATCCAATCGGCCCGGATGCGCGGCGAGGCGATGGACCACACCCTGTTCCACGGCCCGCCCGGTTTGGGCAAGACCACGCTGGCGCAGATCATGGCGCGCGAGCTGGGGGTGGGGTTTCGCATGACGTCGGGGCCGGTTCTGGCCAAAGCAGGCGATCTGGCGGCGATCCTGACCAATCTCGAAGAACATGATGTGCTGTTCATCGACGAGATCCATCGCCTCAACCCCGCCGTCGAAGAAGTGCTCTATCCCGCGCTGGAGGATTTCGAGCTGGATCTGGTGATCGGCGAGGGCCCCGCCGCGCGGACCGTGCGGATCGAGCTGCAGCCGTTCACGCTGGTTGGCGCGACAACGCGGATGGGGCTGCTGACCACGCCGCTGCGCGACCGGTTCGGCATTCCCACCCGGTTGCAGTTCTATACTGTCGATGAATTGCACGAGATCGTCACCCGTAATGCCCAAAAGCTGGGCGCGCCGGCCGAGGAGTCCGGCGCCCGCGAAATTGCCCGCCGGGCCCGTGGCACACCGCGGATCGCCGGGCGTCTGTTGCGCCGGGTTGTCGATTTCGCCGTGGTCGAGGGCGACGGCACGATCACGCGTGAACTGGCGGACCGCGCCCTGACGCGGCTGGGCGTGGACCATTTGGGGCTGGACGGCGCCGATCGGCGCTATCTGTTGTTGATTGCGGAAAATTACCTCGGCGGCCCGGTCGGGATTGAGACCTTGAGCGCGGCATTGAGCGAGAGCCGCGATGCGCTGGAAGAGGTGATTGAGCCGTTCCTGCTGCAACAAGGGTTGATCCAGCGCACACCGCGGGGCCGGATGCTGGCGCATAAGGCCTGGACCCATCTAGGGCTGACGCCACCGGCCCCAGACCCCAGCGGCCAGAGTAATTTATTTGGCTGAGGCTGAGACTGGGTCTTGCTATCGGCCAGTCGCAGGGCGTTCAGTGTTTATGTGAGACCAAATAAGGACAGGATCAACAGCACGACGACGACCAGTCCGACGAGATAAATTATTCTATTCATTAGCGTCCTCTCAGTTCGGATCGATTGTTTTCCGGCGGCGAGCGATTTTCCGCGCCCATGAAGCAAACGCAATCCTGACCGACAGGTTCCGATGTCGGTTGAATAATCCGGCTGAAGATGGGCGCGGCGGCGCAAAACTGGCCGCCAACTGAGCGCTCGGGCGGCGTTAACTTCGGTTACGCGTAAACCCCTTCGGCGGCCTCGCGGATGGTGCGGATGTTATCGCCGTAGACCTGCGGATTTGTGACTGAGCCACCTTTGAATACCGCCGAACCAGCGACCAGCACATCGGCCCCGGCGCGCGCGACCAGTGGGGCCGTGGACGGATCAACGCCGCCATCAATTTCGATATGGACGGGACGGTCGCCGATCATTTCGCGCAAGGTGCGAATCTTGTCCGTCATGTCGAGAAATTTCTGTCCGCCGAAACCGGGGTTCACTGTCATCACGCAGACCAGATCAACCATGTCGAGCAGCGGCTCGATCACGTTTGCGGGCGTTCCTGGATTTAGCGCGACACCGGCCTTGGCCCCGGCGGCACGGATCGCCTGAAGCGTGCGATGGATATGCGGCCCGGCCTCTACATGGGCGGTGATGACATCCGCTCCGGCCTGCGCAAAAGCGTCGATATAGGGATCAACCGGCGAGATCATCAGGTGCACATCCATCACGCCTTGGATATGCGGCCGAATCGCTGCGCACATGGCGGGGCCGAAGGTGATATTGGGTACAAAATGCCCGTCCATCACATCGACATGAACCCAATCGGCACCCTGATCTTCGATGGCTTCGCATTCCGCCCCGAAATTGGCGAAATCGGCCGACAGAATGGAAGGGGCGATCTTGATCTTGCGGTCAAATGACATGGGTTACCTCGAGTGTTTTGCTGTGGCGTATATAGGCCGCCCGAACGCGCGGCGGTAGGGGCAAGTAGCCCAAGACCACAGATATGGCGTGTTGGTTTCGCTGTGGCGGTGACGATGGGTCATGTATCGCGCCATATAGGCTTTGCCGGGTCGTAACGAAAGCTGCAGCCGCGTAAACCTTGCATTCACCCGCGCACCTGTGCTGGAAAGACTCGACTTTTCCGGATTGACGCTGAACCATATGGCCCGTGTCGCCAAGGCCGCTTGGAATAGCACCGTGAGGGCTGCGGCTTTGGCCATCGCTAAGGATCGCGCTGATGCCCGCGCCACCGCTGGCAGGCCATGCTGGAAGGGACCAACCATGCCAATGCTGTTTTTCGATTGCACCACCGCCCCCAATCCGCGCCGGGTGCGGATGATCATTGCCGAAAAACGGCTCGAAATCGAAACCCGTGAGCTCAGCATTGCCAACGGCGAACAGCTGTCCCCGGATTTTCTGGCGATCAATCCACGCGGCACCTTGCCGGTTCTGGTGACCGAAGCCGGACAAGCGCTGAGCGAGACGGTCGCCATTGCCTCCTATCTCGAAGACTTGCACCCTGAACCGTCTCTGATGGGACAGGGTGCAGAAGAAAAGGCAGCGGTTCTGAACTGGAATGCCGTGATCGAACAGCAGGGCGGCCAGGCGATCTTTGATGCCTTTCGCAATTCCCATCCCGCAATGAAAGGCCGGGCGATCCCGGGGCCAGCGGACTACGCGCAGATCCCCGACCTAGCTGAACGGAGCCGCCAGCGGGTGAATGCGTTCTTTGAACTGCTCGAAGCCCGCTTGCAGCAAAGCCCGTTTATTGCCACCAACCGCTTCACGCTGGCCGACATCAGTTGTTTTGTGATGGTAGAATTCGCCCGCGTCATCAAAATGCGAATACCGCAAGGCAATCCGGCAACGCTGGCCTGGTATGAACACATCTGTGAACGTCCCAGCGCCAGCGTCTGAAGCACTCGCTCAGCGGCGGCGGTCCCGCCGCGCGCTCATCGGTTGAAAGGCCACGCCGACATGTGCCTCGCAATAGGGTTTGCCGGCCTGAACCGGTAGCCCGCAAAACCAGAAATCTTCGGTTGCGGGGTCACCGATAGGCCATTTGCAGGTCCGCTCGGTCAGTTCCATCAAGCCGATCCGCTTGGCCTTTTTTTCGACCTCGCTTACCTTGGCCAGAGCCTCGGGGCTGATTTCGTTGGCCGACGGTTGGGGCGGCAACGGCTGCCCCGCCGGGATGATTGGTCGGCGAACATGAGGTACAATCGTCGGTGTTGGCGCCTCCGCCTCTGCCTCGGGAGCGGCCTCGGGGGCTTCGGCTTTGATGGTCGGCTTCGGCTTGGCTTCCGCTTTTTCCTCTGCCTTGGGTTTGGCGGCAGCAGCTGACGGTGTCGCCGGTTTCGCCTTGGGTTCGGCTTTCGGGGCCGCAGCCGTCGCTGCGCGGTTAGACAGCCCCATACGATGCACCTTGCCGATAACAGCATTGCGCGTCACACCGCCCAGTTCCTTGGCGATTTGGCTTGCCGACTGGCCTTCGCCCCACATTTTTCTGAGAACTTCCACGCGCTCGTCAGTCCACGACATGCATTGCCTTTCCAACTGAAAACAGCCACCCTTGCAGCCGTTTCTAAAATTTCCTTGATATCCCCTATTTTAATCACTGCGTGTCGAGTTACAAGGCGAGATACAGCATTACATACGCCAGAGACGGCGCCAGAGACTTCAGGAGCAGGCAGTATGAACGAGATCGTCCAGCCCGGCATTCGCCGGTTCGGCCGGATAAATTGGATGGGGCTTTACACCCTGGCCGAGCGTGAAGTTCGCCGCTTCTTGGTGGTCTGGACGCAAACCATATTGGCCCCGCTGGCAACCGCAGCACTGTTCCTGTTGATCTTCACAATCGCTGTGGGTCCGCAACGGGGCGATGTGATGGGGGTCGACTTTCTGACATTCATTGCACCCGGTATCTTGATGATGACAGTAATCCAGAACGCATTTGCGAACACCTCTTCGTCAATCTTGGTGGCGAAAGTGCAGGGCAATATCGTTGACACGTTGATGCCGCCATTGTCGGGTTCCGAACTGGTTATTGGCTATTTGGTCGGCGGGATGGTGCGCGGCCTGATCGTTGCGCTGGCCATAGCAATCGGGGTATGGCTGACCTTGGGCATCACACCGCAACATCCGGTGCTGGTGCTGGGTTTCGTTCTGCTCGGGTCGGCTTTCATGGGCGGCGTGGGGATCGTCACCGGGATCTTTGCCGATAAATTCGACCAAATGGCGGCGATCACCAATTTCGTCGTCACGCCGCTGGCTTTCCTGTCAGGCACTTTCTATTCGATTGATGCGCTGCCGCCGGTGCTGCGCCAGGTCACCCATGCAAATCCGATTTTCTATCTGATTGATGGGGTACGTTTTGGCATGATTGGCGCGTCCGACAGTTCTCCGGGCCTCGGCCTTGTGATCTGCGCAATCGCTACGGTGGCAATCTCGGTTGTGGCTTGGGGGATGCTGCGAAGCGGTTATCGGCTGAAGGCCTGAGGCCAGCCTTTCCTTATCGTTGACCCCGTCGCCCTTGTGTTGCACTTACAGGGCCATCGCCCGAATAAAGGATGATCCGATGATGCCGTCCATTCTGCCAACCTATAACCGTGCGCCGCTTAGTTTTGTAAAGGGGCAGGGCACATGGCTGACCGAGGCCGACGGCCGCCGCTTTCTCGATCTGGGCGCCGGGATTGCGGTCAACGCGCTCGGCCATGCCCATCCGACACTGGTCAAGGTCCTTACTGACCAGGCGCAAGCCCTGTGGCATGTCTCGAATCTCTACCAAATACCGCAACAACAGGCACTGGCGGATCGGTTGGTCGAACTCACATTCGCCGATACCGTGTTCTTCACCAATTCCGGCACCGAGGCCTGCGAACTCGCGGTCAAGATGGCGCGCAAATATTGGCACGACAAAGGCCACCCCGAGCGCACCGACATCATCAGCTTCAAGGGGTCCTTCCACGGACGCTCTTCTGCCGGGATCGCGGCGGCGGGGTCCGAGGCGATGACCGCGGGCTTCGGTCCGCTCCTCCCCGGTTTCATCCACCTCCCTTGGGGTGACCTTGATGCAGTGGGCGCCGCGCTCTCCGACACGGTTGGCGCGATCTTGGTCGAACCCGTGCAGGGCGAGGGCGGCATCCGCCCGCTATCCGATGAATGCCTCAAGGGGCTTCGCCAGCTTTGCGACGACCATGGCATCCTGCTGATTTTGGACGAAGTGCAATGCGGCATGGGCCGCACCGGTAAATTGTTCGCCCACGAATGGGCAGGAATCGCGCCCGACATCATGATGGTCGCCAAAGGCATTGGCGGCGGGTTCCCGCTCGGCGCGGTGCTGGCCAGCGAAAATGCCGCCAGCGGGATGATCGCCGGCACCCATGGCTCGACCTATGGCGGCAACCCGCTGGGCTGCGCCGTAGGCTGTGCGGTCTTGGACATCGTCGCCGACCCGCAATTCCTATCTGAAATCAACCGTAAGGCGGGCCTTCTGCGGCAAAAACTGGAAGCTTTGGTTGCTGCACATCCGAATAATTTCGAAGAGGTGCGCGGCACCGGTCTGATGCTGGGGCTGAAATGTAAGCAGCCCAACACCGATCTGGTCGCCGCCGGCTATACCGCCGAAATTCTGACGATTCCGGCAGGGGACAATGTGCTGCGCCTGCTGCCCCCGCTCAATATTGCTGACGAAGACATCCAGATCGCGATCGACCGGCTGGACCGCGCCGCCGCAACTCTGTCCACGCCCTGATTTTCTTCTTGCAGCCAAATATCCCGGGGGTGCGGGGGCTGGCCCCTGCTCCCACACCCAGCAAAAGGCGATGGCCCATGAACCATTTTCTCGACATTCACAAAACCGACCGCGCCGCGCTGCGCGCGATGATCGACCAGGCAGGCAGGGCCAAGGCCGCCCGGGCCGGGCGTCCCAAGGGGGCCGCTGACGACGACCAGCCGTTGGCCGGGCGCATGGTGGCGTTGATTTTTGAGAAACCCTCAACCCGCACCCGGGTCAGTTTTGACGTGGGTGTACGGCAGATGGGCGGCCAGACCATGGTCCTGTCGGGCAGTGATATGCAGCTAGGCCATGGCGAAACCATCGCCGATACGGCGCGTGTCCTGTCGCGCTATGTCGACATGATCATGATCCGCACCTTTGACGAAGCGGTGCTTTACGAGATGGCCGAATATGCCGATGTGCCGGTGATCAACGGGCTCACTGACCGCAGCCATCCTTGCCAGATCATGGCCGATATCCTGACCTTTGAAGAACATCGTGGTCCGATCAAGGGCAAGAAGGTGGTTTGGACCGGCGACGGCAACAATGTCTGCGCCTCGTTCCTGCATGCGGCAGGGCAGTTCGGGTTCGACCTCACTTTCACCGGTCCGGCGCAACTTGATCCGGAAAGCGATTTCATCGGTTTTGCCCGCGATCAGGGCAGCACTGTCCAGATTGAACGTGATCCCTTTAAAGCGGTCGAAAACGCCGATCTGGTGGTTGCGGACACCTGGGTGTCCATGCATGATGCGCAATCTTCGCGCGAACGCCGCCACAATATGTTGCGGGCTTATCAGGTCAACGAAAAGCTGATGGCCGCCGCCAAGCCGGATGCGTTGTTCATGCATTGCCTGCCCGCCCACCGCGGTCAGGAGGTCACGTCTGCGGTTATGGACGGTCCGCAATCGGTGATCTTTGACGAGGCCGAAAACCGCCTTCATGCGCAAAAAGCGATCATGCGCTGGTGTCTGGGCGCTTGAAACCCCGTATTCTGGTCTTGCCGGGGCCTGTGCCTGCGTCAATCTAAGGTCGCAAGCACAGGCATCCGGTGAGACGGCGGATTCTCTATCAGCCGAGAATCGCGTAGAGCAGCAGGAAGATGATTCCCGACAGAAAAGCGGCTGCGGGCACGGTGATGACCCAGGCTGCGATAACCGTCAGGAAGTGTGAGCGGCGGACCAGTTTCCGGCGGGCGCGCTCTTCGAGCGAGATCGACTTGGGTTTGGATCCGCCACTTGCGTTGTTGCGCAGCCGCCGTTCCATGTACCACTCACGGAAAAAGCCGACACCGAAGACGCCGCCGACGGCGATATGGGTTGAGCTGACCGGCAGGCCTAGCCAACTTGCCACGATCACCGTGATCGCGGCGGACAACGCCACGCAAAAGGCACGCATCGGGTTCAACTTGGTGATCTGGCTGCCAACCATGCGGATCAATTTCGGCCCAAACAGAAATAGCCCGAACGAGATGCCAAAAGCACCGATCACCATGACCCACATCGGGATCGACACCCGGTCCGAGAAATCGCCAAACTCGGCCGCGTGAACAATTGCCGCCAAGGGCCCGACAGCGTTGGCAACGTCATTCGCCCCGTGTGCAAAGCTCAGCAGCGCCGCCGAAATGATCAGTGGCAGTCCGAACAAGACTTTCAGTGACTTGTTGCGGTTTTCCAGCCCTTCGGACTGGCGGCGAATCAACGGAATTGTGGCCAGCCAAATGAGCGCGCCAATGATCACCCCAGATATCAGTGCCGTGCTGGGATTGACTTCGATAAGCCGTTTCAACCCCTTGATCAAAAGATAGGTGGCAAACGCCCCCGCCATCAGCCCGACGAGAACCGGAACCCAGACCCGTGCGGCGGCGATCTTATCCTCGCGGTTGATGATCCGCGCCTTGATCAACCACAACAGCGCGGCGGCGATCCCCCCGCCCAGCACCGGCGAAATAACCCAGCTTGCGGCGATCGCGGCAATGATCGGCCAGTTGATTGCAGCGAAGCCGGCCGCAGCGATGCCAGCGCCCAGAACCCCGCCGACAACCGAATGCGTGGTCGAAACCGGCGCGCCAATCCAAGTCGCGAGATTGACCCAGAGCGCCGAGGAGATCAGCGCGGCCATCATCGCCCAGATGAACACATCGGTGTTGCGCATTGCACTGGGGCTGACGATTCCCTTGGAGATCGTCGACACCACGTCGCCCCCGGCCAACAACGCGCCGGCACTCTCAAATATGGCTGCAATCAAGATTGCCGCGCCCATCGACAGGGCATTGGCCCCAACCGCCGGCCCCATATTATTGGCGACGTCATTGGCCCCGATATTCAGGGCCATATAGGCCCCGAACGCAGCGGCGGCGATGACGATCAGGTTGATCGGCGTATGATCGAAAAACACCGCCGCCAGCAATGCGGCGATGACAATGAAGGCCAGCGCGATTCCGGACGCGACGAGGGGACGCGACACCTGAGCGGTGGCATATTCCACGTTGCTGATCCGGTTCAGATCAGTGTCGAGCGTCTTCCACCGCCTGCCTTGTGGTTTTTTTGACATAGGCTTGTTGCCTCTACATCAAGAATCCATTGTGATCCCCAAAGGCGCGTCTAAGCCTTCGCTGGCGCCAGTGCAATGAATTGCCGCACGCCAAGTTTTACCCGTTGCCCAATTGCAGATCGCGCAGGATTTTTCGCAGGCCCGGCTCATCGACCATTTTGGCAGCTTCGGCAGGGGTGACCCATTTGCGCTTGCGCTCGGAAACCTCGGGGTAATCGTCGGCAAGCTTGTGCACCCGAGCAAGATATACATGGGTGCGCACGGGCACTTCACCGCCGGTGTCCATGCCTTTTACGAACTCGTATTGGCCGATGGCCTTGTTGTCGATTTCGGCTTTTTTCACTCCGGCCTCTTCCCAAGCCTCCTGCAGGGCCGCCTCGGCCCCGTTCAGCCCGTCGATGGGCCAACCCTTGGGCAAGATCCAGCGCCCGGAGCCCCGGCTGGTGATCAGCAGCACCTTTTCGCCGGTGTCATCGACACGATAACACAGCGCCGCCACCTGGACCCGCTTGGGTCGCTGGATCAGGGGAAGGACCATTTCAGTCCAAGCCTTCTTCAAAGCTCCGGTCATTGTTCAAGCTGCCTGTTTTGTTATTATTACTTGACATGACACTAAACCAGTTCGAGTCAAATGCCAAACCCTGTGCACCCTTGTTTATGTGCGACTTTACCATAGGCTCGTAATGCCAGCCAGCGAGGACAGACAGATGCCTACAGCACAAATCGGGATCTACGGTCTGGGGACAATGGGCAGTGCACTGGCGCTGAATTTGGCCGGACACGGGATCACGGTAGCGGTGGCCAACCGCGAGGCAGACTGGATCGCCCCCTTCCTGCAGCGGGCCGGCAGCCTGGCGGCCAATCTGACCGGGGCCGACACGGTCGAGAACTTTATCGCGGCGCTGGCGAGACCTCGGGTGGTGCTGTTCATGATTCCCTCCGGCGCTCCGTTAGATAAGGTGATCGCAAAGATCGCGCCGCTGCTTGCGCCGGGCGATACGATCATCGACGCGGGCAATGCGGATTTTAACGACACCAACCGGCGTGCGGCGTCCCTGAGCGACGCAGGGCTGCACTATGTCGGGCTGGGGGTGTCGGGCGGGGCAGCGGGCGCGCGGCATGGCCCGTCCATGATGTTTGGCGGTAGCGCGCAAAGCTGGTCACGGCTGCGCCCGATTTTCGAGACCATCGCCGCGCACTATCAGGGCGATCCATGCGTTGCCCGCGTCGGGCCGGACGGGGCCGGACATTTTGTGAAAACCGTCCATAACGGCATCGAATATGCCGACATGCAGATGATCGCGGAAGTTTACGGTCTGCTGCGCGATGGAGCAGATTGGTCCGCCGGCCGGATCGCGACCCTTTTTTCGGATTGGAGCCGGGGGCCGCTGCACAGTTATCTGATCGAAATCACCGCGCTGGTGTTGTCGGTGTCCGATTCAGAAACCGGACATCCCATGGTGGATGTGATCGCGGATGTGGCTGGACAGAAGGGAACCGGGCGCTGGACCGTGATCGAAGCACTGAAGCTGGGCCAGTCCGCCAGCACCATCGAGGCGGCGGTGGGCGCGCGTGCCTGGTCGGCGCAAAAGGATCTCCGTGAAATGGCGGCACCGTTGCTGCCTGCGGGGGCAGGGGCCAGCGATCTGCCCACCCCAGAAGAGTTGGAACACGCGCTGCTTGCGGGGCGGATCATTGCACTTATGCAGGGTTTCGAAGTGTTGGCTGCGGCCTCGCGCGAATTCGACTGGGCGCTCGATCTGGCCAGGATTGCCGAAATCTGGCGCGCTGGATGTATCATCCGCTCCGAACTACTGAACGATTTTACGGTGGCTTTGCGGGCCGACCCGCCGCTGCTTCTGGCCGATCCTTTGCGTGCCATGCTGGGCGACAATATCAGCGCGCTGCGCACGGTTGTGACGGCAGCACTTGGGATAGGGCTTGCGGTACCGGCATTATCGGCTGGCTTGGCGTGGTATGACAGCATCCGCCACGCGCGCGGCACTGCGAACCTGATTCAGGCGCAGCGGGATGTGTTCGGGGCGCACGGGTTTGGACGGATCGACAGACCGGGCCAGCATCACGGTAATTGGCCGGAGAAATAGAGCGGCCGCGCGGAGAAAGCCGATCTAACTGCGCCGTTTGGTACGCAAGGTCGGATCCGCCTGTGTCGGGTCTTCGGGCCAGGGATGTTTGGGATAGCGCGCCCGCATGTCCTTGCGCACATCACTATAGGATCCGGTCCAAAACCCCGGCAGATCGCGGGTGACCTGAACCGGGCGCTGCGCCGGCGACAGCAAGGTGATCTTCAGCGGAACCCCTGCGGCTGTGGGGTGGCGGGTAACGCCGAACAGTTCTTGCAATCGTAAGGCGATCTCGGGCGCGTCCGAGCTGTAATCGATTGGCACGCGCCGCCCCAGCGGGGTCGCGAAATGGGCAGGCGCGCTGGTATCAATGCGTTGCATCTGTTCCCAGTTCAGCCGTGATTGCAGTGCCGGCAACAGGTCAAAAGCCTTCCAGTCCGCGGCACTGCGCACAGTGCCCAGATAGGGCAGCAGCCATTGTTCCAGCTCCACCATCAGCCCTGAAGGCGAGAAAACAGGCAGATCATGCCCTTCGGCGCGGACCAATTCGACCCGTGCCGCCAGACGGGCCGCAGGGCCGCGAAGATGCAGGCCCAGTTCGCGCACACCATCCAGCATGGCGCGGGCAATCGCCTCATCGGGGGCGTCGCTCCAAGTCTGGTCGCTCAGGATCAGGGCGCCAAAGCGTTCTTGTCGGCGCGCGATCACCCGGTTGTCGCGGCGCGACCATTCACAGATGTCATGCCACGCGATGCGATCCGCGAACAAATCGCGTATCTCGGCCTCGCTGATCTGCGCCGCGATGCGGATTGTTGCTTCACGCCGATCGCCGTCAAGGTCGGTCGCCACCAAATATGGCGCTGCGGCTAAACTATCGCCGGCACGCAAGACCGCGCCCTTGCCACCGGACAGCACATAGCGTGGCGCGTCCCCCTTGCGGCGCTGGCCGATGCGATCGGGATAGGCCATGGCGGCCATGGCGGCGGGACTCAGCGCCTCTCGATTGCGGGGATTGCTCTGCTTGCGCAGGCGGGCCGCTTCGGCGCGGATATGGGTCAAGGTGCCGGCGTTCGCCTGAAACGGCCGTTCGCGGGAAAATTTGCGCGGGTCGCGCAAGGCCGAAAGGCGCAGCAGCAAATCGGCCGGTGCACCGCGCAGCGGATCGCGCTCGGCCAGCAGGGCGGCCAGCGGCGCGGCCTGTGCTCCGGCTATTCTCAGCATATGTGCCAGCCGCGGATGCAGCGGCAGCGCGGCCAACGCCCGCCCGTGTTCGGTGATGCGCTCCTGATTGTCCAAAGCGCCCAGCAATGCCAGCAAACCGCGCGCTTCGCGCATCGCCTTGTCGGGGGGCGGGGTAAGAAACGGCAGGTCGCCAGGCGCCGCGCCCCACAGCGCAAGCTCCAACGCCAATGCGGTCAGATCAGCGGCCTCAATTTCGGCGGGGGGAAAGGCGGGTAGGGCACCGTCCTGTCCGCGTGACCAAAGCCGATAACACAAACCCTCGGCGACGCGGCCCGCACGCCCGGCGCGCTGCGTCGCCTCCGCACGGCTGACCCTTTCGGTCACCAGACGGGACATCCCTGATCCGGGATCAAACCGCGCACGCCGGGCCTGACCGGCATCGACGACCACGCGAATATCCGGGATCGTCAAAGAGGTTTCAGCAATGGCCGTGGCCAGCACCACCTTGCGCCCCTTTTTTTCCGGCGCAATGGCGGCGCGCTGGGCCGCGAACGGCATCGCGCCAAACAGCGGCCGAATCGTGCAGCTATCGGGAAGGCGGGCGGCGAGGGCGGCTTCGGCGCGCCGGATCTCGCCCTCGCCGGGCAGGAACACCAAGATCCCACCGCCGATGGCCCTGGTTTCGGATTCAGCCTGCGCCACAAGGTCGATCAGCGCCTCAAGCCAGCGCGGCCCCGGCGCAAGCGGCTGATCGCGCCAGAGGGTCTTTACCGGATAGGCGCGCCCCTCTGAGGTGACCAGTGGCGCATCCATCAAGGCGGCCACCGGGCCGCTATCCAAAGTGGCCGACATCACCAGCAGGTTCAGATCGTCGCGCAGCGCGCCCGCCACCTCAAGGCACAGCGCCAGCCCCAGATCGGCATTGAGTGAACGTTCGTGAAATTCGTCAAAGATCACGCAGCCCACGCCGGGCAGGTCCGGGCGATCTTGCAACATCCGCGTCAAGATACCTTCGGTGACCACTTCGATTCGGGTCTCGGGCGAGACTTTGGACGCGCCGCGAATTCGGTAACCGACGGTCTGGCCGGGCTGCTCATCCAGCGTTTCGGCCATCCGCTCGGCGGCGGCGCGGGCGGCCAGGCGGCGGGGCTCGAGCATCAGCAAGCGCTGGCCCTTGGGCAGCAGTCCCGCAGCAAGCAGCGCCAGCGGAACCCGCGTGGTCTTGCCTGCGCCCGGCGGGGCTTGCAATACCGCGCGACTGTGGCAGCGCAGCGCGGCGATCAGATCGGGCAGGGCGTCATCGATGGGCAGTTTGGTGGCCATCCGCGTCTTATCGTCAAAGAGAGCTGCCGCGTCCAGCCGGGTTGGTCTGGACATTGACCCGCGACCCGCGCAAATCTGCGCGCGATTGATGGGCAGAAACGGCGGGACAGAGCATGGAGATTTCGGAACTGGCAAAGCGGGTGCTGAGCGGCGAGCGGCGCGCGTTGGCCCGGGCCATCACGCTGGTGGAAAGCGGGCGTGCAGACCACCGCGAGCAGGCGGCTGCGCTGTTGGATCAATTGAACGTATCCGGACGCCAAGCGATGCGAATCGGATTGTCAGGCACGCCCGGAGTCGGCAAATCGACCTTCATCGAAGCCTTTGGACTCTACCTGACCGGACAGGGCAAGCGGGTCGCGGTTCTGGCGGTCGATCCCAGTTCGGCCCGCACCGGCGGATCGATTCTGGGGGATAAGACGCGGATGGAACGGCTGTCGCGCGATCCGCAGGCATTCATCCGCCCATCGCCAAGCCAGACTCATCTGGGCGGTATCGCGCGCCGCACCCGCGAGGCCGTGGCGCTGTGTGAGGCGGCGGGATTTGACGCGGTGCTGATCGAAACCGTCGGGGTGGGCCAGTCCGAAACCGTGGTGGCGGAAATTTCCGATTTGTTTCTGTTGCTTTTGGCACCTGCGGGCGGCGACGAGTTGCAGGGCGTCAAACGCGGGATCATGGAGATGGCCGATCTGATTCTGGTCAATAAGGCCGATGGTGATCTGAAAGCCGCAGCGGCGCGTACCCGCAGCGATTATGCTGGTGCGTTGCGCCTGCTGCGCAAGCGTCCGCAAGACCCCGAAGGTTTTCCAAAAGCACTGATGGTCTCGGCGATCGAAAAAAGCGGATTGCAAGCAGCTTGGGAGGAAATGATGGCGCTGGCGGACTGGCGCAAGGACAACAAGTTCTGGGAGACGCGCCGCGCCGAACAGGCGCGGTACTGGTTCGCGGAAGATGTGCGCAATGCCTTGCTGGCGCAGCTTGAGGCGCCCGCGGCGCGGCGACATATGCAGGATCTGGCCGAGGCGGTGGCCCGGGGCGAGCTTGCGCCAAGCGCCGGGGCGCAAAAGATGCTGGACGGACTGCGCGAAACGGGGGCGGGGGGCGCGGCCCCCATCGCCTGACGGCGATCCCCCCAGGGTATTTGGCAACCAGAAAGAAGCAGCTGCGAACCAGAGCTTATGTGGGCGAAGCCGCTTGACCCGATGGGCGATTCCGCCTAAAGGCATGAAATAAGTTTCGGGGCGCTGGCGGGTGCCCCGGCCCACGTTATTTTGGCACAAGGCATCCGGCCAGTGCCGCCAGACAAAGGATGATCACATGTCGCGCCGTTGCGAACTGACCGGAAAAGGGCCGATGACCGGCAATAATGTCAGCCATGCCAACAACAAGACCAGACGCCGTTTTCTGCCGAACCTCAACGAGGTCACGTTGCAGTCGGAAACGCTGGGTCGTGGCATCAAACTGCGGATCTCGGCTGCGGCGCTGCGCAGCGTCGATCACCGCGGCGGGTTGGATCTGTTTCTTGCCAAGGCCCGGGACGAAGAGCTTTCGGCCAATGCGCTGAAGGTGAAGAAAGAGATCGCCAAGGCAGCCGCTGCAGCCTGATCGCGATTCATTTTGACGGAATTTACAGCCTCGCGGTAACGCGGGGCTGTTTGCGCTTGTTGGATCCATTTCTGGTGGGTATGCCGGAGCCATGAGGATTGGCCGGTTTCGCCCATATTTTGCCGCTGTGCTTGGCCTCTTGCTGGTTCTGACCAGCCAGAGCCTGGCCGTCGCACGCGTTTCCCCCGCTCCGGTGGGGCAGATGGAGTTGTGCACTGGCACCGGGCCGGTGATGGTCTATTTTGATGAGAACGGCGAGCCTAGCGGAGCGCCACATTTCTGTCCGGAAGGCGCCTTGTCGCTGATTGTGGCGCTGGCGGCACCGGAGACAATCACCCAATGGGTCGGGCGGGAGACCCGTATGTCGGGCCGCCAAGACGGGGTGGCAGCCGACAACCGCTCCACCAGTAACTGGCGCGCCCGTGATCCGCCCGAACTGGTCTGAATTTGCATTACACAACAAATACAGACCATTCCAAGGAAACAAGCGATGTCTTTCAAGTCTACTATTGCCGCCACGGCCGTTGCCGCAGTCACTTTAACTGGTGCCGCATTTGCCGAACAATCCATCGTGGTGGAGGATGCTTATATCCGCAGTTCCACCCCCACATCGCACAGCGCTGCCGCCTTCATGGTGCTGAAGAACGAGGGTGAAGAGGATGACCGGCTGATCGGGGTCCAGTCAGAGACTGCCGAGCGGGTCGAACTGCACACTCATCAAGAAGATGCCAATGGCGTGATGAAGATGCTGGAGGTTGCAGAGGGATTCCCGCTTCCGGCCGGACAGAGCCATGCTTTGAGACGTGGCGGCGACCATGTCATGTTCATGGGCCTGACGCAGCCGCTGGAACAGGGCAAACTGGTTCCCTTAACGCTGGTTTTTGAGAACAGCGGCGAGATCGCAATTGACGTGCCCGTCGATTTGGAGCGTGAGCCCCATCGGATGGACCACGACATGAAGATGGAGCACTGATTCCGGTGGCCGGGCGCAGAGGCGTCCGGCCTGTCAGTTTTGCTTTTGCAAAAGCTCGTCGACCCAGAGCGGCACGGCTTCCGACGCCGGGCCGATCCTGATGTCGTCAAAGGCGGATGTCACAGCGGACGGCTCAAGATTGAGTTCGATCGTTCGCGCCCCGCTTGCGTGTGCGTCTTGCACGAAAGCCGCCGCTGGATAGACTTCTCCGGATGTGCCGATGGAAGCGAAAAGATCGGCGCTGGCCAGATGGGTCAGGATCTCGTCCATGTGATAGGGCATTTCGCCGAACCAGACCACATCGGGGCGCGCCGCAGGGGCCGCGCAGGCCGGGCAGGGTTCATCGGGGGCCATCGATGGCGGTGCGGTCCAGCGGTGATTGCAAGCACCGCAAAGCGCGCCTGCCAGCGTGCCATGCATGTGCAGCACATCGGTTGCGCCGCCCACCTCGTGCAGGGAGTCGACATTCTGAGTTACGATCACAACGTCTCCGCGCCAGTCGCGTTGCAGCCGGGCCAATGCCTGATGCGCGGCATTGGGTTGGGCGCGGGCGGCAGTATCACGGCGCAGATTATAGAACGCCTGTACAAGAGCCGGATTGCGGGCAAACGCCTCGGGGGTGGCGACGTCTTCGATTCGGTACTGTGACCACAGCCCGTCTGTATCGCGGAATGTCCCCAGCCCGCTTTCCGCCGAAATGCCGGCGCCGGTCAGGATCACAATCTTTGTCATTTTTGCCTCACCTCGCGATGTGAGTGAACAGTTCGGGGAAACGGTGCGGATAGGCCAGAACGGTCATTTATCGGAAACATTCTTTGGCAAAACGAAATCCGCAACGGCCGGTCAAGCCTTGATCACGCGCAAATTCCCAGCGAGCCAGGGCAGGCGGCTTAGGGCCGGATCGATGATTTGGCTTTGCAGTAGATGACGCATGGTTTGGGCGATGTCGCGTGGCACATGTTCGTTCCAATCCGTCCCGGCAAACAGCGAGATGGTTCGGGACAGCGCTGCAAAAGGTAGGGGAAAGGCCTCGATCTTGTCGTGGAACCGGGCGGCGCGCATATAGCCAAGTGGCGTCGTGATCGCCCAGCCGATACGCCGCGCGACCATTGCCATCAGCGCAAGATGGCTGCCGACCTCGAACCGGTTTTCAAAATGCAGACCTTCGCGCGTCAAGTGGGTTTCAATCTGGCGTCCGATCAACTGCTCCCCAGTGTAACGCAACAGCGGCAACAGCGTCAGATCGGCGATCACCGGCTCTCGCGTGTTCATGACATCGCGCGGGGCAACAAGAATGAAGGGATCGGTGAGCAGCGGATATTCGACGACATCGTTAAGCAATTGCCCGGTGCTGGCGGCGACAGCGATATGGAATTTGCGCTCCTGCATCGCGGCGCTGATTTCGAGACTGGGCGCGGTGATCAATTTGAACCGACAACGCGACAGGTTGTCAGCTAAAATAGTGACAAGGCGTGGCGTGAGATCATGATCGAAATCGTCGATCAATCCGATGCTGAGCGTGCTGAGATCCGACAAATCCATCACCGTCAGTTCGCCTTGGGCGAGACGCAATTCGCTGAGCGCCGCAGTTGTGCGCAGTAAAAATCCGCGTCCGGCTGGGGTCAATCGCATGGGGCGCGTGCCACGGACAACGAGTTCCGTGCCGACGGCGCGTTCAAGATTGCTCAATTGCTGCGATACGGCGGGCTGACTAAGGCCGATGGTTTCAGCGGTCCGAGCCACTGAACCGCTTTCTGCCAAGGCCTCGAACACTTCAAGGCCGCGCAGGGTAATGCCCTTCATCAACATTTCCGCGTTCCTATAGTTTCAACTTTTGTGAAACTATTGATGCGCATGGTCAAGCCAGAGGGGCGCGCGGATCAGCCGCAAACCTGTCGCACTTGCTCGCCGAAAGACCGGTAGCGCAGCCAAAAATCCGCGTCAGGGCGACGATTTGACTGGCGCACCTCCTGCGCCATGTGCGGATCCTTGAAAAACTTCGCCACTCGGCGGTGCTCCGACCGCTTCAGCGTCGTATTCGCCACGGCTTGCAAGCAACCGCAAAGTTGCGGGGCCGAGGCGCCCCGATCAGATTGGCGGCAAGCGCGGTCGATCGCGCCCGCCGATGCCGGGGCCGCAAATGCGATGCTGCCGAGAATCAAAACGCTCGATACTATATTTTTCACTGTGTGCCTCATTCGGTAGATATTTTGGTCACCGGTTTTTTTGGGCTCATTGTTGCGCAAGTGGCGCGCCCATGCAAGATTTTGGTGCCAGCAGGTGATCTGTTTTCATGTTTGGAATCCGCGTGCGAAGTAAACCACCGGCAGCCAAGTACGAAGTTGCACTTGGGCTGTGTCATATCGGGTTTCTGCGCGCATGCCGACTTGACCGTTGCTGCGGTTCCATACATATCCCAATGCATGACAGAGCTTGCACATATCCGAAATTTCTCGATCGTCGCGCATATCGACCACGGGAAGTCCACGCTGGCCGATCGGCTGATCCAGTCCACTGGAACGGTTCAGGATCGCGAAATGAAAGAGCAGATGCTTGACGCGATGGATATCGAGCGCGAGCGGGGTATTACCATCAAGGCCAATACCGTGCGCATCGATTATACCGCCGATGATGGTCAAGCCTATGTGCTCAACCTGATCGACACCCCCGGCCACGTCGATTTTGCCTATGAGGTGTCCCGTTCGATGCGGGCGGTTGAAGGCTCATTGCTGGTCGTCGACAGTTCGCAAGGTGTCGAGGCCCAGACCTTGGCGAATGTATATCAAGCGATCGACGCGGATCATGAAATCGTGCCGGTGCTGAACAAGATCGACCTGCCGGCTGCGGATTGCGACCGCGTGGCCGAGCAGATCGAGGACGTGATCGGCATCGACGCCAGCGGCGCGATCCGGGTCAGCGCAAAAACCGGTGTTGGGATTCACGAGACGCTCGAGGCGATCGTCAAGTATTTGCCGGCCCCGACAGGCACGCGCGAAGCGCCGCTCAAGGCGATGCTGGTCGATTCATGGTATGACGCCTATCTGGGGGTGATCGTTCTGGTGCGCATCATGGATGGCGTCCTGAAAAAGAATGATCGTATCCGGATGATGCAGAACGGCTCGGTGCATCAGGTCGATCGTATCGGCGTCTTCCGCCCTGCCATGGCCGAGATCGATGAATTGGGGCCAGGCGAGATCGGCTTCCTGACTGCCAGTATTAAACAGGTGCGCGACACCCGTGTCGGGGACACGATCACCCACGAGAAAAAAGGGTGTGAACAACCACTTCCCGGATTTAAACCCAGCCAGCCGGTGGTGTTTTGTGGGCTGTTCCCCGCGGATGCTTCCGAGTTCGAGGATCTGCGCCAAGCCATTGAGAGACTGGCACTGAATGATGCTTCGTTCAGCTATGAAATGGAAACCAGCGCCGCACTTGGCTTTGGCTTTCGCTGCGGGTTTCTGGGGTTGTTGCATCTTGAGGTGATCCGCGACCGGATTGAGCGGGAATATGGCATCGATCTGATCACCACTGCACCCAGCGTGGTTTATCACATCCACATGCGCGACGGGCAGATGACCGAATTGCACAATCCCGCCGATATGCCCGACCTGACCCATGTGAGCCATGTCGAAGAGCCGCGCATCAAGGCGACCATCTTGGTTCCAGACGACTATCTGGGCGATGTTCTGAAGTTGTGCCAAGATCGGCGCGGCATCCAAATGGATCTGACTTATGTCGGGGGCCGCGCCATGGTGGTCTATGATTTGCCACTAAACGAGGTTGTCTTCGATTTTTACGACCGCCTGAAATCGGTGACCAAGGGCTATGCCAGTTTTGACTACCAATTGACCGAATACCGTCAGGACCATCTGGTCAAGATGTCAGTGCTTGTGAATGATGAGCCGGTCGACGCGCTTTCGATGATGGTCCATCGGGACCGGGCCGAGGCGCGCGGGCGCGTCATGGTGGAAAAGCTGAAGGATCTGATTCCCCGTCACATGTTCAAGATTCCGATTCAAGCGGCAATCGGCGGAAAAGTGGTCGCGCGCGAGACCTTGTCGGCAATGCGCAAGGATGTGACCGCGAAATGTTACGGTGGAGACGTCAGCCGCAAGAAAAAGCTTCTGGAAAAGCAGAAGAAGGGGAAGAAGAAGATGCGCCAGTTCGGCCGGGTGGAAATCCCGCAAGAGGCGTTCATTTCCGCGCTGAAGATGGATGACTGAGGCGCGTACCCTGAGCTGACCATCGGTCCCGCCCAAGTTTAGAGTATCTTGGGCGGTCGCTTGTAGGGGCGCACCGCATGCACCACAAATTTTAAAGAGAGTTCTGCACGTTCTGTGCTGCACCGGTGATCGCATCACCGGCTTTTTGGATGTCCCGCCCGGCGCCCTTGGTGGTTTCGCAGGCGGTCAGGGTCAGCAGGGCAATGCAGGTGAACAAAATACGCATCTTGAACGACTCCGTGGCTGAGTTTTCACCCAATAGCCACGGTTCACCGATATAAGCAAGTCGACGTTGCCCGCACAGAATAAGGCGGCACCAAGCGGTACCGCCTAGGCGTTTTATCCGCTTAATGCTCAGGAGGCCTCGTCAGCCTCTTGCTCAATATTTGAGCCTAAGTTTTCGACATCTCGCCCAAGCCCTTCGGTGGTTTCACAAGCGGCGAGCGTGAAGAGCGAGATGAAAAGCATAGTTATCCGTGTCATAGCACTGTCCTTTCTTGATCTTCCGCTAGCCAACGCATCCGTTGCTGAACAGTTCCAAACAGTGCAATGAATCTCAGGTTCGGACAGGAACTTCGCCGGACGGCAAGGACGCTGCCGCAACCTTCCGGCGATGCAGGGTCGCCCCCAGAGCAATCGCAAACCCGGCCCAAAGGCCCAGGACATAGCTGGCAACTGCCAGCCAAACCCCTGCACCCAAGGCCACCGATAGTAAGCAAGCCGCCAAACCGGAGAAAATCGCAATCACAAGATAGCCTATCATGTTGTATTCCTCCTTCTGCCGATGCCTTGGCCGATCTGACCGTTGGCCTGCATATCCGTCAGCAACCAAAAGTGCTGCCGCCAGCGTTACTGGTACCCACAACCTCTTTACGAAGGGTTAAACCGAGCGCGCTGACGACCGTAAGCTATGGTCTTCGCTGACCATGCATAGTGCCGTCACATGGCCGAAAATGGGCGGGTGTTGGCCCATTTCAGGCTTAATGGTGGGCTTGGATCCGCCTACTCGCCATTGAGCTGGGTCAATCCCATTCAAATATAGGAAGATGTGCTGCTACCATCACGACCTAGATGCAGCAAGAAAGATCATGCTGCGCGTTGCGATGATTCTTTATTCTCTGGTCGGCAGCACTCTGGCCGGAATCGGCGTGATCGCTGTTTTGGTTTCTGGCTACGGAACGCTTAATCCAATTATTGTTTCGGCGGCCATCGGGCCTTCATCGCGGTGCCGGTGGCATGACTGATCGGGCGGCGGCTATATGCCGGCCCACTCAGAGGCTGAGGAAGTCGCGCAGCGTGGCTTCGAAGGCGCGGGGCTGATCCGCATGGAGCCAATGACCTGCGTTCCGCAGGCGGGCAAACCGCGCATTTGGAAACCGGGCGCGAATAAGCGGGCGGTGCTCGGCGCGCACATAATCTGAATTCTCGCCGGACAAGAACAGGGCAGGGCCATCCCAACTGGCCTCGGTCGCCGGAAATGACATGATTTTCGGCATCTCTGCGGCCAGCGCATCAAGGTCCAGCCGCCAGCGCTTTTCGCGAATATCAAGCGATTGCGTGAAGAAACTCTGCAATTCGCGATCCACCTTGGCCGCAGCCAGTTGCGCCTCCGCGTCCGAGCGTCGTTCGACATTGGACATATCAACATTGCGCATGGCATCGATGAACGGCAACTGTGTATGATCATAGCTGACGGGGGCTATGTCGGCGATAATCAGACGATTCACGAGGTCTGCATGTTCAAGCGCCAGCACCATGGCAGCTTTGCCGCCCATAGAATGACCAAGAACATCAACGGGGCCGCCAGATTGCGCGATCACCTCAGCCAGATCACCGGCCATAGAGTTGTAATCATGTGTTTCGGACCTCGGACTTTCGCCGTGATTGCGCATGTCGACTGCAAGCACCTGACGACTATCTGACAGGCGTTTAGCAATCACACCCCAATTACGAGCGGATCCGAACAGGCCGTGGGCAATCAGCAGTGGCGGTGCGTCGCTGCCAGTACCGTGAGTGATGACATTCAACATGCGCGTGCTGATAACGGCACCTGTGTTATGGTTCCAGTCAAAAGGCAAAGATACGGTCATAAGGTGTTCACAGCGCTTCGGCACCAGGTTTGCAAAGGGGGCTAAGCTTGTCGCCTGAACCGCACAATATAAACATCCGATAATCCATATTATGTAATATATGAGCAAGGGCTTGAGGCCCGGAGCGCTTCGGGCGATTAAGGTGCATGGCTAAAGCGAAATCATTTACTTGCACATCTTGCGGTGCGTCTTTTTCAAAATGGTCCGGACGCTGCGAAGGTTGTGGCGCATGGAACACCATTGCGCAGGAGGTTCCGCTTTCGTCTGGACCCGGCTCGAAAAGTCTTGGAGCTGCGCGGGGCGCACAGATCGAACTTAGCGATCTTTCCAGCAAGGAAACCCCGCCGCCGCGCACCTGTTCGGGACTCGACGAACTGGATCGCGTGCTGGGCGGCGGTCTGGTGGCATCATCGGCGGTGCTGGTCGGTGGCGATCCGGGAATCGGCAAATCGACATTGCTGCTGCAAGGTGCCGCGAAATTTGCCCGCGCTGGACTGAAGACGATCTACATTAGCGGTGAAGAAGCCAGCGCACAGGTGCGGATGCGTGCGCAGCGCCTCGGCCTGTCGGATGCGCCGGTGAAACTGGCCGCGGCCACGAATCTGCGTGATATCTTGACGACTCTCGACGCCGAGCACCCCAATCTGGTGATCATTGACTCGATTCAGACGATCTGGGCCGACAATGTCGAAAGTGCGCCGGGATCGGTCAGCCAGGTGCGCGCGGCGGCCCATGAACTGACCAGTTTTGCCAAACGGCGCGGCCTGTCTGTGGTGCTGGTCGGCCATGTTACCAAAGATGGACAAATCGCGGGGCCACGCGTGGTCGAACATATGGTCGACACCGTGCTTTATTTCGAGGGCGAGCGCGGCCATCAGTTCCGCATTCTCCGTGCGGTCAAGAACCGCTTTGGGCCCGCCGATGAAATTGGTGTGTTCGAGATGACCGGCGCCGGTCTGGCTGAGGTCACCAACCCCTCGGCGCTATTCCTGTCGGAACGCGGCCAGCCAAGCGCCGGATCGGTTGTATTTGCCGGAATCGAAGGCACCCGGCCGGTTCTGGTCGAGCTTCAGGCTTTGGTCGCGCCGTCGCCGCATTCTCAGCCGCGCCGCACGGTTGTCGGCTGGGATGGTGGACGGCTGGCGATGATTCTGGCGGTGCTTGAAGCCCGTTGCGGAATTCCGTTCACCGGGCTTGATGTTTACCTGAACGTTGCGGGCGGGATGAAGATCTCTGAACCTGCGGCGGATCTTGCGGTGGCCGCCGCGTTGCTGAGCGCGCGCGAAGATGCCGCCCTGCCCGCCGATACCGTGGTTTTCGGAGAAATCAGCCTCTCTGGTGCCTTGCGCCCTGCTCCGCAAACTGAAAACAGATTGAAAGAGGCGAAGAAACTTGGTTTTACCGCCGCGATTGCCCCTGCGGGTGGTAAAACCGGCACAGAGGCCGGGCTTGAGTTGACCCAGGCCACGGATTTGACAGGTTTCGTTGGCGAAGTATTCGGGGCCGGATAAGATCACGCCTCCAACAAGGAAAGACGACAAGGGTTATGGAAGGTTTTACCATCATTGACGGGGCTGTAGCCCTGATCATCGTGATCTCGGCGCTGCTGGCCTATGCGCGCGGTATGGTCCGTGAAGCGATGGCCATTGTCGGCTGGGTTGTTGCGGCAGTCCTGGCGTTCGTATTCGCGCCCCAAGTGCAACCGCTGATCAAGGTTATTCCAGTTGTGGGTGAATTTATTGCCGACAGTTGCGAATTGTCGATCATCGCGGCCTTTGCTGCAGTTTTTGCCGTCGCCCTGATCGTGGTCTCGTTTTTCACGCCCCTGTTCTCCTCGATGATCCAGCGGTCGGCGCTGAGCGGTGTAGACCGGGGTTTGGGCCTGCTTTTCGGGGTGGCGCGCGGAGTCTTGTTGATCGCAATCGCGTTTTTCATCTATGATACGGTCATAACCGGACAGAGTTTCACCATTGTCGATAAAAGCCGCTCGGCGCAGGTGTTTTCGCGCATGACTGACGAGATCGAAGAGCGCAATCCTGAACAGGCACTGGGCTGGGTCACCCATCAATACGAACAGCTTGTGGGCACCTGCAGCGAATGAGCCGATGACCTGATTGCAGGCCTTATCAGGGAATCGTGATCGCTGGGTGACAGCGGCCTCGTGACCCACTATGTCAGGCGTTGTTCCTCTCCCGGATTCGGAGCTATCCCTTGCCCTCTCCTCAACTACCCCTTGCCACCCCCTTTGACGACGATGCCCTGCACGAGGAGTGCGGCGTATTTGGCGTGATCGGGGTCCCCGATGCCTCAACCTTTGTGGCGCTCGGCCTGCACGCGCTGCAACATCGCGGGCAAGAGGCCGGCGGCATCGTTTCGTATCACCCAGACCACGGGTTCAACAACGCGCGCCGCTTTGGCTATGTGCGCGACAATTTCACCAGCGCCAAAGTGATCGACACCCTGCCCGGCCCCGTCGCCATTGGTCATGTGCGCTATGCCACTTCGGGATCGAGGGGGCCGACCGCGATCCGCGACGTGCAGCCGTTTTTTGGCGAATTCGCCATGGGCGGCGCGGCGCTGGCGCATAACGGCAACATTACCAACGCCAACGCCCTGCGCCGCGAGCTGATCGAGCGCGGATCGATCTTTCAATCCTCTTCCGACAGCGAATGTATCATCCACCTGATGGCGCGCTCGTTGCAGCGCGATATTCCCAGCCGCATGGAAGATGCCCTGCGCCGGGTCGAAGGCGCGTTCTCGATCGTTGCCATGACCCGGACCAAGCTGATTGGTGTGCGCGATCCGTTGGGGGTGCGCCCGCTGGTTCTGGGCCGCGTCGGAGACGCTTGGGTGTTGAGTTCGGAAACCTGTGCGCTGGACATTATCGGTGCCGAATTCGTGCGCGAGGTCGAACCCGGCGAACTGGTGATCGCCACCGCCAAAGGCGTCGAAAGCCGCTTTCCCTTCCGCCGTGCAAAACCACGGTTCTGCATTTTCGAACATGTCTATTTCAGCCGTCCCGATTCGATCCTTGGCGGGCGCAGTGTCTATGAAACGCGCGAGGCGATCGGCCGCGAATTGGCCCGCGAAAGCCCGGTCGATGCTGATCTTGTTTGCCCAGTTCCGGACAGCGGCACACCTGCTGCTATCGGCTTTAGTCTGGAAAGTGGCATTCCCTATGCGATGGGAATCATCCGCAACCAATATGTCGGGCGCACTTTCATCGAGCCGACCGAACAGATCCGCAATATGGGCGTACGGCTGAAGCTGAACGTCAACCGTGCCTTGATTAAGGATAAACGGGTGATCCTCGTGGACGATTCGGTGGTGCGCGGCACGACCAGCCGCAAGATCAAAGAAATGATCCTCGACGCCGGGGCCAAAGAGGTGCATTTCCGCATTGCGTCGCCGCCGACCGCTTGGCCGTGCTTTTACGGGGTCGATACGCCGCAGCGTGAAAAACTGCTGGCCGCCACCATGAGCGAAGAAGAGATGCGCGATCATCTTTCGGTAGACAGCCTCAAATTCATCTCGCTGGATGGCCTTTATCGCGCGGTCGGCGAAACGCAGGGCCGCAACGCAACCTGCCCGCAATATTGTGACGCTTGTTTTTCGGGTGAATACCCGGTTGCGCCTAAGGATATGCTGGATCAGGGTTTCGAAATGAAAACGACCGCCGCCGAATAGCGCCAGCCGGCGGCTTTCCGCACCGCTCCTTGCAAGGTTCGGCGCAGGATCGCCTGTGCCGTCTGGAACCGGTTTCATCGCAGCATCCTGCCCTCTAAGACGTTTTGAGACAAAATTCGGGTGACCTGTCGGCGCACCGATAGACAGCAACACAGAGGCATAGATGACATCCAAGGTTCGGGCAGGTGCAACACCTGCGCATGTGGCCGGCGCCGCCACACAAAAATCGGCGTTGCCGATGCAGCAATTAACCCTGATCGGGTTGTTTGGTCCGGCCTCTGCCCCGCGCGCCTTGCTGCGCGGGCGAAACGGCAGAATCCTGAAGGTCGAACCGGGGGACCGGGTCGGCGGGAGCCATGTCATGGGGATCGATTCCGATGGGGTTATATTGCAACGCCAGAATCAAGCGGTGCGCCTTGCATTGCCATCGAAATAATCCGCCCCTTGACGACTGAGGCGTAGCGGGTCACACCGCGCATATGACAAAAATCGCTCTCATCACAGGTGCCTCGCGCGGGCTGGGCGCCGCTCTGGCCGAAGCGCTTGCACCCGAATATCACGTGGTAGCGGTGGCCCGCACCACCGGCGCGCTGGAGGAATTGGACGACCGCATCAACGCACGCGGTGGCAAAGCCACGCTTGCGCCTATGAACATCGCGGACGCCAAGGCGATGGCGACGCTCTGTCGCGGGATCCATGACCGTTGGGGCAAAGTCGATCTCTGGTGTCATACGGCGATTCATGCCGCGCCGCTGAGCCCGGCACCATTCATCGACGCGGGCGATTGGGATAAATCCGCCGCCGTTAACGCCGGCGCGACCGCAACCCTGATCGCCTATGTCGCGCCCCTTCTGGGCGCGGTGGGCCACGCGGTGTTTTTTGACGACGACCGGGCCGGGCAAAAGTTTTTTGGTGGCTATGGCGCAACCAAGGCGGCGCAAATGGCATTGGCGCGCAGCTGGGCCGCAGAGACGATTAAAACCGGCCCGCGGGTCAGCATCGTCACCCCGGCCCCGATGCCGACGACACTGCGGGCAAAGTTCTTTCCGGGCGAGGATCGCAGCGTGTTAACCTCCCCCACCGACGAGGCCGCGCGCATCTTGGCGCAACTCCAGCTTTGAATGGCCCGTGCCGGGCCATGCCTCCGGCGGGGATATTTGGCGCAAGAAGAAACCTGCCGTCTTGTTCCCTGTGCGGCGCGCGTCTATCAAAGGCTAAAAGGGCAGGTTCATGCGTATTCTGATCACCAATGACGATGGCATCAATGCACCCGGGCTGGAGATAATGGCCGCGATCGCAGCGGAATTGGCCGGCGCGGCGGGCGAGGTCTGGACCGTTGCCCCCGCGTTTGAACAGTCGGGCGTCGCCCATTCCATTAGTTACACGCGCCCGATGATGATCGCCAAGATGGGCGAGCGACGCTATGCCGCTGAAGGCAGCCCGGCGGATTGTGTGATGGCGGGGCTTCATGATGTCATGAAGGACGCACGTCCCGACGTGGTGCTATCCGGGGTCAACCGGGGCAATAATTCTGCCGAAAATGCGCTGTATTCCGGCACATTGGGCGCGGCGATGGAAGCCGCGCTTCAAGGGGTGCCGGCCATCGCCCTGTCGCAATATTACGGGCCGCGCAATTTTGGCATGGACAATCCTTTCGAGGCTGCCGCGCAACATGGCGCCGATGTGCTGCGTCGGATCCTGTCGGCTGATCCGGTTCTGGAGGGCGCCTATGGGCTGTTTTACAATGTCAATTTCCCTCCGGTTCCAGCGGCTGAGGTCAAGGGTATCCGGGTTGCCCGACAGGGTGCGCGGCGCGGCACCCATTACGGGGTTGAGCCACATTCCTCGCCCTCGGGGCGACGGTTCTTGTGGATCAAAGGCGGCAATCAGCAACAGCCTTCAGCCCCCGGCAGCGATGCAGCGGTCAATCTGGAGGGCTATGTCTCGGTTACGCCGATGCGGGCCGATCTGACAGCACATGACGCATTGGACCTGCTGAAGGAGATCGAATGAGCGTCGGCCCGGCCCCTGAAACCAAAATGCAATTCCTGTTCGCGCTGCGTTCGCGCGGCGTCACCGATGCGCGTGTGTTGAATGCGATGGAAGGGATCGATCGTGGCCGCTTTGTGCGGGGCTTGTTCGCCGAGCGCGCTTATGAAGATATGCCCTTGCCCATCGCCTGTGGGCAGACCATCAGCCAGCCCTCGATCGTCGGCTTGATGACCCAGGCATTGCAGGTCAATCCCCGCGACAAGGTTTTGGAGGTGGGCACTGGCAGCGGCTATCAGGCGGCGATTCTGGCGCGGCTGGCGCGGCGGGTCTATACTCTGGATCGGCACGCCCGGCTGGTGCGCGAGGCCTGCGCGGTATTTGAACAACTCGGCCTGACCAATATTACGGCGATCGTTGGCGACGGATCCTATGGGTTGCCGGAACAGGCGCTGTTTGACCGCATCCTTGTGACCGCCGCCGCCGAAGACCCGCCCGGCCCGCTCTTGGCGCAACTCAAGATCGGCGGTATCATGGTTGTACCGGTGGGCCAGTCCGATACGGTGCAAACACTGATCCGGGTGCAACGGACCGAAACAGGGTTCGATTACGGCGAGTTGCGGCCGGTGCGGTTTGTCCCCCTCCTGGCAGGGCTTGCCAAGGACGGATGAGACGATGAAAAACAAACGCCCCGACAAACGGGAGCGGTGAAACTGAGGATGGCGAGCATGGAACTTCCGATTGCAAGACCGGCCGCTCTGGGACTGGCTGCCGCGGCGCTGGTACTGGTTTCGGCCTGCGACAAGCCCATGGATTTCGATTTGCGCGGACATGCGGGAGCCTTTTCCACGGCGAACGCGGTGCAGTCGGTGACAACGAACCGCCCACCGGCGGATGAGCGCGGGGTGATCTCTTATCCGAATTATCAGGTGGCTGTGGCGCGACGTAACGATACGGTGAACACCATTGCCACCCGTGTCGGACTGCCCGCAGGTGAACTGGCGCGCTATAACGGCATCGACAGCGACGTGAAGCTGCGGGCGGGCGAGATCATCGCCCTGCCCCGGCGCGTTGCGGCGGGTACCGGCCAAGGCACCGACATTGCCGCGTTGGCCGGCAGCGCCATTGACAACGCGGCGCCAACCTCCTCGGTGATTACCTCGCCGCTGGAGCCCGCACCAGCGCCGGCGGCCCAGTCTGGCGTTTCAGAGCCAGTTCGCCATAAGGTCGTACGCGGGGAAACCGCCTATACAATTTCACGGCTCTATAATGTGCCGATCAAAGCACTGGCCGAGTGGAACGGATTGAGCTCGGATTTTTCGGTGCGCGAAGGGCAATATCTGCTGATTCCCAGCGCCGGTGTTTCGGCGCCAAGACGCGAAGCCGGGGTGAGCGAACCCGGTGCTGGATCGCCGACGCCAACACCGCCGAGCGCCGCCAAGCCCGTTCCCGAGGAAAAGACCGCAGCTAAGGCACCCGAACCACCCAAGGTCGCGCTGAGCGCGCCGACAGCGGTCAAGAACACCCGCATGGGCTTCCCCGTTCAGGGCAAGATCGTGCGCGCCTATGCCAAAGGGCGCAATGATGGTATTGATATCGCCGCAGCCTCGGGTGCCCCGGTTAGCGCAGCGGCCAACGGCACGGTGGCGGCAATCACCTCAAGCGCCGACAAGGTACCGATCCTGGTGGTGCGCCATCCCGACAACCTGCTGACCGTCTATGCCAATGTGGATAAGATCAAGGTGCAAAAGGGCGACAGCGTCAAGCGCGGCCAGCAGATCGCCCAATTGCGCGCAGGTGACAATTCCTATGTGCATTTCGAAGTGCGCAATGGCTTCGAAAGCGTTGATCCAATGCCCTATCTGGAATAGCCGTTAGGCGGTGACGGCGACTCCGTGCCGTCCGGCCAGATCGGTGAAGAACTGCCAGGCCACCCGGCCCGACCGGGCGCCGCGCGTGGCCTGCCATTCAATCGCTTCAGCGCGCAGAATATCCGGCTCGACACAAACGCCATAGGCCGCGCAATAGCGGTCGATCATTGCTAAATATTCGTCCTGACTGCAGGCGTGGAAACCCAACCAGAGCCCGAAGCGATCGGACAACGAAACCTTTTCCTCAACCGCCTCGGAGGGGTTGATCGCGGTGCTGCGTTCGTTCTCGATCATGTCGCGCGGCATCAGATGGCGACGGTTCGAAGTTGCGTAGAGCAGCACATTTTCGGGCCGCCCCTCGATCCCGCCATCCAGCACCGCCTTGAGAGACTTGTAATGCTCGTCGTCATGGCTGAACGACAGATCATCGCAGAATAGCAAAAAACGTCGGTCCGAGGCGCGCAACAGGTTCAGCAATCGCCCGACACTGGGCAGATCTTCGCGTTGCAGTTCGACCAGTTTCAAATCGGGGTATTCTGCCTGAACATCGGCATGGATCGCCTTGACAAGACTTGATTTTCCCATGCCGCGCGCGCCCCACAACAGGGCGTTATTGGCGCCTTGCCCGGCGGCGAAGCGGCGGGTGTTCGCAAGCAACGTATCGCGCGATCGGTCGATGCCGACCAGCAGATCCAACGCGATGCGGTTGACCGCCGCGACGGGTTCAAGACGGTCGGGATCGGCGTGCCAGACAAAGGCCGTTGCCTTGTCGAAATCAGGTGCAGGCAGTGGCGCCGGAGCAATCCGCTCCAGTGCCGCTGCGATACGGGTCAGGATCGCCTCGCTCATTTGCCGTCCTTCTCCTCATCAAGGTCAAGTTCGGCCATCAGGGGATCGTCGAAATCCTCTTCATCGTCATAGTACCCTTCGGCGCGCAATTTTGCCTCGCGCTTACGTTCAACCCGCGCGACCAGCAAGATCGAAATCTCGTATAGCCCATAGACGACAACAAACAGGATCACCTGCGTGATCACATCCGGCGGCGTGACCAGAGCGGCCAGCAACAAGATCGCCACAACCGCGTATTTGCGCACGCTGCCCAAGCCCTCGGCGCTGACCAGTCCGGCCTTGCCCATCAGGGTCAGCAGCACCGGCAACTGGAAGCACAGGCCGAACGCGACGATAAACTTGATCGTCAGGTTCAGGTATTCCTGCGCCGAGCCCTGAAAGACCACGCTTAGCGGTGCTGCCCCGTCGGCCACCGCCTCGCCTTCGCTGCCAAATTGCTGGAAGCCAAGGAAAAAATCATAGGCCAGAGGCGTGACCACATAAAACGCGAAACTTGCCCCCAGCAGAAACATGAAAGGCGACGCCAGCATGAAGGGCAAAAACGCGCCTTTTTCGGACTTGTAAAGTCCCGGTGCCACGAAGCGCCACATCTGCAAAGCGATATAGGGAAATGCCAGCATCAGGCCGCCAAGCAACGAGACCTTAATGGCAACGAAGAACCCCTCTTGGGGGGAAATAAAGATCAGGTCGCAATCCTGGCCACGCTCGGACAGGACCTGACACAGGGGATTGGTCAAAAAGTTGAAAATCGGTGTCGCGACGGTGAAGCAGATCACCATGCCGACGATAAACGCCACGACCGAATGAATCAGTCGTGTGCGCAGTTCGGCCAGATGTTCGATCAGCGGCGCACTGGAATCTTCGATCTCGTCGGTCGGGCTCATGTGATGTCTTCCGATTGGCTCGCCGCAGCGGTAGCGGCGGCTGTCTTGGCACCGTCTTTCGCGTCGCTTGCCCCTTCGGTGTTTGGCGTTTTACTTACAGCGTTTGCCGGGGCGGTGACTGACTGGGTTTTGGTGGCTTTCGTCGCAGATTCAGCCGCCTGTTTTCCGGATTTGCCAGCCGTGCCGGGTTCCGACGGGTCCAGCCCCTTGGTCATGTCGCGCGCCGCGTCTTTGACTCCATCCAGCGCCGAGCCGAGCGGGTTGGTCGCAGATTTCAGCCCCTTGCTGACCTCCCGCAACCCGCTTTCATCGGCAGCCTCATTCATCGCGCTGGTGAACTCGCGCGCCATACCCTTGGCCTTGCCGACAAAGCGTCCGACATTACGAAACAGCACCGGCAGATCCTTGGGGCCGACCACGATCAGCGCCACGATCCCGATCAGCAGCATTTCGCTCCAACCCAGATCGAACATTTTTATCAGACCTTATCTTTTTCCACGTCTGTGTGCTCGGCTGGCGTGACGTCCTTCGCCTCCTCAACGCGGTCATCGTCAAGCTCACTTTGGCCCTCGCTGATGCCCTTTTTGAACGAAGTGATGCCTTTGCCGACTTCGCCCATCAGCGAACTGATTTTGCCGCGCCCGAACAGCACCAGCACAACGACGGCGATCAGCAAAAGGCCCGGCAGACCGATATTGTTCAACATGTCCTTCTCCTCAGACAATTCCGCACGTTTGCCAACATGCATGTAACTCTGCCCCTATTTAAGCGTCGTCTAATGCCGGGAAAAGGCCGAACTGCCCGCCAGCGGCGTACTTGGTCAGGGGAAACGTTCGAAAGCGAGTGCATCGCTCTTCAACTGACAGGTATTTGGCAGTAAGTTTGGACCAAATTGGAATTTCATGTAAGATTGCCGTATGTCCCGCACCGACCGTCTTTTTGATTTGTTACAGCGTTTGCGCGACGGCAAGTTGCACCGCGCTGAGGATCTGGCCGCGCAGTTGCGGGTGTCACAGCGCACGCTCTACCGTTATATGGACCGGCTGGTCGCAGCGGGTGTGCCGGTGGTGGGTCAGCGCGGTGTCGGCTATCGTCTGCATGACGAGATCGCGGTACCGCCGCTGACATTGCCTCCGGATGAATATGAGGCGCTGCAGCTGGGGATAGCCATCGTTGCCGAAACCCCAGATCCGGCTCTGAAAGCCGCGGCACTATCACTGGCTGCACGGCTAGATACGGTACTGCCAGCGGAACCCTTGCCCCCGGCTGCGGCCTGGAAATCCGAGTTCGCACAATTGCAAAGTACCGCGCGGGGCTTTTCACATATGCCGGCGTTGCGCAGCGCCATCGTAGGTCGCCAAAAGCTGCGCCTGACTCTCCAAGGCGAGACCTGCACGGTACGACCGCTGAAGCTGGATCATATCGGTCGTGTCTGGAGCCTTGCCGTCTGGTGTGAAGATTGCGCCGCGTTCCGCGATATCCGAGTCGATCTGATCGAAGGCGTGACCCCCCTGCCGGAACTTTTTGTCGACCAGCCCGGCAAGCGATTGCGCGACCGCCCCTAGTGCGACGGAAACACGAAACAACGATCGCGGCGTACGGTCAGCCACATTGCCTTCCCGGGCTTGGGCAGGAACACATTGGGCACTGTTGTCTTGAGCGTCGAGCCATCGTGATCCATCCGAAACTCAACCAGACTTTCGTGCCCCATAAAGCGCGCCCGTTCGACCACGCCGCGTGCAGGTACCCCATCACTGGGCGTCGGCAGCGGCCCCTTTCCGGCCCGATCGAAATCCAGCCGTACATGTTGGGGGCGGAACACAATATCCACATAGGTGCCATCAGGAATGCCCGGAGCCAGAAATTGACCGAAAGGTGTCTGCGCCAAGGCGCCGTTAACCTGAGCGTGTAACACGTTGGCATCGCTGAAAAATGCCACTGCAGCCTGATCAACTGGCCGGGTATAGACATTGTACGGCGCGCCCTGCTGCACGATCTTGCCACCACGCATCAATGCAATCTCGTCGGCCATGCGCATGGCTTCGTCCGGCTCGTGCGTGACCAGCAAAACCGCGCTGTCCTCTTCTTTCAATAGCGAGAGTGTCTGATCACGGATGCCATCGCGCAAGCGGTTGTCCAAACCTGAAAATGGTTCATCCATCAGCATGATACGCGGTCTTGGTGCCAGCGCTCGCGCCAAGGCGACACGCTGTTGCTCGCCGCCCGAGAGCTGGTGGGGATATCCGTCGATAAAACGCAGCAGGTCGACTCGATCAAGCAATTCCTCAACCCGGGCGCGCTTTTCCTCGCGCGTGCCATTGCGCAGACCAAAGGCGACGTTGCCGGCAACGGTAAGATGTGGAAACAGTGCGAAATCCTGAAACATCAGTCCAATTTCGCGGCGTTCCGGGGGGACACGGAAATGAGTGTCGCAAACCAGCTTGCCATCGACCCAGATCTCACCGCTGTCCTGCATCTCGACGCCGGCGATCATCCGCAGCGTCGTCGATTTGCCGCATCCCGATGGTCCGAGCAGGCAGGTCACCTGCCCCGGCATGATGCGCAGCGACACATCATCAACCACCGCGAGCCCTTCATAGCGGCGCACGAGGTTTTTAATTTCTAATCTGGGTGTGCGGTCCGGCAAAGCTGCTTTGTCCTTCAATTCTTGATCAAAGTCATCGGGCATGCCTGCGCAGATAGCAACCACTGTGCCTTCTCGCAAGCCGGATGCGGCGGACAGTCCCGACTGTGGCTCGCATCGCCCATCAGCCGCAGCATTGTGCGCTGTTTCTCTGTCCCAAAGCCCACTCGAAGGATCGCTTACATCGTGAGATTGGTTGCGCCGCCATCCACGAGGATGTTTTGCCCCACGATATAGCCGGCATGTTCCGAGCACAGAAAGGCGCAAGTGGCACCGAATTCTCGCGCCGTGCCGTAGCGCCCAACCGGAATCGACGCCTCGCGCGCCGCGCGCACCTTGGATATGTCGCGCCCTTCGGCTTTGCTGGCGTTTTGATCCAGCGCGGCGGCGCGATCGGTGTCGTGAATCCCGGGCAGCAGATTGTTGATTATCACCCCCTTGTCCGCCACCTGCCGCGCCGTGCCCGCGACATAGCCGGTCAGCCCCGTCCGTGCCGTATTGCTAAGCCCCAGCGCCGCGATTGGGGCACGTACCGATTGGCTTGTGATGTTGACGACCCGGCCCCAGCCGCGGTCAATCATGCCGGGCATCAGCGCGCGCATCAGGGCAATTGGGGCCAGCATATTGGCATCCAGCGCCGCGATGAAAGCGTCACGATCCCAGTCCGACCACAGCCCCGGCGGTGGGCCGCCGGCATTGGTGACCAGAATATCCACGCCTCGCGCTGCAGCAATCACCCGCGCCTGCCCGTCTGAGCTTGCGATATCGGCGGCGACGGTATCGACATTGACTCCGTGGCGGTCGCGAATCGTCTGTGCCGCCGCTTCAAGCGCGTCTTCCCCGCGCGCGTTCAACAACAGGTTCACCCCGGCCGCCGCCAGCATCTCGGCGCATCCGAAGCCCAACCCGCGACTGCTGGCGCAAACCAGCGCCTGTTTGCCCGCGATGCCTAAGTCCACTTCTCAGCTCCCTTTTTACTCTCTCATATTGGATTAAACACGTCCGTCAGCCCAGATCCAGCGCCGGTGCAGAAATGATTAATTCCACGACCCCGAGAAATCAGGAGATCATGCAAATAGGAACCGGTGCGATTCAGAATTTGAACTGGAGGGTTAAACAGTCGAGATCTGGGGATCTGATTGCGTCAATGTATGGACTGGCGCGGTTGACGGGACTCGAACCCGCGACCCCCGGCGTGACAGGCCGGTACTCTAACCAACTGAGCTACAACCGC
>NZ_JAEIJD010000006.1 GCF_016307205.1 Pontibaca salina | reverse complement strand
ACCGCTCGCTCGGGGTGGTCAGAAACCGGGTCTCGACCTGGAAATCCTCGTCCGACACCGCCTGCATCGCCCGCGCGCCATTATTGGTCCGCCAGGCGTCATAATTGCCGTCTGGGGTCACCAGTTCCAGATAGGCATCATTGGCATCCGTCCCGACCGAGCCAGCAACCCCGGTCGGGCCCTCAATGGTCCAAACCAGATCGTCCAGGGACGGCCCGCTGAAATCATCGGATTTGAACACGTCCACTCTCCACTCGTTGCATATACCCAACAGCGATCGCCATCGGGCTATCTCTGGTTGTCAAAGAAAAAACTTCATTGCCAATTCCGGAAGCCGTTAATCAAATCGTCCTTGAAACGCCCGAATTCTATCGTCACTACCGACCTGCCGAAATAGCTCGGAAATAATTGGTAGTCAGGCCGATCCAGACCTTGGTGAAAGGGTTTTCCGCAACAGGGCTGCTGATCCCGACCTTCGGTGACGACGTCTATCGTTTTCGCAAAGTGGTTTCTTTGACCATAGCAGATTTCGGCGAAAACAGCGAGTTTTTTTGAAACATTCGCTGCAATTTAATAAAGGGTTGCTACCGCTACCATCTTCATGCCGACAAGGTACCATTTTCCGCCCCCACACCCGGGTCGCCCAAGGGGTGCTCGCACAGTCCGCCTGCGCTCATGCGCGCGATGTGGTCGCACTCGTAACGGACAAGCAATATCGTCAATGCGGAAAAAAGCAGGATGAAATGTGCATGCGTGCTTTTCTCACCGTTGTCAGTTCGCTATCATAGGTGCGGAACGTTTCCAGAAGTGTCCATATCTGAAACCAGCTAAAGCTCTGGTTTCGATAGGCTTTCTTTATAACGCTCCCCATCGAGGTACTCGAATGGTGAGAAATATCCTGATCGGCATAATTCTAGGGGGTACCGCATTTTTCGCGGCACTCCTCTTCGGAGCGTCGGTCCGGTTTTCCTTACTACTGTACTGCATGGCTGGAAGTATCGGCTTGATTGCGAGCGCGCTGGTGCAGCTCGCCACCGGCTTCCATAAACCAGCCTCTAAAACACTCGCAGACAAACCGCCGCCCGTGACGCCGGCATTGCCATCCTCCACCGGGCGCTCGTCGAAATCTGCAGCTCCCAAAACGCGCTAATCTAGAGAACCTGCCCAACGGCAAGCGCTGCATAGTTGCCCCTAACCTGATTGCCGACTTCGTGGGCGAAAACCACGAATTTTGCTGACTTAGGTCAAAGTATATGCCCGACAATAGGTTAATGCTGGATCTTGGCTGCAGGGTCATTTGCCGATGGTGACTTCCAACTGGATGAGATCGCCCAATGGGGCATCTAAACCACGCATCGCAGCAAGCGAAAGTCGGCTGCCTGCTGTGGCGGCCCCCTTGATCGGGATCAGTGTGACCGAGGCACTGACACCGCTGGAAACCACGCGAACGCGGCCCGGCGTTTCCTTCTGCACCAGCGGAGTTTCCAGCCACATGCCGGCCCGTCCCGGATCGCCCAAACTGGCCACGGTGCGCCGTGCGGTGCCGGACTCAGCCCCGCTCAGGGGCAAGGTTCTGTCAGACTCAGCTTCTACCTTGCCTGCCGCCTTGGGTTCGGCTGCAGGGGCTGACGAAGCAACAGTATCATTCAACGTGTCACAGCCGAACAGCAGTAGCGGCGCAAGCAGGAGTAAAAGCCTCATGGCGAAAACATTACACTGCCCTGTTTCAATTGTCACATCCCCCTTGTCGCCGCCGGGGCGAAACATTACCATCTCCGTCATGAATACCCCATTGATTGATCCATTCGCGCGCGCGATCACTTATCTGCGCGTCTCCGTCACCGACCGGTGTGATTTCCGCTGCGTCTATTGCATGTCGGAGAACATGACCTTTCTGCCCAAGAAAGAACTGCTGACGCTTGAGGAACTCGACCGCATGTGCAGCGCGTTCATTGACCTAGGGGTGGAAAAGCTGCGCATCACCGGGGGCGAACCGCTGGTCCGGCGCGGAATCATGACCTTTTTCAACGACATGTCGCGCCATCTGGAAAGAGGCGCGCTGAAAGAGCTGACGCTGACCACCAACGGCTCGCAGCTGGAACGGTATGCCGACGATTTGGCCGCGGCAGGGGTACGGCGGATCAATATCTCGCTTGACACACTGGACGAGGGCAAGTTCGCCGACGTAACCCGCTGGGGCCGCCTGCCGCAAGTGTTGCGCGGCATCGATGCGGCCCAGAAGGCCGGGCTGCGGGTCAAGATAAACACGGTTGCGCTCAAAGGTTTCAACGAAGAGGAACTGCCCAAGCTCACCGAATGGTGCGCCGAGCGCGGCATGGACCTGACTTGGATCGAGGTCATGCCGATGGGCGATATCGGCAACGAGAACCGCATCGGGCAATATTGGTCGCTGAAAGACGTGCGGGCGCAATACGAGAGTGCCTATACCGTCAGCGATCTGGCCGAACGGACTGGCGGACCGGCGCGCTATGTGCGGCTGGAGGAAACGGGTCAGAAGATCGGCTTCATCACACCGCTCAGCCACAATTTCTGCGAAAGCTGCAACCGTGTGCGCCTGACCTGCACGGGGGAGCTGTTCATGTGTCTCGGTCAAGAGGACAAGGCCGATCTGCGCCCTGCCCTGCGCGAACATCCCGACAGTGACCTGCCGCTGCACGACGCAATCCGCAATGCGATTCTACACAAGCCCAAGGGCCACGATTTCGACTATTCCCGCCAGCGTCTCGACGGGCAGATGTCGCGCCACATGAGCCATACGGGCGGCTGATGTCATCCGGCCGCTCCGGGCCAACGCCGCTGTTCCGAGTCTACCGCGCGGCCACCGGAATGCTTGCGCCGCTGGCATGGCAGATGGTGTCGCGCAAGCTGCGCCAGCACGACGTCTCGCCCCTTCGTATGCACGAGCGATTGGGCAATGCCAGCCAGCCCCGTCCGCTGGGCCGCGTGATCTGGTTTCATGCCGCCAGCGTCGGTGAAAGCCTGTCGGTATTGACCCTGATCGCGCGGATGGGCGAACGGCTAGAGGATGTACATTTTCTCATCACCTCGGGCACCGCGACCTCGGCCCGACTGATCGCGCAGCGCCTGCCAGCGCGCTGCCTGCACCAATTCGCGCCGCTTGATGCACCCGGACCGGTCGGCCGGTTCCTGAGCCACTGGCAACCCGATGCAGGGGTGTTTGTGGAGAGCGAGTTATGGCCAGTGATACTGACGACAGCCTCTGGACGCGGTATTCCGCTGGCGCTTTTAAACGCGCGCCTGTCGCAAAAATCGGTCACAGGCTGGCGCAAGCGTCCACGTACGGCCCGGTTCATATTGGACCAGTTCTCGCTGATACTGACCCAGAATCGCGAGACCGCCGGAAATTTGCGGGCCATGGGTGCCAATCCAGAACGGCTCCGCGTGGGCACCAATCTCAAGGCGATGTCAGCCCCCCTGCCCGTCACCGCCGATGATTTGACTGCATTGCAAAACGCTTTGAGCGGACGGAAGCATTGGTTGGCCAGCTCGACACATGCAGGCGAAGAAGAAACCGTGCTGGCGGCGCACCGTATGCTGCTGCGCGACTATCCGCAGCTTTGCCTGATGCTGATGCCCCGTCACCCGGAGCGGGGCGACGCGGTTGCAGCGCTGATTGCCGAGGCCGGCCTGACCTGCAGGCGCCGCAGCCAAGGTGCGCTGCCGGATCGTGGTACGCAGGTTTATCTGGCCGACACGCTGGGCGAGACGGGAACGTTCTACGCGCTCTGTCCGCGCGTATTTTTGGGAGGGTCGCTGCGGCCGATTGGCGGGCACAACCCGTTCGAGCCGGCGCAAGCCGGAGCGGCGGTGGCCAGCGGCCCAAATGTAAATAACTTCTCCGAAACCTATAGCGCTATGACCGCTTGCGGCGCTGCAACCTTCGTTGAAGATGCGTCGTCGCTCGCCGGGACGATCCGGCAATGGCTGGATGATCCTGCCGCTTTGGAGAGTGCCCGCGACGCCGCGCGTGAGTTCACCGCCGCACGTTCCGAGGAACTGGACGCCGTCGTGGATCTCTTGTGCGAGACATTGCGACTGGGCGAGGCCTGAAAGCCGGAAAGAAAAAAGCCCCGCCAGAAAAATCCGGCAGGGCTGTTTTTTTTAATGCTACCGATATCAGTCGACCAATGGCAGCAGCGCGCTCAGGCTATCCTTGGCATCGCCATAAAGCATCCGCGTATTGTCCTTGAAGAACAGCGGGTTTTCGATGCCGGAATATCCGGTCCCCTGCCCACGCTTTGAAACGAACACCTGCTTGGCTTTCCAGACTTCCAGTACCGGCATCCCGGCGATGGGGCTGTTGGGATCGTCCTGCGCTGCTGGGTTAACGATGTCGTTCGAGCCGATCACGATCACCACATCAGTTTCGGGGAAATCGTCGTTGATCTCATCCATCTCCAGCACGATGTCATAGGGCACCTTGGCCTCGGCCAGCAGCACGTTCATGTGGCCCGGCAGACGGCCCGCGACGGGATGGATTGCAAAACGCACTTCCTTACCCTTGGCGCGCAGCTTGTTGGTCAACTCGCTGACCGTGTTCTGCGCCTGCGCCACCGCCATGCCATAGCCCGGTACGATTACCACGCTGTCAGCATCGTTCAGAGCCTGTGCAACCCCATCGCCATCGATCGCCACCATTTCGCCTTCGATCTCGGCGGCGGGGCCGGAACTGCCGCCAAATCCGCCGAGTATCACGCTGACGAACTGGCGGTTCATCGCTTTACACATGATGTAGCTCAGGATCGCACCCGAGGACCCCACCAGCGCACCAACCACAATCAGCAGGTCATTGCCCAGGCTGAACCCGATCGCGGCCGCGGCCCAACCGGAATAAGAGTTCAGCATCGACACGACGACCGGCATGTCTGCGCCGCCGATGCCCATGATCAGGTGATAGCCAATAAACAACGCAGCCAGCGTCATCACAAAGATCGGCAGGAACCCGCCAGTGTTGAAATACCAGATCAGGCAGAGCAGCGAGATCGCCGCCGCACCAGCATTCAGCCCGTGGCCTCCCGGCAATTTGGTCGCGGCACTGCTCACCTTGCCCGCCAACTTGCCATAGGCGACAATCGAGCCGGTGAACGTAATCGCCCCAATGAAGATACCGAGGAACAGCTCGATCCGCAGGACCGAAATTTCGGCTGTGGTCTTTTCACTGACAACGGCCGCGAAGCCGTGGAAGCCATCGGTCAGTGCCGCCGCTGCGGCGTTGACCAGATGCGCACCCCCTTCGGCCAGCGGGAAAGGCACGTCGGCAGCGGCAAAAGCGGCCGCCACGCGACCGATCTCGACATGGGTATTAAAGCCCACGAAGACCGCGGCCAGACCGACGAGACTGTGCATTGCAGCGATAAGTTGGGGCATCTCGGTCATCTGCACGCGCACGGCGACATACCAGCCCAAGACACCCCCGGCCGCGATCAGCACAAGCGAAAGTGCCCAAAGCCCAGATCCGGGGCCGAACAATGTGGCGATGATGGCAAGCGCCATGCCGACAATGCCATACCAGACCGCACGTTTTGCGCTTTCCTGATTGTTCAACCCACCCAACGACAGGATGAAGAGAACGGCGGCGACCACATAGGCCGCAGTTGTGAATCCAAATTCCATTGCCCTGCTCCCTTTAGCTCTTCTGGAACATGGCGAGCATGCGCCGTGTCACGAGGAAACCGCCGAAGATGTTTATTCCGGCCATAAATACCGATATCGCGGCAAGCAGAATCACCAGCCACGAACCCGACCCGACCTGCATCAGCGCGCCGAGGATGATGATTGACGAAATCGCGTTGGTCACCGCCATCAACGGCGTGTGCAGCGAATGGGCCACCCCCCAAATCACTTGGTAGCCAACAAAGACCGCCAGCACGAAGACGATGAAATGCTGCAGGAAGCTGGCCGGCGCGATGGCGCCGATGAACAGCATCGCCGCAGCGCCAATGCCCAGCATGATCGCCTGCTGTTTGGTTGCCTCTTTGAACGCCGCAACCTCTTTTGCGCGTTTCTCTTCAGCGGTCAGTTCGCGGGCCGCCGGTTTTTTCGGTGCCGCGGCGATCGCCTGCACCTTGGGCGGTGGCGGCGGGAACGTTACCGCGTCGTCATGGGTGATCGTTGCGCCACGGATCACGTCGTCTTCCATGTCGTGAACGATACTACCGTCTTTTTCAGGTGTAAGATCGGCCAGCATGTGGCGAATATTGTTGGCATAAAGCGTGCTGGACTGCGTCGCCATTCGGCTCGCAAAATCGGTATAGCCAATAATCGTCACGCCGTTTTCGCTGACGATCTTTTCGTCCATCACGGTCAACTTACAGTTACCGCCCCGCTCGGCTGCCAAATCGACAATCACGCTGCCGGGCTTCATCGCCTGCACCATGTCCTCGGTCCAGAGTTCCGGCGCTTCGCGGTTGGGGATCAGTGCGGTGGTGATCACGATGTCGATATCCGGCGCAAGTTCACGGAACTTGGCCAGCTGCGCCTCGCGAAATTCGGGGGATGAGGGCGCAGCATAGCCACCGGTGCCCGAACCGTCCTGCTGTTCTTCCTCGAAATCCAGATAGACGAACTCGGCGCCCATCGATTCCACTTGTTCGGCCACTTCCGGACGCACATCGAAGGCGTAGGTGATCGCGCCGAGGCTGGTCGCGGTGCCGATCGCTGCCAGACCGGCAACACCTGCACCCACCACCAGCACCTTGGCCGGGGGCACCTTGCCCGCCGCTGTTACCTGACCGGTGAAGAAACGGCCGAAATTATTGCCGGCCTCAATCACCGCGCGATAGCCTGCGATATTGGCCATGGACGACAGCGCGTCCATTTTCTGGGCGCGGGAAATACGCGGCACCATATCCATGGCAACCACGGTTGCACCACGTTCGGCTGCCTGCTTCATCAGGTTTTCGTTGGCTGCAGGGTAGAACATCGAGATCAACGTCTGCCCCTTTTGCAAACGCTCAACCTCGGCCTCGGTGGGCGGGCGTACTTTGGTCACGACATCGGCGGACTCGAACAGCGCCTCAGCGGTTGGGGCAATCTCGACACCGGCCGCTTCATATAGCTGGTCCGAGAAACCAGCCGCCACGCCAGCGCCGGCTTCGATGATGCACTGATGACCCAATTTTTGCAGCGCCGTTGCGCTTTCCGGTGTCATGGCGACGCGCGCCTCACCTTCGAATATTTCTTTTGGTGTGCCTATCTTCACCTATTCGCCCCCCTATTGAAGCCTCTTAAACACATGGCAGATGAATGTATCGTTGATAATGAATGTATCATTAAAGCTGTTCCTATCGCGCAGTTCCATAGATCACAAGCGTCAAGTATATTGTATACCACGACACACCGACTGTGAATGTGCGGATCATAGCCAGCGGCGCGTTTTGTGGGCATAGCGCGCCCAATCAAGGCGAAACTCTCGGCGCATCCGATCTTCTTCCGGCAGGACGAAGCGGCGCTCCAGCACCCAGACAAAGAGCGGGATCAGGGGCAAGGACAGGACGGCGTCGAAAACAATGATCAAACCTGCCAGAACCATCACATCGCCCAGATACACAGGGTTGCGTGTTCGGCTGAAAATACCGGACTGTATCAACGTCTCCGGGGTGCGATGCGGCATTATCGTGGTGCGATGTCGACGGAATTCGGAAACCGCCAGTAGTATCAGCAATATGCCGCCCCCGATTAATATTCCCCCGACAAAATCCGCCCAATGACCTCCGAAGCTCAGGCCAAGCGGATAGAATTTTACCTGAACGCCTGCCATGATACTGAAACAAATCAGCCAGATAGGCGGCAGATCAATCCACTTCACTGCCACACCTCAAAACCACTCGACCCCGGTATAGAATAATTTTCAAAGCACGCCCATTGCATGTCCAACCCTGCTCATTGACGTCGTCTCCTTGGCATGGGCGCATACATGCGGATCGGAGGTAAAATGGTCGCACATTATAAATGTCCCCGTCTCGACATGCGTTAGGATCACCGCCAAGTCAATATAAATACGGTGGACCACATTCGCGCATAACTATAAGAAACACGCACAAGTCACTTATTTTAAGCGATTTTTTTCGCCGCTTCTGCAGGTTTGCCCGCGGCCCATTGGCGCACGGCCTCGCCAAAGGCGGCGAACAGCGGCCGCGATACCGGATCGTTTGCGGCGTTCCACTCGGGATGCCATTGAACGCCCAATGCGAAGCCCTTGGCGCCTTCGACATAAATTGCCTCGGGGGTGCCATCGCAAGCCTGACCATCGATCACGATACGCTCTCCCGCGGTCTTGATGCCCTGCCCGTGCAGCGTGTTGGTTATTATCTCGGTCTGGCCGAGGAGGCGATTAAAAAGCCCGCCCTCGGTCAACGTCACTCTGTGGCGCAAGGCAAATTTCTCTTCTAGCGTGCCATCGGGCGGCATGCGGTGGTTGTTACGACCTGGCAGATCGCGAATTTCGGGATGCAGCGTTCCGCCCATGGCCACGTTCAGTTCCTGAAAGCCCCGGCAGATCGCGAAGAACGGCTGCCCGCGTGCCACACAGGCCCGGACCAGCGGCAAAGTAATCGAATCGCGCGCCCGATCGAAATCACCATGGGCGCTGGTTTCGGCTTCGCCATATTCCTCGGGATGCACATTAGGCCGCCCGCCGGTCAGCAGAAAGCCGTCACATGTCTGCAGCAATTCGTCTATGGAAACAAATCGTGGATCGGCCGGGATCAACAGCGGCAGGCAGCCCGAGACACAGGCCACAGCTTCGGAGTTCATGGTGCCCCCTGCGTGGGCCGGGTATTCGTCGTTTACAAGGTAAGAGTTGCTGATGATGCCGACAATCGGACGCATGAAAACAGGATCCTGTGCAATACTGCTTCATAGATAAGCGGTTTGAGCGCGCAAATAAACTCCTCAGTTACGACATCGCTGAACAACTGCTTGCCTGATCACTGGGAGCTCACAAACCTGCCCGCTCGAAAGTTAAAGGGTCATGCAAGTAAATTGCATGACCCTTCACTGGTTAAACAGGTACTGGTTAATATACTGGTTAAAAAGGTACTGGTTACTATCTCGGTGTTTCCTTACTGTTCCGCAGGGGCCGGGTCTGCCTTGCTTTCAGGCGTGACCGGTTCGGCTGGTGCGGTGATTTCTGCCTCGCCCTGTGCCTCAATGGCCCGAGCATCGGTTTCCGGCGCAGGATAGGCAAAAACCCAGACCAGCCAGATCACGAACAACCCAAGCGCCAGACCGACCGCCACCCACATCCCGATCAGCGCTGCGCGATGGCGACGGGTTTGTTTCTCGATATCTGTCTTCGGCGCCGACATACTCACCTTCCTTGACCGTCTCACAACCCGATGCACACAGGTTGCACCCGGATTGCTGCGGACTTAACGTCGGCCAGCACCAATGGTTCCATTGCTGGAGAAGGCCAATGAAAGATTCGACACCACAGACTATTTTTTTGTCGGACTACACGCCCTTTGGCTGGCTGATCGACAGCGTCCATCTGACCTTTGATCTGGCTGCACATGCAACTCGCGTCATCAGCCGCATCGCATTTCGCCCCAACCCCGACGCGCCCGCTCAACAGTTCTTTCTGCATGGCAAGGATCTTACGCTCATCAATGCGCGTATCGATGGGCAGGACATTCAACCGGACATAAGTGATGAAGGCCTGAGCTGCCCAGTGCCCGAGGGCAGCTTTATCTGGGAGGCCGAGGTCGAGATCGACCCAACGAACAATACCGCGCTAGAGGGTTTATACGTCTCGAACGGGATGTATTGCACCCAGTGCGAGGCTGAGGGATTCCGCAAGATCACCTATTACCCTGACCGCCCCGACGTCATGGCGGTTTTCACGGTTGAGATCAAAGGCCCGCACCCGGTGTTGCTGTCCAACGGCAATCCGCAGACGGTCGGCACCGGCCACGCGATCTGGCATGATCCGTGGCCCAAACCCTCCTATCTATTCGCGCTGGTCGCAGGCGATCTCGTGGCTCACTCTGATTGGTTTATGACTGCCAGCGGCAACAAAGTCGATCTGAATTTATGGGTGCGTCCCGGTGACGAGGGCAAATGCGCTTTTGGCATGAGTGCGTTGAAACGGGCGATGCAGTGGGACGAACAGGTTTACGGGCGCGAATACGATCTGGACGTGTTCAACATCGTCGCCGTCGATGATTTCAACATGGGCGCGATGGAGAACAAGGGGCTGAACATCTTCAACTCTTCGGCTGTTCTCGCCAGCCCGGAAACCAGTACCGACGCCAACTTTGAGCGGATCGAAAGCATTATCGCACATGAGTATTTTCACAATTGGACCGGCAATCGGATCACTTGTCGCGATTGGTTCCAGCTATGCCTCAAAGAGGGACTCACGGTGTTTCGCGATGCTCAGTTCACCGCCGATATACGCAGCGCACCGGTCAAACGGATCAGCGATGTGATCGACCTGCGTACGCGCCAGTTCCCTGAGGATGATGGCCCTCTGTCCCATCCGGTTCGGCCTGAGAGTTTTCAGGAAATCAACAACTTCTATACCGCCACGGTCTATGAAAAGGGTGCCGAGGTAATCGGCATGCTTAAACGTCTTGTCGGTGACAGTGCTTATGCAGAAGCGCTGGAACTGTATTTCGCCCGGTATGATGGTCAGGCCATCACCATCGAGGATTGGCTAGCTGTGTTCGAAGACATAACCGAGCGCGACCTAACCCAGTTCAAACGCTGGTACTCACAGGCCGGCACGCCGCGCCTGTCTGTCAAAGAGACTTATGGATCAGGTAGCTACACGCTGACTTTCACCCAACATACTCCGCCAGGAAGCTATAGTCCCGACCCCCAGCCGCAGGTCATTCCTATCGATGTGGGTCTGTTGAATGCCAATGGCGACGAAGTGCTGGAGACGCAAACGCTGGAGATGACCGAGGCGACGCAGAGCTTCACTTTCGAGGGGCTGGCCAGCAGGCCCATCCCCTCGATCCTTCGCGATTTCTCGGCCCCCGTGATCCTGGAACGTGACAGCAACAACGACGAGCGCGCCTTCCTGCTGGCCCATGACACTGATCCGTTCAATCGCTGGGAGGCAGGTCGCGCGCTGGCCCGTGAAACACTTTGTGCCATGGCCACAAAGGGCAGCGCGCCGGATACCAGATATCTTGACGGCATTCGGAGTGTTCTGCGCGACAAGGCGCTGGACCCCGCCTATCGTGCGCTGATGCTGGAATTGCCGACGCAATCAGAACTGGCGCTGTTCATGTCCGATCGCGGCCTCACCCCGGACCCGGCTGCGATTTACGATGCCGTCCAGTCGCTGAAACAGGCGATGGCTGAGCAGCTGCGCGAAAACCTGCCCACCATCCTGGATGCCAACATCGTGCGGCAAGAGTATAAGCCGGATGCCGTGCAGTCCGGCAAGCGGGCACTTTATGGCGCGGCTCTGGCGCTAATGTCCCGGCTGGATGACGGCAGCCTCGCTGCCATGCAATACGCGCAAGCAGACAATATGACCCTGCAGCTCGGCGCGCTGTCTTGCCTGCTAGAGGTCGATAAGGGCGCACTCGAACTGGGCGCATTCTATGACCAATGGCAGGATGACCGGTTGGTGATCGACAAATGGTTTGCACTGCAGATTACGCGGGCTACGCCTGACCGCGCCGTGGCGGTCACAAGGGCCCTGACCAAACACCCCGATTTCAACTGGAAGAACCCGAACCGGTTTCGGGCCACGCTAGGGGCGCTTACGGGCAATCACGCAGGGTTCCACGCCGCCGACGGGTCAGGCTATGAACTGCTGGCCGACTGGTTGATCCGGCTTGATCCGGTGAACCCGCAAACCACCGCGCGTATGTGTACCGCGTTTCAGACCTGGCGGCGCTATGACGCCAGCCGACAGGCGCTGATCGGCGCACAGCTAGACCGGATCGCGGCCACCCCGGATTTGTCGGGTGATGTCACCGAGATGATTACCCGGATCAAGGCGGCGGCCTGAGTCGCCACGCCCACTTGCCCCGCTGGGCGCGCTGCCGTAGAACGCGCCCAACCCCCTTTACGGATGAAAAAGGCACTCGCCCATGCTGGATCTGACCTACGAAGCCCCAAAGCCCAAAACCATAGCCGGAGCAAAACATGACTGGGAACTGGTCATCGGGCTCGAGGTGCATGCGCAGATTTCATCCAAGGCGAAACTATTTTCCGGTGCTTCAACCGAGTTCGGCGCCGAGCCAAATTCGAACGTGTCTTTCATCGATGCGGCCATGCCCGGCATGCTGCCGGTGATCAATGAATACTGTGTCGAGCAGGCTGTGCGCACCGGGCTTGGGCTGAACGCGCAGATCAACCTGTGGTCGGCTTTCGATCGCAAGAATTACTTCTATCCCGACCTGCCGCAGGGCTATCAGATCTCCCAGCTTTACCACCCGATCGTGGGCGAAGGCGAAGTGCTGGTGGACATCGCCCCCGGCGTCGCCCGTCTGGTGCGGATCGAGCGGATTCACATCGAACAGGACGCTGGCAAGTCGATCCATGACATGGATCCGAACATGTCATTCGTCGATCTGAACCGAACCGGCGTGGCCCTGATGGAGATCGTCAGCCGCCCCGACATCCGCGGCCCCGAAGAGGCCGCAGCTTTTGTCACCAAACTGCGCCAGATCATGCGCTATCTGGGCACCTGTGATGGGAACATGCAAAGCGGCAGCTTGCGCGCCGATGTGAACCTGTCGATCTGCCGGCCCGGCGCATACGAGAAATATCAAGAAACCCAAGATTTCAGCCATCTGGGCACGCGGTGTGAAATCAAGAACATGAACTCGATGCGGTTCATCCAGCAAGCGATCGAAGTCGAGGCCCGTCGGCAGATTGCCATCGTCGAAGCCGGCGGCGAAGTTGAGCAGGAAACCCGCCTGTTTGACCCTGACAAGGGCGAAACTCGGTCGATGCGCTCAAAGGAAGAGGCGCACGATTACCGTTATTTCCCTGATCCCGACCTGCTGCCGTTGGAGCTTGAACAGGCTTGGGTGGACGAGATCAAAGCCAGCCTGCCCGAACTGCCGGACGCAAAAAAGGCCCGCTTCATGGGCGATTACGGGCTGACCGAATATGATGCCAGCGTGTTGACCGCCGATGTCGAATCCGCCGCCTATTTCGAGGCCGTCGCTAAGGGGCGCGATGGTAAGATGGCGGCGAATTGGGTCATCAACGAACTGTTCGGGAGGCTTAGAAAAGAGAGCCATCCAATCGCTGAAAGCCCGGTGTCGCCGGCCCAATTGGGCGGCATTATCGACCTGATCCAGAAAGGCGATATTTCCGGCAAGATTGCCAAGGATCTGTTTGAAATCGTCTACACTGATGGCGGCGACCCGGCGCAGATCGTGGTTGATCGCGGCATGAAACAGGTCACTGACACCGGCGCGATCGAAGCCGCAGTCGACAAGATCATCGCCGAAAATCCGGCACAGGTCGCAAAGGCCAAGGACAATCCGAGACTTGCCGGCTGGTTCGTCGGACAGGTGATGAAAGCGACCGGCGGCAAGGCCAACCCGAAAGTGGTCAACCAATTGGTTTCGCAAAAGCTGGCCGAGTGACGGAGAGTTTGATGACTATTCCCGCCCCGTTCATCTCTAGCGTGATGACCGTCCAGCCCGAATGGATCGACTATAACGGCCATATGAATATGGCTTATTATACGTTGCTGTTCGACCGCTGCGCCGACGAAGCCTATGCCTATCTCGGCTTTGGTGCCGAATATGCCGCGACCAGCGGATTCACCACCTATACCGGCGCGTTTCAGATCCGGTATCGCCGCGAACTGCACGAGGGCGACCGGGTGCGGGTGCATCTGCGCCTGCTCGACCATGACAATAGCAAATTCCACACTTGGCAGGAGCTTTATCACGAGGACGGTTGGCTGGCCGCCACCGGTGAAGCTCTGGGCCTGCATATCGACCAGTCTGGACCCAAGGTCGCCCCCTTTCCGCCCGACATCCACCAACGGCTTGCCGCCATGAAAACGGCACATGAACCCTTGGGCATACCAGCGTCGGCGGGCCGCCCGATCGGTCTCAAGCGTAAAATCGCTACCGACGGGTGAATTTAGGAACCCGTATTGCAAAAACTATACGCGTGACCATATCGGTAGGCAGACACCCCCAGAGAACACAATAACATCAATGACATGACGCTCCCGCAGGGCTTATAGAATGTACGAATACAAGGTCATACCTGCCCCTGACCGGGGCGAGAAGACGCGCAGCGTGAAAACGCCCGAAGGACGTTTCGCGCGATCCATCGAGGCTGCGCTCAATGAGATGGCAGCAGCGGGCTGGGAATTCCAGCGCGCGGAGACCCTGCCCAGCACGGAACGCAGCGGCTTTACTGGCTCGAGCGTTAACATGCGCAGCCTGCTGATATTCCGCCGCCCCCAAGAAGGCGACGCGGCGCAATTCCAGCCCCGCAAACTCGAAGGGCCCGCCGCCGCAGGGGCACCAACCCTTAACACCCCAGAGCGAAGCGGCGGATCACCTCCGCTCGCTGATGGGCGCAAGGATCCTGTGATCGCTGCGCCCGCGAAAAAACAGGACAGCTAAGTGCCTATATCCAGTGATAGCGCGTGGATTTGTGAAATCAGATCCGCACCAAGGGCGTCATGCACCGCACGATGGCGCGCAATGCGTGACTGACCTTCAAAGATGCCAGCACGAATGCGAACGTTGAAATGGCTTTCGCCACCTTCACGAAATCCCGCATGACCCCGATGACTTTCGCTGTCGTCAACCACGTCCAGCACATGGGGCGCAAAGGCGTGCTCCAGGCGCTGGCGGATCTGCGTGGTTACGCTTGTCGGATTAGAGTGCGTCAATATATCTGCCCTACCCTCTGTTAACTTACGTTCTTTAGCTTAGACTGTGTGATCCGAATCTTAAAGACGTGTCCAATAAGGAGCAGGCCGTGACAAAACCAGACCCGTTCGGATTTGACATGTCAGTGTCATCCGCCAAAAAAAAGAACCCCCGCGGCCGACGGGGCATGTCGGGTGAATCTGAAACATCGGTACGTCAATGCGAAGCCGAGGGCTGCGTGGAGCCGGGCCGCTATCGCGCCCCCAAGGCACCGGATGTACTGGACGACTATTTTTGGTTCTGCCAGAAACACGTCCGGGAATACAACCTCAAGTGGAACTTTTTCGATGGCACCACCGAGGCTGAAATCAACGCCCAACAAACCAGCGACAAAGTGTGGGAACGCACCACCCGGCCCATGGGCGACCCTGAGGCACGGGCTTGGGCCCGTTTGGGAATCGAAGACCCGCATCAGGTTCTAGGCGAAAATGCCACACGCAATCCCGGTCGGAGACCGGGTGCGGCCAGTGGGCGCCGCCTGCCCCCGACCGAACGGCGCGCGATCGAAATTCTTGAGGCCAAGGACAATTGGACTAAAGCCGACCTACGCCGCGCCTATAAGGCGTTGATCAAGGTGCTGCATCCTGACATGAACGGCGGCGACCGCAGTCAGGAAGAACAGCTGCAACTGGTAGTCTGGGCTTGGGATCAGCTGAAGGCCAGTCGAAATTTCAAGGACTGATCTCTTGCCCTTGGGCAGCAATTGTTGCACGACGAGGCAATTATAGCGCGCCGCGCAGCGTACAGTACGAAAGGGATGCAGCCCATGGCTGATGGCATGATCGACATCAACGCGAAACCAACCGAGGAAATCTCGGTCTCGGAGGTGTTCGGAATCGACACGTCGATGCGCGTCAAAGGATTTGCCGAGCGCACGGAGCGGGTGCCAGAGATCGACAGCACCTACAAATTTGACCCCGACACCACTTTGGCAATTCTGGCCGGATTCGCATACAATCGACGGGTGATGATCCAAGGCTATCACGGCACCGGCAAGTCCACCCACATCGAACAGGTCGCAGCGCGGCTGAACTGGCCGACAGTCCGGGTGAACCTCGACAGCCATATCAGCCGGATCGACCTGATCGGAAAAGATGCGATCAAGCTGCGCGATGGCAAACAGGTGACTGAGTTCCACGAGGGAATCCTGCCTTGGGCACTGCGTAACCCAACCGCCATCGTATTCGACGAATATGATGCTGGCCGGGCCGACGTGATGTTCGTGATCCAGCGGGTTCTGGAGCATGATGGCAAGCTCACGCTTCTGGATCAGAACGAGATCATCACGCCCAACCCTTACTTCCGCCTGTTTGCGACCGCCAACACCGTGGGTCTGGGCGACACCACGGGCCTTTACCACGGGACGCAACAGATCAACCAAGCCCAGATGGACCGCTGGAGCCTTGTCGCGACACTGAACTACCTGTCCCATGACGGTGAAACCGCGATCGTTCTGGCCAAATCTCCGCATTACAACACCGAAAAGGGCCGTCAGATCGTCAGCCAGATGGTTACGGTCGCCGACCTGACACGTACAGCTTTCATGAATGGCGACCTGTCCACGGTAATGAGCCCGCGGACCGTCATCACCTGGGCGCAGAACGCCGCGATCTTTCGCAATGTCGGTTACGCGTTCCGTCTGTCCTTCCTGAACAAATGCGACGAACTGGAGCGCCAGACCGTGGCCGAGTTCTATCAGCGCTGTTTCGACGAGGAACTGCCCGAAAGTGCCGCAAGCGTAAGCGTCGCCTGACCGCGTCCTCGCGCGCCCCTGCGGCGTGACCGAGACCGGCGCCAGATCGAAGGCCGATGAGGACGACCATCCGGTAATAAGGAGATGGAACTGCTGAAACGATGGCCGCTTCGAACGGGCTACGGGCAAGTGCAGGCACGCGCGGCCACAATGTCTCATGCGGCCATCGGGACCGAATCAATTGTCTGCGGGTAAGGTCACGGTAGTCCGCCGGCTTTTTTGGCAGCGGACTGCCCTCTATCTCTGCAAACAGCACTCCGCCCATGCGGATCGCTGTTCAAGACAAGGGTGCCCTTGATGGGCGACGCGCTGGTTTGCGCCGCCCCAAAACCTGACTGTGCCTTGCTACAGCCCCAGCACATCGATCATGTCATATTCGCCGGGGGTCTTACCCTGCCCCCACACCGCCGCCTTCAGCGCGCCGCGGGCAAAGACTAACCGGTCGGTGGCAATATGCCGCAAGATGATACGCTCGCCAGCGGCGGCAAACATCACATCATGTTCGCCCACGATATCGCCGCCTCTGATCACCGCGAATCCGATGTCGCCGCGCTTGCGCGCTCCTGTAATGCCATCGCGGCCGCGATCCGATACATCCGCCAGCGCAACGCCACGCCCGTCGGCAGCGGCCTGCCCCAGCATCAGCGCGGTGCCCGATGGCGCATCAACCTTTTGATTGTGATGCGATTCGACCACCTCGATATCAAAATCCTCGTCCAGCGCCGCCGCAACCTTGCGGGTCAGTTGAGTCAACAGATTCACGCCAAGGCTCATGTTACCGGCGCGCACGATCACCGCGGCCTGCGCTGCAGGTTTTAACGCTTCCAATTGCGAGTCACTGAACCCCGTCGTCCCGATCACGTGCACGATACCCGCTTGCGCAGCGTAGGCGGCGAAGTCCAGTGTCGCCTCGGGGGCGGTGAAATCAATCACTGCCTGCGCCTTTGAAAACGCGTCCGCTGCGTCTGCGGTCACCGATACACCCAGTTCTGCACCGCCCATCGCAACCCCGACATCCTGACCGATCCAGCTGTGGCCGGTGCGCTCGACCGCGCCCACAAGCCGGGCCTTTGCGCTGCCCGCAACGGTGCGGATCAGCATCTGGCCCATGCGACCCGATGCCCCGGTGATAACGATTCCCGGCAGTTGTGTCATGTTACGCCCTTTCCTCACAGATGGTTGCTGAGTATCCAATCAATGCCCGCTTGGCAAAACCTCTGTTAACGCCTAAGTCAGCGCCATGGCCAAGAACAAATTCCATGATGGACCCGGCCCGACGCAGCGTCAGCTGCGGGTGGGCGAACTGATCCGGCGCACGCTGTCAGATGTACTGGCGCGCGGCGACCTCCACGATGCTGACCTAAGCCGCATGTCGATCACCGTGGGCGAAGTGCGGGTTTCGCCCGATCTGCGTGTGGCGACTGCCTATGTCCTGCCGTTAGGCGGAGAAGGTCAAGATAGCGTTGTGCGTCTGCTCGCTGATAACAAGAACGAATTGCGCCGCGCAGTTGCCAAGCAATTGGCGCTGAAATTTGCGCCCGACTTGCGTTTTCGTCTGGACAAGACCTTTGACCAGATGGACGAGACCCGCCGATTGCTGAATCAGGAGGCGGTCCGCCGCGATCTGGAGAAATGATCCGAGCGGGGGTCGCCGCGCTATTGCTTTTGCTGGCGACCGCCGCCGCTGGCGACCCGGTCCACTGTCAGAATCATGAATATGCGGGCAATGGCTATGCAGTCTGTATTGTGGACGCGGAAAACGCCGATTTGCGGCTGTTTTTACGCGACGATTCGGGCACTGTTCTAGGACAGTTCTCGACCATCGAAACAGCGCTGGCCGTTGAGGGGCGCAAGCTTGCGTTCGCAATGAATGCGGGCATGTATCACAGCGACCGCGCGCCGGTCGGCTTATATGTCGAAAACGGCAACGAGGAAATGCGCGTGATTTCCGATTCGGGGCCGGGCAATTTCGGGTTGCTGCCCAATGGCGTCTTTTGCATCAGAGATGACCGCGCCGATGTGTTCGAGACATTGGCCTTTGTTGATGAAGCCCCCGAATGCCGGCACGCGACACAATCCGGCCCGATGCTGGTGATTAACGGTGAATTGCACCCGCGTTTCCTGATCGACAGCACTTCGCGCTATATTCGCAACGGTGTCGGAACCAGTGCTGACGGCAGCCGCGCAGTGTTCGTGATCTCGCGCAATTCCGTCACCTTTCATGAATTTGGCAGCTTTTTTCGCGACGCGCTAGAGATCCCCAACGCGCTCTATTTCGACGGCAATATTTCACGGCTTTATGCCCCGGTGATCAAGCGCAAGGATCTTGGCTTTGCCATGGGTCCGGTGGTCGGGGTGACCGTGCCGCGCGATTGACGCGCGCAGCACCATCGGCTAGGCGACCGTGCTTATCGACAAGGAATGGATGATGGCACGCAAGAAAAAAGGGCGCGATATTTCCGGCTGGCTGGTGATCGACAAACCGGCCGGGCCGACCTCGACCGCGATTGTGAACAAGGTCCGCTGGGCGCTGGATGCGAAAAAGGCAGGCCATGCCGGGACGCTTGATCCCGATGCGACCGGGGTGTTGGCGATTGCACTGGGCGAGGCAACCAAAACCGTGCCCTATATCACCGATGCGCTTAAGGCCTATGAATTCACCGTGCGGCTGGGTCAGGAAACCAATACCGACGATGCCGAGGGCGAGGTGACTGCCACCAGTGATCTGCGCCCCACGGATGACGCGATCAAGGCGGCGCTAGGGCAGTTCGTTGGCGACATCATGCAGGTCCCGCCGCAGTTTTCGGCCGTCAAGATCGATGGCGAACGCGCCTATAAACGCGCCCGTGGCGGTGAGCAGATGGAAATCGCTGCCCGCCCGCTCTGGGTCGAGGAACTGCTGCTGACCGACCGCCCGGACGCGGATCACGTCACGCTGGAAATGACCTGCGGCAAGGGCGGTTACGTGCGCTCGATCGCACGCGATCTGGGGCAGGCGTTGGGATGTCTGGGCCATGTCACCCAACTGCGCCGGATCTGGTCGGGGCCGTTCGATGCCGAAGACGGCCTGACGCTCGAGCAGGTTGAGGCACTCGCGCGCACACCCGAACTTGATTCCCATATCCTGCCGCTGGAAACCGGGCTTTCGGACCTGCCTGAAGTGCGCTGCACGCCCGAAGGTGCCGCCCGTCTGCGCAATGGCAATCCCGGCCTCGTGATCGCCGCGGATGTGGAATACGGCGACGAGGCTTGGGCCTCGCTCGATGGGCGTGCGCTGGCTGTCGGCACTTACAAGGCGGGCGAATTGCACCCCAGCCGCGTGTTCAACACCTGATGATCACCCGTACCCACACCAAAGGCGATGCGCCATCAACCGCGATCTATTCGGATTGCGAACGCTATCGCTATAGTTTGACGCGCGTGTGGGACGCGCGCGGAAAACGCGCGCATTTCGTGATGTTGAACCCCTCGACTGCGACCGAAATGCAGAACGACCCCACCGTCGAGCGCTGCGAACGGCGCGCCCGCACATTAGGATTTGGCGCGTTTCGCGTGACCAATATATTCGCCTGGCGCGACACCGACCCCCGCGCCATGCGCGCGGCTGCGGACCCGGTCGGGCCTGCCAATGACGCCGCAATTCTTGACGGTCTAGACTGGGCCGAACAGACTATTGCGGCTTGGGGCACGCATGGCGCCCATCTGGATCGCGGCCCGCAGATCGCAGATCTTTTGCACCAAAGCGGCAAGCCAATCTATCACCTCGGTCTCAGCAAGGCGGGTCATCCCAAACATCCGCTTTACCTGCCCTATTCGCAGCAACCCCAACTCTGGCTCCCCTGAAACCGTTTGCCACCTCGGAAAATACCGTCTATAGGCGCGCAGCCGCAACGGATTCGGCCCCATGCCGGTCTGAAGCGGTTCCCTCCACGGGCCTGTGCTGGACGACATCCCGGCCAGAGCCATTCCGACAAACCCTAACCAAGGAGACCCCGATGTCGATTACCGCCGAAGAAAAACAACGCGTGATGAAAGAATTTGCAACCAAGGAAGGCGACACCGGTTCGCCCGAGGTGCAGATTGCGATCCTGTCCTCGCGCATTGCCACTCTGACCGAGCATTTCAAGACCCATAAGGAAGACAACCACGGTCGCCGTGGCCTTTTGAAAATGGTCGCAACACGCCGCAAATTGCTGGATTATACCAAGGCCAAGGATGAGGCCCGCTACAAGGACCTGATCAAACGTCTGGGCCTGCGCCGCTAAGCTGAGCAGATCGACGCGTGCCGACAAGCGGGCAAGCAAGGACACTCTGCGATCCGGCACCAAGTAACCGCAAGACACCGAAACCGCGCCCACCCGGCGCGGTTTTTGCTTTCCTCTCCCCTGCTCGCCCATCACTGGCAATGTGATGCTTGACCGTCCGCAAGCGCTTTCCATCACGGTCAATCTGCGGTATGTCGACGCAATCTGAAATCCGGCGCCCGGACCCCAGCGCTTGACAAAGAAGATACCGGGGTCAGGGGGAATTCGCCCCCTAAGCAATGGCCGAATGGCCGATTTAGGAAACGTAGATGTTCAACGTAACGACGAAATCGATGCAATGGGGCGAAGAAACGCTCACATTGGAAACGGGCAAGGTTGCCCGTCAGGCAGATGGCTCGGTCATTGCCACGCTGGGTGAAACCTCGGTCATGGCCAACGTGACTTTTGCCCGCGAACAAAAACCCGGTCAGGATTTCTTTCCGCTGACCGTACATTATCAAGAAAAATATTACTCAGCGGGCAAGGTGCCCGGCGGCTTCTTCAAGCGCGAGGCACGCCCCACCGAAAAGGAAACGCTGACCGCCCGATTGATTGACCGGCCGATTCGTCCGCTGTTCGTGCCCGGTTTCAAAAACGAAGTTCTGGTGATGTGCACCGTGCTGTCCCATGATCTGGTCAATGACCCCGACATGGTGGCAATGATTGCTGCCTCGGCGGCGCTGACAATCTCGGGCGTGCCCTTCATGGGGCCGATTGCCAACTGCCGGGTCGGATTCTCGGATGGCGAATATGTCTTGAATCCTACCGTCGACGACATGCAAGACCTGCGCCTGAACCCGGAACAGCGTCTTGATCTGGTGGTCGCGGGCACCAAAGACGCCGTGATGATGGTCGAGTCCGAGGCTTATGAGCTGACCGAAGCCGAAATGCTGGGCGCGGTTAAATTCGCGCATGAGCAGATCCAGCCGGTGATCGACCTGATCATCTCGCTGGCCGAGGAAACCGCAAAGGAGCCGTTCGATTTCCAGCCCGCCGATTACTCGGCGCTGTATGACGCGGTGAAAGCGGCTGGCGAAGACAAGATGCGCGCCGCTTTCGCGATCACTGACAAGCAGGAGCGCACCGCCGCCGTTGCCGCTGCCCGCGAAGCGATCAAGGAAGCGCTGAGCGAGGGGCAGCTTGAGGACGAAAACCTCGGCTCGGCGTTGAAACAGCTGGAAGCATCGGTTCTGCGCGGCGATGTGGTCAAAACCGGCAAGCGGATCGACGGACGCCGCAGCGACGAAATTCGCCCAATTGTCTGCGAAACCGGCCTGCTGCCGCGTACCCACGGGTCGGCGCTGTTCACCCGTGGTGAAACACAGGGGCTGGTCGTGACCACGCTGGGCACCGGCGATGATGAACAGTTCATCGACGCGCTGCATGGCAATTTCAAATCGAACTTCATGCTGCATTACAACTTCCCCCCCTATTCGGTGGGCGAGGTTGGCCGCGTGTCCGGCCCCGGTCGGCGTGAGATCGGACACGGGAAACTGGCTTGGCGCGCGCTGCAGGCGGTTCTGCCTGCTGCCACCGATTTCCCCTATACCATCCGTCTGGTTGCCGAAATCACCGAAAGCAATGGCTCGTCCTCAATGGCGTCGGTCTGCGGTGGCTCGCTCGCGATGATGGATGCCGGTGTGCCGCTGAAAAGTGCCGTGGCTGGCGTGGCCATGGGCCTGATCCTTGAAGAGGACGGCTCTTACGCCATCCTGTCCGATATTCTGGGCGACGAGGATCACCTCGGCGACATGGATTTCAAGGTGGCCGGTACCGAAAACGGGATCACCAGCCTGCAAATGGACATCAAGGTGGCCGGTATCACCTCCGATATCATGGAAAAGGCGCTGGCTCAGGCGAAAGACGGCCGGCTGCATATCCTGAGCGAGATGGGCAAGGCGATCACCGGCGCGGGCGAGTTCAGCGTTCACGCGCCGCGCATCGAAACCATGCAGATTCCAACCGACAAGATCCGCGAAGTCATCGGATCGGGCGGCAAGGTGATCCGCGAGATCGTCGAGACCTCGGGTGCCAAGGTGGACATCAACGACGAGGGCACAATCAAGATCGCCTCGCCCAATGCTGATGCGATCCAGAAGGCCTATGACATGATCCACTCGATCGTGGCCGAGCCCGAAGCCGGCAAGGTCTATACCGGAACAGTGGTGAAAATCGTTGATTTTGGCGCCTTCGTGAACTTCTTCGGCAAGCGCGACGGGCTGGTCCATGTGTCCCAGATCGAAAACCGCCGCCTGAACCACCCGTCGGATGTTCTGAAAGAGGGTCAGGAGGTCAAAGTCAAACTGCTGGGCTTTGACGACCGCGGCAAGGTCCGCCTGTCGATGAAGATGGTCGATCAAGAGACCGGCGAGGAGATCCGCAAGGACGAAACCGCCGAAAACTGAACTCAACAACGCGCCCGGCCCGGCTCCGGGCGCGTCTTCGTAAGCTGATATGGCGCTTACCGTATAGCTGAGCGACAGGGGCACCTAAGGCGCCCCTGTGTTAATAATTAAAGCTTCGTTTTGCGCAGATAGGGCAGGACGGATTCGAACTCGCCATATTTCTTCTTGGCGTCCTCGTCACTGACGGATGGTGGGATAACGACGTCCTCACCGACCTGCCAGTTCGCCGGGGTGGCCACGTTCTCTTTCGCGGCGGTCTGCAAGGCGTCAAGCGCGCGCAGAATTTCGGCAAAGTTACGGCCCACATTCATCGGATAGGTCATCGACAGCTTGAGCTTCTTGTCCGGCCCAATGATGAACACGGCGCGGACAGTGGCGCTGTCATTGGCGGTGCGGCCATCGGGCAGATAGGCATCGGCGGGAAGCATGTCAAACATCTTGGAAACTTCCAGCCCTTCATCGGCGATGATCGGGAAATTGGCCGGTGCGCCTGCGACCTTTTCGATATCGCCCTTCCATTCCTTATGCTCCTTGACGCCGTCCACGCTGATCCCGATTACCTTGGTGCCGCGCTTGGCCCATTCGTCTTCCATCTGTGCAGTGGCGCCGAATTCGGTGGTGCAGATCGGTGTAAAATCCTTGGGGTGGGAAAACAGGATCGCCCAGTTGTCACCGATCCAGTCGTGAAACTGAATCTGACCGTGATCAGTCTCGGCCGTGAAATTCGGAACCGTGTCGTTGATACGCAAGCTCATGGCGCTCTCCTTTAATGAGTGGTTTTTATATGGTCTACTCGTGACGAACCCATACTTAATCATTCCTAGCGCGGCTTACATCCCCTCCCTTGCCCCTGACCCGCGCCGGTGACAAAGTGCCGCCGAATCCCGGTCCCGCACCGGGCCAATGCAATAGCGGAGACATCGCGATGATCGAGAAACGTCAGTTCTATATCAACGGAAAATGGGTTGACCCGGCGCTGCCCAACGATTTTCAGGTCATCGACCCGTCGACCGAAGCCCCCTGCGCGGTCATTTCGCTGGGCGGCAAGGAAGATACCGATGCCGCGGTTGCCGCCGCGCGGGCCGCCCTGCCCGGCTGGATGGCCACGCCCGCTGCGGAACGGATCGCGCTGGTCGAAAACCTGATTGAGGTTTACCAAACGCGCTACGAAGATTTGGCGCGCGCGATCAGCATGGAAATGGGCGCACCCATCGATATGGCGCGCGCACAGCAGGTCACCGCCGGCGTTAATCATCTCGGAAACTTTCTGCGTGCCGCCAAGACATTCGAGTTCGAGCAACCGCTGGGCGACCATGCTCCTAACAGCCGCATCATTCACGAGGCGGTTGGCGTTGCGGCGCTGATCACGCCCTGGAACTGGCCGATGAACCAGATCACGCTCAAGGTCGGCGCAGCGGCAATTGCTGGGTGCACGATGGTGCTGAAACCGTCTGAGCAAAGCCCGCTGAATGCCATCATCTTTGCCGAAATTATGGACGAAACCGGTTTTCCGTCCGGCGTGTTCAATCTGGTAAACGGCGATGGTGCGGGTGTGGGCAGCCAGCTTTCGGCCGATCCCGATGTGGACATGATCAGCTTTACCGGCTCGACCCGTGCCGGCACAGCGATTTCCAAAAACGCCGCCGAAACGCTGAAAAAAGTGCATCTCGAATTGGGCGGCAAGGGCGCCAACGTGATCTTTGCCGATGCTGACGACAAGGCCGTGAAACGCGGCGTGATGCACATGATGAACAATACCGGCCAATCCTGTAATGCCCCTTCCCGCATGCTGGTCCAGCGCGAGATCTATGATCAGGCCGTCGACACCGCCGCACAGGTGGCCCAAGCGGTCGAAATCGGCACCGCCCATGACGAAGGACGCCATATCGGCCCGGTCGTGAACGAGGTCCAATGGAACAAGATTCAGAATCTGATTCAGAAAGGCATCGACGAAGGCGCACGCCTTGTCACCGGTGGCACCGGTCGTCCGGAAGGGTACAACAAGGGGTATTTCGTCAGGCCGACCGTCTTCGCCGATGTGACCAATGACATGACCATCGCGCGGGAGGAGATTTTCGGGCCGGTGCTGTCGATCATCCCCTTTGAGACCGAGCAGCAGGCCATCGAGATTTCCAATGACACGCCCTATGGTCTGACCAACTACGTTCAGACTCAGGATGCGGCCCGCGCCAACCGCATGGCGCGTGCCCTGCGGTCGGGGATGATTGAGATGAACGGTCAGAGCCGTGGGGCCGGAGCGCCCTTTGGCGGAATGAAACAATCGGGCAATGGTCGTGAAGGCGGCCTGTGGGGGATCTTGGATTTTCTCGAGGTCAAAGCCGTCAGCGGCTGGACATCGGAATAGGCGAAACAGAGGTCTCGCCGCGACCCGGTTTCAGAACTCGCTGTCGGCGCGGAATGTCATTTCGGCGCCGGTGCCGGGGCAGCGCAGGCTCAGTTCTTCGGAATGCAGCATCAGGCGCGGATGCGCCGCCGCCGCTGTGCCGGCATAGAGCGGGTCCCCCAGCACCGGATGGCCCAGCACCTGCATATGCACCCGTAGCTGATGGCTGCGCCCGGTATGCGGAATCAAACGCACCTGGGTCGTGTCGCCCTCGTGGCGCAGCACATGCCAATCAGTCTGCGCGCTGCGGCCCCGGTCGTGGCAAACCATCTGGCGCGGGCGGTTTTCCCAATCTGCGGTCAGCGGCAAATCGACGGTGCCGCTTTCCGGCGTTAACTGCCCTGTCAGATGTGCCAGATAGGATTTCTTCGCGTGCCGGCGCTCGAACTGGAGGCTGAGATGGCGCTGCGCATGGCGCGTCAGGGCAAAGACGATCACGCCGGATGTGTCCCGGTCCAACCGATGCACCAGCAATATTTCCGGGTACATTTCGCGCAGCCGCTCGATCAGGCAGTCGCGCAAGGCTGGGCCCTTGCCGGGCACAGTCAGCAAGCCCGACGGCTTGTTCACCGCGATCAAGTGCGCATCCTCGTGCAGGATGTGAAGCGGCGTGTCAGGTGGCGCGTATTCATAACCCGGTTGCATTGCGCCTGCCTAATGTTCCGCTACAACAAGGGCAAGTCAGGCCCGCATGCGCTCGGATTTCGGGTCATAAAACGGCGCCAGCGACGCCTCTGCCCCCACGCGCGTACCCGCGACGTCAATTTCGTAGGTCGAGCCAAGCAGATCGGCCGCTCTTTCGCCCGAACAGGGCACATAGCCCATGCCCAGCGCCGTCCCGATGTGATGCCCGTAGGCACCGGATGTCAGATGGCCGACAATCTGTCCGTCACGCAGGATCGGTTCGTTGTGGTAGAGCAGCGGCTCGGGGTCGCGCAGACGGAACTGCACCAGCCGACGGTCAAGTCCTGCCTCGCGTTTTTGCAGCACCGCCTCGCGACCGATAAATGCAGGCTTGCCAGTCTCGACCGCAAAGCCCAGCCCGGCCTCAAGCACATGATCTTCGCAGGTGATGTCATGGCCGAAATGGCGGAACCCCTTTTCCATCCGGGCGCAATCCATCATGTGCAGCCCAGCCAGTTTCAAATCAAGTTCCTGCCCCGCCTGCCAGAGCGTTTCAAATATATGGACGGCCATGTCGGCACTGACATAGATTTCCCAGCCGAGTTCGCCCACATAGGAGATGCGGTGCGCCCGCGCGAGGCCAAGGCCGAGTTCGATCTGTTGCGCCGTTCCGAAGGGGAAGGCGCTGTTCGAGAAGTCATTTGGTGAGACCGCCTGCATCAATTCGCGTGCTTTTGGCCCCATCACCGCCAGCACGCCCTCGCCCGCTGTCACATCGGTGATGATCGCGCGCCGCTCACCCAGATGGCGGCGAAGCCAGATCTCGTCGGCCAGCCGTGTGGCCGCGGGTGTCACCACCAGATAGGCGGTTTCGGACAAGCGGGTCACGGTTACATCCGCCTCGATCCCGCCGCGCGGGTTCAGAAACTGGGTATAGACGATCCGGCCTTCTGGCACCGCCATGTTGGCACCGCAGACATGATTCAGGAAATCCTCGGCCTCCGGTCCCTCGACGCGCAGCTTGCCGAAAGACGACATGTCATAGATGACGACGCCGGTGCGCAGGGCTGCCAGTTCTTCGGCCACATTGGCAAAAAAATTCTGGCGCTTCCAGCTATAGCGATACTCGCGTTCTCGCCCCTCGCGCGCGAACCAGTTGGCGCGCTCCCATCCGGCCAATTCGCCAAATACCGCGCCGCGCGCGGCCAGTAGCGCGTGGAAGGGACTGCGCCTGATGCCGCGTGCGCTGGTTTTCTGCCGAAAGGGAAAGTGATCGGCATAGAGCAGCCCCAGGGTTTCGCTGGCGCGTTCGCGCAGATAGCGACGGTTGCCCTGAAACGGCTGCATTCTAGAAATGTCCACATCACCCAGATCAAATGGCTTTTCGCCGTCCTCCATCCATTGCGCCAGTGCCATGCCCGCGCCCCCGGCCGATTGGATCCCGACCGAATTGAACCCGGCGGCGACCCATAGATTGTCGGCTTCGGGCGCGAGGCCGAGGTGATAGGCATTGTCCGGCGTAAAACTTTCGGGTCCGTTAAAGAAGGTGTGGATCCCCGCCTGCCCCAGCATCGGCATCCGGTTCACTGCCATCTCAAGAATCGGTTCGAAATGGTCGAAATCCGGCGGTAATTCGTCGAACTCGAATTCCGCCGGGATCGGCCCCCATGGCTTGGCCAAAGGCTCGAACGCGCCAAGCATCAGCTTGCCCGCATCCTCCTTGTAATAGGCGCATTCGTCCGGGACCCGCAGCACTGGCAGCGGACCCAGCCCGGCAATCGGTTCGCTGACGATATAGAAATGCTCGCAGGCCTGAAGCGGAATGTTGACGCCAGCCATGCGGCCCAGCTCGTGGCCCCACATCCCCGCGCAATTCACCACTGCGTCACAGGCGATATGGCCACCCCCTTCGCGCCCCTGCCAATCAACCCCGCTGATGCGCCGCCCGTCGCGGGTCAGGCCGGTGACGCTGGTGTGCTCGGCAATCAGCGCCCCCCGCTGGCGGGCACCTCTGGCCAGCGCCAACGTGATGTTGCCGGGGTCGCCCTGCCCGTCCTTGGGCAGCCAGACCCCGCCGCGCACGCCGTCAATGTTCAGATGCGGATAGCGCCCAGCAATGTCGTCCGGCGCGATCTCTTCGACCTCAACGCCGAAGGCCCGCGCCATCGCCGCCTGCCGGCGCAGTTCTTCCAGCCGCTCGCCGCTCAGCGCGGCGGTGATCGAACCGACCCGACGGAATCCGGTGGCAATCCCGGTTTCCGCCTCAAGTTCGCCGTAAAGTTCCTGACTGTATTTCGCCAGCCGCGTCATGTTGGCGGTGGCGCGCAGTTGCGCGATCAACCCGGCAGCGTGCCATGTGGTGCCGCTGGTCAATTGCTTGCGTTCCAGCAGCACCACGTCACGCCATCCTAGCCGGGTCAGGTGATAGGCGACCGAACAGCCGACGATGCCACCGCCGATAATGACCACGCGGGCCGTTTGGGGAAGATCGGGCATGATGCTGTCCTTTCCGGCCTCAGACGATGCGATGATCGGCGGCGCGCAGGCGTCGGGCCAGTTCCGCAATATGGGCGGGGCCGACCTCGCAGCAACCACCGACGATGGTAGCGCCCTGCTCTACCCAGTCCATCGCGAAATCGGCATAGGCTGCTGGCGTCAGATCCTGCCGCTGTTCAAGCGCGTCGACCGTCGGCGCGTCCTGCAGGAACGCCTGTGTGATATGCGTAAAGCCGTTGGCATAGGCGCCGAAGGGGCGGCCAAGTGGCTTCAGATGATCCAGCCCCTGAGTAATGGCCTCGGGGCGCGAGCAGTTCAGCAGCACCGCTTCGGGGCGAAACCGGTCGATCAGCGGCGCGATCTCGGCCAAAGGCTCGCCCGAGCGCAGGCGGGTGCCGTCGTCATCCTGCACCGTCAGCGCCGGCCAGACTGGTTTGCCGCAATCTTGGGTGCCACGCAAAGCGCCTTCGGCCTCTTGCAACGAGGACAGGGTTTCAATCAGGAACAGATCGACGTGCGGGGTCATCAGTTGCACAAGTTCACGAAATTTCAGCGCGGCGTCGTCCGGATCAGGCGTCAGATCCGGACGGTAGGATGCATATAGCGGACCAAGTGCGCCGGCGATGCGCCCGCCATGTTTACTGCGCGCCATTTCAGCCTGCGTGACGGCAATGTCGATCAACGCCGGCAGGTCATCCTCAAGCCCGGCCCGCTCCAGCCGCGAGCGGTGCAGCGCATAGGTATTGGTGGTGGCCACAGTTGCACCCGCGGCAAAATAATCCGAATGCACTTCACCGACCATATCCGGCTGATCCATCATGACCCGTGTGGACCAGAGCGGCGTTGCCGGATCGCCTGCCCGCTTGACCAGTTCCTGTCCGATGCCGCCATCAAGAAGAATGATATCGCTCATGCGCGCAGCCTTTCGTTATCTGCATCCCACAGCGGCTGATCAGGCTGGACGATGGCGCGGCAGCGATCGCCGTAGATTTCGATCTCGACCTCGGTGCCCGGTAGCGCAAGATCGCTGCGGATCATGCCCAGCGCGATTGAAGCATTGACACGGTAGCCCCACGCGCCGGAATTGGTTTCTCCGACGATCTCGCCTTCATGCCAGATCGTCGACATCGAGGGCGCATCCGCTGTATCGGCATCGACGATCAATGTCACGAACTGCTTGGGGCTGCCCTGCTGTTTCTCGTGCAGCAATGCCGCCTTGCCGGGGAAATCCTGCGGCTTGTCCAATTTGATGAAACGATCCAGCCCACCCTCAAGCAAGGTGTAATCGCTGGTCAGATCACCCTTCCACGCGCGATAGCCCTTTTCGAGGCGCAGAGAATTCAGCGCATACATGCCAAAGGGTTTTACCCCCGCATCAAGCAACGCATCCCAGATTGTCCCGGCGCTATCGGGCGCACAATGGATCTCCCAGCCCAGTTCGCCAGCAAAAGAGACGCGGATCAGCGCGCAATCCTCGCCCGCAACCTTGCCCGTCATGCTGACCGATAGCCAAGGCGCCATCAGGTCGTGGCCTTCGGTCAGCGGCTCGAGGATCTCGCGCGTCTTGGGTCCGGTTACAAGCAGACATTCCACCGCGTCGGAATGATCGCTGACGGTGATCCCCTTTGGGGCCTGCCGCCGCAACAATTCGCCGTCATGCCATTGCGCGGCGGCGGCCGTGATGAGGCCGACCTCGTCCGAACCATGCACCATAACTGAACACTCGGTAAGGATACGGCCGCGATGGTCGGGGAAATAGGCCAGCCCGATGCGCCCCGGTTCCGGTAGACGCGACGCGGTCAGCCCGTCGACGAAATCGCGCGCCCCCGGCCCCTCGACCTTGAGCCGGGTAAAACCGCTGATCGCAATTACGCCGACGCCATCGCGCACCACATGGCATTCCTCGCGAATGCGTTTTTCCCACGGGCCTGAGCGGTCCCAGGTCTGGGTTGCCGCCTCGGACGTATCGTCGCCTTGCTGCGCAAACCAGTTGGCCCGCTCCCAGCCGTTATAGGGTCCGAATTGCGCGCCCGCTGCCTTCAACCGATCGTGCAGGGACGACAACCGCCGGTTCCGCCCGGCGGGCCATTCGTGCCAGGGAAAATGCATGGCGTATTCGTGGCCATAGGTCTCCATCCCCTTGGCGATACAATAATCATTGTCGGCATAGGCAGTATAGCGCCGCGGATCACAGGCCCACATGTCCCACTCGGTCGCGCCCTCAACGATCCATTCGGCCAGCACCTTTCCCGCCCCACCCGCCTGTGCAATGCCAAAGGTAAACACGCAAGCCTCGAACGCATTGGGCACCCCCGGTATTGGCCCGATCAGTGGCAGACCGTCGGGCGCATAGGGGATCGGGCCATTGATGACCTTATTGACGCCGACGCTGCCCAGCAGCGGCACCCGCGCCATGGCGTCTTCGATATACCATTCCAGCCGTTCCAGATCGTCAGGGTAAAGCTGGAAGCTGAAATCCTCGGGCATGGGGTCGTCAGGTGAGACCCAATGGGCCTTGCAGTTGCGCTCATAAGGACCAAGGTTCAGCCCGGTCTTTTCCTGCCGCAGGTAATAAGAGCTGTCCACATCCCGCAGCAGCGGCAGCTTGCCGTGGTCACGCGTCCAGTCGGCGATCTCGGGGATCTCGTCGGTTAGCATGTATTGATGGCTCATCACCATCATCGGCACCGTGCGCCCGCCGAAGGGCTTGAACCATTCGCCCACCCGCTGTGCGTAATAGCCAGCGGCGTTGACCACATATTCGCAGCGGATATCACCCTTGGCCGTGTGGACGATCCATTCGCCATCCTTACGGCTGATTCCGGTCGCGGGGCGAAACCGCTCGATGCGGCAGCCCAGATCGCGCGCGCCCTTGGCCAGCGCCTGAGTCAGCTGCGCCGGATCGATATCGCCATCATGGGGATCGTAGAGCACCCCCGCCAGATCGTGGATCGCGAGAAACGGATACAGCGCCTGCGCCTCTCTCGGGCTCAGAATTTCCATATCCATACCCTGATAGCGGCCCATGCCGCGCGCGCGCTGGAACTCTTGCACGCGTTCGGGTGAATGCCCAAGGCGCAGCGAGCCGGTGACGTGATAGTTCATCGGGTATTCCACCGCGTCGCCCAGACGGCGATAGAGTTCGGTTGAATAGCGCTGCATGTGCATCACCGACCACGCGGTCGAGAACGTCGGCACATTGCCCGCCGCGTGCCAGGTGCTGCCTGCGGTCAGCTCGTTTTTTTCCAGCAGCACGCAATCGGACCACCCTGCCAAAGCCAGATGATACAAGGCCGAGGCCCCGACGGCACCGCCACCGATAACCACAACCCGCGCGGTCTCTGTCAATTCACTCATCGCTTTCTCCTCCCGACTGCGCCGAGTTCAAAAATCGCCCGGTGCGGCATCAATAGATCGGCGGGGCGATGATCCAGATCACCACAGCCGGCTGGTCATAAGGGTTGCTCCACTGGAACGTCTCGCCGCGAATACGGAAACTGTCGCCCGGATGGATCGTGAAGCACCGCTCGGCGATGGTCAGATCCAGACACCCGCTCACCAAATAGCCGACTTCCTGTGTTGGGCGGCTGATTGGCTGCGGCAGGCGGCTATTCGGCGCAAACGTAGAATGAACCACCTCAATACTGTCGGTGAGATCGGGGGACAGCAATTCTTCGCCAAGCCCGGGGATGCGTTTGCCAATCGGACGGCGTCCGTTCTGACGCACGATAAAACCCGCCTCTCGCTCAGGTGCGCGGCTCTGTGTCGCCAACATGGACGGCGGCACATCCAGCGCCGCCGCAATTTCACGCAGATCTTCAAGCGACGGCCCCGACAGATCGCGTTCAACCTGGCTGAGCCAGCCCAGCGACCGCCCCAGCCGCTGTGCCAATTGCGCCAGCGTCAGACCACGCGTCTTGCGCAGCGCGCGCAGATCAGCGCCAAGACTACAAGGTTGACTGGAAAACGGGCGGTGCATCTGCTTCGTCGTGAAATAAATAGGAATATTTTCACGATGCAATGCAGTGCCGATTCGAGCAAGCTCAAGTTTGTTTGCGCCCGGAAGCGCAACTTGTTTCTTCCCGGATCATTACATTTCCTTACGGCAACCTGCGATCTTCAGGGCCAGAGCGGTTCTGAAAGAGGTTCGGGATCGGATATCATGCTCGGCCCGACTGTACGGCCACATCAGGGCCTGGGCGATGGTGGCGCTAAGACTGCCCATTGAAATGGTCCGCCCGAATATTTAGCAACTGTATCTCTCGGGCACTCCGACCACCCCAGTTTCTCACGTGTTTAGACAAAGTGTTCCCGATTACGACGGGTTTCCGAGCGGCGGCTATGGTGATTGCCTCGTATAGCTTTCTACGTCAAGGAAACCCTAGTGCGATTATTCCAAGGTACCCCCTTGTCACGCGGCTTGATCCCGATTAAGTGGTCCCACCAGACCCCGCGGAGAGGTGCCGGAGCGGTCGAACGGGGCGGTCTCGAAAACCGTTGAGGGTGCAAGCCTTCCCAGGGTTCGAATCCCTGTCTCTCCGCCAAAGGCCTATGCCAAACTATTGTTTTCAAACGACCGCAAGAAAACCTATCCCCGATATATCCCCCACCATGTCCCGGTCCGTCTCGGAAGGCGCTGGAACATGGCGGTACCGCGATAAGTTTGCGGAAGTGATGGCTGCTCCTGTCCACCGCCCTGAACAAACGATCGTCCGCTTTCGGAAACCGGAAACTGGAACAGCGACTCCGGTGACAGCTCTTGCAGGGAGGGATGCGCTGCGGGTCCCTCGCCGCGCCAGTAAATGATCGCGCAGCGCCGATCGCCTGCAGTGCAGAGGAACCATTGGCGGCGACTACCAAGATTGGTGCGGGTCGAGGTCGTGACGATCCGCTCGCCGTCAAAGTCGATCACCTATAGGAGCGTACCGACCACTCTTGCCGCTTTGCGAATGTCGATCTGTGCGGTGAGGCCACAAATCATATTCAAAACCGGCCCTTGGCCAAACTCATTCACAGCATGGCCTCAAGATTCTGAACTCAAGAACTCGCCGAGTAAATCGGTGATCCTCTGAGCATGCCGCATTTGGCTGCCTGTTCTTCGCGAGTGAGCCCGCGCTCGGCCAGCTGCGCGAGGCAAAAAGGATGCGGCTTACCCATCTTTGACCCCCATATCTGACTCCGCAGAAGAAAATCACAGACAGAGCGCCTTGAAAATCCTGAAACCGATCAGGGCCGATATGCTCTAATGTGAGCATATCGCAGGATGGCGCAAAAAAACCCGCCAGAGCAAAGGCTTGACGGGTTTTGTATTTAGGCTTGCGTTTGGCCCGCTTTACTCTCGGTTTCCAAAGATGCTCAGCAGGAACATGAACATGTTGATGAAATCAAGGTAGAGGCTGAGCGCACCCATGATCGCTGCCTTGCCCAGCCATTCGGCGTCGCCGCTGTGCGCATGTTGCAGATAGGTCGTTTTAATCTTCTGGGTGTCATAGGCTGTCAGGCCCGCAAAGATCAGCACGCCGAGTACAGAGACCGCAAACATGATAGCGGGCGATTGCAGGAACAGATTGACCAGCATCGCCACGACCAGGCCAATCACGCCCATGATCAGGAAGGTTCCCATGCCGGACAGATCTTTTTTGGTGGTGTAGCCGAACAGCGACAGCCCCGCAAACGAGATTGAAGTCACCAGGAATACGTTAGCAATGGACAGGCCGGTAAAGGCAACAAAGATCCACGCCATCGACAGGCCCATGATCGCCGCGAATGCGTAGAAGAAAAGCTGCGCACCTGCTGCGGAAATGCGCTGTAGCGCCGAGTTGAACGCAAACACCATGATCAGTGGCGCGAACATGACGATCCAGCCGAGGATATTTGGCTGCAAGGTGGCAGGATCACGGAATATTGACAGCAGCGCGGGCGATGTGCCAACGGCCCAAGCGACCAAAAAGGTCAGCAGGGTGCCGACCGACATGGTCGCATAGACCTTATTCATGTGGGCGCGCAGCCCCTCGTCGATTACGGCACCGCGCGCGCCGGCCGCCGTGTGACCGGTGGTCCGGTGGGTGTCGAATTGAGCCATTTGCGTTCTCCTACAGGTATTTCTGTTGCCGACCGAGTGTCTTCCGCCAGCGTTGTGCTGAATATCGGAAAACCTGGCATCTAAATCAAGTATTCAGATCAGCTTATTCACGTTCATTTTGACTGAAACAATGATTTCCGCACTTGCCACTGCGTAGGATGGTGGTTGAACCCAACATCGACACTACCGCCGAGCGCCGATCAGGTCCGGATGACCACTTTTCCGGTCGAGGCCCGGCGGCGCAGCAGATCCAACCCTTTTTCAACACTCTCCAACGGCAGAATGTGGCTGATATGGGGCTTCAACCGGCCCTCTGCATACCAACCCAACAGGGTTTGCAGACTCTCGCGCACCACGTCAGGGCGGGTCTTGACCAGCCCGCCGATATAAAGCCCCAGCACCGACAAGTTCTTGACCAGCAAGTGATTGGCCGGAATTTGCGGCACCTCTCCGCTGGCGAAACCGATGGTCAACAACCGGCCTTCGGGGCGGCAGGCCCGGAATGCCGCCTTGAACACATCGCCGCCGACCGCGTCGTAGACCACATCAACCCCGCCCAGGTCCAGCAATTGCTCGCGCAAATCCCCGGAGTCCGCGTCAATCAGATGATCGGCCCCAGCGTTGCGGGCAGCCTCAAGCTTATCGGCCCCGCGCGCCTGTGCGATCACCCGCGCGCCCATCAGCTTACCGATTTCCACAGCGGTCAGGCCCACGCCCCCTGCAGCCCCGGTGACCAGCAGGGTCTCGCCGGATTGCAACCGGGCGCGATAATCCAGTGCCAGATGGCTGGTGCCATAGGCGATCTGGAATGCGGCGGCATCGTCGAAATTCATTGCACTCGGAAGATGAACTGCGCGAACGGAGTCAAATACTCCGTGCTCAGCCAGCCCGCCCTGCCCACCATAGATCATTACCCGGTCACCAACGGCGAACCCTTTGACCCCCTCGCCCACAGCAGTGACGACACCCGCCGGTTCCATTCCTAACGTAAACGGCGGTTGTGGCGTGTCTTGATAGGTGCCTTTGATCATCAGCAGATCGGCAAAGTTCAATCCACAGGCGCGAATATCCACCCGCAACTGACCCCGTTCCGGCGACGGAATTGGAACCTCGCAGAGTTGCGGTGCGGAGGCTGGCGCGGTGATGCGATAGGCTTGCATCGCGAAATCCTTTTTCTGGCGCTCGCTTATATGCTCTCAACTCTCGTCATTACATCAAATTGTCGCGATCTGCGATTCAACCGAGAGCGAAAAACCTGCATTATCGTCAACAGTGTAGCGTCTATACCGCACATACAACCGGAAGCAACATACAGCTTACGGGAAACAACTTTCTTGAACTAACCCTAGATAAACGCGATACTGGCCAGCGGTGAGTGAGGGTCGAGAGTGGGGACTCTAATCGGCCTGCCATACCTATGAAAAGCGCGATCACTGCGGTCGCGCGCAATGGTCCGCATTGGACGATAACAGAGGAACCTACGATGACCCATCCAGTAGATGTCCATGTCGGAAAGCGCATTCGCCATCGGCGCTGGCTGATTGGAATGACGCAGCAACAACTGGCCGAACAGGTCGGGATCAAATTTCAACAAATCCAGAAATACGAAACTGGCGCAAACCGTGTGAGCGCATCTCGTCTGTGGGATATCGCAGATACGCTGGATGTCCCTGTCAGCTTCTTCTTTGATGGGCTAAAAGAGGATGAAGAACGCCCCGCAAGTGCCGGGAAAAAAGGCACAATTCCCGCCGATTTGCTGGGAGACAAGGAAGCGCTGGATTTGGTGCGGTCCTACTACGCCATTCCCGAAAACCAGCGTCGTCGACTGTTTGATCTGGCGCGTGTGCTAAGCGACGTGGCCTGATTCCCGGTTCCCTCATCGCCCCTGCCCCGAAGCCCCAGCTTGCATCTCATGACACAAGCTGGCAATTCCGGCGCATGAATAATGTATTGTCCGATCTTGAAGTCGCCCACCTGCTGGCGGATGCAGCACGCAAGGCGATCTTGCCGCATTTTCGCTCCTCCGATCTGTCTGCCGATAACAAATGGACCAAAGGTTTCGACCCCGTGACTATCGCAGATCGCGCTGCGGAAACCGCGATGCGCGATCTGCTGGCACAACACCGTCCTGAGGATGGCGTCTGGGGCGAAGAGTTCGGACGGGTGGACGGTGCCAGCGGCCGACTATGGGTACTTGACCCGATCGACGGCACCCGCGCTTTTCTGAGTGGCACGCCGACATGGGGTGTGCTGATCGCGCTGTCGGATGATACCGGGCTGCTCTTGGGGGTCATCGACCAGCCCTATACTGGCGAGCGCTTCATCGGCGCTGGCGGGATGGCGGAACTGGTCGCTCGGCAGGAACGGCGGGCACTGAAAACCCGAGCGACGCAAACTCTGGATCATGCGATCTTGTTTTCAACTTATCCCGGCGTCGGCTCTGCTGACGAACGCGCAGGGTTTGAAAGAGTCAGCGAGACCGTGATGCTGACGCGGTTCGGCATGGATTGCTATGCCTATGCGTTGCTGGCCGCCGGGCATATCGACCTTGTGATCGAGGCGGGGCTGAATGCCTATGACATTCAGGCACCCATCGCGGTGATCGAGGCGGCGGGCGGTATCGTGACCGATTGGCGTGGCGGTCCTGCGCAACTCGGCGGTCGGGTGCTGGCAGCGGCGAACCCGACATTGCACAAGGCGGCATTGGAACTGCTGCGGGTTACGCCCGAATAAGCGCACGCTGTTTGCCGCCAATCCAAACATCAGCAATAGCGCGGTCGTCGCCCATCATAATCGTAGCGAACACCGCCTCCCAAATATCCCCGGCCCGATTGGCGCGTTGCGCGATGGCCGGGGTTGAGGCCAGATCCAGCACCACCAGATCCGCCTCGTTTCCGACCACCGCATTGCCGATCAGATGATCCAGATGCAGCGCGCGGGCCGAACCGACGGTGGCCAGCCACAGCAGCTGCGCCGGATGCAAGGCATGGCCGCGCAACTGCGCCACCTCGTAAGCCGCTGCCATAGTGCGCAGCATCGAGAACGACGATCCGCCACCGGTGTCGCTGGCCAGCCCGATGCGCTGACCTTGCGCGATCAGCCCCGTCATGTCGAACAGGCCCGAGCCGATGAAGCTGTTAGAGGTCGGGCAATGCGCCAACGCGGCGCCGGTCTCGGCCAGTCGGTCACGCTCGCGTGGTTCAAGATGGATGGAGTGGCCATAGACCGCCCGCGCGCCCAGCAGCCCGTGGGTTTCATATATGTCGAGATAATCCCGCGCATCCGGGTAAAGTTCGCGCACCCATGCGATTTCATCGACCTGTTCGCTCAGATGGGTCTGCATCAGGCAATCGGGATGTTCGCGCCACAGCGCCCCCAGCGCCGACAATTGCGCGGGGCTTGAGGTCGGCGCGAATCGTGGCGTGATCGCGTAGCCCAATCGGTCCACCCCGTGCCAGCGTGCAATAAGCGCCTTGCTGTCGTCATAGGCCGATTGCACATCGTCGCGCAGCCCCTCGGGCGCGTTACGATCCATACAGATCTTGCCCGCCACCACGCGCTGCCCACGGGCCTGAGCCGCCCCGAAAAACGCTTCGACGCTTGCGGGGTGGATGGTGCAATAGCTGCACATGGTGGTCACCCCATGCGCCACCGTCAGATCCAGATAGCGATTGGCGATTTCGCTGGCATAATCGGCATCACCAAACCGCATCTCCTCGGGAAAGGTATAGGTATTCAACCAGTCGATCAGCCGCTTGCCCCAACTGGCGATGATCGCGGTCTGCGGGTAATGCACATGGGCATCGACAAACCCGGCCATGATGACCCGCGCACCATGATCAACGACGCGCACGCCGGGGGCATCGGCCTTCAAGCGCTCCGCAGTCCCCACGGCAACGATATGTCCGTTCTGGATGCAGATCGCCTCGTCCAGCTGTGCCGCCGCAGTCGCCTCCCCGTCGAACGGACAGCCGTCAAAGGATAGCACCTGCCCTGTCAGGATCGTCTTTTCCGTCATGTCGCGCCTTTTCATCTGGTCCATACGCCAGACTACCGCCGGGGCTGGCCAAGGTAAATTGCGCTATTGCCATTGTTATTTTCCGCCGCCTTCCCCTATCTACGGAATGAACGGCGGAGAATTGCGCATGAACGACCAGATCGACCACCCCGACACCGAGGCGCACCCCCTGGATCGCAGGGCCGTGGCTGCGATTCTCTATGCGGTGGAAACCAACGACCGGCAAAAGCTGATTGAATTGATGGAGCCGCTGCACGCGGCCGACATCGCCGACCTGCTGGAACAGATCGGCCCCTATGACCGGGCTCGTCTGATCCGTCTTTATGATCGTGAATTTGATGGCGAGATCCTGTCGGAACTTCACGACAACATCCGCGAAGAGGTGATCGGCCTGCTGACGCCACAGGTTCTGGCAGAGGCGGTGCGCGACATGGAAAGCGACGATGTCGTGGACCTGGTCGAGGACCTGGAGCACCCGCAGCAACAGGCCATTCTGCACGCACTTGAGGATTCGGATCGTGTCGCTGTGCAGCAGTCTCTGTCCTATCCGGAATATTCCGCCGGCCGCCTGATGCAGCGCGAGGTGGTGATGGCCCCCGAACACTGGACCGTTGGTCAGGCGATCGACCATCTGCGCCGTGCCGATGATCTGCCCGAACAGTTCTATCATGTAGTATTGGTCGATCCACGCCTGCGGCCTGTGGCCAACGTGACGCTGGGCAAGCTGATGAGCTCGCGCCGCGATACTCGGCTGGCCGATATCGCCGCGGAGTCCTTCCAGATTTTCCCGGCTACGCAGGACGAAGGCGATGTCGCCTATACCTTTAACCAGTATCACCTGATCTCGGCCCCTGTGGTCGATGACGACGGGCGGTTGGTTGGTGTCATCACCATTGACGACGCGATGAGCATACTGGACGAAGAGCATGAAGAAGACATCTTGCGTTTGGCCGGTGTCGACGAGGAAAGCTCGCTTTCAGACACGGTGGCAGCAACGTCCCGACGGCGCCTTCCCTGGCTTGGCGTCAATCTCGGCACGGCGATTTGTGCGTCGCTGGTGATCTCCCAATTCGAGGCGTCGATTGCCGCGCTGGTTTCGCTGGCGATCCTCATGCCCATCGTTGCCTCGATGGGTGGCAATGCGGGAACCCAATCGCTGACCGTGACGGTGCGCGCCCTGGCCACACGCGATCTGACCGGATCGAATGTGTGGCGCGTGGTGCGGCGTGAATTGACCGTAGGTCTGTTAAACGGCTTAGTCTTCGCCACCGTGCTGGGAACGGTCGGCATGTTGTGGTTTCACTCGCCCATGCTGGGTGCGGTGATCGGCGTCGCGCTCCTGTGCAATATGATTATCGCCGGATTTGTCGGAACTGTGGTGCCGGTGGTTTTGGAGAAAGTCGGCGTAGATCCGGCGCTGGCATCGGGAACGTTTGTCACGACCACCACTGATATTATGGGCTTTTTCATCTTCCTCGGGCTTGCTACGGTCGTACTGTTATGACTGATTTGACCAAAGACAAAACCAAAGCCCGCAAAGACGCGTTCGCACGGCGCAAAACGGCCCATGCGGCCAGCGGCAAGGATGCAGCAGCGCATCTTGCTGCGGTGCTCGCGCGCTATCGCGGCATGCCGCTATCGGGCTATCTGCCCATCCGCACCGAGATCGACCCCCTGCCCGCCATGGCCGAAGCGGCTGCCCATGGGCCGGTCGGCATACCGGTAATCCCCGGTCCCGATCAGCCGCTGAACTTTGCCCGCTGGACCCCGGATATGCCGCTGGTAGATGGCCCTTTCGGCGCGGCAATTCCGGCAGAACCCGAATTCTTCGAACCGGAACTGGTCATCGTGCCACTGGTCGCCTTCGATGCTTATGGCGGGCGGCTGGGCTATGGCGGAGGCTTTTACGACCGCACGCTTGAACTCTTGCGCCAGCGTCGCCCGACGCTGGCCATCGGCTTCGCCTTTGACCAACAGGAAGCCGAGTCACTTCCGCTTGAGCCGACGGATCAGCCGCTCGACATGTTGGTCACGCAAAGCCGCGTGTTAAACTTCAACGGCACCGGCGCCCCGCAAGAACCATAACCCAGACCGGTCTCTGGGCGGCTCCGGGTTCGCTCGCCCTTGCAAAGCCAAACTCCTCTGCCCGCTTAGACAGGATGTTTTTGCGGTGGCCCGGTGAGCGCAACCACGAGTTCAGCACAACCGCTTCCGTTCGCTGACCACGCGCGATATTTTCCGCAACGAAGCACCACTGATAGCCGCTTGCCGATACCCGCTCGCCGACAGCCCCTGTCGTAGGAGACTGATGCGAGAAGAACCCGTTGCGCGCCATATCGGTGGCATGCCGACGGGCCGCGACATCCAGCCGGGGCGACCGCTTTAGACCGGGTAGCCGGTTTTGCATCCGAATATCATCAAGCAATCGGCTCACTTCGAAATTATCCGGTCCCGCATTCTCCTCAACCCGAGCTTCGATAACCGCTGAACCATCGCTGCAAGCCGCAAGGATCGCCACCAGCGACAGCCCAAAGAAGTGGCGTAAGAGGCTCAACATACGACGAGCTTTCCTGATCTCCGCACGAACATTCGGCGGATACGCTTAAGGCATGTTGCGTTCAAACGAATTTGGCCGCTGTTATGAATGCCTTTTCTGCGCAACCGCTACCGCATGACGGCAGGCGAAAAATTGACTCCACTCAAACGCAACACGCTAGTCTTATATGCCGGAAACGGATTTCCATAACCCTGCCATCGCGGCCAAAATGAATATTCTCGGGAAGGGTCGTTTCCCTCTACGAGCGCTCGGCCGCCTACAAGTTCGGTGAACTTTGAAAATGGATGCTTGCGCACTGGGGCAGTTGACACCGGAAAGCCTACGCCGTCCCACGCGCCAGAGGAGACCGCGATCAACTCAGCGGGGTGTAGTGGATGGTTTTTCGTGAATGAACAATCGTGTTCCCGATTGTGGCGCTGGGCTAAACCCATTCCGGCATGCCCCCGCTGTGGGGGCGGTGCCAACGGCGGGACAATCTTCCCGACGATCAGATCGTCCCGGCGTTGACTTGAATGCTTAAAATAATGGCCTCCGGCTCACCCGGTCACGGCCTCTAATCGGTCAGCAACCACTTGCCAGTCGACCAAATCATTCAGGAAGGTCTCAACATATTTCGGGCGCTGGTTGCGGTGATCGATGTAATAAGAGTGCTCCCACACATCACAGGTCAGTAGCGCGGCATGACCCTCGGTGATCGGCGTTTCCGCATTCGGCGTCTTGGTGACAGACAGCTTGTCGCCGTCAAAAACCAGCCAGCCCCATCCCGATCCGAACTGCGTCAGACAGGCCTGCGCGAATTCCGCGCGGAACGCCTCGATGGAGCCGAAATCCGTGATGAGGCGCTTTTCCAAATGCCCGGGCATGGCACCACCTCCGCCGGGGCGCATCCCCATCCAAAAATGGGTGTGATTCCAATGCTGACCCGCCTGATTGAACAATTGTGCAAGTGCCGGATCGTCAGCGGATTTACGGATCACATCTTCCAATGGAAGCCCCTCAAGCGGGGTGCCAGAAATCAGTTCATTCAGCTTGTCGACATAGGCCTTGTGATGTTTGCCGAAATGAAACTCCAGCGTCTCGGCAGACATCGAGGGTGCCAACGCATCCATGGCGTAGGGCAATTCGGGGAGCGAAAACATTTAACTTCCTTCTTTGAGCAGATGGTTAGGATTATGAGAAACGTGGTCTGGCCGGAGCGGGCCTTTCGGATCTGTCGGATGGAGCGGACACCACGCAGCGCGCCCTATTGATTACCCGAGCAACGGCTTCACCGGGAGCGCCGCTAGTCTGCAGATGTGTGGCCAATGCGATGGTGGCCTGTTTGAGGTTCTCAACGCAGGCTTGCCGCAACTGGTTCGGAGTCGTGGGGAGGCTTGCCAAGGCCAGCAAACGGTCGAAGGGCTCTTGATAATGCTGCCGGACAAGATCCCAATGACCCGATTCAGCAGCCAATTGGGCAATATTGTGGTGCGAGATCACCAGAATCATCGCCGCGGCTTCAGGGCCGTTGCAACGTTCCGCACATGCAATCAATCGTTCCGCCTCTTGCAGAGCGTTTCGATAATAGCCGAGGGCGGCAACCTGATCACCGCATTGATAGGCAGTATTTGCGGTGCGCATAAGATGCTGCCAATTCCGATCGGTCGCATATGTTGTTTGAAAATCCGCAACCTGTGGGGGTGCGGCCTGGCGTAGATCGGACATGAACCACTCCTTTACCTGATCCGTTCTGACCCGATCTCGTCGAGCCCACGGGCAATATATTTAGCCTCGGCTAAATGAGTCAATCAGATTCTTAGCTGAAGCTAAATATTGTATCCGCACGGTCTAATGGGTAGGATGTCTGCATGGAGACCAAACCCCATCCCCCCTGCCCTTACCCGGATGTTCCGTCCGCTGAAAAACACGCGCATAACTTCAAACGGGTGCGCGACGCCCACCGTCGCGAGATCGTTGAGGATTATGTGGAAATGATTGCCGAGCTGGCGCGGGTCCAAGATGATGTGCGCACCAGCCATCTGGCCGAGCGGTTCGGAGTGTCAAACGCAACGGTCACCAACCGCGTACAGCGTCTGGTCGGCGATGGCCTGATCGAAGACGCGCCTTATCAGCCACTCGTGCTGACGGAAAAAGGCCGCACAATCGCCCAGGAATCGCGCCGCCGACATGTTCTGGTGCGTGATTTTCTGATTGCGCTCGGCGTTGACCCGGACATCGCCGAAGCCGATACCGAAGGCATCGAGCACCACGTCAGCGAGGAAACCTTGGCGGCTTTTGCACGTTTCGTGGATCGAGGCTCTGCAGCAACGGAAACAACCGCCATATAACAAGCCGTTGCGCTGCAGAACGGGCCGATATTTGTGCTGCTCCCCCGATTCGCCGAGTGGTTTTTGGCAGCTTAGGGCATATTGCGTTCAATCGGATTTGCCCGCTGCCGTGATCGCTTTTGCTACTCGCGGTACCGGGTCAGCAGAGCTATAAAGAAGAGCCCCCCGATCAATCCGGTTACCACGCCGATGGGCATGTCGTTTGGGGCTGTCAATCTTCGCGCAGCAACGTCTGACAGCACAAGGAAGATTGCACCCAGCAAAGCACTGGCTGGAAGCACCCGGCCATTGTCCCCACCGATCAGCAACCGCGCGATATGTGGCATCATCAGGCCGACAAAACCAATCATACCGGAAAAGGCCACCAAGACCCCCGTCAGAAGGGCGCTGACGGTGAGGATCAGAACCCGCAGACGGCGGACATTTATCCCCAGCGTGGCCGCGCTCTCGTCGCCCATCGCCAAGGCATTGAGCTGCTGCGAATAACGGAAAAAAACGATTAGGCTGAACAGCAAGGCGACGGCTGGAATCAAAAGATTGTTCCATTGCGCGAAACCGAAGCTCCCTAACATCCAAAACACTACCGAACTGATCGCACGCGGATCCGCCAGCATGATCAGCACATTGCTGCCAGCCGCTATAACAAAGGACACCGCCAGCCCCGCCAGCACCAGCCGCGTGGGCCCTATGCTGGCGCTGAATCCCGCCACCAAAACAACGACAAAAGTAGCCGCCAGCGCGCCTGCGAAGGCAAACAGCGGTACCGTCAACACACCTAATAAATTTCCGACCAACAGGATGGCCAGATTGGCGCCAAATCCTGCTCCGGCCGAGACCCCCAACAAGTGCGGGTCAGCAAGAGGATTTCTGGTCACGCTTTGCATCACGCCACCCGCGACCCCAAGGCCCGCCCCGACCAATGCGGCCAACAGCGCGCGGGGCAGTCGCAGATTCCACACGATGTTTTCGCGCCCCAAACCCCAATCCGGCGAAACCGAAGTCAGGGATAGTTTATGCAGCACAATAGACCAGACCGTACGAACAGGGATCTTGGTCGAGCCGATACTAACCGACAGCGTGATCGATAACAGGCAGAGAACGACGCCGATTATACAGATCACGATAAAACGCCAGCTCGACAATGCCCTCACCTCCCGTTCAGCCCGCAATCAGAAAATCAGCTAATCGCTCAACCGCATCAATATTGCGAGGCCCGGGCGTCAGATCACTATAACTTAGGACCAAAAAACGGTCATTTCTCACGGCGGAAATATGAGAAAGGGCTGCGTGTTCTTTAATATATGTAATTTTTTCTGCAGCGGTAATCGCACCGTAATCGACAATCACAACCACCTCCGGGTCGCGTGCAGCCACGGTTTCCCAATCGATGCGCACCCAACTGTTGTCGATATCTGCGGCGATATTTTCGCCCCCGGCAGCTGTGATAATCGCCTGCGGCATGGCAAATCCGCCGGCCGTGAACGGAACCTTTTCTCCGGAATCATAGACAAAAATACGTGGCCAATGCTCGCGCTGAGCGACCTGTGCCAGCACCTTCTCAAGCCGATTGCGATAGTCCGAAATCAAGGCCTCAGCGCGGTTGGGGACGCCGAATATTGCTGCCAAATTTTCGAGGTCGCGGTACAGGTAATCGAAGCTTGCGCCATTTTTCTGGCCCAGCCTGATACAGGATTCTGACAGTTCATAGACCGGGACATCATAGCGGGCGAGGCTGTCTGGCGTGACCTCTCCGCCGACGCGCATACCATAGCTCCAACCGGCAAAATAAAAGTCGCTCTCGGCATCCAAAATCATTTCCAGATTGGGCGTGTCGCGCTGAAGCTGGCGCAGTTGTGTTACGCCTGGATACAGCCCTTCCGTTTCGTCGATGTTAATGCGCCCAGTATAGCCCAGCATCCGATCTTCCAGCCCCAGGGCCATCATGATTTCGACCAGATTAGAACCATGGGCGATCGCGCGCTCTGGTGGGGAGACCATGGTCATCTCACGGTCGCAGCTGATGACTGTGAGTGGAAAGGCGTTAACCAAAGAAGGCTGTGCCGCCAGAAACAGGACGGCGGTGGAAAGCAGTAAAACCAGATAATTCATTGCAAAGCTTTCAAGGAGACAGATCAAAGGACAGGCGCGGCTTTCCGGTGCGGGGATGGTGGTCGATATGGGCTTCGACATCAAAAGCCGAGCGAATGGTCTGCGCCGTCAATGTGGCCAGTGGCGGGCCAATTGCGCAGATCCGACCCTGACGCATGACCAGCACCTGATCCGCAAGAGACGCGGCCAAATTCAGATCATGCAGCGTGATCAGAACCGTCAGGTTCAGACGTTTCAGCATTTCGATGATTTCTAGCTGGTGGCGGATATCCAGATGGTTGGTCGGCTCATCCAAAATCAGCAGTTGGGGCTCTTGCACGATCGCGCGCGCCAGCAATGCCCGCTGCTTTTCACCGCCTGAAAGCCTGCTAAAGGAACGGTTTGCGAACTCAATAAGTCGAAAGTCGGCCAATGCTTTTTCGATGATCTGCTCATTGGCCCTGCCGTGCGCAAAAAGCCCCCGGCAATAGGGGATGCGGCCCATTGCAACGACTTCACGCACGGTAAAGGAGAAATCCGGCGCAACCTCTTGCAGTACTGCCGCGATCAGGCGCGAGACATCACGCATGGAGAGCCGCCAAATATTGCGCCCGCCGACCAGTACCTTCCCGGTGGTGGGGCGGTTTTGCCGGTAGATACTGCGCAGCAGCGTGGATTTGCCGGCCCCATTCGGGCCGACAATCACCGTGGTCGATCCGGCCGGGACATCAAAGCTGATCGCTTCGATGATCCGCCGGTCTGGGCGCGGCCCCCAAGACAGGTCGCGCACCTGCAGATCCAGCGCCATGTTAAAACCGGATATGAAGGTCGAGCGAGGCACTGCGCGGCGCGCCGAGCAACCATTGGGTCGCGCCGCCCGAACTGGCATAGATTCGATCGGTGAGATTGTAGATATTCAGATCGAGCGTCATATTTTCGCGCGGAGCCCATTGGAGCCCGGCGTTGACCAGCGTGTAAGACGGGCGGGTCGTTAAGTTATTGTCGCTGGTGTAAGCCTCGGCCACGTAATGCGCCCCTGCCCGCGCCGTCCAGCCCTCGGCAAAGCCCCAAGACCCCCAGATATTGGCAACCCGGCGCGGCGTATTGGCCGGGCGCCTGCCCGAATAGTCGGTTGTTTCAGACTGGATATAATCATCATAACGGGGGGACACCAACGCCCCGTTCATATCGATGCGCAGGCTCGGCGTCACCTCCAGACCGATGGCAGCCTCGAGTCCTTTTGAGCTTTGCTGGCCGATTTGATTGGTGACGCTTCGGTCATCGGGATCGCGCGCCAGCAGATCGTTTTTGACAATGCGATAAGCCGCAAGGGTCGCGTCGGCGCGGCCGTCAAGGAAGGCGAATTTCACGCCGACCTCTGCTTGACGCGCCGTGGTCAGCTTCAGATCTTTATAGTCGTCACGCAGCGACAGCATATTGCCGATCGGCTCGGCGGCGCGTGAATATTGCGCGTAGAGCGCAACATCCGGGACCGGATTATAAACCAGCCCGAGGCGCCAACTGAGGGAATCAAAATCTGTGGTAAAGGCCGGAGCGACACGGCTGACGCGCAAATGATCATAACGCAGACCGCCGACCACCGCCCATTGATCGTTCACTTTCAGCCGGTTATCCACAAATAATGCATATTGGTTTGTGGTCGTATCGGTGTTGGTTGTCAGCGTATGAGGGCCAAAAACCCCCGGCTCTGGGTTCAGGAAATCAACCTCCGAATAACCTTCATAGGGCGAATTATTGGTGTTCTTGAAACTGATCCGGTTCACATCGAAACCGATGGTCGTGGTGTTTTCCATCCCGCCCGGCGTGGTCGTGATCGTGGCATCGGTGCGATGACCGACCTGTTCCAGATCATGGTTGATCGCGATGTAGACACTGCGGTCCACCTTGCCAGATTCAGTGTTGAACTTGTAGCCTTCAACGTTGCGCCAATTGCGGTCGCTGGTCAGGTAATAAGTGTTGCTTTTCAAGGTGATATTGTCAGCAGGCCTCCATTCGGCCTGCAGCTGGGTATAGCCATCCTTGAAGCGCACCAGATCATCCGCAACGTTGTAATTGCGATAGCGCACCCGCGTGTCGAGCTTGCCATCCACCAGTGGCGTGCCGAAATAGGTGCCGGGCTGATTGTCGCTGTAAGCATGTGACAAGGTGAGCGACAGATCGTCGGTCAACTGCCAACGCAGCGCGCCGGAGAACGACAGGCTTGATGTGGGGTTGCGATCCAGCCATCCGTCCGAAGCATTGCCACTGATATCAAAACTATAGGCGAGCGCCTCGTTAAGCGGTCCGGCGCTGCCGAATGCCACGCCGCGCTGGCCGTCGGTGCCAAGCGTCGTGCGGATCTCGTTGCGGCTGTAATCGGTCAGTGGCTTCTTGGGGATGATGTTGATCGCACCGCCAACACCGCCCTCGCCATACAACACCGAGGCGGGGCCATTCAGAATTTCGATGCGATCGACACTCCAACTGTCGAAGGGAAAGGTAACGGTGCCAGAACCGGGATACAGCCTTGTGCCATCATAAAGCCGGGTCACCGAACCGTGTCCGGTGAAACCGCGCATGCTGAACGATGTGCCACCATTGCCCGGCGAGCCGTGAAAGCTGATACCTGTGCTGTTTTGAACAATAGCCTGATTGACGTCGCGCTGGGCGCGTTGGCGGATTGTCTCGCTGTCGATCACTTGCACGCTGGCAGGGGTTTCAAAGGGTGTCAAATCCAACCGGCTACCCGCATTTGACGGTGTCTGCAGATCAAGGCCCGAGCCGACCGAAGCCCCATCTAGCGTGATGGTGCCCAGCCAGATTGCATTGGCATCCTTACTTTCCGACGGCTGCGCGGCTAAAGGCGAAGCGATGATACTCGCTAAGGCAATCAGGGCCGCGTTCCGGCGGTGGTTTGAGATGGAGGCAAGAACAAATAGAATTTCCGACACGTCACGACGTGGGGGCGGAGAGTGGAACGGTTTGCGCACGAATGTGGCTCCAGCGATAACTTCACCGTCACCGTAAACGCGCCATTCGCCACCCCTTGCAGATGGGCCGATGGTTACCGCATCGGACACCCCGCCCAATGTGTTCACGTGTGACAACGGCTGACGGCAGGTCTCCTGGCTCGCGGATCAGCGCCTTTTGCCGCCTTCCCGGGATCGCCCCAGTGGCCTCTGGCAAAGACTATCCGCCTACAGTTGCGGGGGCAGCTACAGCATAGGACTTTTCGCCCGCACTGCATTCCCTTTTCATTCCGATATCGGAAAACCGTCGCCAGCCGTATAGATGTGATATTCTAACACGTCAACGCCGTTCTCGGCCCAATCGCTCACAAGGCGGGCGCTGGATCGGCCAACAAGCTGACACGCAGCGCCCGATGACTGCTGAAACTCAATAACAGTATTTGCTAAACTTTACGCCCAACAGGACAGCGCAGCCAGTATTGCTCCCGATGTCCTTCGATGATCTGGACCGATGTTTGGGCCGGATCACGTTTAGCGGCGCCAAAACACCAAAATCAAAAACACCGTTGATGGCTGTGCGCCAGCATGCGGTCATGTTGGAATCGATCCGCAATGGCGAATAATTATTCACGCGGCCCGAGCCGAGTTACGAAGTCACGCTTAATCGTCCCGGAAAAACCAAATAATTGCGGTGTTATTGGCAGCCAGGACCGGCGCGACTGATATTTGGCAGCACCAGGCTGCCATCGCTTCACCTGCAGCACGCCGCATGGTTGCAAGTCTTCGTCGCGCGCTTTCAGGTTTAACGCACTCTGCAGCGGTCTTGAGCCTTCGCCAAGACTCCGACCGCGACAGGTGAATAGGTCGCGCCTTCGCATTCACATATACGCATTTACGTTTTCATTCACCATCTTGTATGTAAGATGAGGGTGTCGGCATAGGACAAACGCCGACGATATTTAAGGGAGAAACAAAATTGACTCGTCTGCACATGCTCATTGTGGCGCTTAGCGCTACGATTGCGTTTTCATTTATCTCGGCCAGTGACGTCGTGGCGGAAGGCTATGGCACACAGAAAGTTGTATATCATATCAATGACAAAGGCGGGGATCAGTCGACCGGTTACAAGAGCGCCATGCGCAATATACAAAACCATATCAACGCGGTTGGTGCCGACAACCTTGATCTAAAGGTGGTGCTGCATGGTAATGGTGTGAACCTATTAATGAACGCTAACGAAGACGATACTTTGCAAACTATCGTCGGCTCATTGAAATCACAGGGCGTCGCCTTTGAGGTTTGTAACAACACGCTTGAGGGTCGAGATATCAGCTTTGACGAAGACCTTTATGATGTCTGGGAATCCGATATCGTCCCGTCAGGGGTGGCCGAACTCGCTCATCTGCAAGCCCAAGGCTATACCTATATCAAACCTTGAAGTTCCGAAGTGATTTAGTGCAGGGCCCGGCAGCAATTCGGGCCCTCTTTTCAGAACCGTCCTTTTGCAGCCTTCCAAGCCAATCGCGCGGTGTCCGAGCAATGTTTTAGCCCTGTCTGCCGTCCGCCGTCCTGCCGCTAAACGACAGCCCAAAGCCATCATGAGCAGCTTGCCATTCACGCCCTACTCCTACATATTCGCATACGATATTGTGAAATGGAGGGCACGGGATGGTGCTGACACGTAGGGAGCTACTTACCGGGCTGGGTGCTGCCGCCGGGCTGGCCAGCGCCGGCCCTGTCTGGTCAAGTCTGGCTTTGGGCGAAATGCGGGTGGACACCCTCAGTGACGGGCACTTGACCCTCCCGGTTGATCTCACCTTCGGCGCCCTGCCCTCGCAGGATGTCGCCCCGATCATCGCGAAACACGGTCTCTCTGATGAAACGCTGACTCCAGAATGCAATCTGACGCTTCTGCGCCACGGCGATCATGTGGTTCTGTTCGACGCAGGTGCTGGCCCCGACTTTCAACCCAGCGCCGGAAAGCTTGACGCAGCGCTCGACGCTTTAGGCCTCGCGCCTGAAGATATCACCGACGTTGTGATCACTCATGGACATCCTGACCATATCTGGGGCCTGCTGGACGATTTTGACGAACCACTGTTTTCCAACGCAGAGTATTATATCGGCACTAAGGAGCGCGATTACTGGCTCGCGGACGATACTGTCGACACTATTGGTGCCGAGCGGCAATCCTTTGCAATAGGGGCCAAGCGACGACTCGAAGCGATCGCCGACCGCATGACCCCGATCAAAGACGGCGAAAACATCCTGCCCGGCGTCACAGCCTTGGCCAGCTTCGGCCATACACCGGGGCACATGGCCTTTGCGGTTAACCAAGGTAGCGAAACGCTGCTTGTGGTGGGCGATGCCATCGGCAATCATCATCTGGCCTTTGATCATCCGGACTGGCCTTCAAGCGCCGACCAAGATCCTGAAACCGGTATTGCCACGCGTCTGCGTCTCTTTGATCAAATCAGCGCCGAGAAAATGCGCCTTATCGGGTTCCACCTGCCCGGCGGACTCGGCCGTGCCGAAAAACATGGTGCTGGTTATATTTTTGTTCCGGAGGAAATCTGATGTTACGTCTCGCTTTTGCGCTCGCTCTTCTCGCCCTGCCCGCCGCAGCCAGTGAGAAGATTGCCGATCAATATCCCGGCTCGCTGCTTTATTCCAAGCCGGTTGAGTTCATTCCCGGCGTCTGGTCCGCTATCGGCGCCACCGCAGCGCCCACATATGAAAACGCAGGCCACAACAACAACCTGAGCTTCATCGTCACCGGCGAGGGCGTGGTAGTTGTAAATGCCGGCGGGGCCTATGGGCTGGCGCAAGCACTGCACGAAGAGATCCGTGCCGTCACCGACGAGCCGGTTGTCGCGGTTTTCAATGAAAACGGACAAGGCCATGCCGCCCTCGGGAATGGCTATTGGGCTGAACAGAGCGTGCCGATCATCGCCCATGTGGATGCCGCGCGTGAATTCGAAAACTACGGGCCGCAATCGCTCGCCGATATGATGCGGCTCAACAAAGAGCGGGGCGAAGGCACCGAACTGGTCCTGCCGACCGAGACCTTTGAGGATGAATACATCATCGAACTGGGTGATTACCGAATCGAAGCGCGCCATCTCGGCCCCGCGCATAGCCCCGGTGACATCGTTATCTGGCTGCCCAAGCAATCGCTGGTGATCTCCGGAGACATGGCGTTTCACGAACGGATGCTGCCAATCTTCGAGAATACCAACACTGCGGATTGGCTGGAGACTTGGGACAACGCTTTCGAACCGCTCGGCGCGACCTATGTGATCCCCGGCCATGGCCATCCAACCAACATGGCGCAGGTGCGCAAATACACTAAGGGCTATCTCGAATATCTGCGCGGCCAGATCCGCGAACATATCGACGCGGGCGGTGACCTAACCGACGCCTACTACGTCGATCAATCGCCCTATACCCTGCTCGATACCTTCGATGAACTGGCCACCAAGAACGCGGGCCGCGTTTACGAGCAAATGGAATGGGAGTGACGGCAAGCGCCGCTGATTGAACGGAAATGTCGGGGCAACACGTCCTATAGCCGTGCTACTGCCCTGAACTTCCTTGCTAAAGCATATTGGTCTTGCCTCATCATCCGATAAATCCGGGCTGAATATCCGGAGCTTGTCGCTGGCAAGACCGAGACCCCTCGTCCCGCTTCCTCACCCCCAAAAAAAAGCGGGTGGTGCGGAAAATATTTCAGGTAAGTTCTGGGCGGTTTATCGCGGCCACACCGCAGCAACGCAGCCCGAGAAAAGCGCTAATTGGCGAGGCGGGAAAAGCCTCGCCAATTTTGTCGGAGCTTGCTCGCAGTGCCGAACAAGAGCCCGCAAACCTTTATGGATAACCGCAAAGTCCACCGGACCAATGCTGGATGCCAGATGGCTGTTGGAAACCTTGGTCCCAGTCGTTTTGAGCCTGTATCAAGCGCAAATGGGCCGATGCTGTGCAGGCTCTTAAAACGCGGTCGCGTCCGCGACGATCTCATCAAGCAGCTCTTCAACTGCGTCCATGGATTCATCAGGGTAACTGCGATAGCCGATTTCGATCTCACCGTCACGGTTCGTCACAAAGATTCCGTAAGGGCAATAGGCGATATTCGCCGGGTCGGTCTCCATCACCTGACGCGAGATCTGCGCCGAGCAAAACAGGAAAACATCTGCTGAGTCGAAGATTTTTTCGCCGCCGATATCGGCACGGGTACGCTCCAACATGTCACCGACGCTGCTGCGATGATCAATCACCAAGCCCCGGTTGACGATCGCATTCTCAAGGCTGAAAAGCGCGTCTTCATAGCTACCGTCATAGCTTCGCGTGATGACCTGATCCTCTGCGAGCGCAGGCGCCGCAGCGATACACAACGCGATGACGGGACCAAATAGTTTTTTCATGAGAGGCGTAACTCCTTCATTGGCAATAGCGATGGCGCATAGCTTGCCAGAAACCGGAGCCGCGCGCCAGCATGGGCCGGCGCGCGCTTGATCATTCTGCTGGGAAAGATTTCAAATACTCGACCATTGCGGCGAGATCATCGTCCTTGCGCAATCCGGCGAAGGACATCTTTGTTCCCTTCATATGTTCGCGAGGATTAGCCAGGAAAAGTTTCAGCTCATCTTCCGTCCAGACCATCCCATTTTGCCCGGCTTCAGCCATGGCTTTGGAATAGTTGAAGCCGTCAACCGCGCCCACAGGGGCACCGACGATACCGTTTAGCATCGGGCCAACCCGGTTCTTGGCGCCGTCGCCCACCTGGTGACAGGCGCGGCACTGGCGGAACACGTTCTCACCCTCGGCCACCAATGCAGCGTCAAGCGCTGCGGTCGTGGTTTCGTCCGCAGCGGGTGCTGCAGCGGCTTCGTCCTGTGCTTCGTCTTGCGCCGCGTCCTCATTGCCCTCATCCGGCGTCACGTCAAGAATGCTGGCTCGCATGGTGATTTCCACGCTCTCCTTGCAGTTCTCCATGCACGGCTCGGTGCTAAACAACGGGTATTCCGTTTCGGGCCGATCGTCGACGATGAACCCGTCAGCATTGGGCATTTCCACATCAAGGAAATTCTCGTGGCTGAGCACGAAATCATCACCCACGATGTCGTTGGAATAAAGGATATAGGCGGTGATTGCGTAGACCTCGTCGGCGCTCAGGGTCTGCGCCGCGCCAAATGGCATCGAGCGGTTCACATAGTCCCACACGGTCGACAGATAGGGCCAGTAGGAGCCCACCGTCTTCACCGGACGATCGTCGGTCAGCGTGTTTCGCCCACCCGCCAGTTGCGGCCAGTTGTCGACCCCTTCGGCAAAGTCACCGTGACAGGCTGCACAGTAATCGGTAAACACTTCTTCGCCGGTCCACACATCGCCCGATCCTTCAGGCAAGCCGGTGCCGTCTGGGCGCACAGCAACATCCCACGCCGCGACTTCTTCGGGCAGCGCCTCACGCCCCAGCCCGAAGCCGTCGGCCAGCGCCGGCGCAGTGAGGCCCGAGAGGATGAGCGCCGCCGCGCTCAGGTTAAGATACTTCGACATTTTCCGCCTCACCATTGGAATCCACGTGCCATGTCTGGATGGCGTTGTTGTGATAGATGGAGTTCAGACCGCGAATTTCGCGCAGTTGCGCTTTGGTCGGCTGGACATAACCGGTCTCGTCAATGGCGCGCGACTGCAAAAGCATCTCCGAGCCATCCCATTCGGTGTCGAGATAAAAGCGGGTCAGCGCCTTGGTCTCACTCTCGCGGGCCAGACGCGCGGTCTCCCAAGTCTTGCCACCGTCCTTCGAAACATCCACGCGCGTAATGCGCCCGTGGCCGCTCCATGCCAGACCGGTGATTACCAAGGCACCCGGGCCGTGGTTTATCGGCATTTGCGGGCTGGGCGCGGTGATGATCGATTTCGCATCCATCACCCAGGTCCACTTGCGCGCAACACCGTCTGCCAACAGGTCGGTATATTTCGAGGTTTCCTCGCGTGCCTCAACCGGCCCGTCCATCACTTCGATGCGACGCAGCCACTTGAGCCACATGTTGCCTTCCCAACCCGGCACCACCAGCCGCACGGGATAGCCATGTTCCATACGCAGCGCTTCGCCGTTCGCCTTGAACGCAACCAGCACGTCGTCGAGTGCCTTTTCCATCGGGATTGAGCGGCCATTCGACGACGCATCAGCGCCTTCGACATAGACCCATTTGTCGGACAGATCACCCGCCGCCCCGAGACCTGCTTCTTCCAGCAGCGTGCGCAACGGAATACCGGAATATTCCATGTTGTGGATCATCCCGTGAGTGAATTGGGCGCCGTTTAGCTGTGCGCCTGCCCACTCCATGCCGGAGTTCGCGGCGCATTCGCAGAAATAGACGTGATTTTCCCGCGGGAACCGTTCGAGATCCTCGTAGGTAAAGACCAGCGGCGTATCGACGAGCCCGTTGATCATCAGGCGGTAATCTTCCTTTTTGAGCTCAATGGCACCGGAATGGTGCCGCTCGAAGGCACAGCCTTGCGGGGTGATCGTGCCGTCCAGCGCGTGAATCGGCGTAAAGTTGATCGACGAGATCGTATCCGCCGTCAGCCAGGGCACATTGCGGCGCACCACATCGCTCTCGAAGCGGATCGGCAGACCATAGGGCGCGTCGTCAACCGGCGCGCCAAAGCCGCTGGCCCAATCCTGGACCTCGGTGATCAGCGGATCGGGCGTTGCCGCCCGTGCGCTTCCGGCGGCTGCCGCGCCGGCTACGGCGGCGACGCTACCGCGCAGGAACGCGCGGCGCGATGCGCCTTTACCCTTGAACGTGTCAGACATGTTCAGGCTCCTCATTTACAAGTGTTAGTTATGCGCCGACGACTTCGACGCTGGTGTTAGGCGGGGTGCTCACGGTGCCCTGTTTGGCGATATGCGCCTCGACCACATCCCAGATATCGGGGCCTTCCGTGCCCTCGTTGACCGAGGCCCAACCGGCGACCACATAGCTGCGCTCTGGATCAATCGCTTCGCCTGTGGCCAGCAGTGTGAGATTGCTGATCCGCTCGCCTTGAGGCTTCGAGACGTCAATCCGGTAGCCCATGCCGCCAACCCGCACCATGTCGCCGCCCTGCTGATAGTAAGGATCAGGGTTGAACAGGTTATCGGCCACATCTTCCATCACGACCTTGATATATTCGCCGGTCATTTCAGTCCGGTAGGCTTTGGGATATGTCATCGAAGTGACGTTCCAGATGTCCTCGCGGGTGATGTCTGCACCAGGCAGGATCGACGGCCCCCAACGCACGCCGGGCGACATGGCGATCTCGGCATCGCGTTCGGATAGGAGCGCCTGACAAATCAGGTCGTCCCAAGTGCCGTTGAAGTTACCGCGACGATAAAGCAGATCCTCACTCTGGCCGATGACTTCAGTCAGTTTGTCCTCGTATGGCGCGCGGTCTGCGTCGATCTGGGCGGCCATCTCTGGATCGGCTTCGATCACATCCGAGAAGATCGGGATCAATTTGTGCCGGAAGCCCAGCATCTGTCCGTTCTGTACGTCGAGATCGACCCGAGAGATGAACTTGCCGTTCGAGCCCGAGGCCACGATCACCGTATCGTTCACGATCACCGGCTCGGGCAGCGCATCGTGGGTGTGGCCCGACAGGATCACGTCAATGCCGTTCACAACGCCCGCCATCTTGCGGTCCACGTCAAAGCCGTTGTGGCTTAGGCAAACCACGACGTCGGCACCCTTAGCGCGCACCTCGTCGACCATTTCCTGCATGCGCTGGTCGCGGATACCAAAGCTGTATTCCGGGAACATCCAGCCGGGGTTCGCGATCGGCATATAGGGGAACGCCTGACCGATGACCGCGATCTTGGCACCGCCACGCTCAAAGAACGTATAGGGCGGGAATTCCTCGGTCGGCTCGTCCCACTCAGCGTCAAAAATGTTTTGCCCCAGCGCTGCGAACGGCAGACCATTGACGAGTTCGCGCAACCGCTCGGAGCCGAGGGTGAACTCCCAATGGAAGGTCATCGCGTCTGGCTCCAGCAGGTTCATCGCGTTGACCACATCCTGCCCTTGCGTGTGATAACAGCCGTAGGAGCCGTGCCATGTATCGCCGGCGTCGAGCAGCAACGCACCGGGGCGTTCAGCGCGGATCGCCTTGACGACAGTGGACACTCGATCCAGCCCGCCCATCTTGCCATAGCTATGCGCCAGAGCCGAGAAATCATTGTAGGTCAATGCGTAATGGCTGGGGCTGCCGTCTTCGATTCCGTACAGGCGGCGGAAATCTGCGCCGGTAATATGGGGCACAAGGCCCTTGTTCTCACCGACCCCTAGGTTAATTTCCGGCTCACGGAACCAGATCGGCTTGAGCTGTGCGTGCAGGTCGCACATATGGATTAGAGTCACATTGCCAAAGCTGTCAAACTCCAGCAGCTGATCCTGCGTCAGCCGCTGCTGCGCGGCCAGTCGGGACCAGTTGCCAAAGCCCGATGCGCCAACTAGCGCCGAGGCTGCCATGGAAACCTGAAGAAAATCGCGGCGGGAGATCATCTCTGGCTCTCTTTCTATCTTAGATTCAATACATACGCATATGTGAATGCGTGGGTTGCGAAAAACCCCGCGCCTTACATCGGCGCGGGACTGTTTGGTTAGTTACGAACCGCCGGACCTTCGACCGACAGACCGTTGCCGCGTGAGCGCACGTAGAGTTCCAGCGCCACGAGTTCGGGTGAACCCGTTGCGAAGGTTTCAGCGCGGGTGTCGCGGATGCAGCCGCGGAACCGGCTCTGTGTGCCGATTAGCGCAGCGTTGCGCAGACGGTAGGTCGGAAAGCCGTTGATGTGGCCCTGACTCAGGTGGTCGGCGCGGATGTGGTTACCGTTGTTATTTTCGTGGCAGTTGGAGCAAGCAAGTTCAAGCTGCCCATAGCGAGTGTAATAGATCTCGCGGCCCTGCTCCCAAGTCTCGGCGGCGGGTCCGTCGATCGCTACATTGACCGGCATGCCGCGCGAATGGCTGGCAATCAGCGCTTCCATATTCAACGCAGGGCCGGCATCGTAAGCCCAAGGCTCGGCCCCCATGCGCTCTGTGCGACAGGCATTGACCTGATTTTGCAATGTGTAAACCTGCCCTGCTTCCTCGTTCCATTTCGGATAGGTGGCAGAGACACCGACCATGCTCTCGGCGGCATCCTCATGACACGAAGCGCAGGAGTTTCCGGAGCTCCCCTCGACCGTGTTCCACGCCTCCTCGGCATCATCGACAAAGATCATGCTGGGGTTTTCAAAATCGTCTGATTGCAACTGTTGCGTTTCTTCCGAACGGTAATGCCAACCCGAAATGATCTCGGGCAGCACCCCGTCCAAATGCGCCGGCGCTTCGGTCTTCGTAACCATCTCGATTTCGCCATTTACGACCAGAGTGTTGTCATCCGGTCCTCGGGCGAGCGCCGGTACGGTAGACATCAGTAGTGCAGAACTAACCGTCAGTACTTTCTTCATCATGTCATGCCTCGCTCAAGATTGCCTGCCCCAAAACGATTTCAAAAGGGCGTGCCACCCCGGCACTGTAAGCGACTGTCGCGCACGAGCACCGGGGTGGCAGTTGTCGTCACTCAACCGTGATCGATTTGGTGTCTTCGTAGACCGACCCGTCATCATCGTACCAGGTGAACTGGAACTCACCCGATTCCGGCACTGTGGCTTCAAACTCGAAATAGGGGTTGGTCGAAATCGCCGGCTCGAGAGTGACGTCGATCACGTTCTCGCCGTTGAAGTCGCAGGTGAAGCGATTGATGATCGAACGCGGGATAATATTGCCGTCGCTATCCTTGCGCTGACCCGATTCCATCTTGTGGCTGATCAGGGTCTTGATCGTAACAGCATCGCCTGCACTTGCCGAGCCGGGTACCCGTACGCGGGGTCTTACAACTGTAGTCATTGTGGTTTTCCTCGTGTCTGGATTAGCCGCCGCAGCCGCCAATCGTGACTTTTACTTCTTTGGTGGCGCGCACGAAGCTACCATCGGCCATTTTGGCCACGGCAATCACATCCTGCGTACCGGAAAGGCGGATCCGGGTCGAGGCCGACTGGCGCGCGGCCAACGGGCCGAAATTGAAGGTCGCGACCGGCGGTGTTGGGTTGCCTGCAGCGTAAACTTCGATCGCCGTTGCGCCGGGGGCCGAAACTTCGATTGGCACAGTATTACCATTTTCGGCAATTTCTGGGGCGGTCAACTCTAAGCCGCCCTCGCCGATTTCGGCGCCGCCGGTGAATTCATTTATCAGATCGTCAATCGACGCTGATGCGCGGAACGGCAGCACGGTTAGAAGCGCAGCGCCGGCGGCCAGCGCAAGCGTTTCGCGTCGTGTAATGTCCATGATGGTCTCCTTGGTCTCATTTGTGGCACCGGCCTTATGTGGCGGTGCCTATTCCTCTTTCAGCGTCATCAGAAACGCGACAACATCCTCGATTTCCTGCGCCGACAGGATCGGCGGCAGAGGCTCTTTGCCGGCTTTGCCAGTATAGCCGTCGCCGGGCCGGATGAAGCCTTCGGTCTTGTAGAAAGCCGGCATCATCGTGCCGTCATAGGTCATTTTCGCATTGGCCACGATTCCGCGCATTTCAGCCTCGCTCCAACGCGACCCGACACCATTCAGCGCCGGCCCCACTTCTCCGTGAAACGGCGCGTCTTTAAGTACCTCTACTTCGTGACAGGCGATGCAGTTGCCCTTGGCTCTGGACTTCATGATTTCGGCGCCGCTTGCTGGATCACCGGGCACGCCCGAAAGCGATGCCTCGACGGCACCGTACTCGTCGTATTGCACCTCTGTCGGGTCGACAGATTCGGCGCTGGCGATGCCCGTGCCGAGCAAGACGCTCACCACTGAAACAATACTTAGCCTCATAATCCCTCGCATTTTCATGCCTCTCTTCCACGTGCCACCGATCGCTGTCCACGTGCCTCCGATCGCTGCGGTATACCGTAGGCCACAAAGAATACTTAAAGCAAGCTCAAATTCACGTCTGCGAATTAGTCTATGCCTCTGGCCATCCCGCCGGGTGTCGCGCGCCCTATTGTAATCTATCATGACACCAAAATCCCTTAATATTATTAGGAAAATGGTCATTTTCGGCGCGATATGTGATCTGCCGGGCGTTGTGTCTGCGCCGATGACGCCCGGCACCTCCGCGACGGCGCTGTTTTCCGCCCGCCGATTCTTACCCGCTTGCTCGGACATGAAAATCTCAGGGTGAAAAGAATCCCCAACCGACGCGCCACTTCTCGCTACGAGTTTCGCTATCAGATTCAGTCGGTTTCAAGAACGCCAATCGGCCCTAATCGCCTCGCCCGACCCGATGTCGCCTTGTATAGCCTGATGCGCCCGCTCGGCGGCAAAAGCCAAAAGTCCCTACAGGCGACGGCAAGCTTGGCCCCACATCAACACAGCACGGGATTCAGCCGAGTCGCATGAAGATCGGAAAGGTCTCCAAAAGCCAGAACGCGATAAGACCTATTGAATCGGTTGCGATAAGAACGCCAAAAGCGACCAGCAACAAACCCATCGCCTTTTCAATTTTTGGAAGATGGCGGCGAAACCGCGTCATCCAGCGCATAAACGGCCCGATGAATGCGGCCGCAACTATGAAGGGCAGCGTCATGCCAAGGCCATAAACGAAGAGCAGCATCGCACCGGTCATGGTGGTTTCCTGTCCTGCGGCGGTAAACAGGATCGCGGCCAGCACCGGCCCGACACAGGGTGTCCAGCCAAACGCGAAGGCCAGTCCAATCACGTAAGCCCCTACCATGCTCATGTTAGAGGTCTCGCCGGCGTCGGCCCGGAATTGGCGATACAGGAAGCCGATGCGAATCACGTTCAGAAAATGCAATCCCATCGCGATGATGATTGCCGCGGCCACCCAGCGCAGGATATCGAAATATTCGCGCACCACCTGCCCGAAAGCAGTGGCAGTGGCACCAAGCGCGACAAACACGGTGATAACGCCTAGCGCAAACGCGATCGCCGACAGCATTGCCCGGATACGCACCGCCCCGCTAAGCTTTGCCTCTGCCGAAACTTGGTTCATACTTACACCTCCGAGATAACTCAGATAGAACGGCACGATCGGCAGGATACAGGGCGAGAGGAAGGACAGCAGCCCTGCGAGGGCTGCGCCGGCAAAAGTTACATCGAACATCGGGAACCCCATCTTGACTTGCAAAATTCATATATTCAAATTACATATTGCGCAAACAAGAGACTGAATTAATCCGATGCTACGCTCTGGACAGCTCATCATAACTGCGCTGATAGCCGCTCTGACAGTGGTGCTCATATTACTGTCTAAGCCTCTGCAAGCCGATTCCGCCGAAACTCCGGATGCTGCGGCCGCCGGAGCGATGGCGCTTATCATGGTGGAAGAGGCGGGCTGTATCTGGTGCGCTCGCTGGGACGAAGAAATCGCACCGATCTACCCCAAGACGCCTGAAGGGCAAGCCGCGCCGCTGCGCCGGATGGATATAAAAGACACGGCACCCAAAGGTATAAGCTTCGCGAATAAGCTACATTTCACGCCGACTTTTGTACTGTTACTGGACGGCAGAGAGGTCGGGCGGATAGAGGGGTATCCAGGAGAAGATTTTTTCTGGGGGTTGCTAAGTAAAATGATGGAGCGAGCACAGGCGCAGGAGCTCTCAGGATGATGAACGTACACCCGGAAACACCCGAACCAGCGACAGATTCTGGCCTGCCGGTCTTTGACGAGAACACGAGCAACGACGAGCTCGAGCGCATGATGCATAACGCCACAAAGGCGGCGAATTTTCTAAAGGCAATCGGCCATGAGGGGCGACTGATGATCCTGTGTCATCTCGCGACCGGGGAAAAGTCGGTCACCGAACTTGAAGATCTTCTCTCTGCTCGGCAGGCCGCAGTTTCGCAACAACTGGCTCGCCTACGTCTGGAGGGGCTGGTCCAGCCTCGCCGGGAGGGCAAGACGATCTATTACTCCCTAAGAGACCATCGCCCACGACAAATCATGGAACTCGTCTATGATTTATTCTGCAGGTCGGACGAACAGACGCGCTGACACCGCGTACCAGAGGGTAATCTCTGACGTCAGCAGCTGTCGGACAGTTTCAAAACTTGAACAACGGAGGGTTTCTGGTTCATCTTAACTTTCGAGGAACGAACTTGAACAAGAAACCCGGATCATCAAAGGATGCGGCTGAGAAGCTGGTCAAAAGCCCCGCGGCAAAACTGGCCTTCCCATGGTGTTCCAACTGATGATGTCGGCGCAAATCAAATTGCGCAAACCCGTTGGAGCTAACCGCAGCCCGAGATTATTGAAATTATTGATTCCAAAGCGGAATCAAGCAGCATTCAAACTGCCGCCGGATCACACCGCCCCCAACTTGCGGGCATAGCTCACCTGCCATGCCCGCCGCCACTGCCCTGAGGCCGCGACATAAACGACGCTGTTTCGCGCCTCAGTATACTCAGTTCGTTCACGAACCTTGGTGTCACCAGAAAATGCCGCGCCGATGCGCGGTGTCCGTGGCCCTCATCGACGAACGCAACAACATGCGTTCGCAGTTCGGTTGGATGTGGCTTGCGCATCTGTGACCCATAAATCCGCCTCAAAGCAGGGAGCCACATTGCAGCCAATCTAGGTTTCCTGAATCTGAATGACTGAGGAACGCTCCAGAACTCTTTGCAGCGTTATTTGAGAAAACGCTTTTCGATGGCGGCCCCCAAACTGTATTTTGGATCGACCATGTTTCCGAGCCGAACCTTGCCGCACATGGTGAGCAGCATATATGCATCGCTTTCGGTTTGGCCGGTTTCGGCGGCGACCCAGCGCACCAATTCGCGATACGCGATCCGGGCGGCGTCTTCCATCGGGCGAGCCGAGCCGATGAACATCATCCGCTCTTCGGTTTCCAATTGCGGCCAGCCATTGCCGTGCCCCTTGATCAGGTCGATGTGTATTTCTACCGTCGCGGGCATTTCTAACGCCACGCCACACAGTTCGCCGTCACCCTGAATGGCGTGGCAATCGCCCAGATAGAGCAACCCGCCTTCGGCATTCACCGGCAGATAGATAATCGATCCCGGCGCGACATCCGGCACGTCCATGTTGCCGCCGTAATAGTCGGGCTGAAGCGACGAGATTGCCTCGATCTGCGGCGAGGTTCCAATTGTGCCGATAAACGGCTCATAGGGCAAAGTCAGGGTATCAGACCAATAGACGCCGTCTTCGTCCACGTTGATTTTTTTCACCCGTTCAGGCAGGGGCGCGTTCAAGAGCGCGGTATCCCCGGTGGCGACGAGGCCCCCAAACTCGGTCAAGAGACAGGTGGTTCCGACAGGTTGCGGTCCGCGCGGTTTGATTGAAATGATCCTAACCGCCAGCGCATCGCCTTTTTCAGCGCCCTTAACATAGATTGGGCCGGTCTGCGGATTGAGGAACGGAAAATTCAACAGCGATGATGGATTGTCCACGACTTCTGATATGGCGCCCTCGAATGCGTCGTGAGTTTCCACGGTCACGACCGCGCCGGGATCGACCTCTAGAACCGGTTTGGCGTAGGGGCCATAGACATAGTGGAATTCGCCCTGATCCTCGATCGTGATCTTGTGATGTGCCCCTTCGACACCTTTCGCGACACCCTTACGGGCCATGATAGAAGTGCTGAGCCAGGTCATTTTTCGTGCTCCTTTTCTGGTGATCTTGGATAATTCAATCTTCCGGACAGGCGTTCGATCAGATGGTCAAATGTTTGCGGACCTCACTAGCTGAGCGGATTTCATCCGCGTCCATGTCGGCCACGATGCAGCCCTTTTCCATCGCGTGTCCCCGGTCGGCCAGCGACACGATCAATTCTAGGTTCTGCTCGACGAGCAGCACGGCAACGCCGGTTTCGCGGTTCAGCGTGCGCACATTTCGCGCGATATCCTTGATGATTGATGGTTGAATGCCCTCGGACGGCTCATCCAGCAACATCAGGCGCGGATTGCCGATCATCGCGCGAGCAATGGCCAGCTGTTGCTGCTGCCCTCCGGACAGGGTGCCGGCGCGCTGGCGCGCGCGCTCTTTCAGGATGGGGAAAAAGCGATAGATCATCTCATAATCCGGCGCGCCCCGTGTTTTTCCGGCGCCCTCGCCCACCAACAGGTTCTCGCGGATCGTCAGTTCGGGAAACACTTCGCGGCCCTGTGGGATATAGCCGATTCCGGATCGGGCACGCATATCCGCGCCCTCGGAGGTGATGTCTCGCCCGGCGAACCGGATGGTGCCGGCCGAGGGGCGCAACAGGCCAGTAAGCGTGCGCATCAGGGTAGTTTTACCCACGCCATTGCGGCCCACAACGGCGACGATTTCGCCCGGTTTTATGGTCAGATTCACGCCTTGCAACACGGATTCACCGCCGTAGCCACCAACCAGTTCCGAGATTTCAAGCAGCGGATCATCCATCATCGACCGTCCCCAAATAGATTTCCTGCACGCCCATGTGATCGACGATTTCGGCGATGGTGCCTTCGGCGAAAATGGACCCAAAATGCAGCACCGTCACCCGTTTCGAGATCTGCTCGACAAAGGCCATGTCGTGTTCGACGGCCAGAATGGTGATGCCGCGATTGTTCAGTTCATTCAGCATATCCCCCGTCTTGCGCGTTTCATCCGGCGACATGCCTGCCGTTGGTTCGTCCAGCAGCAAGAGTTTAGGTTCGACCCCGACCGCCATGGCAATTTCCAGCCATTGCTGTTGCCCGTGCGAGAGGACTCCGGCGGGCGTCGCGACGACATGCGACAGTTCAGTAAACTCCAGCATCTCGTGGATCGTCTGTTCCAGCTGGGAACCGGACAGATGACTTTGAAACGCAACCTCCAGATTCTGGCGCACCGACAGGGCTTTGAAAATGCCCGGCACCTGAAACTTGACCGAGATCCCTCGCCGGATACGCTGAAACGAGCGCAGGTGCGTTATATCATCTCCATCAAAGGTTATCGTGCCTGCATCAGGCGCGTGTTCCCCCAAAAGTAAGCGGAAAAAACTGGATTTACCCGCGCCGTTCGGGCCGATCAGACAATGCATCGCCCCGGCCGACAGCGAAAAGTCGATCTTATCGGCCACGACTACGCCGCCGAATGCCTTGCACAGCCCGCTGACCTGCAACAATTTCGTCATCGCTGCGCCCTCCGAAACAGGCGCGCAACAAGGTTCATGCCCGCAACAACCAATCCCTGCGGCGCAACCAGCACCGTGAACAGCAATAGTGCGCCCATGACGACGAGGGCATATTGACTGCCATAGATGGTCAGCGCCTGAAAACCGTAAAGCACGGCCAGAGTGCCGATCAGCGTCGCTGTGATATCGCGCCTTCCCCCTACAGCCACCCACACAATCGGCAGCGCAGCCGCGGTTAGGCCCATGCTGGACGGTGTGATATACTGGCCCCAGGCAGTATAAAGCGCGCCGGATAGGGCGGCAAAACCGCCGCCGATGGCAAACGCGAGCATCTGATAGAGACGCACATCATAGCCCAGCATCCCCACCCGGTGCGGGTTCTCGCGGATTGCGACCAACACATTCCCAAACGGTGAATTCAGCAGGATCCGCAGGCCAAGATAGCACAGCACCAGCAGGCCCAGCAGTACATAATACAGTATCGGCCCCGGAAAAAGCACCAGATCGCCCCCTGGCCACGGCACGGTCAAAGGCGATATGCCGGACATGCCATTGAACCCGTTCAAACGGGCCTCGCCAATGCGCCATTGCGGACCGGCGGTCTGGGACATGAAGGTTTCCATAACCAGTGTGACCGACAGGGTGACAATGCCGATGAACACGCCCTGAATGCGCCCGTAGAACATAAAATAACCGATCACTACGGCGAACAGTGCGCCCAAGGCGACCGACAGTAGCAATGCAACTATGGTCAGCCCGTAGGCGGCTCCGAAATTCAGCGTCAATACACCATAGGTATATCCCGCCAATCCGAAAAACGCGGTCTGCCCGAAGCTAAGCGCGCCTGCGTACCCCCATACCAAGCCCAGCCCCATGGCCATGAAGGTCCAGATCATAAAATAGGCTGTATTCCCTACGGTCCACGCATCCGCCATGAGCGGATAGACGACCGCAATCATTACGGCGACGGCGGCCGCCCCCCAAAACAACGGGCCGCGCCCCATGGTCTGCGGACCCTCAAGGCGCCTGAGAAATGCGAGGCGCGGCTGGGATGAACCTGTGCCGTTGGAGGTCTCGGTCATCGTGTGGTCCCCTTCAGCCAACCCGACAGGCCACCGGGCAGAACCCGGATCACCAGAATGACGGTCACCAGCAGGCCGATCTGCCCGAACAATTGACCATACCAGGCCGTCAGCCCGGTCTTGATAAACGCTAGGATCGCGACGGCGGGAGCGGCCCCCACAAAGATGTCTGCGCCACCAACAACAACGGTTACGAAGCTTTCAACGATAAAGGTCGCGCCCATCGTCGGCACCATCGTCATCGTCGGCGCATATAGCCCCCCGGCAAGCCCGGCCAACGCCGCGCCCAACCCGAATGTCAGACCATACATGCGTCCGGTGTTCACACCCAACGCATGGGCCATCTGCGGCTTCTGAATGGTCGCCCGCGCAATCACGCCAAAGCGAGTATGATAGAACAGCAGGTAAAGCCCACCAAGAAGACCAACAGCCGCGCCCATCAGCACGAAACGATAGATCGAATAAAACCGCCCGCCGATATCGACACTGCCCAACGGCGTGCCGACGCCCTGCATCGTCGATCCCAGAAAGATCAGCACACCCTGCGTCGCAATCAGGCTGATGCCCCATGTCGCGATAATCGAATCCAATGGGCGGTGATACAAATGCCGGATCACCAACCGCTCGACGATCACGCCGACGAATCCAGCGGCCAGCGCGCCTGCCAGTACCGCCATCGGCAACGGCACACCCACGCGCGCCAAGCTGGCGGTGACATAAGCGCCGCACATGATGAATTCGCCATGCGCCAGATTGATGACGCCCATCATGCCAAAAATTACGGCCAGCCCGGCGCAGGCGATCACCAGAAACGCGAAGGTATCACCGAATTGATACAACATGCCAAATAGGCTCTGAAACAGGGCCATCAATAATACTCCCAGATCGTCAAGGGAAAATACCGGGCGGGGTCAGCCGCCCGGCGGTCTGTCGCTTAGGCGGTTATTGCGCCGGTGGAGGCGACGATGGCGTATATTGCGCGCTTGGGTCGCTCTTGGTCAGGTCGCAACCCGCTTCGCCCAGCCAGTAGGGTTTGATATCCTCCCAGACCTTGGGGAACGTGATCGAATGATCATCGCCTACTTTGGCCAGATAAATCGTGTGCGACATGTGCTGGCTTTGTGGATCCAGACAGGTGTTGCCTGACGGCCCCTCAAAGCACACGTCGCCCTCAGCGATCACGGCCCGGATCGCATCGTGATCTGTGCTGCCTGCGCGTTCCACCATCTGCTTGTAGAGATACATGGCGATATAGGAGTTTGCCGCCTCTTGGTTGATGTAGGTTTCATCGGGGAACATCCCGTGGAACTTTTCGACGAACGCCTTGGAGGCAGGCGTGTCGATTTCCTCGATATAGTTGGTGGTGACATACATGTTGGCCAGACTGGGCGGGTTGAACCGCTTGTGCTCATACCCCTGTCCAACGTTGACGGACGATGCCATCGGCAGGCCCACATTGGCCGCCGCCGCCTGTTCGTAATAGGACGCCTGCGCCGCGCCCACGATCAGGGTTACTACGAAATCAGCATCGGCGGCCTGAATGTTCTGGATGGTCTGGCCAAACTGCGACACCCCTAGCGGGATGAACTCTTCACCGACCATATTGCCGCCGTTTTCCTCGACGATCTGACGCACCCATTCGGCTGAAATCTGACCAAAGTTGTAGTCCGCTGCGATGGTATAAACGTTCGGCCCGTATTCTTCCATCATCCACGGGATAAGGGTCGAAAACTGCTGTTCGGGCACCGCGCCGGTGACGATCATGTTGCTGTCGCACACCCCGCCTTCATACTGGTTGTTGTAAAACGCCAGCCCGTCGAACTGATTGACGATGGGTCGATACGCCTCGCGCGAGGCGGACGAGAAGCCGGCAAAGACGGCATCCACCTTGTCGGATTGCAACACCCGGCGCATGAATTCCTGAAAACGACGGTTGTCGGATTGCGTATCGTAAACCACCAGCTCGACGGGGCGCCCATCGATGCCGCCCGCATCGTTGATTTCCTTGGCTGCAAGCTGGATGGCATGGACCTTGACCATGGTTGCGGCGGCAAAATCGCCCGATTGATCCTCCAAAACGCCGATCTTGATCGGGCCGTCCTGGGCAAAGGCAGGACATGCGAGGGCAAGCGCCATCGCAGCACCGGCCATTAAACCTTTGGCGAATAAACTACTATGTCTGTCGGTCACTTCATTTCTCCTCTGTTGGTTGATCGTCGGTGTCGTTCAATGCGCCGATTTGCTCGGTCTTTTGTGATGAACCTCGGTCGCTGCGGACAACCTTGCCTAGAACTTGGCGGGCCATGGTCTCTAGCGGGATCCGCAGGCGCATCGCCTCGTGACGCAGCCAACCATAGGCGGTGTGTTCGTCGACGTTGCGCGATTTCATCAGGGCCAGCACGGCCTCAATGACACAGCGCCGTCCGGCAAGGCGGCGACGCATGGATTGCATTTCCTTTTCCTGCGCCATTCGCGCCGCATGCTCGTTGACCGCTAGCAGGATAGCGGTGAACACGCCGGAACTGCGCACCGGCTTAGGGATATGGCTGGCGGCGCGGAACCGGACGACACGGGCAAGGTGGCTGGGCGCTTCGCTGCCGACTAGGGCGATCATGGGGACATTCGGCAGCTGCGCATTGCACAATGCACTATGCGCACCATCGTCGGCATCGAAAAATACCAGATCGAAACGCGCGGCAATGTCCCTGCAATCGGGGAGGTCACCGGTCACGGTCACGATCAGGCCCAGCTTGCCCAACGTGCGTTCCAGCGTGTCGCGGCCCGTGCTGGTGTGCATTAGCAGCAAAGCCCGCAAGCCGCGAAAATTCTTGATGATTGTCCGGCTCATCGAATCACGCGCAGGTCCGGCCCGCGTGCTCCGCCCATATCGCTCACCCATGTCAAATAGGGATCTGGGCGGATCGCCACGGGGCTGTCCATCACGATATCAAAGGTGCCATCAGCGCGCGATCTGCCAATCCGTGGGCACATCCAGCAATGCAGGTTTTCAGGGTCAACCGTGATCTTTCCCTGCGGCGCGTCATACTGAAGGCCTCGCGCGGCGTCGCGTACGGCCTCGAAACGCACGCTGCCCGCACGGGCAGCGGCTCGCGCCAGAAGATGCACGGCTACATAGGCCGTTTCTGCATCCGCTGACGCATGCCCCAAATGTCCAAACCGCGCCGCCCAGCGACGCCTGAACCGATCATTTTCGGGTGTGTCGATGGTTGAGAAATAAACCGAGGATGACAGATGCCCCGCCGCCGATGCCCCAATCAGCGGCAATTCGGTTTCCGACAGGCTGCAACTGGCGGTGGGCATTTCACGCGCCTGATCAATGCCCGCAGCGTCACAGGCGGCGCGCAACATTTTCAAAAATGTAATGCCGGACCTGCCGATCAGCGTGGTGAAAACGTAATCCGGCCGATCCGCGACGATCTGATGCACCAGATCCTCAAGATCCGTATCGCCCATGGCAAAATACCGCTCGCCCAGAATGCTGCCACCGGAAGCGCACAAGGCCTCACGCAGGATCCGATTGTTTTCCCACGCCCAGACATAGTTGGACCCCGCCAGCCAGCCGCGCAAACCGAAATGCGATAGGAGATAGCCCGTCAGCGGAACGATGTGCTGGTTCGGTGCCGCGCCGCTGTAAACGATGTTTTCCGAGGTTTCGAACCCCTCGTAATGCGACGGATACCATAGCAGCGCATCGGCCTTCTCGAACAGGGGCAGCACCTCTTTTCGACTGGACGAGGTATAGCAGCCGACAACATGTTCCAGACGGTGATCCTGCAACAAAGTGCGCGCGCCGTCGACATACCCCGCCAACTGCCCCCCAGGATCGACCGCCACCGGTTTTATAAAAACCCCAGCCCCCGGATCTTGGTTGATTTCGTCGATGGCCAGAACGGTGCCAGCATACATGGCGTTGCTTACCGCGTCATAGGATCCACTGCGCGACAGCAGCACTCCAGCCGTAAGTTCCAGTCTTGCCATGACCCATCCCCAGAACACGCAAGGCCCCTGCCGATGCGTCACGCATCGCAGAGGCATCGTTGCCACACCGCCGTTTAGCGGCCTGTATTTCAGTAAAACGACGGCGGCTTCTTCATTGAACCCATGGCTGTCACATAAACGTTACCCCCCAACCAAGCGATTCGGCAAGCCGTCTAATTATGGCAGTCTGAAATGTGGTAAGACCGCTATTTAGTTAATTCGGGGTGCTGTCAGACGGATGCGATCCTGTCTCTGCCAGGACAATTAGGCACCCTTTACGATATCTTACCAAATTCACGCCGGTCGGCGAGAACAGTCGTGCGCTAAGTCTTAAAAAAATGTCATGTGGATAGAGGCGTGAATGGCGACAGTTTTCTCTAAAATATACAGCAGCTGAAATCCTGGAAACTCTCACTCGGAGCTTTAAAAAGGTGCTGAAATTGTCTCTTCTGGAACTCGATTTGAGAACATGACTCCTCCGCGTCGGGAGCGTGGTGGGGGCAAGACGCGCGGGACAGATGAAACGAGCGGTTTGCTGTTCAGCTACGTCGATCTTGAGGAGCGCATTCTCGCCAGACATCCGCTGCGCAAGTTCCGACAACTGGTCAACGACGCTCTTGCCGGCCTCGTCGGCGAGTTCGCTCCGCTCTATGCTAATTTCGACCGCCCTTCGATTGCCCCCGAGCGCCCGATCCGGGCCAGCCTGATCCAGATCCTGTTTTCCGCTCGACCGAGTGCCAGTTGATGGACCAGATGCAATACAACCCGATGTTTCGCTGGTTCGTCGGTCTTGGCATCGACGGTGAGGAGGAAAAGAAAACAGCGTGGGGCGTTGTTTTCCCGACGAACGTTTGGGTCGCAACCGTGTTCTCCAAGAACCGGGATCGCAAGCGATTTCGGAGTAATCTGCCGAAAGGGGGCGATCCTGGCGCTCCGCGAGGTGGCACCACTTTTATCTATTGCCCGGCAGGGTATTGCGCAGCAATGTCCCGAATGAGGGATGAGCAATTTTCGGTTGATGGCACATTGATCAAAGCTTGGGCGTCGATATAAAGCTTCCAGCCGAAGGCGAAGGACATGCCCCCCGACGATCCGGGGCCGGATGATCCGCCAAGCTCTGCAGCACCATGCGTGCCGCAGATGTGACCGACACTATCGGGCTCGCCCTGGCGGAATCGGGTTGCGACCAGGCGGTCGTGCGCCTCAAGCCGCGGTTGCTCAACGACAACGGGCCCTGCCACATCTCTGGCGATCTGGCCGCTTGCAACACCATAAACAAGCCACATAATCATTCACACCAACGAGCCAGAGCCTCCAAGGTTTAAGCCGCTCTGAAATCCCATTTTATATGATGACGGACAAGTTTAGAGTAGATGGCCATGTTGAACAGGGAAAGCTCTCGATGGCTCTCAGCCAGCTCAAGCCTTACGCGGATCGCCCAGACATGTTTGGGCTTCAGCGGTCGCTTCTGACCGACGATGCGCCCTTTGCTTCAAGCGGGGCGAAGTGCGCGAATGGCGGGTAAGTATGCTGTTCGCATGACAGCTTCTCCAATCCACCCTGCCCTCCCACACTGTCAAACCGACGCTGACACTGCACCATATCAAGTCATGAAACGCTGCGCCGCATCCGAGGTCGGTTAAGAGCCTTTCCTCGGCTTTGGAAGCCCGCACAGAACCTGACGCGAACAGTGGTTCCAGATATTGATGTGCCAGATTGCAGTGCTCGCGGCGATCTCCGGCTACTCCTGTCTGCTTCCGCGGGTGGATTGAATTCGAAAAGGATAGCAAGCATGGGAGATCCAGTACTACTTGTGTTCACGTCTGCTTAGGGCCAGTTCTTTCGCGAAATCGGCAACATCCGCCAATGATGTGCCAATCCGATGCGGTGTGACGCCCAATCGCTCCAAGGGATGGCTATAGCGGTTGAGCCAGATCGTGGTGTAGCCAAACCATGTGGCCCCGCAAATGTCCCAGCAATTAGAAGAGACAAACAGAACCTCTGAGACATCTAAGCCAAAGCTATCCGGCCCCATTTGATAAGCCTCCGGTGCGGTCTTAAAACGACGCACGCTGTCGACACTAAGGACATGATCGAAATATTCCGCCAACCCAGAGGCCTCCAACGCTGAATCCAACATCGCGGGCGTACCGTTTGATAGGATCGCCAACTGGAGACCAGCCGCTTTCAGTTGCGCCAAGACACCAGCGTTTTCCTCAAAAGCCGTCAGTTGGGCGTATTGATCCATTAGTGCGGCGCGTTGGGGCGTGTTCAGATTCAGTTCGTGAAATTCAGCGGCAAAATCCAATGCATCGCCAGTAACCTGCCAAAAATCAGCGTAGTGGTCGCACATCGTTCGCAGGCGGGTGTACTCAATCTGTTTGTCACGCCAAGTAGACGCGATGGCAGCCCCTTTTCCGGGGAAGAATCTCTCTGCCAATGCTCCAACGGAATAGACGTCAAACAAAGTGCCATAGGCGTCAAAGGCAATCGCCTTGATGGGCTGGTTCATGGGAATCTCCTTAAGGCAGTGTTGCCAGACAGATAAATCGTTACGTATCATAAAAAAGACAAACATATTGAAGAAATCATCGAGGAGTTTGATGAATTGGGTGCTTGATCTAATGTTACTACGCAGTTTTCTGGTCATTCCGGAAACCGGCAACTTCTCTGAAGCCGTAGGGCGTTTGAATATGGCGCACCAACAATTAGTATGCAGATGAAGCGTCTTGAGGATCAGCTTGGTTTGGTCCTTTTCGCTCAATTTGGGCGAGGCAAGGAGCTTACCAAGCGGGGGCGACCATACTCATAGACGGCCCATAACGGCCAAGAGGGGAACGGTCCGACCTCCGCCACTGCCCGTCATAATGACGTGCCGGGCAGTGGCTCCAATCTCGCACAGGAACCACCTCATTCATAAGACAAGAGGATGAAGCGCCTGCGGCAAGGCGCGCGCGACGGCGCCGCGATAACCGCCGTTGCGGTCACGGGCCACGACCTCAATCCCGGGGCGGTCACGCAGCCAGGCCTCGACCGTGGCTGGTTCCCGGTCCGGCAGCAGGTCGACAACCCGGCGTCGCTCCAGATCGCAGATCAACGTGCCGTATCTCTGTCCCTTGCGCCAGGCCCAGTCGTCGATACCGATGACGCGGAGTTCGCCGTTCGCGGGCTCTGTCGTGTTTCGAACTTCGACCGCCAGGTTGCAGAAATGCAAGTCCGTATCGCCGTGCTGAACGGCTATACCGCACTTGGCATACCTGTCACGATAGCCGTCGGATGAGTCCGTCCGGGAAAGGGGAGCCTTGGCCATCACCCGATTTGTGCAACAGAGCCGGACCCAGATAAAACGACTACTTGGTCAGCAACCGAGACATCGGTCAGGACCGCGACGAACGGCAGCGCGGTCGAAAATCTCGCGCAGCTTGCGCCGCCCGTGGGGGGCTTCGTTGCTATCTGCATTGACCTACGAATATTATATTATAACTTATCTGATCGACCCGTCAGTTCTCAGTCGGAATCCAGAACTCCCTCATTAGGAAAGCATCATGAAAACCCGCCCCCGAACCTACCGAAGAGTCTTGCAGACAGCTGCCTGCGCCCTGATGGCGGTGACGCTCGCACCATTGCAGCACGCTAAGGCATGCACACGTCTTGTCTATGAAACCGGCGCTGGCAACTTCATAACCGCGCGCGGGATGGACTGGAACGACCCAACCGCGCGCACCGCAATCTGGGTGTACCCCAGAGGTATGGAGCAGAATGGCGGCGCCGGCGATAATCCGATCACGTGGACATCCAAATACGGATCGGTCTTCGCATCCTTCTACGATGCAGCAAATGCAGATGGCATGAACGAGGCTGGACTGGTCGCCAATGTTCTGTACCTCGCCGAATCTGATTTTGGCGACGCGGCCGAAACTGGGAAGCCGACCTTGTCGGTCGGAGCGTGGAATCAATACTTTCTCGACAACTTCGCCACCGTGGCCGAGGCAGTTGTGGCTATGGAGGACGACCCCTTCACTGTCGTGGCACCGACCCTGCCCAACGGCCAGGCAGCGGCCGTGCATCTTTCGATTTCCGATGCGGGTGGCGATTCTGCGATTTTCGAGTACATCGACGGTGCCCTCAAGATCCATCACAGTCGGGACCACAAAGTGATGACAAATTCACCAGTCTTCGATGAACAATTGGGTCTTGTGAACTATTGGAGAACAATTGGCGGCAATCGATTTCTTCCCGGCACCATCAATGCTGCAGACCGCTTCGTGCGCACGGATTATCTGTTGAGCAGCACGCCGAAATATGAAGACGACGATCTGGCGACCGCTGCGGCCTTCTCGTTGATCCGTGCGATTGGGGTGCCGGTAGGCATGAAAGACCCCGATCATCCGAACATTTCCATGACGCTGTGGCGGACCGTGGCTGATCAAGAAAACAAGACGTGGTACTTCGAGTCTGTGATTGACCCATCCGTCCTTTGGGTGGACCTGGATGGCATTGACTTCTCTGAGGGGTCCGGAACAAGAACCATTCCGCTGGGGCGCGACACGAGGCTCGCCGGAGAGGTTTCGGCAGAGTTTGAACCGGCGGAACCGATTGCCTGGATGTCGGGGAATTAACCGCCAGGGCTGAACGTGCGTTTGGGTCGGTGCGCGCTTAACGTTCGCGTGCCGACCCGCTCTTTTCATCCGTCCAAGGCCCGTTCGACATTGCGCCAGACTATGGGCGCGAAGTCTCTTTGCCATCAGGAAATTCCGGAAGGTGGTGGCCCAGCGAGTGGAGTAGGAGGCCGCACGCGGAGCTATGCTTGGGGCTACGCGTGCGGCTTGGCTGGTGGCCATCGCGCCTCTTTGCAGTCGACTCCGAACAACCATTGAGGCGTTGATTCTATGTGTTTTTGCGGGGTCTTGGTGCTCTTGATTCGCAGGGTTTGGTAGGCTGGCCGCAGAAACCCTGAAATTTGTGGTGCCGCGATGAGAGCCAAATCCCGAGAGACTGAGCAGGACGATCTTTTGCGGCCACGGCTGACCGACTTGATCGATATACGCCACGAATTGGTGTGGCTCGAGGCGCTGACACGTTGGCGCACGCGGATCGGCGAGGAAGGCGATGAATGGCTTCTGACCAAGACGATTGAAGCGGGTCGTACCAGCGGTGTCATCGATCACCGAAGCTCTGAAAAGGTGATCGTAGATACCACGGTGATGGAGAAAGACATCGCCTATCCGACTGACACCCGGCCCTATGAGCGTGCCCGGCAACGGCTCGTCACGCTGGCCCAAGAACTGGGGATCGGCCTGCGTCAGAGCTACGCGGCTTGGACCGCGGCTGACGGCTCAGGTGGGGCGCTACGCCCATGCCCGCCGATTCAAGCGCATGCGCAAGGGCTTACGCACTCTGAAGGGCTACACGGGTCGGCCCATTGCGCGCCGAGCGCGACATCCTTGTTGAGGATATGGCGTCGTTTCTCGGCGTCAGTGTCGATGAAGTGCCTGGCATGATCAGCCGGCAGCGCCAAAGAGGACGTTTTTGATCAGTCGCACGGCGGCCATAGGGTCATGCGCGTAGCCGCACTGGCGGCCAAAGGGATGTAGAAAATCTCCGATTTAGCCCGCCTACTCGCCAGCGGCCCGACCGCGTGCATCGGGCGACCGGCTCCTCTTTCACCACATTTACAACTTTTCGGTTGAAACTGCCTGAGGCTATCGCTGGAAGATCCAGTCAAATCCGGGAAGCCGACGTTTGCTGGCTAAGCGGGCAATCAAGAGCAGTCCCCGGCTTGCCCAAGATCATCACAGCACTGTCGTGCTCCAGCACCGTCCAAAGCAATCCGGTTCATGCAGGGGGATATATAGGGGGATAGGCTTTTCGGCTTTTGTTTAAAAACAACAACCTAGCAGGCAATTATGGCGGAGCGAGAGGGATTCGAACCCTCGAGACGGTTCCCCGCCTACACACTTTCCAGGCGTGCGCCTTCGACCACTCGGCCACCGCTCCATAGCCGTGGTATGTGAACGATCAGTTCAGGTATTGCAAGACGGGAAACAGGAACTGTCGTAGTTTTGTACATTTCCTTTGAGCGCTATCAATGAGTTTGGCTAAAATGAACGGCTCGAAATTCATGCATCCTTGCAAAGGGCCTGGATCAACGCAGCCTTTAAGGGGCGAAGACGGACAGAATATCGGAATCATCAAACGACGCGGCAGACAAGCTGGTCAAGAGCATCCGTCGCAAGATACGCAAATAGCATTCGGTCGAAATGATAGTCAGATCGAACTGGCGGCTCTGCAGAGCAAGTTTACATGCACTGGAGGGGTGAAAGGGTCAGCGTGAGCCTTTATTATACTTCTTCGAAAGAATTCCAGAGGCGGGCAAGCAGCGCCTGGCCAGAGATACTGCCTGTTCGACGAAGATTCCCTTGAACGTCAGAGTCTCGGCGTCTTCACCACGCGGCCGCCAAAGTCGGCTGGCGCGTGCCAGCAACAGCCACGCGCATAGTCGCCGGGCGCTAAGATCGGGGTGGGTTCTGCTCACCGCGCTTTGCCTCCAGCCCTGTGGGTAAGGCTAGAGGCTATTAACAAATATCGTGTTCCACCCCACCTGGCCAATCTCCCCCTCTTACCCAAGCCAACATATGTAGCCGGGCACCGGGACATGCAGCTTCTCCCGATCTTTCTGCGGGATTGCCGGTGCCACCTCGGCCTTCCGGCTTAACGCCGACACCATGCTCTCAATCGCCACCTCCGTCCAGCCATCGATAGTCGCTGGATGGATACCGTATTTCCTGGCCTGTTCGGGCATCGTCAATTCTGCCTGGATGGCCTCAAGCGCAACATTAGCCTTGAACTGAGCCGAATTGCGTGTCCGCGTCGCCATAGGGGTCTTCCGTCGTCAGCCGCCAGAGCTTGGCAACTGGTCCGAAATCCTGCGTCCACTTCTGCTCCCGTGGAAAGACTGCCCGATCAAGCCATGGCAACCATCACCTATGACTGTTTTATTTCGAATGTTTGTCCCATCTGGCCCGCATGCGGTGGAGTGAAATCCAAACCGCTCCTAAAACGAACGGAACCGAGATCGCGATGAGCATTGCGTGCGGCAAATATGGCGGCATAACAGGATCTACCGCCCTCAGGACATAAGAGAGCAGACCGACAGCATAATAGGTAATAGCGACTGCGGACAGGCCCTCAACGGTTTGCGCAATCAAGACCTGTTGCCGGTTGCGCGCATCGAGAGATTTCAACAATTGTTGATTGTCCCGGTTCAGTCCCAGATCGATCCGTGTACGCAAAAGCGATAAGGCTTGCGATAGATCATTGATCAGCACTTTTTGCCTTTCCGCGACGCTTTCGATGGTGGCCATGCTCGGGTCCAGTCGGGAACGGACGAAGCCGGTGATTGTTTGCAAGCTGCCTAGTTCCATCTCTTCCAGCGAGGTCAACCGGTGCTGAACCAGATTGTAATAGGCGAGACTGGCTGCAAAGCGGTACCGTGTCGAAGCGCGCTCTGCATTGCTGCTTTGCAGTAAGCGCGAGAGCGCTTCAAAAAGCCTCTCATCATCGTCCGAACCCTCAGCGCCCATGGATCTGACGATGTTGATCAGCCGACTCTCGTTTTGCGCAAGCCGGTCACCAGTCCGTCTCGCCAGTGGCAAACCCAGCAAGCATAATGTCCGGTAAGTCTCCATTTCAATGAGGCGCTGGACCCGCCGACCGGTTGCTTCTGGGGTGCCACCGGGAGAATGGACGTGATAAGTGATAAAACCCGCCCGGTCCGGAATAAGCGTAGAGCGGACTGCCATCCCGCCGCGCATCGTGCCGCCGTAATACCGTCTGTCGGATGGTGAAGACGGATCTTCGTTCCAAGAGGACCCCTCCATCACCACTTTGGTAAGGGTGATGATCTCAACCTCGTTGACAGCCGCTATTTCCGCAAGAAGGCCGGTCCAGCTTGCATCGTCACCCGTTTGCGGAAACAGGAGTGTGATCGAGGTAAATTCGGTGTGCTGTTCCACTTTCGAGCGAAACACCGCACATTGCTTCATCCAGTGCCGCGCGTTTATCGTTTCTGGGTCGATTTTAAGGATTTCGAACAATCGCAGTTGCGCGGCCTCCCCGCACTTGAGGCCAAGGTGCAAAACCAGATCCTGCGGGCCGACCGGGATCGATGGGCGCGCATGCGGTTCCGTCACGACCGTCTCGCGATCGTCGTGAAAAGACCAGTTGGGCGCGGGTTCTTCAATTGGGCGCTGCGGTTCCATCACGATGACCATTCCTATCTTTCGTTATTGAACGAGGTGGACTCCCCCGATACGACTTAATGCTGGCGGTTCAAAGGCAGCTTTGCACCTCAGTTGGAAACTGGGATACAGCGCCAGTTCGACTTCTGTCACTGGGTACGGGATACCGGCGAGGAATCCGCACCTGGCCCACCAATAAGCCAAAGGCAGACTGATGCAGCAACATGAATATCCAACCCTGGCTGCGGCCACCCGCATCTGGGCCCGCATCGGCCTGCTCAGCTTTGGCGGGCCCGCCGGACAGATTGCACTCATGCATCGCATCCTCGTCGAGGAACAACGCTGGCTTGGGGAAAAGCGATTCCTCCATGCGCTTAACTATTGCATGCTGCTGCCGGGGCCAGAAGCAATGCAACTCGCGGTTTATATCGGCTGGTTGATGCATCGCACGCTTGGCGGCATCATTGCCGGCGTCCTGTTTGTTCTTCCCGGCGTCGTGGCGATCATGGCGCTCAGTTGGATCTATGCGCTCTATGGCAATGTGGGGCCGGTTGAGGCGCTGTTTTTCGGGCTCAAGGCTGCGGTGCTGGCCATCGTCGTGCAGGCGGTCATCCGCATCGGTGCGCGCGCTCTGACAAATGGGGCGATGGTCGCCATCGCCGCCGCATCATTCGTGGCGATCTTCGGTTTCGCCGTGCCCTTTCCGCTGATCATACTGGGGGCGGGCCTGATCGGGTTTTTCGGTGCGCGTGCAGGCCTGCCTGCGTTTCAGTCCGGCGGCGGCCACGGCAAACTGGGCGCGAAGATGGTCGATGACGCCGATACGCTTCTGGGTGAAGAGTCGCCGGAGCACACGCAGGTCAACCGTGGCTGGGCGTTTCGCATCTCGGCGGTGTTCCTCGTGCTCTGGCTGGCGCCGGTCTCCATGCTCTTTGCAGGCTTGGGTCCGGCCAATGTCTTTGCCCAGATCGCAGGCTTCTTCAGCGTAATGGCCGTGGTGACGTTCGGGGGTGCCTATGCGGTGCTCGCCTATGTCGCGCAGGAGGCGGTGCAGAACTACGGCTGGCTTGCTCCGGGCGAGATGTTGGACGGGCTTGGCATGGCCGAAACCACGCCGGGACCGCTCATCATGGTGACGCAGTTCGTCGGATTCATGGGCGCTTTCCGCGAAGCAGGCAGCTTGCCCCCTTTGCTTGCAGCAATGCTGGGCGGGCTTCTGACAACATGGGTGACCTTCACGCCCTGTTTCCTGTGGATTTTCCTCGGTGCTCCCTTCATCGAGCGGCTGCGGGGCAACGCGTTGCTGACCGCCGCCCTGACCGCGATTACCGCAGCCGTAGTCGGCGTCATCCTGAACCTTGCCGTCTGGTTCGGCCTGCACGTGATTTTCGACGAGATGCGCCCCCTCACGGCCTTTGGTCTGAAACTTGATGTGCCGGTCTGGGCTACGGTGAATCTGGCGGCTGCGGCAATGGTATTGGCTGCACTTGTAGCGGTGCTTCGCTTCGGGCTGGGTCCAGTCACGGTCCTTGTTGGCTCGGCGTTACTCGGCATGGCGCTTTCGCTGATCGGCCTCAGCTGAAGCACCTAAGGCTATCGCCCGGAACTGGAATGTAAAGTTAACCGACAAGGGTGGCGCGGCTTTCAGCGGCACGATGAGAACAGATACGAAGCACCCAACAGCCCGGAACGGACCTGAGTCCGCCCGGCAAAGTGAAGCTCAAGGGCGGATAAATCCGAGTGTTTTTTGCATTTTTTCCACCTTCCAACCCCTATACCATGGTGGTAGTAGAACGCGCACGGCCCGGTAGCTCAGCTGGATAGAGCAGGAGCCTTCTAAGCTCTTGGTCGGGGGTTCGAGTCCTCCCCGGGTCGCCATTTTCCGATCTGTTTTTAGTTATACCATCCCTTTCGCCGGATTTCGCCATACGTAAGATTGCAATTTTTGCCCCTGTCGACTTTGAGAATCAAACGTAACGTGCCATCACCTTTGACGTCCGTTATGACGATTTCGAGAACAACGGCTTTGATCCTGATCCAACAATCCCATCACCAGTAGCGGTCTGAATAATGATTACACTTATTGTCGCGCGCGCCAGAAACGGAGCCATCGGTCGCGATGGTGTCATGCCTTGGCATCTTCCCGAAGATCTGAAGTTTTTCCAGCGCGAAACATTGGGCGGAGCGGTCATAATGGGGCGGAATACGTGGCATAGCCTGCCGGTGCGGCCATTGGCCGGACGCTTCAATATCGTGGTTTCCTCCGATCCAGAGCTTGCCGAGGTCGTGGTTCCGTCGATCACGGCGGCTATTGAGCTTGCGCACGGCCAAGGCCACCGGCGTATTTACGGTATTGGCGGCGCGCGTATCTACAAAGAGATGCTGCCGCTGGCACACAGGCTGCTGATTTCCGAAGTGGACATCGAAATCGACGATGCCGACACATTTTTCCCTAAGGTCGATTTTACCGCGTGGGACGCGATCAGTGTGCAACCGCTCCGGAGCGACAAGCCGGCCTGCCGCTTGCATGAATACCTGAGGCGGACTTAGACGCCTATTTCTCCATATCCCGGCGCGTCAGTCGAAAGATCTGCTGGCCAAGTGACGTAAGGTTCTCAAGGTCATGCGACCCAATCGTCAACTGCGCAATCTTCATGGTATTCTGGACTGCCTCCACCTCCAGAGCGCCGGCAGATTCGGTGATAAATGGGATTGATTGGCGGGTTCACCGGCTTGGGCGCGAACATTCTCAGTTGTTACCGCACAGCGTTTCACATACGCGACAATTGGTTGTACTTGGTCTAGTGTCCCCTTGCGGAATCGGCGCGTGAATGGCGCTTATCACAAGTTCGGGTTAATCGGCACTAAGACAGAGAAGATCCATGATTGAAATATTGGGCGAGCCGCTGGTCGTAGCCCTTATAGGCCTCCTAAGTGGCGGGCTACTCGGCCTTGCAGCGCGCCTTGGAGGGTTCTGTACGCTAGGCGCCCTTGAAGACTACTTTTATTCCAGCAGCGATCTGCGCCTGCGCATGTGGGGGGTGGCTATTGGCGTCGCGATTTTGGGTACCTTCAGCCTGATCTGGGCCGGCTGGCTGGACGCGTCCGGACCCGCTTATCTGGCCCAAGGCTGGAACCCTTGGGCGGCAGTATTGGGTGGATTGGTCTTCGGTTATGGCACGGCGATCAGTGGCAATTGCGGCTTCGGTGCGCTGGCCCGGCTCGGCGGCGGCGATCTGCGCAGCTTTGTGATCGTTCTCGTGACCGGTATTGCAGCTTACGTGGCCCTCTCCGGCCCCCTTGCCGAGCTACGTGTCTGGATGTTTCCACTTAGCGACGGTGATGCCCTTCCGGGTCTGGCACACGCGCTCTCGCGCATGACCGGGCTGGCCCCGGCCCCGCTGGGCTTTGCCATCGGCCTGCTGGTGCTCACCTTGGTGGTGGCCCCCAGACATGTCCGGCGTTCCGGTTCGACATTATTCTGGGGGGCGGTCGTCGGCCTTGCGATCACCGCCGGCTGGGCCGGTACAGCGTGGGTGGCGCGCGAAGGTTGGGAGGCCGTACCAATAGTTTCGCATACCTTCTCGGCGCCGCTGGGCGACACAATCCTTTATGCGATGCTGGCGTCGGGACTGGCGCCAAGCTTTGGCGTCGGGTCGGTGTTGGGCGTGCTCGCAGGCGCGTTTGTCGGTTCGCTCATCAAGGGGCATTTCCGTTGGGAAGCCTGCGACGACCCGCGCGAATTGCGGCGTCAAATCGGCGGCGCAGTTCTCATGGGTTTCGGCGCGGTGGTGGCCGCCGGCTGCAGCGTGGGTCAAGGCCTGTCTGCCATGTCGCTGCTGGCTTTCAGCGCTCCGCTCACGCTGGTTTCGATTTTTGTCGGTGCCTATATCGGGTTGCGGCAGTTGATCGTAGGCTTCGCGTCTGCGGAGTAACCCGTCTCGTATGCCAAGGAGATTCTCATTGCCACTGTGGCCAATCTCAACGGCCCCTCTGAGACGACCCCAACGGCCATTCGGGACATAACGGAACAGCATATTCCAATGCCAACTGGCGAGCCCACAAGCTCAGCTTGTCCGGGACTCACGCCATATGTGCACTTTCCCTGAACCACGTTCTTTGCGCCGCCGTACGCTCGTGCTAAGCGGTGTCAATCTCGCGATTCCCTTAAGGATCGCCCAGCTACCCCGGGAACCTGACACATGCCTAATACCAACGAACCAAAACTCATCTCCGGGAACGCCAATCTGCCACTTGCGCAAGCCATAACAGAGCGCATGACCACCCATCGTGGTATTCACACCGGTCTGGTCGATGCACGAGTCGAGCGTTTCAACGATGGCGAAATCTTTGTCGAAGTGTACGAAAACGTGCGCGGCGAGGACATGTACATCATCCAGCCGACATCGAACCCGGCCAATGACAACCTCATGGAATTGCTGATCATGGCCGACGCGTTGCGCCGCTCTAGCGCCGCAAGAACCACCGCCGTGCTGCCCTATTTCGGCTATGCGCGCCAAGACCGGCGCACCAAGGCCCGCACGCCGATCTCGGCCAAACTGGTGGCGAATATGATCGTCGAGGCCGGAATCGAGCGGGTGCTGACCATGGACCTTCATGCGGCACAGATCCAAGGGTTTTTCGACATCCCGGTGGACAACCTCTATGCCTCGCCAATCTTCGCGCTCGACATCAAGACCCATTTCAAGGACCAGATGCAGGATCTGATGGTGGTGTCGCCGGATGTGGGCGGCGTGGCGCGCGCTCGCGAACTCGCCAAGCGCATCGCTTCGCCCCTTGCCATCGTGGACAAGCGTCGCGAAAAGGCAGGCGAGATCTCAGAGATGACCATCATCGGCAATGTCGAGGGCAAGACCTGCCTGATCGTCGACGATATGTGCGACACTGCAGGGACCCTGTGCAAAGCTGCTGAGGTTCTGTTGGCCAATGGCGCGAAAGAGGTCCACGCCTATATCACCCACGGCGTGATGAGCGGTCCAGCGGTGGAACGGGTAAGCAATTCAGTGATGAAATCATTGGTGCTAACCGACACGATCCAGCCAAGTCAGACTGTGCTGGACGCTCCTAACATCCGCATCGTACCGACTGCGCCGATCTTCACCCAGGCAATCCTCAACATCTGGAACGGCACCTCGGTGTCCTCGCTGTTCGAGGATGATACCCTCACCCCGATCTACGAATCGCTCTACTCGGCGACCTGAACCGCCTCTGTATCTTCTTGCCGAAAATATCCCGGGGAGTGTGAGGGGCGGTGCCCCTCACCCCCGGTAAATATGTGCGGCGCAGCCGCGCCGGTCGGTTAAACCGCCGCTTTTAATGCCTCTACCAGATCGGTGCGCTCCCAGCTGAATCCGCCATCGGCGTCCGGCTCGCGCCCGAAATGACCATAGGCGGCGGTCCGCTCGTAAATCGGGCGATTGAGTTCCAGATGCTCGCGGATGCCGCGCGGGGTCAGACACATGACCTTGCGAATCGCGGCCTCGATCGCCTCGGGCGCCACCTCGCCGGTGCCGTGAGTTTCCGCATAGATCGACAGCGGCTCGCTGATCCCGATGGCATAGCTCAACTGGATCGTGCACTTGTCTGCCATCCCTGCGGCCACCACGTTCTTGGCCAGATAGCGCGCGGCATAGGCCGCCGAACGGTCCACTTTGGTGGGGTCTTTTCCGGAAAATGCACCGCCGCCATGCGGCGCTGCGCCGCCATAGGTATCGACAATGATCTTGCGCCCGGTCAGCCCCGCGTCGCCATCCGGTCCGCCAATCACGAAGGCGCCGGTCGGGTTGACATGCCATACCGTGTCGCCGTTCAGCCAGCCCGCGGGCAAGGTTTCGGTGATATAAGGCTCGACAATCGCGCGCACGTCGCCGCTGCTCAGCGTCGGGTCCAGATGCTGCGTGCTCAACACAATCGAATCGATCCCGACCGGCTTGCCGTCGCGATAACGCACCGAAAGCTGGCTTTTGGCGTCTGGGCCCAAGGCCGGCTCGGTCCCATCCTTGCGCACCTCGGCCAGACGCCGCAGGATCGCATGGGCATAATGCAATGGCGCGGGCATCAACGCTTCGGTCTCACGCGTGGCGAAACCAAACATGATCCCCTGATCGCCAGCCCCTTCTTCCTTGTCCTCTGCCGCGTCCACGCCCATAGCGATATGGGCAGATTGTTCGTGCAGTAGGTTGGTTATCTCACAGGTGGCATGATGAAACTTGTCCTGCTCGTATCCAATATCCTTGATACAGGCGCGAACAATGTCTTCCATACCTTCCAGGTACTGATGCAGTTTGGTTTTGTCAGCCAACCCGATCTCGCCCCCGATGATCACGCGATTGGTGGTCGCAAAGGTTTCAGCGGCAACCCGCGCTTCGGGCTCTTCGCGCAGCATGGCATCAAGAATGGCGTCAGAAATACGATCGCAGACCTTATCGGGGTGCCCTTCAGAAACCGATTCCGAGGCGAAGACATAATTATCGCGTGACATGAGAGTGCTCCATTGGGTTTAGCCCGTCACGTCAGGAAGCCGTTGTGACGGGTTGTAAATGGTTACGCGTGCTCACCTTCGACGTCAATGCAGAACGACGCCCCCTTTGCGCAATTGCCGAAACCAGAGTGCCGCCAGCGCCAGCGACAACAGCGCCAATATTGGCATATCGCCAAGTCGAGCATAAAGCGTCGGCGCCAACGGCGCCGGCAATTTGGCGTCAAGATAGCCCGCCTGCCCTAGGGGAATACTTTCCGATACCCGCCCCAGCGGATCGATCATTGCGGAAATGCCGGTGTTGGCCGCGCGAATCATCGGCAGCCCTTGTTCGATCGCGCGCATCCGCGCTTGGACCAGATGTTGATAGGGGCCGCTGTTCTGGCCGAACCATGCATCATTGGTGATCTGGATCAGGAAATCGGCGCGCCCACCGGCACCGCCCACATCCTGCGGAAAGACCGCCTCGTAACAAATCAGCGGTACGCCCTGCCCCAACGCTCCAAACGGCATCTGAACCGGCCCCGGCCCGGCGCTGTACCCGGCGCCCTCTTGCGCAGCGAATCCATGCAGACCGAATTGTGCGGCCAGATCGCCAAAGGGGATATATTCGCCGAAGGGCACAAGATGGTGTTTATCGTAAACCCCGGCCACTGCGCCGGTCGCGTCCAGATAGACCATCGCGTTATAGTAGCGCGCACGCTCATCGCGCTGCACCCCCAGCACAACCGGTGCGCCCGCCGCCGCGGCGGCAATTTCCTCTAGTGCCGGGCCCGCATCATCCAGAAGCCACGGAATCGCGGTTTCGGGCCAGACAATCAGATCGGGGCGCGGCGCCGCGGCGGTGTAAGCAAGCTGGCGCTCATAAAATACAGGGATGCGCGTCGGATCCCATTTCTCGTTCTGCGGCGCATTGGGTTGGACCAGCCTAACGACGTGATCGGTCATCGTCACCGTCGGGGGCAGCGTTGTGACCGCCCCGACCGATAGGACAAGCGCTAGCACCGGCAGAGAATGGGGCATGTTCGCGCGTCTGTGTGGCGTTGCCAGCCCGCATAGGACCATTCCCGTCGGCAGCGTGGCGGCTAGTGTCAATAGGGTCAGACCGTGCGGCCCGAGCCATGCCAGCAATAGTGCCACATCGGTATCAACCCAAATCTGCGCCAGCGCGCCCCAAGGGAATCCGGTGAACAGATAGGCCCGCGCAAAACTGGCGAGCGCCCATAGCAACACCAGCGCCCAGATTCGGCCCGCGCTGGAACGTCCGATACGCGCCGCACCCCAAAAGGCCGCGCCCCAAAACAGCGCCATCCCGCCAGCCATGAACACCAGTGCAAAGGGGGCCATCCAGCCATGGCGCGCCGCATCGACCTGAAACGGCTCCATGATCCAGAACAGGCCATGCAGGAAATAGCCCAGCCCCAGCGCCCAGCCGACCGCGCCCTGCTGCCGCGCGCTCAGGCCGCCCGAGACCAGCGCGGGCAGTCCCAGCAGCACCGCCAGCGTGACGCCCCACCAGCCGACAGGCGCCAGCCCCAGCGCCGCAAGCGCCCCGGCCAGCACCGCCAACAACAGCCGTACAAGCAGCCGCCGCGACGGCATCGAGACCATCAGCGCGGTTCCGGCAGGCGCACGCGCATCCGTTTGATCCGGCGCGGGTCGGCGTCGATCACTTCGAACTCGGTACCGTCAGGATGCTGCACAACTTCGCCGCGTGTCGGGACGCGCCCCGACAACATGAATACCAGACCGCCCAATGTGTCGATCTCCTCCTCGTCGACGGTGTCGCTATCGGTCAGCGACAGGCCGATTTCGGCCTCGAACTCCTCCAGCGGGGTTTTCGCCTGGGCCACATAGCAGCCGGGCCGCTCCTTGATCCAAGTCTGGTCCTCGTCGGTGTCGTGCTCGTCCGCGATTTCGCCCACGACCTGTTCGATCAGATCCTCGATCGTTACCAAGCCATCGACGCCACCATATTCATCGATCACCAGAGCCATGTGCCGTCGTTCCGTCTGCATCTTGGTGAGCAACACGCCAATCGGCATCGAGGGCGGAACGAACAGAACCGGACGCACCATCGATCTGAGGTCGAACTCGGCGGTATTGCCATTAAACCCGTGGCTCAGCGCCAGATCCTTCAGGTGCACGAAGCCCAGCGGCGTATCAAGTGTACCGTCATAAACCGGTATCCGGCTCATGCCGCTATCGCGGAACAGTTTGACCAGTTCATCCTTGGTGATCGTCACCGCAGCGGCGACGATATCGGCAGTGGGGATCGCCACATCCTCGACCCGCATCCGGCGCAGGTTGATCATGCCGTGGGACGGGTTGTCCAGACGACCGCCGTTGACCGGGTCGCCGCTACCGTTCTCGGTTTGTGTGAAAGCCTCGAAAATCCGTCCCAATAAACCCGTTTTTTCCTCGGGCCTGTCGGTAATTTCGTCCTGTGGCTGCGCGCGTCGCGCCGCGCCAGAACTTCCGTCTATGTCGTCTTCCATCATTCCTGTCCAGAATCGAGCGTCATCGACGCCCCGTTATCACACATATGGGTCATCCAGACCCAATTTGCCAAGGATTTCCGTCTCGATCCGCTCCATAAGCACCGCATCGGCGTCGCGTTCATGGTCGAACCCCAGTAGGTGCAACACCCCATGCACAACCAGATGGGTCACATGCGCCTTCAGCGGCTTGCCCAGTTCCCGCGCTTCGCTTCGGCAGGTCTCATAGGCGATGGCAATATCGCCCAGTTCCGGGTCCGGCCCCCGGGGAGCGACGGGCATCGCGCCATCTGGTGCGGCCGCGAAGTTCTGCGATGGCCAAGATAACACATTCGTCGGCTCAGGTTTGCCGCGAAAATCACCGTTCAGTGCTGCGATACGTGCATCATTGCACCCCAGCAGCGCGATTTCCCACGCTTCCGGGTCCATGCCGAGGTGCATCAGTGTGGCGTCGGCGGCGGTTTCAGCCAGACGCGGCAGATCAAGCGCCTGCCAGCGCGTATCTTCGATTACAATCTCAACAGTCATGATAGCGATGTGACCGGGAAACACCCGCTACACAAGATAGCTGTGAGAGCGTCAAGAAGTCGCATCTTAATTATCGGCCTCATAGGCGTCGATGATCGCGGCGACCAGCGGATGGCGCACCACGTCGCGCGCGGTAAAATAGTTGAATCCGATCTGCGGGATATGTGTTAGCAGACGCTCGGCGTCGGCCAGTCCGGAACTCACGCCGCGCGGCAGATCGACCTGCGTGCGGTCACCTGTCACCACCATACGCGACCCCTCGCCCAGACGGGTCAGGAACATTTTCATCTGCATCGTCGTGGCGTTTTGCGCCTCATCCAACACCACAAAGGCATTGGACAGGGTGCGTCCGCGCATAAAGGCCAAAGGCGCAATTTCGATCCGCTGCTCCTCAATCAGTTTGGCGAGCTGTTTGCCCGGTAGAAAGTCGTTCAATGCGTCGTAAAGCGGCTGCATGTAGGGATCGACTTTATCCTTCATGTCGCCGGGCAGATAGCCAAGTTTCTCGCCCGCCTCGACCGCAGGGCGCGACAAGATGATCCGATCGACATGGCCGTCGATGAACATCGTTACGCCCACCGCCACCGCCAGATAGGTTTTGCCCGTGCCGGCTGGCCCAATCCCAAACGCCAGATCGTTGGCAAACAAAGATTTAACATAGGTACGCTGCGCCTCGGTCCGTGGCTCGACCAGCTTCTTGCGTGTTCGGATCTCAACCCTGTCACCTTTGAACATCTCAAGCTGGTTGGCTGGAATATACTTGGGCGGCTGTGGCTCATCATTGCCCATGCGCACTTCGCGGTCGATGTCACCGCTTTCGACATCGCGCCCAGCTTCAAGCCGCGCATAGAGCGCCTGCAACACGTCGGCAACCTGCTTTTGCTTCTCGGGCTCGCCTATGATCGACAACACGTTGCCCTTGTGCATGATCTGTACATCCAGCTTCTGTTCGATATCGGCCAGATTGCGGTCATATTCGCCGCACAGGTCGATCAACAGGCGGTTGTCGGGAAATTCGATCTGCACATCACGCGGTGCGTCCGGTTGTTGCGGTGGGGTCAGGGCACCAATGGCCAATCCGCTCTCCTGTTCTGATGGTATTAATTGACCGTGCCAATATGCTTGACGCAGCGCAAGACGCGACATGGGGATTCCCGGCCGGAAAAGCAAAAAATTCCCAACCGCCTCTGGTGGAAAACATTCGGAAGCAGAATGGCCACTGATCAGAAACGAAAATTCACGCCGAGTTGCAAGTTGTTATATTTCGGGGTCGCGGTTGTAAAGTCGCCACTGTCGTCGTCAAGTCGCCTGCGGTCGAACTCAAGGTATTCCCATTCGGCGTTGACCGACCAGCGCTCGTTCAGCATATGCTCAACGCCCAGACCGATCGAATACCCATCGGTATTGAACGAAGTATCCAGATCGATGGAATCGCCACCTGTTGTACCATTAACCGCGTAATCGAAATCGCCGCGTACATAGCCCAAGATACCGTAAAATAGCGTATTGCCAGACTTGTTGGTGAAACCGCTTTTCAGACGTAACCCCAGCACATGGTTCGTGTCCACAGAAGCGGAATATCCTCTGCTAAAGGAATCCTTCACATTGCCACGGTCATAGCCTAGTTCGGCGCCGTAGACGAAGGCCCGTTCTGCCATATTGTGCTGGCCACGCCATCCCAGCCGCAATCCGTAATTAAAACCGCTATATTCCAGCGTCCCTACCGAGCGTTCCACCAGAGTACCCGATGGATCTCTAAATCCGACTCGGTCCTCCCCCCCAAACGCATAACCGACCTTGCCGCCCAAATAGAACCCTTCCCAATTCGGATTTGCAGGGGCTGTCACGACAGGCTCAACAATCACCGGCTCGACATTGCCGGCTTGCGCGGTCCCGCCGAGGGTACAGGCAATTGCCATGACTGAACCGGCGGCTGTCAGACAGTTGCGGATTGCAGATGATGCGTAACGTGCGGGTTTCAAAAGGGTGCACCTCGGTGTCTGTGTCCGGTGTCACGGATCCAGAGTTTGATCGAGTCCTATCAAGCCAGTGGCAGGGCGCAAGGTCCAGTCCATATAGGTGTTTGCGTACCAACCTGCCTATTTTCAGCGCAGTTCGTTGCCGACAATCCTCACTTGCAGTCAACCAATTCGCCGTTTAGCGAATTTCGGCCAGACCCGGTAATACGCACCCGGCGCAGCCCACCAGCCTCTATATCGTTGTCAGTCACATGAACCGCGTGCAAGTAATCAGATTTGCCAACCATCTGGCCGGGTTCGCGGCCTGGTTTCTCAAATAACACTCCGACCTCGCGTCCGACCATCGACTCCTGCACCTGTCGCTGCTGCTGCGCCAGCAGCGCCTGCAGCCGCTGCAACCGCTCTGAGGCCTCGTCTGCGGGCACTTGCGGGCGTTCTGCCGCCGGCGTACCGGGCCGCGGAGAATAACAGAACGAATAGGCCTGCCCGTATTCAACTGCCGCGACCAAATCCATCGTGGCCTGAAAATCCGCTTCGGTCTCTTCGGGGAAACCGACGATAAAATCTCCCGAAATCAGGATATCAGGGCGTGCTTCTCGGATACGCTCGATCAGGCGCAGATAGCTTTCGGAGGTGTGGTTGCGATTCATGCGCTTCAAAATGCGATCACTGCCCGACTGCACCGGCAGATGCAGATAGGGCATCAGTTTCTCACAATCGCCATGCGCGGCGATCAAATCATCATCCATGTCATTGGGATGCGAGGTCATGAAGCGGATTCGCGCCAAGCCGTCGATCTCCGCCAGCGCGCGGATCAACCGGGCAAGGCCCCATTCGCCACCCTCCCCCACTCCGTGATAGGCGTTGACGTTTTGGCCCAGCAGGGTGATTTCCCGCACGCCCCGTTCGACCAGATCACGCGCCTCGTCGATGATGCGCGCAGCCGGGCGCGACACCTCGGCTCCGCGGGTATAGGGCACAACGCAGAAAGCGCAGAATTTATCGCACCCTTCCTGAACAGTTAGAAAGGCGGTCGGGCCGCGGGGTGCCTTCGGGCGGGCTTTCAACCGCTCGAACTTGTCCTCTTCGGGAAAGTCGGTATCCAGCGCCTTCTGTCCGCTCTGAGTCTTTGCTTCCAGCTCGGGCAATCGATGATAGCTTTGCGGCCCAACGACCAAATCAACCAGCGGCGCGCGATTGATGATCTCCTGCCCCTCGGCCTGCGCCACACAACCGGCGACGCCAATCTTCAGTTCGGGATTGGCCGACTTCAACCCTTTAAACCGGCCCAGTTCGGAATAGACTTTTTCGGCTGCCTTTTCACGGATGTGGCAGGTATTAAGCAGAATCATGTCCGCATCGTCGGGAGTGTCAGTCTGCACATAGCCCTGCCCGCCCAGCGTTTCGGCCATGCGTTCGCTGTCATAGACATTCATCTGGCAGCCATAGGTCTTGATGAACAGTTTTTTGGACGTGGTCATATTTAGGGGCTTCCGACTTGGGAGCGGCACGGCGGTCGGGACCGATCCGCGCCTGCTTGCTTTCCATATGCAGTTAACCGATTCTACCGCGGAGAACCAGAAGATCGCGATCCGACAGGGGCAAGGATATGAGATTTGACTCGATCGACAGCTTTCTGAAGACTGCAAAGCCGGTGCTGAACCAAGGTCCGGTTGCGATGGTTTTTGTCGAGGATGATACCGAAATCGGCTCGACCCTGCACCACCATCTGAAGTGCGGCTTCAAAGCCGTTCTCGCGCTGATGCCCGACGCATTTGAGTTGCCGGATGAGTTGCCAGATAACCTGTATCGGATCGGCTTTGATTGCAGCCCGCCCATGGCCGTGTGCAATGCGGTGAACCAGGTGATCCGCGCGGCACCGGGCACATGGCTTTACTACTGCTATAATGCAGAATATCTGTTCTTTCCCTTCTGCGAAACCCGCAGTGTCAACGAAATGCTGACCTTCCACGGCGAAGAGCGACGGGACGCAATGTTAACCTACGTGGTCGACCTTTACGCCGGCGATCTTGCGAAGTTCCCGAGCGCGGTATCGCTGGATGAAGCCTATCTTGACCGCTCGGGATATTATGCACAGGCGCGCAAGGACCCGACCACTGGCCAGGCCCGTGAAAGACAGCTTGATTTCTTCGGCGGATTGCGCTGGCGTTTCGAGGAGCATGTCCCCACAGAACGGCGTAAGATCGACCGGATCGCCCTATTCCGCGCTGCACCGGGCGCGGAACTGCTGCCCAATCACACGTTCGTAGCTCAAGAATACAACACCTACGCATGCCCTTGGCACAACAACCTGACAGCGGTGATCTGTTCATTTCGGGCAGCCAAGGCACTGAAACGCAATCCGGATTCAACATTATCCATCAACACACTGCGCTGGCACAACTCAATCCCGTTCGAATGGCATTCCGGCCAGTTACTCAATCTCGGCCTGATGGAAACAGGCCAGTGGTTCTGATGTGGGATAACAAGACGCAAATCTTTAGATCAGCATGACCGCGACGGGTGCGGACGGTGCGCAACAAGGCGCAGACAGCACTAACTGAGATCTTGCCGATCCCGAAGATGTGTTCGATATGTGCGCCAATGACTGATCACAGCTATCTCCCCCCGCCTTCTCTCCGCGAACGGACTGCCCGTTTCGTGGATCGGCCCGCCGTGCAAAATTTCATAATCGGCGTAATCCTGTTGAACGCCGTCATTCTCGGGCTCGAAACCTCGCAGACAGCGATGGAACTCGCTGGCCCGCTGATCGTGCTCATCGACCGGATCTGCCTCTTCATTTTCGTGGTCGAAATCGCGCTCAAACTCTTCGCACGTGGTTTGGATTTCTTCCGCCGCGGGTGGAGCGTGTTTGACTTTGTGATCGTAAGTATATCCCTGATTCCTGCGGTTCAGGGCCTGAGCGTGCTGCGCGCCTTGCGAATATTGCGCCTTCTACGTGTTGTGTCGGTGGCGCCGTCGCTGCGGCGGGTGGTGGAAGGGCTGGTTAATGCGCTGCCGGGCATGGGCTCGGTCTTTTTGCTGATGGGCGCGATCTTTTACATAAGCTCTGTCATGGCGACCAAGCTTTTCGGCGCGGCCTTTCCCGAATGGTTCGGCACGCTGGCACGATCCGGCTATTCACTATTCCAGATCATGACGCTTGAGAGTTGGTCGATGGGCATTGTTCGCCCAGTAATGGAAGTCTACACATTTGCGTGGTTGTTCTTTGTTCCCTTCATCGTGGTGACAACCTTTGCCGTGGTGAACCTGCTGGTCGGCTTGATCGTGAATTCTATGCAGGATGCCCATCAAGAAGAATCCAACGAAAGGACAGACACGTATCGTGACGAGGTTCTAACCCGTCTGGCGGAGCTCGAGTCACTGATCAGATCCCAGAACGATGCGCGCAAAGACTGAGCCAGGGTCAGTGTAGTTGCTTGCTTCCTGTATCTGCTACGTCCTACAAGAACATAGCTTGCCGCTGTTCTTCCGGCTAAGCGGATAAACGCTGGTCCCGAAACCACACGACCCCATCGCAGACGGGATCGTTTTCGCGTGGGGCCAAGCTTTTCTACCGGAACTACAAAAAATGAACGCTGGGCATTTCGCCCGACTTAACCTCGCAGGTATATTATTGTTTAGAGACTTGACCGACGAAATCGGTGTCGACAGCTACACATCCCCGCCTGAAACTCTTCTGGACGTTCCCTTCGTACCCACGGATGAAAACGTCGTCGAGGCTATGTTGAATTTGGGGGCTGTTGGACCGAATGACGTGCTGTATGATTTGGGCTCCGGCGATGGCCGTATCTTGATTTCTGCTGCCAGAAATCGGGATACAACTGGCATAGGCGTCGACCTTGACCCTGAACGTATTGCGGACGCCATGGAAGAGGCCGGATGGGCCGGGGTCCAGTTCCTTGTCGACTTTATCGAAGATGACATCTTCACGGTCGACATCAGCGCGGCGACAGTGGTTACCCTGTATCTTCTCGAGATGGTCAATCTGGAGTTACGCCCCCGGCTTTTGAGTGAATTGCGCCCTGGTACCCGTATCATTTCCCACGCCTTCGGCATGGGGGACTGGAAGCCTGATGATTGGCGCGAGATGAGTGGTGTAAATATCTACAAATGGATCGTGCCGGCACAAATCGCAGGCATCTGGGAATGGGAAAGACTGGACGGCAGGCTGTATCGCATTGACCTGCAGCAAGATTTTCAGGAAATCACCGGTACCGCCTGGCTGGATGGCGAAAAAGCGATCTTGGAAAGCGCGGATCTACAGGGGGCGCGTCTGGAAGTGACCCTCCGGGAAAATAGCACAGCGGCACAAGATAGTTTTACCCTGCATTTCAAAAATAATGAACTGCACTCGGTGAAAACCGCCACCCCGCCCAAGGCCTGATCAGTGCAGGTGGTCGGGGTAACCGTGAACTAAACGCGGTCCCCGACCTGTATCGCCCAGGACTCGCCGTATTTCGCGTCACCCCGCATTCGTTACACCTGTGGCGAGTGCGGATAGCCTCTGAGGCGGATAGAGCCTGTTAAACCTGCTTATTGCGGCGCATCGGGCGCATCGGGCGCATCAGACCCTCTTGCGCGGTACTGGCAACCAGCTCTCCGTCAATGTGAAAGATCGTTCCCCGGTTGAACCCGCGCCCGCCGCCGGTGAATGGGGCGTCCATAACGTATAGATGCCAATCCTGAAACCGGATCGGGGCGTGAAACCACATCGCGTGATCCAAACTTGCGGTCATCACATTGCCGGTAAAAAAATTCTCGCCATGCGGGCGCAAAGACGAACCCAACAGGTTCATGTCCGATGCATAGGCCAACAGGCAATGCTGCATTCGGACGTCGGCCCCTGCGGCATCCTCCATGCGAAACCACAGATAATTACGGTCTGATTGCGGTTCGGGGTGCAATAGATCCCGAGGGGCATGTTCGCGAAAGTCGATTGGGCGTTGCCGTAAAAAGTCCTGTCGCAGGTCCTCCGGCAGTTGATGCGCAAATTGCTGGCGCAAATCGGCCCGGCTGGGAAGGTTTCCCGGTGGGTCAGCCGGCGGCATCTCGTGCTGATGGTCAAAGCCCTCTTCGGCCACATGGAAAGACGCGCTCATGTTCAGGATCTGCTTGCCGTTCTGGATCGCGATCACACGGCGTGTCGTGAAACTGCCGCCGTCCCGCGATCTATCAACGCTATAGATCACCGGTATCGACGGATCGCCGGGCCGGATGAAATAGGCATGTAGGCTGTGACATAATCGCTCGGGCACCGTGCGATAGGCGGCCGCCAGCGCCTGCGCGATCACTTGGCCGCCATAAATCCGCATACTGGTCTCTCCGCCATGGCCAGTACCGCGAAACAGATCGACCTCGAGCCGCTCGATGTCGAGCAAATTCAGCAATCCCGCCGCTGCGTCATCCATTTTGTCCATTATCCTTCTCACTGCGCGCCTTGCGCTGCGCCGCATAGGCGAGGAGCGCATCAAAACTGTCCGGATTCGCCATCGCGTCGCGTTTAATCACCTTATCCGGCGCATGGCCCAGCAGCAGTTTCTTTACCGGCACTTCCAGCTTCTTTCCAGACAGGGTACGCGGCACCGCATCGATCCGCACGATTTCATCGGGAATAAAACGTGGCGATACCCGGTCGCGAATGGTCTGATTGATCCGCTCGCATAGCGCCTGATCAAGATTAAAACCGTCTTCCAACACTATGAAAAGCGGCATGAAACTTCCGCGCCCCAAAAACTCCAGATCAACCACCAAGGAATCATGAATCTCGGGTAACATTTCGATTGCCTGATAGATTTCCGCACTGCCCAGCCGCAGCCCCTTGCGGTTGATCGTGGCATCCGAGCGCCCATAGATGATAACGCCGCCATGTTTGGTGATTTCAATCCAGTCGCCATGCCGCCATACCCCCGGATAGGTGTCGAAATAGCTTTCATGCAGGCGGGTGCCGTCGTCGTCGCCCCAGAAATACAGCGGCATCGACGGCAGCGGACGGGTGCATACCAGTTCACCGACCTGCCCGCTCACCGGGTTTCCACCCTCGTCGAACGCATATATGGAAGCACCCAGAAACCGGCACTGCATTTCGCCCGCGCGGACCGGGGCCATTGGATTTCCGCCGACAAAGGCACCGCAAATATCGGTGCCGCCGGAAATCGGGGCCAACCAGATATCGGGATTCACCGCCTCGTAAACCCAGTCATAACCGTCTGGCGACAGTGGCGATCCGGTCGACCCGACCGAGCGCAGCGCGCCAAGGTCCAGCTCCTCGCGCGGGCGGATGTCGGCTTTATCACAGGCCTCGAAAAAGGCCGCCCCAGCACCGAAATAGCTGAGCCGCTCGCGCGCAGCGAAGCGCCAGACCTCCAGCAGATTGGGATGGTTTGCTGCCCCGTCAAACAGCGCCAGCGCCGCACCCTGTGCCAGCGCAAAGAATTGGATGTTCCACATGATCCAACCCGAGGAAGTCAGCCAGCAGAACCTGTCACGTGCACTCAGATCCAAGTGCAGGGCATGTTTCACGCCTTCAAGTAGCACGCCGCCATGACCCTGTACGATGGGTTTGGGGTCGCCGGTGGTACCTGATGAATAAACCACCCAGAGCGGATGATCGAACGACACCTGCGCGAAATCCGGTGCAATGTCATCACGGGTCAAGTCACCCCAGACGATCACCCCCTCGGGCGGCTCCGCGATCGCAGGCACCACGACGCGCTGCTCCAGCGTCGGCAATGCGGCGGCGATGTCGTCATTTGCCGCGCGCCGGTCAAAGATCTTGCCGGCATACACATAGCCATCCTGTGTGATCAGCAGTTTCGGTTTGATCTGGCGGAACCGGTCCAAAATCGCGATCGGCCCCATATCGGGCGAGCATAGTGACCAGATTGCGCCGATGCTGGCGGTTGCCAGAAAGGCAATGACCGCAGTCTCCGTATTGGGCAGGATCGCCGCCACCCGGTCGCCCTGAACCACCCCCATGGCCCGAAATTGCGCCGCGACGCTGGCGACCTGCTTGGTCAGCCCTTCCCACGTGATTTTCTTATGCCCAAAGGTCTCCGATTGCACGATCAGCGCGGTCCCCTTGGGCGTGTCGCGGACCTGTCGCAACATGTGCTGCGCAAAATTCAGCCGCGCCCCCGGAAACCAGACCGCGCCGGGCATTCGCTCCTCGGACAGAATCCCTGTGTACGGGGTCGAAGATTCGAGCTTAAAAAACGCCCAGATTGCAGACCAGAAACCATCCAGGTCGCTGATACTCCATTCCCATAATGCGTTGTAATCGCTGAACGTCAGGCCGCGTTCGGCGCTCAGCCAGCGAAGAAATTCAGCCATCAGACTGGCCTCGGCGCGGCTGGCGCTAGGCGTCCATAAGATGCGTCCAAGTTCGGTCATGTCAGTGTCCCCTGAACCAGTGCCTTGAGTTGCGGGCGAGCCGGATAGGCGCTGGAGGGTGCCAGTTGCGTAAAGAAGACGACACTCAGATCCTGTGCCCGGTCGACCCAGAAAAACGTGGACGCCATACCGCCCCAACTGAAATCCCCGACGCTGCTTGGCGCACGGGTACGCGCCGGATCGATCACTACCGCGCCGCCAAGGCCAAACCCCATGCCCTGCATTGGCTGTTCGGCGAAGCTCTGCGGTCCCATTGATGCAATGTCACCGGGCAGGTGGTTTCGCATCATAAACTCCAGCGTCCGCGGCCCCACGATCCGCGCGCCCTGCCCGGTCATGCCACTGCGCAGATATTCGGCAAACTGCATATAGTCATCGATTGTGCCGACCAGCCCGCCGCCGCCCGAAAACAGCGTGGTACACTCAAACGGGGATGATCCCGGCGCATCGGCAAGTCGCAGGCTGTCGTCGCCTTTGCGCGCCGTATTAAGCGCCATCGCATCGCCCGCAAGCGGCGTGTACAGCGCTGCGAACCGCTCGCCGGTGGCCTTGGGCACGCGAAATGCAGTCTGTGTCATGCCGAGCGGGCCAAGGATATGTTCGCGCAGAAACTTGTCGAGCGACTGCCCCGACACCACCTCGATTACGCGACCCAGAATGTCGATGCCGACCGAATACTCCCAACGTTTGCCGGGATGAAAGGCCAGCGGCAATGCCGCAACCCGCTCGGCCATATCGGCCAAGTTCCCCTGCGCGGGTCGGAACATCAAATCGCCCTCATCCATGGCGCGGGGCAGCACGCCGGGATTGAACGGATAGCTTAGGCCCGATGTGTGTGTCATCAACTGATGGATTGTCGGCACGGCGCAGGGCTCGACCTGATCCAAACGCTCTGCCCCTTTAATAAGAGATCGCATGTCACTGAATGCAGGGATAAATTCAGAAGCCGGCGCATCAAGATGGAACATACCGCGCTCGATCAGGCACATGGCGGCGAGCGTCGTGATCGGCTTGGTCATGGAGTATAGTCGCACAACTGTGTCACGGGTGAAATCCAGATCGCGGGCGATGTTACGCTGACCTCTGGCGTCGAAATAGACCTCTTGCCCGCCGCGTGCGATCAGTACCGATGCCCCGGCAAATTTGCGTTCATCCACATAGCGCTGCATCCAGATGCCGATCCGCTCAAGCCGTCTGCGATCCAGCCCCGCTGCCTCTGGCTGTGTCTTTCTCATTGCCGTCCTTTCGGAAAGTCAGTGGCGCTGCAGATTCAGCCGATATTCGGCAAGCCATGCCGCCCCACCCATGATATCCGACTATAGCATGTTATATCAAAACCTTACAGTGCAACACTCATCTCTCACCTTAGATCACCTTATGAATTCAGAGGCGATTTTCCTCGCGGCAGCCCGGTATTCTTCTTCGATCCGCGCGATCAGATCTGCGGCTCTGCTGATTGCTTTCACAACCCCGATACCCTGACCCGCGCCCCAAATATCTGTCCAGGCCTTTGACGACCCTGACCCGAAATTCATCGTCGCGGCCTGCCCAGTCGACAAGTTGTCTGGATCCAGTCCGGCAGCCTTGATCGACTCCCTCAGATAATTTCCCGAAACGCCCGTGAACAGGGAGGAGGTGACGATATCTTCGGCGCTGCCGGTTACGATCATCTCTTTGTAGCGCGCCGGTGCATTGGCCTCATCTGTGGCGATGAAGGGCGACCCCGTATAACCCAGATCGGCCCCGGCCACCCGTGCGGCCAACAATGCACGGCCCGTCGCGATCGCCCCGGACAAGATTAAAGGCCCGTCAAACCAGTCGCGAATTTCCTCAACCAGCGCAAAGGGTGATTGCTTCCCCGCATGTCCCCCAGCGCCAGCAGCAACGGCGATCAGCCCATCGGCCCCCTTCTCGATGGCTTTGCGGGCGAAGGTGTTGTTGATAACGTCATGCAACACGATCCCGCCACAGCCATGGGCCGCCTCGTTCACTTCGGCCCGTGCGCCCAGACTGGTGATCCAGATCGGCACCTTGTGTCGCGCGCAAATTTCCAGATCACGTTCCAGTCGTCCGTTCGAACGATGGACGATTTGATTCACCGCGAAAGGCGCTGCCGGATGGTCGGGGTTGGCTTGATTGTGGCGGTCCAGTTCTTCGGTAATGCGGGTCAGCCATTTGTCCAATTGCGCCGGTTCGCCCTTGCCCTCGCGCGCGTTCAGCGCCGGAAACGAGCCGACAATACCTGCCTTGCATTGGGCGATAACCAGCTCTGGCCCCGAAACAATGAACATCGGCGCCCCCAGCAGCGGCAGGCGCAACCCACGCAGCGCAGGCGGCAGATGAGAAACGTCGCGCATTGCGCTCTCCTTACCTGTGCTTGAATGCCGAGGGCTCGTGCCCTGTATTGCACCCCCATTAGCCCTTGTGCACGAGAATTACATCTGCATATCCAATTGACAACTACGCTAATCTGCCCCGACGCCCGAGTTCACGGCAGCGCCCGAAAAACTGGACAGTGCCGGAGTGTCGGGCGTATCAACAGGTAACCAAAGGTAAGATTTCAATGACATCCATTCTGATCCTGAACGGTCCCAATCTGAACCTGTTGGGCACGCGACAACCCGAAGTCTATGGCACGACCACCCTTGCCATGATCGAGGAAAGCTGCCGGCGCACCGCTAACGAACTCGGGTTCAAGGTCACCTGTTTGCAGTCCAACCATGAAGGCGCTCTGATTGACGCAATTCATGATGCGCGCGACCAAAAAGACGGTATCGTTTTGAACGCTGGTGCCTATACGCATACGTCAGTCGCGCTGCGCGATGCCATTGCCTCGGTCGAGCTGCCGCTGGTCGAGGTCCATCTTTCCAATATACATGCCCGTGAAACGTTCCGGCAGGTGTCCCATATCGCCCCGGTCGCACTGGGCCAGATTTGCGGCTTTGGCGCCTATGGCTATATTCTGGCGCTGCAAGCTCTGAATGCCCGACTGAAAGGCATTACTACATGACGACACCGTCGGGATGACCTGCATTTCGTAGCCGCAGGCAGTTCAATCGGTCTGCGGCAAGGACTCGGTGTTGAAGTCCTCTTCCGACAAGACCGCATCGGTGGCGTTTTCGCCGGGTTTCAGCGGAAAAAAGCAGGCCGCCGCATGGGCAGGCAGGTCCAGTTCCGGGCGCGTCTCGCGGCAGATATCCTGCACCTTCCAGCAGCGCGGCGCGAATGGGCAGCCCGGCGGCACGTCCAGCGGCGAGGGAAGTTCGCCCACCAGCTTGATCCGTTCCTTGCGGGCTGCTGGGTCAGCTTGCGGCGTCGCGGATAACAGTGCCTTGGTATAGGGATGGCGCGGCGCGGCGAACACGTCCGCTTTGGGGCCGCGCTCCACCGCCTTGCCCAGATACATCACGATGATCTCGTCGGCGACGTGGCGCACCACGCTCAGATCATGGCTGATGAACAGATAGGCCAACCCCATACGTTCCTGCAGATCAACCAGCAGGTTCAGAATTGCGCTTTGGATCGACACGTCAAGCGCCGAAACCGGTTCGTCCAGTACCAGTACCTTTGGGTCCAGCATCAGTGCTCGCGCGATGGCGATGCGCTGCCGCTGGCCACCGGAAAACATATGCGGATAGCGGTCGAAATGTTCGGGGCGCAGCCCAACCAGCCCCAGCATCTCGCGCGCCTTTTCCTCGCGCGCGGCTTTCTTCATGTCGCGACGGTTGATCGCCAGCGGCTCCATCAAGATCGTGCCGACGCGTTGGCGAGGATTGAGCGAACCATAAGGATCCTGAAAGACGATCTGCACGTCTTGGCGCAATTTGGGCCAGCGCGCGCGCACAACCGGCTGGCCATCCAGCGTCAGCGACCCTGCGGTCGGCTCTTCGATCATCGTGATCATGCGCGCCAAGGTGGACTTGCCACAGCCGGATTCCCCGACCACGGCCAAAGTCTTGCCAGCGTAAAGATCGAAATCGACCCGCGCCACCGCGCGCAGGGTTTGCGGCTTGGCAAACATGCCCCCGCCCACCTCGTAATGGCGGGCAAGCGCGGTCGCGGTCATTACGGGCGCGGTCATGAGGCAGCCCTTTCATCAGTATTCAACGGATAGAAACAGCGGGCATAGCCCAGATCGCCCCCCAGCGGCGGCGGCGGCTTGGCGCGGCACTTGTCGTCGGCATATTTGCAGCGTGGCGAGAACAGGCAGCCCGCCGGGCGGTCGAACTGGCCCGGAACGACCCCCGGAATCGTCGGCAGGCGCTTGTCCGTAGCGCGTTCGGGCAACGCATCGAGCAGCGCCGCAGTATAGGGATGATGTGGCGCACGAAACAGCGACGCCACCGGCTGTTCTTCAATCTTTTGGCCAGCATATTGCACGCTGACCCGCTCGGCAGTTTCCGCAACCACGCCCATGTCATGGGTGATCAGGACCAGACCCATGCCGGTTTCCTCGCGCAATCCGGTTAGCAGGTCGAGAATTTGCGCTTGAATGGTCACATCCAGCGCCGTGGTCGGCTCATCTGCGATCAGCAGCTTGGGGTTGCAGGAAATCGCCATGGCGATCATCACCCGCTGGTTCATGCCCCCTGACAACTGGTGCGGGAACGCCGACAGACGTTTTTCCGGGGCCGGGATACCGACCAGTTCAAAAAGTTCGACGGCGCGGGCGTGTCGGGCCCGACGATCCAGCCCTAGGTGCAAGCGCAGCGCTTCCTTGATTTGCCAGCCCACAGTAAAGCAGGGATTGAGCGAAGACATCGGCTCCTGAAAGATCATCGCCAGATCCTTGCCGACGATGTGCCGGCGCTGGCGCGCGCTCAGCATTGACAGATCGTGGCCATCGAAGATCATCTCATCTGCGGTGACCGTGGCAGTCCAGGGCAGCAGACCCATCACCGCCAGCATCGAAACCGACTTGCCCGAGCCGCTTTCGCCAACAATCGACAGGATTTCGCCCTTATCGACTTTGATATCGACCGAATCCACTGCCTTGAAGACACCCGCCGAAGTGGCGAAGGAGACGCTGAGGTTGCGGACGCTCAAAAGGCTCATGTCAGCTCCGCTTCAGTTTGGGGTCAAGCGCATCGCGCAGCCCATCACCCATCAGATTGATTGCCAGCACCGTGACCAGAATCGCCACGCCCGGAAAAGTTACCACCCACCAAGCGCGCAAGATGAATTCCCGCGCCTCGGCCAGCATGGTGCCCCATTCCGGGGTCGGCGGCTGTGCCCCCATGCCGAGAAACCCAAGTGCCGCCGCATCCAGGATTGCAGTCGAAAACGACAGCGCCCCCTGCACGATGATCGGTGCAAGACAATTCGGCAGCACGGTGACAAACATCAGCCGGATCAGACCTGAGCCGGCGACGCGGGCCGATGTCACGTAATCTTTCTGCTTTTCGCTCAACACGCTGGCGCGCGTCAGGCGCACGTAATGGGGTTGCAACACGATGGCGATGGCGATCATCGCATTGGTCAGCGAGGGGCCCAGCACCGCCACCAGCACCAGCGCCAGCAGCAACGAGGGAAAAGCCAGGATGATATCCATGATCCGCATGATGATCGCATCCAGCCAACGCGGCGCGAACCCCGCGACCAACCCGATGATGATCCCGCCCGAGGCGGCCACGGCCACCACGACAATGCCGACAAAGAACGAATAGCGCGCGCCAACGATCAGCCGCGACAGCATGTCCCGCCCCAGCGGGTCGGTGCCCAGCGGAAAGCGCCAGGTGCCGCCATCCTGCCAGACCGGCGGGCGCAGAGCGAAAGCACGAAACTGTGCCGAGGGGTCATGCGGCGCAATCAACGGGGCAAATGCCGCCAGGAGCACGAAACCGACAAAGATCCACAACCCGAAGACCGCGCCGCGATTTTCGCGGAAATAGAACCAGAACTCACGCAGGCGACCGGGACGGTTTTGGATCATTTTTACTTCGGCAGACAAAGTATCAGACATCTCAGCGCTTTCTGATCTTGGGGTTGATAACGCCGTAAAGCAGATCGACCGTCAGGTTCACCAGCATGACCATCACCGCGATCAGGAGCAAACCGCCCTGCACCACCGGATAGTCGCGCCGAAAGATCGAATCGACCATCCATTTGCCGATGCCGGGCCAGCTGAAAATCGTCTCGGTCAGGATCGCCCCCGCCAGCAATGTGCCGACGGAGAGGCCGATAACCGTGATCACCGGAATGAGCGCGTTGCGCAGCGCGTGGATGCCGTTGATCCGTAGCGGTGGCAGCCCTTTGGCGCGCGCGGTGCGAATATAATCTTCGCCCAAAACTTCCAGCATGGCACTGCGGGTCTGCCGCGCGATTACCGCCAATGGAATGGTGCCCAGCACGATGGCGGGCAACACAAGATGGCGCAACGCCGAGGCCAGTGCGCCCTCCTGCCCCGACTTGATCGCATCAATCACCATGAAGCCGGTCGGGTTCGAGAAGTAATAAATCAGGTCGATCCGTCCCGAGACCGGGGTCCAGCCCAATTGCCCAGAGAAGATAATGATCAGCAGCAGCGCCCACCAGAAGATCGGCATGGAATAGCCCACCAGCGCCGTCGACATCAGGGCGCGGTCGAAGAACTTGCCCCGGTTGACGGCGGCGATCACCCCCGCCGGCAGGCCCAGTGCCAGCGCAAAGATCATCGCGAAGATTGACAGTTCGAGCGTCGCGGGAAACAGCGAAAAGAACTCGTCCCAGACCGGGCGTCGGGTGACAAAGGACTGCCCCAGATCGCCCTGCAACACCCCGGTCAGGTATTCCCAGAACTGCACATATATGGGCCGATCGAACCCAAGCTGCGCGGACAATTCGGCATAGCGCTCCTCGGTCATGCCGCGCTCGCCCGCCATGACGATGATGGGATCACCCGGCAACAGGCGGATGAAAGCAAAGGAAATCAGCGTGACACCAATGAAGGTGGGGACAAAGGTCAGCAGCCGCGCGGCGAGATATTTCAGCATTTCAACACCGTCAGTTCCTTGGCAAAGCGAGTAAGCGAAGTGCATCCCGCATCGGTGATCAGGATATCGTCTTCGATCCTGACGCCGAGCTGGCCCGAGATATACAGCCCCGGCTCATTGGTGAACACGGTGCCGGCGGGCAGCTCCTGATGGTTGCCGCGCATGATATAAGGCACCTCATGCACTTCGCGGCCCAGTCCGTGACCGGTCTTAGTGCGGATGAATTCGGAAAAGGGCGACTCCTCAAGCACGGCGGTTACTGCATCGTCGATCGCGTGCGCCGTAACGCCCGCGCGGGCGATTTCATGGCCGCGCAGATTGGCACGCAGCACCGTGTCATAGATCGCCTGCGCCTCATCGCTGGCGTGATCCAGAAAAACGGTACGGGTGATGTCGGCGGCAAAACCGTGTTTGCGGGCACCAAAATCGATCAGTAGTGCATCCCCCGCTTTCAGCCCGTAATCGGCGCGGGCATGCGCGTGCGGACGCGCGGCATTGTCTGCGGCGGCGACGATCGGCGGAAACGCCAGATCATCCGCACCCTCGGCGAACAGCGCCTGAATCAGCGCCTGCTCCACGTCCTTTTCACTTTGACCCAGCCGCACGCTATCCAGTGTGCGAGCCAGCGCGCGTTCGGAAATGTCGATCGCGGCCTGAAGCGCCGCAATATCCTCAGGCGTCTTGATCATGCGCAGCCCGGAAATCGCCGCTTCACCGTCGGTGATACGCAGGTCTGGCTGGGCGCGTTTCAAGGCATGATGCACGAAAACCCGCATCACCTGCCCCTCGGCTGCCAGCGAAGTGATATTCAGATGCGCCAGCAGCGCGGCAAAGGCCGTATCGTACCCATCCTGATCGCGCCAGTCGAACACCGCGCCGTCAAATCCGACCTGCGCCCAACTGCCCAGTTCCAGATTGGGCACCAACGCGGCGGGTTGTCCCTGTGACGGAATTACCACCAGAAACGGGCGTTCATGGCTCATGAAAGACTGCCCAATTGCACGGGTGAAATTCGGCCCCGGCACCAGCGCCACCGCGTCAACTCCCAGATCGGCAGCAACGGCAGCGTATTCGCTCAGACGGTCTGCAAGGGGTCGGGATAGGGAGATATGAACGCTCCGGTCTTTATGCAGGTGATCGGGGCGGCGCATAATTCACCGCCCCGCATTGGTCAATCAGAGAAGCCGACTTCGTTGAAGATGTGGGTGCCCAAGGGGTGGACCACATAATTATCGACCTCGGGTCGCATCGGCATGTAGACCACCGAATGTGCGATTGTAGCCCAAGGGGCTTGCTCCTTGAAGACGATCTGTGCCTCCTCATAGAGTTTGGTGCGCTCGTCCTGATCAGTTAGCACCTTGGCCTTGTTGATCAACTCATCGAATGGTTCATGGCACCATTGCGCACGGTTCGACGCGCCGACGCCATCGCAGCCGAGCAGCACCGCAAGGAAGTTGTCCGGATCGCCGTTATCCCCAGTCCAGCCCAGCAACACCGCGCCGTCGCGATCCACATCCGAGGACCGTTCCAGATATTCGCCCCATTCGTATGAGACGATTTCCACATTAACGCCGATCTGGGAGAAATCTTCTTGCATCAGTTCGGCCATGCGCCGCGCATTTGGGTTATAGGGCCGCTGGACCGGCATCGCCCAGATCTTCATGGAGAGGTCGGATACGCCCTCTTCGGCCAGCATGGCCTTGGCGGCGTCGGGATCATAGGGGTCATCCTCGACCGTATCTTGATAGCTCCACATGGTTGGCGGTATCGGGTTCTTGGCAATCTGACCCGAGCCTTGAAACACCACATCGATGATCGCCTGCTTGTCGATCGCCATGTTCAGCGCCTTGCGCACCTTGGGGTTATCAAAGGGCGGAACCTGCGTGTTGTAGGCCATGTAGCCCACGTTGAGACCCTCCTGCTCCATCACCACGATGTCCTGGTTATCCTTCATTTCCTGCACATCCGCAGGGTTGGGATAGGCCATCACATGACATTCGCCCGCCTTGACCTTCTGATAGCGCACCGAGGCATCGGGCGTGATTGCGAAGATCAGTGCCTCGACCCGCGCTGGCGGCCCCCAATAATCTGGGTTGCGCACATAGCGGATGATCGCATCCTTCTGATAGGCCTGAAACACGAACGGTCCGGTACCGATTGGCTTCTGATTCAGCGCTTCCGGAGTGCCAGCCTCCATCATCGCATCAGCGTATTCCTTGGAGTGGATCGATGCGAAATCCATCGCCATGTTGGCGATAAAAGGCGCGTCAGGTCGGGTCAGGTGGAACTTGACCGTATAATCATCGACCTTTTCGATGCTTTCCAAAAGTTCAGGCATCGACATGCCGGCGTAGTATTCCCACGAGCCACCAGACACCTTGTTATACGGATTCTCCGGGTTGCCCTGCCGGTCGAAAGTAAAGATCACATCATCGGCGTTGAAGTCGCGGGTCGGGGTGAATTGGTCGTTGCTGTGAAACTTCACCCCCTCGCGCAGCTTGAAGGTGATCGTCTTGCCGTCTTCGGAAATCTCCCAGCTTTCCGCCAAGCCCGGCTCAACCTCGGTGGTACCGGGAATGAACTGCGCCAGACGATTGAAGATCGGCTGGCTGGAAGCGTCAAAGGTGGTCCCGGAGGTATAAAGTGCCGGGTCGAACCCTTCGGGAGACCCTTCCGAGCAATAGACCAGCGATTGCGCCGAAGCCGCCCCCGCCCCAAGCGCGAGCATCGCCGCTGTTGCAAGATACGATCTGAGTTTCATGCGTTTCTCCCGGTTTCTTGTGTGTTAAGCACCCGCAGGCACATGGATTGCCGCACGGTGCTCCACACACGCGCAGCCGTATAGATACCCTGCCACCGAAATGCGCCTGTGGAAAGAGGCTGCGTTAGCGATGGCACGCTGTCGCGACGGCAAGCAGGTACTCAGAAGAACGCCTGCAAACCAGTCTGGGCGCGGCCCAAGATCAGCGCATGGACGTCATGGGTGCCTTCATAGGTATTCACGGTTTCCAGATTGATCAGGTGGCGGACCACATGAAATTCCAGACTGATACCATTGCCGCCATGCATGTCCCGCGCCAAACGCGCGATATCGAGCGCCTTACCGCAATTGTTACGCTTGATCAGGCTGATCATCTCGGGCGCGGCGCGGGCCTCGTCCATCAGGCGGCCGACCCGCAGCGCCGCCTGCTGCCCCAGCACGATTTCGGTCTGCATGTCGGCCAGCTTTTTCTGGAACAACTGGGTTTGTGCCAACGGTCGGTTGAATTGGTGCCGGTCCAGCCCATATTGCCGCGCCGCGTGCCAGCAAAACTCAGCCGCGCCCAAAACGCCCCAGCCGATGCCATAACGCGCCCGGTTCAGACATCCGAACGGCCCTTTCAGCCCCTCGGTACCCGGCAAAAGCGCATCGTCACCGATCTCGACACCATGCATAACGATCTCGCCGGTGACGCTGGCGCGCAGAGACAGCTTGTTCGCGATCTTCGGTGCGCTCAGTCCCTTCAGCCCCTTGTCCAGTACAAAGCCGCGGATCTTGCCGTCATGTGCATCGGATTTGGCCCAGACGACGAACACGTCGGCGATTGGGCTGTTGGTGATCCACATTTTTGAGCCGGTCAACCGATAGCCGCCGTCGATTTTCTCGGCACGGGTCTTCATCCCCGCCGGGTCGCTACCGGCATCAGCTTCGGTCAGCCCGAAACAACCGATCCATTCGCCGCTGGCCAGTTTGGGTAAGTATTTCCGGCGCTGCTCATCGGTGCCATAGGCATGGATCGGATACATCACCAGCGAACTTTGCACCGACATCATCGAACGATAGCCGCTGTCCACCCGCTCAACCTCGCGCGCGACAAGTCCATAGCTGACATAGCCCGCCCCAAGGCCACCATATTCTTCGGGAATGGTCATGCCCAGCAGCCCCATCTCGCCCATCTCGCGAAAGATCGCCGGATCGGTTTCCTCATTCGCGAATGCAGCTGTCACGCGGCTATGCAACTTTTCCTGCGCGTAAGCACGGGCGCTGTCGCGAATCATCCGCTCGGCTTCGGTCAGCTGATCATCCAGAAGTAACGGATCGTCCCAGTGAAACTGCCCCAGATCCGGCTTATTACGGGCAGACAGCTGCGGTGCTCGGCTCTGGTTTGTCATGGCATGCCTCCTGTTCGGGGCTCAGGATATCAGCGGATCGCTTTCAGCTGATCGCGGAACAACCGCATTCTTTCTTGATAATGTGTCGCCGTCCAGCGCAGCCGGTCAATCATCTTGTCGTCGATTTCGCGCACCACCTTGCCCGGCGCGCCCATGACCAGCGATCCGTCGGGGATCTCCTTGTTCTCAGTGATCAGCGCCCCGGCCCCGATCAGGCAGTTGCGCCCGATGCGCGCGCCGTTCAGGATCGTGGCCCCCATGCCGATCAGGCTGTTCTCGCCGATGGTGCAGCCATGCAGTATAACCTTGTGCCCGATGGTGCAGCCGGCCCCGATCACTAGTGGAAAGCCCATGTCGGTATGTAGCACGCAGTTTTCCTGTACGTTGCTGCCCGCACCGATGCGGATATCTTCATTATCGCCGCGCAAGGTGCAGCCGAACCAGATGCTGCTGGCTTCCTCGATTATCACGCCCCCGACCACATTGGCATCCGGCGCGATCCAAGTATCTGGGTGGATCTGCGGTTTACGGGTGCCAAGGGCATAGATGGTCATGACTGTTGCTCCTCGAATTCGGCCTGGAGCCGGCGCACATGGCCGATCAGGTCCGGTTGCTGGCTGCGCCGCAGGCGGGTCGCGGTGATGATGGTTTTTAGGCGTTCCTCAGTATGATCCAGATCGTCGTTTACCAGAACGAAATCATAACCATCCCAATGGCTGATCTCGTCCCAGCTTTTCTGCATCCGCCGGGCAATGGTTTTGCTCGTATCCTGTCCACGGCTTTCCAGACGGCGGCGCAATTCGGATATCGAGGGCGGCAGAAGGAAGATCGACAGCGTGTGCTGCCCCAAGGCCGAATTGCGGATCTGCTGCGCGCCCTGCCAATCGATGTCGAACAGCACATCCTGCCCCTCCTCGATGGCCGCCTGTACCGGAGCTCGGGGCGACCCATACCAGTTGCCGAACACATGCGCATGTTCCAGCATTTCGCCATCTGCAACCTGTCCCTTGAACGCCTGTTCGTCGGTAAAGGCATAGTCCACGCCATCCTGCTCACCGGGGCGTGGCGGGCGCGTCGTGGCGCTGACTGAAAACAGGATACAAGAATCCCAGTCGCGCAAGCGCCGCGCCAACGTGGATTTCCCCGCACCCGAGGGCGAAGACAAGATAATCAAAAGGCCGCGCCGTTGCGCCATGGTCGAACCCCTTTATTCGATATTTTGCACTTGTTCGCGCATCCGGTCGATTACCGCCTTGAGCTCAAGTCCCACTGCCGTCAGATCGCCAGACTGGGCCTTGGAGCAAAGTGTATTTGCCTCGCGGTTGAACTCCTGCATCAGAAAATCCAGCTTGCGCCCGATCGCACCGCCGGTTGTCAGCAAATCGCGCGTAGCTGCAACATGAGTGTGTAGCCGGTCGATTTCTTCGGTGACATCGGATTTCACGGCTAACATCGCCAGTTCCTGTGCCACCCGATCCGGATCGGCACCGTCGGAATTGTTCAGAACGCGAGCCAGATTGCTGCGCAGGGCTTCGGCCATCGCGTCCTTGCGGGCCTCGGACAGTTTCGCGGCGCGGTCGGTCAATTCGCCGATTTCATTCAATTGCTCGTGCATGACGACGGCCAAGGCGGTGCCTTCGCTTTCGCGCATCTGCACAAAATCTGCCACAAGCGGCGCGAACTGTTTGCGCAATGCGGCAACAAGAGGCGCGGTATCGTCTTGCAGCGCGCTGGCATTCAGCACGCCCGGCAAAGCCAGCAGATCAACCGCCCGAGATGGCCCGAGTGTGATACCCCGGTCCATCGCTTCGGCTTCGACAGTTGCAAGCGCGTCAAGCGCGCCCCCCAGCGCCGCCCGGTCAAGGCTGAGCGTTCCGGCAGTATCATTGCGGGTGACCCGCAGCGTCAGGCTGACATTGCCACGCGTTACCACCTGCCCCAGATCGCCGCGCAACGCTTGCTCCAGGCCCTCGAGCCAGTCGGGTACACGCAGGCGCAAGTCCAGTCCGCGCGCATTGACGCTCCGCAGTTCCCAGCTCCAGAACCAATGGGCTTGCTCACCCCGGCCCGACGCGAAACCCGTCATTGATCTGATTGGTGTCATCATCGCCCTTTGCAGTCGATCGTTTCTCTTTGCCAAGCACCTAAAGCACCTGGGCACCAAGGGGCAAGTTTCGGCTCCGCAGTGGAAACTTTACCGAGGGCACGCGGGTGCCTAGACGCGAGATTTTCGGCTCGTAGCGCCAGGCGATGGCCAAGAACGGCCGCCGCCGGGACTAAAGCCAGTCAGACCGCCGCGCGATTTTCGCGGTGTTGACGCAGCTTGCTCAGCTCTTCGGCCACCAGAAAGGCCAGTTCCAGCGATTGGCTTGCGTTCAGGCGCGGATCACAGGCGGTATGATAGCGATGCGACAGGTCGTGATCGCTGACCGCATGCACGCCGCCGGTGCATTCGGTGACGTCCTGTCCGGTCATCTCGAAATGCACACCTCCGGGCACCGTACCCTCGGTCCCGTGAACAGCAAAGAACTCGCGCACCTCGCGCAGGACCGCATCAAATGGTCGCGTCTTATAGCCGGTCGAGGATTTGACCGTGTTGCCGTGCATCGGATCACAGACCCACACAACATTCGCGCCCTCTTTCTGCACGGTGCGGATCAAGCGCGGCAAATGTTCGCCCACCTTGCCCGCCCCGAAGCGCGCGATCAGCGTCAGACGACCGGCCTCGTTCTCGGGGTTCAGACGCGCCAACAGGATCTTGAGATCTTCTTCGGTCATCGTGGGGCCACATTTCAACCCGATCGGGTTCAGGACGCCGCGGGCATATTCCACATGTGCCCCGTCGGGCTGACGGGTGCGGTCCCCGATCCAGATCATATGCCCGGAGCCGGCCAGCCATTTGCCGGATGTAGAATCCAGCCGCGTCAACGCTTCTTCGTATTCCAGAAGAAGGCTTTCATGGCTGGTATAGAATTCGACCGTTTGCAACGTGTGCGCGGCGTCCAAGGTGACCCCGGCGGCGGACATGAAATCCAGTGTGTCGGTGATCCGGTTCGCCAGCTCGCGATATTTCTCGGCCTTCTTGCTCTCGGTAAAGCCCAGCGTCCACGCGTGAACCTGATGCACATCGGCATAGCCGCCCGTCGAAAACGCGCGGATAAGGTTCAGCGTCGCCGCGGCCTGCGTATAGGCCTGCAACATCTTGCGCGGATCGGGGATGCGCGCTGCTTCGGTAAACGCCAATTCGTTGATAATATCGCCGCGATAGCTGGGCAGTTCGACACCGTCCACCACCTCGGTCGGGGCGCTGCGCGGTTTGGCAAACTGGCCGGCCATGCGCCCAACCTTAATCACCGGTACTTTGGCCCCATAGGTCAGCACCATCGCCATCTGCAACATCACCTTGAATGTGTCGCGGATACCATCGGCGCTGAACTGCTCGAAACTCTCGGCGCAGTCGCCACCCTGAAGCACAAACGCCTCGCCACGGCTTGCCGCACCCAGATGCTGTTGCAGACGGCGGGCTTCACCAGCAAAAACCAACGGGGGATATTTCGATAGTTGCGCCTCGACCGCCTGCAATGCAGCGGCGTCAGTATAATCCGGCATCTGCACCCGTGGTTTGGTGCGCCAGTTGGTTTTTTGCCATTCACTCATTGATCTCGTCCTCCGCTGAAGGCGTCAGAGCGTAGTTATACAAAACCCGCGCCCACCTTACCATATACGATTTGCGACCCTTGACGTCGTTTCTTTGCTGGTCATTGTAACAATAAGGACTTGCTGGAAGCGCAAGGAGGAAAGCGGTCGGCGTCTAAGGGGAAGGATCGTACATGCATCAGGAAGACCTGGTTGTCCAGAAGGAAGCGGTGGTCACGAAATCACGCCGTTTTATCTTTGTTCTTCTGGACCGATTCACGCTGCTTTCGTTTGCCTCGGCCCTGGAAAGTCTGCGCATCGCGAACCGTATGTCGGGCCAGCAACTTTACAAGTGGCGGATCATTGGCGAGGGCGGTGATGCGGTGACTTGCTCGGCCGGCACACAGTTCAGACTGGACGACGATCTTGGCGAGTTCGGCCATGATGATACGATCCTGCTGTGTGGCGGCATCAATATACAGGCGGCGACCACGAAACGCCTGTTGTCATGGGTTCGCCGCGAGGCCCGCAAGGGGCCGATAATCGGCGGGCTGTGCACGGCTGCGTACTTATTGGCCGAAGCGGGGTTGCTGGATGGAAGGCGCGCCACGATCCACTGGGAAAACGCCGATAGCTTCGCCGAGGAGTTCCATAATGTCTCCCTGACCAAGTCTATCTTCGTGATTGATGGCAATCGCATGACCACTGCGGGTGGTACCAGCTCACTAGATTTGATGCTAAAGTTGATTGCGGATGATCACGGCGCTGATCTGGCCAATGCGGTTGCGGACCAAATGATCTACTCGAGCATCCGGACCGATCAGGATACCCAGCGCCTGTCGGTGCCGACCCGCATCGGCGTGCGCCACCCCAAGCTGAACCAAGTCATCCATATGATGGAAGCCAACATCGAAGAGCCAATCAGCCCCTCGGTCCTGGCGCAGAAGGTGGGCATGTCCACCCGTCAGTTGGAGCGGCTGTTCCGCCGCTATCTGAACCGCTCGCCAAAACGCTATTATATGGATTTGCGGCTCGCGCGGTCGCGCAATCTGTTGATGCAGACCGACATGAGCGTTATCAACGTGGCCTTGGCCTGTGGTTTTTCCTCGCCCAGCCACTTCTCGAAATGCTACCGTGCACAATATGATACCACCCCCTATCGCGAACGCGGCAGTCAGGCAGCCAAGCATCCAAGCTGAACCAATCCCGCAGTTTCCGAAGCGTTCGCCAATCCGATTCGGCGCTCCGGTTGCTTCCCTCTGGCAATGAATACAAGACTGTTTCTATAACTTTTAATCGCGCATAGTTGAATTGTTCCATAAACGTGGCTTGGCCATGGAACTCCGGAAAAGGACCCTTGCGATTTCAAGGCTCTCTGATCCGTCCGGCCCGGACGCTTATTCATCTGCGTTCGTGCCGGAGGTTTTGGCGCACCCCACCCGCCCCTAATTCAACGGAGCTCTCGTACTTTAGGGAACTGTGCCAGATCCGAGCGGTCCCGCATTCGTTCGGATTATCGGTTTCGTCATGAAAAAGGGGGCGCAGACCTGCAGCCCGCGCCCCCTTTCGCATAAATCGAGAGCGGTTCAGCCCTGTGCGGCCTTGGCCACTTCAGCAGCGAAATCCTCTTCCTCTTTTTCGATACCTTCGCCGACTTCCATCCGGACAAAGCCTGTAATGGTGGCGCCCGCCTCTTTTGCAGCCGCGCCCACGGTCAGATCCGGGTTGATAACGAATTGCTGGTTCAGCAAGGTGGCTTCCGAAACGAATTTCTTCATCCGGCCCTGAATCATCTTTTCCACCACCGCCTCGGGCTTGCCGCTTTCGCGGGCAATCTCCAACTGGACCTGCTTTTCTTTTTCGATCACCGACTGATCCATGTCCGCTTCGCTCAGCGCGGCGGGATTCACTGCGGCGACATGCATCGCCACCTGCCGAGCGAAGGCCTCGTCTGCGCCACTGACGGCAACCAGAACGCCGATTTTCCCCATGTTAGGCACAACTGCATTGTGAACATAGGAAATCACGGTTTCGCCTTCAATCGAAGCCATACGGCGCAGCGCCATGTTCTCGCCAATGGTCGCGATACTTGCAGTCACGGTATCCTCAACCGACTTGCCGCCCAGATCGGCCGCTTTGAGCGCATCGATATCCGAAACCCCAAGTGCCGCCTGAGCGATATCGCCAACCATCTTCTGAAACTCGGCGTTTTTGCCGACGAAATCGGTCTCTGCATTAACCTCGACCACGACGCCCTTGCCGCCGTCGACGACAACAGCGACCAGCCCCTCGGCAGCGGTGCGACCGGATTTCTTGGCCGCGGTGGCCAGACCCTTGGTGCGCAGCCAATCTACAGCAGCCTGCATGTCGCCATCAGATTCCGTCAGCGCCTTTTTGGCGTCCATCATGCCGGCGCCGGTGGTGTTGCGTAGCTCTTTCACCATGGATGCAGTGATTGCCATCTCTTGGTTCTCCTAACAGAAAATAAACGGGACAGGCGGTACCTGCCCCTCTCTATCCAACGAAAGACGCGGCAACCGTCAGCTTTTGGCAGCGCGCTCGAGCGTCTTGGCGGTGGACTCGATATCCAGTGGCGCGTCTTTCGCCACAGCGTCATCGCTCACTGTCTCATCCGAGGCAGCGCCGACTTCGACACCTGTGCTTTCCGGTGTCTCCAGCTCCTCTTCCACCGGCGCCTCTTCCATGGCCCCGATATCGACGCCGGCGGCACCCAGTTGGGCGCTCATTCCGGCGAGAGCCGCGCGCGACACCAGGTCACAGTAAAGCGCGATCGCACGTGCCGCATCGTCGTTGCCGGGGATGATGTAATCAATGCCGTCGGGCGAACAGTTGGTGTCGACAATAGCCACAACCGGAATACCCAGCTTGTTGGCCTCGGAGATTGCCAGCGCCTCTTTGCGAACGTCAATCACGAACAGAAGATCGGGAATGCCACCCATATCACGGATACCGCCCAAGCTAGCTTCAAGCTTGCTCTGGTCGCGCTCCATGCCAAGGCTCTCTTTCTTGGTCAGCCCCTCGAAGCCCTGTTCTGCCTGCTCATCGATTTGCTTGAGACGCTGGATCGACCGCGACACGGTCTGCCAGTTGGTCAGCGTTCCGCCCAACCAGCGGTGGTTCATATAGTACTGCGCAGATCGCTCGGCGGCGTCAGCAATCGGCTGGCTGGCTTGGCGCTTGGTGCCGACAAACAGGATGCGTCCGTTCTTGGCAACTGTATCGCGAATGACCTGCAGCGCCTGATCCAGCATTGGAACGGTCTGCGTCAGATCCATGATGTGGATGCCATTGCGCGCACCATAGATATATGGTGCCATACGTGGGTTCCAGCGCTGGGTCTGGTGGCCAAAGTGAACGCCGGCCTCAAGCAGCTGACGCATGGTGAACTCGGGAAGAGCCATGGGTGTTTTATCCTTTCCGGTTTTATCCTCGGCGGGGGTCTCGACGCGGATGCGCCAACCGGCGGACCTTTGGGGATGTCTGTCCCATTGGCCCAACCCCACCTGCGGGTTTACTCCCGCGCACATATGCCACGACAGTAACAGACGCAAGGGGCAGCGCCCGATTTACTGCGCCTCTAATGCGGCGCGGTGCCCCGCTCGCACAACAGTCTCGGCGCGAGCGGCAAGCGCCTTGCGACCCGAAAAATCCGCAACGGCCAAGGCGGGGTGATAAATCACCTCAACCCGCCCCTGTCGCCCCGTAGCCATGATTTTCAGCAAATGCGGTGCGAACCCCATATCGCCCCACCACCCGTAGAACCGGGACGTTTCTCCCTGTGGGGAATGGTAGATTACGCTAACCGGCTGGATATGAATTTTCGCGTCGCTGGGTTGGGCGAAAAACGCCTGAAAAAGCGTTGTTTTAAATGGTAAAACCTGTAACCCGTCAGTTGACGTCCCCTCGGGAAAAAACAGCAGCTTATGCCCGGCGGCAAGGCGTGCCTCGAACAAGGCGGTTTGTTGGCGCGCCTGTCGCGGATTGCGGTCGATAAAAACCGTGCCGGTGGCGCGGGCAAGCCAGCCGATCAGCGGCCAGCGCGCCACCTCGGATTTTGAAACAAAGTAAATGCGCCCGGTTGCGTTCAGCGCAAAGATATCCAGCCATGACGAGTGATTGGCAACCACCGCCCCGTGGTGGTTCATCAACTTTCCTTGCGTCGCGAACCTTATACCGAGAATTCGAAACGCGTTGCGGCAGACGGCCTGCGTGATGAACGGTGTTATCGGACGGTACAGCCCAAATAGAGGCCGTTCGAGCAGCCGCAGCAGCAGCAATGCCACCAACCCGCCAAAGACGAGCGCCGCCAGAAGGGCGCCGCGCAATGCGATCAGCAGCCAGCCTCCTGCCGCGATCCGAACCTGATCGGGCGCATGTTCATTCCAAGCATTGCTCACCGGCTTTTCGCGTCCGAATAAATCCGCGACCGGCGCGGGTTGAGCCGGGTGGTGTCCAGAATCAGACAGATGTCGGTCGTATTAAACGCCCGATCGATCCAGGCCCCCTGCCCGACGACCCCACCCAGGCGGAGATAGGCTTTGATCAAGGCGGGCATCGCCAGCATCGCCGCGCGCCGGTCCAGCGCTTCGACTGGCAGGCGGTCCATTGCGGCAAAGTGATCCGCGCGGGCCCGCACGCGCAGATCCGGCGGTGCCAGATGATTGTGATGCAAAGCCGACAGGGGCTGTGCCAATTTGTCGACATCGGTGCCATGAAAGCTGGCGACACCGAATAGAATTTCAATACGGTGCTGAGCGATATATTCGGCCAAGGCAGCCCAGAGATGATACATCGCCGCGCCACCCCGGTAATCACGATGCAGGCACGATCGGCCCAATTCAAGCATGCGCCGCCCGCTGGCTTTCAACATGCTGAGATCATATTCATCCTCAGAATAAAATTGACCCGCCGCACGCGCCTGATCCTCGCGCATCAATCGATAAACCCCAACCACCTGTCCGGTGTCGGTATCGCTGAGCAAAAGATGCTCGAAAAACGGATCGAACCGGTCCCGTTCCAGCCCGGCTTCGTGATCCACCAACGCGCCCCCCCCGCCAAGTTCGCGCACGAAAACGTCATAGCGCAATGCCTGTGCGGCGCGCAGATCTGCCTCGGTTTCGGCAAACTTGGTGCTAAAGGCGGGACGTGCATCAGTGATGGCGTGTCGAGACATCGAAATCTCCGTGTTTTGCGGCTGATACCGCAAAGCATCAAGCCGAGGCAACGGAGTCCTGCCCTATTAACCCTTCATCAACCTGTTTCAGATCAAGATCTGGGGCCAAGGCCGAGATGCCCAGCAATGACCGTATGTGATCTGGAACAGTCCTGTTTGGAGCCATGACGCCTACCGGTTTGGGAATTCCGGACTGGCAGATCGGGATTCTGGGTGAAAGAATGCGTTGACGGCGCCCATCGCGCGGATCCAACCGGAGACATGACATGTTTGACGCCCCCGGCAAACTTGCTGAATTGATCGGCTCGCGTATCTGTCACGATCTGATCAGCCCGATCGGGGCGATCAGCAACGGGCTGGAATTGCTGGAATTGACAGGCGCTTCGAACGGTCCCGAAATGGACTTGATTGCCGATAGTACTTCCAATGCCAGCGCACGCCTGCGGTTTTTTCGCATTGCGTTTGGCCCAGCAGATCATCAAAAAATCGGACGCAATGAAATTGTTTCAGTGCTGGACGACATCACGAAAGGCACCCGGCTTGCGGTGCACTATGTCCCGATTGAACCCCAACCGCGATCTTTCGTGCGGCTGGCGTTTCTGGCCATGCAATGTTGCGAAACTGCCATGCCTTTGGGCGGGTCGGTGCGTATCGAGGCGGAGAACGGCCACTGGAGCATCAGCGGTACGGCAGAGAAAATGAATCTTGACCCCACCCTTTGGGGCCATCTGAAGGGCGGTCAGGCCGCGGTGACAGCGGCGCAGGTGCAATTCGCCCTTTTGCCGCTGCATGCCACCGACATGAACCGCGCCCTCAGCGTGGAAACGCGGGAGAACGGGGTTTCGCTGCACTTCTAAGCGAAGGTATCACCCCCGCACACTCCCATTGCCCCGCACCAGATATTTAAAACTGGTCAGTTGCTCGGTGCCAACCGGACCGCGCGCATGTAGTTTTCCGGTGGCGATCCCGATCTCGGCCCCCATCCCGAATTCGCCGCCATCGGCAAACTGGGTCGAAGCGTTATGCATCAGAATTGCGCTGTCGAGCCGTTCAAAGAAATGCGCGGCTGCACTGGCGTCTTCGGTCACGATACAATCGGTGTGCCCTGAGCCATAGCGCCGGATATGGGCGATAGCCTCGTCAATATCGTCGACAGGGCGTGCCGCAAGAATACTGTCAAGATACTCGCGCCCCCAATCGTCATCACCCGCAGCGACCGTTCCGGCAATCGCATCAAGTGGCGGCGTCACACGCAGTTCAACCCCGGCTGCAATCAGCGCGGAAATCACATCGGCCCCAATGCTTGCGGCAATATCGCGGTGCACTAGCAAACACTCGGCCGCACCGCAAATGCCGGTGCGCCGGGTCTTCGCGTTCATCACCACATCCAACGCCTTAACGGGATCGGCAGACTTATCCAGATATATATGCACGATGCCTTCGAGATGGGCAAAGACCGGTACTCGCGCCTCGCGTTGCACCAGACCGACCAACCCTTTGCCACCGCGCGGCACGATCACATCGATATGTTCAGTCATGCCCAGCATTTCGGACACGGCGGCACGGTCGCGCGTCGGCACCAGTTGAATCGCATCTTCGGGCAGATCGGCCGCACGCAAACCTTGCAGCAGGCAGGCATGGATCGCGCGGGCCGAATGCAGGCTCTCGGACCCGCCGCGCAAGATCACAGCATTGCCGGCTTTCAGGCACAGCGCCCCGGCATCAGCCGTTACATTGGGACGGCTTTCATAGATCACGCCGATGACCCCAAGAGGCGTGCGGACCCGCTGGATGTTCAGACCCGAGGGCATATCCCATTCGGCGATCACCGCACCCACCAGATCAGGCTGGGCGGCCACGCTGCGCAGACTGTCCACGACCCCTTGCAGGCGGTCTTCGTCCAGCATCAGCCGGTCGATCATTGCCCCGCTCAGACCCTTGTCGTGCGCATATTCCAAGTCGAGCGCATTGGCCGCGATGATATCGGCACGGCTGTCCCATACCGCATCGGCGGCAGCGGTCAGCGCAATTTGCTTGGACTCGGCGCTGGCAAAGGCAAGCGTCCGGGACGCATCGCGCGCGCGCGCTCCAATGTCGGCCATGAGGGCGGGAATGTTGTCGGTATCTTTCATGTGCTTTCGCCCCTTGTTACAGTTGCGGCAGAGATTTTCACGCCTCCGGCGAGGATATTTTCGGCAAGAAGAAACATGGGCTCACAGCGCCATGTCATCGCGATGGATCAACACCGCCCGGCCAGGATAGCCCAAGATGGATTCGATTTCATCGCTTTTGCACCCTTTGATCGTTTCCGCCTCGGCAGCGGTATAGCGTGCCAGCCCCTGCCCCAGCTTGTGGCCCGCGAAATCGAGAATCGCAACCGGATCGCCACGCCCGAACCGGCCCTGCACCGCGGTGATACCTGCAGGCAGCAGGCTCTTGCCATTGGCAAGCGCCACCCCCGCACCGGAATCGATGGTAATTTCCCCGCGCGTTTTCATCGCAGAGATCCAGCGTTTGCGGGCGGTTTGCGGGTCTACCTGCGCAAGGAACCATGTTGCCCGTGCATTTTCTGCCAGCCTTCGCAATGGGTTGTCGGGTGACCCTTCGGTGATCGCCATGGCGCAGCCCGCCGCGATCGCCATGCGCGCGGCCATCAGCTTGGTCTTCATTCCGCCCTTTGACAGGCCCGAGCCGGCATCCCCGGCCATGGCCTCGATCTCGGGGGTGATTTCGCTGATCACGTCAAAATGCTGGGCATCGGCGTCGCGATGCGGATTGGCGGAATATAAGCCATCGACATCCGACAGCAAAATCAATTGATCGGCCCCGACAGTTACCGCCACCTGCGCGGCTAAACGGTCATTGTCACCATAGCGGATTTCATCGGTGGCAACGGTGTCGTTTTCATTCACGATAGGCACAGCGCCCAGTGACAGAAGTGTCTCCATCGTGGCACGGCTATTGAGATAGCGCCGCCGGTTACTGCTGTCTTCAAGTGTGACGAGGATCTGTGCGGTGGTGATACCGTGGGGGGCCAGCACCTCCTCATAGGCGCGCGCAAGGCGGATCTGGCCCACCGCAGCCGCCGCCTGAGATTGTTCCAACGGCAAGTCGCTCCCCATCAGGTCCAGCACCCGCCTTCCCAGCGCGATCGACCCCGAAGACACCAGGACCACATCCTTGCCCTGAGACTTCAACCAGGCGACGTCTTGGGCGAGGGAATGCAGCCAGCGCACGCGCAACTCGCCGGTGTCACGGTCCACCAGCAGGGCTGAGCCGATCTTGACGACCACGCGGCGTGCATCGGTCAGGGCCGCCACGGATCTGTCTCCTGAACAGGTGCATGGCGCAAGCGCTCCTCTTCAATGTGCCCACGCAAACTGCGCAACACGTCGGTTACACCATTGCGGCTGACGCCAGACATGGACAACACGGGGCCATTGCTGGCCTGTTCCAGTTCTGCCCGCGCGGCTTCATGTTCGTCCTCATCCAGCGCGTCGATCTTGTTGAGCACGGTGATGCGCGGTTTGTCGGCCAACGCGCCGCCATAGGCGGTCAGCTCGTTGATGATGGTGCGGTAATCATCAGCTATGGTTTCCGAAGTTCCATCAACCAGATGCAGCAACACCGCACAGCGCTCCACATGGCCCAAGAAGCGCACGCCAATGCCGCGCCCCTCATGGGCACCCTCGATCAGGCCGGGTATATCGGCGACGACGAATTCAGCGTTATCCACGCCGACCACGCCCAGATTGGGGTGCAGCGTGGTAAACGGGTAATCAGCAATCTTAGGGCGGGCATTGGACGTGGCCGCCAGAAAGGTTGATTTGCCCGCATTGGGAAGACCCAGCAGCCCGACATCCGCGATCAGTTTCAGACGCAACCAAAGCGTCCGCTCGACCCCGTCCTGCCCCGGATTGGCGCGCCGCGGCGCCTGGTTGGTCGAGGATTTGAAGTGCAGGTTCCCGAAGCCGCCATTGCCGCCTCTGGCCAACATCACCCGTTGGCCCACCTCGGTCATGTCTGCGATAACGGTTTCTTCGTCTTCGTCCAATATCTCGGTGCCCACCGGCACGCGCAGCACGATGTCATCGCCATCTCTACCGGTGCGCTGGCGGCCCATGCCGGGCTGGCCATTCTTGGCAAAGAAATGCTGCTGATAGCGAAAATCGATCAGCGTGTTCAACCCTTCGACCGTCTCGGCCCAGACAGCGCCGCCGGTGCCGCCATCCCCGCCGTCAGGGCCACCGAACTCGATATACTTCTCGCGCCTGAAGCTGACAGCGCCGCTGCCCCCGCTCCCCGAGCGGATGTGGACCTTTGCGAGATCGAGAAATTTCATCGTTTTTTCCTAGATTTGGTACCGCGGGCCCGGATCATAGCTTTCGACTGTATGTCCAAGTAGGTACGGTGGTGTCGCGCGCCAGACAATAGCTCTCGGCGTCACCCAGGTACTCGAACCCGCAATGGATCAGCACCCGGGCCGAGGCCGGGTTGTCCTGAAAAACGGAAGCAAACATCGTCGCACTGCCCAGCGGATTGGCATTGACCAGCGCCTCGACAGCATCTGTGGCAAGCCCGGTGTTCCAATAAATTGGCGCCACCCAAAAGCCGACCTCGGACTGGTTTCGATCCAGCTTCGCCAGCGAAATGACTCCCATCACTTCGCCACCACCGGACTTGGTGCCGTCCATCGCCCAGATATCGCTGCTGCGGTTTGCTGACATCGCGCGGGTAACAAAAGCCTCGGTCGTGCCAGGCGGCAACGGATGCGGGATCGACGTGGTCATCCGCGCAAGGCGTTCGTCGCTTGTGTAATGTTCGATGAGCCCCATATCGGCGCGGCGCAGAGGACGCAGATCAAAGCGCTCGGTTTCAACAATTGGCTGGGTGCCGATTGAATCCAATTTCATGTTACAATTTCCTCCCGCGAACTCATACAGAACATCAGATATGTTTGCCTGCGCCGGTCTGCAATGCGGCCCAGCACCCCGAGGGCGCGATCAGGGGCTTACGTGCCGGGCAGCCAAAATGAAAAAGACCGGCGGAATCGCCGGTCCCTCTCAACGTCACTTAAACGGGAACGGCTTACTCGGCGGCTTCTGCCGCGGGCAATACCGAAATGAAGGTACGACCCTTCAGACCCTTGTGAAAGGATACCGCGCCCTCACGGGTCGCAAAGATTGTGTGGTCACGGCCAATGCCGACACCCTGCCCGGGCCAGAACTTGGTCCCGCGCTGCCGCACGATGATATTGCCCGGAATGACGGATTCACCGCCATAGAGTTTCACACCGAGCCGACGACCAGCAGAATCGCGACCGTTGCGGGTGGAACCGCCGCCTTTTTTCGTTGCCATGGTTCTTCTCCTTAACCTTTCGCCAGCTCTTTGGCCTGCTCGACCCAGCCTTCACGCTCGATCCGGCCCTTGAACGACAGTTTTTCGTTCATCGCGGCGACGTCCGCGTCTGTCCATCCGGCGATCTGCGCGAAACTTGTCACGCCAGCATCATGCAGTTTTTGCTCTAGGACGGGGCCAACGCCAGACAGCTTCTTGAGATCATCGCCACCGGCGTCATCGGCCTTCTTTGGCGCAGCTTTGGCCGCTTTTGCGGGTGCCGCATCCGATGTTGCCGCGGCAGCAACCGAGCCCGCCCCAATGGCGGCCTTGACACCGGACTTGCCCGCACCCGAAGCGAGAATGTCCGTGACCTTGACAAGTGTCAGGCTTTGGCGGTGCCCCTTGGTGCGCTTGCTACCGTGTTTGCGGCGGCGCTTGACGAAATGGATCAGCTTTTCGCCCTTGATCTGATCGATCACTTCGGCCTGCACGGCTGCATCCGCAACTGTCGGCGCGCCGACCACGGCGTTGTCACCGCCCAGCATCAGAATTTCGTTGAATTGAACTGTTTCGCCAGCATCGGCAGCCAATTTTTCCACTCGGAGCACATCGCCCGACTGAACCTTGTACTGCTTGCCGCCGGTCTTGAGAACCGCGAACATGCGTGTATTCCTTTTCCATCGCGTCCTGTGGTCCCCGTATTAACGGGTGTTTACGGCCAACGACCTACCTCGAACAGCGCGCCCGTTTGGCTATAGGGCAATATTATAACGATAGCCGACACGCTGACACGGGCCGGAATGTCGCGCTTATGGCTGTGACCTGCACCAGAGTCAACCGCTTTGCACGGCCTCTGCTAACTCAGATATCGTGCTCTTCCTGCAGACCCGCCATGCGCATTGCCAGTTCCTCAAAGCGGTTCGCCATGATCTCAAACTGAACAGCGTTTAGCAACTCGTAGACCATTTGCATATCGGGCTGTTCCAACGCCTCGGCGTAGGTCCTCAGCTCCCCGTCACTGAATTGCCGATAGGTCCACGCGGCCCCGGCCAGCGCTGATCGTTGCAACGCGCGGCGCATTTCGCGCTCTTGGCCCCTGAGCAGGTCCCGCAGTTCTGCGGCGCTTAGCGGCATGTCGATAATCCCGGCCGCACTCGCCGCGAGAAGAAACCTCAGCTGGATCTCCTGCAAGGCCCGCAGGCTGCTGTCCGAACTGCCGACGGCGAGATTCATCCGTCTGAGGATCCCCAGCCGCGCCGCCCCTTTGCGCACCAGATCCGAAATGATGCGCCGCCCCTCGGCCTCGTTGGCGACGCTGTCTTCGGCCATATGGGCAATATTCTCGGCCGCAACCAAGCGCTGCCCGAGATCGGTCGCGTAAAACGCTGCGGCGTGGTTCAGGGGCCCTTCTTCAAGCGCAACCTCTAAAATATCCAGCGCCATTTCATGCATTACATCGGTGTCGAAAACTTGACCTGCGATGCGGCTCCAGTCAGCGCCAAAGGCACTATCATCCAAGCCAAGCATCCCTGGCGCACTGCCTGCTGACAAGGCGATGGAATCAAGCGCCACGTCGAAACCAGTAATGTTCAGAAATGCCTCGACCCTGCTTCGCTCCGCTGCGCGCAAGGGTGACACCGCAGCGGCGAGGACAAAAAGCCAAGCCAATGCCACGACACCGATGAATCGGACTGAGAGCCGCGTATACGCTGGCAGATGCTTTGAATGCTGCATGGGGTGAATGGTAATACTACAGCTCAAACAGGCAACCGAAAAGCGTGCGGGAAAATCGCCTTTACCGCCTCCGGGGTCTATGCTCTCGCTCGCATGATGGCGACAGGAGGGCTCGGCCCTGCTGCTCGGTCACCTGAAGCACTGGCTCTGGTCGCGCGGCCTACCGGAGACCGATATACTGGCCATGCTGGTGAAATCGCAGGAAGCCATTGATAGGAAACCTATTCCCAAGCGGCGCTTACTCCACAACGCTGAAAACCCACATCGTCAGCCCAGCGTGAACTACCTGTTTCACTGCAAGAAAACACTCGGGGGTTTCAGGCCATCGGGGCGAGTCGGCAGCAGTATTTTTTGCTTTCACCCTTTTTTGCTGAAAAATAAAAAACGCGGTGCGTTTTTAAGAATTTTTCCTCTTTTTCTACGCTTTCACAGAACAAAGAGCCAAGTTTTTCGGCAATTACCTACAGCCACTCATGCCGAATTGGCGAAAATTCGGGCCGGTGGCCTCAAAATGGGGCCAGAAGCCGACCCGCCGATTAATTCCGTTGACTTTACTGATTGATCTTACTTAGCATGCTCGAAGTCCAACAAAAGAGGTAACCTCGATGAAGTTTTCTGCCCGCCTTCCCGCTTTAGCCGCCGCTTTTCTAGTCGCGCAATCTCTCGCTAGCTTTGCCGACGAAGGAATGACACCATACGGCACAGCCAAGGTGGACATGCATGAATACCCGGAGATCAACCAGGTGTTCGATGTCAACTACGAGGACCCGAATGGGCTGGTCACTCTCGCTGCATTTGTTAAGAACACTCGGAAGGTCGTTCCCGGAAAAACAGTAGTTGTCAGCCACGGCCCGGAACTGCGTGCCTTCGCCAAGCAGAATTACGATAAATATTATGGCCTTATGGACATGATGGCCGAGCTTGCCGACCAAGGCGTGGAATTCCGCATGTGCTCGAATGCGGTTCGAGCCGCCGGCTATAAACCCGAAGACATGCATGGCTTTGTTACCGTCGTTCCGGCCGGCTTCGCCGAAGTTGTCCTGCTGCAGTCCGAAGGGTATGAATACATTAACCCAATTCCGCTGCCGGTTGGTGGCCTTCGCGAACTTGAGGAAGCTAACTGATCAAACCGGCTCAATTAGCCGTATTTTGAATGGGCGGGGTGTAAAAAAGGCGAACGCCAGGACGACACCCCGTCCGAAAATTAAAACGCGATTTCCTACGCGATGCTTTTTTATTCTTCCGGTATGAGAAGATGGATCACGCCAGGATATTTTGGCGCCCGCGTTAGGAATTCTCGTGATAATGCTGCGCTTTGCACCATTGGGCAGTGAACGTACCCCCCCCAAAAAAAACCGACCAGATTACGTAGCTGCGCATCTTGCTGGAACTGCCTGTTCACAGCCTCCCGATTTAACTCATGTGGCACTCAGCCCCTCATCCCCGAGTTACTTAGCGATGCCATGATTGCGCCCTGCGTTATCATCGGGGCCAAGCCATTGCTTAAATTTTAGGCACCCCCAGCTCGGCCCAATCAGGCAAGGGGTTCCGAGCCCTTATCCACAGAACCATCCCCGGTTTATGGGGATGAATAGGATCGATCGGGTGCTCTGTTGATGCTGCACCGCGCACGTGGCGCAAAGTTTAAGCCGATGCTGCGCTGGATTTTTTCAAGGCGAGAAAAGTCATCATTCCGAGCGGGGGCAAGATCCGGCGCTCTGTGCAGGCAAGGCATTTTTCCTGTAACACTGTGGCCTCTTCAAAGTCCGAATGCCAGCCCAAGACATTGGCAAAGGGCGCAAAGCTGCGCTCAAGGATCGCAAGAGCACCTTTCGTGCGCTTGAAATGGTTGACGATCACGACCTCGCCGCCTGGCTTGCAGACGCGGGCGATCTCGGCCATCACCTTCTCGGGCTCCGGCACGACCGACAGGACATGCATCGCCGCAATAGTGTCGAAATGGTCATCCGGAAAGTCGAGGCTCCGCGCATCCATCTGCCTGAGCGCCGTCACGTGATCCAGCCCCAGTTCCGCGACCTTGTCTTGTGCCTTGTCCAGCATGTCGCGGCTGAAATCGATGCCGGTAACCTGCAATTCGGGCCGGTAATGCCGCAGCGAAAGGCCGGTGCCGACCCCAACCTCCAGCACGGTGCCCGAACGCTGGTTGATATGGGCCACCGCGTTCCGCCGCGCGCCATCGGTGATTGCTCCGAACGTCCTGTCGTATATGGGCGCCCAGCGGGCATAAGAGGTCTCGACCGCCTTGCTTTCCACTTCACGTCTCCTTGTCGGTTGAGAGTTTCGATTTTGCGACCAGCGCCCAGACCACTGCCAGAATGTACCCCAGACACAGGATGACCAACGTGACCCAGGCAAAGGTGAGCACCGCAGCGCCGATGAATGCGAAGCCGACCAGAAATGCCTTCACGTTGTGGCGCGAGACCGTTGTTGTCTTGAACGACCAGGTCGGAATCCGGCTAATCAGCAGCAGGCCAATAACCACCATGTAGAGGCAGATCGCGACCGGATTGAGGATCGGCGCGCCGACAAAGGCGAAAGACAGGAACATCGGAAACAGCACCAGCATGGCCCCCGCCGGGGCGGGCACCCCTACGAAATAGGCACTGTCGGCGTTGGTGGTCTCGGATTTGGTGCTGACGTTGAAGCGGGCCAATCGCAATGCGCAGCATACCGCAAAGACCAGAACGCAGATCCATCCGCCGCTCTTGAGATCCTGCAGTGCCCAGAAATAGATCAGCAGCGGTGGCGCCGCGCCGAAATTGAGAAAGTCGGCAAGGGAATCCAGCTCGGCCCCCAGTTTGCTGTCGCATGACAGCGCCCGTGCCAGCCGACCGTCAAGCGCATCCAGTATGCAGGCCGCAAGGATCAGCCGCGCAGCAAGGGAATAATCCCCTTCTATGCCGAACCGGATCGCCGACAAGCCGGCACAGATCGCGGTGATCGTGATCATGTTGGGCAAGAGCTGCAACAGCGGCACCTCGGAGACGATCCGGTCTCGGGGCGGCTGTCCGCTCATGTAACCGTTCCGCTTTGCGCGGGCAGGTCAAATTCGGCGATCACGGTCTCGCCCGCGACCATCGTCTGGCCAACGGCCACCTTCGGCTCTACGCCGTCGGGAAGGTAGACATCCAGCCGGGAGCCGAACCGGATCAGGCCGAACCGTTCTCCGGCCGAGATTGCATCGCCAGGGTCCGCAAAGCATACGATCCGGCGCGCAACGAGACCGGCAATCTGCACCACCGCTAGATCCGGCCCGGCATGCGAGCGGATGCGCAAGCTGTTGCGTTCGTTATCGGCACTGGCCTTGTCCAGCGAGGCATTGAAGAATTTGCCCGGCCGATAGGCGATATGGGTGATCGTGCCGCCGGTGGGTGCGCGATTCACGTGACAATTGAACACGTTCATGAAAATGCTCACCCGGGTCAGCGCGGCGTCAGGCATCCCTAGCTCGGCCGGCGGCACTGCCGGCTCGATCAGCGACACGACACCATCCGCTGGGCTGATAACCAGCCCTTCGCCGGTGGGGGGTACCCGCTCGGGATCGCGGAAGAAATAATAGCACCAGATCGTCAGGCCGACGCCGATCCAGCCGGTCACCGGCGACAGCAAAAAAAGGAAAACGGTGATCACAGCGAATATCGCGACAAACCGGATCCCTTCCCGGTGCATCGGCTTGACGAAGGTACGGAGCATATTCATTGCAGCGCAACCGATGGGCGGTGACAGGCCTGGGGCGCAGTCCGGTATGGCGCAGCATCACCGCCTCCCCCTCTCGGCCCGAAAGGGACCTGTGGCTCAATCTTCACGATAGCACTCCTCATCACTCCACCGGGCCGGAATACGAGAACCCCACGGCTGGGGCAAGACAAGCTGGGTCCGGCAAGGCCACAAATCTTTCGCTAACCTAACGACGGTATGCCCCTAACGGCCGGTCAGCGAAAACCGGGGGAGTTTATGCGCGAGCAACAGGAGCTATATTCTCAATTCGATGCAACCGATGCTTAATTAACGACAGCACCAGACTGCCTGCCCAAGAAGGAGTGGGACTGCGGCGCTCTCAAACTAAAATTCGTGCCTTTGTGGGCGAGTCGCAAGCGCGAGTTGGCGATAATGGGCTGGAGATATGGACCATCCGGACGCTTACAGACGCTGCAGGTCTTCCACGGGCCGCGCAAAACCACAGTCACGCAATCAACGCCAAGTCGTTGTAACAAAACACCAATTAACGATTTCCTGCAGGCGCTTGACCTCTTCTGCCTCTCATCCCATAGTGGCATCACGTCAGGGGAGTCCCGCCTAGGGGACTGAGATGCCGACAGGAAGTGCCAATGGCACGACCGGTGAAGCGACCCTTTGAACCTGACCCAGTTGATACTGGCGTAGGAAGACCGAGAGGCTTTTACCGTAACCGGCAGCAATGCGCGGGCGGTCCTTTCGGGCCGCTTTTGGCCCATTGCGCGCGCCGCGTTGCCGGGTCGAAACGGCCCCTTTCTGCCAAATGTTTCACTTGGGTCTCATCGGCAAAGGAGACCGAAATGAAAGATACGATTCCCACCATCACCACCGGTGCACTGCCCGCGTCGCGCAAAGTATATGTGGCCGGTGCCACCCACGAGATCCGCGTCCCCATGCGCGAAATCACGGTATCGGATGAGGCACCGCTCACCGTCTATGACCCGTCCGGGCCTTATACGGATCCCGCTGTCGAGATCGATATTGCCAAGGGTTTGCCAGAAGTGCGTGGTGGATGGCTTCAGGCGCGCGGCGACATTGAGGAGTATACCGGGCGCGCCGTCACAGATGCGGATAACGGCTTTGCCACCGGCGCCCGACTGACGCCGGCCTTCCCCGCGCAGCGCCAACCATTGCGCGCCGTAGGTGATCGCGCGGTGACCCAGCTTGCCTATGCCAAGGCTGGGATCGTGACGCCCGAAATGGAATTCGTGGCGATCCGCGAGAACGAGGGCCGCACCAAGGCTTATCGCCGCGACGGTGAGGCCTTTGGCGCCGAATTGCCCGATCTTGTCACGCCCGAGTTCGTCCGGCAGGAGATCGCCGCCGGCCGCGCCATCATCCCGGCCAATATCAACCACCGCGAATTGGAGCCGATGATCATCGGGCGCAACTTCAAGGTAAAGATCAACGCCAATATCGGCAATTCCGCCGTGACCTCTTCAATGGAGGAAGAGGTGGACAAGATGGTCTGGGCGATCCGCTGGGGCGCGGATACGGTGATGGACCTCTCGACCGGGCGCAACATCCATAACATCCGCGACTGGATCTTGCGCAACGCGCCGGTGCCGATTGGCACGGTGCCGCTTTATCAGGCGCTGGAAAAGGTCGGCGGCATCGCCGAGGATCTGAGCTGGGAGATTTTCCGCGACACCTTGATCGAACAGGCTGAGCAGGGCGTGGATTATTTCACCGTCCATGCCGGGGTGCGGCTGCACATGATCCCGATGACGGTCGAGCGGGTTACCGGCATCGTGTCACGGGGCGGCTCGATCATGGCGAAATGGTGCCTGCATCATCACCGCGAGAGCTTCCTCTACGAACATTTTGAGGAAATCTGCGATATCTGCCGACGCTACGATGTGTCGTTCTCGCTCGGAGATGGTCTGCGCCCCGGTTCGATCGCGGATGCCAATGACGAGGCGCAATTCGCCGAGCTGCACACGTTGGGCGAGTTGACGAAAATCGCTTGGGCCAAGGATTGTCAGGTGATGATCGAGGGGCCGGGCCATGTGCCGATGCACAAGATCAAGGCCAATATGGACGAGCAGCTAAAACATTGCCACGAGGCGCCGTTTTACACGCTTGGACCGCTGACCACCGATATCGCGCCGGGCTATGATCACATCACTTCGGCGATCGGTGCGGCGATGATCGGATGGTTTGGCACGGCGATGCTGTGTTATGTCACGCCAAAGGAACATCTGGGCCTGCCCGACCGCGATGACGTCAAGACCGGCGTGATTACCTACAAACTCGCCGCCCATGCCGCCGATCTGGCCAAAGGCCACCCCGGCGCGCAATTGCGCGACGACGCCCTGTCACGGGCCCGGTTCGAATTCCGCTGGGAAGACCAGTTCAACCTTGGCCTCGATCCGGATACGGCGCGCGCCATGCACGATGAGACGATGCCGAAAGAGGCCCATAAGGTGGCGCATTTCTGTTCCATGTGCGGGCCGAAATTCTGCTCGATGCGGATTTCGCACGACATCCGTGCAGAGGCCGCGAAACGGGACGGCATGGAGCGCATGGCGGCGAAATTCCGCAAGGGCGGAGAACTTTATGTGCCGGCAGCGGAGGCAGATAGGTGATCTCCGAACGCTTGCCTATAGGTGGAATGGATCGAGCAATGCTCGATCCGTTCTATCTCGTCGTCGACCATGTGGGGCGGCTTGAATTGCTCGTCCCGCATGGCGTGAAACTTGTACAGTTGCGGATCACGGATCAACCAGAGTCCGAAATAAGACGCCAGATCGCACGCGCGCGCGACATCTGCGCCGTGCATAGGGCACAATTGGTGGTCCATGAGCATTGGGAAATTGCGCTCGATCTCAATTGTTCCTTTGTCAATTTGCAGCAGAAAGACGTGCCCACCACCGATTTCGCCGCCTTGCGGCGTGCCGGGATGCGGTTCGGACTGTCGGCCAGTAACGAAGCCGAACTGGCGCAGGCGCTGCGGCATAATCCAGCCTATGTCGCGCTTGGGCCTGTATACTCCATGCATCTGACAGGGATCGGATCGGGGCCGCAAGGGCTCGGTCGGGTGCGCCGCTGGAAGACCGCGGCCAGCAATGTGCCGCTCGTAGCGTTCGGTGGCGTGACGCCCGAGCGCCTTCCCGGGCTCTTTGCGGCAGGGGTCAATAGCGCCGCAATCGGAACGGACATCCAGCAAGCCGAGGATCCGGAAGCGCGTTGTGCCGAGTGGATTGCCGCCACCCGAGACTATGGGTGAAGCGAGGCTGCGCTTAGCTCATTCGACAACAAGGCCCGAGAGGCCGATACGCTCGGGTCTGATTGCAGCGATGTGTATGCATTATATTTGTCAGGTCCTGGACCTTCGTTGCCGCAACAAACCTAAGACGATGAGTAAGATCAGGTCGGTTGCAAACTTGAACGGAGACCCCATTGGTTTGGAGTGAACTCACCCGCTGCCAACGTGACCGGGTCGACAAACTCGAAAATGAATTCACTGACGCTGAGTATAAATTAGAGGGAATTGCGTTTAAGTGGATTTACTTACGCGCCTGTCGGCTTGAGCCGGTAGATTTCGCACGACGCGATTGCGCGGGGTGCTTAATCTTCGCTGCGCGCCGGAGGCGGAGTTCTTTGCGAAGGCGCTCACTCTCCTTAGCAACACCCGCATGCGGACCCGATTTTAGATCATCGTCCTGATGATTTTGAACCAATTTATTAAGCGTTTACAGCCTAATATCCAGATCAAACGCACGCTGCAGGCGCACCGCGCCACGTGGTAATGATCCATACACTATCACGGCGAAACACTTGCTGTATCTCGCCCCCTATTCCTCTCTCCTTCATAGCAAAGATTGCAAAAAAATACCGGAACAAAATCGTGACAAGATCATTTTGTGTTTATACTAAGGCGGTGCTCGGTTCCGGCTCTGGCGCAATTGCGGCTTCGTCGAGATCGGTGCCGTACCTAAGTATTTTCGCAGATCGGGAGCCTCCTAATGACTGAAATCACACGTCGCAATCTGTTGGGCATGATCGGGACTGTCGCCGGCAGCACTGCCATGTACCACGCAATGACATCAATGGGTTACGCCGCGCCTTCGGATTACAGCGGGCCTATCAAGCTTGATGGCGATCCCAAGGGTGCCAAAGTGCTGATCCTCGGCGCTGGTTTGGCAGGTCTAACCGCTGCCTATGAGATGCGCGCCGCGGGTTACAATGTCGAGGTACTGGAATACCGCGAAAAGGCCGGGGGGCGTTGCTGGACCCTGCGCTCGGGCGACAGTTACACCGAGCTCGGCGGAGCAACCCAGAACGTTGATTTCGCCGAAGGCAATTACATCAATCCCGGCCCTTGGCGCATTCCGTTCAACCATCATGCGCTGCTTGATTATTGCCGTCGCCTCAAAGTGCCGATGGAGCCGTTCGTCCAGATCAACTACAACAGCTATCTGCACCGTACCGACGCCTTTGGCGGCAAGCCGCAACGTCTGCGCGACATCAAGACCGACTATCGCGGGCATATTTCCGAGTTGCTGGCGAAGGCCGTCGATCAGGGCAAGCTTGACGAAGCGGTGACAGCCGAAGACCGAGAGGTTCTCATCGAGAGCCTGCGCAGTTTCGGCGTGCTCAACAACCAGAACGAATATGTCAAAAGCCTTGAGACCAGCGAATATCGCGGCTTTGAGAAGCAGCCTGGCGGTGGCGTAGGGGCCGCGCCCGTGGCTTCCGATCTGCTTGACCCGCAAGAGGTTCTGCAGTCGCGGCTCTGGGCCTATATGGCCACCCACGAAACCATCGACCACCAGGCACCGATGTTCCAGCCGGTCGGTGGCATGGACCAAATTGCCGTCGGGTTCGAGCGCGAGGTCGGGGATCTGATCACCTATAACGCCAAGGTGGTGGCACTGAAACAGGATGAGAACGGCGTTACCGTCACCTGGGAGGATACTGCGGGTGGCGGACAGCAGACAAGCACTGCGGATTACTGCGTCTGTACCATCCCCTTCTCGATCCTCAGCCAGATCGACCATAACCTTTCGGGCGGTCTCGCAAATGCCATCAGCTCGATGCCCTATAACGGGTCGACCAAATGGGGTCTGGAGTTCAAGCGCCGTTTCTGGGAGCAGGACGATCAGATCTTTGGCGGCATCAGCTATACCGATCTGGCCATCGGCCAGATCAGCTACCCCTCGACCGGCTATTTCTCTGATGGTCCCGGCGTTCTGCTCGGCGGCTATACTTGGCGCGGGCCGAATTCCTACAAGTTTAACGCCATGCAGCCAGAAGAGCGGCTGGAGTGGGCACTTAAAATGGGCGAGAAGATCCACCCGCAATACCGCGAGGAGTTCAAGACCGGCGTCAGTGTGGTCTGGCACAAGGTGCCTTGGGTGCTCGGCTGTTCAGGGATCTGGGAGAATCGCGACAATTACGAGGATGCCATCAAGATCGACAACCGCGTGGTCTGCGCCGGAGAGCATCTCTCCTATCTGCCGGCCTGGCAGGAAGGTGCCATCCTCTCCTCGCTCGACGCGATCTCGCGTCTCCATGACAAAATCATCAACGGGTGAAGCCATGAAAAACACGTTTATCACAACCCTCATCCTCGGCGCCTTCGCCGCCCTGCCCTTACAGGCGCAAAGCACGGATCAGGGTGCCGAGAAAGAAATCAAACCAGAAGAGGCCATGATCACTGAAATGGCTGACGAGGGGGCAGACTGGAACGATGAATATACCAGCACCGATGGCGAGGAACTCTACCAGACGCTCTGTGCTGGGTGCCATATGTCGGACGGGTCGGGTGCCGAGGGGGGCGGTCACTATCCGGCGCTGAGCGGGAACCCGAATCTCGAGTTTTCGGGCTACGCGACCCATGTCATCGTCAACGGCCAGGCCGGGATGCCCAGCCTCGGACATTTCCTCGATGACGAGCAGGTGGTCGCGATCACCGATTACATCCAGACCAATCTTGGCAATGATTATGAACCCGACGGTACGGTCGAGGCGGTGGCCGATGTCAGGCCAGACGATCCGGCAGACCAGAATGCGGAGGAACACGAATGATCCGAAAATCACTCGCGCCATTTGTTACTGCGCTGACCCTTTCCGCCAGCGGCGCTCTCGCGCAGGGTTCGGAGGTGGTGCGCCATCCGCTGCCCGATTCGGATTTTCCAATCCTGCAGGCGGTCGAGGTTCCGGCGGATGCGACGCTGGTTTATCTCAGCGGCACCGTGCCGGAAGTGGCTGACGAGACTGCTTCCGAAGGCTCGCCCGAGCGCTTCGGCGACACCGCCACCCAAACCGCCAGCGTGCTTGCATCGATCGAGCAGAAGCTGGCGGCCCTCGATCTGACGATGGGCGACGTGATCAAGATGCAAGTCTATCTGGTCGCGCCCGAGGGCAGCGCAGGGATGGACTTCAAGGGTTTCATGGAGGGATATACCCAGTATTTTGGCACTGAGGAACAGCCCGAATTGCCGACCCGCTCGGTCTTTGCGGTGGCCGGTCTTGCCAATCCGGCCTGGTTGGTCGAGATCGAAGTTGTCGCAGTCCGCTCGGCTTCGTGACACGGCCCTGAAACATCAAAGGTACTGCATGAAAGCCCTCTGGTGATCCGGGGGGCTTACGTGTCTGAACCCACGGTTTGGTGATTGCGCCACGATCCCGTTGACGGAGAGGGCAAGCCTATATGGCCAGGAGGGGCCGTGCGGCTGTCAGCGCCGCAATACCGCAATGTTTCAAGCGTTACCCCACTCACTGCCCGGCAGTCGTTTGCAATCCGTTTCCATAGAACCCCGGATTGAACCCGTAATGTGCACCAGTTAACCACCAATATGGGTCTCGGCAGCTCTTTTGGTTAAGCTCTTGCGCACATGGCCTTTCAGTTTACGTGAAAAGTTCTGAATCCAATCGTTACGCTTATAGGAACTGGTTTTTTCGTCAGCGATTTTATTAACTTTTTTCAGAGCACGTTTAATGCTTGCTGGATCGGTCGCATCGAAATCTAATTTCGCCAGCTCAAAATTCATTGCTCCAACGAACTTCGACATTTCTTCGGTTTTCTGTTTTATATTTCTCAATCCTTTTACGTTATTCATGTTTACTCCTGCAAAACTTTCAAAAGACTTACGACAATCAATTTGACTACCGGTGAGTCTAGCTGTGCCTACATTTTTCAGGCTGAGTGAGAGGGTTGTTTTGTGACCGTACCGGACCTCGGAAGCATTAACCTCCGACCTGCCGTGCGGTATGGCCGCACAACTAATATGAGTGCAGTTGCAAGAATTTCAACCCCCAGCAGAGCCAGCTGCGGCCAAAGCGAACCGTTGCGGGGATACCGGAGGCTGATCTGCCTTAGCCGGCTGCTGATCGGGGAAATCGGTGCGGGCCTCAGGGTTGCATGAGAGCATTTGCCGTCATAGCTGCTATATTGAGAAAGTCACCATCAAAGCACATTCGCTGGCCGGGGCAGGCTCCCGCGCTAGGATCAACGCCAGAAAAGGAGGATTTCCTATGAGTCTGAGATATCTTCACACCATGGTTCGGGTCAAGGATCTGGACGCTTCCATGCGGTTTTACGAACTGTTGGGACTGAAGGAAACCCGCCGGATGGATAACGAGGAAGGCCGGTTTTCCCTGATTTTTATGGCCCCGCCGGGGCAGGAAGAGTGCCCGGTTGAACTGACCTATAACTGGGATGGAGATGACGGCCTACCCAGCGACAGCCGGCATTTCGGCCATCTGGCCTATGGAGTCGACGACATCTATGCGCTCTGCCAGCATCTCATGGATAAAGGTGTGACCATCAACCGCCCGCCGCGCGATGGACATATGGCTTTTGTGCGCAGCCCGGATAATATCTCGGTAGAACTGTTACAGAACGGCGACCCGCTGGAACCTGCAGAACCCTGGGCCAGCATGGAGAACACCGGGCACTGGTGAGCGCAGCGACTTTTACGCAGATTGCCTTGCGCGCCGCTTTCGCCAACCATTAACGGAGTGCCGCCCGGAGCCTGACAGTTTCCGGGCGGCACCCAGAGGGCCGTTTTTACTTTGTGGTCATGAACACCGGCAGCGCGGTGGCCCCATCGCCGGCGGTGTCATTACCAGTTGCCGCTGCCAACACCGCAATACGCTCAGACGATTGCCCCATCGCCATGACGCCGCCTTCGTTCAGCGCCTTGAGCGCCTGTGTCATCCAGCTGGTGGCCTGTCGCTCCGATGCTTTCGCGGTCCCAAATCCGCCCCGCAGATGATGGCTGACGGCTTCGGCATAGCCCAACTGCCCGACCGACGACAGCAGCACCGCCGAGGCAAGCGCCATTTTTGCATCATCATTGCGATAGCCGACACCCAGACACACCTTGCCGGTCGCGATCAACTGATCTGCCGGTTGCCCCGAGTCGCGCAGGAATTCAGATGTCTCGCTTATGACCGCGTCCGGCGATTTGTTTTCCAACCCCCAGACATGGGAATTCATCGACTCGGTAAGACCATCGCATTGGCTTTTGATCTGCGTGTCTGTCAAGTCAGGGATTGTCGCCGTGATCTGCTTGCTTTCGACAATCGCATGGGCGCGCGCAAGGCAGAATTGTTCGCCCAGTGCAAACTCGGCATCCGACACCGACGCCGCCAAGGTGATACCGCCATTGGACGCCGTTAGGACGTTGACCTCATTACAGTGGTCGCTTACCGAGCGCGCCGTTTGCGAAAAGTTAAACTGTGGCAGCCCGGCTTCGGTCACCGCCGCTTCGGGAACCTGTGCCGCCTCAACCTCGACATCGGGAACCTGCGAGGGAACCGCCGCAGGTGCAACGGCCATAAGCGGGCCGGATGTCGGTGGGGGTGTCGTGGCGATGCCAAGTTGCTCGTTGCGATAGGTCCGCAGCAACCCGCGCTGGCCCTGGCTGGCCAAGATCGCGTTATATGGGGCAACATGAGCGCTCGCCAGCGCACGCTGATAACTGTTGATCAGAAAGTCCCGTTCGTAATCATCTAGATAGCCATCGGTATGATAGCCCATATCGCCCTGATACCGCGCCACGCCGGCCCGCGTGTTGCGCCCGATAGCCCCATCCACCGCTCCTACGTTATATCCGAAATAATTCAGCGCTGTCTGAACTTGACGGTTCTGGGCACGCTGGGCCGAAGACACATATGAGCGTGTTCGCGAACGCTGAGCCGCCCGCGCCGAACTTGCCGCGCGCTGGCGCTGCTTGTTCTTGTGAACCTCGTTCACGATGATCCCGCCAAGCAGCATACCGCCAAGCGCGGCACCAGCATCGCCCGCCTGCACACGCTCAACCGGAATGAAAATCAGGCTTGCTGATATCAGCGCCAGCCCCAGTTTTTTCACGCACATTTCACACCCTCCCGCCCAACAAACAATCATACATACCAACAAACAACGATTAGGTTCTTTCCGACCTGTCCGGCCAGAAAGCGCATGTCTGAAAAATCAGTGGTTTAACGACGTATAAAATCAAAATAATGCCGTTTTGTCAAGATTATCGTCTTGACGCTTTGAATCGCGCCTACTTCAAGTCGGGACGATTGGTTTAATTAAACCTTTGCACTGACTGTGAATACCCGCGATAAGCGAAATCGTATAAGTTCAAAATGCCTGATGCTATTGGCGCATCATCGCGATGATGAGGCAGGCCATGCGCGGAACGGGGCCACTCAGCTCACAGCCCAGCTCCGTGTTGGCATTCAGTACCCCGGCGCCAGTACGGCTCCGTCCAGAAATAGTGCATTTCCACCGGTGGGGCGGATCGTGAAATCGCCCGAAAGAGCTGCGGTCAGCGCAGAATGATCCAGTATAGGCCATGCCTCCCGATGCAAATCGTGCAACACACGAAATGTTGCGGTTTCCGCCTCGCTCAGAACGACAAAATCGGCCTGAACAGCTCCAGCAGCGTCCAGATACAGTACGATCCCCTGCCCGTCTTCGGGTTGTGACGGAAGGAATGCGCCGCGCACCATTACGCAGGCCGCCTGCCCGTCTGGCAATTTGCGGGCGCAGCCTTCCAGCCATTGCGCCATCCGCCAAGGCGAAAGATCCAAAAGAAGATCCGGGTCCAGCCGGTCCTTGCCGGGGCGCACCGCCAGCAGACGCGCGAGCTTGGCTGCGCTCTCGGGTGCCGCGCGGTTTAGGATCGCCTGCTCGAACTGGAAGGGGGTGGCCTGCCGGCGCAGGGTTTTGATCCTCGCGATCAGTTCATCGTGCTCAGGATGGGCGTCAAACGCCTCCAGACGGCGCAGCCCCGCCTGCCCCGCGCGCCCCCAGTCATGCTCTAGTTGCCAAAGTGAGAGTTGGTCCAGATGGGCATCCCCCTGCTGGAAACGGGCGACCTGACTGTTTGTCGAAAGTCGGTAAACATCCAGCACAGGCGTCATCCACAGCGCCGCAATCGCAACTACCGCCAAGGCCATGATCACATTGACCGACCGGATACGACCCGCCCACCCCCAGCGTCCTATAACCGCTGCGCCATATCCGACGCCATAGGCCAGCAGGAACCATGCCACACATACGGCCAGCGCGCGGTGGGGCGTCCAGCCATATTGACGCACCCGCAATAGTACGGCCCAGACTGCCAAAGCCGCCAGTAGAGGCACCAGCAACGCCAACGCCCGCGTCGCGGCGCGCAGCCCGCGATGCTGGACCGCCGCCGCGTCGTCGCGCTCCAGCGCTGCGCTGACCAGAGTTATCGCCAGTATCGCAGTGGCTATCAGTGTTCCGGCAGATGAGAACTCGCCAAAGAGGTAGGACAATCCGCGCAGCGGCAAGGCAGTGAGAAACAGCGCGACCACCACCAGCATGATCGGCACCAGCAGCCGCAAGAGCCGCAGGCCAAGATGCGGCGAAACAATCGCGCGTAGTTCATGCATAACCGCCAGCCCAAGGCCAAGCACCCACCCCGAGACAGCGAACCGCACCGCAACGCTGCTGGTCCAGCGCTCGACCAAAGTGATGTCAACAAGCCGGAGCAGCGACGTCGACAGAAACACGATCAGCCAGAACACCCCGACGAAGACCAGCGCCAATCCATAGCGCAGCACCATGGTCCAAGCGGTATCGAACAAGAGCGCGTATTTCGCCCAGCGCTTACGGTCCTGCAACGCAACGGCAAGAAACGGCGTGGCAAACAGCAGCAGCACACCGACGACTGCCAGCATCACGGAATCGTCAAGAATTTCCAGCGGATTTCCGTAGCGCAGCCCCGCCAGACCAACAAGTCCGGTCAGCGGCACCGAAAGCAGCAAAGCCCCGGCCAGTGCACGGGTGACCGATAACGGCCCCGCCAGCGCCAGCGCGACCAAAGACTGTACCGCAGTGAAGGTGAAAAGTGCCAGATAAAGCATTGGGGCGCCCGAAGAATAGCGCCAATTGTCGCCCAGCGCCCATAACGCTAGCGCCGCCACTGCCCCCAGTACCGCGAGGGTAAGACGCCGCGCCACAACCCCCAGCCAGGTTTCAACTTCACCGTCGATCATTCCGCGCCCATTGCCTTGCCTCCAAGTGCTTTACACTCTGCACAGGTGCGCCTGCCACACGCGCAGGACAGCACGCACCCGCGCCAATCATCAACCACATGTTTCGAACCAGTGGGATTACAACCAATCCGGAAGGTAGCCGATATCAGGCAACACTACGTCGGCATGAGGTGCCAGATCAGGCTCGCGGGCCAAACCGGTCAGCACACCGACGGTTTTCATCCCCGCCGCTCGGCCAGCCAGAAGGTCATGAGTGCTGTCCCCAACCATCACCACCCGCTCGGGTGCCAGATCAAGCAGGCGCGCGAAAGCCAACAACTGCCCCGGTTGCGGCTTAGCCCCATAACCACTGTCGAACCCGGCGACGAAATCGAACCGCTCTAACACGCCGGCACCGGCCAGATGCGCCCGCGCCGGGGCCTCGGCATCATTGGTCGCCACGCCCAAACCCAAGCCGCGCGCACGAAGGTCATCCAAGAGACCCGCCAGCGGCACCGCCTGCTTTTGCGGGGCCAATTCCGCCTCTTCGTTTATCCGGTCCAAAAGATCACTTGGCGCGATTTCGGGCAGGTTTGGGGCCAGTGCGGCAACAATCTCAGCCGGCGTTCCTGCGATGACGACACTGTCGGGGCGAAATGTCGCGGTTGTCATGTCGAACCCGATACGGAGCCCGATCCGCGACGCACGGGCGGGGTCGTTGCCAGTGACACGTAGCAGAAAGGCACGCGCCCAAGATTCCCACGTGGCCCCGAATTCGAATAGCGTACCGTCTTTGTCGAACAGAATTGCAGCGACGGGCATCAGTGCTCCTTTCATTCAGGTCCAGTTGATTTGGGCACCGCCCGGAAGCGCGGCACGCGCCTGCATAACCCGCTCGTACGAAATTCTCTGAGTGTCGCAAAACCGCATGACCCAGGCATCGTCCAGCATTAGGAAATCCAGGACCGATCCGAGAAACTCAGGATCTTGCGCGCGGGTGCGTAGATCGTCCTCGTCCGCCCCCGATGAGTTCAGAAATACGCCCAGAAGATCCTCGTCAGCGACCAGCCAAGCAAGCACCTGTAAGGCAAAGGTTTCAGCGGCATCAGCAGAAAATTGCATATCGGGGTCACGGGTCCAAAATTGGAAAGGCTTTGTTAACCTGTCTCATAAAGACTTTGCACAAGGTTAATGCAAGTGATGAAAGGTCGGGCTGTGCAGGGGACCATCCTGATTATCGACGGGGCAGTGACGAACCGGATCATGCTGAAAGTCCAGCTTTCGTCAGCCTACTACCATGTCGTGCAAGCCGACCGGCTGGATGGTGCCCTAACACTGGCGCGACGCACCCGTCCTGATCTGATCGTCACCGCCATGTCCTTGCCCGACGGCAATGCCTGCACCGTGAAGCGGTTACTGGCCAGCGATCCTCTGCTCGCAGACGTTCCGGTCATCGCTCTAACCGGGCAAAATGACCGTTCTGCCAGGCTAAAGGCGCTCGAAGCAGGACTCGATGACGTGCTTAGCCACCCGCTTGACGACCTGCTGTTGCAGGCGCGCATACGCAGCCTGGTTCGCGCCCGTAAAAGCGCCGCGGAATTGCGCGTCAATGATGGAATGGCCTTGGGCAACAGGCCGGGTTTTGGCGACGCACCGGCGCCGTTCCTCCCGCCTGCCCCAGAAGCGGCAATCGCGCTTGTAACGCGGAGCGACACCACCGCCACGTCTTGGCGTGTACGATTGCGACCTTTATTGCACCATCCCCTGACCATACAACGGATGGGCGACGTTCATGCGATGATGAGCTCGCCTGCCCCCGATGCCATTATTATCGAGCTGACCGGTGCGAATAAGGAAAGCGGCCTGCGCCTGCTCACCGATCTGCGGGCGCGCGCAGCGACCTGTCACATTTCAATCATCGCAGTGATTGGAGACAACGATGCGCAGCTTGCTGCTGACGCGCTCGACCGGGGCGCCCATGACGTGATGCTAATGGGATTTTGCGCCGAGGAACTGGCACTGCGCCTGACCGCGCAGCTGCACCACAAGGCCAGTGCCAAACGGTTGCGGGAATCGGTGCGCAACGGGTTGCGCGCTGCGGTGCGCGATCCGCTGACCGGTTTATACAACCGCCGTTATGCCCTGCCCCGTCTTGGCGCCATCGCACGCGAAGCAGCGACCAACCGCACAACTTTTGCATTGATGCTGGCGGATCTCGATCATTTCAAAACTATCAACGATCGCTTCGGGCATCCGGCAGGCGATGCGGTCCTGATCGACGCCGCTCAGCGCCTGAAAAGCTGCCTGCATACGGACGATCTGGTTGCCCGTATCGGCGGTGAAGAGTTTCTGATTATTCTACCCGACACGAGTCCGATCACAGTCAACCAGACAGCCGCTGCGCTATGCGAGGAAATCAAAGGCCGCACCTATGCTGCGCCAGGAATCGATTTCCCGATTGCAATGACCATAAGCATTGGCGCGGTAATCTGCGGTCCCGATGGCAGGACACAAAATTGCAGCCGCGATGATACCGGCGACCTGATCGAACAGGCCGACCGCGCCCTTTATGTCGCCAAGAATGCCGGAAGAAACCGGATATCACTGTTCAAGCCGGCGGCCTGAATGCATGTGAAACGATTGCGGCTTTCAGTCTGCGCGCAGCTTGGCATCCGTGCCGCGTCATCCATCGCCGTGACCTGCTCCAGCCAGAGTTGGCACACCGCACGTTGCCAAACGTTTCGGCGTGCCGCCTCGGCAGACAGCGCCTCCGAAAGCGCTTCGATATCGAGGGGTTTTGTCCGTAGCGCCGCAATGACCGCATCCTGATTGCTCCGCCCCGGATTCCGCAGATCCGGATAACGGGTCTTCAGCTCTTTTCAAAAGGCGCGACGCTCATCGGGTGGCAAGGCCCGGTAAAGCGCGGCACCTCCTGAATGACGCGCGCCCCACACCTCATCCGCGTTGCCATGACGCAGGGCTGCGCACGTCGCCCGGCGCGAACGGACGTTGCAACAACGCATCGCCATCCAACCTTTCCTTCACAAGCAGCAGCCCGCCTCAAGAAAACGCCCGCCCAGCACAATCAGTTCTGGCCTGACTGGTCTGCCTTATGCTGCTTTTTGATCTGATCCATCTTGCCGTTCCTGTCGCTGTGGCCTTTCCTAAGTTGGGCTGCGTCGAACTCTTCTCTTGTGATCACACCATCACCGTCACGGTCCAGCCGGTCAAACATGCGCCCTCCACCATCACGCGACCATGGCAGTTCATCAGCGCTAAGGGCGCCATCGCCATCCTTGTCGAAGCGTTCTACTATGGCCGCAGCGCGCGCTTTTGCCTGAGCCATAGCAACAGATTCGACTTCTTCGAGTGTCAGCTTGCCATCGCCATCGCTGTCCATATTGCTGAACCTCTCGTTGCGACGCTGCGCGATCTCTTCCCTGGAGATCTGGAGATCGCCATCAATGTCGAGATGCTCGAATTTCATTCCTTTGCCGTTTGGTGCTTTATCCTGCGCCCAGACCCCGCCCGCGCCATAAGCGGCTGCAACCACAACCAGTCCCGTCAGTGATGTCATGCGTTTCATTCTGTCTCATCCTTTGTCATGAGCATCGCCAGTGTCTTATCGATGATCCTGATAGTGAAACGCACCGATCCGGTATTTCCGTCGCCAAAACTGGAATTATTTATCCGGTTTTTGCGACATCCAGCCGCAAGGCGAAAAAACCCCTTTTCGCATGCATATTTAATCGCCATCATATGTGCAAAGGAAACGCGAAATATGACCCAAACGCTCCGAAGCTCCACGCCGCCAGATCCGACCCCCGAACGCCTGCTATGGCCTGCGCTTGCCAAAGGATGGCGACGTAAATGCCCTCAATGCGGCAACGGTCCGCTGCTCAGCGGATATCTGCGCGTGATTCCGACCTGCACAGTCTGCCGCGAAGAATTGCACCATCACCGTGCCGATGACGGGCCGGCCTATCTGACCATCCTGATCGTTGCGCATATTCTGACGCCCGGTCTGTTCATTGTCTTCACCACTTGGCGACCCGACCCGCTGACCCTGTTCACAATCTTTGCGGTTGGCGCCACCGCGCTGTCACTTTACCTTCTGCCAAGGCTGAAAGGGGCAATTGTCGGGTTCCAGTGGGCGCGCCACATGCACGGGTTCGCAGACCAGCCCTGAGCCTGGCCAAGCAGCAAAGGGGCTGAGATGAACATCGACAAAACCGCCGTGCGCAATGCCGCGACGGTGATCGCGCTACGTGATCGCGACAGCAACCCGGCGATCCTGATGGGACAGCGCGGCGCAAAAGCGGCCTTCATGCCCAACAAGTTCGTCTTCCCCGGTGGAGCGGTCGACCAGGAGGACACCGAAGTGCCCCTTGCGACCTCACTTTCCGAGCTTTGTCGGGACCGGCTGGGCGCGCAATGCGACACCAATCTGCAGCACGCCCTCGCCGCCGCCGCAATCCGCGAGCTGTGGGAGGAAACCGGACTCGTGCTCGGCAGGCCCGGCACTTGGCAAGGTGATGTGCCGCCCGATTGGCGCAGTTTCGCAGAAACCGGTCACGTTCCGACCGCTGACGGATTGCAATTCGTGTTCCGCGCATTGACCCCGCCGGGACGGCCCCGCCGGTTCGATGCGCGGTTCTTTCTGGTCGATGCGGCGCATCTAAGCAGCGATCTGGATGATTTCAGCCATGCGAGTGACGAGCTGTCCCATCTGCAATGGATCGAACTTGACCGTGTCCGTGATTTCGACCTGCCGTTCATCACCGAGGTGGTGCTGGCCGAGGTTGCGGCACGTGTCACCGACCCCGCACCTCCCCCAAGCGTGCCGTTTTTTCGGAACGATGACGAAGACAGCCTGTTCCTGCGCCTTTATGGGCGACCGAAGCCCGCGGGCCGCTGAGCGCTGGACCGGGGCGCTGCCCCGGACCCCGGAATATTTGCCAGCAAGAAGATCAACGTGGATCACCAATGGCCCGCCCGGCACCCTTGGGTCGCGGCAGAGCGGCTTGTGCACGCGCGATCCGGTCCAATGCCATGGCCACCTGCAGCCCCGGCGCGCTGGGACGGCGGGTTTCCAGATCCACGTGCAGCAGAAAATGCTCGCCCGTGGCCAGAAGGCGGTCGCCCTCATACATCGAGTGAAACAGATGCAGTTTCTTGCCCTCGCCCAGCAGCAATTGGGTACGCACGGTAATGTGCGCGCCCGCCTTGGCTTCGTCCAGATGGCAAATATGCGTTTCAACGGTGAAATAACTGCCCCCGGCGGCAATATAATCTGCGTCGCAGCCGAGCAGCTCCATAAACCGGTCGGTGGCGCTGGTGAACGCGTCCAAATAGCGGCTTTCGGTCATGTGCCCGTTATAATCGGTCCAATCCAACGGCACCGCACGCGACAAGGTGAGGATCGGCTGGCCGGGGTCGGGCAGATCTGCCACGCGTTTCTCTAGGACCGTGCCGGCGCGCAGCTGCGCATCATGGGCGTGCAGCAAAGCCCCAGCCCCCCAATTCTGCTGTTTCAAGGCGCGCATCATCCCGACCAAGTTCGCATCGCGAATGCGCTCCAGTTCGCGGATCGAATGGGCGCCGGATTGCGCGTCGGATTGCCCCGCGATCAGATCAACCAGATCTTCGGTAAATTCGGGCACGTCGGTCAGCTTGCACCAGGGCAGTTGCAGGGTTGGGCCAAACTGCGCCATGAAATGCTTCATCCCGGCCTCGCCGCCGGCGATGCGGTAGGTTTCGAACAGCCCCATCTGCGCCCAACGGATACCAAAACCATAGCGGATCGCGTTGTCGATCTCTTCGGTGGTGGCGATGCCGTCCTTGACCAGCCATAGCGCCTCGCGCCAGACCACCTCCAGCAGGCGGTCGGCGATATGGGCCTCTATCTCGCGTTTAACATGTAACGGGAACATGCCCAATTCACGGAGAATCTGACAGGCTCGCGCGATCACATCCAGCGAGGTCGCCGCGCTGCCGACCAATTCCACCAGCGGCAAAAGGTATACCGGGTTGAACGGGTGGGTGACGAGGATTTGCTCGGGGCGCACCGCGCCCTGTTGCAATTCGCTGGGTTTGAACCCCGAGGTCGAGGAGCCGATGACCGCACGGGGATCGCAGGCGGCCTGCAACGCGGCAAACACCTTATGCTTCACGTCCAGACGTTCGGGCACGCTTTCCTGAATCCAGTCCGCCCCCTGCACGGCCTCCTTGATCGTGTCGTGATAGCTCAGTCGTCCCTCTTCGGGTAACGGCACATCGCTCAGACCCGGCAGCGAGCGGCGGGCATTATCCAGAACCTCGCCAATCTTGCGCTGCGCTTGTGGGTCCGGATCAAAGATCCGCACATCCCAGCCATTCAGCAGAAACCGCGCGGCCCAACCGCCGCCGATCACACCGCCGCCGATGATTGCTGCTTTCATTGCGCGCTCTCCTGTTCCGGTTATTTTATCCCGCCCGGTCTGCGCAGGACTTTCCATAGCATTCTGGCATTTGGCTTGCCGGAATTATTTTCTCGCTCGTCCGGCCTAGCCCCGTCAGACCACCGCGATCACTGTGCTTAGGCCGGTGTGAACGCCTCACTGAATTGCCGGGGCGCGTTTGGTCAAATTCAACCGGCTGCGCACTTCATCCGGGCCAATCACGCGCGCCCCCATGTTCTCGATGATTGTGCCGGCGCGTTCGACCAGTTGCCAGTTCTCGGCTAGAACGCCCTTTTCCAGCCAAAGGTTATCTTCCAGCCCGACCCGTACATTGCCCCCGGCCAGCACTGCCGCGGCGACATAGGCCATTTGGTTGCGCCCGATTGCGAAGGCCGAAAATGTCCAGCCGCTGGGCACATTGTTAACCATCGCCATGAAGGTGTTGAGATCATCGGGTGCGCCCCATGGCACCCCCATGCATAATTGCACCAGCGCGGGTTCCTCCAGAACGCCGTCGGCGACGAGCTGTTTAGCGTACCACAAATGCCCGGTATCAAAAGCTTCGATTTCGGGCTTGACGCCCATTTCGGTCATCATCTGCCCCATCGCCTGCAACATGCCGGGGGTATTTGTCATGACGTAATCAGCTTCGGCAAAGTTCATCGTACCGCAATCGAGCGTGCAGATCTCGGGCCGGCAGTCGGCAACATGGGCCACCCGTTCACTGGCGCCGATCATATCGGTATCCCCGTCATTCAGCGGCAAGGGCTGCTCGGTCGGGCCAAATACCATGTCCCCCCCCATACCGGCGGTCAGGTTGAGCACGACGTCGGTATCGGACTCGCGAATGCGCTCGGTCACCTCGCGATAGAGATCAGGATCGCGGCTCGGCGCTCCGGTATCGGGGTCGCGCACATGGCAATGCACCACCGCCGCACCCGCCTTGGCAGCGGCGATTGCGCTCTCGGCGATTTGTTCGGGGCTGCGCGGGACATTTGGGCTGCGGTCTTGCGTGGCACCCGAACCGGTGACGGCACAGGTGATGAAAACCTCTTTGTTCATGTTCAGCGGCATGTTCCGGCCCTCCTTGAAGTTCAACTCTCAGCATGGCCCGGCTTGAAACGAAAAACTATACGCCTTGTGCAAGAATTTTTCGCAATCACCGGCTCGGAATCCGAGCATCCCAGCGCCGAGGCGCAGCCGTTCCAAACCGATTGCAGATGAATTCACTTGATCCAGTACAATCCATCAGCATGGTGGCATATCATGCACCTTCTGTTGACTTTTATCCCCCTGTTTCTAGCGGTTACCCTGTTGCAGTTGTCCACCGGCGGGGTTGGACCGCTGGATGCGCTGTCAGGACTGGCGCTGGACTTTACCACCGGTCAGATCGGGCTGTTGGGTTCGGCGCATTTCGTCGGCTTCTTTTTCGGCAGCTGGTGGGCACCGCGCCTGATGGGCAATATCGGCCATATCCGCGCCTTTGCCGCCTTTACCGTTGCCGGCACGGTGGGGTTGCTGGCGCATATGCTGCTGATCGACGCCTATGCGTGGGCAATCATGCGGGTGATGACCGGGCTGTGCGTTGCTGGCTGCTATACCGTGATCGAAGCATGGCTCCACGCCCGGCTAACCAACAACGTCCGGGGCCGCGCCATGGGGGGCTATCGCCTTGTGGATATGACCGGATCGCTTTTGGCGCAGGCGATGATCGCGATCTTGGAACCCGCCAGTTACGTCTCGTACAATATACTGGCGATCCTATGCTGCGCAGCGCTATTGCCGCTGACTCTGACCACACATCAACAACCCGATACGCCGCCGTCACCCCGGCTGCGCCCAATATTGGCATTCAGATTGTCGCCCCTCGCGGCTGTCGGGGTGGTCGCTGCTGCGGTCTCATCAGCAGCGTTTCGCATGATCGGGCCCGTCTATGGGCAGGAGGTGGGTCTGAGCACCGATCAGATCGCCTGGTTTCTTTCGGCCTTCGTGCTGGGCGGCGCATTGGCGCAATATCCGGTGGGTCGGCTTGCCGACCGGTTCGACCGTCGCTGGGTCCTGACCTGGCTGTCGCTATCTGCCATCGCTGCCTCAATTCTGACCGCCAGCACCAATACGATGGGCGCCTCCGCCGTAATGTGGAGCGCGCTGATCTTTGGCGCGACGACCTTCCCGATCTATTCGGTCTCAGCCGCCCACGCCCATGATTTCGCCGATGACAGCCAGCGCGTCGAACTGTCGGCGGCCTTGATGTTCTTTTATGCGATGGGCGCAATGGTCGCGCCTTGGCTTGCCTCGGTGTTGATTGCGCAGCGCGGGCCGGGCGCAATGTTTGCGATGATTGCGCTGGTGCATCTGGGACTGATCATCTTTGGCCTGATCCGCATGCGGGTCCGGCCAACCCTGGAAGAGCGCACACCCTATCTTTATGTACCGCGCACCTCATTCCTTATTGGCCGCCTGCTACGCCGCCACCGCGACGACAACCGATAACGGGGGGTGACGCCCTGTGACACCTGCGCTAAGGACGCCAGAGAGACTAAGGACAAGGGCGGCAGGCGCATGGCACGTATTCTGATCACATCGGCACTTCCCTATATCAATGGGATCAAACATCTGGGCAATCTGGTCGGCAGCCAGTTGCCCGCCGATTTATTCGCCCGATACATGCGCGGACGCGGCCACGAAGTGCTGTTTCTCTGCGCCACGGACGAACATGGTACCCCGGCCGAGCTGGCCGCCGCCAAAGCCGGGCAGCCGGTCGCGGAATACTGCGCCGATATGCACAAGGTACAGGAAGATATTGCGCGCCGCTTCCACCTGTCCTTTGACCATTTCGGCCGCTCTTCCAGCCCCCAGAACCACCGCCTGACCCAACACCTTGCCGGCAAACTGGCCGAGAACGGCTTGATCCGCGAAGTGAGCGAGGAACAGGTTTATTCCAACGCTGATGGTCGTTTTCTGCCCGACCGCTATATTGAGGGCACCTGCCCTAATTGCGGCTATGACAAGGCGCGTGGCGACCAGTGCGAGAACTGCACCAAGCAATTGGACCCGGTCGATCTGATCGACCCGCACAGCGCGATTTCGGGCAGCACCGACCTTGAAGTACGCGAAACCAAACATCTGTTCCTGCGCCAATCTGCGCTGAAGGACGAGCTTGATAAATGGATCGATTCCAAGGCTGACTGGCCGATCCTGACCACCTCGATCGCCAAGAAATGGTTGCATGACGGCGACGGTTTGCAGGATCGCGGCATCACCCGCGATCTGGATTGGGGCATTAAGGTCAAGCGCGGCGCCGAAGACTGGCCCGGCATGGAAGGCAAAGTATTCTATGTCTGGTTCGACGCCCCCATCGAATATATCGCCTGCGCCGCCGAATGGGCCGAAGCGCAGGGCCTAGACGATAGCGCATGGGAACGCTGGTGGCGCACCGACAAGGGCGCCGATGAGGTGCGTTACGTCCAGTTCATGGGCAAGGACAACGTGCCGTTTCACACGCTCAGCTTTCCGGCCACGCTGCTGGGCTCGGGCGAGCCGTGGAAGATGGTCGATCACCTGAAATCCTTCAACTACCTGAATTTCGAGGGTGGCCAGTTCTCGACCAGTCAGGGGCGCGGCGTATTCCAAGATCAGGCGCTGGAAATCCTGCCTGCCGATTACTGGCGCTGGTGGCTGCTCAGCCATGCCCCCGAAAGCAATGATTCCGAATTCACATGGGAAAATTTTCAGCTCTCGGTGAACAAGGATCTAGCCGATGTGCTGGGCAATTTCGTTTCCCGTGTCACCAAGTTCTGCCGCAGCAAATTCGGCGAGGCGGTGCCTGAGGGCAGCGCTTTTGGCGACGCAGAAACCACGCTGATTGAAAGTCTTACCAGCCGTATCCGCGCCTATGAACAGCATATGCAGGATATGGAAGTGCGCAAATCCGCAGCCGAACTCCGCGCAATCTGGGTGGCGGGCAACGAATATCTGCAATCCGCTGCGCCTTGGGCCGCGTTCAAGGACGAGCCGGAAAAGGCGGCAATGCAAGTGCGGCTGGGGCTGAACCTGATCCGGCTTTATGCTGTGCTAAGCGCACCCTTCATCCCCGATGCCAGCGCGCGCATGCTGGCGGCGATGCAAACCAAGGATGCCGGTTGGCCTGATGATGTGGCCGACGCGCTGGAGACCCTGCAACCCGGGCACGATTTCGAGGTTCCTGAGGTCCTGTTCGCCAAGATCACGGATGCCCAGCGCGAAGACTGGCAGGAACGGTTTTCCGGTCAGCGCACCTGATCCAGCGTTTTGCTATCGCAGCCGCAAGGGACTACGAAAACTTCGCCGTCGGGGCCTTGACCAGAGCGCGGCCCTGACAGATCAGCCGCCCGTCCCCACCCAAGCAGACCGCCTGCAGATCGACCAGCCGCTTGTCGCTGCGTAGGCGGGTGATCGCGACGCGGGCCGTGAGCGTTTCACCGGGACGTGCCGGCGCGATAAAATCCAGACCCTGCTTGAGATACTGCGTCCCCGGCCCCGGCAATTGCATACCCAGAAGCTGGGAAAACAGCGCCGCTATCAGCGGTTCGGGTACATGCACACCTGCCTGCGCGCCGCTGAGGCGTTCAAAATCACGCATGTCCGCGACATCAAAGACACGGCGGATTTCGGCGCTTTGACCCAAGCTCAGCATATGACCTCCGCGACGCCCAGAAACACCGCCACCCCGTCGGCGACCCGTACCGCGCCCAAGGTGGTCTCACCCGGCACATCGCCAGCGACGCGCAGGTCCAGCGGCTCTCCTGCAAAAGCAGGGTTGGGAAAGATGATCGACTGGTGCAGATGCCGCAAGGTTGGTTTTTTCCCCTGCAACATCGCCCAAAGCCTGGCATAAATTAGCATGCCATGCGCCGCCGTAAGCCCGAACCCGCCTTGCGCCGAGAACAGCGGATCGACATGAATTGGGTTATTGTCGCCTGACAACTCCGCGAAGCGATCAAATTCGGCCTGAACCGGGATCCATCGCGCCCTCAGGTCCAGTTTCATGGCAGCAACTCCGGCAGTGGTCTCCGAACCGTATCCTGTGTCGGGCTGGTTCGGTCATGACTCTATCAAGGCTGTTTCCTAGCTGTCATTCTAACACAAAAAACCGGCGCGAAGGCCGGAGATTACACGCGGCCTCTTGCGAACTCTTGTAAACAGTGCGGCGACAGCGCCTTTACAAAACGGACCCAGCGCACCGAACTTTCGTCCGGCCCAGCCGCAGCCGCCGGTGGAATAGGGAAGCATTCGGGTCCAAATTTGAGCCAGTGCCAGCCGCTCCTGCGCCGCCACTCCATCACCGGTATCATAGGTGCAAAACAGCGGCGTGCCGCCGATCAGCCGCTTGCGCCAGATCACCCAACCGTTGCACCTCTACCCGCGATCCCATCGCGGTTTGCACCTGCCAGTCGGTATCGGTCAGCGCAGTCGTGCCAATGGCATTGGCCGGGCCGTTTCCTTACCATGGCCCAGGCATCGCCCCCAATTTATCGGCGCGAATCCGGGAAGTTATGACAGACCTTGTCGATGAGGTCACCGGCTCTCAGATTATAACCGCAGATGTTTTCCATCTGCCGCCACATAGTAAAGCCCTGTTAACGCCAGACATTCAAAGAAAATGTAAAGCCCGTTCACATTTTTTATTGCAATCCAAGGGGACAATTCCAATCTGGAGTATGTGAACGACATTCACATCAGCACACGCAAACCGGAGACACCGATAATGACATCCCTGACGCAAAACGCCCCCAACTGGCTGCCCGGCTGGTTTTCTCGGGCTGAACGCTGGATGGATAGCAAGGGCAAAGGCGCCTGGATCGCGGCGATGATCCTCGGCTTTATCCTGTTCTGGCCCCTCGGGCTGGCGATTCTGGCCTATTTGATCTGGAGTAAACGCATGTTCAACTCGTCCTGCAACCGCCGCCATTCGCGCCGCCACGGTGCGCCATTGACGCAAAGCACCGGCAACAGCGCCTTTGACGCCTATCGCGAGGAAACCCTGCGCCGTCTGGAAGAAGAACAGCACAGCTTTGAGGCCTTCTTGGAGCGACTGCGCGAAGCCAAGGACAAGGCCGAGTTCGATCAGTTCATGGACGAACGCGCCCGCACCGCCGCGCAAGACACCGGCGACGCCAGCACCTGAGCGCCTTCCCGCCCCGCGCCTCCGCCCCCGGCGGGGCGTGGTCGCAACCGAACAGAGCCCGCGATGACCAATCTGCCCGATCCTGATTTTCAACCGCAATTCTATGATGGCGTTCCCGGCAAGCGCCTGCTGGCATGGATCATCGACACCATCCTGATCCTGCTTTTTTGCGTGATCACGGTCATTTTGACTGCCTTTGTCGGCGCCTTCGTTTGGCCCATCCTCGTGGTCTCAATCAGCTTTGTGTACCGCACCCTGACGCTGGCCAGTGGGTCGGCGACATGGGGCATGCGCTTTGCGGGTGTCGAAATTCGCGCCGCCGACGGTGCCGAACTCGACCTGCTGCAGGCGGCGTTGCATACGCTGGGCTATATGATCTCAATGGCGTTACCGATCGTTCAGATCGTCTCGATCATCCTGATGCTGACCGGCGCGCGTAAACAGGGCCTGACCGACCTCGTGCTGGGAACCGTGGCGTTGAACCGCCGGGCAGTGCTGCATGTCTGAGAAACCGGGTTGGCGCGTGGCGTAACCGTTGTTATCATCGATCGTTGTCGCAACCGCGCCGATCCAAACGGGGACCCAAATGCGCCACACTCTGCCAATCGCGCCACAATTCTATGTGACTGCACCACAGCCCTGCCCCTACCTTGAGGGCCGGATGGAACGCAAGCTGTTCACTGCCCTGCAAGGCGACGACGCGGCACGACTGAACGACAGCCTGTCGCAACAAGGCTTTCGACGCTCACAGAATGTGCTTTACCGCCCCTCCTGCGCCGATTGCGCGGCCTGCCTGTCGGCCCGCATCGACGTGTCGCAGTTCCAGCCGAGCAAAAACCACAAGCGCACCTCACGGCGCAATCGCGACTTGCTGCGCCGGGCCACCTCGCCTTGGGCAACCGAAGCGCAATACGCTCTATTTCGCGAATATCTGGAGGCACGTCATGCCGATGGCGGCATGGCCGATATGGACGTGTTCGAATTCGCGGCAATGATCGAGGAAACCCCGATCCGCAGCCGGGTAATCGAATATTCAGACCCCGGGCAAGAGGCTTTAATCGGTGTCAGTCTGACCGATGTTCTCGAAGACGGGCTGAGCATGGTCTATTCGTTCTACACGCCCGATCGTCCTCAGGCATCTCTGGGCACCTACATGATCCTCGATCACATCGACATCGCGCGCGAGGCCGGACTGCCCTATGTCTATCTGGGTTACTGGGTGCCGGGCAGCCCAAAGATGGGCTACAAGGCGCGGTTTTCGGGGCTTGAAGTCTATCGGAACGGCGAATGGTCACCAATGACGGATCCCGAGGCTTATGAGGACGAGATGCATCCGCTCTCGGCGGACCCGATCGCCGAACAGGTTGCCAATCTTCATCTTCCCGATCGTCGCGCCAGTGGCGGCTAAAGATGGCTTGACGACCGCCCGTCGCATCAAAATATCGCGCATCGAAGCTTCAAAGCAATAAATAAACGAAATGTGTCCTTGAGAGCACCTTTGCCAAGCGATTGGCTGTTGACCCTTACTGCCGAGGCACATAGTGTCCGCGCAGTATCAAGGAGACCCCTGTTATGGCCACCCTAGTGGTAATTGTAGGAACCAAGCGCATGGGCCGGTAACGGTATTACCATAACCAGACCCCATGCGCCTCCGAGAGTTTTCGGGGGCTTTTTTGTGCGTAATGCAGCGATGTCGCGGATGGAGCAAAGCAGATGACACGTGAGATGACCGGAGCAAAGATGGTGGTTCAGGCGCTGAAGGATCAGGGCGTGGACACGATATTCGGCTATCCCGGCGGCGCGGTGCTGCCAATCTATGACGAAATCTTCCTGCAAAATGATATCCGCCATATCCTTGTACGCCACGAACAAGGCGCTGTGCATGCCGCCGAAGGCTACGCGCGCTCGACTGGCAAGCCCGGCGTCGTTTTGGTGACCTCCGGTCCCGGTGCCACCAACGCGGTGACCGGGCTGACCGATGCTCTGATGGACAGCATTCCGATTGTGGTCCTTACCGGTCAGGTGCCAACCTTCATGATTGGCTCCGACGCTTTTCAGGAGGCCGACACCGTCGGCATTACCCGGCCCTGCACCAAACACAACTGGCTGGTCAAAGATACCGAGCATCTGCCGGAGATCATCCACGAAGCATTTCATGTCGCGCTGTCGGGTCGGCCCGGTCCGGTGCTGGTCGATATTCCCAAGGACGTGCAATTCGCGACTGGCAGCTACAGCGCGCCCGACGCCTCGAAGAGCCACTACCAGCCCCGCGTCAAAGGCGACATCAGTTCGATCACCGAACTGGTCGCGGCCATGGAAACCGCCAAACGCCCCCTTTTCTATACCGGCGGCGGCGTCATCAATTCTGGCCCTGCCGCCAGCCAATTGCTGCGTGAACTGGTCGAGGCAACTGGGTTTCCCGTCACTAGCACTTTGATGGGGCTGGGGGCCTATCCTGCCTCCGGTAAGAACTGGTTGGGAATGCTGGGAATGCATGGCCTTTACGAGGCCAATCTGGCGATGCATGATTGCGATCTGATGATCAATATCGGGGCGCGCTTCGACGACCGAATTACCGGGCGTATCGACGCGTTCAGCCCCAAATCGGTCAAGGCGCATATCGACATTGACCCAAGCTCGATCAACAAGGTCATCAAGACCGACATTCCAATCCTTGGCGATGTCGCCAACGTGCTTCAGGATGTTCTGGATGTCTGGAAAGCGCGCGGGAGCAAGACCAATGTCGACGCCGTCGCCAAATGGCACATGAAGATCAACGAATGGCGCAAGGTGGACTGTCTGGCGTTCACCGAAAGCCCGAAAACGATCAAACCACAGCACGCGTTGCAACGGCTTGAGGCACTGACCAAGGACCACGATCGCTATGTCACCACCGAGGTCGGCCAGCACCAGATGTGGGCGGCACAATATCTTGGCTTCGAAGACCCAAACCGCTGGATGACCAGCGGCGGTTTGGGCACCATGGGCTATGGTTTCCCGGCTTCGATCGGCGTGCAGATGGCCCATCCTGACGCATTGGTAATCAACGTCGCCGGAGAAGCGTCGTGGCTAATGAACATGCAGGAAATGGGTACGGCGGTCCAGTATCACCTGCCAGTCAAGCAATTCATCCTGAACAACGAACGCCTTGGCATGGTACGGCAGTGGCAGGAGTTGCTGCATGGCGAGCGCTATTCACAAAGCTGGTCCGAGGCGCTGCCCGATTTCGTCAAACTTGCCGAAGCCTTCGGCGCCAAGGGTATATTGTGCACCGACCCTGCAGATCTGGATGACGCGATCATGGAGATGATCAACCATGACGGACCAGTGATTTTTGACTGCTTGGTGGAAAAGCATGAAAACTGTTTCCCAATGATCCCAAGCGGCAAGGCTCATAATGAAATGTTGCTGGGCGATGCTGATACTCAGGGCGTGATTGACGCTCAGGGCTCGGTGTTGGTCTGAGCATTTTCCAAACAGGCATCATCCTGTTTCGATCTGGAACAACGAAAGGCATATCATGTCAGCCCTGCATATCAAACGCGGCTCGTCCAAACATTCGGCCTATAATCTTCGCCCCACGTTTTCGGATGTGGATGAGCGCCACACATTGGCGGTGCTGGTCGAAAACGAACCCGGTGCTTTGGCCCGGGTGATCGGGCTATTTGCCGGTCGTGGCTACAACATCGAAAGCCTGACAGTGGCAGAGGTGGACCATACCGGCCACCTGTCGCGGATTACCATCGTCACCACAGGGACGCCGCAGGTGATCGAACAGATCAAGACACAATTGGGCCGCATCGTGCCGGTCCACGATGTTCATGATCTGACGGTAGAAGGCACGCCGGTCGAACGCGAACTGGCCATCCTGAAAGTCATCGGGGAGGGCGAAAAACGGGTCGAAGCGCTGCGGCTGGCAGACATCTTCCGCGCCAATGTGGTGGACAGCACCCTTGGCAGTTTTGTCTTTGAAATCACCGGAACGCCAGAAAAAATCGACGCCTTTGCAGATTTGATGCGTCCCTTGGGGCTTGTCGAAATTGCTCGCACTGGCGTAGCCGCGTTGTTGCGGGGCGCGTGAATCCGGCCGGCCGCGCGGAGCCTTATCCGGCGCGGCCGATCTTTTGGCATCTGTCATGAAAAGAAATGATCTCGGCCTTTGCAAAAGAGCCTGGGTCCGACTGCCTGGCAGATTCTGACGCATCGGCAAGCAATCTGTCGGCGAGATCGCTGAAAGCCCCCTCCACCATCATACGCGGGTTACGCGCACGGCGAAGATCTTGTTCCATCGACAGTTCAAATTGCACCCAATCGCCAGCATCAAGCGTCGGCCCTGTGCCCCCTTTGGGGCGGCGATAAAAGGCAAGGTCGCCATGATCTTCGCACCAGATTAGTGCCTTGCTGTCTTTTGTATCGCTCCAAAGCACAATTCCATTCATATTGCGTCCCGTTCTTCGTAACCTGAAGCTGTTTCCTCTGCGTGAGGCAGCGTCACTGGCTGCATTTTCGTCCCTGCTTTTGAGGTATTGGCTCCGGATATATTACTTAACGCCTGCGGCAGATCGGTACCGACAAACCCGGCTTATTCGTCGGCTGTGGCGCCGGATAAGGCCGGCAGTCGAGACCCCAACGGCTATGCGCGCATTTCGCACGCGGCTGAAACGATCACAGCGAATCGATGGCTGAAAGATCAAGTTTTCAGGCAAGGCGGGCTGCAACGGGTTCGGCGGTGCCGGAATGGGCGATCTCGTCATAGACATGCCAACTGGCATGGCCCAAGAGCGGCAGCACCAGAAAAAGCCCGATAAACCATGGCAGTATTGCAACAAACGTCGCCACAGCGATAAACGCGGCCCAGCCCAGCATCGGAACCGGATGCGCCTGCACGTATTGAAACGACGTGATCATAGCTGTCACGAAATCGACTTCGCGGTCGAGAATAAGTGGCAGGGCCAGCACTGTGATCATATAGAGCAACAGCGCAAACAGCGCGCCAACCGCAGTTCCGACCGCAAGCATGGTCAACCCGTTTGGCGTCAGGAAGACCTCGTAAGAGGTTGAGATATTGGTCATGGTGGACAGCCCCATGAACAGCGCGAATATCATGTGGCCAATAAAGAGCCACCACAGGAACACCACGACCATGATGGCGCAAATCGACGGCAGTTGCCCCCGCCCCTGAAGACGCACGATCGCAAAGACTGCGCGGCGATTAAGTGATTCTTGCGTCGCAATCCGGCGCGAGACTTCGTACAGGCCCGCAGCTGCGAACGGCCCGATCAACGGGAACCCGATCCCAGCCAAAACCAGCCAGTAGACCTCGCCAGTTGCCATGGTGACCCAGATCATCACCCAGCCAGCCAGAACATAGATACCGGCCAGCGTCAGGCCGTAAAACGGTGCTATTAGAAAATCCTGCCACCCTAGTAAAAGGGCGCGCCGTAAAACGGCAGCATCAATGGCCCGAAGTTCCGGTACTCCGTGCGGTCTTACTAGGTCCATCCGGCTTTCCCCCCTCCCGGTGCGCCGTCGGCACACAGCGTTTCCGCCGGGCGCAGACGATTCTCCACCCCATTAAAGCCGGAAAAGGAAATCTGTAAATCAGGGAATTCCCGTAGGGGTCAGGAGCCCTGTGCTTCGGCGCGGGTTTTGCCCGACAGGTTTTGAGCCAGCGTGGCCGCCATGAAGCCGTCTAGATCGCCGTCCAGCACACCCTTGGTATCCGAAGTTTCGTGATTGGTGCGCAGATCCTTGACCATCTGATAAGGCTGCAACACATACGAGCGGATCTGATTTCCCCAGCCCGCAGCGCCCTTGTTCTCATGCGCCTCGTTGATTGCGGCGTGACGCCTGTCAAGCTCCAGCTGATAGAGGCGCGATTTCAATGCTTTCATCGCTATATCACGGTTCTGGTGCTGGGATTTTTCGGAGCTGGTAACCACAATTCCGGTCGGGTTGTGGGTGATACGCACCGCCGAATCAGTGGTGTTGACATGCTGCCCGCCGGCGCCCGAACTGCGATAAGTATCGATGCGAATATCTGCAGGGTTGATTTCGATATCGATATTGTCGTCCACCACCGGATAGACCCAGACACTGCTGAACGATGTATGGCGCTTGGCGGCACTGTCATAGGGGCTGATGCGTACCAAACGATGCACCCCGCTTTCAGATTTCAGCCAGCCATAGGCATTGTGGCCGCTGATCTTGTAGGTGGCCGATTTGATCCCGGCTTCGTCCCCGCCGTTCTCGGATTGCAATTCGACCTTGTAACCGCGCTGTTCGGCCCAGCGGACATACATCCGCGCCAGCATCGACGCCCAGTCGCAGCTTTCGGTCCCGCCGGCCCCAGCGTGGATTTCGATGAACGTGTCGTTGGCATCTGCCTCACCGTCGAGCAACGCCTCAAGCGATTTTTGCGCGGCGGTTTCCGCGAGTTCCTTCAGCGCGGTCTGGGCATCAGCGACAACTTCGTCGTCGCCCTCCATCTCGCCCAACTCGATCAGCTCTATATTATCGGACAAATCCCGACTGATGCTGTCGTAAGTCTCGATCGCATCCACCAGCATCTGGCGGTCCCGCATGAGCTTTTGCGCCGCTTCGGGATCGTTCCACAAATCAGGGTCTTCAACGCGCGCGTTGAATTCCTCGAGCCGGTGCGTGGCTGTTTCACGGTCCATCCGTTGTGACAGAAGGTCCAGCGTTTTTTCGATTTCGGCAATGTGGTTCTGCGTCTCGGAGCGCATAGATGGTCCTACAATCTGAATTTTATCGGGTGATAAGGCAACACCCGGTTACGGGCAAGCGCCCGCAAAAATCAGGCGTCGGTAAAGTTCCATATAATGTCGTCATGAAATCAATACAATCCGCCCGAACTGATGGTGCCGAAATTGGCTTTCGGTCCAACGGTCGCCTTGCCTCCGGACGAGGTTTCCACCTGTCGTGAGCTTTCGCGCACCTCTTCGACCAGCGGCAGGTTCGAGCCCATCGCAAAACCGCCATCATAGGCAAGGCCAAAGATCGGCTCTTCTCCATCGCGGAAATATTCCGCCACGACGTTCTGGCCACTGGCATCATCCGAAAGGCGCGCGCCAGTAAAGCGGTCGATTTTTATAAAATGCCCGCCCGGCGGCACCTTGAACGGGCCACCGCCGTATTTCTTGGTCGCTTCGGTCATGAAGGACTGGAACACCGGCCCGCACATGGACGACCCATAGGCCCGCCGCCCCAGCGATCGTGGCCGGTCATAACCGATATAACACCCTGCGACGATATTGCTGGTAAAGCCGACAAACCACACATCGCGGGCGTCGTTGGTGGTTCCGGTCTTGCCCGCCGTGGGCACCGGCAGGTTGATCACGCCCGACGCGGTACCACGGTCCACCACTCCCTTCATCATCGAGGTCAGCTGATACGCCGTTATTGGGTCCATGACCCGACTGCGGTTGGACTCGATGCGCGGGGCAACACCTTGCGGCAGGTTGTCGACGCTGCAATCGAGACAATCACGCTGGTCGTGGCGGTAGATGGTCTTGCCGTAACGATCCTGAATGCGGTCGACCAACGTCGGCTCCACGCGCTCGCCACCATTGGCGAACATCGCATAGGCGGCGACCATCTTGTAAAGCGTGGTTTCCTCGGAGCCGAGCGCGTTGGCGAGATAAGTACCCATGTTGTCATAGACGCCAAAGCGTTCGGCATAGCCCGCAACGACCGGCATCCCCACCTCTTGCGCCAGACGGACGGTCATCAGGTTGCGCGACTGTTCAATCCCGGTGCGCAATGGCGTGGGGCCATAGAACTGGTTGGTGGAGTTGCGGGGCCGCCAGATGCCCTGTGGCGTGTTGATCTCGATCGGAGCGTCCACAACGATGGTCGCAGGGCTGTACCCACTGTCAAGCGCGGCGGCAAAAACGAACGGCTTGAATGACGATCCGGGCTGGCGCTGCGCTTGCGTGGCGCGGTTGAATACCGAATCCTGATAGGAGAATCCGCCCTGCATCGCCAGCACGCGCCCGGTATTGACGTCCATCGCCATGAAGCCGCCCTGCACCTCGGTCGTCTGGCGCAGCGTCCAGCGGATGAACGAGCCGTCGCTGTCGCTGGTCATGGCGCGTACCAGCACCACGTCCCCGACCGTCAAAAGATCGCCTGCGACCTGTGCCTTGCCGCGCTGGCCCTTCTTGCGCGCCCACTGAACATCCTTGGCCTCGATCCAGTGACCGCCTGCAACCTCGTCCACGCCCTCGATCCCGATCCGGGCATTCTGTGCACCGACTTCCAGCACCACGGCAGGGTGCCACTCGCCGTTCAAATTGACATCACGGGGCACGCGCGTATCAGCCAGTGCAGCGCGCCAGCGCTCTTCGGTGCCCAACTGCTCGGCGGCAATCGTCTTGCCAGTGCCGCGCCAGATGCCGATTCCGCGGTCATATTGCTCCAGCGCTTTCTGCAAGGCGCGCGCCGCCTCACGCTGCATTTCTTCATCAATGGTGGCACGTACAGTGAAGCCACCGGTGAAAAACTCGCCTTCGCCGAAATCCTCGCTCAACTGGCGGCGGATCTCGTCGGTAAAATAGTCACGCGACGGCAGGGCGGTGCGGAAGCTCTCAAAATCGCCATTCTGGACCGAACGCAGGGGTTGCGCCACTTCGGTTTCGTATTCCTGCGAACTGAGATAGCCGTTCTCGCGCATTTCCTTGAGCACGAAATTGCGCCGCGCCAGCAACCGCTCCTTTTGGCGCACCGGGTGATAGTCGCTTGGTGCTTTGGGCAGCGAGGCTAGAAATGCTGCCTCGTGCGGGGCCAGTTCCGCCAGCGTCTTGTTGAAATAACTCTGCGCAGCGGCGGTGACGCCATAGGAGTTCTGTCCCAGGAAAATCTCGTTCAGGTACAACTCGAGGATCTGCTCCTTGTCCAGCGTTTCCTCAAGGCGGGAGGCAAGGATGATTTCCTTGATCTTGCGCTCGAGCTGGCGGTCGCCCGACAGAAGAAAGTTCTTCATCACCTGCTGCGTGATGGTCGAGGCTCCGCGCACATTCTGACCACGCGACTTCACCGCCTCAAACACCGCGACCGCGATGCCACGCGTGTCATAGCCTTTGTGGGTATAAAAGTTCTTATCTTCGGCCGAGATGAACGCCTGCTTGACCAGCGCGGGAATTTCCGCCGCCGATGTGAACAGGCGGCGTTCACGGGCAAATTCGTCAATCATCTGACCTTCCGCGGAATAGATCCGGCTGATTGTCGGCGGCTTGTATTGCTTCAGTGATTCGTGGCTGGGCAGATCGTGGCCATAGATCCAGAACACCGCACCAAGGCTGATCGCCAGAACGACAATGCCCAGCGTCAAAAGCGAAAAAATCGCTCCGAAGAACGAGAGTATGAAACGGATCACGATGCAGCCTATTTTTGCGCGCTCATGCTTATATACGCGCGCTATCGGCAAGCGTCAAAGGAGACCCCGCGGAACTTCGCCGTAAATGGATCTATTTTCGCCGAAGGGCGCGCTGCACCGCATCGGCCTTGCGCCAGTTGACCAGACCGTTGCGGATGCCCAGAGCCATATTTTCGCGCCAAGCCGCATCTTGCAGGTTCCTTAGGTCGCGGGGACTGGACATGAACCCGACTTCGATCAGGATTGACGGGATGTCGGCGGCCTTCAGCACCGAGAACGCCGCGCGACGTAGCGGGCGGCGATTTATCGGGCTGCCGGTCTGGGAAATGCCATCTACAACCGCACGCGCCAGCAATTCCGTGCTGGGCTGGGTTTCGCGACGCGCCAGATCCAGCAGAATATCAGTCACCCGATCATCCATTGCGCTCAGGTCTATGCCGGAAAGAAGGTCGCCGCGGTCGTGGCGCTCGGCCAACTTGGCGCTGGCCTTGTCCGAAGCCTCTGCTGACAGCAAGTGCACCGTCGCGCCATGGGCCAGCCCTTCGGTCAAAGCGTCGGCGTGCAGCGAAATGAACACATCCGCCCGAGCCTGATGGGCCAGCGCGATACGGCGCTCCAGCGACACAAAATGGTCACTCTCGCGGGTCAGCATCACCTGAAAGCCGCCGCTGCGCAGCAGCACCTCGCGCAATTCGCGGGCAAAGGTCAGCATCAGATGTTTTTCCGCAACGTCTCCGGCCTCGGCGCCCGGATCAATACCACCGTGGCCGGGGTCCAGCACCACCACTAGGGGCGCATTTTCGCCACGAGTCGGGCGAAGCGGAGTCAGCGTAGGGGCCGGCAGGTCCCAACGCGGATCTGTCGGAGCGCCTGCCTTTGCAGCGAACCTATCAGCCGAGACCGGAGCCAGCGTCAGCACCAGATGCCCGGCCCCGCTATCGTCATCGATCCGCATTGCCGCCTGCCTGACTGCCATCGGCTGCACCAGTTCGGCCACCAGCCGCGACAAACCGGGAAGGTATCCGCCGAACTGCACCTGCGCGATGCGATTACTATCAAGCAAGGTCTCCCGGTCCAGCCCGCTCCAATCGACCTCCTTAAAATCGACCACCAGCCGGGGCGGGTCGTTCAGGGTAAACAGACGGTAAGGCACCCCCTGCGATAGCGCCAGATTGATGCCGACGGTGCCGCGGGCCTGGTCGCTGATCCGGCTGCTTTCAGGGATAATGCGGGCCAGCGCAGTAAACTCATGCGCACTGAGGTCGCTGCAAGACAGGGCAAAAACAACCAATGCGACCCAGACCCGGATCATCCCCGCGCGTCCATGAAACGTTTTAGCCGCTCCAGCCCCTCGATGATATCGCTGGTGGCGCGGGCATAGGAAAACCGCAATGTCTGGTGCCCCCGCACCGGGTCAAAATCCAGCCCCGGCGTCACCGCCACACCGGCTTTGTCCAGTATTTCAGCGGCAAAGGCGCGGCTGTCATTGGTCAGGGCGGAAACATCGGCATAGACATAAAACGCCCCGTCGGGCGGCGCGATCTCGGTAAAGCCAGCCTTCGGCAATCCCTCCAGCATCAGGGCATGGTTGCACCGATAGACAGCCAGATTTTCGTCCAGTTCATCGGTGCAATCCATTGCCGCGAGCGCCACGAGCTGACTGGCGTGGGGGGCGCAGATGAACATATTCTGGGCGATGCGTTCAACCACGCGGACCTGATCCTCAGGCACCACCATCCAGCCGACACGCCAGCCGGTCATCGAGAAGTATTTGGAAAACGAATTGATTACATAAACATCGTTGCTGAGTTCCAGCGCACTGATCGCGCGGGTATCATAATCCAGCCCGTGATAGATCTCGTCACTGATAAAGCTGGTGCCCTGCCCTGCCGCCGCTTCGATCAGCGCCCCCATCGCCGCGCGGTCAAGCATCGTGCCTGTCGGGTTGCCGGGCGAGGCAACCATCAGCCCCGCGAGATCAAGACCGACGAAATCCTGCGGCACAGGCTGATAACGGTTTTCCGGCGCAGTGGGCAGATCGACCGCCGTCAGCCCCAGCGCGCGCAGAATCTGACGATAGCTGGGATAGCCCGGGGCACCCACGCCGACACGGTCGCCGGAATCAAACAACGCCGTGAAGGCGAGCAGGAATCCAGCGGATGAGCCCGAAGTGACGATCACGCGCCCGGGATCAAGATCGACACCATACCATTCCCCGTAAAGCCGCGCGATGCGGGCGCGCAATTCCGGCAGCCCCAGCGAAACGGTATAGCCCAGCGGCTCTTCCATCATGCGTGTGGCCAGCGCTTGCATCGCACCTTTGGGCGCACCCGTTCCGGGCTGGCCTACCTCCATATGGATGATGCTGCGACCTGCCGCCTCGGCGCGGCGGGCGGCCTCCATCACATCCATCACAATGAAGGGATCAACCTGTGAGCGCATTGAGTTTCGCATCGCATTCTCCGATACTTCTGGATCAGATAGGGTTTGACCGCGTATCGCGCGCGCCGTCAATGGTAGGGTTAAGTTTGCTCCGCCTACGGACCGGCCCTTGGCAGGGCGACGCGAATATGCTCAATGCTCATGACAACCTGACAAAAGGAAACTAAAATGTTGCGTTTTGCCGCCCCCGCCTTGACGGCACTGGCCCTCGCCGCTCCGGTTCAGGCGCTGGACCTATCAGCTATGAGCGACGGAGAGCGCGATGCGTTTCGCGCCGAAGTGCGTGCCTATCTGCTGGAAAACCCCGAGGTGATCTTCGAGGCCGTCGCCGTGATGGAAGAGCGTCAGGCAGACGCGCAAACTCACGCCGATTTCACACTGGTTCAGACCAACCACGAGGCCATATTCAACGATGGGTTTTCGTGGGTGGGAGGCAACCCAGAGGGCGATATTACACTCGTGGAATTCATGGATTATCGGTGTGGCTATTGCCGCAGGGCCACCCCCGAAGTGGCAAAACTGCTGGAAGAAGACGGCAATATCCGCCTGATCGTAAAAGAGTTTCCGATCTTGGGTGAAGCCTCACTTATCTCGTCCCGCTTTGCCATCGCGACCAAACATCTCGCGGGCGCAGAGGCCTATGAAGCAGTGCACAATGCCTTGATGGAGTTCTCGGGGGATCCGGACGAGGTTGCGCTGATACGTCTGGCCGAAGGGCTTGGGCTGGACGGCAAGGCGGTCATGTCACTCATGGACAGCGACGCGGTGAACGCGGAAATCGCCAAAACGCGCGAACTGGCACAGCGCCTGCAAATTACCGGCACGCCGACCTTTGTGTTGCAAGACGAAATGCTGCGCGGTTACCTGCCCGGCGAGCAGATGGCAGCAATGATTGCGGAAAAGCGCGCGCAGGACTAACCGCCAAAGATACGGCGCGGGCGGGGTGAGCCCCGCCCTATTCGGCGGCTTGGGTCGTGGCTTCCAATTCCTCGGCCCGTTTTTCGACCTGCTCGACGATATGGTCGATCATCGCGTCATTGCCCAGTTTATGGCTTTGCTTGCCCGCCAGATAAACCATGCCGCTGCCCGCACCGCCGCCGGTATACCCGACATCAGTCATCAGCGCCTCGCCCGGGCCATTCACGACGCAGCCGATGATGCTCAGACTCATCGGTGTCTTGATATGTTCCAGACGCTTTTCCAGTTCTTCAACCGTCTTGATCACGTCAAAGCCCTGTCGGGCGCAAGAGGGACAGGAGATGATATTCACACCGCGATGACGCAGCCCCAATGATTTCAGGATTTCGAACCCGACCTTGATCTCCTCGATCGGATCGGCAGAGAGGCTGACGCGGACCGTGTCGCCGATACCCATCCACAGCAGATTGCCAAGGCCGATGGCGGATTTGATCGTGCCGCTGACCAGCCCGCCGGCTTCGGTAATGCCCAGATGGATCGGTGCATCGGTGGCCTCGGCCAATTGCTGATAGGCGGCAGCGGACATGAAGACATCCGATGCTTTCACGCTGATCTTGAACTCGTGAAAGTCATTGTCTTGCAGAATTCGGATATGCTCCAGGCCGGATTCGACCATCGCATCGGGGCACGGTTCGCCGTATTTTTCCAGCAGATGGCGCTCGAGCGAGCCTGCATTCACGCCGATCCGGATCGAGCAATTGTGATCTCGCGCCGCCGAAATCACCTCACGCACGCGCTTTTTATCGCCAATATTGCCTGGATTGATCCGCAAGCAGGCCGCCCCTGCTTCGGCCGCTTCGATACCCCTTTTGTAGTGGAAATGGATGTCGGCCACGATCGGCACCGGGCTTTCGCGCACAATCTCCCGCAGCGCGCGGCTCGACGCCTCGTCGGGAACCGAGACACGCACGATATCAGCACCCGCCTCGGCGGCGGCTTGAATCTGCGCCACGGTTGCCGCGACGTCGGTTGTCATCGTGTTCGTCATCGTCTGCACCGAAATCGGGGCATCGCCGCCGACGGCAACATTTCCCACCATGATCTGCCGCGATTTGCGGCGGTAGATATTGCGCCAAGGGCGAACGGGATTCAGCGACATGGCAGCGGCTCCGTCTTCATAAGGGTCTGTCGAGTTAGATAATCCGCATTTGCGCCTGCCGCAACGTCGCGGAACGTCACTGACTGTTGACTGCTGAATCAGTCTGGGCTTCGGCGACCATGCGGGCCAAATCTTGATCCTGCTCCAGATCGGCCACCTGAAACTGTGCGCTGATCTCTTCGGCCGAAAGCGCCAGATTTGAGGTCACCATGCCCCGCTTTCCGATGGGGCCGTAATGTGCACCATCCATGGCGAAATAAATTGCCCCGGATTCGCCTGCACGCAAAGTCGGCGGCTCTTCCATTGCGGGCACTTCATAGGTCTGACCGCTTTCCATAATCCCTTCGTAGATGACAGTGCCATCTGCGGCTCTGACCCGCACCCATGAAGGCCGCACCGCGACCATGCGCAGCGCCGGAGCCTCGGGTGCGACCACCTGCGGCATCGCCGCAGCGACGGCGGCTTCGATCTGATCAGCAAAAATCTGCGATGGCGCCGCCGAGCGAATATTTGGCACCTGAAAGGTTCCCACTTCGCGCGGGTCCAGCGTGGAAATCGGCGCATCACGCGCCACCAGCACCGGCACATCCAGCGCCGGCGGGCGGTACAGCCGGTCGAGCGCTTCGGCTGTCGGCACAGATGGGTCGCCTTCTTCTCCGGCCCGGCTCAGCGGATCAAGATCGCTAAGCACCATTGGCGTCTGATCAACTGGGGCAAACTTTACCTGCTGCACCTGTTTCAACACCGTCCAGCCACCAAGCCCAATTCCGGCAATCAACCCGACAAGAATGACCAAAGAGCCAATGGCGCGTGGTTCGAGGTGACTGAACAGACCACCCGACTCTGGCATAAAGGGCGTGTGGGGGGCCAAAAGGGGATCGCGCTGGTTGCGATGCGGTTTTTGGCCCAAGGTCGAGTCTCTAATCACGGAGGCGTCGACCGACATGCCATGAGCCACGGTGAACCCGCTTTCGTTGCAGAACTCGGAAAATGTCTCATCCGGGTCCAGACCCAGATACCGTGCATAAGACCGGACGTAACCCGCAATGAAACCCGGCGTATCAAATGCCGAAGGGTCTGCGTTTTCGATAGCAGCAATATAAGAGGCTTTGATCCGCAGTTCGCGCTGCACATCAAGTAATGATTTTCCCATGGTGGCCCGTTCACCACGCATGATGTCACCAAGACGCAAATCAAAGTCGTCAAACCCCTTGGGTCCGCTACCCTCAGGGTTGTCGTCTTCGTTGTCTCCAGTCATGCGCGATGACTTGCGCCTGATCATCTTTACGTTCCCGTGTTACCTGCTGCCCAGCTTTGGCCACGCCGCAATTTCTCTCGATTCGTGCATGGCTTTCGTTGACACGAAGTTAACACGTCACGATAAGTTTTGCACACAGGTTAGGGGGCTTCAGCCCGCCATTTCGGCGCGATTCAGCGCACAATGCGACCAAAGCGAGTCCATTGCACGAATCAGCTTGTCCATTTGATCGGGCCCATGAACCGGCGACGGCGTAAAGCGCAAGCGTTCTGTCCCGCGCGGCACAGTGGGAAAGTTGATTGGCTGAACGTAGATGCCGAAATCTTCCAGCAACATATCACTCAACTTTTTGGTGTGGACCGGATCGCCCACGATCACCGGCACGATGTGACTGCCATGATCGATGATCGGCAAGCCCATAGCCTTGAGCCGGGTCTTGAGGATCTTCGCCTGCGTCTGGTGCTCTTCACGCAGATCAGAAGCGGATTTGAGCCAGGATACCGAGGCAGCCGCGCCTGCAGCCACCGCTGGCGGAAGCGATGTAGTGAAGATGAAGCCCGGTGCATAAGACCTTACAGCATCGCACATTTTCGCACTGGCAGCGATATAGCCGCCCATCACACCATAGGCTTTGGCCAAGGTACCGTTGATGATGTCCAGCCGGTGCATCAGACGGTCGCGTTCGGCAACGCCGCCACCGCGCTGGCCGTACATGCCCACGGCATGGACTTCGTCGATATAGGTCAGCGCGTTGAACTCGTCGGCGAGATCGCAGATCGCTTCGATCGGGGCAAAATCGCCGTCCATCGAATAGATTGACTCAAATGCGATCAGTTTGGGCACATCAGGATCGTCTGCGGCCAGAAGTTCGCGCAAATGCTCCAGATCGTTATGTCGGAAAATACGCCGTGCGCCGCCATTGCGGCGGATACCTTCGATCATGCTGGCGTGGTTCAGAGCGTCGGAATAGATGATCAGACCGGGAAACAGGCGCGGCAGCGTCGACAGCGTGGCATCATTGGCGATATAGGCGCTAGTGAACACGAGGGCAGATTCTTTACCATGAAGATCGGCCAGCTCGGATTCGAGCCGTTTGTGATAGATCGTCGTACCCGAAATATTGCGCGTACCGCCTGACCCTGCGCCGGTCGAATCCAGCGCATCATGCATCGCGGACAGAACCACCGGATGCTGCCCCATCCCCAGATAATCATTGCCACACCAAACGGTGATATCACGTTCGGTTCCATCCGAACGGGTCCAGACTGCATGAGGATACTGGCCTTTGCGGCGCTCAATGTCGATGAAGGTGCGATAGCGACCTTCTTCGTGCAATCGGTCGATCGCCGTGTCGAGTTTTGCGGTATAGTCCACCGGGCGCCTCCATTATCTCATGCCGTTATCACCCGGCCCTATGCGGCGTGGGGCCGCATTCGCTTCATTGAATGCATACAGATCACGCACCTTATGATCAACCTAGTAGGCCTTGACGACATGTCGCAGTCTTGCTCTGGACCGACCTCGCCCAGAAAACGCCTTTGAAACGGAAGGCGGCACCTTGGCCACACGGGCGCGGTACATTGATGAACTGGCCCTCTGGACAGTTGCCGCTTCACTGTTACCTTACCACGACCCACCAGCAAGGAGCCATGAATATGTCCCTGGACGCCGTTCTGCACCACATTGATTCCGACGTGCCCAACGCCATTGATCGGTTGCTGGAATTGCTGCGTATCCCGTCAATTTCAACCGATCCCGCCTTTAAGGTCGATTGCGAGCGCGCGGCAGACTGGCTGGTAAGTGACCTGCAAGCCTTGGGCATATCAGCAGAAAAACGCGCGACTCCGGGGCATCCGATGGTTGTCGGTCATATCGATGGCAAGGGGCCGCACCTTCTGTTCTATGGGCATTACGATGTGCAGCCGGTTGATCCTCTCAGCCTGTGGGACACACCGCCCTTCGAGCCGCAACTGCAGGACACTCCAAAAGGCAAGGTGATCCGGGGCCGCGGCGCATCGGATGATAAGGGCCAATTAATGACCTTCGTCGAGGCCTGTCGCGCGTGGATCGCGGTGAACGGTACCCTGCCCTGCAAGATTACCTTTTTTCTTGAGGGTGAGGAAGAGTCCGGTTCTCCATCTCTGGTGCCGTTCATGCGGGAAAACGCCGATGAGTTGAAAGCCGATATCGCGCTGATCTGCGACACATCGATGGTGTCACGCGGGGTGCCGTCGATCGCATCGCAGTTGCGCGGCATGCTCAAGGACGAATTCACCATTATCGGGCCGCGCATCGATCTTCATTCAGGCTATTACGGCGGCCCAGGCCTGAACCCGCTGCGTGAGATGGCACGGATTATCGCATCCTTCCATGACGAGAACACCGGGCGCGTCGCCGTCGAGGGCTTTTACGATGGTGTGCACGAGGTGCCGCAGGAACAGTTGCGCCAGTGGCAAGATTGCGGCTTCGACGAAAAGGAATATCTTTCATCGGTCGGCTATACGCAGCCGCATGGCGAAAAGGGATATTCCACGCTGGAACAGCAATGGGCGCGCCCGACGCTGGAAATCAACGGCATGTGGGGCGGTTATACCGGCGCGGGGTCGAAAACTGTGATCCCGTCTGGTGCGCACTGCAAGCTGACCTGCCGGCTCGTCGGTGACATGGATCCGAACACAGTGCGCGACAAGGTCCGCGCCCATGTCGAGGCCCACCTGTCGCCCGACGCGCGGGTCGAATGGAACGACGACTTTGAAGGGTCTCCCGCTTCGGTGATGAATATCAAGCGCCCCGAATTCGCCGCCGCGCAAAAGGCGCTGTCGGATGAGTGGAACCGCGAGGCGGTGTTCACCGGCATGGGCGGATCGATCCCGATTGCCGGATATTTCAAGACGGTGCTGGACATGGATGCGATGCTGATCGGCTTTGCCAATGACGACGACGCGATTCACTCTCCAAACGAGAAATACGATCTGGAGAGTTTCCACAAAGGGATCCGTAGCTGGGCGCGTATTCTAGATAGCCTTACCGCCGACACCTGAGATCTAGGGCAAAGTGATTGCCCGCATGACCTCCGCCAGATTTGTGCGAGGCAGCATCACCAGCATGCCATCGCTATCAAGCTCTAGCGTCATCGCTCCGGTGGCCTGGTTTGACGTGCCGATCAGGCCGTCAGGCGCAAGCGCCAAGCCATTGATCGGCCATTTCAACCCGGTTGAGCGTCCGGAGATTGCATGCATCGGAAACAGAGACACCCGCTCACCACTGAACAGATCCAGTTGCAGAGATCGCGGTGCATGAAATACGAGATCCTTGTCGCCCAAAAGAACACAAGGCCGGGACGAAAGGCGGACCAGCGTGTTAAGCGCCGCCAACTGGTGATCCAGCCGCCCGCCCGTGAAGCCAATACCGACAACGACGGGCGCCGAGATATTGCGCAACGCCTTGTCAAAATCGGTGCTGTCTTGTTCGGTGATGCGATGTACGCGCTCTGCCGGTAGCCGGGCAAGCGCTTCCGCGTCCAGCGAATCAAGATCACCAATCACCGCTTGGGGCATATACCCGGCGTCCAGCGCCGTAATTGCGCCACTGTCGGCGGCTACCAGAACCGGCGCATGGGACAGCGCCAATTCAAGGTCACCCCTGCCCATAGGCCCGCCCCCGACCAAGGTAACCGCCCGCGAAGTTTGAACGATAGGAGCAGTCATGAGCGCGATTAACCGTTTGTTAGAATTGACGACGGAGCATCGCCGCGGCGCAGTGCCTTCCTATCGACGGCTTTTGCCTCACGGCCCAAGCGTTTTCAATAAGGAGAAGTCGGGCGACTTCATAGCAACAATATCCACAAACGCTCGCCACGTCAGATCAGGATCAGTCTGCCAGCTCTGCCGACCGCCGAGAGGAGTGATTCTCTCAGGTCGCTGACGGATGCAGAATCAACACAACTCCAGTTACCGCTGATCCCGGTCTGCCTGCTCTTCGGGGTCGGCCTGCCCGACCCCGCGAAATATAAAGCGGAACGGTAAGGCCCACAGAATACCCAGTCCGACGTGGATTGCTAATTCCACGATCATCGACGGGCGGTCAAACCGACCCACGATCGTGACGGCCGCCACAACATAAAGCGGCAGCCCAATCAGCAGGATCACCAGCGACCAGCGCCTGCGGGCCTTGTACCCCAATGCCATCAGTCGGCGAACGGATCGGTGACGAGAATCGTGTCTTCACGCTCCGGCGATGTCGACAGCATTGCCACCGGACAATCGATCAACTCCTCGACCCGGCGGACATATTTTATCGCGTTCGCAGGAAGGTCAGCCCACGAGCGCGCGCCCTCGGTGCTTTCGCTCCAGCCTGGCATTTCCTCGTAGATTGGTGTGCATCGCGCCTGCTTGTCAGCGGCGGTCGGCAGATATTCCAACTTTTCTCCGTCCAATTCATAGCCGGTGCAGATCTTCAGGGTCTCGAACCCATCCAGAACGTCCAGCTTGGTCAAGGCAATCCCGTTGACGCCGCTTGTCGCACAGGTTTGGCGCACCAGCACCGCATCGAACCAGCCGCAGCGCCGCTGGCGTCCGGTGACGGTGCCGAACTCGCGTCCCCGCTCGCCCAAACGCTGCCCATCGGCGTCATCGAGTTCGGTCGGAAACGGCCCCTCGCCCACACGGGTGGTATAGGCCTTGACGATCCCCAGAACGAAATCAATCGCGCCGGGGCCAATTCCCGTACCAGTTGCCGCTTGCCCCGAGATGACATTGGAGGAGGTCACGAATGGGTAGGTCCCGAAATCGATATCCAGCAAGGCACCTTGCGCACCTTCGAAAAGGATCCGCTTACCCGCCTTGCGCTTTTCGTTCATCACCTTCCAGACCGGCGCAGCATATTGCAGGATTTCCGGCGCAATAGCCCGCAGATCGGCAATCAGCTTTTCGCGATCAACCGCCGCAATGCCCAATCCCTTGCGCAGCGGCCCGTGATGCTGAAGGGCGCGATCCACTCGCGCTTCCAGCGTCGCATCATCGGCCAGATCAGCCACCCGAACCGAACGCCGCCCGACCTTGTCCTCATAGGCCGGCCCGATACCGCGGCCGGTGGTGCCAATCTTGGTACCCTTGCTGGCGGCCTCTTCGCGGGCGCGGTCGAGTTCGCCGTGAAACGGCAGGATCAATGGTGTGTTTTCGGCGATCATCAAGGTCTCTGGCGTGATCTCGACACCTTGTTCCCGGATATTATTGATCTCATTGACCAAATGCCAAGGGTCCAGCACCACGCCATTGCCGATGACGCTGAGCTTACCACCGCGCACGACACCCGATGGGAGCGCGTTCAGCTTGTAGACTTCGCCGTCAATGACCAGCGTATGACCGGCATTATGCCCCCCTTGAAAACGGGCGATGACGTCTGCGCGCTCGCTCAGCCAGTCAACGATTTTGCCTTTTCCCTCGTCGCCCCACTGGGCGCCGACAACGACGACATTGGCCATATCTGGTCCTTATTGCAAAACTCTGGTGAAACCCGGACCCGTATAGCGTTGCCTGCGCGCAGAGGAAACCGCAATTTCGCGAGCGATATCCTCCCTTGCCCCGGTTGCCATTCTTGCCTAAACAGCCGCCAACATCCAATCGCCGTAGGGTTTCATGGAAAACGTCGTACTCATCATCCACCTGCTTCTGGCTCTCGGCCTGATTGGCGTAGTTCTTTTGCAGCGCTCCGAAGGCGGTGGCCTCGGTATGGGCGGCGGTGGTGGCGGCGGCGCTATGACGGGCCGCGCGGCAGCGACCGCGCTGGGAAAGCTGACTTGGATTTTGGCGATCGCCTTCATCTGTACGTCCCTCACCCTGACCATCTTGGCGGCAGAAAAGGCCTCCGGCACCTCGGTGATCGATCGTTTGGGCGGTAGCGTTTCCCAAGGAGCCCAGCCTGAGCCCGCACCGGCGGCGCCTCTGGGCGACGATTTATTGCCGCCGTCTTCGCCCCCGGCTTCGGGTAGTGATGAACCACTGGTACCGCGCGCCGATTAATCATCCACAACTTCAGCGGTTGAAAAGAACGCAATATCATCTTGCGGTTCCCTTGCGCCGCATGTGCGAATCCCTTACTGGTGAAATCCCGTGATGCCGCGGTTTTTCGCAGACCGGTTTGGGCGACAGAAATCATCGATCACGGGGGCAGCCAACAGCAATGGCGCGTTTCATCTTCATTACCGGCGGCGTGGTATCCTCACTGGGCAAGGGCCTTGCCTCGGCAGCGTTGGGGGCTTTACTTCAGGCGCGGGGCTATTCGGTCCGCCTGCGTAAATTGGACCCCTATCTGAACGTCGATCCCGGCACCATGAGCCCGTTCGAGCACGGCGAGGTGTTCGTGACCGATGACGGTGCGGAAACCGATCTGGATCTGGGACATTACGAACGTTTTACCGGCGTTTCTGCGCGCAAAACCGACTCGATTTCAGCCGGGCGGATCTACTCGAATGTGCTCGAGAATGAGCGGCGCGGTGATTATCTGGGCAAAACGATTCAGGTGATCCCCCACGTCACCGACGAGATCAAGGATTTCATCGATATCGGCTCGGATGAGGTCGATTTTATGCTCTGCGAAATCGGCGGCACGGTGGGCGATATCGAAGGGCTGCCGTTTTTCGAGGCGATCCGTCAGTTTTCCCAAGACAAGCCACGCGGCCAGTGCATTTTTGTGCATCTGACATTGCTGCCCTTCATCAAAGCATCGGGCGAACTGAAGACCAAACCGACTCAGCACAGTGTCAAGGAACTGCGCAGTATCGGTCTGGCGCCTGATATTCTGGTCTGTCGCTCAGAAGGGCCGATCCCTGCGAAAGAGCGCGAGAAACTTGCGTTGTTTTGCAATGTGCGTTCCGATGCGGTGATCTCGGCGCAGGATCTTCGCTCAATATACGAAGCACCGCTGGCCTATCACCGCGAAGGGCTGGATCAGGCAATTCTCGACGCCTTTCGCATTGCCCCCACCCCGCGCCCGCAGCTCAAACGCTGGGAAGATGTTGCCGACCGAATCTACAATCCCGAAGGCACCGTCAATATCGCAATTGTCGGCAAATATGTGCAACTTGAAGATGCCTACAAATCCATCGCCGAGGCGCTGACCCATGGAGGCATGGCCAACCGCGTCAAGGTGCAGATCGAATGGGTTGATGCGGAACTGTTCGACCACGAGGATCCGGCCCGACATCTGGCGGGCTTCCACGCCATCCTTGTGCCCGGCGGCTTTGGCGAGCGCGGCACCGAAGGCAAGATCAAGACCGCCCAATTTGCCCGTGAACGCAAGATTCCCTATTTGGGCATTTGCCTTGGCATGCAAATGGCGGTGATCGAAGCCGCGCGCAATGTCGCCGGTCTGAAAACCGCCGGCTCCGAGGAGTTCGATCATGAGGCGGGCAAGAAGCGGTTTGAACCCGTCGTGTATCACTTGAAGGAGTGGGTGCAGGGCAATTACACGGTCCAGCGCGCTTTGAATGACGATAAGGGTGGCACCATGCGGCTTGGTGCCTATGACGCGGTGCTGACCGAAGGGTCCAAAGTGGCAGAGATTTACGGAACCACGCAGATTGAGGAACGTCATCGCCACCGCTATGAGGTTGATACTTCCTACCGCGAAAAACTGGAAAAGGTCGGGCTGCTATTTACTGGCATGTCTCCCGATGGACGCCTACCCGAAGTCGTCGAATGGACGGATCATCCATGGTTTATCGGGGTGCAGTTCCACCCCGAGTTAAAATCTAAACCTTTCGCGCCGCATCCGCTGTTTGCCGATTTCGTGCGCGCCGCCAAAGAAAGTTCGCGGCTGGTATGATTCGGTGCTGGATTGTCACCGGTCGTTCCGGCTTGGCGTAAGGCAAGATTGGGGATAAAATGGTAGACATGTTGACCAAGCTATTCGCAACCTTCCGCGCTGACACCTCCAGCGACAACCTACCCGATCCGGATGCCGAACTTGCACTAGGGGCGTTGCTGGTGCGCGTTGCGAAATCGGATGCCGATTACCAATTCGAAGAAATCAGCCTGATTGATCGCATCTTGACCCGTCTGTTCCAGCACAATCCAGTCGAGGCGGCAAAACTGCGCGCAACTTGCGAGAAACTGCATGACGCGGCCCCCGAAACCGACACATTCGCCAAGCTGATCCGCGAAACCACCGGGCTTGAGCATCGGTTGGCCGCCCTTGACGCCCTGTGGGAGGTGGTTCTGGCAGATGGCCACGAGCGCGAAAACGAAATGCGCGTGCTGGAGCAGGCTCGCAAGGCGATGGGGCTAAGCTATATCGACAGCCAGAACGCCCGCGCGCGCGCCGAAGCCAAGCGCTAAATGCTGGCGCACCGCGCTGCGCGCACCTATATGGCTCCTCATGTTCGCTGATTTCATGAACCGGCTGCTAAAGCCCACCCCCGAGGAACTTCCCGACAGTGATGCACGGCTGGCGCTGGCGGCGCTTCTCGTCCGGGTTGCCCGGTCCGACCATGATTATGCGGCCGCCGAAATAGATCGGATCGACCGGATCCTTGCAACCCGCTATGGCCTGTCGCCGTTCGAGGCGTCAGATTTGCGCCAACGGGCCGAAACACTTGAGGCGGAGGCCCCGGATACGGTCCGCTTCACCCGCGCGATCAAGGATGCTGTGCCCTATGAGCAGCGCCTTGCTGTGATCGAGGCGCTTTGGCAGGTGGTGCTGGCCGACGGCAAACGTGCCCAGGATGAGGATGCGCTGTTGCGGTTGGTTGCAAAACTACTTGGCGTGAGTGACGTGGACAGCGCCGTGGCCCGGCAACGTGCATTCGATGGCTGAGCCAACGCCATGTGCACATCGCACAGATACGTATTGAACGTTGCATTATCGGTTCATATCCGCCCATTATCCCCTTGAAACCGCCCAAAAACCGGAGCCGCCATGGTCGCCCCCCCGCCCGTCATCGAGATCACAAACCTGCACAAGAGCTATGGTGAGCTTGAAGTGCTGAAAGGTGTCGACATCACTGCCCAGCGGGGTTCGGTGGTGTCGCTGATCGGATCGTCCGGGTCGGGCAAATCGACGCTTTTGCGCTGTGCCAACCTGCTGGAAAACAGCGAGCAGGGTGAAATCCGCTTCAAGGGTGAACCTGTCCACTGGAAGGGCAGCGGTCTGCATCGCCGCCCGGCCGACGCCAAGCAGGTGTTGCGCATCCGCACCAATCTGTCGATGGTCTTTCAGCAGTTTAATCTGTGGTCGCATATGACGATCCTGCAAAACGTCGTGGAGGCACCAGTTACCGTTCTGGGCCGCCCCAAAGCCGAGGTCGAAGAGGCTGCGCGCGCCTATCTCGACAAGGTTGGGATCGGCGACAAATGTGATGTCTGGCCTGCGCAGTTGTCCGGCGGGCAGCAACAGCGCGCCGCCATCGCCCGCGCCCTAGCGATGGAGCCCGAGGCGCTGTTGTTCGACGAACCAACCAGCGCTTTGGATCCAGAACTGGAGCAGGAAGTGATCCGGGTTATCAAGGATCTGGCCAGCGAAGGGCGCACGATGATGATTGTGACCCATGATATGAAGATGGCCCTTGATGTCAGTGATCACGTAGTGTTCCTGCATCAGGGCTTGATCGAAGAGCAGGGGCCACCTGACATGGTGTTCGGTGCGCCACGATCAGAACGATTGCGCGGGTTCCTCTCGGCTACTCACGCGGCGTGAATATTGTCTGTTAAGGGAGTTACAAAATGAAAAAAACCATCCTCGCCACTGCGGTGCTTGCGTTAAGCGCCGGCGTGGGGCTTGCTCAGGATCGCACTGTACGCATGGGCACCGAAGGCGCCTATGCGCCCTACAACTTCACCAATGACGCCGGTGAAATCGACGGGTTCGAGCGTGAGTTGGGCGATGAGCTGTGCAATCGGGCCGAGCTGACCTGCGAATGGGTCAAGAATGACTGGGATTCGATCATTCCCAATCTGGTGTCTGGCAATTACGATACGATCATGGCCGGTATGACCGTCACCGACGAACGCGAAATGGTGATCGACTTTACCCAAGATTACCAGCCACCGACCCCATCGCCTTATGTTGCACTGTCCGAGGATGTTGATCTGGAAACCGGTGTCATTGCGGCCCAGACCGGCACGCTTCAAGCGGCCTTTGTGGCCGAAACCCCAGCGACGCTGATCGAGTTCGCGACCTTTGACGAAACAATCGCCGCCCTGCGCAGTGGCGAGGCCGACGCAGTACTGGCCGATCTCGAATATCTCGCCCCGGTGGTCGAAGATTCGAGCGGTGAATTATTATTTGTCGGCGACCGTGTCCCGCTGGGCAAAGGCATCGGAATGGGCGTGCGTAAAAGTGATTCAGATCTGCGCGATACTTTTGACGCGGCAATCTCCTCGATGAAAGAAGACGGCTCGCTGAACGAATTGCTTATTAAGTGGTTCGGTGAAAACACCGCCACCTATTGACGCAACGGCGGCAGGCGCGTGACGCCGCGCCTGCCGCCCCTTAACGCGACCGCTGCCTCAAGTCAGGTGGCATCGCAGCCCGGTAGACCATGTTTTCTTTCTGCGCCGACCCTGCCACGCTTGACCGACTGCCTTGGTTCGCCTGCTATCTGACGACGGGCGTTCATATGTCGTTCTATGTGGCGTTTGCAAAAGTGGTGGTATTGCTTCTGATAACCGCGCCCGTGGCGTTGGCGTTCGGATTCCTTGGCGCAATGGCGGCGCGGGCCCACTTTCTGCCGGTTTCACTGCTGGGCAAGACCTATATTACCATCGTGCGCGGCGTGCCCGATATCGCCTTTTTCCTGTTCTTCGTGATCGCGCTGGATCAAGGGGTTGAATGGCTCCGCCATAAGGTGCTGTGCTCTGACTGGGACCAGCCGGTGCGCCAGGGCAGTGATTTCGTGGTATGCGCACAAGCCAAGCTGCCGCTGAACAGTGCGGCACAGTGGGTGCACGAAACCTATGGCTTTGCCTTGGCGATCATTACCTTCTCGATCGTGTTTGGTGCCTTTGCCGCCAACGTTATTTTCGGTGCTATGCGCGCCGTACCGCATACACAGCTGGAAACCGGTGCCGCCTATGGCATGAGCCGTCATCAGATCTTTCGCCGTATCCTGATACCGCAGATGTGGGTCTATGCCCTGCCCGGCCTATCCAATTTGTGGATGGTGCTGATCAAGGCCACTCCGCTGCTGTTCTTGCTGGGGATCGAGGATATCGTCTATTGGGCGCGGGAACTGGGTGGCACCAAATCCGGGCGCTTCACGAGCTATCCTCATGGCGACTGGCGAATGTGGTATTTTCTTGTCCTGCTGGTGTTTTACCTGTGCTTTACGCGTGTATCGGAAATTCTTCTTGAGCGCATAATGCAGCGCCTGACCCGTGGGCAGGCAACCGCAGGGGGCGAAGCTCAACGCAAGGCGGGGCTGTTATGACGTCGTGTCTGCACACCATACAGGATTACGGGCTGCGCAGCCTCGGCATCGGCGAACGCCTGCTGCCCCGTGAGGGCTTCACGCTGTGCGAACAGGTCACACTGATCGGCTCGGGCATGATCTGGAATATCTATTTCGGGGTTCTGGCACTGCTGGCAGGGTTCTTTCTGGCGACGGCATTGGCTTTGGGCAAGAACGCCCACAGCCGCTGGCTGCGCAAACCGGCCGAATGGTTCATCTTCCTGTTCCGCGGCTCACCGCTGTTCATTCAATTCTTCTTTGCCTATTTCCTGTTCCTTTCCCTGAAAAGCGTGCACCCGTTTTTCGCCCCTTTCACCGCCGCATGGGCCGGCGCACTGGTGGTTTTGTTCCTCAATACTGCCGCCTATTCTGCCGAGATTTTCTATGGCGCGCTGCAATCGATCCCCAAGGGCGATATCCAGGCGGCAGACGCTTTGGGCATGTCAGGCTGGTCACGGTTTCGCCGAATCACCTGGCCGACCATGCTGCGCCTGGCCTGGCCTGCCTATACGAACGAAGCGATCTTTCTGTTCCACGCCACAACATTGGTGTTTTTCAGCGGTTTTCCCGCCTGGCAGCAACGGGGCGACGCGCTTTATTACGCCAGTTATTTTGCCGATAAGACCTTCAATCCGTTCATCCCCTACCCGATTCTGGCGGGTTTTTTCATCCTGTGCACGCTGGGTATCATCGCGTTGTTCGGGCTGATCAACCGCCGCCTCAATCGGCATCTGCCTCAGGAAGCGCGGCAAAAAATGCGCTTGCGCTTCAACCTGATCCGATAACACTCAATGCCCTGAGCATTCCAACCAATGACATGAGCACAGCAATGAAAATAGGCATATTGCAGACTGGTCGCGCACCAAAAGAGCTGATCGACGATCTGGGTGACTATGATGTCTTGTTTCATCACCTGCTGGCGGGACATGGGTTTGAGTTCGAAACTTGGCCGGTGCTGGATATGGAGTTTCCCAGCAGCCCCAGCGAAGCGGACGGCTGGCTGATAACCGGATCAAAATTCGCCGCCTATGAGGACCACCCGTGGATCGCGCCGCTTGAGACGTTGATCCGCGACATCCGCGACCGCGGCAAGCCGCTGATCGGAATCTGTTTTGGGCACCAGATCATCGCCCAAGCGCTTGGTGGCCAGGTCGAAAAATTTTCAGGCGGCTGGGCAATCGGGCGCACCGAATACGATATGGACGGCAAACCCATCTCGTTGAACGCCTGGCACCAAGACCAGATAACACGACTTCCGGAAGGCGCGACCGTGATCGGCAGCAACTGCTTCAGCCCCTATGCGATGCTGCGCTACGGCGACACTGTAATGTCGATACAGGCCCATCCTGAATTCGACGATCACTTTATCGACGGTCTGATCCGAACGCGCGGTCCGGGGATCGTGCCAGAGAACCAGTTGAAGACAGCCGCCGCACAGCTTGGAAAAGATAACGACAGCGCCACCATCGCCGCGCTGATGGCGGCATTCTTCAAGAACTGATCCGGTCTTAGGAACAGGAATGGCGGCGCTGAACTGATGGAAACAGGCCAACGCAACTTCCGCGGTGGAAGCAAGCGGTAGAGCTTGGATATTTTTAGCGAGAAAAAGGCACAGGGCAGCGCGATTTGTCGCTCCCTGCAAGAACATAAGGGCGATGGCTTGGCACCGGCGGCGCGGTGTTTTATGTTTCCCAAAGACTGGGTTAAGGAAACCGAAATATGCGCAAGCCCCCCAATGTTCGTGATGCCGAGCCTATCCCGCCAGCCGCCCGCGATGCGATCGACGATCTGCTGCAATCGGGCGACCTGTTTCGCTACACCGCGCCACAAGACGCACCGGTCACGCTGCTGGAGAGTGAGTTCGCCGAGTTAATCGGCAGCCGATACGCGCTGGCGGTCTCGTCTTGTTCGGCGGCGCTGTTTCTGTCTCTCAAGGCGCTGAACCTGCCCCGGGACGCGCGAGTGCTGATTCCCGGGTTTACCTTTGCCGCTGTGCCGTCTTCGGTCCTGCATGCGGATTGCCTGCCGGTGCTTTGCGAGGTGGGCGACAATTACCGCATCAACCTGGCCGATTTCGAGGCGAAACTGGACGATGTGGAGGCGGTGATCATCAGCCATATGCGCGGCCATACCAGCGATATGGACGCAATTATGGGCCTGTGCGATGCGCGCGGGATTCCAGTGATCGAAGACGCAGCGCATTCACTAGGCACCACGTGGAACGGGCACAATATCGGCACAATCGGGCGGATCGGGTGTTTCTCGTTCCAGTCCTACAAGATGATCAATGCCGGCGAAGGCGGCATCCTGATCACGGACGACGCCGACCTGGTGGCGCGCGCGGTGATCATGTCGGGTGCGTACGAGCATAACTGGGCCAAGCATAAGGGACCGCGCGGCGAGAATGCGCCCGCGCTGCAACAGGCGTTCGAGCGCTGGCAGAACCGGTTGCCGCTATACAATCTGCGCATGAGCAACCTTGCCGCTGCTGTAATTCGCCCGCAATTGCCGGAACTGGCGCGGCGGGTGCGCGACGGGCAGGCCAACCATGACCACGTCGCCGCCCGGCTGAATGCAGCGCCGCATTTTCATGTCCCCGCACCGCTGAAACCCGAGCGCCGTGCACCGGATTCGATCCAGTTCAATCTGGTGGGGCTGAGCGATGCGCAGACCCGTGCCCTTGCGACCGCCGCCGAAGCCCGCGGCGTCGCGGTGCAGGTGTTCGGGATGAGTACCGACAACGCCCGCGCCTTCTGGAACTGGCAATTCATCCCCAACTTGCCCGAACTGCCCCAGACCCGCGCCATGCTGATGCGGGCCTGTGACGTGCGCCTGCCAGTCACATTGAACCGCGACGAACTGGATTTGATTGCTGATATCCTGCTGGACGCTGTTGCCGAGACGATGGGAGAATTGCGCGCCTTCGGCACCTGAATCTCGTCAAGAACTTCGGGTTATTCCAGTTTTGACAGCTTTTTCTGAAGCTCGGCCAACTGCCTTTTGATTTCGGTCAGGTTTTCACTATTTTCCGACGAGGCGTCGTCATCCTGATCCTGCGACGTCTTGGTCCAGTTGCCTGCCAACCCTCCGGTCATCGCCTTTAAAAATGCCTCTTGCTGGGCATGCATCGCCTCGAAACCGGGCATCTTGGCCATCGGGTTCAGGGCCGTCATGTTTTCGACCATCTTGGCTTGGTTTTCGCGCAACATATCGAACGATGTTTGCAAGAATTGCGGCATCATGCCGCCGCCCGGGATCATATAGCTGCGCACCAGATCATTCAGCACATTGATCGGCAGTACGTTTTCACCACGGCTTTCATGTTCGGCGATGATCTGCAAAAGATATTGCCGGGTCAGATCGTCACCCGACTTCAGGTCGACGATTTGAACCTCACGACCGGCCCGGATGAAGTCGGCGATATCGCCCAGCGTCACGTAATCGCTGGTTTCAGTATTATAAAGCCGCCGGCTTGCATAACGTTTGATCAGCAGCGGCTTTTCCTGTTTCGCCATATGATGCCCTCCCAGGACGTGATGCGTTACAAAACACTATGCGAGCGCAGAACAAAAGAAAAGGGCAGGTCGCGAGACCTGCCCTTCTGCCAGCCCGGCAATCCATGGGAGGAAGTGGATGCCGTTCGGCATTCCTTACTTCGCGGGTGCTGTTTTTTTCGCCGCCGTGGTCACGTCGTCGGTGGCTTTTTTCATTGCGGCGCTTGCTTCTGCACCAAAGTCCTTGCCAGCAGCCATCATCAGCTCGACGGTGTCCATCTGAACTTTCTTGGCGACTTCGGCGAAAGCGGCCATGTTTTCGGCAGCCACTTCAGCCGATGCCGATGCAAAATCGGTCATCGCTTTGGCATAATCGGCTGGCTCGGCCTTGGCTTTCGACATCTCGCCCAGTTTGGCGAGGGTGTCTTTGGTCCATTTGTTCGAGATTTCAGCCGATTTTCCGGCAGCCTCGATGGCCACGTTCGACAGCTTTTCGTTCAGTGTTACAGTAGATTTGAACACATCATCCATCGCACCGGTATCAACCGGGAACGACCCCATCATATCTTTGATGACGGTAGTGAAGTCTTGGGTCTTTGCCATTGGTCAGATCCTTTTCTTTTGTCTGCAGTGCGGGACGGCCCCGCTTCGTCTTCTGCCAACAATATGAATGCCGCATCGCAGCATTTCAAGAAAAATATGCTGCAATGCAGAAAGGAAGTTGATCTGGCTTTGTTTTCAGCGGCTTGCTGGAGCCGCGACATAGGTCCCAGGAGCTGGACACAGGCGCGGATGCTCTGAATCGCCTGTTTCTCGCGCCTCGATCTGCTTGCCGGAGCGTTTGGCAAGCCAGCTTTCCCAGCGCAGCCACCACGACCCTTCGAAGAATTTCGCCCCCGAGAACCAATCGGCGGCGCTCAGTGAAAGGTCTTCATTGATGTAGTGGCCGTATTTTTTCTTGCTGGGCGGATTTACAATACCGGCAATGTGACCGGATTGTGACACGATAAAGGTCTTGTCCTTCGACCGCATCTGCTGCACGCCGTGATAGCTGTCCTTCCACGCTGCGATATGGTCGCTTTCGCAGGTGATCGCGCACAGCGGTACGTCCACATCATCCAGACGCAATCTGTGGCCCATCAGCTCATAGCCGGCTTCGGCGAACTCATTGCGCTGGCACAGGCCACGCAGGTATTGATGCGCCATCCGCCCCGGCAGGTTCGTCCCGTCACCATTCCAATAGAGCAGGTCAAAGGCCGGGGGCGTCTTGCCCAGCATATAGCTGCGGATCGCCGGTGTATAAATAAGGTCGCGCGAACGCAGGAAACTGAAGGTGCGCGCCATGATATATGAGCGTAAAATGCCACGTTCATCGACTTCGGCGTCGATCGCATCGATAAAATCGTCACTTAGAAACGGAGTGAACTCGCCGTGGTCTGAGAAGTCCGTGAGCGTGGTAAAAAACGTGGCCGAATTAACCGTCTTGTCGCCCCGTTGTTTCAGCAGTGACAGCGTCAGCGCCAGCGTCGTACCGCCGATACAATAGCCGATCACATTAACCTTCTCGACGTCGCAGATCGCCTTGACCTCGCGAAGGGCAGCCAGATAACCGTCCTCGATATAATCCTCAAGCCCCGTATTGCTGTATGTCGAATCAGGGTTCACCCAACTGACGACGAACAGCGTATAGCCCTGTTCGGTAATCCATTTGATCAGACTGTTCTGGGCTTTGAGATCGAGAATGTAGTATTTGTTGATCCATGGCGGAAAGATCAGCAATGGCGTCTCATGTACGGTGTCGGTGACCGATTTATACTGGATCAACTCCATCATGCGATTCCGATAAACCACGTCGCCCGGAGTGGTAGCGATGTTACCGCCCAGTTCGAACGCGCTTTCATCGGCCAACCGCACCACGAGCTCACCATCATTAGCCTCTAGATCTGAGACAAGATTTTCCAGCCCCATAATCAGGGATTCACCTTCGGTTTCCAGCGCGCGCTCCAGCGCATCCGGATTGGTCGCTAGAAAGTTGGTGGGAGCCATCATGTCAACGATCTGGTCAGCGAAATAGCTCAAGCGGCGTTTATCCCGGTCATCCAAATCATCAATAGTTTCGACCGCCTTGCGGATGGTTTCGGCGTTCGCCAGATACTGCTTCTTGACCAAGTTGAAATACGGGTGCGTATCCCAAAGCGGGTTGGTGAAACGGGGGTCATGCGGGCCCGGATCCGCGGGCGCCGGCACCCGCCCCTTAAGCAGCGCCTGCTGGGCCTCGGCGAAATGCCTGACCGACTCACCCCAATATTCGATCTGCTTTTCCCAGATTTTCGCCGGGTTTTGGATCGCTTCGGTCCAATATGCGGCAGCGGCCCTTGCAAAAAGCTGCTGATCGGGGCCATTCAGCGCATGGTGATGCGAGGTCTTGGTGGCCATCACCTCGACCAAACGCTTGGATAATGCTTCGACGCGCTGCAGGTTTTCGGTCAACTGCCGTATTTGCTCGCTAGAAAGAGCGCCCGCCTCGCCTTGGGTAGTTGTCATTTAACTCGTTCCCCCCTAACTTTTCTGCTATGCAGAATAACATTGCCAGCTTCGGGAGGCAAAACGACGTGACATCCGGCAGCGTCGGATAAAACAAGGAGACCCGAAAGTGCGCTATATGCTAACCTATGACATGATGGAGGCAGCCCGCAATACAAATCAATGGATGGGTGCCTCGGCGCAAGCACTGGCATCGTACCCAATTTTCAGCATGATGCCTAACCCGGCACTGAACTGGATGGCAGCATGGGGCGACGTAACGGAACGCGCGTTTGAGCGCATGACCGCCAAACCTGATTGGGGTATTCGCACATTCACCGAACAGGGCCGCGACCATCTGATCAAGATCGAAACGGTGGTTGAAAAACCATTCGGCAACTTGCTGCATTTCAAAGTTTCAGGCCGTACGGCCCGCTCGCGCAAGGTGTTGCTGGTGGCGCCCATGTCGGGACACTATGCGACGCTGCTGCGCAGCACCGTAAAATCACTTCTGGTCGATTGCGAAGTCTATATCACCGACTGGCACAACGCACGTGACATCCCCGTCTCGCAAGGCAAATTCGATATCGAAGATTACACGCTCTATGTGGTCGACTTCATGCGTGAGATGGGGCCGGATACCCATGTGATCGCCGTTTGCCAGCCCGCGCCGCTAACTCTGGCCGCGACCGCCTACCTGGCGGAACAGGACCCCGCCGCGCAGCCGCGCACACTGACCCTGATCGGCGGGCCGGTGAACCCCGACGCTGCCCCGACCGAAGTCACTGATTTCGGTCGCCGCGTCACCATGGGGCAACTTGAAACATCGATGATACAGCGGGTCGGCTTCAAACATGCCGGCGTCGGTCGCATGGTCTATCCTGGGCTGCTGCAACTGGCGTCGTTCATTTCGATGAACGCAGAGCGCCACAATCAGGCCTTTCTGGACCAAATTGGCCGCGTCGCCCGCGAGGAAGCATCGGATTATGACGCCCATAACCGCTTCTATGACGAATATTTGGCGGTGATGGACCTGCCGGCGGAGTTCTACCTTTCGACCGTCAGACGCCTCTTCAAAGGGCTGGAAGTTGCGCATAATGAGTTCGTGGTAGGCGGACACAAGGTGGACATCGGTAAAATCACCAATGTTGCCGTAAAGACTGTCGAAGGCGCCAAGGACGATATTTCCGCCCCCGGTCAGTGCATTGCCGCTCTGGATCTTTGCACCGGCCTGCCTGACAGCAAGAAGGCCAGCCATGTCGAACCCGAGGCGGGCCATTACGGCATCTTTGCTGGACGCTCTTGGCGTGACAACATCCGTCCGCTGGTTCTTGAGTTCATCGATGCCAACAGTGACGGCAATCCGCCCGCCCAGCCGAAAGCCGGGAAGCTCAACGACAAACCCATCGTGGCGTGAGCCAGTTGCAAAAGCAACGCGCCTTTAGCGGGCAGTCAGTGCCAATTCCGATCCCCCCTGCCCTGCCCGCGGCAACACGATGAACCAAAACTTCAAATCAATCCACGTCTTTATGTTTCGGTGGTTCACTCTTCGTTAACACCTTTACTCTTAACAGCATTAGGGGCGTGACTGTTTATCCCTGGCCTAAGACCAACTTCAGCTAAAATGCCTTCGGCGTTTACGATTGATTTGGCAATTTCCTGTATGCTCACGCGTTTGTTCATAGCATGCGTTCTAAGAGCTTTATATGCGTCTTCTTCGGTCATTTCACTGTTGCATAACAACACATCCTTAGCTTTCGATAGAAGCTTGTCGCCCTCAATCCTAGACTTCAATCGCTTTATCGTGCTGTTCAGCTTCTTTTGTCTCTTAAAGTTTTGGAGCGCAACAAAAACACTAGCTACAGCCCCAAAATTACGAATCGGCAACCCTAAAACAGCATGTGGCCCCAGTCGTATAGCCTCTTCCATAATGGCTGGGTTCTCGTAGTCCAGAAGTGCTACCATAGCCGCTGGTGGCGCATCTATACTCCACTTAAGGTCTGCGCCGGCCTCGGCTACAGAACGGACCGCGACAAATACAACATCCGACATTTCGAATATTTTCGGAGACGGTGGCCAGTTAACTTCGGTCAGAAAGCCAATCCGAGTCAGATGTCGATGCAAGGTGTCCCGGTCATGTGATCGCGGCTGCACAATCAGAACTCGTAACGACTTAATATTACGCATAGCGATCAGCCTAAATGATTCCTGTTGGCCATCACAGGCGTATTTAACGTCGTCTCAGCATCATTTGTCCACGACTCAAATTTATGATTTATTAGGTAAGGGTCAGGCGCAATACTGGTCTTAGATGTACTAACGGGCACGAGATTCCCATTTGGATTAATCAATCCAATTCTTGACCATAGATGCGCGTGATGGTTTTCAGCATTCATCTTAATTGGACCTTGCGGCGCCTCAATTGAAGTGCTGAGTACCGCCTGCCGCAATGCATCAATTTCAATCGTCCCCGCAAGCTGTAGCGCCTTCGCAAACACCATCACCTGATTAAAAGCCGACTCGGCCAATGAAGAAGGACGCGCAGCCTGACCAAAGAAAGATTTATAATCGTGAACAAACTCGATGCTCTCTGGACTATCCAGTGAGGAGAAATAACTCGCCACACAGTAATGTCCGGCCGCCACGTCTGCACCCATTCTATCTATCTCCACCTCTGAAGTGACAATACTGGCGATCGGGACACCGGACTTGCGGAGATCAGTCCCGTTGTAGAAAGTATAGAAGTCATTAATCTGATTTCCCACAAGAGTGGAAAATATAACATCAGGCCTTCGCTTTTCTATGTCAAGAACGACAGCTTGAGCATCGGCAGCGGAAGAATCAAGTTCAAGATACCTTTCCCCGATCAGCTCCCCTGAGCTTTGCTTCAATAGCTCTTTAATAATACGGTTACTTTCGCGTGGGAAGACGTAATTTGCCCCAACTAGATAGAAGGATGAACCAAATCTTTGGGACATGTAATCTACCAAATGCACTGTGTACTGGTTCGGACAAGAGCCAAAATAGAACACGTGATCGGAGTACTCAAATCCTTCGTAAAACGTTGGATAAAAAAGAAGACTATCTGACCCCTCGATTGTAGGTATTAACGCCTTGCGACTAATTGATGTATGGCCACCGAAAAATATCGAAATATTATTATCGACATTCAACTGCCGCGCAAGGAGTCTGTAATTATCCTCTACACCACCGGGATCAGGTGACGTGACTTCGATAGTTCGCCCATGGACACCCCCTGCTGCGTTAATCTTGGATACGGCCAGATTTGTGCCATTTAATAACGCTGTTCCAGAACCAGACGTCGGCCCGGATTGAGAAAAAAGAACGCCAATGCGCCACGGCTGTCTGTTTGTCATCGCGCCCTATAAGACCATAGATAAATTATTATTTATTGACTTACAGATACTACAGCCGTGAGGGCTGGAAAGCCAGCTCGAAACCTGAGCGAGCGCTCACGCCAGTACCATGGTACAGCCCAAACAACCAGGTGCAATTGATCTCAACATGATAGTTCCCCATCGCTCTCAGCGGTAAACTGGATCTCACTTAAGAAACTAGGTACTTATAGTTACATACCGACGCGCGCAACCCCGGCAGCACTTCTTGAATGATCCAAAGCTGTATACTTTCAGTGCTACGCCTCCTGTTACGTTTGATCATCTCATGCAGTCCCGTTATCGTGATGCAATAGGCTCCTCGATTTGGAAAAGCAATCATGCTTCCTGTAAGCTCGGAGCGGGATACGTATCGCTTTTCACTTGCAGTGAGACCACGCAGGTTGTTGAAGGTTTGGCCTGCGGTAAGTCCCAGTAGGTCGCACACATCCCTACCCACGAACCACGGCTCATTATCAATCGTAATCGCGCGGAGGATTTTTTCGCGATACCTAAATAACCGCACAGATGATGCACTCATGAACTTTCTCACTTACATTCCGCCCACGTGAGACCCGAGATATCTTTCCAAAAGGATTCTCGATCTCTCCGCTACCCACGGCACCTTAGCAATCAGATAATGTGAGCACGGCGGTTAGCCGTGTCTTTCTGTTTTTGATTTAGTATTGGGGTACATTGTGATTCATAGCTTCCGAGATGATAGCTGTATCACAATAGTGTTTATAAGTTGTCAATACGCCACTTTTGGCGGTCCACAAATGTATGGTTTCCATCTCGAAGGACTTATCCGTTGCGGAAGCCTTCGAGCGGTACTTTCCAGTCACGATCATGGTAGTCGAATCAACTTCGATAAATCGATCAGTATCAACAGCCCAAAACTCGAAATGGGAACCAAGGTCCTCAAAGAATTTATTCACTGCCGCCAGCCCGATGTGCTCGCCACCATAGGGGAAACCTTTCATAATCCCCAAGTGGAAATCCTTCGCAAAGATTTCGCTAAAATCACCAGAGGCACCATTTACTATTTCATAGAACCGCTGAACAAGTTTACGAATATCTTGAGTCATGTGCTTTCCTCTTATCAACTTTGGGATATGTTATACAAAAAATACTGTAGGAATAATTCAGCACTGGATATCGCTAGCCCTTTCTATTAAATACTTTACTTTTTGCGTGGATTCGGTGGACTACCGGTTATTGCCAATCGTGACACCTCCCAAAGCCGTATCAAAGCGGCTCGCAACCCAATCGCGTTGCGGCTTAGTATTCGCGCAGATATTCCTCGGCCATCAGGAAGAACAGAAACGCCAACCAAACTGTCCCTAGTGTCTTCAAGGCCTCGACGACAATCATTGATAAGCTTTTCGATATCTGCCTCAGGTGCGATAGCAAAGAAATTTCCATGGCATGCATAGGCACTCATCTTGCCGGTTAATCCGGTTGCGAAATCCTTTCCGCTAAACTTAACCCGATCGATTATCATTGGCACTCCGTTTGGCCTGAAGGCGCTTAGGTCATTCTCATACATTTCGAAAACATCGCTGCCCCCCGCGTAGTCATGCGCAAGAAAACTGTCGAAGATGATCGCTGACGCAGATTCCGCGATTTCCAAACGCAATTTCGATTTCAGTTGGGCATTTGGGAACAGGATAACAGGCTCTGGGGTGAACTCCAGAAACGCTCCCTCCTCAACTTTGAGATCAGTCGATTGACAAGACGGTCCGCGCGACGCTCCATGTACAATCGTTGAGGCCTGTGTGGTTAGGTGAACCAGAGTTTTTGGCCGAGCTGTGACCTCAGTGATAAGTTCATCCTCTGTATATAGCCCACCGGAACTTGATTGAATGTAGACCGTCGCCATATCTTGGGATGGACCATCATCCATATACAATGGTCGACAAATGTGAAAAGGATATGACGAAAACTGTTTTCGTAAGAACGTTCGCTGATATGGATCGCAAGCAAACTCCATTTCGAGCCGTCCCCGACCAGGCTGAATTATCTGATCTGGCCGCGATGATATGGTGCCCCCGTCATGCATCGAGAAACAAAACATTATGAACGAGACAGTCAATCAACTCTTTTATTCCTGTTTGCTTCTTACAATCCGTCAAGATGACAGGTCGACCTTCGCGTATTTCACTTGCCTCTTTCTGCATAGAGTCGACATCGGCTCCGACATACGGCCCTATATCAATTTTATTTATGACCAACAGATCACTGCGGATAATTCCGGGTCCACGCTTTCGTGGAATGTCGTCGCCGCCACCGGTATCGATCACGAAAATCCAGTAGTCGACCAAATCAAGCGAGAACGTTGAAGCGAGATTGTCGCCACCGCTTTCGATCAAGATTACATCGGCTTGGGGAAAGTTTTGCGCCAGCGTGTCGGCCGCCGCGATATTCAACGAGGGATCTTCCCGGATAATCGTGTGAGGACAGGCTCCAGCCTCAACCGCCAGAACTCGTTCCGGTGAAATCAATCCGCTGCGTTGCAGTCGCAGCGCGTCTTCTTTTGTCACCAGATCGTTTGTCACGACGGCCACCTCAATACCTCGCTCAGCCAAGGCAGGGATTAGCTGCTCAATGAGCGCTGTCTTACCCGAGCCAACCGGTCCTCCGATACCAACCCGCGCGGCTGTTTTATTAGGCGTCTTAGTCAATTCCATGGCTATTGAAGATTTGGGCATGATTTCACCTCAGCGGAACATATAGAGTTGGGTTAACGGAAGCTTCTCTGCTGGTTCGCAGGTTGCCAAATCACCATCGACAAAGACATCGAATGTTTGCGGGTCAACGCGAATTTCGGGACACGCGTCATTGTGCAGCATGTCACTCTTTTGAAGCTTCCGCGTCCCCTGCGCTGGCAAGAGGTTCTTTGTGATGCCGAGTTTATCTGCTAGCCCGTCCGCGATGGCCATCGGATGCACGAAACAGGCAGATGTCGCGTTTTTGGCCTGCCCAAAAGCCCCCCATTGAGGGCGCATCAGAACGGGCTCACAGGTCATCAAAGAGGCCGCGCTGTCACCCATAGCTCCATAGGCAATGAAGCCACCCTTGACGATAATTTCGGGCTTAATTCCGAAGAAACCAGGCTTCCACAACACCACATCGGCCATCTTGCCTGGCTCTAACGAGCCGACATGCGCGTCGATGCCGAAGCTACGGGCGGCATTGATCGTATATTTTGCAATATAACGCTTGATCCGCACATTATCACCGCGGCGCGAGCTCTCCTCCGCCAGGCGACCGCGTTGATCTTTCATCTTAGAGGCGAGCTGCCAAGTACGGGCGATAACCTCATTAATCCGCCCCATCCCTTGACTGTCCGACCCTAACATCGAAATCGCACCAATGTCGTGCAGGATATCCTCTGCGGCAATAGTCTGAGGGCGTATACGACTTTCCGCGAAGGCTACATCCTCGGCAATCGACGGGCTCAAATGGTGGCAAACCATTGTCATGTCGAGATGTTCGTCAAACGTGTTAATAGTATACGGGTTTGTCGGGTTAGTGGAAGATGGCAAGCAGTTCATCTCACCAGCGACACGTATGACATCCGGAGCATGCCCACCACCTGCACCTTCGGTGTGGTACATATGAATTGTGCGCCCATTAATAGCGGCTAGGGTATCTTCTAGAAATCCGCTTTCGTTTAATGTGTCTGTATGAATTTGAACTTGGAAGTCTAACTCGTCAGCGACTCCGAGGCAGGTGTCAATTACCGCTGGCATTGCCCCCCAATCCTCATGGATCTTAACGCCTACGACACCTCCCAATATCTGATCATAGATCGAAAGTGGCTTTGATGTATTTCCACGCCCAAGAAACCCGAAATTTAGTGGAAAGCTTTCGGAGGCCTGAATCATCTTGCCGACATTGAAAGCACCCCCGCAGTCAATACCAACAGTTATCGGCCCTAGCGACCCGCCCATCAAAGTGGTTAAGCCCGAAGCCATGGCATGATCGCAAAGCTGCGCGCTATCGAAATGGACATGAACGTCGATACCGCCAGGAGTGGCGATCAATCCTTCGGCATCGCGCACGGTCGTGGCCGCACCACAGATCAAGTTATGATCCACTCCCGCCATAGTTTCTGGATTGCCGGCCTTACCGATACCGACAATTTTGCCATCCTTGATTCCTATATCTCCCTTTACGATCCCGATAACCGGATCAATTACCGTCGCGTTACACAGAAGCATGTCAAGCGCACCCATTGCGCTGTCGTAACCTGGGGTGAGGCCCAACCCGTCGCGCAGAGTCTTCCCCCCTCCATGCAGGCACTCATCGCCGTAGGTGGTGAAATCATGCTCGATCTCGGCAAATAGATTGGTATCGCCGAGGCGAACGGCATCTCCCGTCGTAGGGCCATACATTTGTGCATAATGCTTTCGATTCATCCAAGCCATTTTCTTTATGCTCCCTTGAACCCGCGCTCACGAGCGCGACGCAGTGCCTGATTCTTATCCGCCTCGCTTGTTGCCGACCCGTTGGTTAAACCATTCAAACCGTACAACTCTTGCGAGCCACCGAATTCAGTTAAAGTGACGTTCTTAGCTTCCCCCGGCTCGAACCGCACGGCTGTTCCAGCCGGAATGTCGAGGCGCAGTCCATAGGCAGCCGCGCGGTCGAAATCGAGGGCCTTGTTAGTTTCAAAGAAATGATAATGACTCCCGATCTGAACGGGTCTGTCGCCCGTGTTGGTTACCTCTACTGTTGCAGTTCGGCGACCTGCGTTGATCTCGATCTCGCCTTCCTGTACATCCAGTTCGCCGGGGAAAAGGCGCTCGCTCTTTTCCTTACCGGGTCGAATTGGGTCATGTATCGTCACCAGCTTAGTTCCGTCCGGAAAGGTGGCTTCTAGCTGAATCATCGGGATCAACTCTGCAACGCCGGGCATAACATCATCGGAATTCAGCAAGGTCGAACCGAATGAAATTAGCTCAGCCACAGTCCGGCCTTCACGAGCACCTTCCAAGATTTCGTCAGTGATATAGGCGATGGTTTCGGGATGATTTAGTTTCAACCCTTTTCCCCTGCGGCGCCGCGATATTTCAGCCGCGGTGAACACAATTAGTCGTTCCATCTCTGTCGGTGTCAGGAGCATTTAATCCTCCAAGTAAATTTTTAATTAACGAATAGACGCGATTGATCCGTCTCGTGTAGCATGGATGCAATTTCGATTTGCGGGGTGAAGCCGTGTGCCTCTTCTGGTTTGCACGGCGGAGTTGTTATAATCTCCGCAATGCAAGAGGTGATTTCCGTGCGAATCACCTGTGCATCAAAATGACCAATAACTGAAAGACGAACTGCAGCCCCCAATAGGCTTGAACATAGCCCGTGTGCTGCCATCAACTGCGCTTGTTCGGCAGTGAATCCCATCTCCCGCCAGATTGCACCCTGCACGACCGGGGCATGCCCATACAACATACCATTCGCAACATTTTCATTAAGGGCTGCCGCTCCCAAGGTGCCAAGTCGGATATGTACGCTCAGAAAGGCCCGACCAATACGGCGTGACCCCATTCGTAATTCGGTCGCAAGCGACTGTGAATCCATTAACCCATCAAGCGTGACCAGGCGATTTAAATTATCCCATGCGGCATGAGCATGAACCAATATCGACCGGTCGATACTGGCCCACCGACCTTCCAGTTGGGCACGTAGAAAGTCCTCGACGCCGCGCGCATCATTAACCGAATTTCGGTTAACCAATGCCTCCAATCCCCAAGAAAAACTAACCGCACCGCTGGGAAATGCGCTATCGCCATGCTGGAGCATAGCCAAGTCGGATAGGTAGCGATCAGTCATTCGGGCCGACCACCTTAACCTTGCCTTGCGCAAGAATTACCTCAAGACGGTCCAAATATGTCTGCATTGGCCCTTCTAGAGCAATAAGAAGAATTGTACCGTCAAACCGCACCTTCCAATGCAGGTTTCCTGCAAAATACCCCAACTCTAGCGCGGCAGCCTGATCGCAGGCAGATACCGCCAGCCATTCCTGCTCACTCAAACGCACCACGATGGCGCGATCTGACTCCAGTTTCAGAACAGCGCCATCTGCCAACCTTTGCTCTCGCGCCAGCGCTATAGCACAGTCAGTACCCTTATCAGTACTTAGACGGATGCGTCGCCGCGAAACGTCATTAGGAGAAATATCTAGGTATTCCACCTTTCCAGCATGGCTCAGCAAATGAATCTCCGCGTCGAAAGGTGCGTCAGACGCGAAGCCAATAACAGTGTCAAGAACTTCCAACGTAATTACCCTCAGACAGACAAATATTTATGAATGGTATTATCCGTCAAATCTCTGCATAGCCCACCATCTACCGGGCACCCCTTTTCAATAATGGTGTAGTTTTTAGCCGCCCTACGTGCAAATTTAATATTCTGCTCGACCAATAGTATAGTCAAGCCAAACTCGCTGTTTAGGCGAATGATAGTATTCTCGATTTGCTCGACAATGTTAGGTTGGATGCCTTCTGTGGGTTCATCCATCAGCAAAACTTTTGGTGCTGCTGCAAGCGCTCTGGCAATCGCCAACTGCTGCTGCTGACCTCCCGACAGCAATCCACCAGGGCGGGACATATTATCTATCAAATAGGGAAATAACTCCGACACGATATCTGGAACTTGACGTTTACCATCAGGATGCGCGAAACCACCCATCAGAATATTTTCCTTGATACTGAAATCTGGGAAAATCTGTCGCCCTTGTGGCACTATCGAGATACCCGCCCGCGCCCGCTCATGGGTGGCCGTGCTGATGATATCACGCCCATTAAAGCTCATAGTACCGTCAGATCGATCTGTCAGACCCAGAATGCAGCTTAATAGTGTGGTTTTCCCCACGCCATTGCGGCCTAAAATCGCATGAATCGTGCCCGGCTCGATTGAGAGCTCAAAGTTATGAAGAATGTGGCTTTTACCGTAAAATGTATTGACATTTGACAAATCAAGCATGGCCAATACCTGCACTACCCAAGTATGCCGCTTGCACTTCTGCACTGTTCTCTATTTCAGTGACTGTACCTTCGGCTAGGTTTTGACCGTGATGCATAACCGTAATCGTTTCGCATATTGATCTGACAAAAGCCATATCGTGCTCAACCACCAAAATCGTGTGCCTCCCCTTTAGTCGGGTGATAATTTCTGCGGTTTTTCGGGTTTCATGGGCCGTCATGCCGGCAGTGGGTTCATCCAACAGAATAATATCTGGGTTTTGCACCAACAACATGCCGATCTCGAGCCATTGCGTCTGTCCGTGAGATAGTGTCGCCGCTTCAGTACCGAGAAAATCATACAACTCGGTCAACTCTACGACACGTGCAATATGATCTGGCAGTTCCCTGTGTGAGCCCCGAACAATATTCGGCAAAACACGGGTTTCTTTGCAATCTGCAATCAAAAAATTCTGCCGAACAGTAAGCTCCTTGAACACGTTAGGTATCTGAAACTTACGCCCTATTCCCGCACGAGAAATCAGATGCTCTTCCCAGTTTGTAATTTCTTTGTCGTTCAACAAAACCTTACCGCCAGTGGACTTTGTGCGCCCGCTTATCAAATCCATTAGAGTGGTCTTACCTGCGCCATTTGCCCCTAACAGAACGCGAAGCTCCCCTTTATAGACGCTTAGGTTCATTCCATTCACCGCCTTGAAGCCATTAAAATCCACCGACAGATCTTTGACAGCAAAGCTGATACGTCTCTCGTCCATTTTACGTTCCTCGCTTCCTACCGGTTAGCAGGTGATTGTGTATGTTTCACAGATTTAAATCGATTCCACTTTGAATCGTCGGCGCGCGTAACAAATCGATCAGCGAGGTCGGAAGCTAATCCAGCCAGACCACGTGGCAACCATAACACGACAACAATAAAGATGAGTCCAATAATCAACTGCCAAGCGTTCATAAGAGATTCAGTCTCGCTCAGCGTAGCGCCAATGAAATTCAAACCAATCGCGCCGATACAGGCACCGAGAAGAGAAGCGCGCCCTCCCACTGCAGCCCAAACGACCATTGTGATCGAAAACGCAATATCAAGGAAGGTGGGTGATGCAAATTCAGCCGCGACCACATAAAGTACGCCAGCTAGACCGGCAATCATCGCCGATACGACGAAGAAGAATATTTGATAGCTAACCACTGAGTAGCCGAGGTAACGCGCCCGTACTTCATTGTCACGGATGCCTTGCAGAACTAATCCGGCTCTAGTTGATACCAGCCAGCGCGCAATCAATAATACGATGGTCAATGCGAACGCTATTATCAGGTAGGTTGACTTTGCGTATGGATCCAACTCCAAACCAAAAAGGTTGAACCATGCCAGATCGGTGAGCCCGTTGAATCCGCTGGTGACTTGCTGTTGATCAATGACGATAAGCCTAACTAATAGCACCAATGCCAGCGTAATGATCGCTACATATACGCCTGACACGCGACTGCGCCCGAGTGTATAGGCAATCAGTCCTGCCAGAATCGCCGGCACCGCGAGCGCCATCGCAACACCAAACCACTGTGATTGGAATGGGACCCATATCCATGATCCAGTTGTAATTGAGGATAGCTCAGGTATCGCATTAGGTTCAGCGTTCACGACCATAAAGTCCGGGATCGGTGTTTTGCCGCCAGCGGTGCTTGACGCCGCAAGCTTTAGCGAAAACGCCATTGCGTAAGCCCCGATACCAAAGAACAGCCCCTGCCCTAGGTTGAGAATACCCGCGTAACCCCATGCGAGGCTGATAGCGATGCCTAGCATCCCATAAACCAGATACTTGGAGAAACGATTCAGCCCAAATTCATCCAAAAACAACGGCATGGAAAATATAAAGGCGATGAAGGCGACATAGGCTAAACGTTCGAAGTTCTGTTGACTAAGCATATCAGTCATCACCTCTGCTTTGGAGAAAAGAGTCCGCTAGGGCGCACCAAAATGATAAGAATGACGCCCGCAAAAACCGCAGCCTGGGCAAGGACATCGTTATAAATGATAGCCAAAACAGCCCGAGCTTCGCCCAGAAGTCCCGACGCGAAAAGCGTGCCAAACAGGCTACTGACGCCACCGGTTACGACCACGAGAAAGCCGTTAATCACGAAAGAGGAACCCATGTCCGGCTTAACAGATTCAAAGCCCGACAATAGCACTCCCGCCATTCCGGCTAGTCCAGCGCCGTATGAAAAGGCGATAGTGTTGATGCGTTTCACGTTCACGCCACACGCGGCCGCCATCTTCGCATTACGCGCTATCGCCCGAAGTTGAGTACCTAAGGATGTGCGATAATATATCCACCAAGTCACGGCGAACATGATCAGTGCTATACCAATTACAAAAGTACGAAAAATTGGAAGGTTCGTCCCCGCAACTTGCCAGCTTCCCTGAAGAACTTGCGGTATTCCAGTGTTTTGCAAGCCGGAGCCGAGACCCGGAATATGGATTCCAAAGAATACTAGGCCGAACTCCAAACGGATTGCTTGCTGCAAAACAATGGCGACACCCCATGTCGCCAGCAATGTGTCCAGCAACCTATTATAAAGTCGTCGCACTATAAAAACTTCAATCAGCGCTCCGGTAGCTCCGGCCATAACAAAAGCCACAGGCAAGGCCATGAACATATCGAAGCCCAAATGGATACGCGTCAGAACAGCGCAATAAGCGCCAATCATCAATAACTCGCCGTGCGCCATATTTATGATGCCCATGGCACCGTAGGTTATTGCCAGCCCAAGGGCGATCAGAAGTAGAATCGAGGCAACGCTCAATCCTAGAAATACGGACTCAATCATTTTTCAGGATTCCCAATTGCACGTCGTTTTCAGCATTAATACCGAACGCCGCCGTGCCGGCAGAATCCGACACGACAAAGTCGCCGAAGTGGCGATCAGAGTTTTGAGCTGTCTAAGCCGCTTGCTGTACAGTACAAATTGCCCTCTGCCTCACCGGAAATTGCATAGGGCAAAGGAGCTAAGGTCTCACCTTCATCGACGATTATGCCTTGTCCATCGGCACCCCACTGGGCGATCCTAGGTGTAAAGTAAGTATGCATGTTCTCAGCGTGAGTCTTGACTAATCCACCAGGCGCATCGAACTCTATGTCCCTCAAAGCTTCGTGAATTGCCATTGGCGTAAGCTTCTCGCCTGCATTCAACACCTTCTCAGAAGCCTGCTTCCAAAGATAGACTCCAAAATAGGAGGAGTGTTGTGGGTCGTGGGTGACAGCGTTTTCATCATTATTAAACTCTTTCCAGTCAGCCACGAATTTTTTGTTTTCTGGTCGGGTTATCGCTTGAAAATAGGGCAAGGATGAATAGCTCCCAGCCGCGAATTCATTACCCATCGAAGAAATTTCAATTTCCGTAGCGACGGTGGCGCAGATCGGAATTTCTGTTTGGGTTATCCCTTGGTTCTTGAACTCTCGATAGAAGGCGGCGATTGATGGCCCAGAGACCACATTGGATAAAACCGCATCGCAACCTGAATTCTTGATCTTGTTGACCATTGCCCCCCACTCGGTCTCACCGAGCTCAAGATACTCATCAGCAACCCATTCGGCGTCGTTTTCTTCTAGTAGGGTTTTGGCTACCTGTGCCATTCCCTTGGGAAATGCATAGTTAGACCCGACGATAAATATTTTCTTCTTGCCCAGTGTGTTAACCATCCACGGCACCAAGTTGTAAAGCTGCTGATTTGGCACTGCTCCGGTATAAACGATATTGGAAGAGCATTCAGATCCTTCATAGAAGGTTGGAAAGAAAAACAGATTTTTGCGTTTTTCATAGATCGGCCGAACCGCTAGACGACTAGCGGTCGTATAACCGCCGAACGTAGTTATGGTGCGGTCGCGAATTACCAGCTTACCTGCTTTCTCATTGAAGGTTTTAGGATCGGAGGCGGCGTCCTCAACGATCGCATTTATCATTCTACCTGCTACCCCGCCATTCGCGTTGATTTCTTGAATCGCCATGCGAACGGCATCCGAGAGGGAGCGCTCAGGAACTTCCAGTGGACCTGTAAGTGAAGAAAGTACGCCAACATCAATTTCGCTGCCGGTTGCGGCATTCGCATAAAGACTTTCATCTTTTAGCCAGATGTGGGGCAATCCGGTCGCAGCCACACCAGCCAAAGCGGATGTGCCCAAAAACTTTCGACGCGTTAATTTCGTAGACATATTTGTCTCCCGTATTGGACTGAACACGTCCGAAGCGGCACGCACCCCGGCGGTTTTCTATATTTTGATAATTTGCAATTAGGTCTACAGAGCTAATTCGCCCTGTTGCCACAGGCAGCTGCATTGCTGCTATAGCGCATCGTTGCGCTTTGGTTGCCTCATCAGGCTTACATACCAAGTTTGCTGCGTCAACACTTTAGTTGCGAGCGCATCAAATCCTCATGCGGATGTTGGCCGTTAAGGGAATTAATCTTTGCGTTAAGAAAAATCATTGAATTCGTATGAGGTTTAATCGATGCTCGAAGGTTGTTGGTTGAGGGCGAGAACTTGCACCCCTCCAACTCAGGGAGGTCAATCGATGCCTATATGTGTCTGGGTATTAACGATTATTATCGGCCTAACGACAGCCGTTTCCGCGAGGGATATTGTTGTTGCGATCGGGGGTGAACCGGATACGGGTTTTGATCCGGTTCAAGGTTGGGGTGATTATGGCTCCCCGCTTTTTCAATCATCGCTGCTGAAACTTGATGCAGACCTTAATATTGTTGGCGACTTGGCGACCGAATGGACCCTGTCGGAAGATAAGAAAACATGGGTAATCAGGCTCCGGGAGGATGCAAGATTCTCTAACGGAACACCGGTCACGGCAGAGGACGTCGCCTTCACCTACAATACCGCGCGCGATGCGGGCGGGCTTGTAGATATGACAGTGCTGCGCGAAGCGCGCGCCACAGGCCCTTTGTCTGTTGAAATTGAACTGACTGAACCTCGCATCACTTTTATTCGACGCCTCACAACTTTAGGCATCGTTCCACAATCCAGCTATGCAAAGGATTATGGTCGCGCGCCCGTGGGCTCCGGACCATTCCAAATGGTCGAATGGCGGGAGGGTGAGACATTGATTGTCGAGCCCAACCCATACTGGTTTGGTGGAGAGGTTGGGTTTGACCGCATCAGTTTCATCTTCGGCGATGAGGATGCCGCAGTAGCGATGGCGCGATCAGGCGAAGCCCAACTGGTCGCGGTGCCGCCCTCGCAGGCCGATGATGTCCCAGATGGGATGTATCTGATTGAGGTCGAAAGCGTCGATAATCGGGGACTGATGTTTCCGATGGTTCCAGCAACCGGCGAAACCACACAGGAAGGTGCGCCGATCGGGAATGATGTAACATCTGATCGCGCGATCCGTGTTGCGGTCAACCAGGGGCTTGACCGGGAGGCTCTTGTGGCCCTCGCGCTTAATGGTCATGGCAAACCGGCATTTGGGCCTGCCGATGATTTGCCGTGGGACAACCCAGACGCCCATATCCCGGGAAATGACATTGCGGCAGCCATAGAGACGCTTGAACGCGCCGGTTGGCTGGACAACAACGGCAGCGGCCTCCGCAAAAAAGACGGTATTCCCGCCCAGTTTAAAATTGTCTACCCGGCGGCGGATAGTGTACGTCAAGCGCTAGCATTGGGCGCTTCTAAACAACTGAAAGCGCTTGGTATAGACGCGCAGCCATCTGGCAGAAGCTGGGATGAGATCCCGCGGCTGATGCACTCCAACGTCGTCGTATTTGGATGGGGCGCCCATGACCCGTCCGAAATGTTCAACCTGTACAGCAGCAATAAGGCCGGAGTAGCAACCTTCAATCCGGGGTTCTATGCGAATGCGGCTGTTGACGCCGCCTTCGCCAAAGCAGAGGCGGCCGACGGGTTTGAGGCATCGCTGCCACATTGGAAGGCCGCACAATGGGACGGCACGACAGGTTTCGGTTCTAAGGGAGATGCTGCCTGGGCCTGGATGGTCAATCTGGAACATGACTATTTCGTTGCAGACTGCTTGGATATTGGCCGTGTCCAAGTGCATCCTCATGGGCATGGCTTCCCGATCACGTCGAGCATCACTGATTGGAAGTGGACTTGCGAATGACTGGCTGGCTCGGTCCGCTTCTGGTTGAACGAGCGATCCGGCTCTGCTGGCTCGCCCCCTTGGCCGCTGTGGGCCTGTTCATCCTTGTCTCCAATGCGCCTGTTGACCCAATCGAAGCCTATGTGGGCGCGCGCACGGCACTGATCGGTCCTGAACAACGTGAAGCGATTGCAGCGGCTTGGGGCCTGGATCAGCCGGCAACCACACGCTTTGTTTTATGGGTTCGGAATGTCGCTTCTGGTGATTTCGGGGATTCTATTCTGTACAACGCGCCGGTGGTGACCGTGATCATGGATCGCTTTCCAGCCTCGCTTCTCCTCGTATCCTTGGCTTGGCTGTTGTCATTTGTGATCGGTACAGGATTGGGCATCGTCGCAGCGATGACACCGGGCAGTCGCGTGGATCGGGCAATTCGGGCTTATGCGGTCGTCTTGACATCCAGCCCGGGATTTTGGGTCGCCATAATTTTGATCTCAATTTTTGCTGTCGGCCTCAAAATGCTTCCGAGTTGCTGTGCGTTGCCGCCGGGCACAACAACTGCAGAAGCCACTTTTTGGGCGCAAGGCCGCCATCTTATTCTGCCGGTCGTCGCGCTTTCGGTCACGGGGATTGCGCCTCTGGTGTTACACACCCGGGCACGGATGATCGGCTTTTTGGAAAGCCCGCCCGCGCAGCACCTGACTGCCCACGGAGCATCGCAGCGCGCAATCGCCTTCGGAGCTGGTCTACGCCATGCGCTCGGCCCCGCATTGACCGTGCATCTGGCCGGCGCCGGCGAGTTGTTCGGAGGCTCTATTCTGGCCGAGACCGTATTCGCCTGGCCCGGCCTCGGCCAAGCGACAGTCCGGGCGGCGACCGGAGGCGATGCCCCGCTACTCATGGGAATCGCGCTCGCGACACTGTTGTTCGTGTTTGTCGGCAATATGCTGGCCGATATTGCAGCGCGCTTGGTTGATCCACGTCTGAGATGGGATAAGAGCCGATGACCGACGCCACGCTCCTGCTCGAGACAGCTTCTGCTCGCACCAATCCACGCCGAACTGCACGGCGTCGTGCCACCTTCGCCTTCAGTCTACTTTTGTCGATTGTGGTCGCAGCGGCGGCCCTTCCCGAATCCTGGTTGTCGGTTGATCCCTTTGCCCGGCGTCTCGCCCCCGGACTGTTGCATCCGTTTGGAACGGATCTGCTGGGTCGGGACGTGGCGGCGCGGACGCTTACCGCGCTCTCCAATAGTATCTCAATCGGGATCATGGCGGCGCTGGCATCAACAACAGTAGCGGTTGCTCTCAGCCTGGCGGCAACCTTGAACCCTTGGCTGGATCGGCTGGTCGGAATCCTGACCGAGTTGACGCTTGGGTTGCCGCATTTCGTGTTGATCCTCATGATTGCCTATGCGTTCGGTGGCGGTTGGACAGGCGTGGTTATCGGTGTCGCTTTCACGCACTGGCCCCGGCTGTCGCGTGTTCTGCGCCTTGAGGCACAAACGGTGGCACAATCCGATTATGTGGCAATCTCGGCGGCACTGGGCCGGTCAAGGCTCTGGATTGCCCAACACCATCTCGCACCACATCTGGTGCCACAGATCATTGCAGGTTTTGTGCTGATTTTTCCGCATGCGATCCTGCACGAAGCGGGCCTGAGCTTCATCGGGCTTGGCATCGAACCGCACATCCCGTCGATTGGCGTGATGTTAGCAGAAAGTCTGCGCGCGGTGATGTCAGGCTTATGGTGGGTGGCAGTGTTCCCCGGGCTTGGGCTGGTGATCGTCGCCCTGAGCTTTGAGTTTTTGGGCGAGAGCCTGCGACAGGTCAGTAATCCAACGGAGGGGGTGGCATGAGCTTGGAGATTCGGGGGCTGGGCCTGTCGTTCCGGCAACACAATGGACGTCGGCTTGAGCCGCTATCCGGCGTGAACCTGACGCTGGACGCTGGAGAAGTTGTGGGCATCGTTGGCAGCTCGGGAGCAGGCAAAAGCTTGGTCGCTGCGGCGATCATGGGTCTTCTGCCTCGCAATGCGGAAGCAACTGGCAGTGTCCAGATAGACGGTGCGCCAATAACGAAGGGAGATGTCGCCCTTGCTCCGCAAGGCATTGATGCCCTCGACCCGATGGCACCAGTGGGGCGACAGCTTACGCGGTTTGCGCGGCTGGCGGGGCTGTCCGCCGATGCGGGTCGTCGCCGAATTGAGAATATCATGCAGCAAGTGCAACTGCCCGCCCCCGTGCTAACGCTCTATCCGCACATGCTATCGGGCGGAATGGCGAAACGTGTGCTTCTGGCGACAGCACTGATCGGCCGGGCACGGATTCTGATTGCGGACGAGCCGACCCTTGGTGTCGACCCTGCTACGGCCGACCAGATTATGAACTGTTTAGGTGGATTGGCTGGTCCTGAGCGCGCGGTCCTCGTGATTTCCCACGACCTCCCGCGTTTACTTGGCATTGCCGCACGCCTTACGGTTCTAAAGGACGGTCGGATGGTTGAAGTCTGCCCTTCAGAGCACTTTCGCGGCATAGGCGAACGCCTGGTCCACCCCTTCACGCAGGCGCTTTGGCAAGCCCAGCCTGTCGCAGTCTCGGCGTGAGTCTGATAGGCGCGGATATCCGGTATACGTCACCGGAAGGAACAACAATTCTCGACGGCGTGTCCATCACCCTACCCAAGGCTTCGATCTTGGCTGTTGGCGGACCGTCTGGCGCCGGCAAGTCGACGCTTGCGCGCATTCTATCAGGGCACACGGCGCCGAGCGCAGGGACGGTTGAGGTTGATCGGCAAAGCGTGTTGCGCAAAGGGCGACCCAGGGCAGTTCAGTATGCGCCGCAGTCGCCTGAACTCTCCACTGATCCACGTTGGACCGTTGGACGCATCCTTGCGAACGGGGGTTTGCCGCAACCAGAGATTTTGGACGCGCTTGGAGTACAGACCTCATGGGTTCCCCGGCTTCCGGCAGAGCTGTCAGGCGGCCAATTGCAGCGCGTCTCCCTTGCGCGATTGCTTCGACCAGAAACAAAATATCTGATCTGTGATGAAATCACTGCGCAGCTTGATGCGTTATCTCAGAAGGAGCTGTGGGACAGACTGACGGAAATATGCCGTCTTCGCGAGATCGGACTGCTGGTCATCAGCCACGACATCACGTTGCGTCATCGTCTCGCCCAAAAAACGCTGACCCTTGCGAGAGGGCGCCTGGACAATTCAGCATAATTTGAGCGTGTAATTAGGTTGCTCGCCCAATCTGAAATAACTATGTTTTGCAAAGACTTGATGCGATAATAGCTTCGAAAACTTAAAACTCATGTCCGGTCAACCTGAGCCTAAGAAATGGTGACAATCGTTCAGGACTGCGGAATTATATTCAATTGTCCGTGCCGCACACCTCGTTGTGTCATAATTCCCTGCGCGAAATGCTCCACCTCCGCCTGCATCCCCTTAAGGATGGCAACTTCCAGACAGCTTTCTAGATCGACGTGAATATGCATAGTCGCGACCGTTAGCGTGTGGTGATTATGTTGATTATCAGTTAGCTTTCGCGCCAAATCTCGGGTTTGATGATCATAAACATAGCTAAGCGCAGCAAAGCAGGTCTGACCATCTTGCGGGACCTTTCTTTTGGGTGCCGTGGTTGCTTGGATCGCGGCACGTAGGATATCGCGCATCGCTTCAGAGCGGCTAGTATAGCCTTCGTCCTCACACATGGCATCCACTGCATTCAGTAGATCCTCTTCAAGGCTAATTGTGATGCGCTGCATCGTGGATACCTTTCATGTTTCGCTCGAGATTACCAAACTTTGGCGCTCGGGCAAGACAGGGCAGCATGTTATTATTAAAGCTTAATCCAATAACAGCACAGCACGACCCCGACATTTGGACTGGCTTAAGACCTCCCCTATCTCAAGAAATCACCGTTCCTCTGATCATTCTTGAAAACCCCGGCAGCGTGACGGTCATCACGATTTGACTGTTATGCAGCAAATACTATCCAATGATTAGCTTTCCATTATTACGCAGGGATACCGCAGTAATGCGTAACTTTTAAATACGGGAGTATAAACGGGCACAGAACTAACGGAACGTACAATATGCCAAACGCGCATCCGCGCTACAGTGGCATGACAGAGCTATCGTCAAATCTGGTGTTCGGGCGGTCATCATGTGGTGGCCTACTCTATGCTTGATTGTGAACTGGCCCCCGTTTCGACCGGTGGTCCAGCCCCCGTTTCACCGGACACCTAAGCGGTTTCAGTTTCGGCCCTTATGAACTCGCGAGGCGATTTCCATTTCAGGCCGCTGTGTGGG
>NZ_JAEIJD010000005.1 GCF_016307205.1 Pontibaca salina | reverse complement strand
CAAGGGGCTGCTGAACACCACTCCGCCCGTGCCGGAAGCAGAGGCCCTGAACCAGCGGGTCTGGAACCCCTTGCCCTATCACCGCTATCGCGGTGGGGACGACTGAATGTCTTGATCCGGCTTGCGGCGTTCGTGCCACCGCTATCAGCCCGCCAAATGAATTGTTGAGTTTGGCGGGCGTCGCGAAGGCTTCAGCAGGGAATCGACGGTGCCTAAACACCGCCATGATACGCCGCCCCTAAGAGCATCACCGACTTTCGCGTGATTCTCCGGAAACGATTTCCGCGACACAGCCCCGCTGCGGTTCCCCGGTGGTTCCCAACAGAAAAAACCCGCTCATTTGGCGGGGTTATTTTCGGTCTAAGTCATTGGTTTGAGTGGTGAGCCGTGCTGGGATCGAACCAGCGACCTACTGATTAAAAGTCAGTTGCTCTACCAACTGAGCTAACGGCCCACTCATTGTTTAGAAGCAGTTTCCTGCGTCTATGACGCTCTCTAGGACAGTTTGCTGGAGGGGATCAACTGCATAATGTCGATATTTTGGACGAAATTCAATTTTTCTGTCCGTGGTCGGGGCTTGCATTCCTGAAATGATGCGATGGGTGCGACTTGCCACCGGTTTTATCCTTCCAGCGTCGATCAAAGGCGGGCCCAACTTGCGGAAGATCAGTGATGCCAACCAGATGCATCGACGGGCAGGTCAGCAAGATTCGGCCGTGCATGTGACAGGAGCAAAGAGCACTGACCTATGCTCCTATCCTGTCCAGAAAAGCAGGCGCACCGCACTTTCTCTTAGACACTCGCGAGCTACATAAGGCCCCAATCGTTGAGCGCAACATTCGTTTCGGCCTTGTTCGCGCCGGTGCGGAGTTTCACAGGAGTAAGCACTATGTCTCAATCCACAGTCATCCCTGGCCTGCACCACGTCACTGCGATTTCCGGCCCGCCGCAAGGCAATCTCGACTTTTGGGTTGGCATGCTGGGGCAACGGCTGGTCAAACGCACGGTGAACTTTGACGCTCCGGACACCTATCATCTTTATTACGGTGACGCCGATGCGGCACCGGGCTCGATCATGACGTTCTTTCCCTTCGTTGATGCCGGTCCCGGCCGCGCCGGCGCGGGCATGGCGTCGGCGGTCGCTTATGCCGTGGCTGACCTCGACCAGCGGATGGCGGACCTTGCTGAAGCCGCCGTGGGCTTTGACGGCCCGTTCGAGCGTTTTGGCGAACGTGCCATTGCCCTCAAAGACCCGGATGGCCTTCGGGTTGAACTGATCGAAGGCGGTGTACGGGACGGAGGCTTTCATTCGGTGACGCTCTGGCTTGACCAAGTGGACGCCACCGCCAAGGTGCTGGAGGCGATGGGCTATGAGCGCGAGGCTGACGAGACCACAGCCACCGGCGGCACGGGCGGCAGCGAGATGCGCCTGCGCTATCGTTCGACCGAACCCGAGCGCGGCTCGGCCGTGGATCTGATGACCTCGGATGCGCGCTCAAACGCGCGGCCCGGTGCGGGCACCATTCACCACGTCGCCTTCCGCGCACGCAATGCCGAGGAGCAGCGGGAATGGCGCGAGCGTCTTTGCGCAATCGGCATGCAGGTGACCCCGGTGATTGACCGGCAGTATTTTGATGCGATCTATTTCCGCACTCCGGGTGGCGTGCTGTTTGAGATTGCCACCGATCCACCGGGTTTTACCGTGGATGAAGACCCGGAACATCTGGGTGAAGCGTTGAAACTGCCGGCACAATACGAGGCACAGCGCGACCGCATCGAACAGATCCTGCCCGAGATCCGGATGCCGGCATGAGCAGTGCGCCTGGGTTAAAGACGCGTGGCACCCCGCCCGATGCCTTTGAAAATCGGATCGATGTCTCCGCATCTCATAGCGCAAGGTAATAACGTCAAGAATGTTGTCGGCTTCCAAGATACGTGTGTAGGGCCGCTATGGCCTGTCGTCTCTATCACTCTATCTGTTGGTGCGAACCAAGACCGGAAGGAGCAGACATGGCAGATAAAACACTATTCATCACAGGTGCATCATCAGGGATTGGTGCTGCGACCGCACGTATGGCCGTCGCACAAGGATGGAAAGTCGGCCTGTTCGCACGCTCCGCGGACAAGCTGGATGCGCTGGTCGAAGGACTGGGCGATAAGGCTTTGGCCCTTCCCGGTGACGCCACCCAGTTGGCAGAGCAGCAGGAGGCTGTCGATAAACTTGCTGCGCATTTTGGCGATGTGACTGCGGCCTTCGCCAATGCTGGTCGCGGAGCGTCTGCCGCCGGAACGCTGCAAGGCGAGCCAGATGACTGGCAATCACTGGTGAACCTGAACGTGATGGGGGTCCTCTGGACAGCCAAGGTGGTTGCCCCCTACTTCCAGAAAAATCAGGGACATTTGATTCTCACCGGATCAGCCGCAGGGCGCATGCATATCAAGGGGTCGGTCTATTCGGCTACCAAGTGGTTCGTGCATGGCTATGCCGGCAACCTTGCCGACGAGTTCCGGGAATGGGGTGCGCGTGTGACGGTGATTGCGCCGGGAATGGTGGACACACCCTTTTTTGACGCCGCCAAGCCGGAAAAGCTGAAGTCTGAAGATATCGCAAGCTCTGTTTTGTTCGCGCTGGAGGCCGCGCCCCGCGCTAGCATTCGCGAAGTCTTTATCATGCCGATGAACTAACCAACCTTCCGCTGTGACACGGGCGAAGTTGAAATGCGCATCGATGCGCGGCGCCCTGTTGCGCTACGGTCGAATATGGCTGCGCGGGGTCAAATAGGCAGGCAAAACCTGCAAGGGCAGAAAGCTTTACAAGCCCATGAATTTTCTAAGGTATTGCTTTAAAGCAACGGTCCAGAATCGCTGGCTTTGTCGAAGTGGAAGCTGCGCAATTTTCTCATGGCAGCTATGCGCTTTGAGGTCTTCTAAAGCGCGAGAGAATGATCCATCTCGCGAGTGCAGCACAGAGCTGCATGTACGTAAATCCAAGACTGGAATATCACCATGGCCGACCTCGTTTTCAGCAGCGCCAACAACTCCCCGCAGCCTTCCCTCTTTCAACGTCTTGTATCATGGTTCGCCGACCGTGCGATGCACCGCCAGGCGGATATCGTTCTCAGCCACACATCGGACAGATGCCTGTACGATATGGGAATGAGCCGTCAGTATCTGCATCGTTTCGCCAGTGGTGAGGAAGACGCCAAGGCCTGAATTGATCATAGAGACCGCCCGTGCGGTCTGCTGCGCAACGCACTCTGATTATTAAATCCGCCACCGGCCTATGTCATCATAGGCCGGTGGTTTGTTTTTAAAGACACCCTCCTAGGTTGAGCCAATCAACCTTGGCCACGACGCGGGGCAGTGCCCTCGAGCCTTTTCAGCGGCGCTATGTTCTGTCATTGTTCTCACTCGAAAGCTTACCCCGAATCCAGTGAGTCCAGCAATGTGCAACCTCTATTCGCAGACCAAAAGTCAGGACGCGATGCGCCATGTCTTCGACGGCATGCTTGAAGATGGCGAGAAGCTCGTCGATGAAACAGGCAATCTTCCGGCGATGACCGGGATCTGGCCGGATTACTCGGCGCCGATCATTCGGGGTGACGCGGGTAAGTGGCGGCTGACAATGGCGCGCTGGGGGATGCCGACGCCGGCAAAGTTTCTCGAAGGCAAGCGCACCGATAAAGGCGTCACCAACATCCGCAACGTGGCCTCGCCGCACTGGCGGCGCTGGCTCGGAGTGGAACATCGCTGCCTTGTCCCGTTCACCAGCTTTTCCGAGCTTGATCAGCGACGGGGGGCGCCGCGCAACTCGCCGGTCTGGTTCGCTCTGGGCCAAGATCGCCCGCTTGTTTTCTTTGCCGGGTTGCGCACGGAGTGGACCTCGGTGCGCAAGCTGAAGGAGGGCGAGGTAACGGCGGAGCTGTTCGGCTTTCTGACCTGCCCGCCGAATGCCGAGGTAGCTCCGGTCCACCCCAAGGCCATGCCGGTGATTCTGACCAAGCCGCAGGAATGGCGGACCTGGTTGACCGCTCCGACCAGCGAGGCGCTGAAGCTGCAGCGTCCTTTGTCGGACGGAATGTTGCAGATCGTGGCAGAGGGGGTGCGTGAGGATGGTGCCTGAACCTGTGCCGATGAAGCTACTTGCGCTGGCTGGTGCCCGGGTTCATGAGGCCGAAGGGTCTGGGCGGCGTAGCTTCGCACTGCTGCAGGCGGCCCGACATGATGGCCCCCTGATTTGGGCGCTGCCCGCTCATGCCCCGCATCTGCCCATGTTGCGCGGTCTGCCAGAGGGCGTTGGCCAGCGACTGCATGTCATTCGGCCAAGCAGCGAACTTGATCTTCTGTGGGCGGTTGAGGAATGTCTGCGCTCTCCCGGTGTGGGGCTGGTGATTGCCGAGCCGGAAAAGCCACTCTCGCTCATCGCCGGGCGACGGCTGCAACTCGCCGCAGAAGCAGGTCGGACCACCGGGCTGATGCTGATCCGCGAAGGGCAGGGCAGCAACGCGGCCGAGACGCGCTGGCATTGCGCGCCGCTGCCTGGTGCGGATCTGGACTCGACTCCGCATCACTGGTCCCTTAAAAAGAACAAAAAGGGAACAGAGGGCGATTGGATTGTAAATTGGAATGGCGAGACGGCTGCTGTCCATCTGGTTTCCGCGGCTGGCGAGCGAGACAGCGTTGCGGAGACGTCCCGTTGAGGGACCGTTCGCCCTGGTCCACCGATCAGGGAATGTCGATCATGTCTGTTGTCTGAACCGTGCGGCCGAAACACAGGGCCTGCAGCGCGGCATGGCGCTGGCCGATGCACGCGCGATCTGCCCCGGGCTTATCACCCGGCCGGCCGATCTGGTGCGGGAAGCGGCGGCGCTGGCAGGTTTGCGGCGGTGGGCCGGGCGTTATTCGCCGATGGTGGCGCGTGACGGCGCGGACGGACTGATTGCCGATATCACCGGCGTGCCGCATCTTTTCGGCGGCGAGGCGGAGTTGCGCGCCGATCTGCACGCACGGTTGGCGCGCGCCGGGCTGACGGCGGAAAGCGCCATTGCCGAAACCCGCAGCGCGGCCTGCGCCCTGGCCCGTCACGGTGGCGGTATCCTGCCCGAGGGCGGACTGGCTGAAGGCATTGCTTCGTTGCCCGTTGGTGCCTTGCGTATCGACCGGAAGGTCGCCGAGGGGCTTTTTCGTATGGGGCTGAAGCGCGTTGCCGATCTGATTGCCTTGCCGCGGGGGCCCCTTGCACGACGGTTCGGCAGCGATCTCGTTTTGCGGCTCGATCAGGCGCTTGGGACTCAGCCTGAACCGGTCTCGCCGGAAGCGGATTTGCCGTATTTCGGGGTGCGGATGACCCTGCCTGAGCCCATCGGTCTCACTGCCGATGTGATGGCTGGGCTTGACCGTCTTCTCGGACGTCTGTGCGCGGCATTAGCACGCCATCAGCGCGGTGCGCGGCGTCTGCGTCTTGAACTGCAGCGCGTGGACCGGGAAACCGCGCAGATCGAGATCGGTCTGGCGCGCCCGATGCGCGACCCGGATCGTATTTCTGCGCTTTTTGCCAAAGGAGTCGGAGAGGTCGAGGCCGGATTTGGCATTGAGATGATGCGCCTGGTGGCTCATGTGACCGAAGACCTGCCGCCAGAGCAGATCGGCGAAAATGTCGTCCCTTGCGAGACCGATGCGCTGGCGGATCTATTTTCCACGCTTGGCAACCGGCTTGGTTTTGACCGGGTGCTGCGATTGTTGCCGGCTCAGAGCAACATCCCCGAGCGCAGCTTCTTATTGGCCCCGGCGGCCTATAGCGTGGCCGAGACGCCGCCGCTGCACCAGGGGCCGGCGCGGCCGATAATGATTTTCTCGCCCGAACCCGTCAGGGCGCGGGGTGGTGGCAGGCCCGGCGATCCACCTTCGGCATTCCGCTGGCGAAACATGTCCTTCACCACCCTGCGCGCCACCGGGCCGGAACGGATCGCGCCGGAATGGTGGTTTGACGATCCCGCTTGGCGCACGGGCCTGCGCGATTACTGGCGGGTGGAGACGCGCGAGGGGCTGCGCCTGTGGCTGTTTCACACACCGCAGGCTGCCGCATGGTCGGCGCAGCACTGGTTTGCCCAAGGAGAGTTTCCATGACCGGCTATGCCGAACTTTGCGTCACCAGCAATTTCACCTTCCTGACCGGCGCCTCGCATCCCGAAGAACTGGTCACCCGCGCCGCCGAACTGGGCCTTGCCGCCATCGCTATCACCGACCGCAATTCGGTGGCGGGCGTGGTGCGGGCGTTTTCGGCCCTGAAAGAACTGGAGCGGCTGCGCGAGGAAAAACAGCACGCAAGCGGCGCGGCTCAGGAGGCGCCGAGCATTCGGTCGCGTCAGGTCACCGATCATTCCAGCCGGCAAACGATGCGCCTGCGGGAAGACGGCCCGCTGATTCCCGCCGGCAGACCCTTGCCCAAGCTGATCGCGGGCGCACGGATCGTATTGACCGACAGCGCGGTTGACTGGTTGGCCTTGCCCACCGATGTCCCCGCTTGGTCGCGACTGACCCGGTTGCTTTCGCTTGGCAAGCGTCGTGCATCGAAGGGCGAGTGCCATCTGACACGCGCCGACCTTTTTGACTGGGGCCGGGGTATGGTGTTGATCGCGCTTCCGCCGGATCCTTTTGCAACACCGCGCCCGGCAGATATTTCACGCGATCTCCGCCAGATGTTGCGGGCTTTTCCCGGCCAGAGTTTCCTTGGAGCGGCGCCGGTCTATGATGGGCGCGATCCGTTGCGGCTGGATCGGTTCGCGCAGATGGCTCAGGCTAGCGGGCTGCCCATGGTGGCGGTGGGCGAGGTGATGATGCACCGCGCCGCCCGCCGCCCGCTGGCCGATGTGCTGACCTGTCTGCGGATCGGCTGCACAATCGACAATATCGGGGAGCACCGGCTGACCAATGGCGAGCGTCGGCTGAAAGCGCCGGGCGACATGGCGCGCATGTTCTATCGCCACCCCGCAGCGCTCCGGCGCACATTGGAGATTGCCGATCGCTGCGCGTTTCGGTTGGACGATCTGCGTTATCATTATCCGGATGAGGCGCGCGACGGCGAGCCCGCGCAGGCCCGGCTCGAACGGCTGGCGCGCGCGGGGGTGCAGTGGCGTTATCCCGAAGGACCGCCAACCCAGATCGTCGCCCGGGTCGACAAGGAACTGAAACTTATCGGCGAGATGGGCTATGCACCCTATTTCCTGACGGTGCATGATATTGTGGCTTTTGCCCGTTCAAGAGGCATCCTTTGCCAAGGCCGCGGTTCGGCGGCGAATTCGGTGGTGTGTTACCTGCTTGGGGTGACCGAAGTGCCCCCCGAAAGCATCACGCTGATCTTCGAGCGCTTCATCAGCAAGGAACGCGGCGAGCCGCCCGATATCGATGTCGATTTCGAGCACGAGCGCCGCGAAGAGGTGATCCAGTGGATTTATGAGCGCTATGGCCGCGAGCGCGCCGGGTTGACCGCAACGGTGATTCATTTCCGCTCGCGCGCGGCGATCCGCGAGGTGGGCAAGGTGATGGGACTGTCTCAGGACGTGATCGCCCGGCTCTCCGGCCAGATCTGGGGCTGGTCCGTCACTGCGCCTTCGGAGGACCGCATGCGTGATGCCGGCATCGATCCAGCCGAAGGTCGCATCGCGCTGGCCACAAGGTTGATCAGCGAGATTATCGGCTTTCCTCGGCATCTGAGCCAGCATGTGGGCGGGTTCGTGATCACCCATGGCCGACTGGACGAACTTTGTCCGATCGAGAATGCGGCGATGGAAAACCGCACCATCATCGAATGGGACAAGGACGATATCGACGCGCTCGGGCTTTTGAAGGTTGATATTCTGGCGCTTGGCATGCTGACCTGTATCCGCAAGGCGTTCGAACTTTTGGCGGATCATCGCAGGCAGCACCTGACACTGGCCAATATTCCGCCAGAGAATCCGGCTGTCTATGACATGCTCTGCCGCGCCGACGCCATCGGCGTCTTTCAGGTCGAAAGCCGCGCCCAGCTCAATTTTTTGCCGCGCATGCAACCGCGCAGATTTTACGATCTGGTCTGCGAGGTGGCCATCGTGCGCCCCGGCCCGATCCAGGGCGGCATGGTGCATCCCTTCATCAACCGCCGTCAAGGAAAGGAGAAAGTCGAAGATCTCGGCCCGGCGATGATGGAGGTGTTGGGCCGCACCTATGGTGTGCCATTGTTTCAGGAACAGGCCATGCAGATCGCCGTGATTGCTGCAGGGTTTTCCGCCGCCGAGGCCGACCGGTTGCGTCGATCGCTCGCGACCTTCAAGCGCATGGGGACCATCGGTGCCTTCCGCGAACGTTTCGTCTCGGGCATGCTCGCACGCGGTTATGAGGCCGACTTTGCCGAACGCTGCTTCGCCCAGATCGAGGGGTTTGGTTCCTACGGTTTTCCCGAAAGCCACGCGGCCAGCTTCGCGCGGCTGGTCTATGTTTCGGCCTGGCTGAAATGCCATCACCCGGCGATCTTTACCTGCGCCCTGCTGAACAGTCAGCCGATGGGGTTCTACGCGCCCGCGCAGCTGGTGCGCGACGCGCGCGAGCACGGTGTCGAGATTCGCCCTGTCTCGGTCAACCACTCGCTCTGGGACTGCACGTTGGAGCCGCGCCCGGATGGCGCGCTGGCGCTGCGGCTTGGGTTTCGTCAGATCAAGGGGATGCGCGAAGAAGATGCCACATGGATCGCCGCCGCGCGCGGCAACGGATATCCCGATGTGGAAAGCCTGTGGCGTCGGGCCGGGGTTCCTCCCACGGCGCTGGAGCGGCTGGCCGAGGGCGATGCTTTCGCGCAGATCGGTCTCAACCGCCGCGCCGCCCTTTGGGCCGCACGTGCGCTTCAGGGGCCAAAGCCCCTGCCGCTTTTTGGTGCTGACGGGGAAGGGGAGGCCGAGCCCGAGGTCACATTACCCGACATGACGCTCGGCCAGGAGGTCATTGAGGATTACCTATCCTTGCGGTTATCCTTGCGGGCCCATCCGATGGAGCTGCTGCGGCCCCGCCTACCGGAAAGTCTGCCGCATGCCCAACTGGCGCAGGCCACCGGGCGGATCACCGTGACCGGTCTCGTCATCACGCGGCAGCGCCCCGGCACCGCCTCAGGGGTCATATTCTTGACCTTGGAAGACGAGACCAGCGTCGCCAATGTGGTGATCTGGACCAAGGTCTATGAGACATTCCGCAAGGCGGTAATCGCCGGCCGTCTGCTGCGCGTGACGGGTCGGGTTCAGCGCGAGGGGCAAGTGGTCCACCTGATTGCCGAACAGGTCGAAGATATTTCGCCGTTGCTTTCGACCCTTGGTCAGGGTGTGCCGATCGCGACGAATGACGGTCGCGCCGACGAGACCCGACGCCCGCCCGGAGGCAGTATTCGTTCCACCGCGCGCCATCCCCGCGATCAGGCGAAGACACTCTTTGCGAGTCGGGATTTCCACTGATTGGCAAAACGGCTCTGGGCGGCGATTGGCCGGCGGAGGCTAGACCTGTATTTCTCAAGCGGCCTGATCGCCCGCTTTCAACGAGAATTGTACAACGCATTCGCGTTTACGATGAACTATCGAGCGACAGCTATGAGGGCACTCGCGGCAACCGTCATCTACTGGCTATGAACCTCAATGAGTCCAGACTTTCAGCGTCCTCAGCGCTCCTTTTGGTTTTCATGTTTGAGCAGGACGCCATGCGCCGCAAATGCGTCCCGCCCGTAAACCACCCTACCGACCTTTAGCCGGCAGCACTGAAATAATTTCTATTCCTTCACTTCTTCAACACTTCCAGGGCCATGGTAAAGATATGCCTTTCCTGGCTCGACTAGGAATTGATGTTCTGTATTGTCACCCGGGTGCACTTTAAAGCTTACACCAGATGCCGCGACAGCGCCCACCTTGCCCGGGGCAACAAGCGTATGCATCGCTGAAATCCAATACAGGTTGTCGGCGTAGTTATATACATAGAAGTTTACCGGCTTGTCGGTGTGGTTAAAAACCAACGCTTTATTGACCTTTAACTGTTGGGCAATGTCCCCAATGCCTTTCGTTACTTGGTCAACGAATTTATTCGCATCACCAGATACATTGCTTAAGTCAATAGACATCTCGCTCTCCCCAGTTGATAATTCCTAAGTGGTTAAAGTGCACGCCTTACCAAGCCAATCCTCTTATCGGTAAGGGTGCTTGTTTATGTATCATATATTTATGCGCAAATCTCTAATCATAAATATAGTAAATTTTTGCTGCGTTTACGGATTCCTGTCGTAGCGTTATTTTTAATTATTCACCCTTTGGTTACAGCTGGTTGTGGTGTTTTGTTGAGATCGTTTAATGAGCTTTTGTTTATTGTTTTGATTTAACCTACTAGCCGAAAAGGTGTAGAGTTAAGTCCTAAATGATCAATTCTCTACCCGAAAGATTTAAGACTGAATGCTGAAGTGATTTTCTGTATGAAAGTGGCCAGTCTTGGGGAATCAGTAGGGTTAAGTTAAAGAAACACGACGCGCTGTAATATGTGGATTAATTTAACCGTAGGGAGGGTCCCGAGATTGGGTTTTCGTGATTCTGCTGTGTTGAGCAATAAGCCTTTGAAAGTTTCGCTTGTGATGCGGTCACAACAAGGAGATTGAAAATGCCAAAGATAACCAAAGCTATGTTGCGAGGAAAGACGAGGGAGCAGATCCAGACTATGGTCGTCAACCGTTTTGATGCCGGCAAGCTGACGCAGAAGGAGTTCAACAAAGCAAGCAAGAGTCTCGAAAGACTCAACGCGGGAAAGGTTTTGACAGACGAGCAAATGATCAGAGAGCTTGCAAATATATTTGGTTAGAGCTCCAGTCATTGATAATTGAATTTACTTCCGGGGATGGGCACCTGTGAGACTGCCGGATCTGTGGTGGGGGGGCTATTTGAGTGGAAGCCCACGATAGAGGCAGTCAAAGGGCAGGTGCCCGCTTGCGTGTCTTTATCGTAGCCCTGGCATGGTTCAGCCGCATTTGATGCCAGTCGAGTCATAGTGAGTGATATGTTATGTGCGGGCCAATGCTGCTGTCTGCGGGGGGCTCGAAGGCCGCAGCAGGTTACAGACTTTTTGCGCAATGGATGAAAAGGCGTGCCATCGTGATCGTTATGCAGAAGGCGATCAGTCCGAGATAGCGCTCGTAGACCCCATCCACACTATCAGGCAAGAAAAAGAAAATAGGCGCGGAAAACGCCCAGAGAACTGACAGTCCAATCAATGTCTGCCGATAGGCCGCGCTGATGCGATTGGCACCTTGCGACATAGCCCATGGCAGAACAGCAAATAAAAAACCCAGCGCATAGACAAGATAAACGTGGATGACCACGCCGTCGCTATCATTATCACCATATTCATTGCGTGCACCCACCAAAAATACGAGCAATCCCAGCACGGCAAAGCCGATAACGCCGATACCCCAGCGCCATCCCTCTAGATAGACATGCGCGGCCAGCAAGGCGATCGAAACGAGAGAGGCTGAAAATGAATAGATGCCTATATCTACAATGAATTCATATTTGCCGGCCCCCAGATCGCTGATAGTATCTGCGATCCAGTCATGGTGGGGAACGAGAAAATCGGCAATCAGAACCGATATTCCCAACAAAACGCAGCCTAAGATGGCATACCAGCCAAGCACATAGATAAGTACAGAGCTCACAGATCTGCCCTGCACGCCAGATTCATCTCTCATTACTCAATTCCCTCTGTCGAACACGGCGAAAGTGAGCGGCCTCAGTCAATTGGGCTGCCACCCGACCACAGCCGGATTCAAGGGACGGTGTCGAGCAGGGGGGTGCTGCGAAGCCGACAGTTGTATGCGGTGCCATGCCCTGAGAAATCTTGACCGCACAACGATACCACTAGAGTGCGCGCTGACCTATCTCAAACCTGCATCGTCTCGTCCGGCGACCATTTCCCCGAAGTGGTATCGTTTAAGGCTTCCGGCAATGTATCCGGTTCAAGACTAGATGCTTTAACGTGTCGTGAGGTCGCGCAGCGTTAACTGACTTGCCGTTCTCCTTGACCGATATTCTGAAAATCTCGCCGGCAACTGAACCGGCGATCACAATACCCGCGATTCGCGCGGCTGCGCATCTCGGCTATTATTGTCCCCGGAGCCAAGGTCTGAAGTCGCGGTATCTGTGCAGCCCCGATGCTGCTGATGCATCGCTTCAGCTAAATATAGCCATCTCGCTGTCTAGGTTATTGGTGATGGTGCCCCCACACGGACTCGAACCGCGGACCTACTGATTACAAATCAGTTGCTCTACCAGCTGAGCTATAGGGGCAATACGGGCCGTTTAGCATTCAATATATAGCTACACAAGCCGGAAAAACACCGACGGGTGATAGAGCTTGCATACAAGACGACGGGTCGGATACTGCAACAATGCGATATAGTCAGGTGCGGAGCCTTACGAGATGCTTATTGCTTACTTTAGCGGCGTTTTTAGACGCTTGGCCGTCGTCTCGGTCCTTGCGACCGCGCTTGTGCTGCCCGCTGTCGCATGGGCGGATCAGGTTACCGTTTTCGCGGCGGCTAGCATGAAAAATGCCATGCAAACGGTGTCGGACAGGTTCAACGAGGCGACGGGCCATGATCTCGCAGTGTCGCTGGCGGGGTCGTCTGCACTGGCGCGCCAGATACAGCAGGGGGCGCCAGCCGATCTGTTCATCTCGGCCAATCCCGGCTGGATGGATGCGCTGGAAAAAGAAGGGTTGATCGTGCCGGAAACGCGCGTTGACCTGTTGGGCAATGTCATCGTGCTGATTGCCCATGGCGAGGCCGACAAAGTCGATATTGGCCCGGAATTGGATCTGCCGGGGATGCTGGGCGAAAACCATCTGGCCATGGCGATGGTCGATGCCGTGCCCGCCGGCATCTATGGCAAGGCCGCGCTGAAAAGCTTGGGCTTGTGGGATGCGGTCGCGCCCAAGGTTGCTCAGGCCGATAATGTGCGCGCGGCGCTGGCATTGGTGGCAACCGGTGAGGCACCGCTGGGCATCGTTTATGCCACGGACGCTGCCGCCACTGACAAGATCAGCGTGATCGGCACGTTCCCGGCCGATAGCCATCCACCAATTGTTTATCCGGCCGCCGCGGTGACCGGACGTGACAATCCTGCGGTGAGCGAATTCCTTGCGTTTTTGCGTACTCTGGCTGCGCGCAATGCGTTTGAGGCTCAGGGCTTCATTGTCATGGCCGATTGATCCTGACTGATGGAGTGGCTCGGGCCGGAAGAATGGCAAGCGGTGGCATTGTCGTTGCGGGTGTCGTTTTGGGCAACTCTGGCCGGGCTGCCGCTGGGTGTTTTCGTGGCCTATGCGCTGGCGCGCTGGTCGTTTCCGGGAAAGCAGATCCTGAATGGCATTGTGCACCTGCCCCTGATCCTGCCGCCGGTGGTGACCGGTTATCTTCTATTGCTGACCTTCGGAACCCGCGGGCCGGTGGGCAGCCTGTTGCAGGAAATCGGCATCGTTTTCGCCTTTCGCTGGACCGGTGCGGCGCTGGCGGCGGGTGTGATGTCATTTCCGCTGATGGTGCGCGCCATCCGCCTTTCGATCGAGGCTGTCGACCCCAAACTGGAACAGGCGGCGGCGACGCTGGGAGCCTCGAGAATGTGGGTGTTCGTCAGCATCACCTTGCCGCTGATCCTGCCGGGTATCATCGCGGGTGCAATTCTGGCCTTTGCCAAGGCGATGGGCGAATTCGGCGCAACGATCACATTCGTTTCCAACATTCCCGGTGAAACTCAAACCTTGCCCACGGCAATCTATGCCTTTCTCCAAGTGCCGGGAGGAGAGGGGTCGGCCATGCGGTTGGTCCTAGTGTCGGTGGTGGTTGCGATGAGCGCGCTGTTCCTTTCGGAAATTCTGGCGCGGCGCATTGCCCGGCGGGTGGCTGGCATATGACGTTGTCGGTTTCCTTGACGCATCGGCTGGGGCAGTTCGATCTTGATGTGTCGTTCGAAGCACCGGCGGGGCTGACGGTTTTATTTGGGCAGTCAGGATCTGGTAAAACCACGGTTATCAACGCGGTGGCCGGGCTTCTTAAAGCGCAGGCGGGGCGGATAGCACTGGATGATTGGGTGCTGGAAGACAGTGCGCAACGGCTCTGGTTGCCGCCGCATCGGCGCAAGCTGGGCTATATCTTTCAGGAATCGCGATTGTTCCCACACTTCACGGTTCGCCAGAACCTGCGCTATGCAAGCTGGTTTGCGCGTCGTGACGGGCCGGGCGAAAGCCTATCGCGTGTGGTTGAAATGCTGGGGATCGGTCACCTGCTGGACCGCCGCCCTGCGCTTTTGTCGGGGGGCGAAAAGCAGCGCGTGGCGATCGGTCGCGCCTTGTTGGCAGCGCCGCGTCTGATTCTGGCCGATGAGCCGCTGGCGGCCCTTGATGAGGCGCGCAAGGCTGAGATCATGCCCTATTTCGAGCGGCTGCGCGACGAAGTGGCGGTGCCGATTCTCTATGTTAGCCACTCCCCCGCTGAGGTCGTGCGGCTGGCCACGACGGTTGTCGCGCTGCAAAATGGCAGGGTGGCGCGAGTGGGGTCGCCCGCCGAGGTGTTCGGCGACCCGACCATTGCTCCGGCGGGGGTGCGAGGTATCGGTGCGGTGCTCGAGGCACGGGTGGTCGCGCGCCACGCCGACGGGCTAAGTGAACTGGCGGCGGGCGCGGCGCGGCTGTTTCTGGCGGGTGTCGATCTCGCGCCTGGAAAGCCATTGCGCGTTCGGATTGCGGCGCATGATGTCATGCTGTCTCTGCAGCGTCCTGAAGGCGTGTCGGCCTTGAATATCCTGTCAGGCCACGTCGAAGCGGTGCGTCTGGGTGACGGGCCAGCGGCAATCATCTCTGTGCAGACATCTGCCGGGCGGTTATTGTCCCACGTTACGCAGCGTTCAGTCGCGGCACTGGGGCTAAAGCCGGGCGTCGCCTGTCATGCGATTATCAAGACCCTTGCCATTGCCTCCCGGGGTGGCAACGGCACTGCGACGACGCAGTTTCAGGCGATGACTTAAAGCACAGGCATAGAACAGCAGCGATACTCGGAAAGCACGATCTCTTTCGTGTCATGTGAATGATCGCAGTTTTTTGTCCAACACCTATCCCGAGTGATTAAATCGGGTTTGACATAGTCGACTGATTTCGTCAGGTTGCAAGGCAGAGCCAGCCACCAAGCAAAGACAGCTAGCGTCCAACCACGTCAAGAGGAACCCAGATGCCTGACCCTGTTCGATTGTCACTGTCACGTCAGTTGATTTTGAGCAAATGACTATGACAGCGCGCATATCGTATCTGGCCCGTAGCGGCGCTGCCACGGGTCAATTGCGCCAATGGCAGCCGGTCAAAATGACGGCGATGTTGCAGAGCTGTCCATGATTGTCTGTCACTGCAACGCAATCACCGATCACGAAATCCGCTCAGCCGTGGACTGGATGCGCGCGGCGAACCCCGACACCATCGTCACGCCCGGCAAGGTTTATCGCGCTTTAGGAAAGCAAGCTGAATGTGGTGGCTGTATGTCGGTATTCCTTGACACAATGCGATCCTGTGACACCTTAAAAGTTCCTGTGCAATTGCGCGGCCTGTGTCGCGCCAGCAAAGAAGGAGCCGGATCATGAAGGGCGATGCCAAGGTCATAGATTATCTCAACAAGGCGCTGCGCAGCGAATTGACAGCGGTCAGCCAGTACTGGTTGCACTACCGTCTGCAAGAAGATTGGGGCTTTGGCCGGATCGCCAGCAAATCGCGCGCCGAAAGCATCGAAGAGATGCACCACGCCGATAAGCTGATCGAGCGGATCATCTTTCTCGAAGGCCACCCGAATCTGCAAAAGCTGGATGCGCTGCGTATCGGTGAAAACCTCAAGGAAACGCTGGATGCCGATCTAGCGGCCGAACATGACGCCCGCACGCTTTATATCGAGGCGCGCGATTACTGCGAAAAAGTGGGCGACTATGTCAGCAAGAACCTGTTCGAGGAACTGATCTCTGACGAAGAGGGCCATATAGATTATCTGGAAACCCAGATCGACCTTTATGACACTCTCGGGGCGCAAAGCTATGGTCTGTTGCAGGCCAAATCGGCGGAAGAGGCCGACTAGTTCGGCAAAAACCACTCGCGACGCGCTAAAATACCGGGAACCTTCTAGCAGGGGAGGGCTGTTCTCTCTAAAACGGAGGACAGCATATGGCAGAAAAAATAGCCAAGCTTTACCGCATGGTGATGCCGGATCATCTGTGCCCGTTCGGCCTGAAATCAAAAGACCTGCTGAGGCGGCACGGCTATAGTGTCGAGGACCACCCCTTGACCACCCGCGAGGAAACCGATGCTTTCATGGAGCAGGAAGGCGTCGAAACCACGCCGCAGACCTATATCAATGGAGAGCGCATCGGCGGCTATGAAGAATTACGCGAATGGTTCAGCAAGGCGGTCACGAAAAAGGGCGAAACCAGCTATCAGCCAGTGATCACGATATTCGCGGTGTCGTTCCTGATGGCGCTGGCCGTGGCTTGGGCGGCGCTGGGCACGGTGCTGGCAGTGCGAACCATCGAGTGGTTTATCGCCATTGCCATGACATTGCTGGCGGTCCAGAAATTGCAGGATGTCGAGAGCTTTTCGACGATGTTTCTGAATTACGACCTGCTGGCCCAGCGCTGGGTGCGTTACGGTTATCTCTATCCCTTTGGCGAGGCGCTGGCCGGCGTCCTGATGATTGCCGGGGCGCTGATCTGGATCGCTGCCCCGGTGGCGCTGTTTATCGGCACGATCGGCGCCGTCAGTGTGTTCAAAGCGGTCTATATCGACAAGCGCGAGTTGAAATGCGCCTGCGTGGGTGGCAATAGCAATGTGCCTCTGGGGTTCGTATCGCTGACCGAGAACCTGATGATGATGGTGATGGCGCTATGGATGGGAGGGCGCGCGCTGCTGGGTTGAGGCACGGCATCGGCAGACCGTTGCCCAAATATCTGGCTAGGGTTGTCAGCCAAAGGCAAATAGTTAGGCTGCGCGCAGGTCAACAACTGAATTGCCGAACTCATGTCGCACCCCTCTCGCCGCCGATTTCTTGCCTTCATGGCTGCGCCCATTCTTTTGTCGGCCTGTGCTGCCGAAGGTAGCCGCCGCGAGCGTCGACCGCCGCGTCCGGCAGAACCGCCGCTTTATCCGAATGAAACGCCTGAATTGCGCCGCCTCATCAACAAATACGCCGACCTTTACGAATTACCGCGTCCCCTGCTGCACCGTCTCGCGATTCGCGAAAGCACGCACCGGCCTTGGGCGCGCAACGGGCCGTATTACGGGTTGCTCCAAATTCTTCCTGCGACTGCCCGCTCTATGGGGTTCAGAGGTAAGCCCAAGGATTTGTTCGATCCAGAGATCAACCTGAAATATGCTGGCCGCTATCTGCGCGGGGCGTGGCTTTTGGCTGATGGCAGCCATGACGCCGCCATCAAGTGGTATGCGCGCGGTTATTATTACGAGGCCAAGCGGCGCGGCATGTTGGTGGAAACCGGACTGCGTAAAGGCTGAAACGGTGCGCAACATACCGTAAGATACCGCGCGCAAGGTCTTCTTCGGCTCTGGACGTGTCTACTTCATCGCCCCGCGTACGATCTCGCTCATTTCGTCGGCGACCTTGTCGATATCCTGCATCGAATCCACACGATGCAATACCCCGAGAGCATCGTAATACGCGATCAACGGTGCGGTCTGCTCGTGATAGGCGGCCAGACGGCTGGCAACGGTTTCAGCATTGTCGTCTGAGCGTCTCGTCATCTCGGTCCCGCCACATTTGTCGCAGACACCCGGCGTTATCGGCTGTTTGAAGTCGTCGTGATAGCCTTCGCCACAATTCGCACAGGTGAACCGGCCCGCGACACGCTGCACCATGGCGGTATCCTCAACCTCGAGGCTGATCGCCGCGTCGACTGATTGCCCGTTTTCTGCCAACATTTCACCCAGGGCATCGGCTTGCACCGTGGTGCGCGGAAAACCATCCAGTATGACGCCGCGGGCGCATTCCTCGTGCCCAACGCGGTCGCGAAGGATGGCGATGACGATATCATCGCTGACCAATTGCCCGGCTTCCATCACCGTCTTGGCCTGTTTTCCGGCTTCGGTGCCCTCGGCCACGGCTTCGCGCAGCAGATCGCCGGTGCTAAGCTGCACCAGCCCGAATTGCTGTTCCAGCTTGCGTGCCTGCGTGCCTTTGCCGGCACCCGGAGGCCCCAATAGGATCAGAACGGTGGGATTGGTCATGGCTTCGGCTTCCATTGGGGTCATCCTTTGCGTGCAGTCGGCGAACAAGTCGTCCAAGATAGGCAAGCCTGTCAAGGTCGAGACGCCATTCAGATCATTGCAGTTGAGTGTTGTCGTTCTGCGCAAGCGGTGGCGCATCGTTTTGTCCACGAGTGTCTTTCGTCGGACCGGCGTCTGTCGGTGTCACCCCTGCGCCAAGACCGCACTGCGATCACATGGGCATAGGTTAGGGTATCGCTGAATAGCGGACATGTCTTGCCTTCGGTTTGAGTGGCCATTGTCATACGAATTCCCTACTTTCGCGCAGTATTGTTCAGTGAGCATCGGACGTGCAAGAGGTGGGCGACAAAAAATCGACGGATAACCACCAGAACCGCAAGGACTTTGCGGCACATTCGTTAGCCTGCCGAAGTGCTGGGGAAACAACGAGTGCTGAGGCAGTGCAAGACACCGGCAACTTATGCCGGCAAAATCAAATACAGCTCGGGTGGCCGAGCGCAATGATTGATCAGACGCGTATCATGGCCATATTGCGAAAGACAGACAGCAAAAGGGCCACCGCAACGGGTGGCCCTTTGTTCGCATCGTCATGTGAGCAGATGGCTTAGACGTCTTTTTCGTCCATCTCTTCCAGTTTTTTCTGCAGATCGTCTTTGGAGATCTCCGTCTCGCTGACATCGGCCAGCTCAAAGACATAAGTCACAACCTTGTCTTCAAAAATCGGCGCGCGCAGTTGCTGCTGCATCTGCTGGTTTTTCTGGATGAACTCAAAGAACTCGCGCTCCTGACCTGGATATTGACGCGCCTGGTTCATTACTGCTTGCGTCATCTCGGAGTCGGACACTTCGATTTCGGCTTTTTGGCCCAGTTCGGCCAGCAACAAGCCCAGACGCACGCGGCGCTCGGCAAGTTTCTTATGCTCGTCGGTTGTCTCGATCTCGGGGTGATCGTGGCCCTGCACGTCGGGGTTTTCTTCGTGCCACAGCTGGTGAGCGATCTGGCCCGCCTCGGTCTCGACCAGGCTGGGGGGCAGTTCGAAAGACACTTTTTCGTCCAGCGCATCCAGCAGTGCCCGTTTCATCAGGGCGCGGGAGGCATCAGCATACTCTTCCTGAAGGCGCTCGCTGATCTGGGTGCGCAACGTGGCTAAGTCTTCAGCTCCGAATTTCTTGGCCAGATCATCGTTGATTGTGGCTGTGACGGGGCGGCGCACTTCTTTGATAGAGCAAGAGAAAACCGCCTCTTTGCCGGCCAGATGTTCAGCCTGGTATTCATCAGGGAAATTGACGGTTACGTCTTTTTCCTCGGTGGCTTTCACGCCGACGAGCTGCTCTTCGAAACCCGGAATAAACGAGCCGGATCCCAGCACCAGCGGGAAGTCTTCGGCGGAGCCACCTTCGAACGCCTCACCATCGACCTTGCCGACGAAATCCATCACCACCTGATCGCCGTCTACGGCTGCGTCACCTTCGTCGCGCGGTTCGAAGTCCTGGGCGTTCTCGGCCAGGTTTTCCAAAGCTTCGTCAACCGACGCCTCATCAACCTTGACCACCGGCTTTTCCAGTTGGATTGACGCCAAGTCGACCTCGGGGATCTCTGGCAGCGCCTCATAGGAAAGTTCGACCTGAACGTCGTCGCCCTCTTTCCAGTCGTCGTTGGTCATTTTGACGTCGGGCTGCATTGCGGGGCGGTCGCCGCTTTCCTCGAAGTGCTTGTTCATCGCACCGTCCACGGCCTCTTGCATGGCCTCGCCAATCAGGCGCTGACCGAACTGCTTTTTCAGTAGGGCCAATGGCACCTTGCCCTTGCGAAAGCCCTTCATTTCGACCTCGGGCTGGGCTTCGACCAGTTTTTCCTGGACTTTATTCTCAAGTTCGGTGGCGGTAACGGTAATCGCGTAGCCGCGTTTAAGACCGTCGTTCAGAGTCTCGGTGACCTGCATGATGCTTTTCCCAATGGCTATGCGCGCGCCAAAGGGGCGCGGCACGGATTACGCTAAAATCGAGGGCCTTCTATTGGCGTGCAGAGCCCAACGCAAGGGCCAATCCGGGCCACCGATCAAGCAAAGGGCATTGATTTGCAGCTATGGTACGGCAGATTCCGGCATTAGGCGAGAGAACTCCCGCGCGCTAAGTTGTGCGAGGCGACCCGAGCGAGGGCAGTTCTTGATGGTCATGTGTCGCCAGGATGCTGGAATGTGGCGTTCTGGCCCGTGGTGTGGCGAATTTTGACGGGACCGGTCTAGATAGCGGTCAGCGGTGATATGCAGCTGACCGCTTTTTCTGTGAAGTTCACCGGGCTGAATGGGTCTCGCGCAGGAAGCGGAGACCCAAGGGCCAGATCAATCTGTCCGGCAGGATTGCAGGGCTTGTGCCATATCGCGCAGAAGCTGCGAATAAAGCGTTGCGCCAGGCTGCAGTGTCGCCCCCAGGGGATCGATCACCGCAACCTGCAGGTCACGTTGACCCCGGATGGTGTCAATCATGGCCGGGTTGAACTGGGGTTCTGTAAACAGGCAGGTAACGCCCATTTCCGTTATCCGGTCACGCAAGGCAGCAAGATGTGCCGGGCCGGGATCTTTGGCATCGCTCATGGAAATCGCCCCCGTAGTCGTCACGCCAAACCGGGATTCGAAATATTGATACGCGTCGTGAAAAACCACGAAACGCAGATCGTGCAACGGTGCCAAAGCGTTGGAAACCTCTTCGATCAGCGCGTTTAATTCGGCCTTGGACTTGGCCGCGTTCGCGGCGTAAGTGGTGGCGTTATCGGGATCGAGCGCTGACAGTTCGGCGGCAATAGTGTCCAGCCAGACAATGGCGTTTTTCGGGTCCAGCCAGCCGTGTGGATCATAGGCGTGATCGTGGTCGTGATCGTGTTCATCATGTTCGTGACCATGGTCGTCGTGGTCGCTGTGGTCATCGTGGTCGTCGTGGGTGTGGGGGTCGAAGTTGTCACCGGTACGCTGTTCCAAGACGATGGTGCCTTCGACCTGCATCAGCTCCACCTGTTGCGCACTGCCTGACAGCGTGGCCAGCGAGTCAATCAGCCAAGGGGTCAATTCGTCGCTGGTTCGGAATACGATATCGGCTTTTTCCAGTGCCTGCGCCTGTGACGGGCGCAGCGCATAGCCGTGCGGTGAGGCGCCAGGGTCGATGATCAGCGTCGGCGTGCTGACACCGTCCATGACCTGTGCCACCAGCGAGTGCACCGGCGAGATGTCCGTCGCAACCATGGGCGACTTGGCCCATGCAGCCGGAGAAAACGCGATGGTCGCCAGAGCGGCAGCAAAGCGGATTTTCATGTGGGGTCTCCATATGTTATAACATATCGCCTTGCCTTAGGCGTAATGCTATTACATATCAACCGTAAATCTGTAGATGAGGATGCCATGGATATCGTCGGGTTTGAGAAGCACGATCACACCAGTTGTATCGACGCCCTGATCGCTTGGGCCGAAACCGTGTGCCGCGAAAACAACCTGCAATTCACGCCCGGTCGTCGGCGGGTTCTTGAAATCCTGGCTGAAGAGCACAAGGCGATGGGCGCCTATGACATTCTGGAACGGCTAGCGCAAGAGGGGCGCGGGTCGCAGCCGCCGGTGGCCTATCGCGCGCTGGATTTTCTTGTACGCCACGGGTTCGCGCACAAGATTGAGCATCTCAATGCCTATATCGCCTGCGCCCATCCCCGTGACTGCCATATGCCTGCTTTCCTGATCTGCCGTGCCTGCGATACGGTGGCCGAGACCATCTGGACACCCCGGCGCGGCGGGTTCGCCCAGACGGCCCGCAGCACTGGGTTCAATATCGAGCACACAGTGGTCGAGGCAACGGGTCTCTGCCCGCAATGCGATGTCGAGCACCGCGCATGAGCTTGCTAGATATCAAGGGTCTGGCGGTCCGTCTGGGCGCAAATACAGTCTTGCACGATATCGATTTGAACATCGGGCGCGGCGAGATTGTTACCATCGTCGGCCCTAACGGCTCGGGCAAATCGACGCTACTGCGTGCGATCATTGGTGCGATCAATCCCAGCGCTGGGCAGGTGCGCCGCAAGCCGGACCTGCGGATTGGCTATGTGCCACAACAGCTGCATATCGACCCCACATTGCCGCTCACCGTGCGCCGGTTTCTGGGGTTGCCACGCCGCGTCAGTGCGGCCACGGCGCTGGCGGCACTGGAGCAGGCCGGCGTCGCCCCCTTGGCCGACCGCCCGATGAGCGGGCTCTCGGGCGGGCAGTTTCAGCGTGTCTTGCTGGCGCGAGCGCTTCTAGAACAGCCTGAACTGCTGATTCTTGATGAAGCGACACAGGGTTTGGATCAACCCGGATCGGCCGCATTCTATCGCCGGATCGAAAATGTGCGTGCTCGCCTTGGTTGCGCCGTGCTGATGGTCAGCCATGATCTGCACGTCGTTATGAGCGCCAGCGACCGGGTCATCTGTCTGAACGGCCATATCTGTTGCGAGGGGGCGCCTAAGCACGTCGCCTCGGCCCCGGAATATCGCGCGTTATTTGGGGCTGGAACGCAGGGCGCGCTGGCCCTTTATCGCCATCACCATTCTCATGACCACGATCACGATCACGATACACCCGAGGCTGCTATATGAATTTTCTCGACGATTTCATCATCCGCGCGGCGCTGGCCGGGTTGGGGGTGGCGGTGGCTGCGGCTCCTTTGGGGTGTTTCGTGGTGTGGCGGCGCATGGCCTATTTCGGTGAGGCCACGGCACATGCCGCGATTCTGGGCGTTGCCCTGTCGCTGGCCCTGTCCCTACCGGTGTTCGCCGGAGTTTTGACGGTTGCGTTGCTGATGGCGTTGACGGTTTCGACATTGTCGGGGCGGGGCTATGCGATGGATACGCTGCTGGGTGTGATGGCCCACGCCTCGCTTGCGGCGGGGCTCGTGGCAGTGTCATTCCTTACGGGCGTGCGCGTCGATCTGATGGCCTATCTGTTTGGCGATATCCTTGCGGTGTCGCGCGGCGATCTGGCGGTGATCTGGGGGGGCGCTGGCATTGTCACGACACTTGTCGTCTGGCGCTGGTCGGCGTTGTTGACGGCAACATTGAACACGGATCTGGCCTATGCCAGCGGAATTGACCCACGACGTGAACAACTGATTCTGACGCTGGCGCTGGCGGTGGTGGTGGCGGTTGCGATCAAGGTGGTCGGTGCGCTGTTAATCGCGGCCATGCTGATCATTCCGGCCGCTGCCGCGCGCTCATTTTCGCGTACACCTGAAGCAATGGCACTGGTGGCTGCCGGCATCGGGGCGGTATCGGCGCTTGGGGGGTTGGCGGCGTCGTGGCACTTTGACACGCCAACGGGGCCGACCATCGTTTGCGTTTCGGCCTTGTTGTTCGCTGGTTCCGCGATGGGCGCGCCGCTGCGCCGGTCGGGCTGATTACGCGTTTCGACAGGTCAGCTATCCGGTGTTGCGGCCTTGACCTGCTAAACCGTGGTCAGCCTCAATCTCGTTTCGAGACATAGGCGCGTCACGCTTCCGGGGTCGCTAGCAAAAAATATCCGCTGAGGGTTTGAAAAGACGGGGCTTTTCCGCCTATCGCGATGAAGCCGGTTTTTTCGGCGGTAGGCTGCGCAGGCAGCTGGCGAAAATCGGCAATGTTTGGCTGTTAGCAGTGTCATTCAGAAGTTTGTGGGACCTAAGCGGTCATTTTGGAGTCTTACAGGGTGAGGGCGGGTCTACGCCTTCCTGAAACCAAAAAATGGAGTATCACAATGAAAACGATCCTGATGAGCGCAGTCGCAGCAGTTGTTCTGACCGCCCCCGCATGGGCACAGGCCGATCTAGATGCCAACGGTGACGGAATGGTGACGCTGGATGAAGTGCAAGCAGTCAATGCAGACATCACCGCCGAGGGTTTTTCCGCGATGGACACGGATGCCGATGGCGTGCTGAGCCCCGAAGAGGTGAGCGCAGCACAAGACGCGGGCCAGTTGCCCGCGGCGACTGAATAAAGATTTGCAGTTGCTCCGGGCCAACGCCGCGCCGTGCCCCGGACGGCAGCAAGATGCTCGGCCTCTCGTGAGGCCGGGCGTCGTCGTCCCCAAAAGTCGTTAGCGGGGCAGGTGAATCTGGAACGCCTGCCGGATCGCTGCGTCGGTGTCGGTATCGAATCGTGCCGCTGAAGGCTTGGCCAGAATGGCCTCCTTGCGGGCAATGGCATTGGCGATCAGGTCGGGTTTGCCACGCTCATTCCATTCTTTCGGTGACAGCCTGTCGGCCAAAGCAGGATAGACGTAATCGGTCTGCATCCGGTTCAGTGTTTGATCCGACCCAAGGTAATGGCCGGGCCCGCCAAGACAGGTCGCACGGATGGTTTCCAGCGATACGGCATCTTCGTCGACTTCAATCCCGCGCACGCAGCGCAGCGCCTGCCCGATCAGGTCGTCGCCCAAGATTAGCGATTCGAGACAGAATCCCAATAGCGACGCATGCATTCCCGCCGCTTCGTAAACCATGTTCAGTCCAGACAGCCCGGCCATGACATTGGAACACATCTGCTCCCATCCGGCCTGCATGTCAGGCAGCTTGGCGTCCGCGATCCCTGCCGCCGCGCCGCCGGGCAGGCCGTAAAAAGCGTGCATCTGCGCGCAACCCGCCGTCAGCAGTGCCTGCTCACCCGACCCGCCCGACATGGCACCGGTGCGCAGGTCAGAAACGAACGGCCAGGTGCCGAAAATCGCCGGATGACCGGGTTTGACTGCATTGACATAGACCAGCCCGGCCAGACATTCGGCGATCGCCTGAACGATTGCTCCGGCGATTGGGGCGGGCGCGGTCGCACCCGCCTGTCCAGCGCTCAGCAGCAGGATCGGCATACCGCCCTCTATACAGCGCTCCATCACCTGACAGCTTTCGGTGGCAAATTTCATCGGCGGCACAACGAAACAGTTGGTATTGCTGACAAAAGGACGCTCGCGCCATTTATCCTCGCCGCCTGCAATCAGGTGCAGCATCCGGAACGCATCCGGCACGAAGGCCGGTTCAGTGAACGACGTGCCGACATGTTTGGTCGTGCCCGCGCAACAGGCATATATGGTGTTCAGATCCATCTCGCGATTGTCGGGAATATCCCGTGCAACCATGGGCCGTTGCAGGAAGTGGATATTATCCAGAACGTCGGTGATCCGCGCGGCGTCGTGTAGATCCTGCACCGTGCATTCGCGATAATCGCGTCTCAGAACATCGACCAGATGGACCGCGGCACCGGCAGTGCCGAAATGCACCCGATTGCCGGACAGGGTCATGTCGTGACGAGGATCGCGCCCGAACAGGGTGATTTCGCGGTTGGCACTTGCCAAGGTGTCCTCGATCAGCGCCGGGGGAAAGCGAAGCCGCCCATCATCGCCCAATATCGCCCCGGCACCGGTCAAATGTGCAATGCCGCTTTCGGGGGCATCGGCCAGCCCGATCTGTTCCAGCGCATCCAGCGCAGCGGTGTGGATGCGCTCCATGCCGGCTTGGGTCAGTGCTTGGTATTGGCCGCCTTGGAGGCCAGGGCGCACCGGGCGCAAATGGGCAGCGAGCGGTGCAGCACGGGCGGCGCGCCGCGCGGCACGTCCGCCGCTACGACCTGAAGAGGCAGGGGGGGCTTGAGTTGTCATGATATCTGGTCCGTCAGGAGTGAGAGAAGGTTAACGGCGGATCAGAGCGCCACTGGTGCCCCCCTCGGTGCGCGGCCGCGTTCAGCTCCGATTGTGCGACAAATCAGGGCAATCTTGGACAATTCACCTTGCATCGCGACCTCCCCCGTTATGCCCACTCTGGCCTGTGCCACTGCTGGTTCTGTTCTATTTGCGACATAATCGTTTGTTTGCGCCATATTGCCCGGCTTTGGCGCCGAACGCCGCCGAAACCGTGCCCTGTTGGGCCAAGCCGCTTGAATCGCGCACCCGTGCGGCGCATATTGCGCGGCAAGAGGGCTGCATCTGCAAACAGGCCCCGATATTAAGGAGAGCAGTAATGAAAAAACTTATCGTGGCGGCGGCCAGCGCCGGGATGATTGCGTCAACGATTGCGCTCCCCGCCACTGCGCAGGATGGGAGCGGCCTGTATTTCGGGCTAGGCCTTGGCTGGACCGACGTCGATGGTCCGGGCGGCGACAACGGCGCGACTTATGGCGCGCACATTGGTTACGATCTCGATTTTGGCCAGTTCGTGGTCGGGGGCGAACTGGAATATGAGCGCACGGATATCGGGCTTCTGGGTAGCGCGGGCGACATAGACAATATCGGCCGCGTCAAGGTGAAGGGCGGTTACGACTTTGGGCCGTTCATGGGCTATGCGGTTCTGGGTCGTGCGCGGATGAAAACATCCTTCGGCAACGATAACGGCAATATCTATGGTTTGGGCATGTCTTATGCCGTGAACGATCGGGTGTCGCTGGGCGGCGAGTTGCTGCGCCATGATTTCAACAATTTCGCAGGTACCACGACGGATTACGATGCGGATAGCCTCACCTTCCGCGCGTCGTTCCGGTTCTGACAGTATTACGCGCCCTTTTCCCGCCACGGCGGGGGGAGGGTAGGCTTGCAGTGCGCGCCGGACACGGACTTGCGCGCACAGGTATCTGATTGCCTGCGATACATTCGACCGACCGGTTTCTGTCGTTTCCATCTATGTGACAAATTGCTAAGCCAGCGCAGACATCGGGCCGCGAGGATTTTGCCATGACGGATATCACTCTTTATAATACAGCCACACGTCGGAAAGAGCCGTTCTCCCCGATCGACCCTGAAAACGTGCGCATGTATGTTTGCGGTCCCACCGTCTATGATCGCGCGCATCTGGGCAATGCGCGCCCGGTGGTGGTTTTTGACGTGCTGTATCGCCTGCTGCGCCACGTCTTTGGGTCCGATCAGGTGAAATATGTCCGCAATTTCACCGATGTCGACGACAAGATCAACGCCCGGGCGGCTGAAAGCGGGCGCGAGATTGGTGAGATCACCGCCGAAACGACACAGTGGTTTCTCGACGATATGGCGGCACTGGGCGCTTTGGAGCCCGATGCGATGCCGCGGGCCACGCAGCATATTCCGCAGATGGTGGCAATGATCGAAGATCTGGTCGCGCGCGGGCACGCCTATGCGGCCGAGGGGCATGTTCTGTTCGCAGTCGAAAGCTATGCAGAATATGGCGAGCTTTCGGGCCGCACGGTCGAGGATATGATCGCCGGCGCGCGGGTCGAGGTCGCACCCTATAAGCGCAATCCGATGGATTTCGTGTTGTGGAAGCCCTCCTCCCCGGATTTGCCCGGCTGGGACAGCCCTTGGGGTCGCGGACGGCCCGGTTGGCACATCGAGTGTTCGGCCATGAGCCACGAATTGCTGGGCCCGAGTTTTGACATCCACGGCGGCGGTAACGACCTGATGTTCCCGCACCACGAGAACGAAATTGCCCAAAGCCGCTGCGCTCATCCCGAGGGCAATTTCGCGCGCTATTGGATGCACAACGAAATGCTGCAGGTCGATGGTAAGAAAATGTCCAAGTCTTTGGGCAACTTCTTTACCGTGCGTGACGTGCTTGAAGGCACTGCGCCACAGTTGAGCAGACCAATGACCGGAGATGAAATTCGAATGTCGTTCCTGTTGTCGCATTATCGTAATCTGATGGATCTGAGCGCCAAGCGCCGCCAAGAGGCAGCAGTCGCGGTGGCTGACTTTGCCCGGATTCTTGGTCGCGATGGCGTTGAGACACTGAATGAGCTGGAGTTTGGCGAGCCCCTTCCGGCTGTAGTGAACTTCCTTGCAGATGATTTGGATAGCGTGTCGGCAATCAATGCAGTTCGCGAGGCCGGTGCGAACTTGCCGCGTGACCGGACGCAGAAACAAGACCGTATCCGTGCACTGTATTCGAGCCAGGTGTTGCTGGGGTTCGATCTCAAGAAATCAAACACTGCAATCGATGTTGCGTATAATGCAGATAAAACCGCGAAAGCAGTTCGAAGCGCCATAAGTGAAGTCCTTGATCTGCCCGAGCTATTATCGCGCTTAGAGGAGGCGCGTGCCAAGAAAGATTACGCGCAGGCGGACAGATTGCGCGATGGGCTTGTGAATGCGGGAGTTGAGGTGAACATCACAAAAGAGGGCGTTGAAGCTGTGCGCTTGCCTCACTTTGACCCAGCCAAACTGGATGCGCTGCAATGAGACTTGTTTTGCCCACTTCGCCACAGCATGAGGGCAGCGACCGACTCAGGCTGGGTGGTGAGGTGCGTGGGTCATGACACGCGAACGCCTCTTTCTCTACGACACAACCTTGCGCGATGGGCAGCAGACCCAAGGGGTGCAGTTCTCGACTGCCGAGAAACAGCGCATTACGCAGGCGCTGGACAAACTGGGCGTTGATTACATCGAAGGCGGCTGGCCCGGAGCCAATCCCACCGACAGCGCATTTTTCGAAGCCCCGCCGCACACCCGCGCCACGCTGACCGCCTTTGGCATGACCAAACGGGCCGGGCGCTCGGCCGAGAATGACGACGTGCTGGCGGCGGTGCTGAATGCGGGAACGGCCTCGGTCTGTCTGGTGGGCAAGGCCCATGATTATCAGGTCGAAACTGCGCTGGGCATCACGCTGGACGAAAACCTCGAGAATATCCGCGCCTCGATCGCCTATCTGGTCGCGCAGAAGCGCGAAGCGCTGCTTGATGCCGAGCATTTCTTTGACGGCTATGCAGCCAATCCCGAATACGCGCTGGCCTGCTGCCGCGCGGCGCTGGAGGCCGGAGCGCGCTGGATCGTGCTATGCGACACCAATGGAGGCGCTTTGCCCACCGATGTGAGGCGCGTGGTGAGCGAGGTGATCGCAGCGGGAATTCCCGGCGACCGGTTGGGCATTCATACGCATAACGATACTGAAAACGCAGTGGCGAACACGCTGGCCGCCGTGGATGCGGGCGCACGCCAGATTCAGGGCACGCTGAACGGACTGGGCGAGCGCTGCGGCAATGCCAACCTGACCTCGCTGATCCCGACGTTGTTGCTGAAACAGCCCTATGCCAGCCGTTATGACATCGGCGTGAGCCGCGACGCACTGGCCGGGCTGACGCAGATCAGCCGGATGCTGGATGATATCCTGAACCGCGTGCCGATGCGGCAGGCAGCCTATGTCGGGGCCAGCGCTTTTGCGCACAAGGCCGGGCTGCACGCCAGCGCGATTCTGAAGGATCCGGCGACCTATGAACATGTCGCGCCGGAAACCGTGGGCAATTCGCGCATTGTCCCGATGTCCAATCAGGCTGGCCAAAGCAACCTGCGCCGCCGCCTTACCGAGGCGGGGCTTGAAGTTGCACCGGACGACCCGGCGCTGGGTGAAATTCTGGACCAGGTCAAGGCGCGTGAGGATGAAGGCTATAGCTATGATACCGCGCAGGCCAGTTTTGAACTGCTGGCGCGCGCGGCGCTGAGGCGCTTGCCGATGTTCTTCGAGGTCGAGCGCTACAAGGTTACGGTCGAGCGGCGCAAGAATGAATATGACCGTATGGTGTCGCTGTCCGAGGCGGTCGTGGTGGTCAGGGTCGATGGTGAAAAGCGTCTGTCGGTGAGTGAATCCATGGATGAAAGCGGCAGCGACCGAGGGCCGGTGAACGCGCTAGCCAGGGCCTTGGTGAAAGACCTGGGACAATATTCCGATCTGATCGCCGACATGCGGCTGGTCGATTTCAAGGTGCGCATCACGCAAGGCGGCACCGAGGCGGTCACCCGCGTGACCATCGACAGCGAAGACAGCAAGGGGCGCCATTGGTCCACCGTGGGGGTCAGCGCAAATATCATCGACGCGAGTTTCGAGGCACTGCTGGACGCAATTCGCTGGAAATTGGTGCACGATACAGGGCCGGCGCATGCGGATGCAGTTTGACGAGGATCTGACCGCCTGCGCGGCATTGGTCGAACGCTCCGATCCCGACCGCTTCCGCGCCACCATGGCCGCACCACCACCAGCGCGTAGGGTGCTGTTTCCGCTCTATGCGCTGAACGTTGAGGTATCCCGCGCGCCCTGGGTCACACAGGAGCCGATGATCGCCGAGATGCGCCTGCAATGGTGGCGCGAGGCGCTGGAACAGATCGCCAAAGGTGAAACCCCCCGCCGGCATGAGGTGATCACGCCTTTGGCGCGGGTGTTGTCGCCGGAGCTGGGCGCACGGCTGGATGCCATGGTGGCGGCGCGACGTTGGGATATCTATACCGATCCGTTCGAGGATGAGGCGCATTTCGACCGCTATATCGACGAGACCTCGGGGACATTGATTTGGGCAGCTGCACGTAGTCTGGGCGAGGCTGAGGAAGCAGTGGTGCGCGATTTTGCCTATGGCGTCGGGGTGGCCAATTGGTTGCGCGCGATCCCGGACCTCGAAGCGCGAGGCCGGGTACCGCTTCTTGATGGGCGGGCCGAAGCGGTGGCTGCGCTGGCGGATCGGGCACTGGTGCGGCTGAAGCGGGCGCGGGCAATGCGGCGGGCGGTGTCACCAGAGGCGGCACCGGCCATGTTAACGGGGTGGCAGGCCGCTTCGATTTTGCGCGAGGCGCGGCGCATGCCCTCCCGTGTCGGGGCGGGCGTGCTCGGCACCAGCGAGGCCCGCGCGCGGCTGGCGTTGATCGCGCGCGCGGCAACCGGACGCTGGTAGGCAATCGAATGCGCAACGCGCCTTTGGCGCGTGCCTCCGGCGGGGATATTTCAGGCAAGAAGAAAAATGTAGGGCTCAGGCTTCTTCTTCTGCGCTGCGGGGCTGGAACATCAGCCAGATCAACGCGCCCCCGGCCAGCACCAGCGCCGGTGCCATGGCGAGGTTCACCGCCGTCCAGCCTTCGACCGGCGAGCCGCCCGAGCAGTTCATCAACCCGCCCGAGGCCAGTGAGGCGACCGTCACACCGCCGAAGACGATCAGATCATTCAGCCCCTGCATGCGGCCGCGTTCATGCGGTTCGTGGGCTCCGGCGAGCATGGTGGTGGCACCGATGAAGCCGAAGTTCCAGCCCACCCCCAGCAGGATCAGCGCGATGAAGAAATTCTCCAATGCGACGCCGTTCAGGGCAACGGCCCCAGCGCCGGCAAGGATCACCAGACCGGCGGCCATCACCCGCTCGACCCCGAAGCGGTTGATCAGATGGCCAGTGAAGAAAGACGGCACATACATCGCCAACACATGCGCCGATACCACATCCGCCGCATTGCCCGCGCCAAAGCCGCAACCCACCACCGCCAGCGGGGTCGAGGTCATCACCAGATTCATCAGGCTGTAGGACACGGTGGCGCAAATCACGGCAACGGCAATACGCGGGGTGGTCAGAAGCTGCCAGCGGGAACGGCCGCGGGGCGCGTCTTCGCTGGGGATCGGCGGTTTGGGGATGCGCAGGAACAAAAACAGTGCTGCACCGATCACGTTCAGCGCGATCACCGCCAGATAGCTGCCGAGAAACGGGATGACGAAGGCATCGCTGGTTGCCTTGACCAGTTGCGGGCCGATCACCGCCGCCAGCAGGCCGCCGGCCATGACGTAAGAGATCGCCTTGGCGCGATATGCGTCAGAGGCGGTATCGGCGGCGGCAAAACGGTAGAAGCCTTGCGCGCTCATGTAGATGCCGGTGAGGAAGCTGCCGATAAGGAAGATCGGGAACGATCCGAGATAGAGGCCATATGCGCCGATAATGCCGCCAAGCGTGCCCCCGGCGGCCCCGACGAAAAATCCGACCCGCCGCCCGAAGCGCTGCATGATAGCGGCATTTGGCGTGGCGGATAGCATCGAGCCCAACACGATCAGCGAAATCGGCAATGTCGCGAGGCATGCATTGGACGCGAGCGACTGCCCCGCCAGCCCACCGATGGTGAAGATCATCGGCATCTGTGCGCCCAACACCGCCTGCGCCGCAACCAAGACCCATACGTTGCGCCGGGCCCGTCCGTCATCAATATCGATCGCCTGTGTCATGCGGTTGGAGTAGCCTCGAAACCGGAGCGACACAAGCCGGTTGCATCGCGCTGGCGGGCACGCAAAGCTAGGTGCATGAAGACAGTGCTGCTATGGACCGCGCGATGAATGCGGGCCGCATCATCCACACCGCTGATTGTGTCGCTGAGGGAGCCGCGTATCTGGCGGCACGCGAGCCTCGATTTGCAGCAGCGTTGGCGCGCATTGGCCCGTTGCCGTTGCGCCGCCGCCCGGAGGGGTTTGCGCAATTGCTGAACGCCATCGTCGGCCAGCAACTCAGCGTCGCTGCTGCCGGTGCGATCTGGAGCCGAATGCGTGTTGCCGGCCTGACCGGTCCGCGCAAGATCATCTGGGCCAGTGACGATGATCTGCGCGACGTGGGGCTCAGCCGCCAAAAAATTCGCTATGCCCGGGCATTGGCAGAGGCGCGGATCGATTATGACGCTCTGCGCGCGGCACCGACGGAGGATGTGGTTGCAACTTTGACCCAAGTGCCGGGCATCGGCGTCTGGACCGCCGAGATCTATGCCATGTTCAGCCTTGGCCATGCGGATGTCTTGGCGTCTGGCGATCTGGCCTTGCAGGAATCGGCGCGCCAGTTGTTCGATCTGCCCGCGCGTCCTACAGAGCGCGCCCTGCGAGAAATGGCCACCGACTGGGCACCGTGGCGAGCGGTTGCGGCGCGGTTGCTCTGGGCCTATTACCGGGAGGTCAAGGACAGGGAAGGGATCAGATGACACGGGTTTTGAATGCCGAGCGCAAAGAGCCGCTTTCGGGGGAAACGCGCTCGATCGTGGTGTTTCTGCATGGGTACGGTGCCAATGGTGCCGATCTGCTAGGACTGGCCGATCCTCTGGGCGAGCATTTGCCCGATACGCTGTTCGTGGCCCCCGATGCGCCCGAATCCTGCGCCGGCGCGCCGTTCGGATACCAGTGGTTCCCGATCCCGTGGATCGACGGTTCGTCGGAGGAAGAATCGATGCGCGGGATGCAGGCGGCGGTCAACGATCTGAATGCTTTTCTTGACGCGCTGATGGTGGACGAAGACGTGCTGCCCGAGCAGGTCGTGCTGTTTGGTTTTTCACAGGGGACCATGATGGCGCTGCATGTGGCCCCGCGGCGCGAGGATGAGGTGGCCGGCATTCTTGCGTTTTCGGGGCGTTTGCTGGCACCGGAATTGCTGACAGACGAGGTTGTGGGTCGCCCGCCGGTGTTGCTGGTCCATGGTGACGCGGATGATGTGGTGCCGCCGCAATCCATGTCACAGGCCGCCGAAGCCTTGCAGCAGGCGGGCTGGAAAGACGTCTATGCCCATGTGATGAAAGGCACCGGCCACGGGATCGCGCCGGATGGTTTGAGCGTGGCGCTGGCCTTCATGCGCGACAAACTGGGGCTGTGAGCGCAGTTCAGCCCCAGAGCCAGCCTTCGGCGAATTCTACTGAATTGCCTGCCGGATCGCGCACATAGAGCGAATGCGCGCCATTCGGCCAATCAAATTCTGCATCCACTGCGATGCCGGCCTCGGTCAAGCGCGCGCGCATGGCGGCGATTTCGTCCCGCGCCAAGGTGAAACAGACATGGCCCGGCCCGCGCGCACCATGGGGCGGTACCGGCAGACGCGGATTCTGCGTTGGCTGTTCGGTGGCATCGGGGTTGAACACCAGCAGGACCGAGGAGCCGACGCGGAAGAAGATGTGGCGTCCCTCAACCGTCAGAAACGGCTCGAGCCCGATCAGACCGCCATAGAAGTCGCGCGCTGCCTTCAGATCGTCAACATAGATCGCGGATTCGAGGATGGCTTTTGGAGCCGCCGCTTTCGGCAAAGTACTCATAGGCAGAGCCTAGCAGGTCGGAGCCAGGCTGTCAGCCCGACTGTGGACGTCGCGCCGGGCGCCGGACATGGCGTGTTGCAACCGGCTTTCCTGACGCGTGGTTGCGGGCTATGCGTTCACGCTTGCACAGGTCGGAACCCACCCCATATCACCTTTGGTATCTCGATATGAACTTTGGAAGATCAAGATGGGCTATGTAAAGACCGCGATTCTGATGGCAGCCATGACCGCACTTTTCATGGGCGTCGGATACTTGATCGGCGGGTCAGGTGGTGCGGTGCTTGCGCTTATTGTCGCGGCGGCAATGAATGCCTTTACCTGGTGGAACTCGGACCGCATGGTCCTGCGGATGCACAACGCCCAGCCGGTAGCACCCGGCGATCAGATGGGTCTTCATGCTTTGACTGCAGAGCTTGCGCGAAACGCGAACCTGCCGATACCCAAGGTTTACCTGATCGACACGCCACAGCCCAATGCGTTTGCCACCGGTCGCAATCCTGCCAATGCGGCGGTGGCGGTGACCACGGGCCTGTTGCGCAGCCTTTCGCGTGAGGAACTGGCCGGAGTGATTGCCCACGAACTGGCGCATATCCGCAACCACGACACGGCGATTATGACCGTCACTGCAACCTTCGCCGGGGCGATTTCGATGCTGGCCAATTTTGCGCTCTTCTTTGGCGGTTCCCGGGAACGGCTCGGATTGGTCGGCACCCTGCTGATGATGTTTCTGGCACCGATGGCGGCGGCGCTGGTGCAGATGGCGATCAGCCGGACGCGGGAATATGCCGCCGATAAGGCGGGTGCCGAGATCTGCGGTCAACCGCTATGGTTGGCTTCGGCATTGGAAAAGATTGCCATGGGGGCAGCCCGGATCGACAATCACGCGGCCGAGCGCAATCCGGCGACGGCGCATATGTTCATCATCAACCCGCTGCACGCCCATAAACATGACAATCTCTTCGCGACCCATCCTGCCACCGAAAACCGTGTGGCGGCGCTGCGCGCGATGGCGGCGCAGGGCGGAGCAACTTCAAGCGCTGACATCCGGCCCCCAGCGTCCAGCCGCGCCTCTTCTGCTCGGAACGGCCGGCAAACTGGCCCCTGGGGCTGAACCCATTGTCGCTGGACTATCTGGCTTCGAGCGTCGCGAGATCAAGATCGATCCTTGCCCGCAATCCGGACGGCCTGAACTGTCGGGTGATGGTGCCACCGAGAGAAGTTTTCACCACGCCATCACACATTTTTGTCCCAAAGCCGGCTTTGTTCACCGTCTCCGATTGAATGCCGCAATGTTCCTGCCAGTCGATGAAAAATCTGTCGCCTTGCCGATATGCCTTGATCTCGACGCCACCGTCGCCATGACAAAGGGCCCCATATTTCGTCGCATTGGTGCAAAGTTCATAGAGGACGAGCGCCATCGGTGTGAGTGCGTCCGAAGCGATGCGCAGGTCTTCGATATTGAGCTCATGGAGCCGATCGCCGGCGAATGGACCAACGACCGATGCGATGAGTTCATGCAGTGACGTGTTTCCTGCGGCTTCTCCCTTCGGGTCGATGACCGCCAACCTGTGCGCAACGGAGAGCGCCATCAGTCGTTCCCGCATCAAGCTCGCGAGTTCGCCCGCTGTCTCTACTTGCCGGGCGCTGACAGTGATGAGGCTCCCGGCGACCGCGAAGCAATTGCCGACCCGGTGGCGCATTTCGGCGAGAAGCAGATTCTGCCGCTCGGCCGCCTCTTTTTGCAAGGAGATATCCCGCGCAATTTTCGAGGCGCCGATCACCTCGCCCGAGGCGGATTGAACTGGCGAAATCGTCAATGAGATCGGCACAAGGGCACCGTCCTTGCGTTTCCTGACCGTTTCAAAATGGTCAATACGCTCACCACGGTGAAGGCGGTTGATAATATCTACTTCCTCGTCTTGTCGATCTTCGGGAATAAGCATCATAATAGATTGCCCGATGGCTTCTTCCGCAGAGTAGCCAAACAGGCGCTCCGCCCCTTTATTCCAGGTCTGAATAATGCTGTGTAGGTTTTTGGTGATGATCGCGTCATCGGAACTCTCAACGATCGCGGCGAAGTACTCGTTAAGATTCTCCGATGCGTCCATCTATGGTATCCTCTTGTGACCCCGTAGTCGGGCTATCCCAACCGTCTCACCTCAAGAACACCAAGCGAAGTCAGAACTTCCACCCCAGCAAGTGTTTCTTATGGCGTCTCCGCCCTGCAAATATTAGTCGAATTTCCTTATTGTCGCAACGGCAGCGTTGTTGAATGGGCTAATATTGACAGGCGCTTGCAGGAAACTGCCATCCGCACCAAAAGCATTACGGGCCGCGTCATCCGCTGCAACTGGCACCACCAAGAACGCAGAAGCGGGCGCAATGCGGGTGGTTGAGATACACGTCGCCTTCGGCTTCGGCCAGAGTTTCGCCAAGTTCAAATTCCGGCGAATAGGGAAGCAATGTGCAAGCCAGTACTGTCGGGCGTTTGGCCCCTTTGCGCTTGACCACCATACGTGCGCTGGCGCACATCACCGATGAGGGCGCAACATTTAGAATATCCCAGCAGGACGTCGTGATTTCGGGCACCTTAACGGTTTCGTCCATTTCCGGAAACAGCACCATCTGCGCGGGGTCATGGGCATCGATATTGAAACCGTGCGCTGCGAAAAACCTAGCATAACCTGCACGGCTCTCGGCCTCACTGTCTTGCCATATGGTGCGCCCGGCGACGGTCATGGTAATGTTATTATCGCGCAGCCATGCCATGCCCTCAAGCGTACGCGCGTGACTGCCCTTGCCGCGGATCGAATCGTGCAACTCGGCCCGGTAGTGATCAAGCGAAATCCGCAGGCATAGGGCGCTGCCATGCTTGCGCTGCAAAGCCGCCAACCCTGAGCGCATGCCATCGCGCATCATCGGACGCATCGCGTTGGTGAGGATCAAAACGCGATACCCGCGTTCAAGCGCGGCACCGGCCATATCGATGATCTGTGGATTCATGAACGGCTCGCCGCCCGTGAAGCCGATCTCGCGGACCGGCCAGCCACGTTGCTGGATTTGGTCAAGATAGTCGATGATCTCGGCGGCGGTGAGATAGGCCAGCGCGTCATTGGTCGGGCTGGAGGCAATATAACAATTCACGCATTCGATGTTGCATAAGGTGCCTGTATTGAACCACAGCGTCTGCGGATCGCGTAATGCAACCGAAGCACGCGGTTGCCCGTCGGCGGTGATGTAACGGTTTTCGAATTTACCGACATGGGCCGTTTCCTGAGATTGGACTTTCATGGCGCGATCCAGTTGTTGGTAGTTCGAATGGACTATCCTATGTTGGCGGTCGGGAGAAAAGTCGCATGCCTGCGGCTGACATAGTTGTGAATGATGGCGTTGTGAATGATGGCAAAACCGGCAAAATGGAAGTTTGTTCTTTTGGGCAGGGTATCGTGACAGCAGATAGCGAAACGGCCACACGCATGACGTCGCGAGTCATCCCGGTTGATCCATTTGATCTGGTGATCTTCGGGGCCACAGGCGATCTGGCGCAGCGCAAGATTTTGCCCGCGCTTTTTCGTCGGTTTTGCGCTGGCCAATTCTGCAAAGCTTCGCGGATCATCGGAGCGGCGCGCACTATGCACGACCGGGATACCTACCGCGCGATGGTGGCCTCAGCGATTCGAGAGCACGCGCCCCATCGCGGCTGTGAGGATGGCACGCTTGAGCAGTTTCTCGACACTCTGGATTATGTCCAGCTGGAGGCAACCGGCGAGACCGGATGGAAAGCACTGGCCGAGCACCTGACGCCCGGACGAGTCCGTGCGTTCTATTTTTCGGTCGGACCCGGCCTTTTCGGTGAACTGGCACAGCGGCTGCATGATTATGGACTGACCACGCAAGAGACCCGCATTGTCGTGGAAAAACCCTTTGGTCGCGATCTGCACAGCGCACAGGAACTGAACGCGATGCTGGCGTCGCATTTCCGAGAGAGCCAGATTTACCGTATCGACCATTATTTAGGCAAAGAAACCGTGCAGAACCTGATGGTGGTGCGTTTTGCCAACATGCTGTTTGAACCGCTCTGGAACAGTCAATATGTCGATCACATCCAGATCACCGTGGCCGAAAGCGCCGGTATCGCCGGCAGGGCCGAATATTACGACCGCGCCGGCGCGATGCGCGATATGGTCCAGAACCATCTGATGCAGCTTTTGTGCCTGACCGCGATGGAGCCGCCGGCGCGATTTGAACCCGATGCATTGCGAGATGAAAAACTGAAGGTGATCCGCGCGCTTGATCCAGTTCTGCCGCATCATATCGTACGCGGGCAGTTTCAGGCGGTCGCGGGGCAGGAAGCGGCGCACCCGTCTTATCGCGATGAGGCGGGCAATCCGCGTTCGACAACTGAAAGTTATATCGCGCTACGCGTTCATATCAGCAATTGGCGCTGGGCTGGGACGCCGTTTTATCTGCGTACGGGCAAGCGGCTGGTGGCGCGCTCTTCGGTGATCAGTGTGATGTTCAAGGACGCGCCCCATTCCATCTTCGGGCAAGAATGCGGGCGCCATGCCAATGTTTTGACGATCCGGCTGCAACCCAATGAGGGGATCACGTTCCAAGTGACGATCAAAGAGCCGGGGCCGGGCGGGATGCGATTGATTGATGTGCCGCTGGACATGACATTTGCCGAGGCGCTTGGCCCCGAAGGCGAAGATCCGCCCGATGCCTATGAGCGATTGATTATGGACGTGATCCGCGGCAACCAGACTCTGTTCATGCGCGGTGATGAGGTCGAAGCGGCCTGGGCTTGGACCGATCCGATCATTGCCGACTGGGAGCAGCGCGGCGAAGTGCCCAAGCCTTATGAAAGCGGTAGCCCGGGTCCGGGCGATGCCGAGCTTTTGATGAAACGCGACCAACGCTATTGGAGGGGAATCAAGCCATGAACCTGATCGAATATCCCGATCGCGATATGCTGGCGATCAATCTGGCGAATTTGCTGGCCGGTGAGTTGAAAGCGACATTGCTGAGCCACGACACCGCCAGCATTGCGGTTCCGGGGGGCACCACGCCGGGGCCGATATTTGATGCGCTATGTGCGGCCCCGCTGGAGTGGGACAAGGTGATGGTGCTGCCAACCGATGAACGGTGGGTAACACCTGACGATCCGCGTTCGAACGCAAGGTTGATTCGCGAACACCTGCTGGTGGGGCGCGCGGCTGAGGCGAAGTTTCTGTCATTGCACGGCACGGGCGCGCATCCCGAGGACGATCTTGATGCAATTGCGGCACAGATCGAACCGGCGCTGCCGCTGTCAGTTCTGCTGCTCGGCATGGGCGAGGACTGTCACGTTGCGTCGCTGTTTCCCGGCACGCCGGGGCTGGCGGCGGCGTTGGCAGACGATGCACCCGCTTTGGCTGCGATGGCCCCGGCGGGGCAGCCCGAGGCGCGCATCACTCTGACCGCGCCGGTGCTGGATGGCGCACTCAAGAAACATCTGGTGATACTGGGATGGGAAAAGCGCGACGCTCTTGAGCGTGCCCAGTCGCTGTCCCCCGAGGAGGCGCCGGTCCAGGCGGTTCTTTCGGAAATGAATGTGCATTGGGCGGTGTAGCGTTGAATAGCAAATGGGACGATCTGCGCGCATTACATGCGGCAACTGCGCAGCGCCGCATCACCGATCTGTTTGACGAGGATCGGGAGCGGGCGACTGATTTCAGCGCCGTGTTCGAGGATATGCGCCTTGACTACTCGAAGACCAATATTGACCAGACAACCCGTGCCGCGCTGATCGCGCTATGTGACCAATCTGATCTGGCGGGCCGACGCGAGGCGATGTTCAGGGGGGCACCAGTCAATGAAACCGAAGGGCGCCCGGCCCTGCATACCGCGCTGCGTAACATCGATGGCGGGCCGGTCTTGGTCGATGGGGCTGATGTCATGCCCAAGGTGCTCGACACGCTGGGTCGCATGCGCCGTTTTAGCGATGCCGTGCGCAGCGGCGTGTTGTCAGGGCCTGGCGGGGAGTTTCGCGATATCGTCAATATCGGGATCGGTGGTTCGGATCTGGGGCCGCGTATGGCGGTACGCGCGCTCAGCCCTTATCATGACGGGCCGCGCTGTCATTTCGTCTCGAATGTGGATGGGGCCGACATCGCTGATACCCTGCGAGATCTGGATCCGCGCCGCACATTGTTCATTGTCTCGTCGAAATCCTTTACCACCATCGAGACCATGACCAATGCGCGCACCGCGCTAGCTTGGACCGAGCAGGGAGGCGGCGATGTCGCCCGCCAATTCGCCGCCGTGTCCACCGCCCCGGAGCGTACCGCCGCCTTTGGTATTGAGCCTGAGCACGTATTCGGGTTCGCCAACTGGGTTGGCGGGCGCTATTCGGTCTGGGGGCCGGTCGGGCTGAGCGTCATGCTCGCCATCGGGCCGGATGCGTTTGCGGCATTTCTGCGCGGTGGGCAGGCAATGGACCGGCATTTCCGCGCGGCGCCCTGGGCGCAGAACCTGCCGGCGCTTCTGGCGCTGGTTGGTCTGTGGCACCACCAAATCTGCGGCCATGGTACGCGTGCAGTACTCCCCTATGATCAGCGACTCGGACGTCTGCCCGCCTATCTTCAGCAGTTGGAAATGGAAAGTAACGGCAAGTCGGTGACGATGGGGGGACGGCCACTGACCCTGGCTTCTGGCCCAGTGGTCTGGGGCGAATCGGGGACCAATGGTCAACACGCCTTTTATCAGTTGATCCATCAGGGAACCGCGGTGGTGCCATGCGAGTTTCTGCTCGCCGCGCAAGGGCATGATGTGGCTTTGGCACATCATCACCATCTGTTGGTGGCAAACTGCCTGGCACAATCCGCGGCACTGATGCGGGGGCGGTCACTTGACGAAGCACGCGCATTATTGCGGGAGACAGGGCTGACGGGTGACGATCTTGAGCGTCAGGCCCGCCACCGCGTGTTTCCCGGGAATCGGCCATCGGTTACGGTGGCCTATCCACAACTGACACCATTTGTTCTGGGGCAGATCATCGCGCTGTACGAACATCGTGTGTTTGTTGAGGGTGTGATTCTGGGTATCAACTCGTTCGATCAATGGGGGGTGGAGCTGGGCAAGAGATTGGCAAAGGCTTTGCAGCCGGTGATCGAGGGTAGGGAAGACCCCGCCACAGCTGACGGATCTACAGCGGCACTTGTACAGTTCGTGCATCGTCATGGCGGGTGACCCTCGGCATCGGTAATTTCTTGCAGCCGACGATTGTCACAGAAATAAAATAACGTCAGTCTACCCAATAGGTGAACACTACATCGGCGCTGTGCAGCCGCGAGCAATCTGGCGACCGGAGCAGTTTTGCAACCTCGCGTGGTCGCCTTGACCTGCCGTCAGCGGATGCCAAGCACCCGAACAAGGAGCCCGCCATGCTGGGTCGGATGATGAACAAACCATTGCTGATCTCGTCACTGGTCCAGCACGCCGCGATCTATCATCATGACACCGATATCGTGTCGGTCGAAACCACGGGTGACGTTGCGCACACGACATGGGCGCAAGTGTCCGAGAATGCTCGCCAATTGGGGGCGGCACTGATGAGGCTGGGGTTGGATCCGCAGGACCGCTGCGCCACCATCGCCTGGAACAATCGCCGCCATCTGGAAATCTATTTCGGGGTCTCGGGGGCTGGGTTCGTTTGCCACACCATCAACCCGCGGTTGTTCCCCGACCAGCTCGTCTATATCATCAACCACGCCGATGATAAGGTTCTATTTATCGACGCGACCTTCCTGCCGATCATTATAAAGTTAAGCGAGCATCTGCCCCGGCTGGATCATGTAATCTTGATGGGTCCGCGCGACGAAGAGGCCGCGAGCCAGTTTCCGGGCCTGAAATTCTACGACGAGTTTTTGGAAACCGGCGAAACCGGCTTTGAGTGGCCGCAATTCGATGAAAACACTGCTTCCAGCCTGTGTTACACTTCGGGCACCACAGGCAACCCAAAGGGTGTGCTGTATTCGCATCGTTCGACGGTGCTGCATTCGTTCAGCGCGATCAGCGCGGATTCGTTGGCGCTGAGCGCACGCGACGTGGTGATGCCGGTGGTGCCGATGTTCCACGTCAATGCGTGGGGTGTGCCCTATGCGGCTGCGATGGCGGGCAGCAGTATGGTGTTGCCAGGACCGGATCTGAGCGGCGCGGCGTTGGTAGACCTAATAGACGATCACGGGGTGACAATTGCACTGGGGGTGCCCACGATTTGGCTGGGATTGTTGGCCCATGCGGAAAAGTCCGGCAGTCGGCTGACGACCTTGGAGCGCACGGTTGTGGGCGGCTCGGCCTGCCCGCCATCGGTGATTACCCAGTTCCGCGAGGAGTTCGGGGTCGATACCATCCACGCCTGGGGCATGACCGAAACCAGCCCGCTGGGCTCGACCAATCACCCGCTGGCCAAATATGGCGATCTGCCGCTCGGGGAACAGCACCGCCTGCGCGAAAGTCAGGGACGACCGCCCTATGGGGTCGAACTCAAGATAGTGGACGAGCATGGCTATGATCAGCCCCATGACGGTAAGGCGGTGGGCAATTTGTTGGCGCGGGGCCTCTGGGTGATGGACAGCTATTTCCGCGCCGATGATGATGCGCTGCAGGATGGCTGGTTCAACACGGGTGATGTCGCCACGCTGAACGAAGACGGGTACATGACGGTCAAAGACCGCGCCAAGGATATCATCAAATCCGGTGGGGAATGGATCAGTTCGGTAATGCTGGAAAACATCGCGATCGGTCATCCAGGCTTGTCCGATGCGGCAGTGGTCGGCGTCAATCATGACAGATGGGACGAACGCCCAATCCTCATCGCGATTGTCGCCGAGGGGGCCGCGCCGACACCTGAAGAGTTGCTGACTTTCTTCGATGGCAAAATCGCTGCATGGCAGGTGCCCGACAAAGTGGTATTCCGTGATGAACTGCCGCGCACCGCCACCGGCAAGGTGCTGAAACGCCAGTTGCGCGAAGAATATGCCGACATCTTGAAAGATTGATTCCCCAGCGTGAAACCTGCGCCGCCAGATTATCGGCGGGAAGGCAGTGCATTACCCTCGCGAACCTTTCGTTGCTGTTTTTGTCACCTGATAGCGTGTTGGGTTGACTTGGTTTCAGTTGTCCACGCGGTGACGTGAGGCAGCGTTTGCGCAGCAAATGCATTCGAGGTGCCGGGTGAATGCAATTCAAGGCAATATGCACTTGTGCCAAGGTCGTCGAATCGGACCGAGTCCTGAGGCGGCAAGCCCGTATCGAATCGCAGAGGTGACCAGAATCGTCGGTGCGACTGACAAACACAATCGCGTCGCATCAATCATATGATACAAATGAAAAGGACCGCCGAAGCGGTCCCGTATCATACCGCTTTGGCGGTTAATTTGGAGCGGGCGATGAGATTCGAACTCACGACCCTTACCTTGGCAAGGTAATGCTCTACCCCTGAGCTACGCCCGCTTCCTTGGGTGAGTTGTGAGATACAAACAACTGCCGTGGGCTGCAAGTGGAAAATTACGATATTCGTGAAACTTATGTTTTTCCTAGGCAAATCCGGCGCGGCGGGCCGCGCCGGAGCGATTTCACTCGGTCTCGAACTCGATCAGCAGGTCCTTGGCGTCGATCTGGCTACCGGGGCTGACATGGACTTGCTTCACGGTTCCCGCCCGTTCGGCATGGATGGCGGTTTCCATCTTCATCGCCTCGATTGTCAGCAACAATTGGCCATGGTTGACCTTCTGGCCCGCTGCCACTGCCACGGTCGCGACCGCACCGGGCATCGGGGCACCGACATGGGCGGAGTTGTCCGGCTCGGCCTTGGGGTGGGCTTTGGCCGTTGCTTTGACCAGCCGGTCGGCAACGCGAATCACGCGGGGCTGGCCGTTCAGTTCGAAAAACACCCGGACCTCGCCGTTATCGTCGGTTTCCCCGACGGTCTGCATCCGGATTTCTAGGGTCTTGCCGGGGTCGATCTCGGCCGAGATTTCTTCGCCCGGTTCCATGCCGTAAAAGAACGTGCGGGTGGGCAAGGTCCGCACCGGCCCGTATTGACGGTGAAGCCCCATGTAATCCAGGAACATCTTGGGATACATTAAGTACCCGTTCAGATCCTCGTCATCGACAGTCTTCCCTTCGAGTTCGGCCTCGACCTCGGCACGGGCTGCTTCCAGATCAACCGGTTCGAGATGCTTTCCGGGCCGTTCCGTATCGGGCTGTTGGTCATTGAGCACTTTCTTCACGATGGCAGAGGGGAACCCGCCGGGTGGCTGACCGAGATTGCCGCGCAACATGTTGATCACCGAATCGGGGAAGGAGACCTCGACACCCGGATCCTCGACCTGTGCGCGGGTCAGGCCTTGGCTGACCATCATCAGAGCCATATCGCCGACCACCTTGGAGCTTGGGGTGACTTTGATGATATCGCCGAACATCTGGTTCACATCGGCGTAAGTACGCGCGATCTCGGGCCAACGATCCTCAAGGCCAAGACTGCGCGCTTGCGCCTTGAGGTTGGTGAATTGCCCGCCCGGCATCTCATGCAAGTAAACCTCTGAAGAGGGAGCCTGAAGGCCGGTTTCGAACGCCGAGTACTGAGCGCGCACAGTCTCCCAATAGTCTGAGATTTCGCGAATCGCGGTGATATCCAAGCCAGTTGAGCGATCCGTATGGCGCAGCGCTTCGACGACCGAGCCGATGGTGGGCTGGCTGGTATTGCCCGACAGCGCATCCATTGCGCAATCGACCGCATCCACCCCCGCCTCGGCAGCGGCCAGAATCGTGGCAACGCCAACGCCGGCGCTGTCATGGGTGTGCAAATGGATCGGCAGACCGATCTCTTCCTTCAATGCGCGGATCAGAACGCGTGCACCACCCGGTTTCAGCACTCCGGACATGTCCTTGAGGCCTAGGATATGCGCCCCGGCGTCACGCAATTGCTTGGCGGTTTCGACATAATATTTCAGGTCGTATTTTGCCCGGTCCGGATCAAGGACATCACCGGTATAGCAGATCGACCCTTCGCAGATCTTGTTCTGCTCAAGCACCGCATCCATCGACACGCGCATGTTCTCGACCCAGTTCAGGCTGTCGAAAACGCGGAACAGGTCAACCCCGCTGGTGGCGGCTTGACGGACGAATTCCTGCACCACATTGTCGGGATAGTTGGTGTAGCCCACGCCGTTTGATCCGCGCAGCAACATCTGCGTCAACATGTTGGGCATCGCCTGGCGCAGATCGCGCAGGCGCTGCCAGGGGCATTCTTGCAGGAAGCGATAGGCAACATCGAAGGTGGCACCACCCCAGCACTCGACGGAGAACAGCCCCGGTAGATTCGCCGCATAGGCCGGAGCCACGCGGATCATGTCGATGCTGCGCATCCGTGTCGCCAGCAGCGATTGGTGGGCGTCGCGCATGGTGGTGTCGGTGATCAGCACCTGCTGTTGCGCCGCCATCCAGTCGGCCACGGCTTGCGGCCCCTCTTGCTCCAGCAGGTTGCGGGTGCCCATCATCGGGTCGCCGCGCAGGGCAGGCGGGCGCGGGTCCTTGAGATCCGCCGGCGGACGCGGGCGGTTCTTGGTCTCGGGATGGCCGTTCACGGTGATGTCGGCGATATAGGACAGAACCTTGGTGCCCCGGTCGCGCCGCTTGGAAAACTGGAACAGTTCGGGCGTCTCGTCGATGAACTTGGTGGTATATTCGTTGCTTAGGAACGTCGGATGTTTCAGCAAGTTTTCGACAAAGGCGATATTGGTCGAGACGCCGCGAATCCGGAACTCGCGCAGGGCGCGATCCATCCTTGCAATCGCCATTTCCGGCGTCGGCGCCCTCGCGGTGATCTTGGTCAGCAGCGAATCATAATAGCGCGTGATCACACCGCCCGCATAGGCAGTGCCGCCATCCAAACGGATCCCCATGCCGGTGGCGCTGCGATAGGCGGTGATGCGGCCGTAATCGGGGATAAAGTTGTTCTGCGGATCTTCGGTGGTGATTCGTGTCTGCAATGCGTGGCCGGTGAGGGTGATATCCTCTTGCGCGGCCTTGCCGGTGGCCTCGGCCAGTGATTTGCCTTCTGCGATCAGGATCTGCGCGCGCACGATATCGATGCCGGTCACCTCTTCGGTGACGGTATGTTCGACCTGCACACGTGGGTTCACTTCGATAAAATGGAACGTGCCGGTGTCCATATCCATCAGGAATTCGACCGTTCCAGCGCATTCATAGCCGACATGGGCGCAGATCTTGCGGCCCAGCTCGCAGATCTCGGCGCGCTGCGCTTCCGACAAATAGGGCGCAGGGGCGCGCTCGACGACCTTTTGGTTGCGCCGCTGCACCGAGCAGTCGCGCTCGTAGAGGTGATAGATATTGCCTTGCCGGTCCCCAAGGATCTGCACCTCGACATGGCGCGCACGGGTGATCATCTTTTCCAGATAACCCTCGCCATTGCCAAAGGCGGCTTCGGCCTCGCGCCGGCCCTCGCGGATCTTTTCCTCCAGTTCGGATTCGTCCTGGATTGGGCGCATGCCGCGCCCACCGCCGCCCCAGGACGCCTTGAGCATCAACGGATAGCCGATTTCGGCGGCTTCGGCGCGGATCGCCGCCATGTCATCGCCCAAGACCTCGGTCGCGGGAATGACCGGCACACCGGCCTCGATTGCCACGCGCCGCGCGCTGGCCTTGTCGCCAAGCGCGCGCATGGTGTCGGCCTTGGGCCCGATAAAGGTGATGCCGTTCTGTGCACAGGCATCGACGAAATCGGGGTTTTCCGACAGGAGGCCATAGCCGGGATGGATTGCATCGGCGCCGCTGGCCTTGGCCACGCGGATGATTTCGGGGATCGACAGATAAGCCGCGACCGGCCCCATCCCTTCACCGATGCGATAGGCCTCATCCGCCTTGAAACGGTGCAGGCCTAACTTGTCCTCTTCGGCATAGACAGCCACGGTGCGCTTGCCCATTTCGTTAGCAGCACGCATGACGCGAATGGCTATCTCGCCACGGTTAGCGATCAAGATCTTGGTAAAATCAGACATGAGACCTCCTTGGGTTTGGGCAGGTTCTAAGCTGTTTAAGCGATTGGGTAAATCATCTGCCGCTTTGCAGCGTTGTTTTTGCCACAATCTTGGGTCCAAAATAGTCTTTTTCGCCTTCGGCGAGGATATTTTAGGCAAGAAGAATGCACAGAGGCCGCAGGCGGTGGGCAGTCGGTGCATTGCGTCAATCTGCGTGTGCAGGGCGCGGAACATAGCTCGAACATATCTTTAACTTCGCGCCTCTGCAGGTTAGGTTGGGTTGCATGAGCAGTTTCGATGATCCACCCGCACAAGCCATCCCGCTTTCGATGCGTGCCATGGCCGCCCGCCCGCAACCCTATCTGGATGGGCTGAACGCGGCGCAGCGCGCTGCGGTGGAAACGCTGGACGGACCGGTTTTGATGCTGGCGGGGGCGGGCACCGGAAAGACCCGAGCCTTGACGGCCCGAATCGCACATTTACAGCACACGGGCCGAGCCCGCCCGAACGAGATTTTGTCGGTGACCTTTACCAACAAGGCCGCGCGCGAGATGAAAGACCGCGTGGCCCAGATGCTGGGCCGCAGCGCCGAGGGCATGCCGTGGCTGGGGACGTTCCACGCGATCTGCGTCAAGCTGCTGCGCCGACATGCCGAACTGGTCGGGCTGAAATCGAACTTCACGATTCTCGACACCGATGATCAGCTGCGCCTGCTGAAACAATTGGTGCAGGCGGCGGGGATTGACGACAAGCGCTGGCCGGCGCGGCATCTGGCGGGGGTCATCGACAGTTGGAAAAACCGCGCCTTGACCCCCGGCAGGGTGCCAGCTGCCGATGCGGGTGCCTATAATGACAAGGGCGTCGCGCTTTACACCCAGTATCAGACTCGATTGCGAGAGTTGAACGCGGTGGATTTCGGCGATCTGCTACTGCACGTGGTCACGATCTTCCAGACTCACGAAGACGTGCTGGCGCAATATCAGCGCTGGTTTCGCTATATTCTGGTGGACGAGTATCAGGATACCAACGTCGCCCAATATTTGTGGCTGCGCCTGCTTGCGGGCGGACACAAGAATATCTGCTGTGTTGGTGACGATGATCAGTCGATCTATGGCTGGCGCGGGGCCGAAGTGGGCAATATCTTGCGCTTTGAAAAGGATTTTCCTGGCGCGCATGTGGTGCGGCTCGAGCAGAATTATCGCAGCACGCCGCATATTCTGGCTGCGGCCAGTGCCGTTATCGCCGGGAACGAGGGGCGTTTGGGCAAGACGCTTTGGACTGACGCCACAGAGGGCGAGAAGCTCCGCCTGATCGGCCATTGGGACGGCGAGGAGGAGGCGCGCTGGATCGGTGAGGAAATCGAATCGATGCAGCGTGGCACGCGCGGGATGCGCGGATTTGATCTTGATGAAATATCTATCCTGGTGCGGGCGAGCCATCAGATGCGCGCATTCGAGGATCGGTTTCTGACCATTGGTCTGCCTTATCGTGTGATTGGCGGCCCGCGTTTTTATGAGCGGTTGGAGATTCGCGATGCGATGGCCTATTTCCGCATCATCACCAGCCCCGAAGACGATCTGGCCTTCGAGCGAATCGTTAACACTCCCCGGCGTGGGCTGGGCGACAAGGCGCAGCAGACCATCCAGACCACTGCCCGCGCCAATGGCGTTCCACTGCTCGAAGGCGCGCGCATTGCAATTGAGGAAGGGCACATCAAGGGCAGGGGCGGCGGAGCGCTGCGCCAATTGATTGGCGATATCGCGCGCTGGCGCAAGATGGCACTCGACGCGATGCAATATGCGCCGCTGGGCGACGATGATGTGATCGACGAAGAATCGGCGGTGCCCCGCACGGATGCGGAGCATTCTACAGTGAATCATCTGGAGCTGGCCCAGATAATCTTGGACGAATCCGGCTATACCGCGATGTGGCAGAACGATAAGTCGCCCGATGCGCCGGGTCGGCTGGAGAATCTCAAGGAATTGGTCAAGGCGCTGGAGGGGTTCGAGAACCTGCAGGGCTTCCTGGAACATGTCAGTTTGGTCATGGATAACGATCAGGGTAATGCCGAGCAGCAGGTCAGTATCATGACCCTGCACGCCGCCAAGGGGCTGGAGTTCCCCGCCGTGTTCCTGCCGGGATGGGAAGACGGCCTGTTTCCAAGTCAACGCACCATGGATGAAAGCGGTGACAGTGGGTTGGAGGAGGAGCGCCGTCTTGCCTATGTTGGCATCACCCGCGCCGAAGCGCTCTGCACCATATCCTTCGCGGCCAACCGGCGCATCTTCGGCCAGTGGCAATCGGCGCTACCGTCACGATTCATTGACGAGTTGCCCGAGGGCCATGTCGATGTTCTGACGCCGCCGGGGCTTTATGGTGGCGGCTATGGAGCAGCGGCACCGGTACCCGAATCGGACTTGGCTGATCGCGCCGCGCAAGCGGATGGGTATAATTCACCGGGCTGGCGACGGCTGCAGGCGCGCAGCCAACAGCGCGGGCTGTCGCAGCCCAGCCAAGGCCGCAATACGGTGATCGATATGAAAGCCGAATCCAGCTTTACCATTGGCCAGCGGGTGTTCCACCAGAAGTTTGGCTACGGGGCCGTGACCGTGATCGAGGGCGATAAGCTGGAGATCGCGTTTGAAAAAGCTGGACCTAAAAAGGTCGTGGCACGTTTTGTGTGCTCCAGCGACGACATTCCGTTCTGATCGACGACAGGCAGTGCCTGCGGTAAGGGCCGCTGCAATCTCAGATAGCCGTTTTAGGGGCGCCTGAAAACGCGAAAACGGCGACGCCAGGGAGGAGGAGAGGCGCCGCCGTTCTCTGTCACATCCGTGCGCTGGGAGGGAGGAGGTGCGCCACGGATGTATCCGAACCCGGTTTATCAACCGGTATTTTTTGGCGGCGACATCCGGGAGGAGGTTGGATGTCGCCGCTATCGACCGGACCCGCTAGGGAGGAGGGGCAGGCCGGTCTTTGGTAACATTCTGGCGAGGGAAGGGAGGGAACCCGCACCCGAATGTATTTTGTTCCGGTTTGAGCCGGTATTTAGGGTGGCGGCACCCGGGAGGGGGTGGGTGCCACCACCGAATCGACACGCCGGGGAGGAGGAGAGGCGCGCCGAATTCGTTGTTTCTTCAGTTTTTATCGGTGATCTTGATACACAGCTTGATGCGCGGCCCATTTGAGCGAAGAGCGTTCCAGACCGAGATCGCGGAGCACGCGGTCGTTCAGTACCGACAACTCATTGACGGTTTGCTGAAAGCGGCGATAATCCACGAAACGTCGCTGCAGCGACTGGAAAGCTCCTAGTACGCGACCGATCACTCCTCCACGCGTTGTGTCGGAAAAGGCTGCGTCACTCATCTTGTTACCCCCGGCATCTTCGGCTGCGGCATCAGTGCCGCCGTCTGTTGCTGACAACATAGATAGATGCCGCAGTTGCACAATGGACACGAAGGCAATCCCGCTATGCGAAAAGCGCATGGGTGGGCCCGCGTTCTCTTGAGGTGGGGAAAGATGGAAATACCATTGAGCCTGCCCCCGGATGCGCCATGGTGCTGCGGTGAGGGGGAAAGGCTAACAGCGGGCGCGACGCGGGATGAGATCGCGCAGACCTTGTCAGTATTGGAGGTGCCGGGGCGGTACGCTAATCAATCGAAGCATGATCCGCGCGCTGACGGTGGATGGCGATACCCTGCCCTTCGCCATCGAGCCGCCTAGTCCGGCACACCCCTCGCAACCGGCAATGGGCCGATGGCGGACGCTTTTGCCGCAATTGCGCAATACCTGATCACCGCCGGTCTGGCCTGAGCACGTGGAAACCCGCAGAGAGAAAGCTCCGACCGTGCGGCTCAGGCGATTCGTCCCTGCCGATTTAGCCTCATGGGAAACCGTGGGAGAGGCGTCAAATTTTGCCAGATCACCGGGAATCAAGGCTTAGTTATCTATTTCTGTCACGATCTAGCCTGAGGTCACGGGGGCACGAACGCAGAACATGTGTCATTCGCGGCACGTAAAGCGAAATTTTTGGGAATTCAGGGGATTTTTTCTCCGAGGGACAATTTGACTACATCTAGTGTTGCGCTGAAGCTGTTCCGCGAGATGGGGTCTTTGTACTGTGGCAAATCTGTCAATATCTAGCGTATCTGCGATGATGGGAACAACATCCGGTATCTATGCCCCACAAATAATAGTTGCGACCCATGAATTCCCGTGGCATTCCTTAGTCATCGGATGAGGACAGCAGCAGGGGCACCAAACGACCCCGAACCAACAATAAAGCAGGTTTCATACAGGCTCACGTTTTCATCAGACCAGAAGATCCGGCGCGCAAGCGAGCAGACATCCCCCCAGGTGGCGCGCGCAGTCGGACACCCCGCAAAGCGGGACGAGGGCGGCGGGTTGATCAGTGGCAGCAGATCAGCCCGCCGTTTCCGCATTTAAGGGCAGGAAACGCGGGGACAAGGGAAGGGGACAGAGAGCTTGGGTCGCAGGTTCAGAGGCGAAAGCCAGCACAAGGTCGACGGTAAGGGCAGGGTGTCAATCCCGGCCTCGTTTCGGCGTGTGCTGGAAGCTTCGGACCCGAATTGGACTGCGGGCCTGAACCCGGAACTGGTCATCGTCTATGGCGATCATCGCCGCAATTATCTTGAATGCTACACCATCGAGGCTATTGAAGAGGTCGATGCCAAGATTGACCGCATGCCGCGCGGTTCGATGGAGCGTAAGATGTTGCAACGAATGTTTCACGGCCAGTCATTTCCCACCAATGTCGATGAGACTGGCCGTTTGGTCTTGCCCGTAAAGCTGCGCAAGAAGATCGGACTGGAAGGTGAGGCGTTTTTTATCGCTGCCGGTGACACGTTCCAGATCTGGAAACCCGAAACCTACGAAACCGAAGAGCTAGCCCGGACCGAGGCCTGGCTGGAAGAGCTTCCCGATGACTTTGATCCGCTGGAATTTCTCGACCGGGCACCCGAGGAGTAACAGCATGGCCGCTGCTGCCCCAACCAATCCGCACGTTCCCGTCCTGTTGCGCCCGCTGCTCGCTGCAGTGGCGCCGGTTTCCGGCGAGTGGCTTGATGGCACATTCGGTGCCGGGGGCTATGCGCGCGGGCTGCTTGAGGCCGGGGCGGCGCGCGTAATTGCGGTGGATCGTGATCCTCTGGCATTCGAAATGGCGCAGGATTGGGTCGGGCAATACGGTGACCGACTGGTGCTGCAGCAGGGCGTGTTCTCGAAGATGGACGAATACGCCAGCAATCTGGACGGTGTCGTACTGGATCTGGGTGTGTCTTCGATGCAGTTGGATCAGGCCGACCGCGGGTTTTCCTTCCTGCGCGACGGGCCACTCGACATGCGCATGTCGCAAGAAGGACCAAGCGCCGCCGATCTGGTGAACACTGCAAGCGCTGAAGATCTGGCCAACATCCTGTTCCACTATGGTGAAGAGCGCGCCAGCCGTCGCATCGCCCGCGCGATCGTGCGCGCGCGCGACGAGTCTCCTATCGAAACCACATTGCAATTGGCCGGTCTCATCGAATCCTGCTTGCCGCGCAGCAAGCCGGGGCAGTCGCATCCGGCCACGCGCAGCTTTCAGGCACTGCGCATTGCCGTAAATGGTGAATATAACGAGCTTTTTCATGGCCTTATGGCTGCCGAGGGCGCGTTAAAGCCCGGTGGCAAGCTGGCGGTTGTTACATTTCACTCGATCGAGGATCGGATGGTAAAGCGTTTTTTGACGGCGCGCTCCGGTCAGGGCGGGCGCGGGAGCCGCCATGCGCCCCAGCCCGAGCAAGAGGCTCCGCAATTCACCCTGCCAACGAAAAAAGCCATCGGTCCAGACGATGAGGAACTGGCGGAAAACCCGCGCGCTCGCTCAGCGCGTTTGCGGGTTGCGGTGCGTACCGATGCGCCCGCCGGGGCAATTGCGGCTCGTGATATCGCGATGCCGCAGGTCGGGGGCAGTAAGCGATGAGGGCGGCGTTTTATGTGCTGACCGCGTTGGCGGTGTTCGCGCTGGCCTTCTGGGCCTATCGCGAGAATTACGCCACCCAACAGGCGCTGCGTGAAACGCGCACCCTGCAACGCCAGATCGGTGCGGCGCAGGTCCGCATGAGCGTGCTGCGTGCCGAATGGGCCTATCTGAACCGACCAAACCGCCTCATGGAGTTGGCCGAGATCAATTTTGACAGGCTGGGCCTTTTGCCGCTGGCTCCTGAGCAGTTCGGCCGCGTGGACGAGGTCAGCTATCCGCCCGACCCGCCCTTGCCGGATGTTGCGTCAATCGATGTTTTTAGCATGCCAGATCACGAGAGCGATCCATGATCCGCACTCCGCTGCGTCCCTTGGCGCGTATCATTTCGGCCCGCGATAAGGGTGAAAACCCCAAAGCGATCGAGCGCGAGAATATCCGGCGCCGGCATAAAAACATGCAGGACCGCGCCCGCGCCCGCGCCGAGGGGCGCTTGCTGGTGCTGGGCGTTTTCTTTTTCGCGGCCTTCGTAACGGTTGGGGCGCGGATGGGCATGCTGGCGACTTCTGAGCCGTCCGAGCCTGCAGTCAGCTTTGTGGATACCGCCATCGCCATGCAGCGCGCCGATATCGTGGACCGGCAAGGCCGGATTCTCGCTACCAATTTTGAAACCCATTCCCTGTACGCGCAGCCCCCCCAGATGATCGACCCGATCGCCGCTGCCGAAGGGTTGGTTGAAATCTTTCCAGATCTCGACAAAGGGCGCTTGATCAGGGATTTTACCGGCAAGCGTAAATTCCTCTGGATCAAGAGGAAGATCAGCCCCGAACAAAAACAGGCGGTGCACGATCTGGGCGATCCGGGGTTGCTGTTCGGCCCGCGTGAGATGCGCCTATACCCCAATGGCAGTCTGGCAGCGCATGTGCTTGGTGGCGCGTCTTTCGGCAAGGAAGGTGTAAGCGCTGCCGAGGTGATCGGGGTGGCGGGTGTGGAGCGTCAGTTCGACGATTATCTGCGCGATCCGGCCAATGGCAACAAGCCGCTGCAGCTGTCGCTCGACCTGACTGTGCAGGCGGCGGCCGAACGGGTGCTTTACGGCGGCATGAAGCTGATGAATGCCAAAGGCGCGACATCAATCCTGATGGATGTTCATACCGGGGAAGTGATCTCGGTGGTGTCGTTGCCTGATTTCGATCCCAATGATCGCCCCCGTCCGCCCACCAGCGGGTTCGATCCCTCGGTTAGCCCGCTGTTCAACCGGGCGGTACAAGGGGTCTATGAATTGGGCTCCACCTTTAAGATCTTCGCCATTGCGCAGGCGCTGGATCTGGGGCTGATCACGCCGCATACGGTGATCGACACGCGGGGTCCGCTGCGCTGGGGACGGTTCCGCATCACCGATTATCGGAACTACGGCAACGAGATGACGGTGACGAACGTCATCGTGAAATCATCGAACATCGGAACCGCGCGGATTGCCCAGCAAATCGGCGCCGAACAGCAGAGGGCGTTTCTCGACTCTCTGGGGATGCTCGATGCGACCCCGTTCGAGATCGTCGAGGCGCAAGGCGGCAAGCCGTTGTTGCCCGCCAATTGGTCCGAGCTGTCCACTATGACGATCTCCTATGGACACGGCCTGTCGACCAGTCCGATGCATCTGGCGGCGGGATATGCGGCGATTGCAAATGGCGGTCATTACGTCAGTCCTACGGTTTTAAAGCGCAGCGGACCCCAGCACGGCCCCCGCGTGCTGTCGGCGCAAGCCGCCGCGCAAGCGCGCAATATGCTGCGTCTGGTCGTCAGCGAAGGAACCGCCAGTTTTGGCGAGGTCCCGGGCTATGCGGTCGGCGGAAAGACCGGCACGGCGGATAAGCCCAAACCGCGCGGTGGGTATTATGACGAGAAGGTGATTGCGACATTTGCCAGCATTTTTCCGGCACATGATCCAAAATACGTATTGGTGGTCACCTTGGACGAACCGTCGGAAAACACCGGCGACAAACCTCGCCGCACCGCCGGCTGGACCGCTGTGCCGGTCGCGGCAGAAATGATCCGCCGCGTTGCGCCGCTTCTGGGGTTGCGTCCCTCCTTTGAACCGGCCAAAGGCGCTGCTATAACGCTGGCGTCCCAGTAGGGGGCACAGCATAACGGACGGGCGGCAGATGGATATACCGGGGAAACCACTTAGCCAGTTGGCGCTGACGGCAAGGGGCGGACGCGATCCGCTGATCACCGGGCTGGCGGTGGACAGCCGCGAGGTGCGCCAAGGGTTTCTGTTTGCGGCGTTGCCCGGCACGCGGGTCCATGGCGGCAGTTTTATCCAGTACGCATTGCGTATGGGCGCGGCGGCGATCCTGACCGACCAGACCGGCGCGCGTTTGGCCGAATCGCAACTGGCTGCCTCAGATGCGGCGCTGATCGTGACCGACCACCCGCGACAGGCGCTGGCTTTTACCGCAGCACTGTGGTTCGGCGCGCAGCCCGCCACGATGGTTGCGGTGACTGGTACCAATGGGAAGACGTCGGTCACGGCGTTCCTGCGCCAGATTTGGATTGGGCTGGGGCGCGAGGCAATCAATATTGGCACGACCGGTGTCGAGGGCGCCTGGACCGCGCCGCTGTCGCACACAACGCCCGAGCCGATTACCTTGCACAACATTCTGGCACAGGCCGCAGCCGCAGGTATCACCCATGGCGCGATGGAGGCGTCCAGTCACGGGCTCAAGCAGCACCGGCTTGACGGGGTGCAATTGGTTGCGGCGGGGTTCAGCAACTTTTCGCAGGATCATCTAGATTATCACGCCAGCTTTGACGAATACTTCGCCGCCAAGGCCGGACTGTTCCGCCGCGTTCTGCCCGAGGATGGCACAGCCGTGATCAATCTTGAGGGCGAGCGCGGCGCGGAAATGCGGGCCATTGCCGCAGCGCGCGGGCAACGTGTGCTGACGATTGGCAAGGGACGGGGCGATCTGGATCTGCTGGCGCAGCGTTTTGACCCTACCGGACAGGATCTGCGATTTTCTTGGAATGGGACGCCGGTGCAGACACGGCTGAACCTGATCGGTGGCTTTCAAGCGGAAAATGTGCTGCTGGCCTGTGGTCTGGCCATCGCCAGCGGCGAAACGCCGGAAGAGGTATTCCGCACGCTGCCCGAGCTCACCACTGTGCGGGGCCGGATGCAACTGGCTGCGACGCGTGCCAATGGCGCGGCGGTGTTCGTGGATTACGCCCATACACCCGATGCGGTGGGAACCGCGCTGCGTGCGCTGCGACCGCATGTCATGGGCCGACTGATCGCGATTGTCGGCGCGGGGGGCGACCGGGATGCGGGAAAGCGCCCGCTGATGGGGCAGGCGGCCGCGGAAAATGCCGATCTGGTGACCGTCACCGATGACAATCCTCGCACCGAGAACCCCGCGAAGATTCGGGCCGCAGTGATGCAGGGCGCGCCCGATGCCAGCGAAATCGGCGACCGTGCCGAGGCGATTCTAAGGGGTGTCGATGCGCTCGGACCCGGCGATGCGTTGCTGATCGCTGGCAAGGGGCACGAGAGCGGGCAAATCGTCGGCGACGACATCTTGCCCTTTGACGACGCAGAACAGGCCAGCGTCGCGGTTGCTGCGCTTGATGGAAAGATGCCATGACCCTTTGGACCGCCGAAGAGGCCGCCACTGCGACCGGAGGGTGTGCCCATGGCGATTGGACCGCCAGTGGCGTCTCTATCGACACCCGCACCTTGGTGCCGGGCGAGCTGTTCGTGGCGCTCAAGGCGGCGCGCGATGGGCATGATTTCGTCGCGCAGGCGCTGGAAAAGGGCGCTGCCGCCGCGCTGGTTGACCATCGGCCCGACGGTGTCGCTGCGGATGCACCGTTGCTGCTGGTCGATGACGTGCAGGCCGCGCTTGAGGCGCTGGGGCGCGCTGGACGTGCCCGTAGCCATGCCCGCGTGATCACGGTCACCGGCAGCGTTGGCAAGACCTCGACCAAGGAAATGTTGGCTTGCATCCTCGGCGATCAGGGGCGCACCCATGCCAGCGTCGCAAGCTATAACAACCATTGGGGGGTACCCCTAACTCTGGCGCGGATGCCGCGCGACACAGAATTCGCGGTGATCGAGATCGGCATGAACCATCCCGGCGAGATCGGCCCGCTGGCGCGTCAGGCCCGCCCCCATGTGGCTTTGATCACCACCGTTCTTGCCGCCCATCTAGAAGCGTTCGACAATATCGACGCGATCGCACAGGAAAAAGCAGCGATCATGGAGGGGCTGGAGCCGGGCGGTATCGCGATCCTGAATGCGGATATACCGCAATCCGCAATCTTACAGGCTCAGGCAGAGCGGTTGCGGGTGCAAGCTGTCGATTTCGGAGAAACTGCGCAGGACTATCGATTGCTTGATGCGGTGGTGCAGGACAATGTGACGGTGGTCCGCGCCCGCGCGATGGGCGCACCATTCTTGTTCCGCATCGCCAGTCCGGGGCGGCATTTCGCCCTGAACGGCCTTGGGGCATTGGCGGCTGTGGGCGCGCTTGATTGTGACCCTGCTCTGGCGGCGCACAGCCTTGGCCGTTGGGTGCCGTTTGCGGGTCGCGGGACGCGCGAAACCGTATGGTTGGATCCCGTGCAGACAGATCAGATAATCGATCTGATCGATGATTCCTACAACGCCAATCCCGGATCGATGACGGCTGCGCTCGACGTCCTGTCTGAAGGAAGCCCGCCGGGCGGTCGACGCATCGCCATTTTGGGAGACATGAAAGAACTTGGCCCTGAGGCTTGCGCGATGCATGCCGCACTGGCCGAGCTCCCGGCCTTCGAGCGAATTGACACCGTCCATTGTGTCGGCCCGCTGATGCGCGCTTTGCACGTGGCCTTGCCGGCCGCAAAACGTGGCGACTGCACCGAGACCAGCGCCGACTTGGCGGCCAATTTACGCCATCATATCGCGCCCGGAGATTTGGTCTTGATCAAGGGGTCACTCAGCATGGATTTGGCACGGATCGTTGACGCAATACGCAAAATGGGCCATTGCGAGCGCAATTTTACACCACGGATTGATGAGTAGGACCATCTGACATGCTTTACTGGCTGACGCTATTGTCGGATGGCGGCGATATTTTCAACCTGTTCCGCTATATCACCTTCCGCGCCGGAGGCGCGTTCCTGACCGCGCTCGTTTTCGGGTTTGTGTTCGGACGTCCGCTGATCGCGGTGCTGCGGAAGCGTCAGGGCAAGGGCCAGCCGATCCGCAGCGATGGCCCCGAAGGGCATCTGGCAAAGGCGGGCACACCCACAATGGGTGGTCTGTTGATCGTCGGCGCGCTGATTACGGCAACCCTGTTTTGGGCACGTCTGGATAACCCGTTCATCTGGCTGATCCTGTTTGTCACGATCAGTTTCGGCTTGATCGGCTTGGCCGATGATTACGCGAAAGTCAGCAAGCAGAACACAAAGGGCGTGCCGGGCAAGCTGCGCTTGGCCTTGGGCATCTTGGTTGCGGTTATTGCGGCGCTCTCGGCGACGTATTTTCATCCCGCCGACCTGCAAGGCCGATTGGCGGTGCCAGTGTTCAAGGATGTGCTGATCAATCTGGGCTGGTTCTATATTCCCTTCGCTATTTGTGTGATCGTCGGGGCCGCGAACGCGGTGAACCTCACTGACGGGCTGGATGGGCTGGCGATCATGCCGGTGATGATTGCCGCTTCCACCCTTGGGGTCATTGCCTATGCGGTCGGGCGGGTCGATTTCACCGAATATCTCGATGTGCATTACGTCCCCGGCTCTGGCGAGATCCTGGTCTTCACTGCGGCCCTGTTCGGCGGCGGGCTGGGGTTTTTGTGGTACAATGCCCCCCCGGCGGCAGTTTTCATGGGTGACACTGGCAGTCTTGCGCTGGGCGGCGCGCTGGGTGCGATTGCGATCGTCACCAAACACGAACTGGTGCTGGCCGTGGTCGGTGGCCTATTTGTCGTCGAAGCCCTGTCGGTTATCATTCAGGTGCTTTATTTCAAGCGGACCGGACGACGGGTCTTTCTGATGGCGCCAATCCACCACCATTACGAGAAAAAGGGCTGGGCCGAATCCACCATCGTGATCCGTTTCTGGATTATCTCTCTGATCCTCGCGTTGGTTGGCCTCGCCACACTCAAGGTCCGCTGATGTTCATTCCCGTCTTGCCATTACCGGCCACTATTTTGCCGGATACCGCTACAGGCCGTCCGGGGCCGCAGCCTGTGCGACACGCATCATGATCCCCGTTCGCGGCCATACCGGCGCGCGCGTCGCCGTTCTCGGGCTGGGCCGCTCGGGGCTTTCGGCGGCACGAAGCCTGCGAGCCGGGGGCGCAGAAGCGCTCTGTTGGGACGATAATCCAGCCGCCCGCGAAGCCGCCCAGGCCGAAGGCTTCACCTGTGCCGACCTCTTGCAGCCCGGTGCGCTTGACAATGTGGCGGCGCTGATCGTCAGCCCTGGCATCCCGCACCTCTATCCGTCGCCCAATCCGGTGGTGGCCGCCGCGCTGGCGGCGGGTATTCCGGTCGACAATGATATCGGTCTGTTTTTCCGCTCGCTCGCCACGTCAGATTGGCAAGGCTACGAGATCGCGCCGCGTGTCGTTGCGGTGACCGGTTCGAACGGAAAGTCGACCACTGCTGCGCTGATCCACCATATCCTCACCGCCACTGGCCGCAGGTCTCAACTGGCGGGCAATATCGGGCGCGGTGTTTTGGATATCGACCCGCCGGGCGATGGTGATGTGGTGGTGCTGGAGCTTAGCAGTTATCAGACTGATCTGGCCCGCGCGTTGACGCCGGACATCGCCGTTTTCACCAATCTCAGCCCCGATCATCTTGACCGCCATGCCGGGCAGGGGGGCTATTTCGCCGCCAAGCGCCGCCTATTCGCTGAGGGCGGCCCCGATCGCGCTGTGATCGGCGTGGATGAGCCTGAAGGGTTGTTTCTGGCCGGCCAGATGGCCGAGGCTGCTGCCGACGACCGCGTTATTCGCGTCTCGGTTACGCGTAAATTGACCGGGCCGGGCTGGCAGGTATTTGCGCGCAAGGGATTTCTGGCAGAATACCGCAAAGGCAAGCAGGTCGCTTCGATCGACTTGCGCTCGGTCAGTGGCTTGCCGGGTGCGCATAATCACCAGAACGCCTGTGCCGCCTATGCGGTCGCGCGCAGTCTCGGGCTGGCCCCACGTGTGATCGAAGGCGCGTTGCACTCATATCCCGGCCTGCCCCATCGCAGCCAGATTGTGGCGACGGCGGAGGGCGTGACTTATGTCAACGATTCCAAGGCCACGAACGTGGACAGCGCTGCCAAGGCGTTGGCCGCATTCCCGCGCATCCGCTGGATCTGTGGTGGGTTGGAGAAAGAAGGCGGGCTTGAGGCTCTGCGTGGTTTGACCGGGGCGGTGGCCAAGGCTTATGTCATTGGCCGCGAGGCCGCGGCTTTCGCTCTGCAACTGGATGTGGAGTCCGAGATTTGCACCGATATGGCCACCGCCGTTGCCCGCGCCGTGACGGAGGCCGAGCCCGGTGACACGGTCCTACTTGCCCCTGCTGCCGCCAGTTTCGACCAATACGACAATTTCGAGCAGCGCGGCACGGATTTCACCGAACAAGTGCTTAAACAGCTCTGAACGGCGCGCCTAACCCTTGCGCGCCTTGATGGCCTGTCCGGCTGCATGTCCCGAGGCCCATGCCCATTGAAAGTTATAGCCACCCAGCCAGCCGGTGACGTCCACCGCCTCGCCAATGGCAAACAGCCCCGGACACGTCTTTGCCTCCATCGTGGCCGAAGACAGCCCGTCGGTGTCGATCCCGCCCAACGTCACCTCGGCGGTGCGATAGCCTTCGGTGCCCGATGGTGTCAGCCGCCAATTGCTCAGCGCATCACACAATGATTGCAAAGCCTTGTCCGATTGATCGGCAAGCCGCGCATCGAGGTTCAGATCGGCGCTCAGGTGATCAACCAGCCGGGTCGGCATGGCTTGTCCCAGTACCGTTTTCAGGGTGCGGCGTCCGGCGCGCTGCCGTTGCGCGCGCAGACGGGCGAAAAGATCAAGCCCGGAGGCAAGATCGACCGAGATCGCCTCGCCCTCGCGCCAATAAGAACTGATCTGCAAGATCGCCGGCCCGGACAGCCCGCGGTGGGTAAACAGCAGCGCCTCCTCGAAGCTGGTGCGCGCACTGACCACACGCACCGGCAGGGATACGCCGGAAAGCGCCGCAAAGCGCCCTTCGGGAAAGGTGAAAGGCACCAGCGCCGGGCGGGTTTCGGTCAGCGACAGTCCGAATTGTTGCGCGATATCATAAGCCAGCCCGGTCGCGCCCATCTTCGGGATCGATTTGCCCCCAGTTGCCAGCACCAGATTATTGGCCTCGATCCGCTGGGTGACGCCTTCGCGCTCGACCGTCAGAGCAAAGCCCGCGCCGCAGTGCGCAGCCTCGCGTATGGTGGTTTGCAGCCATATGTCGGCCCCCGCGCGGTGGGCCTCGTCCACCAACATCGCAACAATCTGGGTCGACTTCCCGTCACAGAACAACTGTCCCAGGCTTTTCTCATGCCAGGCGATTTTATGGCGCTCGACAAGAGCAATGAAATCCCACTGGCTATAGCGCGCCAGAGCCGATTTGGCGAAATGCGGGTTTGTAGACAGAAAATTTTCCGGCTCGGTGTAAAGATTGGTGAAATTGCACCGGCCGCCGCCAGAAATGCGAATCTTTTCGCCGGGTTTGCGAGCATGGTCGATCAGCAGCGTCCGCCCACCGGCATGGGCCGCGCACATCAGGCCGGCAGCGCCTGCGCCAAGGATGACCGTATCGAATTTCATGACGCCGCTTGGCGCGAATTGCTGCCAATGACAAGAGGAAGACACTGGTCTGAGCTCCGTTTTACCTGTAGGGTAACGGGTAGACCCCACAAAGGGGCGTGAACGAGGCAGCAAAACGGCGGGCGACCATGACTGAGATGGTTTTTGGCGCGGTCCCTGAACGGGGCGGCGAACCGATTCTACCAAAATGGTGGCGTACGGTTGATAAAACGTCGATGTCCTGTGTGCTGTTGCTGTTCGTGATCGGTCTCTTGCTGGGGCTTGCGGCCTCGGTTCCCTTGGCCGAGCGCAATGGGTTTCCACCGTTCCATTACGTCACACGGCAGGTGATTTTTGGCAGCGCGGCGCTGGTGGCGATGCTGCTGACTTCGATGATGTCGCCGACGATGGTCCGGCGGTTGGCGGTGCTGGGATTTCTGGTTTCGTTCGTGGCGCTTGCCTTGCTGCCGTTCTTCGGGACCGATTTTGGCAAGGGCGCGATGCGCTGGTATTCGCTGGGCTTTGCCAGTGTTCAGCCGTCAGAGTTTTTGAAACCCGGTTTCGTGGTTGCCGCCGCCTGGATGTTGGCCGCCAGCCAGCAGATCAACGGCCCACCGGGCACTATCTGGTCCTTTGCCTTGTGCGTGGCGATCGTGTTGATGCTGGCGGTGCAACCCGATTTCGGACAGGCATGTCTGGTCTTGTTCGGCTGGGGGATGATGTATTTCGTGGCTGGTGCGCCCATGCTATTATTGATGGGAATGGCCGGAATGGCAGTGCTGGCCGGCATCTTGGCCTATTCGAACTCTGAGCATTTCGCGCGCCGCATTGACGGTTTCCTATCGCCCGAGCTGGATCCGACCACCCAGCTTGGTTATGCCACCAACGCGATCCGTGAGGGTGGTTTGTTTGGCGTCGGTGTCGGCGAGGGGCAAGTGAAATGGTCGCTGCCCGATGCCCATACGGATTTCATCGTGGCCGTTGCCGCTGAGGAATATGGGCTGGTTCTGGTCCTAATCCTGATTGCGCTCTACACGGTCGTGGTGGTGCGCTCGTTCTTGCGGCTGATGCGCGAGCGCGATCCGTTCATCCGACTGGCCGGCACGGGGCTTGCTGCGGTTTTTGGCGTGCAGGCGATGATCAATATGGCAGTTGCGGTGCGACTGGTGCCAGCCAAGGGTATGACGCTGCCTTTTGTCAGCTATGGCGGTTCGTCGCTGATCGCTGGGGGGATCGCAGTGGGCATGTTGCTGGCCTTCACCCGTACCCGTCCCCAAGGCGAGATTGCCGATCTTCTCCGGGGGCGCGGACGATGAAGCCTCCCCTTTTGATGATGGCAGCAGGCGGCACCGGGGGCCATATGTTCCCCGCGCAGGCATTGGCCGAGGCGATGCTGCAACGTGGCTGGCGCGTACGGCTTTCCACGGATGCCCGCGGCGCCCGTTATACTGGCGGTTTTCCCCATTCGACAGAAATCACTGAGGTGCAGAGCGCGACCTTCGCGCGGGGTGGATTGGCCGCCAAGGCGCTGGTCGTCCCGCGCATCGCCGCCGGCGTGGTAGGCGCGGCTTGGTCGATGCGGCGCGACCGTCCGGCCGTGGTGGTGGGATTTGGCGGTTATCCCAGCATCCCGGCGCTGTCGGCGGCGGGATTGCTGAAACTGCCGCGCATGATTCACGAACAGAACGGCGTGCTGGGCCGGGTCAACCAAAGATTCGCCCCGCGCGTGGCACAGGTGGCTTGCGGCGTTTGGCCGACCGACCTGCCCGAGGGCGCGAATGGCGTGCCGGTCGGAAACCCGGTGCGTGCCGCCGTGCTCGCCCGTGGCGGGGCTGCTTATATCCCGCCCGGTGATTATCCGATGTCGATATTGGTCATGGGGGGCAGTCAGGGCGCGCGCATCCTGTCGGATATTGTACCCGATGCGATTGGCGCACTGCCCGACGCGCTGCGGGCGCATCTGCGCGTCGCCCATCAAGCCCGCGCCGAAGATGGCGACCGGGTTTCGGCCGCTTATGCCGCGCATGGCATCCCGGCCGAGGTGCAGCCGTTTTTCCACGACGTGCCCCGCCGGATGAGCGAAGCGCAACTGGTCATAAGCCGGGCCGGGGCCTCATCCATCGCCGATCTAACGGTGATTGGGCGACCCTCAATTCTGATTCCTTATGCCGCTGCCGCAGGCGATCATCAAACTGCCAACGCGCGCGGGTTGGTCGAGGCGGGCGCAGCAACCTTGATTCCCGAAAGCAAGCTAACCGTCGATGCGCTCAGCGACCAGATCTCGTTGATCATGGCCCATCCGCGAGCGGCTGCGCAGATGGCCCATGCCGCCTTGGAGCTCGGCGTGCCCGATGCAACCGAAAGACTGGTTGCGCTTGTCGAAAAACTCGCGGAAAGGGGCCCATGGAAATGAAAGACGAAAGCGCGAAAATGAACGCAGCGACCAAACTCCCGCTAGATGTCGGCCCGATTCATTTCGTCGGAATTGGCGGGATCGGGATGTCGGGAATCGCCGAAGTGCTTTTGAACCATGGCTATGATGTGCAAGGGTCGGATCTGAAGGCGTCAAAAATCACCGATCGTCTGGCGACCCTTGGGGCCCGTATCTTCACCGGACAAAATCCTGAAAATCTGGACGGGGCCGAGGTCGTGGTGATTTCGTCGGCGATCAAATGCGGCAACACGGAACTGGATGCGGCCCGTCGCCGCGGTCTGCCGGTGGTGCGCCGCGCCGAGATGCTGGCCGAACTGATGCGGCTCAAATCCAACATCGCTATTGCCGGCACCCACGGCAAGACGACGACCACCACGATGATGGCCGAATTGATGGTCGCCGGGGGGTTCGATCCTACCGTGGTCAATGGCGGGATCATCCATGCCTATGAAAGCAATGCGCGCATGGGGCTGGGCGAATGGATGGTGGTCGAGGCCGATGAAAGCGACGGCACGTTCAACCGACTGCCTGCGACCATCGCGGTTGTGACCAATATCGACCCGGAGCATATGGAGCATTGGGGCGATTTTGACCGGCTGCGCGAGGGGTTTTTTGATTTCGTCAGCAATATCCCGTTCTACGGGCTGGCGGTGTGCTGCATTGATCACCCCGAGGTGCAGGCGCTGGTGGGGCGTGTCACCGACCGACGGATCGTCACCTATGGGTTCAACGCCCAGGCCGATGTGCGCGCCCTGAATCTGCGTTATGAAGCTGGCATTGCGCATTTTGACATCCATCTTCAGGCCGCAGATCAGATGATCGAAGGCTGCAGGTTGCCAATGCCGGGCAATCACAACATCAGCAACGCGCTTGCAGCGGTGGCCGTGGCCCGTCATCTGGGCATGAAACGTGCCGAAATCCGCACCGCCCTTGCCGCTTTTGGCGGCGTAAACCGCCGCTTTACCAAAGTGGGCGAGGTCAACGGCGTTACCATCATTGATGACTATGGCCACCATCCGGTTGAAATTGCCGCCGCCCTGAAAGCCGCACGCCAGTCCAGCAATGGTCGCGTGATCGCAGTGCATCAGCCGCATCGATTCACCCGGCTGCATTCGCTGTTCGAGGATTTCTGCAACTGTTTCAACGATGCCGATGTGGTCGCCATCACCGATGTCTACGCCGCCGGTGAAGAGCCGATCGCGGGGGCAACAAGGGATGATCTGGTGTCGGGGCTGATCCGCCATGGGCACCGCCATGCCCGTGCACTGGCGGGCGAGAGCGAACTGGAGCGCCTTGTGCGCGAGCAGGCCCGCCCCGGGGATATGGTGATTTGCCTTGGTGCCGGAACGATCAGCGGCTGGGCCAATGCCTTGCCTGACAGGTTGAAACAAGGGGCCGAATAAACATGATCGACCTTCATATGTCGTGGGCAGTGTCATGACATTATCGCTGTTTCTAGCAGCGCTCTGGGCGGTTATGGCGAATATATTGGCAGTACTTTCCGACCGTGAAATATATTGGAAGCGGGCCTATGTGCTGATCGGCCTTGGCGTTCCGCTGATCGGTTTTGTCACATTTCAGAACGGCCCTTGGGTCGGTATGATGGTGCTGGCAGCGGGAGTATCGGTTTTGCGCTGGCCGGTCATTTATCTGGCTCACTGGGTCAAAGCGCAGTGGCAAGACCAAAACCGGGCCGAAGAAGTCACCCGAACAGAAGGGAGTTCGCCGTGAATGTAACCGCCACCAACTCGCTCCTGTTCGTGGCCCGCTTTTCCGGGATTATCGGGTGGGCAATCGGTTACCGCTTGCCCAGACGCGGTGACGGCAAATGAGGGTCGCGTCACTGCCCCAGACCCGTGGTCGGCTGACGATCGGCCGCGCGCTGTCGGAATTGACTTGGCTGCGGGTGGGCGGACCGGCCGATGTGCTGTTCCAGCCCGCAGACGCCGAGGATCTGGCACAATTCCTTGCGGCTCTGGAGAGCTCTGTCCCGGTTTTTCCGATGGGCGTGGGCTCTAACCTGATCGTGCGCGACGGTGGCTTGCGGGGTGTTGTGATCCGGCTTGGCCGCAACTTCAACCAGATCAGCGCTGATGGCAATCGTGTCACCGCCGGGGCTGCGGCACTGGATTCGCATGTGGCGCGGCGGGCGGCAGATGCCGGGATTGACCTGACATTTCTGCGCACGATTCCCGGTTCTATTGGCGGTGCCTTGCGCATGAATGCGGGGTGTTATGGGCGTTATGTTGCCGATGTGCTGGTTAGCGTCCGGGCGATTACCCGCGCCGGAAAGCTGATTGAGTTGACTGCCCAGGACCTGAACCTGCGCTATCGCCAATCCGATTTGCCCGAAGGCGCGGTGTTGATTGAGGCGACCTTTGAGGGGCCGCAGGGAGACTCGGCAGGTTTGCACGCGGCGATGGAACAACAACTGCGCCAGCGCGACGAAACCCAGCCTACAAAAGAGCGAAGCGCCGGTTCGACCTTTCGCAACCCCGCTGGATTTTCCAGCACCGGACGCGCCGACGATGTTCACGATCTCAAGGCGTGGCGGGTTATCGACGGGGCCGGGATGCGCGGGGCGCGACGGGGCGGCGCAAAGATGAGCGAAAAGCACCCCAATTTCCTGATCAATACCGGTGCCGCCAGCGCCGCCGATCTGGAGGGGCTGGGCGAAGAGGTGCGAAAAAAGGTTTACGACTCCAGCGGCATAAGGCTAGAGTGGGAAATCATGCGGATCGGTGATCCGATTGATAAACCGACCCCCTGAGCACAGATCCGGAACAGGCAAACTCGGGCGAAGTGCGCAAAACAGCGGGCAAAGAATAATAACGCGGATCGCTATGGCAGATCCGGGGACATTGAGGCACTTGTTTTGGGTAAGTCGAGCAAGACAGCCCTGAAGGTGGCGGTGTTGATGGGCGGACCCTCGGCCGAGCGCGAGGTGTCGCTATCAAGCGGGCGTGAATGTGCAGCCGCACTTCAGGATGAAGGGTTCCAAGTGGTCACGGTGGATGCCGGACCGGATCTGTGCGACCGTCTGCAGGCGGAAAAGCCGGATATTGTGTTTAATGCCTTGCACGGGCGCTGGGGCGAGGACGGTTGCGTGCAGGGGGTGCTGGAATGGCTGGGCATTCCTTATACCCATTCCGGCGTGCTGTCCTCGGCTTTGGCGATGGACAAACAACGCACGAAAGCGGTGTTTCGCAATGCTGGTCTGCCGGTTATGGAAAGCGTGATCGCCGCCCGAGATGAGGTGCGTGCAGGTCACGTGATGGCCCCGCCTTATGTGGTCAAGCCCAACAATGAAGGCTCATCGGTGGGTGTCTATCTCGTCCACGAGGTCGGCGACGGGCCGCCAAAACTGGCCGACGACATGCCGGAAACGGTGATGGTGGAAACCTTCGCACCGGGGCGCGAGTTGACCACGACAGTGGTGGGCGACCGGGCGCTGACGGTGACGGATATCGTCACCGACGGCTGGTATGATTATGATGCGAAATACCGCCCCGGCGGGTCGCGCCATGTGGTTCCTGCCGAAATTCCCGCCGAGATCTTCGACCTTTGCATGGACTATGCCCTGCGCGCGCATCAGGCACTGGGCTGTCGTGGGATGTCGCGGACCGATTTCCGCTGGGACGAACGCCGTGGTGCCGAGGGTCTGATCCTGCTGGAAACCAATACCCAGCCTGGCATGACCCCGACATCACTCAGCCCCGAACAGGCAGCGGTGACCGGAACGAGCTTTGGCGCATTGTGCCGCTGGATGGTCGAGGACGCTTCATGCGACCGTTAACCAACCGACCCAACCGGATCGATCCGGCACCGTCGCGCATGGCCTATCGCCTGCAGCGTTGGATGCTGACGCCGGGCATTCGCGCAGGTCTGCGCATCGGGTTGCCGCTGGGTCTGCTAATCATCGGGGTCGGCACCTTCCTTGCAGACCCAGCCCGGCGCGCCAACCTGGTTCAAACATATGCCGATATACGCGCCTCGATTGAAGCACGTCCGGAGTTCATGGTTAATCTGATGGCTGTCGATGGTGCCAGTGAGCAACTGGTCAACGACATTCGCAACGTTGCAGCGATCAGCTTTCCGATTAGTTCGTTTGATCTGGACATCGAACAGATACGCAGCCGGGTTGTTGCGCTTGATCCCGTGAAACAAGCAAATTTGCGGATCCGTCCGGGCGGTATTTTGCAAGTGGATGTGATCGAACGCCAACCGGTTGTAGTTTGGCGGACCAACGAAGGATTGTCTCTGCTGGATGACAGCGGTGTCCTCATCGGCACAGTTGCCGAGCGCGCGGCGCGTTCCGATCTACCGCTGATCGCCGGGGTCGGGGCGGATGACCAGGTCGCCGAGGCTTTGGCGTTGGTTGCGGCGGCACAGCCCTTGAAGGGTCGGTTGCGGGGCTTGGTGCGCATCGGTCAACGGCGCTGGGACATGGTGTTGGACCGCGACCAGCGCATCATGTTGCCCAGTGAAAAACCGGTGCGCGCGCTTGAACGGGTGATCGCGCTGGATCATGCGCAGGACATGCTTGAACGAGACGTCACAGCGGTGGATATGCGACTAACTGCGCGTCCGACCCTGCGCATGACGCAAGCCGCAGTCGAGCACTGGTGGCAGATCAGAAAGATAAATTAGAATGGGCAGTGAGGCGATATGACGGATCTTTATCAGTCACAGCGGGCCATGCGGCAGATGCGACAGCAGGCGATGCAGCGCGGCGTAATCGCAATTCTGGATGTGGGCAGTTCCAAGATTGCCTGCCTGGTGCTGCGCTTTGATGGCACCGGGCGGCTGAGCAAGGACGGCACCATCGGCTCGATGGCGGGGCAATCTGGGTTCCGCGTGGTCGGGGCGGCAACGACACGGTCACGGGGAGTCCAATTTGGCGAGATTACCGCGATGCAAGAGACCGAGCGCGCGATCCGAACCGCGCTTCAGGCGGCGCAGAAGATGGCCGATATCCGCGTCGATCATGTGATTGCCTGTTTTTCGGGGGCGGGGCCGCGTTCTTACGGGCTGGACGCCACGATTGATCTTGAGGGGCAAATGGTTACCGAAGCCGAGGTGGCGCGGGTGTTGACCGCTTGCGATGTGCCGGATTACGGCGTCGGACGCGAGGTGCTGCATGCTCAACCGGTAAACTTTGCCCTCGACCATCGCTCGGGCCTGTCTGATCCGCGCGGACAATTGGGGCAGGCCTTGTCGGTGGATATGCACATGCTGACTGTTGACGCCGATGCGATCCAGCATCTTGTGCATTGCATCAAGCGCTGCGACCTGGAGCTAGCGGGAATAGCGTCGTCAGCCTATGTTTCGGGAATTTCTTCGCTGGTTGAAGACGAGCAGGAGCTCGGGGCGGCCTGCATCGATCTGGGCGGTGGTACCACCAGCATTTCGATCTTCATGAAGAAGCACATGATTTTTGCCGATACCGTCAAGATGGGTGGCGATCATATCACCGCCGATATTTCGATGGGTCTGGGGGTGCCGATGGCAAATGCCGAGCGTATCAAGACCTTTTATGGTGGCGTACACGCTACCGGTATGGATGATCGCGAGCGCATCGACATCGGGGGCGATACCGGCGACTGGGAGCACGACCGCCGTACTGTCAGCCGTGCCGAACTGATTGGTATCATGCGCCCGCGGGTCGAGGAGATCCTAGAAGAGGTGCGTATTCGGCTGGATGCAGCTGGGTTCGACAACCTGCCCAGCCAGCAGATTGTGCTGACCGGCGGGGGCAACCAGATCCCCGGACTTGATGGACTGGCCAGCCGCATTCTGGGCCAGCAAGTGCGCTTGGGGCGCCCGTTGCGCGTGCATGGCCTGCCACAAGCGGCAACCGGGGCGGGCTTTGCCAGCGCCGTCGGGCTGGCGTTGTTCGCGGCGCATCCGCAAGACGAATGGTGGGATTTCGAGATCCCGGTAGATCGCTATCCTGCACGGTCGCTAAAGCGAGCTGTCAAATGGTTCAAAGACAATTGGTGATGCGGGACTTCCCGCGTGACGTCCGGTTCATTACGTGTTAGGTTGTTTGCAAGGGGCGCTTTTTGAGACCCCGTAGGCCGACCGAGCAGTCGTCCAGACATTGTGATGTGACCCGATCACCGCTTTCGGCGGAGGAACTCGCGTCCGGGCAGTATGCCACCATATCTGCTCAGGCTGCGCGTGCTATGGTCGATATCTTGAGTAAACGCCGAGGTAAGGCGGTTCCAAGCAAGATTTCGCCCATATTCAGTGTCGATTCGCAACTTTAAGGGTGACGTTTGGCGGATAAAACGATAAGAATGCCTATGGATAGGCAGAAAAACGCCCGCAAATGCGGACTAAACATCAGGCGGACAGCGTAATGACATTGAACCTTTCGATGCCCGGTCAGGACGATTTGAAACCTCGGATCACCGTCTTCGGTGTCGGCGGGGCTGGCGGCAATGCCGTCAACAACATGATTGAAAAGCAGCTTGACGGCGTGGAGTTCGTCGTTGCCAACACAGACGCTCAGGCGTTGCAACAAGCTGAGGCGCAGAACCGCATCCAGCTTGGTATTAAAGTGACCGAAGGTCTGGGTGCCGGCGCGCGGGCCAGTGTTGGTGCCGCAGCAGCCGAAGAGAGTATTGAGCAGATCGTCGATCATCTGGCGGGCGCGCATATGTGCTTTATCACCGCCGGGATGGGCGGGGGCACCGGCACAGGCGCCGCTCCGATCATCGCGCAGGCCGCGCGCGAGCTGGGTGTGCTGACTGTCGGGGTGGTGACCAAGCCGTTCCAGTTTGAAGGCGGAAAGCGGATGAAGAACGCCGAGGAGGGCGTCGAAAATCTGCAAAAAGTCGTCGATACCTTGATCATCATCCCTAACCAGAACCTGTTCCGGCTGGCCAACGAAAAAACCACCTTCACCGAAGCTTTCAGCCTAGCCGACGATGTTTTGTATCAAGGCGTCAAGGGTGTGACCGATCTGATGGTGCGTCCGGGTCTGATCAATCTCGACTTTGCCGATGTTCGCGCGGTTATGGATGAAATGGGCAAAGCGATGATGGGCACCGGCGAAGCCGAGGGCGAAGATCGCGCGATTCAGGCCGCCGAAAAAGCTATTGCCAACCCGCTGCTGGACGAAATCAGCCTGCGTGGGGCCAAGGGTGTGCTGATCAATATCACCGGCTCGCACGATTTGACCCTGTTCGAACTGGACGAAGCTGCCAACCGGATCCGGGAAGAAGTCGATCCGGATGCCAATATCATCGTTGGCAGCACGCTGGATACCAGCATGGAAGGCGTGATGCGGGTCAGTGTGGTTGCAACCGGAATCGACGCCGGCGAGGTGGACGCCGAAGTACCTGTGCCGCGCCGGTCCATGTCAGAGCCGCTGAGAAAGCCGGCGCCCAGCGAAGCGCCAAGCCAATCGCCGCAACCGTTTAATGAACCAGCCGTCGCGGCGCGTGCCGAACCTGCACCCCAGCATAAATACGGAGAGGTCGAGCTGCGCGAGTCGCCCCGCGAGGTGGCGCAAGGTCAGGAAAATGATCGGTTCGAGCCAGGTCACGCAGGGGCGCAGCAGAGCAGCTACAATAGCTATGAGACGCAGGACGATGGGCTACCGGCACCGGCATATCGCCCAGAGGTTTCCGAGTTTGAGCCTCGTCGCGACACGATTGAAGCGGAGCCGGTTGCCCAGGAGGCAGCGCGCGCAGCTGCTCCCGGTGAGCCGTCCGCCGATACACTCCGCCGGCTGCAAGCGGCTGCGGCCAAGGCAGCGCCGACACCCCAACGCGGCAGTCTGAATCCATCGCCAGCTCAGCTTCATGGGCAAGGGCATGGGCAAGGCGAACGTTCGCGCTTCGGGATCAATTCGCTGATCAACCGGATGACCGGTCACGCAAGCGATACCCCTGCAGACCGCGGCGCACAAACCGCCCGGCAACAGCCGCCGATGCAGCAGAGCGAGGCCGCGCCAGCAGAGCGCCACGAGCCGGATCCAGATCAGGAGCGGATCGAAATTCCGGCATTTCTGCGCCGTCAGGCGAACTGACAGATCACATAAAAAACCGAAAGGGCCGCCAAGAGGCGGTCCTTTTAGTTTGAAAACAACGCATTGTGGTTGGGATGGCCGGGTTCCGCCGATCCCGAACCCTGATGTTTCAGTCAGTTACAAAGATTGAGTTGAGCAGTCGCGCCGCACCTACTAGCTACTGAGCCACAACAGCCCGAAGTGGTTGAGAATTGGCGGTATGAGGCTCCTAGTGCAGAATACAATGAAAGCGTCGGTGACATTCGAAGGGGTTGGGCTTCACAGTGGTAAGCCGGCCCGTCTCGTGTTGCGTCCGGCTGCGGCAGGGCAGGGCATCGTATTTCGTCGCACGGATATTGAGCTGGGCAATGCGACAATACCGGCGCTTTGGAACCGGGTGGATCGCACCCCCCTCTGCACCCGTCTGCGCAACCAGGCCGGCGTTACAATTTCGACCGTCGAACATGTGATGGCGGCACTGGCCGGATGTGGTATTCATAACGCGTTGATTGACATCGACGGGCCCGAGGTTCCCATTCTCGACGGGTCGTCTGCGCCATTCGTGCGCGGGATCATAAAGCATGGTGTGCGCCGTCTGTCGGCACCGGTCACCGCGATCGAGGTGCTGAAACCGGTGACGGTGGAACGCGGCGATGCCCGCGCAAGCCTTCTGCCGCACGATCGATGCCGAATCGATTTCACCATTGATTTTGCCGACCAAGCCATTGGGCGGCAAAGTAAATCTTTGGATATGAGCAACGGGGCCTTCGCCCGCGAACTGTGTGACAGCCGCACCTTTTGTCGCCAATCTGACATCGACGCCATGCGCGATCAGGGACTGGCCTTAGGCGGGACCTTGAAAAACGCGGTTGTCGTAGATGGGGATCGGGTGCTCAGCCCAGGCGGATTTCGCTATGCTGATGAAGCAGTGCGCCATAAGATGCTGGACGCGCTCGGAGATCTGGCGCTGGCAGGCGGTCCGATTCTGGGTCGGTATGTCGGCGATAAGGCCGGTCATACATTGACCAACACTTTGCTGCGGGCGCTGTTTGCCCGTCCTGATGCTTGGCGCCGCGTGGTCTGCGATGCCGAGACCGCTTCGCGTCTTCCCGGTGCGGGGCTTGTTCCAGCAGAAATTCCCAAGGTCGCGTGATCAATGCCCGGCGCAATGTCATCACAGTAGCCGGGAACATCCCAGCGGAGTGCTTTAAGGCGTTTTGCCCCGGAAACTAATGTGCTAGACCATCCCCGAGTGGGGCATTTCCCGGACACGACGACGAGGATCGGCAAGCATGATTGGCGGCAGGATCACAAAGGCCAAAACCATCGGTGCAATTTTACTGGTGGCGGTACTGGCTTCTTGTAGCGGCATTGGACCGGCAGCAAACCGGGACGAGCAGCTTCAGGATTACTCGCCAGAGCAGATTTTCGACCGTGGCGAATATGAGTTAGCGCGCAACCGGACCGATGACGCGGCCTATTATTTCTCCGAGGTCGAGCGGCTCTATCCCTATGCTACATGGGCCAAGCGCGCGCTGATCATGCAGGCCTACGCCTATCATCAAGGGCGGGATTTCCCCAACAGCCGTTCGGCGGCGCAACGGTTCATCGATTTTTACCCAACCGACGATGACGCAGCCTATGCGCAGTATTTGCTGGCTCTTTCCTATTACGATCAGATTGACGAGGTGGGGCGCGATCAGGGGCTGACTTTCCAAGCCTTGCAGGCGCTGCGCGAGGTAATTGAACGCTATCCCAACAGTGAGTACGCCAATTCCGCGATCCTGAAATTTGATCTCGCCTTTGACCACTTGGCCAGCAAGGAAATGGAGATCGGGCGCTATTATCTGCGGCGCAAGCATTACGGGGCGGCGATCAACCGGTTCCGCGTCGTGGTCGAGGATTTCCAGACCACGACCCACACCGCGGAGGCAATACATCGCTTGGTCGAGGCATACCTATCGCTGGGCTTGACCGACGAGGCGCAAACTGCGGGAGCAATTTTGGGTCACAACTATCAAGGCTCGGAATGGTATCAAGACAGCTATGCACTGCTGACCGGGCAGGGGTTGCAGGCGAAAAGCAGCGGCAACAACTGGCTGGCGCAAATTTACCGGCAGTCGATCAAAGGCCAATGGTTTTGACTGGGGCGGTGCGCCGCTACGCATCGCACGCGTGACCTGATGCTGCGTGCACTGGAAATCCGGGATATGCTGATTATTGATCGGCTGGATCTCGTGTTTCAGCCGGGTCTGAACGTGCTGACCGGTGAAACAGGAGCAGGAAAATCTATCCTGCTCGATTCGCTGGGTTTTGTGCTGGGCTGGCGCGGGCGCGCGGAACTGGTGCGACACGGTGCCGGTCAAGGCGAGGTAACTGCGGTATTTGATCTGCCCAAGAACCATGGTGCGCGTGCCGTTTTGGCGGCAGCCGGACTGCCGGAATCCGATGACGAGTTGATCCTGCGCCGCGTCAATACCGTAGATGGGCGTAAGACCGCTTGGGTCAACGACCGGCGCTGTTCAGGCGAAATCTTACGGGCGCTGTCCGACACATTGGTTGAATTGCACGGCCAGCATGATGACCGGGGATTGTTAAACCCGCGCGGCCACCGTGCGATGCTGGATATCTTTGCCGGGGTGGAAGCAGCGCGCGCGCGAACACGCAACAGTTGGGACGCCATGGGCGCCGCACGCAACAAGGTCGATCAGACCCGTGCCGCTCTGGACGCCGTGCGGGCCGAAGAGGAGCGCTTGCGCCACGAATCCGCCGAGTTGGAGGAACTTGACCCGCAGCTTGGCGAAGAGCCGGAACTCGACGCAAGGCGTCGCCAGATGCAGTCTGCCGAGAAAATCCGCGCCGATATCATGCGGGCACATGTTCTGCTGGGCGGCGAAGGCGGTGACGGCGCCGATTCCGCCATCGGTGATGCGCTGCGTTGGTTGGAGGGCGTGGCAGGCAGTGCCGAGGGCGTGTTGGACTCACCGATTGCTGCGCTGGGCCGCACACTCGATGAAATCTCTGATGCCCAACGTGGCGTAGAGGAAGCGCTGGAAGCGCTGCAATACGACCCATTCGAACTGGAGCGTATCGAGGAGCGGCTCTTCGCGATTCGCGCTCTGGCCCGCAAACACGACGTTGTGCCCGACGATCTGGTCGAGTTGACGCAAAGCTTACGTGATCGATTGGCGGCGCTTGACGCAGGTGATGCCGATCTGGCGGTGCTTTACGCTGAACTGGAGCGCGCCGAGGCCGCCTATGATTCCGAAGCTGCCAAGCTGTCACAACAGCGGGCCGCCGCAGCGGCGCGGCTTGACGCAGCAGTAATGGCGGAACTTGCCCCGCTTCGGATGGAGCGAGCGGTGTTTTGCACCGAAATCACTCCGGCCGATCCCGGTCCCGAAGGGCGAGATGCAGTGGCCTTTACCGTGGCGACAAATCCCGGAGTGCCGGCTGGACCACTCAACAAGATCGCATCTGGCGGAGAGCTCAGCCGCTTTCTGCTGGCACTCAAGGTCTGTCTCACGGGGCCGTCCAGTGGCGTCACCATGATTTTTGATGAAATCGATCGCGGGGTGGGGGGCGCCACGGCCGATGCCGTAGGTCGCCGTCTTGCAGAGTTGGCAGAAGGCGGGCAGGTGTTGGTTGTGACCCATTCGCCCCAAGTTGCGGCCCGTGGCGGTCACCACTGGCGTGTGCACAAACAAAGCGACGCCAAAAGCACATTGTCCACCGTCACCGCCTTGGCGGAAACGGATCGTATCGACGAGATTGCCCGCATGCTGGCCGGGGATACGATCACGACCGAGGCCCGCGCTGCCGCGCGCGCTTTGCTGGTCGACTGACATTAGAGTCTTCTTGCCGTTGGTCGCAGGGGCCTGACACAAGGTGCGGCCTGCGCAGGACTCGCAGCAATAGCCGATAATTCTTTGATTCAAAAACGAATGTAAAGGCGCTAAACAATGAGTCAGCGTTAACAAGAGGCATATATGGCCGAGCCGTCCCGCTCTTTACTGTCGCGCGAATTCCGTAAGATGGTTAATGCGGTCAGGGACGGGTGGCGTTTGCTACGCCATCGCGGGCCCAGCCAGATCCGTTTCTGGCTTATCGCGCTGGCCATCGGTATCGCCGCCGGATTTGCCGCTCTGTTCTTTCGCAAGGCCATCGATGCATTGCAGTCTGCACTCTACGGCACCGATGATGTTCATCGTCTGCACAGCTTTGCTGAATCGCTGCCTTGGTACTGGATTCTGACTATTCCTATTCTTGGCGGGCTGGCCGTTGGTCTCATCTTGCATCATTTTACGCCCGATGGGCGTGTCCGTGCCGTCGCCAATGTTATCGAAGGTGCGGCCTTACATGAGGGCCGGGTCGAGCGTCGCGCCGGGGTTGCGTCAATGTTCGCTTCGCTGATCACGCTGGGCGCGGGCGGGTCATCGGGTCGTGAAGGGCCGGTCGTGCATATGGCAGGGGTGATTTCCACGCTGGTGTGCCGAAAAATAAACGCTGATGGTCTGACCGGGCGCGATCTGCTGGGCTGTGCCGTCGCGGCGGCCGTCTCGGCCAGTTTCAACGCGCCAATTGCCGGTGCGCTGTTTGCCCTTGAGGTGGTGTTGCGCCATTTCGCGGTCCGCGCTTTCGCCCCCATTGTCATTGCCAGCGTCGCCGGAACCGTGATCAATCGGCTGGAGTTCGGTGATGTTACAGAATTTGTTCTGACAACTCCCGGTGAGCTGAAATTCTATGTCGAATTGCCAGCGTTTCTGGTGCTCGGGCTGATCTGCGGAGTGATCGCAGTTGTCTTCATGCGGTCGATTTTCTGGGCCGAAGACATCGGCGACCATTTTCAGAGACGCAGCGGCCTGCCCCGCTGGTTGCGACCGGCCATAGCGGGGGCGATGCTGGGTGCGATCGCGATCTGGTTTCCCCACATTATCGGTGTCGGCTACGAGACCACCTATAATGCGCTATCCGGCGATTACATTCTAAACGAGGTTATTGTTTTTGCGGTGATAAAAGCTGCCGCTGTCGCCATTACATTCGGCGGGCGGATGGGCGGCGGGGTGTTTTCCCCGTCTCTGATGTTGGGGGCGCTGTCCGGTCTGGCTTTTGGGTTGATTGCAACCAGCCTGTTACCCGAGGTCTCTGGCAGCCCAGCACTTTATGCTTATGCCGGGATGGGGGCGGTCGCGGCCGCCGTTCTGGGCGCGCCGATTTCGACAACGATGATTGTATTTGAATTGACCGGAGACTGGCAGGTCGGCATTGCGGTGATGGTGTCGATCAGCATCTCGACCGCCATTGCATCGCGCATGGTCGAGCGCTCATTTTTCCTGACCCAATTAGGGCGTCAGGGGGTCCATCTTGCGGCTGGACCGCAGGCATATTTGCCGTCGATGTTTCATGCGCGTGCTGTCATGCGTGCGCCTGATGCGCCCAATGCGGCCAACGCCACCCGTTGTTACGAGATGATGGAAGAGGGGCTTTTCGTTGAGGCGACCACGACGCTGGAGGCCGCCTTGCCGCTGCTTGATCGTGTCGATGACGGGTTTGTTCCGGTCGTTGAGTTAAGTGATGCAAGCGACCGTCCCAGACTTGTTGGCGCGTTGTTCCATATCGATGCGCTTAAGGCGTATAATCGCGCACTGGCAGCTATTGCAGCGGAGGAGCACTCGTGACGTTCTTGGCCCGTGGTTTATATGGGCATGTCTAACCAATGCGATGACCGACTCCGAGAGGTTCGATATACGGGCAGTATGGATGCTAGGTGATGAAGTGGGCGATGGTGATATGATAGCGCAGGTGACGGCCAGTCAACCGCGAAGGTGGGTGGCTCTGCTCACGCTTGGCGGGCTGGGGTTGCTGTTATTGCGGGTAGCGCTGGTCGCCACGGGCGGCGTTTGGGTGCAGATTGTACTTATTGGGCTGGCGCTCACATTCTGGGCTCTGGCCGGGCAGATGTGGCGTGCCACGGCTCTGAGCGTCGAATTGCACGAAGGCGGGTTACGCGACAGCGCGGGTACTGTATTGGTGCGCTTCGACGGGATTGAGATGGTCGAGCGAGGAAATTTCGCGCTGAAACCATCGCAAGGCTTTGTCGTGCGGACCGCCCTACCGGGGCCGTTTGCTTGGCGTCCCGGGCTATGGTGGCGTATCGGGCGTCGGGTTGGCGTGGGCGGTGTCGTCTCGGCGTCGCAGACCAAACAGATGGCAACATTGCTAGATGCGCGGTTGGCCGCCAGACTTGATCAGTAAACAGGGTCATCCCCGTGATCGCAGGCCGACCGATTCTGTCAGGTAAACTGGAACGAACTGACATCCGAGTCGCGGCTATGCGGGAAGATAAAAAGACTGCGGTTTCGTTTGGTTGCTGAAATTCAACAGAAGGTCTAATCACGCGTTTAAGTAATATCAGTCACATCTACTGCAGCGCGATTAAGCGCCGCTCTTGAAGGAAATGCACATATGACCGAGATCACCGAACCGAGTTTTCGCGAAAGCGTCGATCTGATGTTCAACCGGGCGGTTGCCCTGATGGACCTGTCGCCGGGGCTGGAGGAAAAGATCCGGGTCTGCAACTCGACTTATACGGTGCGCTTTGGTGTGCGCCTGCGTGGCAAAGTGCACACCTTTACCGGCTATCGCTCGGTCCATTCGGAACACATGGAACCGGTCAAGGGCGGCATCCGTTACGCAATCAATGTGCATCAGGACGAGGTCGAGGCCCTGTCCGCCCTGATGACCTATAAATGTGCGTTGGTCGAGGTGCCGTTCGGCGGCTCGAAAGGGGGCCTGCGCATCGATCCGCGTCTTTACGACGAAGATGAGCTTGAGCAAATCACCCGCCGCTTTACCTTTGAATTGGTCAAGCGTGATCTGATTCACCCCAGCCAAAACGTTCCCGCCCCTGACATGGGCACCGGCGAACGCGAGATGGCTTGGATCGCTGATCAGTACGGGCGCATGAACACGACGGACATCAACGCGCGGGCCTGTGTCACCGGAAAGCCCTTGAATGCGGGTGGCATCCAAGGGCGGCTCGAGGCGACGGGGCGAGGCGTACAATATGCTCTGCGCGAGTTTTTCCGCCATTCCGACGATGTTGCCAAGGCTGGCTTGTCGGGCGGTCTGGATGGCAAACGGATTGTCGTGCAGGGGTTGGGAAAAGTCGGATACCATGCGTCGAGCTTCCTTAGAGGGGAAGACGGCGCCCGCATCGTGGGCATCGTCGAACATGACGGCGCGCTTTACGATCCTGCCGGGCTAGATGTCGAGGCGGTGCACGAATGGATGTCGAAACATGGCGGGGTGAGCGGATATCCGGATGCTACCTATACGGCAAACGGGGCCAGCGTCATGGAAGAAGCTTGCGACATTCTTATCCCGGCGGCGATGGAAGGCGTCATCAATGTCAATAACGCGGCGCGGATTCAGGCTCCGTTGATCATCGAGGCGGCCAACGGACCGATCACCGCTGGCGCGGACGAGATTCTGCGCGAGAAGGGAACTCTGGTTATCCCGGATATGTACGCGAATGCCGGTGGCGTGACCGTCTCATATTTCGAATGGGTGAAAAACCTCACGCGGATCCGGTTCGGTCGGATGCGGCGCCGTCAGGAAGAGGCACACCACCTCTTGCTCATAAACGAACTGGAGCGCTTGTCTGAAGATCAGGGACTTGGCTGGACCTTGTCACCGGATTTCAAACAGAAATATCTGCAAGGGGCCGGAGAACTGGAGCTGGTGCGCTCGGGGCTGGACGACACGATGCGCATTGCCTATCAATCAATGCGCGAGGTCTGGCACAGCCGGAATGATGTGCCTGACCTGCGCACTGCAGCCTATATGGTATCGATTGACCGCGTTGCGGCCAGTTATCGCGCCAAAGGGCTTTGAAAGCCGCTGGCTCGGATTGAACCGGATCAAGAGAGCCCGCATGGCAGGGCGCTGCAATTGCGGGTACTCTCTGATCTGGCCAAATCGTCACAAGGAGTTATATGGTTATGGTTCGTCTCGCCCTTGCCCTCACGCTGCTAGTGACGCCAGCACTGGCAACCGGTTCGGATAAGGAAAGTTGCGCCCATCAGGCTGACATCGTCGCTGCGATCCAGCAGGCACGATTAAACAACGTGGCCGAGGCGGATGTGGGGCAGACAATTCTGGCAGACCCGCCAACTTGGCCCGAGAATTATAACGCAGCAATTCCGGTGATCACACCTTGGGTTTATGAGCAGAACCTAGATGAATTGCGCGATCAGGATCTGGCTGCGATCTGGAATGAAATGTGTCTTTGAGCGGGGAAGAGCGCTGGTGATCGACACCTCGGTCAACGGCTGGCAATCTGGAGAGGTTGCACGAGACTGTAACGCTTGTGGAAAGGTCGAGTCATCGGACCAATATGATGTGATATGAGCCTGCCTTCTGGATTTTTGGATGAATTGCGCAGCCGGTCGAGCCTTGGCCAGGTCGTCGGGCGCAAAGTTATTTGGGATGCGCGTAAATCCAATCAGGCCAAGGGTGATTTGTGGGCCCCGTGCCCCTTTCATCAGGAAAAGACCGCCAGCTTTCATGTCGATGACCGTAAGGGGTTTTATTATTGCTTTGGCTGTCACGCCAAGGGCGATGCCATTTCCTTTGTGCGAGAGACCGAGAATGTCGGGTTCATGGAAGCGGTCGAGATTCTAGCCCGCGAAGCCGGGATGGAAATGCCGGCACGCGATCCCAGAGCGCAGGCAAAAACCGACCACCGTGCACAACTGATCGAGGTCATGGAGCAGGCGGTGCAATTTTTCCGCCTGCAACTGGCCACAGGGCCGGCAGGGGCGGCGCGGGCTTATCTTGCTCAGCGTGGATTGGATGATGCAGTGCGCGAGCGCTGGGAAATCGGCTTTGCGCCCGATGCTTGGCAGGCGCTTTGGGATCACCTGCGCGGTAAGGGGGTGGCCGAAAGCCTTATACTGGATGCGGGGCTGGCCAGACCCAGTAGCAAGGGCGGCAGGCCTTACGATACGTTTCGCAATCGTATTATATTCCCGATTCGTGACGCTCAGGGACGCGCAATCGCGTTTGGCGGCCGTGCAATGGATCCCGGCGATCACGCGAAATACCTCAACTCGCCAGAAACCGCGCTGTTCGATAAAAGCCGCAGCCTTTACAATCATGGCCCCGCACGCAGCGCCGCTGGAAAAGGTATGCCGCTGATCGTGGCCGAAGGATACATGGACGTGATCGCACTTTCCGAAGCCGGGTTCGGCGCGGCGGTTGCGCCACTTGGCACCGCGATCACGGAAAGCCAGCTGCAGTTGCTCTGGCGTATCGCACCCGAACCATTGATTGCGTTGGATGGTGATACCGCCGGTTTGCGCGCCGCGATGCGGCTGATTGATCTGGCATTGCCATTGCTAGAGGCGGGGCAGTCATTGCGTTTCGCGCTCATGCCTGAGGGCATGGACCCCGATGACCTGTTACGCGCCAAGGGCGCGGGCGCAATACAAGAGGTGTTGGACCAAGCGGCGCCGATGGTGCGCCTGCTCTGGCAACGCGAAACAGAAGGCCGAAATTTTGATAGCCCCGAGCGAAAAGCGGCGCTCGACAAGGCACTGCGCGACAAGATCCTCCTGATCCGAGATCCATCGATACGGGCGCATTATGGCTCGGAAATCAAGAGGTTACGTTGGGATCTGTTCTCGCGACGAGGAAAGTCCAGACGCGTGCCTTGGCGCGGCAAGGCACCCCTCTTGACGGCAATGCCGGGTACGAAATCGTCGCTTCTGGTGGCGGCGGGCGATGGCGCGCAAGACCACATGCGAGAGGCGGTGATTTTGGCCAGTGCCATCGTCACGCCGCCAGTGATCGCCGAATTCGAATCGGAACTCGACGCGATGCCTTGCTCCGACCCGGAACATGCCCGGCTGCGCGACCTATTGCTGGACCATGTCGAGGCTGATCACGAAACGCTGACCCGCGAAATTCGCGACCAGATCGGCGCTCGAGCCCTTGAAAACCTGATGGCATTGCGCCATGTCGCAATAAGCCCCTGCGTGCGCAACCCCGGCGATCTGGATCTGGCTCGGATGATTCTGGCCGAAGAACTCGCAAAACTCCAAGCGCGGCGCGGGCTGAATGCCGAGATTGCCGAGGCGGTTGAGGATTTGTCCGGCCTTGCGGATGAGGCGTTAACCTGGCGATTGCGCCAGGCCGCCGAAGCGCGCAACCGGGCAATGCGAAACCCGCATGAGGATAAAACGGAATATGACACCGGCGAAAACGGAGCGCGAATAAACCGCGAGGAACGCGGCGCACTCGATTCGCTTTTGGAGAGGATCAGGGATTCTAAGCCGCGCAAATAGGGCTTTGGTAAGGAAACTCTGAATAAAAACGGTTACACGGGGGTGACGAATCACCCGATCCCGTGAATGATTCGATAAATGCGAATCACCTAGGCACCGTGCAGGAGCATTGAATGGCCGCGAAAGACACAGACGAGCGCAAGACCGAAGATCAGGAGGCCGAAACCTCGCTGGATATGAGCCAGGCCGCCGTGAAGAAGATGATCGGCGAGGCACGCGAAAAAGGGTATATCACCTACGATCAACTCAATCAGGTTCTTCCCCCCGATCAGGTGAGTTCCGAGCAGATTGAAGATGTGATGTCGATGCTGTCCGAAATGGGCATCAACGTCATCGAAGATGAAGAGGCCGAAGAGGAAGAGGAAGAGGCCACCGGCTCGACCGAGATCGCCACGACCGAAAGCGCCCGTGACGTTACGGTGGCCAAGGCCGCTTCTGAGAAGCTTGACCGTACCGATGACCCGGTGCGCATGTACTTGCGCGAAATGGGCAGCGTTGAGTTGCTGTCGCGCGAGGGCGAGATCGCAATCGCCAAACGCATTGAGGCCGGCCGCAATACGATGATCGCGGGTTTGTGTAAAAGCCCTCTGACATTTCAGGCGATCACCATTTGGCACGATGAATTGCTTTCCGAAGACATTCTTCTGCGCGACGTGATCGACTTGGAAACCACCTTTGACAACCAGTTAGAGGATGAGGTGGCTGTCACCGAACCGGTTGTCGACCCGGCCAAAGTGGAAGGCGCCAAATCCAAGGAGGATACTGGCCCGGAACTCGACGCCGACGGCAACCCGCTTGCCAAGGAAGATGACGACGAAGAAGAGGAAGAACAGGCCAACATGAGCCTGGCGGCAATGGAAGCCGCCCTGAAGGATCAGGTTCTGGCAATGCTGGAGCGTATTGCTAGCGACTACCAGCGGCTCTCTGAAATGCAGGATAGCAGAATTTCTGCGACATTGAACGAAGACGATTCGTTTAGCGGTAGGCAGGAAGACAAATATCAGCAACTGCGGTCTGAGATTGTCCAGCGGGTCAATGAACTGCACCTGCACAACAACCGTATCGAAGCCTTGATTGACCAGCTATATGGCATCAACAAGCGAGTGATGTCGCTCGACAGCGCCATGGTCAGACTGGCCGATCAAGCCCGGATCAACCGTCGTGAATTCGTCGATGCATATCGTGGTCGCGAGCTTGACCCGAACTGGTTGACTGAAATGGCTGAAAAGCCGGGTCGCGGTTGGCAGATGTTCATTGAGCGCAGCACCGACAAGGTCGAGGAACTGCGCGCCGACATGGCACAAGTTGGGCAATATGTGGGGCTCGACATCTCCGAATTCCGCCGCATCGTCCAGCAAGTGCAGAAGGGCGAGAAAGAGGCCCGTCAGGCGAAGAAGGAAATGGTCGAGGCAAACCTGCGCCTAGTCATTTCGATCGCGAAAAAATACACCAACCGCGGATTGCAGTTTCTTGACCTTATTCAGGAAGGAAACATTGGCTTGATGAAGGCGGTCGACAAGTTCGAATATCGCCGCGGTTACAAGTTTAGCACCTACGCGACATGGTGGATTCGACAGGCGATCACCCGTTCGATTGCCGATCAGGCGCGCACCATTCGTATCCCGGTGCATATGATCGAGACGATTAACAAACTGGTGCGCACAGGGCGTCAATTGTTGCACGAAATCGGGCGCGAGGCGACCCCCGAAGAGCTGGCCGAGAAGCTTCAGATGCCGCTGGACAAGGTTCGCAAGGTGATGAAAATCGCCAAGGAGCCTATCTCTCTCGAAACGCCCATCGGCGACGAGGAAGACAGCCAGCTTGGTGATTTCATCGAAGATAAGAACGCGGTCTTGCCGTTGGACTCGGCGATTCAGGAGAACCTGAAAGAGACCACGACACGTGTTCTGGCAAGCCTCACCCCGCGCGAAGAGCGGGTTTTGCGGATGCGGTTCGGCATCGGGATGAACACTGATCACACCTTGGAAGAGGTCGGCCAGCAGTTCAGTGTGACCCGCGAGCGCATCCGTCAGATCGAAGCCAAGGCGCTGCGCAAGCTGAAACACCCCAGTCGGTCGCGCAAATTGCGTTCGTTTCTCGACCAGTAGGTGATCGAAAGCCACTTTGTATAAAATGCAGACCGGGGACTGATAGCCTATCCCAGCGCCCCGGTCTGCTTGTTATCGGTGGAGTTTTCACGAGTTTGTGAGGTCTCTGTCTGACGCGTTAACGAGCTCTATAATCGCTAAGAGCATTGAAAAAGGTGACGACGCGATGAAATATGCGATTGCTGCTCCAATTGCCGCGCTGGCGCTGTGTCTTCCGCATCTGTCGCTGGCCGATTTCGCTGCCAAACGCGATATGCGGGTCAGTCAGGTGAATACTGCCATCTTCGAGGTTTACGGCAGCACCGCCGCTTCATCCGGGCGGTACTGGTGCGGCGCAGGCGATTATGCCGCCCGCGCATTGAATGCGCCGTGGACGGCGCAAATCTATGTGGTGCGTGGTCGGGGTTCCGGTGTCAGCGTCAACAAGCGCACCACCGTGCAGTTCACGCTTGATCCCGAAGCAGCAGGCATTAAGCCGTCCGAGGGTGGGTTGATCAGCCTGCCGTTGCGAGAGGGACGCAGTCAGTCGGTGCAATTGTCGTTGCAGGATTGCACCCATCCCCGAATGCGGCACTAGGGCCATGCGGTATGTCGCTCTGTCCGCTCTGCTCTTGGCGATAAGCTGGTCCAGCGCGGCGTTGGCATGGCGCGCAGTGAACCGCCAAGAGGTCTTCGCGCTGCCGCAGGGCGGTTTTGAGGTTCTCAGCCGCCCCGGTGCAGGTCCAGCCCAGTTTTGGTGCGCTGCGGGGGACTATGCGCGCCGCGTACTAAATACCGCCGCAGTGCAGCGGCTTTACATTCAGCGCGGAGTCGGGCCCAGCGTCACACGTCCCGGCACCAAGGCTGTGCAGTTCGCGTTGAATCCCCCACCGGGCGCCGCAACCGAGCATGGCTATTCCCTTTCGATTGACGCGGTGGGGTACAATCTGACCTCGGCTGCGGCGCATCAATTTTGCTTTGGTAATGACCCGTTCGAGGATCGTTTTCCATTCGGGCGCTGATATGCCATGCAGACTGAGTTTGCTTTTAAAACCAATCGGCCCGGACTTTACGAGATAACTGATGATATTGCCGCGTGGCTGATGGCCTCGGCTGTCGAATCAGGACTGCTGACCCTGTTTCTGCGGCATAGTTCCGCCTCGCTGCTGATTCAGGAAAATGCGGATCCTGATGTTCAGCGTGACCTTGCCGAGTTCATGCGCCGGTTGGTGCCGCATGGGGATGATCAGGCGATGTCGTGGTTACGGCACACCGTCGAGGGACCAGATGACATGCCTGCCCATATCAAGGCCGCGTTGCTGCCGGTCTCTCTGTCGATCCCTGTGTCACACGGACAGATGCTTTTGGGCAATTGGCAGGGTATCTATTTGTTCGAACATCGAGATGCGCCGCACACGCGGCGGGTGGCGGCGCATCTGTGCCGGTGACCCGGCTCAGATCAATCGTCCAGAACGAATGTCACCATCAAATTGACCTGATATTCGCTGATCTTGCCGTTGCCGACCTTGACGCGCTGTTCCTTGACCCAAGCGCTTGTCACATTGCGCAAGGTCTCTGACGCACGCTCAATTCCTTTTGTGACGGCATCCTCGAAGCTCTGCGGCGATGTGGCGGAAATCTCGGTTACTCTTGCGACACTCATATCCGACTCCTGTGCATAGGGGGGCGCGGGAGACTCCCGGTACCCTCACGCGGAGAACGCGGCTGCTGCAGCGTCGGTTCCATCTGTCCATATGGGGGGTGGAAATTGCCTCTACCCAAAGTCTGGAGTGTCGCCTATAGTTGTGGACAAGTGGTGCCAGGCGACCACAAATAGAGGAAAATTTGAGGAAGGGACCGGCTGATGCGTTGCCCGTTTTGCGGAAACATGGAATCGCAGGTCAAGGACTCGCGCCCAGCCGAGGATCATGTCGCGATCAGGCGACGGCGGTTCTGTCCGGCCTGTGGCGGGCGGTTTACAACCTATGAACGCGTGCAGCTCCGCGATCTTGTCGTCATAAAGACCACCGGCAAGCGCGAAAGTTTTGACCGCGACAAGTTGGAGCGCTCGATCCGTATCTCCATGCAGAAACGCCCGATCGAACCCGAACGCATTGACCAGATGATTTCCGGCATCGTGCGGCGGCTGGAAAGCATGGGCGAAACCGACATTCCATCCAAGAAGATTGGCGAAATCGTGATGGAGGCGTTGGCCCGGATCGATACGGTCGCTTATGTGCGCTTTGCCAGCGTCTATAAGAATTTTCAGGCTGCAGATGATTTCGACAAGTTCGTAAGCGAGCTGCACCCGGGCGCAGCCTCGGACGAGTGAGCTATCTAGACGAAAGATTCATGGCGCTCGCCCTGTCTTTGGGGCGGCGCAATCAGGGCGCGTGCTGGCCCAATCCGGCTGTCGGGTGCGTGATCGTCAAGGGCACCCGTATTGTGGGACGGGGCTGGACCGCACCGGGCGGGCGTCCCCATGCCGAGCCCATGGCGTTGGAACAGGCTGGCGCGGCTGCAAGGGGTGCGACGGCCTATGTCACGCTTGAGCCTTGTGCGCATCACGGCAAGACACCGCCCTGTGCCGAGGCGCTGATCAAGGCGGGCATTGCCCGTGTCGTCGCCCCTTTCGAAGACAGTGATCCGCGTGTTTCCGGGCAGGGCTTCGCCATGTTACGCGAGGCCGGGATCGAATTAACAACGGGTGTCCTAAGCCGACAGGCCGGCCGGGATCATGCAGGGTTTCTTCTGAAAGCCGAGCAGGGACGCCCCATGGTTACCTTAAAACTTGCCAGCAGTTTTGACGGGCGCATCGCCACCGCGAGCGGGCACAGCCAGTGGATCACAGGCCCTGACGCGCGCCGCTTGGTGCATGGAATGCGCGCGCGCCACGATGCGGTGATGGTCGGGGCCGGAACAGTGCGGGCCGACGATCCCTCGCTGACGGTGCGCGACCTTGGCATCGAGCACCAGCCGGTGCGCGTGGTCGTATCGCGCCATCTGGAGCTGCCGCTTATGGGGCAGTTAGCGCGTTCAGCAGGCGATGTGCCGCTGTGGCTCTGTCATGGTTCCGGTGCCGATGGCGAACGTGTCAGCGCTTGGGAGGGCCTAGGTGCCCGGTTAGTGCCCTGTGGGGTTATATCTGGCCAAATCGATATGGCCGATGTGCTGCAGAAATTGGGCGAAGCGGGGCTTACCCGTGTATTCTGTGAAGGCGGTGGGGCTTTGGCTGCGTCGCTTTTGGGGGCTGATCTGGTAGATGAGCTGGTCGGATTTACCGCTGGGCTGACGATTGGCGGCGACGGGTTGCCCGCCATCGGAGCATTGGGGCTGCAACGTCTCGACAATGCGGCTCGGTTCCGGCTTCTTGAGACACGGGCCATCGGGGCCGACGTGCTGCACCATTGGGTGCGGGCGCAGATTTAACGCCACAGCGGGGCGCAGCTGGCAAACAAACCCTGCAATTTTGACAGCGCGCGGTTGCCGGGACTGCGGCGCAGCACGGTGCCGTCGGCCAAGCGTTCGGCGATGACCTCAACCGGACAGATCCGGTTCGTGACGGGATCAAGATAGCGTGGATAGTCGATCAGCGCGGCATGGGCCAGCCCAGCCAGACTAGGGCGCGCGCGGCGCCGTTCAGGCACCTTGCCCAGATCGGTCGTCAGCCCCCAACCAGCATAGAACGGTGCCCCTAATGTGGTGACTGGCAGCCCCCGTAGCAGAGCCTCGAAACCGAGCAGCGATGTCATCGTCCAGACCGCATCAACCTGAGAAAGCAGCTTGGCGGGGTCGGTATTCGTGACAACGACGTCGGCCAGTTCTGTCGCTGCGATAGCACCGTCGCGCAAACCTGCTTCGACATCAGGATGGGGTTTGTAAATAATCACCGCTTGCGGATTGGCGGCGCGTGCGGCGCGCAGCATGTCTATGTTTGTCGATATGCGGTCGGTTCCGGTTCGGATTGATGCGTCATCAGCGACCTGACCCGGCACCAATATCCTGTATCCTTCCGGCAATTCAGGCGTCGCGCCCGGCAGGTTGTATTTGCTCAACCCCGCTGAAATCAGCACGTCGATCAATGCTTCCGCACGACGTTGTTGTCGGGGTGTCAGGATTGCACGCGTTTCGATCAATTGTTCCAGCCGGCTGGGGCGTGAGGGGTCGTAATAGATGCCAAGATCATCCAGCACCAGCGACAGCGGCGGCACCAATGCCGCGCCAAGGCCGAACGAGCGCAGAAAGCCGTCTTCGACCCGCACCCGATCATCATTCTTGCATGACGCGTGACCGGCCCAGACCATGCGCGATCGCCGCGCACGCGCAGCCCGCGCCGGGCCGTTGTCAAAAATCATGCGCTTTTGCTGGCCGAACATTGCCTGTAACGGCGCGCGTTTCCACAGGCGCATTCCGCTTGCGACCCAGCCGGCGTGGTCCTGCCGCCATGCGCTGACCTGAGCTTCGAGATTGTCCAGCACGGTTTCGATTTCGCATAGGCGGTCACGGAACGGATCGTACCAGTGCGGGTAGAGGATCATGGACGCTGCGAAAAGCTGTGCGCTTGTCAGGCGGCGCTGTCGGCGGGGTAGCGGGGTCTCGTCGTGCGTCAGCCCCCATCCGGCATAGAATGGCGTGCCGAATACGCGCGGGCGGTGACCTGCAAGGATCGCCTCGAAGCCCAATTGCGACGACAGCGTATATACCGCCTGCGCACCTTTTAGCAGTGCCCACGGGCTGATTGGCCAATCGACAATCGTGATGCGCTCATTAGCGTCGGCAGCGCTGTAGTGCCCGGGGCGATACCCAGCGGAGGTTTCAGGATGTGTCTTGATGACAAACCGTGCTTCGGGGTGCTCTTCTAGTGCGCGGCGCAGCATCTCTTGGAAAAGCGCGATATCGCCGCCGCTGGCCCGCACCGAGGCATCACCGCGCGTCTGATCGACGATCAGGACATAACCGGGGGCTGGCAGTGTGCTAGCCACATCGTAGCCGCTGTATTTGCTCAGATGTGCCTCGCGCATCCTCTTGATTGCATCGCGCGCGCGGTCCAGCAGCTTGGTATCGGTCAGCGGCGCTGTCGCCAGCAGATGTTCCAGATCGGACGGGGCCGAAGCATCGAAGTGCACGCCCCGGCGATCGATCACAAGACTGATGGGCGCTTCGCCGGCGCGACCGGGGTGCAGGCTGCGCAGAAACGCGTCTTCGATACGCAACAACGGCAGTGCGCGCCGGGCCGCCACTGCTCGCCCCCTCCAGGCGGTCGGACTGTTGCCCCAGATCCCCACCATATCCCCAGCACGCGGCAGGCCGATCTGCACATGATAGCCAGAAAGCGTTAGGATACGGCGCACGCGCTGCGTAAATAGGCCCCCGTTGAAAGCGAACAACCGGGGGCGGATACCCCCGGTTGCGTCGTCATGCCAATTGTCGCGCAATCTTAACTGCCAGCTAAGCTATCGAGACTTGCCACGGGTGTGATTGCTCCGAAGATGATCGAGATCGACTTCGCCCACTGCGCATAGGGTGCTTCGGTAACATAAAGCGAATCACCGTCGCGGATCAGGAAGTCGCGGGCCATGAACAGGCCGTTGGGCTCGGCCAGATCCAGCACATAAACGATACGCTGCGGGCCTTGCAGGTCATTGCGGCCCAAAATTGCGTTGGCAACTTCCGCCCGTTCTTCGCGCAGCACGAAGACACCCGTCGGATCTGAAGAGATAGAAACCAAGCCGCCGACCTGTGCAATGGCTTCGAGTGCGGACAGATCTCTGGTTTCGAATGGCACGCGTGCTTGACGGGTCGTTGCGCCAAGGGCGGTAAATGCTCTGGTGTCTTCTTCAACGAGGATTCGGTCGCCGTTGCGCAGCGCGATGTCTAGCTCGGGATGGGCGAATAGGTCCTGAAACCAGACTTGGCCTTTCCGGCCACCGCGGGTGACGGTGATTTGCGCAATTTCGGGCTCGATATCGACGCCGCCGGCCCGCGCCAGCATGGTGGCCAATGTGCGAGTGGGTCTTTCAATCGGATAGACTCCCTGTGCGCCAACCGACCCGACCAAAGACACCGTTGATCCATCACCGGCCATGCGGCGCACCTCGACCTGAGGGTCGGGGGTTTGCTGTTCAAGCTGACGGGTGATCGCTTCACGCAATTGTTCCGGAGAATTGCCTGCCGCGCGGACCCGCCCCGCATAGGGAACAAAGACGTATCCGTTGCCGTCTACTTGAACCTCTTCCAGCATGGTTGAGCTTCCGGTCGGGCCTGACAGCAATCCATCATCGACGTTTTCCCAAATGGTCAGACCCAAGACGTCACCGGGACGAATCGTGTCCGAATCCAGCTGGGCTGCGTTTAGAAAATCACCGGAAAACCCCAAGGCCGGCATCACGGCAGTGGCGCGCGTAACCGCGTCATTTACGGGTATCACGAAGGCGTTGCCACTATTCTGGACCGAGCCTGCGAAGATTTGCCGCTTGTTGGGGCCAAGCTGCGGCAACCCGCAGGCGGCCAAAACGCTGAGAGTTGCCAGCAATGCTATGGGCCGCACCCACCGAGACTGTCGGAATATCAAAGCAGTTTACCTCGACCAATTACTCTTTGTACCATCGTTTTGCGCACGCTATCTGGGCCAGACGTGAAAATCCAGTCGCCGATCGATTTGTCTTACCTGATGAACTGAAACTGTTGCCTTGGTGCCGACGTCCCTGTTGTCAGCGCTTGATAAGGATCAGCGCAATTCAGCATCAGATCGACAACCTGACGTAACAGCTGACGCCGAGCGCGCGTAGAATAGAAGCCCCCTGGGACCTGGCTGGTTTCCAGCAAATAGCGCCGAAAGTCCTTGTAGGCCCGGTTGTCGGGGCGATGGGGGGCGGCAAAGAACTCGGCCAGCGGTTGTTTCGAAACCAGTTCTGGCTTGTCATAGACGGCGCGACCGAAGGCGCGCAGGGGTATCCCGCGCCACAGCACCTGCTGGCCAGCAGTCGAGTTTACAGTTACCGCGCTACGGGCATGGTCAAGTAGCCGGGCAAGTTTACCGCCGCGAAGGTAATGTACACGCCCATCAATGCCATGGCGGCGGGCAAGCATATACAATTCGCGCCGCAGGTTCACACGTCCGTCCTCAAGCGGATGAGCTTTGACAACCAAATGGTGATGGCACGGCGCGCCTGCGGCGAACCCTTCTACAATCTCGCTCAGAAATGCGCTCATATCCGAGTACCGGGAATGAGCGCGCAGAGAGCTGTCATGACTCAACTGCAATAGCGCAACGTGATAGGGAAAGTTGCCGCACCGGATCCGTGCGGTCGACACCCGGCGCTCAATCGCATGGGCCGGCATCAATAGAAGTCGCCGCAGATAAAGTCGAAACTCTTTGGTCACAGACAGATCGCGATGGGGGCGGAAATTGGCATAGTCCGTATTCCTGAACATGACGAACCAATGATACAGCGCGCCATAGAAAATATGGTGGCGCATGTCGCCCCAATGCGCCGGCGGCAGTGGGGCCTCCATGTCGGATTGCGTCAGCGCCCTTTGCATCTGCTCGATGCTCATTTTCATAAGGGGGGAATTGCCATTGGATCCGCCGCGCTCATAGGTCACCCAATAGGGACGCAAATAGCCTTCTTCAAAGACGTGGACTGTCACACCGCGCATCCGCGCCGCGCAAATAGCCTGAGCATGGATGGGGCGGGTATCGCCGTAAAGGACCAGATCAGTTATCCGGCGTTCGCGCAGAAGGGAGGCGACCTTATCGGGCCATGCTTCGGCGCTGCCGCGATAGGGAATATAGCTTTTGCTATGGTGCCAGAACGCCCGGTCGCCGGCATTAAAACCTATCCGCCAGACTGACGCCCCAGCAGCACGCAGTATTTGGGCCAGCGCATTGAAGAATGGCCCATGCGGACCTTGCAGGAACAGAAAGTTGCGCGCCAGAGGGAAAACATCGCCCGCCAAGGGCCTGTTGTCGGACGGGGCCATGGTATTTTTTTGCTGCCGGTGGTTTATGGCCGCCATCCTTGGCTTTTCGCTCAGGCCAGACTATGGCTTCAACGGTTGAGGAGCGCAAGGTTGGCATTGTCGCGCGCGGGCGCGTGCTGTACCTCGGCAAAGACAGAAAGCGGGGACCGAACCATGTTCACGGGGATCATCACCGATGTAGGCACAATTCGCGAGTTGGAGCGAGCTGGCGATCTGCGGGCGCGTATCGCGACCGGATACGACACCGCCAGCATAGATATTGGTGCTTCGATCGCGAGCGACGGGGTCTGCCTGACGGTGATTGCGCTGGGCGATGATTGGTACGACGTGCAGATCAGTGCCGAGACCGTTTCAAAAACCAACCTGTCGGACTGGACACCGGGCAAGCGCATCAATCTTGAGCGGGCATTGCGAGTGGGTGATGAGTTGGGCGGGCATATTGTGTCGGGCCATGTCGACGGCGTGGCCCAAGTGATCGAAGCGCGTGACGAAGGCGACAGCACCCGCGTCACCCTGCGCGCACCCGAGGATCTGGCGCGCTTCATTGCGCCCAAGGGGTCGGTGGCGCTGAATGGCACCTCGCTGACTGTCAATGAGGTGGATGGTGCTACTTTCGGGGTTAATATCATTCCACACACGAAACAGGTAACCAACTGGGGTGAGCTGACCGTCGATGACGGCGTGAATCTGGAAATCGATACCTTGGCGCGCTATGTCGCAAGGCTAGCAGAGGCGACGCCACAAGCCTGAACGCATACCGGCGCACGATTGCACCGACTGACGTCGAGATATTTTCCGCCATTACGGTGGGCCGCACTGCAGAAGGCTGGCCATCAGAGTTGGTGTGGGTTATCTGGCGGGATGACCCCCAAAGCGAGAGACTGCGCGATGAGTTTCGAGACCCCCGGACCGGTGGAAAGCAACCTGCGTGATGCGATTGCATCGACCGAAGAAATCATTGAAGAGGCGCGGGCAGGGCGCATGTTCATTCTGGTCGATCATGAAGATCGCGAAAACGAAGGTGATCTGGTGATCGCCGCCGAATTCGCGACCCCTGAGGCGATCAATTTTATGGCGATGCATGGGCGGGGCTTGATCTGTTTGCCGATGACCGCCGAGCGCGTCGATCGACTGGGGCTGCCAATGATGGCAGTCAACAATTCCTCACGTCATGAAACGCCGTTTACCGTCTCGATCGAAGCGCGAGAAGGCGTAAGCACAGGCATTTCCGCCCATGATCGCGCCCATACAATCGCGACCGCTATAGATGAGCAGAACACCTTGTCTAGCCTGGCTACGCCGGGCCATATTTTTCCGCTGCGGGCGCGTGCTGGCGGGGTGCTGGTGCGTGCGGGCCATACGGAAGCGGCGGTCGATATCGCCCGCCTGGCCGGATTAAAACCGGCCGGTGTGATCTGTGAGATCCTGAAACCTGACGGCACTATGGCGCGGCTGCCGGATTTGGTCGAATTCGCTGCAGAACACGGGCTGAAGGTCGGTACGATCAGCGATCTGATCATCTATCGCAGCCGCAACGACAATCTGGTGGTCGAAACCGGGCGCGAAACTGTGCAGTCCGAATTTGGCGGCGAATGGGAGATGCGGCTGTTCACCGACCAGACCCATGGCATCGAACATGTGGTGTTGATCAAAGGTGACATCAGCACTCCGGAACCGGTCTTGACCCGCACCCATGCCCTGCACGAGGCGTCGGATGTGCTCGGGCTGGGGCCAAAACCGATGCGCGAGCTGCCCCGCGCGATGGAACTGATCGCACAGGAAGGGCGCGGCGTGGTCTGTCTGTTCCGCCAGCCGCGCAACGCACTTTACGCGACCGAAGAAGAGGGGCCGCGCACGATCAAACAGACCGGACTGGGCGCACAGATCCTGTCGTCGCTCGGGCTGCATGATTTGATCCTCCTTACCGATTCTCCGCAAACTCGCTATCTTGGGCTGGATGCTTTTGGCCTGACGATTGCTGGAACGCGCCCGATCATGACGAAAGACTGAGATATGGCTGGTACCGAAACCCATTACTCCTTGCCGCGGCCTGAATTTGACAAACCAGTCAAGCTGCTGATCGTGGTCGCACCTTATTACAAGGATATCGCCGATGAACTGATCGCGGGGGCACAGGCCGAGATCTCGGCAGCAGGCGGCAGTTTTGATCTGGTCGAAGTCCCCGGTGCTTTGGAGGTTCCGACCGCCATCGCGATTGCCGACCGTATGTCAAATTATGACGGCTACGTGGCGCTGGGCTGTGTTATTCGGGGCGAAACGACGCATTACGAAACCGTTTGCAATGATAGCAGCCGCGCGCTGCAACTGATGGGATTGCAGGGGCTTTGCATCGGTAACGGGATCCTGACCGTGGAAAATCGGGATCAGGCAATCGTGCGCGCCGAGGCCCAAGGCCAAAACAAGGGTGGGGGCGCGGCGGCGGCGGCGTTGCATCTGATCGCATTGACCCGCAAATGGGGTGGCGCACGCAAAGGGGTTGGTTTTCGGCCAGCACCTGAGGAATTCAGGCTGGCGAACCAAAATCATGGATCAGACACCGCATGACACCCTCGGATGGCGCCCTTTCGGGCAATCAGAAACGTAAAATGAGAAGCGCCGCGCGACTGTATGCGGTGCAGGCACTGTTCCAGATGGAACACACCGAGCAATCCACCCGCGAGGTCGTGGCCGAATTTCTGGAACACCGGTTTGGCGCGACCTATGACGGCGATGAGATGCAGGACGGCGATATCGCGCTGTTTCGCAAGCTCGTCGAGGACGCAGTGAACTGGCAGGCAAAGATCGACCAGATGACCGATCGCAGTCTGATTGCGAAATGGCCGATCGCGCGTATCGATCCAACTTTGCGCGCGCTGTTTCGGGTCGCTGGCGCAGAATTGACGCAGTCGGACACGCCGCCACGGGTGGTGATCAACGAATTCGTCGAAATCGCCCGCGCTTTCTTTGCTGACGGGCGCGAGCCAAAATTCGTTAACGCGGTGCTGGATCATATGGCGCGGGCAGCCCGGCCTGAGGCGTTCTAAGGGTGAAAATCGCGAGAATAGCCGCCTTTACTCGGTTTTATCCAGCACCCCTCTGGAACAGCGACTTGTGAACACTAATATTAGTAGAACCAAATCACAGGAGGCGATAATGCCAAAGCTGGTCAAGCTTTATATCCGCCACACGTTAATAGGCTTCGGTATCGCGGCACTTTTCGTCGGGATGTTGATGTGGTTCGATGTGATGAACCTGCGCTCATTAATCGCGCGGTCTGATGTGGCTTTCCTTGCCGTATTCATGCTGTGGTTCATGCACGGAATCGTCTTTGCCGGAGTCCAGTTTGCATGGGCGGTGATGAGTCTGGCCGAAAAGCCAAAGGGGCCGCGTCGGGGTATGCCGGTGCTGTCCGAACTAAAACCTATTCCGGTGCCGGTTAAAGAAGCAAGCGGCAGGGCGCGCCGTCGCGTCTGAGTTAGCCGCTGGCCATAGGATAAGACAAAGCCGCCGCTGGGACATCTCCGGCGGCGGCTTTGTCTTTTCAATGGAGTGTGACGGGACCACCAAACAACCGTGTGGTTTTGATTCCCGAGGACCTGTTTATTACAGGTGGGCGCCAGATACACGGACCAGGATCCGCACAGAGCCAGCTCCCTCGGAGTTACGTAAGGCCACCGGAATGCTACCGATCACGCGAAGGGCAGAACCCGTCACTGCCCCCACATAAGGCGGCATGTGGCGCCAGACAAGGGCCAGCCTGACAACATTCCTGCAAGCAGGGTCTTGAAGTGCGTTCACTAATTGTTCAGGGTGCCGGCATGCCGCGCATGCGCTTTGTTCAATCACGTCAGATTTCTCGGCCCGGCCAGCAATTGGCGCGGGGGATATCGCGGATGTTGCAAACGCGCGGGTTCGTATCAGTTGAGGAGTTCGTCCCCGTGCGGGGGATGCGGGTCGATGTATTGGGACTTGGTCCAAAAGGCGAACTCTGGGTAATCGAATGCAAGTCCTGCCGAACTGATTTTCTTACGGATTTGAAATGGCAGGGATATATGGAGTGGTGCGACCGATTCTTCTGGGCGGTGGATATCGACTTTCCAACCGAGCTTTTGCCCTTCGATACCGGATTGATCGTCGCTGATGCCTTTGGTGGGGAGGTTATTCGGATGGCACCTGAACGTAAGTTAGCCGCAGCACGGCGCAGGACGATGATCCAGAAATTTGCCGCCCATGCTGCACGTCGGCTGGCAGCCTTGCGCGATCCGGATTTCAGCCTTTGATAGCGCGTGCGGCCGTCGCTGCAGCGCGGATTTCTTCGGCGATCTCGTCGGCCTCGTCTGGGTCAAAATCCATCGGTACCTCGATACCCTGCGATTCGACAAAGATTCGCACCATCCCTCGGTCGGTGGGGCCGATCTGCAAATTTGCCTCAATGTCGCGTTCGCGGTTGATGCCCATGGCGGCCTCCGGTGATCTGGACGTTGTGCTATCCGCTTGCTGCAATGAAGGCAAGCGCGACGAGTAGTCGTCAGGAAAACCACTTGCAATCGGTCAGCGCCAAAGTTAAATCACAACCGCGTGCCGCCTTAGCTCAGTTGGTTAGAGCGCCTGATTGTGGATCAGGAGGTCCCCCGTTCGAGCCGGGGAGGTGGTACCACAAAAACCCCCAGATTTTGGCGATGTTTTTATTCCACGATTACGGTTTGACGCAAACGCCCGGTCGGGCGGTCAAAGATCAGGATGCGGCCGTCATTGGTCACCACGGCATACCAGTCACTGGCGATCGTCACGGCGTTTGCGGTAACGCCATCGGGCAGGGAGATCGTATCAGGTAGCACCGGCGTTGTCGGGACCGATGAGAAGCGGATGACAAGCAGAGCGACGATGGTTACAAGCCCGACAATCATCACGCCGGCCAAGACTGTGACCAGTCGCCGAAGGAAGCGCAAATTGGCCGGTTCTGCAGTCGGCTCCGAAGGATCTGTCATGGCCACCCGTCATATTGCCTTTTTCATCGCGGCTGATCCGCCGCCGCGTCTTGATAAGGCGCTTTCGCGCGATGTTCCAGAAGAGGCGGCACTGTCGCGCACAAGATTGGCGCGCTTGCTGGCAGAGGGTGCCGTTACAATTGATGGCCAGCCGGTTACCAATGCCAAGTCACGTGTCGCGGAAGGTGCGCGGATCGAAATCACCGTGCAGCAGGCTGAAGAAACCCACATAATTGCTGAACCTATCGCGCTAAACGTGGTTTATGAGGATGACGATCTGATCGTGGTCGACAAGCCTGCGGGAATGGTCGTGCATCCGGCTCCCGGCACCCCGCAAGGCACACTGGTTAATGCCTTGCTACATCATTTCGGAGGCAATCTGTCAGGTGTTGGCGGCGTGCGACGCCCCGGTATCGTGCATCGGATCGACAAAGATACCAGCGGCCTGCTGGTGGTCGCGAAGACTGATGCCGCTCACCACGGACTGGCCGACCAGTTCGCGGCGCATAGTGTCGAGCGCAAATATAACGCCTTGTGTCACGGCGTGCCGGACGCCAATGATCCGCGTCTGCGCGGCATTCGTGGTGCCGGGTTCGAGGCCGGGAACATCCTGCGCGTGACCACGCAACTGGCGCGGCACCGCACTGATCGACAAAAACAGGCAGTGCTGTTTCAAGGGGGCCGTCATGCGGTGACGCGGGCGCGAATTGTCGAGAGGTTCGGGACGCCGCCGGTTGTTGCACTGATGGATTGCTGGCTTGAGACCGGCCGCACTCATCAGATCCGGGTGCATCTGGCGCATTGCGGCCACGGGTTGATCGGCGATCCGGTCTATGGCGGGCGACGTAAGCCGGCCGGGCGAGCATTATCGCCTGAGGGCATCGCTGCAATTGGCAACTTTCCCCGGCAGGCGCTTCATGCTGCTGTTCTGGGCTTTGTTCATCCCCGAAGCGCGGAGGCCATGCGTTTCGAATCGCCGCTGCCGAAAGACATGGCGGACCTTGTTGCCGTCTTGCGCGTTGGTCCCGCGTCGCGCGCGTAAGTGGCGAAGTTCAGGTTATCGGTGGTCATGCTGTGGCGATATGAAGCCGATCATAAACTATTCGTGTCTTGAATGACAGGAAACGTGACCCATATAGTATGTTAAACGCGTAAACATCTAATAGGGGACAGGAAATATGGCGAATTATGCAAACCTGCCGGTCCCGACGCCCGAGGGCGGCCTGAACCGATATATGCAGGAAATCCGCAAATTCCCGCTGCTTGAGCCGGAAGAGGAATACATGCTGGCCAAGCGCTGGGTCGAGGAACAGGATATCGAGGCCGCGCATAAAATGGTGACGTCACATCTGCGACTGGCCGCAAAAATCGCGATGGGCTATCGCGGCTATGGCTTGCCGCAGGGAGAAGTGATTTCGGAGGCCAATGTTGGTCTGATGCAGGCTGTCAAGAAGTTTGATCCGGAACGGGGTTTCAGGCTGTCGACCTATGCCATGTGGTGGATCCGGGCTGCGATTCAGGAATATGTCCTGCGGTCGTGGTCGATGGTCAAAATGGGCACGACGAGTGCGCAGAAGAAGCTGTTTTTCAATCTGCGCAAGGCCAAGGCCAACATCGGCGCCTTGGAAGATGGCGATATGCACCCTGACAATGTCAAGCAGATCGCTAACGATCTCGGTGTGACCGAGGCTGAAGTGGTTAGCATGAACCGCCGGATGTCTGGCGGCGATGCATCGCTGAATGCCACGGTCGGAACCGAAGGCGAAGGCACGATGGAATGGCAAGACTGGTTGGAGGACGAGGACGCCGATCAGGCCAGCGATTATGCCGAACGTGATGAACTGGAAACCCGACGCGAACTGCTTGTCGAGGCAATGGAAATCCTGAATGATCGCGAAAAAGACATTCTGACCCAGCGCCGTCTAACGGACCAACCTTTGACGCTGGAGGAGTTGAGCGGCCAATATGACGTCAGCCGCGAACGCATCCGCCAGATCGAAGTGCGCGCGTTTGAGAAGCTGCAAAAGAAGATGCGCGACCTTGCACGCGAAAAAGGTATGCTGGCGACCGCTTGATTTCGCCCGTGCAATGAGAACTTGCCCTGTCCGCAGCTTGCGGGCACGGTACTGAATTTTCAGCCCGCATGCTAAATCGTCTAGGATGCTGCCATAGGGAGAGGAGGGCGCGACATGGCCGGTGGATGGACCCGTGATGGCGCGGTGAACGAACAGATCGAGGCGTCGATCAGTGATGAGTTGGCGCGACTGAAGCAACACCGGATGTCCGGGGAGAGCCGGACCCATTGCGCCGAATGCGAAGAGCAGATTCCCGAGCAGCGTCGCAGCGCGCTACCGGGTGTGAAGCTGTGTATCCATTGTCAGCAGGAACGGGACAGCCAGTTTCAGGCGCGGGGTGGAATCAACCGGCGCGGCAGCAAGGACAGCCAGTTGAAATGACTCCGGCAGTAGGGGGCCAGCCCCCTTTTGGCCTGCGGCCAATTCACCCCCGGGATATTTTGTGCAAGAAGAAGCCTGCCCGAAAGGCCTAGTCGCGGGGGCGGCGCCGCTCGCGCCAGCGTCGGCATAAGGGTCTGACGTCCAGTGCGGCGATGGCGATGCCCAGTGGAATCATCCAGAACCCGAGGATGGGCAGAAAGCCGACCAGCCCTAGCAGCATGAGCAAGATGCCCAATGCCAAGCGCAAACCGAAGGGGATGTGCAAACGCACCCATGCCTGAAACCGGCGCAGGCGTCGTTTCAGGCCGGTGCCGGTTGCAGGACGGGGCATTTTGCGGTCAGTCTTCCATGGCCTCGAGTTCGTCGATCAGCCCCGAGATCATGTTCAGGCCCTTGTCCCAGAATTTCGGATCGGAGGCGTCGAGTCCGAAGGGGGCTAGCAATTCCTTGTGGTGTTTTGATCCGCCCGCCTTGAGCATTTCGAAATATTTGTCCTCGAACCCGGCGTCGCCTTCAGCATAGACCGAATAGAGTGCATTCACCAGACCGTCGCCGAACGCATAGGCGTAGACATAGAACGGCGAGTGGACGAAATGCGGGATATAGGTCCAGAAGGTTTCGTAACCGTCCATGAAATCGAAGGCAGGCCCGAGGCTTTCAGCTTGCACCGACATCCAGAGCGCATTGATGTCGTCGGGGGTCAGTTCACCCCTGCGGCGGGCGTCGTGCAATTTGCATTCGAAATCGTAGAATGCGATCTGGCGCACGACTGTGTTGATCATGTCTTCGACCTTGCCGGCCAGCAGAACCTTGCGCTCCTTGTCATCAGCGGCGTTGTCGAGCATCCGGCGGAAGGTCAGCATCTCGCCGAAGACGCTGGCAGTTTCGGCCAGTGTCAGTGGCGTTGAAGAAAGCATTTCGCCCTGACCAGCAGCGAGCACTTGATGCACGCCGTGGCCCAGCTCATGCGCCAGCGTCATCACGTCACGCGGTTTGCCGAGATAGTTCAGCATCACATAGGGGTGCACATCGGTAACCGTAGGATGGGCAAATGCGCCCGGGGCCTTGCCTGGTTTCACCGGTGCGTCGATCCAACCCTTGTCAAAGAATGGCAGAGCGATTTCGGCCATGCGCGGATCGAAGGCGGAATAGGCGTTCATCACGGTTTCGCGGGCCTGATCCCAGGGCACGATTTTGGTGTCTTCCATGGGCAGGGGCGCGTTGCGGTCCCAGACCTGCATGCGATCCAGTCCGAGCCATTTGCGTTTCAGTTCATAATAGCGGTGGCTGAGCTTGGGATAGGCGGCGACAACGGCCTCGCGCAGGGCTTCGACCACCTCGGGTTCGACATGGTTGGCCAAGTGGCGGGCGGTCTGGGGGCTGGGCATGCCGCGCCAGCGGTCAATGATTTCCTTCTCTTTGGCCTGGGTGTTGTGGACCCGCGCAAAGGTGCGGATATTGGCCTGAAATACGCGGGCCAGTACGCGCGAGGCGGCCTCGCGTTTGTTGCGGTCTTGTTCGGTCAGCAGGTTCAACGTGCCCTCGATCGAGAGGCTTTCGCCATCGACTTCGAATTCTAACCCGGCAATGGTTTCGTCAAACAGCCGCTCCCACGCATCGCCAACCACGCCGAGATCGTGCAGGAATTTTTCCAGCTCGTCGCTGAGCTGATAGGGTTTCATGGCGCGGATCCGGTCGAAGACGGGTTTGTAACGGGCCAGATCCGAGATGGCATTGAAGCGCTCGGTCAGGAAATCTTCGTCGAGCCGGTTCAGCTCTAGCGTGAAGAACACCAGCGGCGTGGTGTAATTGGTGATTTTTTCCTGACAATCGGAGAGGAATTTCGCCCGACCGCCATCGGTCGTCAACTGGTAGTAGCGCAAACTCGCGAATGACATGATCCGGCCGGCGACAGAGCTGATGCGTTCGTTGCGCAGCACACATTCCAGCAGCCCCGGCGCGTCGAGATCGGCCAACTTGCCCTCATAGTCGCGGGCGAAACTTTCGCAGGCCTGCTCCAGCCAGTCCAGATCACGTTTGAGTTCCGGCGCATCCTCACCCGTGTAGAGATCGCTCAGATCCCATTCGGGCAAATTGCCCAGATTGCGCTCGCCGCTGGTGGTGTTGGCGTCACGGACGGGTAGGGGCAAATGGAGCATGAATAACCTCTGTGCAGGAATGTTGTGCTACATCTAGACTTGCCACGGGCGCGACACAAGACAAGGCAGGATAACCGCGCTGGGATGAGAAAGACCGTGAGCGCGCCCGGCACAAGTGATCAGACCCGTTGCGATATTTTTATGGGTCTGCGGGATTGGGTGAAAAAATCGGCAATCCAGTCGAGGACATGAGCGCGAATCGCCGGGGTTTCCATCAGGATCTCGTGGCGCGCGCCTTTGGTAATTTCGAGCATACCGCGCGGCCAGCGGCGCATCCGCGCCAGAACGGCTGCGCGGTCGATGATCTGTTCGCCTTCGCCGATAAAGGTCAGGCAGGGCAGATCGGGGGACCGGCGCGCGGCAAGGGTGCGGCATTCGCGCAGCGCCTCGCGCAGCCAGATCAGGCTCGGCCCGCCCAGCGACAGCTTAGGATGTGCGGCCAGTTGTGCCTTCATCATGGCATAGGTGTCCGGATCCGAAGTTAGCATGTTGTCTTTGAACGGAGCAAGCTCGACATAGCTGTCGATCTGCGTGCTGGGGGTCAGGTGCAGACCGCGCCCGATCAGGGGTGCCAGATGTGACAGGCTCCAGCCAAGGGGGCGCATTAGGGGCGAGATTGAGATGCCCCACATCGGGCCAGTAAAGGCGCAGCTTTGAACCGCAAGGCCTTCCATCACAGCGCGCAGGCCAATGGCGGCTCCCATGGAATGACCCAGCAGATGCCAGGGTCGGGTCAGGTCCAGTTCCTGCGCCAGCCGCACCGTTGCGGTCAGATCCTGCTGATAGTCGGTGAACCGGGCGACATGGCCCAGCCGCACATTTTTGACCAGCCGGTCTGAAAGGCCCTGGCCGCGCCAGTCAAGCGCGATCACGTCAAAGCCGCGCTGGCCAAACTCGCCGGCAGTCTGGGCGTATTTTTCCACATATTCGGTGCGCCCCGGCAATAGTAGTATCGTGCCATGTGCCTGCGATACTCCCCAATGCGCCACGCGAATGCGAACGCCATCGCTGGTATGCACCCAATAGGCGGTCCCTTCTGGCAGGCTGCCGTCCATGTCACTAAAGTAGGGCGCGCGCGCCGGTGCCATCAGGCGAGGGTCGCAGCCAGCTTCATCGCCATCCCCATATCGCCCTCCACGGATAGTTTGCCGGACATGAACGCGCTTGTTGGGTTGAGGTCGCCCTCAAAAATTGAGCGGAAGGTGTCGGCGTCCGCGCTCAACGTCACATCGGCGTCTTCATCGGCAACGCGGGCGCCGTTTTGGTCGATGATGATGGTGCCTTCGCCTTGCACATTGAACTTGGCCCGGCCGTCAAAGGCGCCCGCCGTGATCTTCTGGTTCAATTCGGTGGCAGCCTTTTTCAGGAAGTCGCTCATGTTGATCCTCGTGATTTCATCTTGTCGTCGCGAATGTGAAGGCTCCGACACTGGAATTCACAGCGCACGTGGTTACATTGGTCCCTGATATGAGCATAGAAATCCCCAAGCACAAACCTACCGTCGCGGCATTTCTGATCATATTTATGTTTTCCTTACCCTTGGTTGCGCAAACCCCAGCGGAGCAGCCGGAGAGCATGAGCGAAGCGGCGCTTCTTGCCGCGCTGGCCAGTGCAAATGAGCAGGAAGCGTCGCGAATTGACCGGCAGTTGCAGGCTCTGTGGACCAAAAGCGGATCCCCTGCGATGGATCTCTTGCTGGAGCGTGGACGGGATGCGTTGGAGAATCACGATGTCGCGGCCGCGATCGAGCACCTGACCGCGCTCACGGATCATGCACCAGAATTTGCCGAAGGTTGGCATGGCCGCGCCTCGGCCTATTTCAACGCCGATTTGCTTGGCCCGGCGCTGGCCGATCTGGAACGTGCTCTGGTACTGAATCCAGCCAATTATAACGCCATCTATGGTCTTGGGGCGATTTTGGAACAGCTTGGCGATCCGCAACGCGCCTTCCTTGCTTATCGTCACGCGCAGGCTATACACCCGCACCATGAGGATGTGATTGAGGCGCTGGACCGGCTGCGGCCTGTTGTTCAGGGCCAAGACTTGTAAATTCCGCACCGAGCAGGGCGACAGGGAGCATATGTGACCGGCGCATCACGTATCATGGCCATTCTTGGCCCGACCAATACTGGCAAGACCCATTATGCCATCGAGCGGATGCTGGGCTATCGCACCGGAATCATCGGCCTGCCGCTGCGGTTGCTTGCGCGTGAGGTTTATGACCGCATCGTGGCGATTCGCGGGCCGTCAGTGGTGGCCTTGGTCACTGGCGAAGAGCGCATCGTGCCGCCGCGCACCCAATACTGGGTCTGCACGGTCGAGGCGATGCCCGAGGGCATGGGGACCGATTTCGTCGCCGTGGACGAGATCCAGCTTTGTGCCGATCCCGAGCGCGGCCACGTCTTTACCGACCGTCTGTTACGGATGCGGGGGCTGCATGAAACCCAGTTTCTGGGGTCGGACACCATGCGCGGCCCGATTGCTGCCCTTGTGCCCGAGGCGCAATTCATGCACCGCGAACGCATGTCGCAGCTGGTGTATGTCGGGTCGAAAAAGATTTCCCGCATGCCGGCGCGCAGTGCCATCGTCGGGTTCTCGGTCGAAAACGTTTATGCCATTGCCGAGCTTTTGCGCCGGCAAAAAGGCGGTGCAGCGGTCGTGATGGGCGCATTGTCACCGCGCACGCGCAACGCGCAGGTGGCGCTCTATCAGAACGGCGAGGTCGATTATCTGGTTGCGACCGATGCGATCGGCATGGGGCTGAACCTTGATATCGACCATGTGGCGTTCTCGTCGCTGACCAAATTCGATGGCCGGCGGATGCGCCCGCTCGCGCCCAATGAACTGGCTCAGATCGCCGGACGGGCAGGGCGGGGCATGTCGGATGGCACCTTTGGCGTCACCGGCGAAGCCAGCCCGCTGGATGATGCGGTTGCGCAGGCGATCATGGATCACCGCTTTGCGCCATTGAAAAAAGTGAACTGGCGCAGTGCGGCGCTGCAATACGGTAACATTGAGGCGCTAATCGCTTCGCTTGAGACCGCACCGGAGAGCGAACATCTGGCCCGCGCGCGCGAGGCCGACGATCTGGCGGCGCTGAAATCTCTGTCCCAGTTTGCCGAGGTTACGGCCCGTGCCAGCGACCCGAACTCTGTGCGCCTGCTCTGGGATGTCTGCCGAATTCCGGATTTCCGTGGAATCAGTCGCGGCGAACATGCCGGGCTATTGAGCGCGATATTCAACCACCTGCATGAGCGTGGTGCCGTGCCCGATGACTGGCTGGCGCGACAAATTCGCCAGATTGATCGAACCGATGGCGATATTGATACGTTAAGCAAGCGTCTGGCATATATCCGCACATGGACCTATGTGGCGCAACGCAAGGGCTGGACGCGTGATGAAAAGCATTGGCGTAGCGAAACCCGCGCGGTAGAAGATAGGGTGTCAGATGCGCTGCACGAGCGTTTGACGCAACGATTTGTGGATCGGCGTACATCCGTGTTGCTGCGCCGGCTCAAGCAAAAGGAGGCCCTTTTGGCCGAAGTGAATGACAAGGGCGACGTGACCGTCGAAGGTGAATATGTTGGACGGTTGAGCGGGTTCAGCTTTCTGCCTGACAAGGGGGAAGCCGGGGTCGCGGACAAGGCGGTCAAATCCGCAGCGCTGCAGGCGCTGGGGCCGCAGTTTCATCTGCGCGCGGATCGCTTCTACAATGCTCCGGATACCGAGATCGACTTTACCGAACAGGGTGGGTTGATGTGGGGCGATGCGGCTGTTGGCAAGTTGACCGCCGGGTCTGAGCCACTGAAGCCGCAGGTTGTGGCTTTTGTGGACGATGAGGCCGGTCCCGAAGTGGCCGAAAAAGTCCAGCGCCGCCTGCAACATTTCATCGACCGCAAGATCGCCGCGCTGTTGGAACCCCTTCTGACCTTGCAACGCGATGAGACACTGACCGGTCTGACCAAAGGTTTCGCGTTTCGCATGGTCGAGGCACTGGGTATCCTGCCCCGTGTCGAAGTGGCAGCCGAGGTCAAGGATCTTGATCAGGACGCACGCGGGGCGCTGCGCAAACATGGGCTGCGCTTTGGCCAGTTCACTATTTTTATGCCCCTGCTGCTCAAGCCCGCACCAACACGGTTGCGGTTGGTGCTCTGGTCCTTGGCGCGGGGGCTGGATGATTTCCCCGAGGCTCCGCCACCGGGTCTGGTGACCGTGCCGGCCTTGCGCGAAGCGCCGCAAGGCTATCACGCGATGTGCGGCTATTACGCTGCGGGCGAGCGGGCGATTCGCATCGATATGCTGGAACGGCTGGCGGACATGCTGCGCGCACAGGATAGCCGTGCCGGATTCGAGGCGAGCGCCGACATGTTGTCGATCACCGGCATGACACTTGAGCAATTCGCCGATCTGATGCAGGGACTGGGCTATCGTGCCGAACGCGGCGAGCGCGCCAAGGTCAAGACGCCAGTACCACAGCCAGTTGATGAGGACCCGGAAAAGGATCAGCCAGTTATGGATGTTGGGCGCGATGTGCCTCCGGTCGTGCCGAGTGATCCCCCGGCGTCGCCCGAGGCCGCTGATAGGCCGGCCGGGGTTGCAGACATTCCCGCTGAGGGGGCGGCCCCTATTGTGGAGGAGCCTCCTACACAGGCGAAAGCGGATGATGATATCCCCGAAGTTGACGATGGTGAAATCCCCGTCGGAACCGCTCCGGATGCGACACCTGCCGACACCACGCCGGAAGAAGAAGTGTTTTATACCTTCACGTGGTCGCGTCCTCGCCATAGTGGCAAACCGCAGGGCAAAAAGCCGCCCCGGCCACGTGGCAAGCCGCAAGCCAGGAAGGCAGGCGGAGATAAAGGCGCGCAAAGAGGCAAGTCTGCTTCCGCCCGGCCCCCTCGCCAGGAAAAGAAAATCGACCCCGACAACCCCTTTGCAGCGGCGCTGATGGGGCTGAAAGACAGCAAATAGCGTGTCTGGCAGCGGTGGCGAGAAGCTTCGTATCGACAAGTGGCTTTGGCAGGCGCGATTCTTCAAGACCCGCAGCTTGGCGGCGCGGATTGTCAGCGATGGTCAGGTGCGACTGAACTCTGTGCGGGTAACACGACCCGCACAGTTGGTCGCCATCGATGATGTCCTGACATTTCCCCAAGGTGCTCAGATAAGGGTGGTACGTGTCTCCGCCATCGGCACCCGTCGTGGTCCAGCGACCGAGGCGCGGACGTTGTTTTGCGATCTCACTCCGCCAGCAACCGATGAATCCCGTGTCGGTCGGGTCGGCGAACGCCCGACAAAACGCGATCGCCGCCTGATCGACGAGTTTCGCAAAGGCCAAGATGAGGCTTTCTGACCCTTTTTCGGAACATCGGGGTCGGAAAAGCGTGCCCAATGGGAAACCGGGCCAAACGGGCGGAAAGCCTGTGATCCGCGGTCTTTCCGCATGTCAGGCGCTTGAAGATCCGCTGCGTGTGATCTAGCTAGGCACTAGACGTTAAACTGAAAGCTCACCCATGACTTATATCGTCAATGATGCCTGCATCGCATGCAAATATACCGACTGTGTCGAGGTCTGCCCCGTGGATTGTTTCTATGAGGGCGAGAATATGCTGGTGATTCATCCTGACGAATGTATCGACTGCGGCGTATGCGAGCCAGAATGCCCTGCCGATGCAATCCGTCCCGATACCGAACCAGACACGGAAAAGTGGGTCGAGTTCAATCGCAAATATGCCGAGCTTTGGCCCGTGATTATAACGAAAAAAGACCCGCTGCCCGAAGCCGAAGAGCGCGATGGTGAGGACGGTAAACTGGAAAAGTACTTTTCCGAGGCCCCAGGCGAGGGCGGTTGACCTGCTCAATCCTTGACAGCGGTTTGCATCATCCCTAGGCTTTTTTAGCCAGAAGTAGCTAATCGCACTCACTTGACCCGACGACACCTTCCGAAGCGTCGGTTTTTGTGATATACTGATCTCAATAAAATCGAAATGGCGGATCCTTGGTTGCTCATCAACGCGGGGATCAGCGAGTTATCGAATACGCGGCTGATCAGGGCGTAGATACCGCTTTGGTCTGCTGACCCAGCGAGTGAGCCGACTTGAAGCGAAGGAAACCTGAATGTCAAAGACCAAGAAAAGCGAATTTCGTCCCAATGATTACGTCGTTTATCCAGCGCATGGCGTTGGAAAGATCGTTTCGATTGAAGAGCAGGAAGTTGCGGGTCTGACCCTTGAGATGTTTGTCTTGTCGTTTGAGAAGGACAAGATGACACTGCGTGTTCCGACCGATAAGGCCACGGTTATTGGGATGCGGTCTTTGGCGAGCCCCGACATGATCGATAAGGCGATGACCACCTTGAAGGGCCGGGCACGGGTCAAGCGTGCAATGTGGTCGCGCCGTGCGCAAGAGTACGAGCAAAAGATCAACTCCGGTGACTTGATCTTGATTGCCGAGGTGGTACGCGATCTGCATCGCACCGATGATCAGCGCGAGCAAAGCTATTCCGAGCGCCAGCTATATGAGGCCGCGCTCGAGCGGTTGACCCGCGAAGTGGCCGCAGTTTCGGGGGGGGATGAAGCTCAAGCCGCCAAGCAGGTCGATGAAGTGCTGATGTCGCGCGCCGCGTGATTCGCAACCGCCACAGAATTTGAGTACCGCGCCCTTGCCGGGCGCGGTTTTCGCTTGGGGCATATCTTTTCATCTCATATGACAGCTAGCAGGGTGAGCAGCACCGCGATCTCGCCCAATTGCTGTGCGGCGCCCAGTATGTCGCCGGTCTGGCCGCCGATTCGCGCTTTGGCGAGCGCGCCCAGTCCGGTCAGAACAGCCGCCAAGGTGGTCGCGACAAGCAAAGCGAGCCAGCCTGTTCCCATTAGCGCGAATCCCAGCCCGAGCAGCACCGCCACAGCGACGGTCGCCGTCTCGGGCCTGCCGACCCGATGCGACAACCCGTCGCTACGGGCATGGGGAAGAGTGGCCATCAGAACCGGCAATCCGGCGCGCGACAGGGTTGCTGCCACCAATAATGGGCCCCAAAGATACCCAGAAACGATTAAACCGGTCAGTGCGCCCCAGCGCAGACCCAGCGACAGGATCAACGCCAGAACGCCATAGGTTCCGATATGGCTGTCCCGCATGATTGCAAGCCGCCGCTTTGCGTCAAAGCCCCCCCAGATGCCATCGGCGCTATCGGCCAAGCCGTCCTCGTGCATCGCTCCGGTGATGATGATTTGCGCCCCTAGGACCAGCAGTGCCGTGATCACACCCGGCAATCCAAGGGCCAGAGCAATCCAGCCAATACTGCCAGCAAGCAGGGCAACAGCCGCACCGACCACTGGAAAAGCCCAAACCGCCTGTGTTTGTCGCTCAAATGTCGCATCCTGCAGCACAGGCAGCGGCAGGCGTGTTAACAACACGGCAGCAATGGCCAGATCGACAGGGCGGGCGAGGCTGGTATTGAGGGTTTCACGCATCATTGGCCTTTCAAGCAGTTGCCGGAGCCGATACAGCCGTTAAACACCGCTGCACCGCCATTGCAAAGAGACCTTCATGCTGCCCGATTTTTCCGATCTCGACGGATTCCGCACAATCCTGAATAGTGCCACCTGCGCCGACATGAATGCGCGTGAGGCAGCCGTCGCGCGTGACCGGCAGTTGACCAAACCCCCCGGCGCGCTGGGGCGGCTTGAAGAATTGGCGATCTGGTATGCCGGTTGGCGCGGCACCGCGCGCCCGGAAATCCGGAGCCCGCAAGCCCTGGTGTTCGCGGGTAATCATGGTGTTTGCGCGCAGGGGGTGTCGGCGTTTCCGGCCGAGGTCACGGCGCAAATGGTCGCGAATTTTAACGCGGGTGGGGCGGCGATCAATCAGCTTGCCAGCCTGGCAGGCGCACATATGGACGTCCACGCTCTGGAACTGGACCGTCCGACAGGTGACTTCACGCAAAGCCCTGCGATGGATGAACAGGAGTGTCTGGCCGCATTGAAAGCTGGCTGGGAAGCAGTCGATGCCAAGACGGATCTGCTGGTGGTTGGAGAGATGGGTATTGGCAACACCACCTCGGCAGCGGCAATCTGCAACGCGCTGTTCGGGGGCGACGCCGCCAGCTGGACCGGACGCGGCACTGGCGTGGATGATGCCGGGCTGGTCAACAAGACCCGGGTCGTGGCCGAGGGCGTGGCACTCCATGCGGAGGACGCGCGCGACGGGCTCGATATTCTGACCCGTCTGGGAGGGCGCGAGATCGCTGCTATGGCTGGCGCGATTGCGGCGGCGCGAATGCTGCATATTCCGGTTCTGCTCGATGGGTTCATCTGTTGTGCTGCCGCCGCTTGCCTGCAACACACCTCTCCCGGCGCGCTGGATCATGCATTGGCGGGCCATCAAAGTGCTGAGATCGGGCACAAGGCCCTGTTGCGCGTGTTGGATAAGGAGCCGCTGTTGTCGTTGGATCTGCGTCTGGGTGAAGGCACAGGTGCGGCACTTGCGATCCAGATTCTGCGCGGCGCTGTCGCCTGTCATTCAGGCATGGCAACATTTGCCGAGGCCGGTATCAGCAGCGCGTGAGATCAAGCCGAGTGTTGATCTTTCTCCAGCACCTGATTGAGCAGGGCATTTTCCAGCTCTTTCTGTAATTCACGGGTGCGGTTGATATAGGCGGCGTTCTGACCGTCCGGAATATCAGGGTTCCAGACCTCGGCCAGTTGTTGCACCGAATATCGATCATGGGTGTAGAACGTCTTTGCTGCGTCAGCAGCCTCGAACTCGCTCAGTCCGACATTTTCCAGAACGTAGCGCCCGGCGCGCAGAGAACTGTCGAACATCTCCCTGACGATGTCATTGGCTCCGGCCCGGTAAAGCAGATACGCATGACTGCGATCTTGGGCGCGGGCAATGATGTGCAGATCGGGTCGTTCGCGGCGGGCATACACGACAAGGCGAGTATTAGCTTTCTTATCACCCATGGCCGCAACCAGCACACGGGCCTTAGCCAGCCCTGCAGCATTAAGAAGTTCGGGCCGCGTGGGATCGCCGAGAAAGCTTTTGAAGCCGAATCTGCGCATCAACTGAATCTTGTCCATGTCGCTGTCCAGCACCACGGTCTTGAAGCCGCTGGCGCGCACCAGTCGATTTACGATCTGACCAAATCTCCCGATTCCTGCGATGATTACAGGGCCTTCGTCATCGATCGTGTCAGCTGGGTAGTCTCTTTTCGGGTCGCGTATGCGGGAGGACAGGAAATCATAAAGGATGAATAAAAGCGGCGTGATCAGCATAGTTAGTGCGATGATCACCAACAGCTTTTCCGACACACTTACCGGAATGACGCTTTGCTGAACAGCAAAAGCCAGCAGAACAAAGCCAAATTCACCCGCTTGCGCAAGAGAAAGTGTAAACAGCCAGCGATCACGGCCTTTCAGCCCAAAGATACAGCCCAGCAGATAAAGCACGCTCCCCTTGGCGAGAATAACCAGCAGCGCCAGTCCTATCAGGTCGTCGGGCTCGCTAAAAAACGCGGTGAAATTTATGCCCGCGCCGACCGTGATAAAAAACAAACCCAGCAACAATCCTTTGAATGGGTTCAGATCGCTTTCCAGTTCGTGACGAAATTCAGTGTTTGCCAGCACCACACCAGCCAGAAATGAGCCAAGTGCAGGCGAGAGGCCGACCAGTGTCATCAGGAATGAAATTGCCACCACGATCAGCAGCGCCAGCGCGGTATACATCTCGCGCAAGCGTGCCGCGTGGATATAGCGAAACAGCGGGCGCGTCAGATAGATACCCGAAAGAATCACGGCGGCAATGGCGGCCACAGTGACCAGAGTCACGCCCCAGCCTGGCAGACCATCGACTAACGACATCGTTTCGGAAGGGAGCATCGCAGTGTCCCCGTGGGGGAAGGGCGCACCCCGCGTCCAAGCCATGGGCACGCTGATTGCCAAAAGCGGCAGGAGTGCGAGTATCGGAATCACCGCAATATCCTGCGTCAAAAGCACCGAAAACACCGAGCGCCCGCCACGGGTTTGCATCAACCCTTTTTCCGACAGGGTCTGGAGAACAATGGCGGTTGAAGACAGCGACAGCGTCATGCCGATTGCCAGTGCCACTTCCCAGGGCTGACGGAGCGCCATCGCCGCCGCCATCAGCAACAGGGTCGATAACAGTATCTGCGCGCCGCCCATGCCGATCATGCGATGCCGCATGTTCCAAAGCGCACGTGGTTCAAGCTCTAGGCCGATCATAAATAGCATCATCACAACACCGAATTCGGCAAAGTGCTGCAAATCTTCGGTTTCTGATCCCACCAAGCCCAGAACCGGGCCGATGATGATACCGGCTGCTAGGTAACCCAAGACCGAACCAAGCCCCAACCGCGCAGCAAAGGGCACTGCGATCACTGCGGCTGCCAGATAAATCGAGGCCTGATAAAGAAAACTTTCCATAGGGCCGTCCTTTGGCGGTCAGGTGGGCAAGGGAGCATCGCGTTTCAGTTGGTCCATGACGATCTGGCTTTGGACGCGCGCAACTGCCGGATGTGGCAACAGGACGTCGTGCACCAGACCATTCAGAGCGGATAAATCGGCGCAATAGACATGAAGCAGGTAATCTGCCTCGCCGGTCATCGTCCAAGCATTGGTGATCTCGGGGCGAGTGCTGACAAGGCGAGCAAAGCTTGCCGAGTGTTCCGGGTCATGCAGTCCCAGTTGCACCTGCACAAACCCCTGTACCTGCAGCCCCAGTTTGGCCGGATCCAGTTGTGCAGCATAGCCTTGGATATAGCCCTCGTTTTCCAGACGCTGTCGGCGCCGACCCGCTTGGCTGGGGGATAGATGCAAGATTTCTCCCAGCTGATGTGCTGTCAGGTGAGCGTCGTTTTGCAGCGCGGCGAGGATGCGAATATCAGCGTTGTCCAGCATCTGCGGTCTATCCTTGTTTTTCGTTACTATAGCGCGGGAGTCGCGCATATAAAGGGAAAATTCGCAGGAGTTTACGCAAAATACACTCGGAAAGCGCTGAATGTGGGCTGCGGCGAGAGATCTCGCCGCCGATAGAGCCCTCAGAACTTATCTACGCCACCTCAGGAGATGCGCGGAAGTGACGGGCCGCCGCCATCGCCATCTACGCGAGGGCTCCACGGCAATTCTGGAAAATAGAAAGCAGGCAGGCCAGACCAGCCCAGCTGCGACATCTATCCATTTCGAAGGCGACGTTTATCCTGTTGAAATGGTAAGTTGTTAACTGCTTGGCATCGACAGGGTAATACCACGCCCGCCTTTCTGATAATGCACGTTATTTTGGCCGATTGCGACAACGCGCCCGCCGTCGACCGTGTCGCCGATCTTCACTTTTTTATAGCGGCCACTGGAAAGACGTATCAAAGCGCGCCGATTGGCGGGCGGGCCATAGACACCGATCAAATTGACCCTCCGCAGATTGATCGCCTTGCTTTGGGTTGCCTGTCGCGCGACCGATGCAGATGATGGGATCTTGGGCACCACCGTTGCTGGTGCGGCGATCGCAGCGGGTTGCTTGGGCTTTGATGTGTCTCTGGATTTCGCGATAGAAGCCGCAATGCTGGTCGGGCGTGCATTGGGTTTGAGAGAGCGGGGGATGGCGGAGGCTGTGGCGGTTTCGGCATCCGGTACCGTTGGCTCTGCGGCGCTGGGGTCGATATCGTGCAATTGCTCTTCGATCAGACGATCAACCTGTGCCGCTAGTGAGTCCGGGCGCAGCGGTGGGCTTATGCTGACCGGTTCAGCGCCGGTATGGTGATCCGGCGTGGAGGGCTCGCTTGAGGGAACAAGGGTATCGGGTCGCAGGCGTGGCCGCATCGCTGCCAGCTGCATTTCGGTGGTATCGGTTTTCGGGGCCGCTGCGAAACGGGTTGGCACGGCAGGCGGTATCGCCGGGGGGCGCCCCAGAAAGACGAGGACCCCGTCAGGAGTCAGGGTTCCTTCGGGGCTGGGGGTGACCAACCTATCCGGATTTGGCGTGACCGATTCCCCTGCGGCAGGCGTGGAGGCTGCGCCGGGCAATGAATCGGTCTGAGGGTCGTTGGGCTGGGGCAGTTCCGCCGCCGTACGCGTTATATCGGAACGGTCGGTTGAGGCGATGTAGAGATCACCCAGCCCGATCACGGACGGGGTCTTTGGTCCATGAGGGGGGGTATATGGCGCTGCAAGCTGCAGGTCGTTTTGCATCGGCGTCTTGCGCGGAACTTCCAGCGTTGTAGTCATACTTTCGATTGGATCGCCGGGTGTGACCGGGGCGGTGGTTCGAGCCGCTTCAGCCGGAACCTCTTGCAGCGCTGCACTGGGCGTCTGGGTGCCGTTCTTGGCGGGAAGCATGGCCCAGGCTGCGATGGCAGCCGATAACAGAAACAGGCCAATGGCAACGGGCCTCAGTGGAGGCTGTCGCCTCTCACCGATTTCAGACGGTTTTTGTGCGCCGATAATAATCGTGGGCTCGGGTTCGACGTGGGGCTTGTCGGCGGTGGTTGATGCCACTGCACTGTGAGGAGCGCGTTGATCCAGTGATTTGGCTTGTGCATCCGGCGTCGCACTAGGCGCTGTCGCAGATGTTTTTAGCGCTATTTCAGGAGGGCGGGGGCGAGAATTATCACGGCGGGCAGTCAGCGAAACGCTGGCCGGTTCAACGGACGTTTCGGGAGCCGGTTGCATCGTCGGAGCGAGCGCATCCGATATGTTTTCCATACGGTCATCGGGCGCTGTGTCGCTCGGCTTAATCTGATCGGTGGCAGGCGCAGGATAGTCAAAGGCTGCCTCGCCGCTAAACGCCTTGTCTATGGGTGATGCCGCATAGCTTATCGGGATAAATCCATGCCTCAGTGTGAATTGCCGGGCCTCGTCTAGGGTTTCAAGCGCGACAGCGGCGATATGCGTGACTGTGCCCTGAGCGGAAATCGCGTACCGTAGATCAGATACCGCATAGGGCGTCGCGCCCTCCAGCGCGGCGCGCACCAATTGCTCGCGAGTTTGCTGATCAACAGTTCCAGTTTCGACTGATAGATAGCGGATCTGTTCATCGGAAATGATGATCCTGCAATGTGGTCCTTCAGGCTCTTTGGCTAATGCCTGCTCGCGCAGATCCGCCATTGCCGCGGCAAGGTCTGGCGCATCTGGCGTGACCCGGCCCAGCTCGTGCCATTCGTCTGCCACATTATGCAGAAGGGTTATTTCCTTAGGAGACAGCGCCAATGCAAAGCCGGGTTTCATCTTGCTTCCATTCCCTATTCCTGCGGGCAATGGATGCCCGTATCACCGAGCCTAAAGCACCGCCTTGCCCGGGAAAAGGAAAAGACCCAAACATCTTGCATGACAGGGCAAGGATATACATCGTGACACAGCCTTAGAGGAGATAACTTGTGAACATCAAACTATTGATCGCGGCGGCAATGGCCGTGGTAATGTCGGGAGCAGCGATGGCTGATGACATGAAGCGGCATATTTCCGTCACAGGGGAGGGGCAGGTCGAGGCGACACCAGACATGGTGACCTTGTCTTTGGGCGTCACCCACGAGGCGGACGAGGCTGCGGATGCCATGTCGCAGACGTCGGATGCGGTCGCGCAAATTCTGGCGCGGCTGACCGGAATGGGGCTGGAGCAGCGCGACGTTCAGACCCGAAGCCTGACCTTGAATCCGGTTTGGTCGAATCAGCCGGAAACCAAGCCGCGACGCTCGGAAATCACCGGATATGTCGCAAGCAATATCGTGATCGTGCGGGTGCGCAATATGGATAAGCTGGGCGGCATACTAGATGCGGTTGTTGCCGATGGCGCGAATACATTCAATGGCCTGAGCTTTGGTCTGCAAGAGCCCGATGCGCTTGCTGATAAGGCGCGTAAGCAGGCGGTGGCCGACGGCCGCGCCAAGGCCGAATTGCTGGCACAGGCAGCGGGCGTGAAGCTGGGGCAGGTGATCAGCATCACCGATCAGGACCGCGGGCAGCCGATGCCTCGGATGATGGAGATGTCCGCCATGCGCGACAGTGGCGTGCCGGTCGCTTCGGGCGAGGTGACGATTGATGCGTCGGTATCGATGATTTTCGCCATCGGCGAGTAAGAACGGGGCAGGGGCCGTATGGCCCCGCCCCTCAGGTGATCAGCCGCAGGCCTTGGTCAGTGCCTGATCCAGATCGGCGATCAGGTCGTCGGGATCTTCAATGCCGATGGAAAGGCGCACCACATTCGGCCCGGATCCCGCAGCTTCCAGTTGCTCTTGCGTCAACTGGCGGTGCGTGGTCGAGGCGGTGTGGATGACCAGACTGCGCGTGTCGCCCAGATTGGCGACATGGCTGAAAATCTCCAGCGCGTCGACCAGTTTGACACAGGCATCATAGCCGCCCTTGACGGCAAAGGTGAACAGCCCCCCGGCCCCTTTGGGGCAGATCTTGGCGACACGGTCGTAATAGGGCGAGGATTCCAGCCCAGCATAGGTGACGTAGTCGACCCTTTCGTCGTTTTCCAGCCAAGTTGCGACCTTCTCGGCGTTCTCAACGTGACGCTTCATGCGCAGCGACAGGGTTTCGATCCCCATCAGCGTGTAATGCGCGGCCTGCGGGTTCAGCGTCATGCCAAGATCGCGCAAGCCGATGGCGATGCCGTGGAAGGTGAAGGCCATCGGGCCAAACGTCTCATGGAACTTCAAACCGTGATAGGCTGGTTCGGGCTGGCTGAGAGAGGGGAACTTGTCGGATGCCGACCAGTCGAACTTGCCCGAATCCACGATCACTCCGCCCATGACAGTGCCGTTGCCGGTTAGGTATTTGGTCATCGAATGAATCACCAAGGTCGCACCGTGCTCGATCGGGCGGCACAGGTAGGGCGTGGCGCTTGTATTGTCCACGATCAGTGGCAGGCCAGCGTCGTCAGTGATTGCAGAAATCGCGTCGATGTCCGTGATGTAGCCGCCGGGATTGGCGATTGACTCGCAGAACACCGCACGCGTGTTCTCGTCTATCGCAGCTTTCAGCGCATCGGTATCATCGAAATCGACGAAACGCGCTTCCCATCCGAAACGTTTGATGGTCTGGGAAAACTGCGTCACGGTACCGCCATAAAGCCGTGTCGAAGCGATCACGTTTTTGCCCGGACCCATCAGCGGAAATAGCGCCATGATCTGCGCAGCATGACCGGTGGAACAGCACACCGCACCGACTCCGCCTTCAAGTGCGGCCATGCGCTCCTGCAAAACCGAGACAGTGGGGTTGGTCAGGCGGGAGTAGATAAATCCAACTTCTTCCAGATTGAACAGCTTGGCTGCGTGATCAGCGTCGCGGAACACATAAGATGTGGTCTGGTAAATTGGTGTTTGTCGCGCGCCGGTGGCTGGATCTGGCGTGGCTCCGGCGTGGATTTGCAGCGTGTCGAAGCCTTGCTTGGGTCGGTCACTCATCTTGGGTCTCCCGTTGTGAATTTCGCTTGGGAATTGCTTAGGCGATCAGAGACAGGCACACAACACGGCGTGGTGCAGTTCTTGCCTGCATTCAGCGAATCCAGAGCCCGTTCGACCTGATGCGATTGCGGATTGCCTGTTCACGGCGCGGCAGGTTTTCCCGGTCAAACAGTGCCCGGACCTTCGCGCCGCGGCGCTGATAGACCATTCGTTTGATCGGCTCGTGAGCCTTTAGCACTTTCTTCAGCCAGTTTGGCGCGGCCACGGCTTCGAGACACTCTACGACCGCGTCGCTTTCGCGTGCGTATAGCAGCGGAAAATGCCGGTAATGGCAACTGACGGACCCGTCCAGCAGCCCAGCTGGCAGGACGTCGCGCCCGCCGCCAAACCCGTGGATCACCAGCGGCAGCGCGATTTGATCCAGCCAAGGATCAAGGCTCTGGCAGGTCAGTTCAACGGGCGGATCATCGCGGATTGAGCGGGAGTAGTGCAGGAACCGTTGTCCGAATTGACGCGGGCAGCGGTAAAAGAACCAGCCGGCGTTGAAATAGAGATAGCGCTTCCAATACCCGTCGGATTGCGTCTCATCGAGACTCGATTCGAAATCCAAGCCGAATCTGTCGTAAAGTGATTTCCAGATCTCGCGATAGCCCGGCCCATAGAGGGTGGGGCGCGGCCAAGTCCCTTCGCGACGTAGCGAGGCGCCGGGACGGTCGAAATCAAACGGCACTGACATAAGATCGCCCGTGACTAAGGTATCGCTGTCGAAAAACACGAACGGCTCGCCTTCGGGCAATGCAGCAAGGGCTTCGATCTTATTGCCGTGCGGATAGCTGTCACCGAAAACTTGTGCGTCAAACGGCAGGATCTCGACTTTTAGGCGCGCAAAGGCGGACAGGATTTCGGCATCGACAATGCTTGGGTCGCGTTCCCACCGGGGGCCCGGTCTGGGCATGGCGATGAACAGGCGGCCAGCGAAATGGGGGCTGCGTGCGCGCAAGGAGGCGGCGAATAACAGTGCCTCGAATTGCAGACGGCCACGTTGTGCCACGATTATGACGTTAAAAGGCTGGCGCACTGCCGATGTTTGTATCATATCGTCCTGCTGTCGTGTCGATCAGGGACGTTCAGAGCAAATCGACCCGCTTGTGTCCAGCCACGGGGTAAACGGCCACTTTTCCGACTCGGGTAAGTATGTGCGGCAGTGGTAGCAATCAGGGCCCATCTTCACTGCCGAAACAAGTTCAGAATAGGTCAGAGAATCCGCCGTATTGACCGCGTTTGAAAATTAACCCGGACCCCGGGCGCACGGCAAAGCGAACTACTTTTCCCAAGATGATGGAGTGATCCCCGCCCGGATAAACCGCTTCCAACTCACATTCGAACCGGGCAAGGCTATCGGCAAGCACCGGCTGTCCCTCGGGGTTTTTGGACCATTCGATGTCGGTGAAATCATGCCCTGTGCGGGAGAAATGACGGGCCAGCGGCAGTTGGCTTTCATCCATAATGTGGATCACGTAATTGCGTGCTTTTGCAAACAGCGCATGCCGCGCCGACCGGTGCGCCGCGCACCACAACACCAGCGCAGGATCAAGCGATACCGACGCAAAGGAATTCGCTGTCATCGCGAGTGGGCCGGTATCGGTCATATGCGTCACCACGGTCACGCCGGTTCCAAAACAGCCCAACGCCTCGCGATAAGCCGTTTGGCTTTCAAGTCTGGGAATAAAGGTGTCTTCTGATATCACGTTGCGCGCCTTGCCGATTTAGGGTGTGGGTGCCATGACCGATCCGAATTGTCCAGAACAGTGGGATAGTGCCGTGCGCCGGTCATTATGACACGAAATTCGCCACCTGCGCCTGCGCGATACGGATAAGATCATCGGGTGCGATGGCAAAAACGTGATGCGGGGTGCCGGCCGCCGCCCAAACGGTGGAAAAATCCCGCAGCCGCAGATCGAGAAAAGCACGGATCGGTGACAGATGCCCCACCGGAGCAACACCACCGATGGCAAAACCGGTCTGCGCGCGGACCAGAGCGGCATCCGCCTTGCCCAACGGCTCGCCCGCCAAAGCTGCGGCGTCGGCATCCCGAACACGGTTTCCGCCGGCAGTGAGGAACAGAATCGCCCGGTCACTGACCTGTCCGTGAAAGATGATTGATTTGACGATCTGGTCCAGTCCGCATCCAATTGCTGCAGCCGCATCTTCAGCGGTACGGGCCAGTGCAGTTTCTCGGATTTCGGGGTCCAGTCCTGCTGCTTCAAGCGCGAGACGGACGCGTTTCATGCTTTTGCTCATGCTGCCAGTCTTGACTGATCCGGCGCGCGGCACAAGTCGATAGCGCATTGACCTTTCGCGGCGCGGGTTCCAATGTTTCATAATGTCGCTCAGCCGCCAGATGACCCGCTGCCCGCGCCCGTATGACGCCGAATTGGGGGCCGATGCGCGCGCCGCGCTGCCCGACGCCGACAGACCGCTTGGCGATCTGCTGGCGGGGGCAGGGGGCTCGAGTCCCTATCTCAAGCACCTGATCAAGCGCGAAGCCGACTGGCTTGGTGGCGCAACGGACGACCCAGACCGTGCGCTGGCCGACCTGATGAGCAATCTGCCCCTGCTCCCACCCGACCGGTTGAAGCCGGGGCTGCGGCGGGCCAAGCGGCAGGTGGCGCTTCTGGTTGCGCTGGCCGATCTGGCCGGGGCATGGCCGCTTGACCGTGTGACCGGTGCGCTCAGCGATTTCGCGGCACTGGCCTGCGATCTGGCACTGAAAGCCGAGATTGCGACGCTGATCAAGCGTGGCAAGCTGCCGGGAAAGGGCGAGGGCGACATTGCCAGCGCTGCCGGTTTGTCTGTGCTGGCCATGGGCAAGATGGGCGCGCATGAACTGAACTATTCTTCCGATATCGACCTGATCTGTCTCTTCGATGAAGGCCGTTACGGCGAGGACGAGTTCGACGAGGCGCGCACGGCACTTGTGCGGGCGACACGCAATATGTGTGCAACGCTCAGCGACCGCACCGCTGAGGGCTATGTATTCCGCACCGATCTGCGCCTGCGTCCCGATCCGGGAGTTACGCCGGTCTGCATGGCAATGGCGGCGGCGGAAACCTATTATGAAAGCCTGGGCCGCACATGGGAACGCGCCGCCTATATCAAAGCACGCCCCTGCGCCGGAGACCTCGCCGCCGGCGAAAGATTCCTGCGTACGTTGCGCCCTTTTGTGTGGCGGCGACATCTGGATTTCGCAACGATTCAAGACGCCCACGACATGCGTCTGCGGATCCGCGAGAACAAGGGAACCGGCGGCGCGCTGAGCCTGCCCGGCCATGATTTGAAGCTGGGCCGTGGCGGCATCCGCGAGATCGAGTTCTTTACCCAGACCCGGCAATTGATTGCCGGCGGTCGCGATCCGGATTTGCGCGCCCGCGCCACGTTGGATGGCTTGCGCGGGCTCGCTGAAAAGGGTTGGGTCCCCGGTGAGGTAACGGAGGCGCTTGCCGAGCATTACCGCACCCATCGCGAGGTCGAGCATCGGATCCAGATGGTGCACGATGCCCAGACCCACACCATCCCGAAAACCGCTGAAGGCTTTGCCCGAATCGCCTGTCTGATGGACATGGAGCCGGACCGTCTACGTGCCGATCTGATCGACCGCCTGACCGCGGTACATGAGTTGACCGAGGGCTTTTTTGCCCCGGATTCCGCGCCTGTTGAGCAACCCGAACTCCCCGAACTGGACGCTGAAATCCTGTCGCGCTGGCCCGGCTATCCGGCACTGCGCTCGCAGCGCGCGGCGCAAAGCTTTCGCCGCCTCCGCCCGGAACTTCTGTCGCGGCTTGCCCGCTCCGCTCACCCGCGGGAGGCGCTGGTGGCGCTCGATGGTTTTCTCGCTGGGCTGCCTGCCGGCGTGCAACTCTTTGCGCTGTTCGAGGCCAATCCGCAATTGGTCGATCTGTTGGTCGACATTGCCGGAACGTCCCCCAAGCTGGCCAGCCACCTGTCGCGCAATGCGGCTGTGTTTGATGCGGTGATCGACGGCGATTTCTTCGCTCCTTGGCCGGGGCTGGCCGTGTTGCGCGCCGAACTGGCCGCGCGGTTAGCAGCCGAGCCGGATTATGAGCGCCAGTTGGACAGTGTCCGCCGCTGGCAGCGCGAATGGCATTTCCGCATTGGCGTGCACCATCTGCGCGGCCTGATTGATGCCGACGAGGCGGGCGGTGAATATGCCGATCTGGCCGAGGCGGTGGTTGCGGCGCTGACACCCGTGGTCACGACGCGTTTCGCGCGCAAACATGGCGCGCCGCCGGGACGCGGGGCGGCGGTGCTGGGCATGGGCTCGCTGGGAGCGGGGCGGCTCGGCGCGGTTTCGGATCTGGATCTGATCGTGATTTACGACCCCGGCGATGCGGAGGCCTCGGACGGGCCGCGCCCGCTGGCGGCGCGTACCTATTATGCACGGCTCACCCAGGCACTGATCACGGCACTCAGCGCACCGATGGCACAAGGCCGATTGTACGAGGTAGATATGCGTCTGCGCCCCTCGGGCAATCAGGGGCCGGTGGCCACAAGTTGGTCCAGCTTTCGCGACTATCAGCAGACCGAGGCCTGGGTTTGGGAGCATCTGGCGCTGACCCGCGCCCGCGTTCTGGCCGGACCTGAGGCGCTTTGCGCCGAAATCGAGACCTTCCGCCGGGCGCTTATCGCGCGGCCCCGCCAAGCCGGTGCTGTGTTGCCCGAGGTTGCCGCCATGCGGGTGCGGCTGGCGGCAGCCAAGCCGGCCTCAAACCTTTGGAATGCCAAGGACGGGGCCGGGCGGCTGTTGGATATCGAATTGCTGGCGCAGGCCGGCGCGCTGCTAGCGGGTGCGCCCGCGCGCGACGTTGCCAGCGGATTGAGTGGCGCCGTCACGACGGGGTGGTTGTCCAGAGAGGCCGCCAAGACGCTGCGCGGCGCTCATGTGCTGCTCTGGTCGGTGCAGATGGCGATGGGGCTGCTGGCCGGTACAGGCGGCGCGACCCAGACCCTGAGCGAAGGCGGCGCGCGTTTTCTGTGCCGCGCCACCGGCTATGATAGGCTTGAAAGCTTGCGTAAGGCGCTGGAGAAAGCCTATCACGAGGCGGACAGGGCAATCACGGATGCGCTGCCGCGCGAGGGAGTGAAATGAAACCCGGACAAAGCGAAATCGATCCCAAAGGCCTGATCTACGAGGCCTACCGCATTGACGGCATTACCTCCGGCGAATGCCGCAGCATTTTCTTGGATTGGGTGCTGACCTTGCCGGATGAAATAAAACCCGATCAAGCCTTGCGTTGCCTGCTGTCGCGCCACCAAGACAGCGCGCCAACGCACCCGATGACAATCGTACTGCGCGACGGATTAAGCGGCACCGCGGTCCCGCGCCGCCGGGGTGGTTGGCGATCGCGGCCGCGGGGCTGACCTCATAATGAACTCGATTGGCAAGATCGTTATAGACGCCTGCGTGCTATACCCGACAGTGATGCGGGAAATCGTGCTCGGCGCTGCAGCGCAGGGTCATTTCCAACCATTATGGTCAACCCGCATTCTTGAGGAATGGGCCCGCGCTGCCCAAAAACTGGGCCCCACGGGGGAAATACAGGCGCGCGGGGAAATCGCCTTGCTGCGCGCCGCGTGGCCCGATGCCGAACTGCCCCCCGCCCCCGAGATCGAGGAACGGCTGTGGCTGCCTGACGCTGCGGACCGGCATGTGCTGGCGGTGGCCATTGCCGGTTCGGCGCGTGCAATCCTGACACTGAACGCGCGCGATTTTCCCCGCCGCGAGCTCGCTGGGGAAGGTTTGGAGCGGCTTGATCCGGATCAGTTCATGCGCGCTTTGTGGCAGGCTGACCCGGCCAGCATCTCCCGCGTGGCAGATGACGTGTTGGACAAGGCCAACCGCCTGTCAGATGGCGACTGGCAAATGCGGCCCCTCTTGAAAAAGGCGCGTCTGCCGCGCCTCGCCAAAGCGGTATCCTGACCCCGGGCATGGCTTCTTTCTGGGCTGCAATACCCCGGGGAGCGCGAGGGGCAGCGCCCCTCGTTCCGCCGATGATCCCACAATGTCCCTTTAGCTTTGCACTGCCCAGCGTTTTTGCAGCTGCTCCAGCGCCGCAATGCGCTGGTCGGTTTTGGGGTGGCTCATCAGCCAGGCCGGAGCAACGCCCGAACGTGACTGGGTGATCGCGTCAAGCTTGCGAAATAATGATTTCTGCGGCTCAATTCCGATTCCGGCTTTGGTCAGAAGTGCGGCGGCATAAGCATCGGCTTCGTACTCATCGGACCGCGATAGGCGTGCGCCAAGCAGCGCGGCTAGCATGTTGGCAATCCACACGCCGATAAATGGCACAAACCGCCCCAGCACCATGATCAACGCGGTGCGCAACGCGTTTTGCCCCGAAAAGTCGATCATGCGTCGGCGCGCGTGCCCCAGTGCAACGTGCCCCAGTTCATGGGCAATCACGCTGGCGAGTTCTTCGCCCGAGACCTCGCCGGACTGGAATTTGCGATAGAACCCGCGCGTGATGAAGATACGCCCGTCCGGAGCCGCCAGACCGTTCACGGGGTCGATCTCGTAGATGTAAACCGGGATGCGCGACAGGTTGAGGCTGGCAGCTAAGCGGTCTGTCAGTCGCTTCAGTCTGGGATCGACCAATTCGCTCGATTTGGCGTCCAGTTCGCGATGCGTGCGCCACATCGAAAACCAATACATTGCCAGCGCATACAGGATTGCCAGAAGAATGGGGGTGAATCTAAGCATGGTTTGAATATGGCGACTGGCGCACCGTGCCACAAGCGGCAGCCCACCGACAGGTGCAGCACCCATAAAAACTCGATTTCGACTTAAGCAAACTGCACTGCCCTTCGTTAGGTCTTAAAGGTAAAATATGATACCGATGGCGCGGGTCGGTGCGGAAACTAATTAACGTTTCAGCGCGTCCATGCCCTGGCTGATGCCTTCAAGCGTCATCGGCACCATCTGACCCTCAAAGATTTCCCGGACCATCTGGATGGAGTGGGTATAGCTCCAGTATTTTTCAGGCACGGGATTGATCCACAGATTCGCCGGCCACTGATCGCGCGCCCTTTGCAGCCAAACATGGCCGGCCTCTGCGTTCCAGTGTTCGTTGGCCCCGCCCGGATAGGCGATCTCATAGGGCGACATGCTGGCATCGCCCACAAAGATACATTTGTAATCGGATCCATATGTGCGCAACACCTCATGCGTCGGGGTCTGGGCGTCCCAGCGGCGGCGGTTGTCGCGCCAGACCCCTTCGTAAAGGCAGTTGTGGAAATAATAATGTTCCAGATGTTTGAATTCGCTGCGCGCCGCCGAAAACAGTTCCTCGACGATCTTGATATGTGGGTCCATGCTGCCGCCCACATCCAGAAATAGCACCACCTTGACGGCATTGTGGCGTTCGGGGCGAGTTTTAATGTCGAGATAGCCGTGTTCAGCGGTCGCACGGATCGTACCGTCAAGGTCCAGTTCGTCTGCTGCACCCTCGCGGGCCCAGTGGCGCAAGCGTTTCAACGCCACCTTGATATTGCGCGTTCCCAGTTCGACAGTGTCGTCCAGATTGCGGAACTCACGCTTGTCCCAGACCTTGACCGCGCGTTGGTGGCGGCTTTCTTTCTGACCAATCCGCACGCCTTCAGGGTTGTAGCCATAGGCGCCAAAGGGCGAGGTGCCGGCGGTGCCGATCCACTTGTTGCCACCCTGATGGCGGCCCTGTTGTTCCCTCAGGCGCTCGCGCAGGGTTTCCATCAGCTTATCAAAGCCACCGAGCGCCTCGATCTCGGCCTTTTCCGCTTCGCTTAGATGTTTTTCGGCCATCTTTTCGAGCCAGTCGCCAGGCACGTCCACGGCGTCCATCACTTGCTGCAAGCCGATCTCTTCCAGCCCCTCGAAGCTGGTGGCAAAAGCGCGGTCGAATTTGTCGATGTTGCGCTCGTCCTTCACCATTGCTGTCCGGGCCAGATAATAGAACGCTTCGACATCATAGGTCGCCAGACCGGCCTTCATCGCCTCAAGAAAACTCAGATATTCGCGCAGGGAAACCGGCACGCCGGATTTGCGCAGGTTTCCGAAGAACGGCAGGAACATGGCGCTAGATCGCCAGTCGGTGAATCACGACAGTGGCGATCAGGCCAAGGAGCGCAAAGGCGATCCCGAACGAGGCTGCATATTGCGCGATGTCCAGCTTGTTGCCACCGCGATTGCGTGCGGTCATGCCGCCGACGATGGCCCCGACCAATGCTGCCCCGAAAACGATCATATCCTGTCCTTGCACCCTGATGTTTCGGTGACGAGCCAAAGCACGGCGCGGCGATCTTGCCCACCCAATCGCGCCCGTTAGTCATATCAAAGCCCTAGCGCGACCATTCTCGTCTGTCCAGTCACCGCACCTGCCAAAGTCAGCGCTGCCCCCGCGCCATAAAGGCCAGCCGCTCGAACAGGTGTACGTCTTGCTCGTTCTTCAGCAACGCGCCGTGCAGGGGTGGTAATGCATTGGCACCGTCACGTTTCAGGTCTTCGGCTGTCAGATCCTCTGCCAGAAGCAGTTTCAGCCAGTCCAGCACTTCGGAGGTTGAGGGTTTCTTTTTCAGCCCCGGCTGGTCGCGCAGTTCATAAAATTGCGTCAGCGCCGTGGTCAGCAGCGCGTCCTTGATGCCGGGGTGATGCACCTCGACGATCTTGCGCAAGGTCGTTTCATCGGGAAAGCGGATGTAATGAAAGAAACAGCGCCGCAGAAACGCGTCGGGCAGTTCCTTCTCGTTGTTCGAAGTGATGATGACGATGGGGCGCTGTTTTGCGCGGACTGTCTCGCCGGTTTCGTAGACGAAGAACTCCATCTTGTCGAGTTCCTGCAAAAGGTCGTTGGGGAACTCGATGTCGGCCTTGTCGATCTCGTCGATCAGCAGAACAACCTTGCCCTCAGCCTCGAACGCCTCCCAGAGCTTGCCCTTGCGGATGTAGTTGCGCACGTCATGCACACGTTCGTCACCCAGTTGGCTGTCGCGCAACCGGCTAACTGCATCGTATTCGTACAACCCCTGTTGTGCCCGAGTGGTCGATTTGATGTTCCATTCAATCATCGGCAGACTCAGGGCCGTTGCTACCTGGTGGGCGAGTTCGGTCTTGCCGGTGCCAGGCTCGCCCTTGACCAGAAGCGGCCGCTCCAACGCGACGGCGGCATTGACCGCTATCGTCAGATCGTCGGTGGCGACATATTCCTCGGAGCCTTGAAATTTCATGATTTCTAACCCTTGCCATTACCAGGTGCAGCGCATGCCTTCGCCTCGGCTTCTAGCCCAGTGGGGACCGGATTGTGTAGTGACAATCCGGGATCGGTTCGATAAATGCTGCAGCAGAGCGAAGCAGTATGTCTAGGAAAGTTGTTGTTGTGTCAGACAATCTTGGCCAAATCGAAGGAACCCGAATGAAGCAGGACGTTTTCCTGCCGGACGAATATCGCCCGGCCGAGGATGAACCATTCATGAATGAACGGCAAACCGAGTATTTTCGGCGTAAGCTGTTGACATGGAAGCAGGAGTTGTTGGCCGGAAGTCGCGATACTATCGAGGGGCTTCAAGACGGTACACGCAATATCCCGGACGACGCCGACCGGGCTTCGGAAGAGACGGATCGCTCGCTGGAGTTGCGCACCCGGGATCGCCAGCGCAAGTTGGTTGCAAAGATCGAAGCCGCTTTACGCCGTATTGATGAGGGTGAATTCGGCTATTGTCAGATGACCGGCGACCGGATTTCGCTCAAGCGGCTGGACGCCCGCCCGATCGCCACCATGACGCTGGAAGCGCAGGAACGTCACGAACGACAGGAAAAAGTGCATCGCGATGAATGACACGATATCCTGCCGCAAGTAGATGGCGTGCAGATTGCGCCGGGGCTGTAGCCCCGGCGTTTCTGTTTGAGGAGCGCGGTTGCGATGGCTCTTAAGGGTTTCAATATCGTCGTGATCGGAGCGGGGATCGGCGGACTTGTGTCAGCGCTTGCCTTGCGCGCCCATGGTGCCTCGGTCACGGTGCTGGAGCAGGCCGATTCGATCACCGAGCTGGGCGCGGGGTTGCAGATCAGTCCCAACGGAGTGGTGGTATTGCGCGCGCTCGGACTGGAGCCGCGACTGGCTTGTGATGCGGTGCGCGGACGCGCGGTAGTCTTGCGGGAACATTGCCAAGGACGTGAGGTGCTGCGTCTGGATCTGACGCAGTTGGCCCCGGAGCAGCACTATTTCTTCGTTCACCGCGCCGACTTGATCGACCAGCTGGCCCAGGCAGCGCGTGCTGCCGGAGTGCATATCCGGCTGTCGCAAAGAGTGGTACAGGTGATTGCGGGACCGCGTCCGGTGGTTGTCCTTGACGAGGGCACGCGGATCGAGGCCGAATTGGTGGTCGGCGCGGATGGGTTGCATTCGGTAGCGCGCGCGACGCTGAACGGACCAGATCGGCCGTTTTTTACTGGACAGGTCGCCTGGCGGGCGGTGGTACCCAACCTGACGAACCTTGCTGCCGAGGCAAACGTGTTTATGGGGCCAGGCCAGCATCTGGTTGCTTATCCGCTGCGCGGTGGTGACTTGGTCAATCTGGTTGCGGTGCAGGCGCGGCGGGAATGGACCCGCGAAGGGTGGCATCATCACGACACCCCCTGCAATCTGCGCGATGCCTTTTCCGGATTTGGCGGTGTTGCTGCAGATTTACTGGAGCAGGTTCAAGAGGTTGGCATCTGGGGTCTGTTCCGCCATCCGGTCGCGCCGCGCTGGCATCAGGGTGGCGTTGCCTTGCTGGGCGATGCTGCCCATCCCACGCTGCCATTCATGGCGCAGGGCGCAAATATGGCGCTGGAAGATGCTTGGGTGCTGGCCGATTGCTTGCGCCAGACGAGTGATATCATGCGGGCGCTATCCGCCTATCAGGCCCGCCGCCGCGAGCGCGCGGAACGGGTCGTTGCGGCGGCGAATGGCAATGCCTGGAAATATCATCTGCGCGCGCCGTTGCGCGGACCTGCGCATCTGGCGCTGCGCTTGGGCGGGAGGTTGATGCCGGGGCGGATGGTGCATCAGTTCGACTGGCTTTATGGTCATGACGTGACCGCAAGCTGACAGGCTGCACAGACGAGGGGCGCTGCCCCTCGCACTCCCCGAGGTATTTCCAACCAGAAAGAAATAGGGGCGAGGCTTACAGGTCTAGGTCAATCCAGAGCGGGACATGATCCGAGGGCTTTTCGCGGCCGCGAATATCGGAATCAATCTGGGCATCGCGCAGCAGGTCAGCGGCCTGTGGCGTCAGCAGGATGTGATCAATTCGGATGCCGTCATTGCGCCGCCATGCGCCCGCCTGATAGTCCCAATAGGTGTAATGTCCCGGGCCCTGTACCCGGGCGCGCAGCGCGTCAGTGTAACCGAGGTTCACCAGACGGCGATAGGCGGCGCGGCTTTGGGGCAGGGCCAGGGCATCCTTTTGCCAAGCCTCGGGGTTTGCCGCGTCCTCGTCCTGAGGGATGATGTTGAAATCGCCTGCCAGCAGCGCCGGTTCCTCGCTCGTCAGCAGATCTGCGGCCCGGGCGTGTAGCCGTTCCATCCAGGCGAGCTTGTAGTCGTATTTCGGCCCCGGCGCGGGATTGCCATTGGGCAAGTAGAGACCGCAGACGCGCAATGCCTGATCGCCGACCACGGTTGCCTCGATCCAGCGCGCCTGCTCGTCGCTGTCATCACCGGGCAGGCCGCGGCTCACATCTTCGAGCGGGAATTTTGACAGGATCGCCACGCCGTTGAAGGACTTTTGCCCGTGCGTCGCAACGTTATAGCCGCGATCCTCGAACAGGTCTCTGGGAAAGCCCTCGTCGACGGATTTGATCTCCTGCAGCAACACGATATCGGGATCGGCCTCGTCCAGCCATTCGGGCAGGGCGGCAGCGCGGGCCTTGATACCGTTGATGTTGAATGTGGCGATTTTCATTCTGGAAGACTCCGATCGCGTGATGCAGGGGCGATCTATCGCCGATGTCGAGAGAGGGGGCAAGGCGATCCCTGAATGCGCAGGCGAAAGCGGCGTTTCTGCAGGCACGAACCCTCTTGTGATCGGCGCGTTACATGGAGAACGAGGTGCCGCAGCCGCAGGACGAGGACGCGTTGGGGTTCTGGATCACGAAACGTGCGCCGATCAGCTCTTCGGTGAAATCGATGACCGCGTTTTCGAGAAATGGCAAGGACACGGAATCGATAACCACCTTTTGGCCGTGCCCTTCCAGCACCAGATCATCCTCCTTCGGCTGGTCCAGAAGGATGTCATACTGGAATCCCGAACAGCCGCCGCCATCGACGGCGACACGCAGCGCCTGTCCCTGATCCTGCGCGCCGATCTCGGCCAGACGAGCAAACGCGCGGTCGGTGACTTTTGGTGGCAGCTTCATCAACGGATCTCCGAATTGGATCATATTGCAACAGCACCGGTTACAAAGCGGCGCTGTTGCAATATAGACGTCTTGAGGACAGGCAACAAGGACAGGGCCAAATGCGGGCGAAATATGCCGCCAACCCGGATCGCAGTCGCGGGCGGCTGGTCAGCGAAGAGGAAAGTCATTTCCGTTCGTGCTTTCAGCGGGATCGCGATCGGATCATCCATGCCAGCGCATTCCGGCGATTGAAACACAAGACCCAGGTGTTCGTCGAGCATGAGGGCGATTATTTCCGCACCCGCCTGACCCATTCGATCGAGGTGGCGCAGGTCGCACGCACCATCGCCGGGGCGCTGGGCCTCAACTCGGATCTGACCGAGGCGGTGGCGCTGGCGCATGATTTGGGGCACACGCCCTTCGGCCATACGGGCGAGGATGCCCTTTCGGATCTGATGGCGCCTTTTGGCGGGTTTGATCACAATGCCCAGGCAATTCGCATCGTCACCTCCCTGGAGCGCCATTATGCCGAGTTCGACGGGCTGAACCTGACCTGGGAAACGCTGGAAGGCATTGCCAAACATAATGGGCCGGTCACGGCCCCGATCCCCTGGGCGCTGGCCGACTATAACCTGCGCCACGATCTGGAATTGCACACTTATGCCAGCGCCGAAGCGCAGGTGGCGGCGCTGGCCGATGACATTGCCTATAACAATCACGATCTGCATGACGGTCTGCGCGCGGGATTGTTTGCAACCGATGAACTGGCCCAACTTCCGCTGCTGGGCCGCTGTTTTTCGGAGGTCGATGAAAGTTATCCCGGACTTGAGCCTTATCGCCGCCAGCACGAGGCGTTGCGGCGGTTTTTCGGGCTGCTGGTCGAGGATGTGATCGCGGTGTCACGGGGCAATCTGGCGCGGCTTGACCCCCCCGACGTCGACGATATCCGCACCGCCGGACGACCCATGATCCGGTTTTCAGATACGGTCTGGCGTGATTTGCGCGAGGTTCGCGCGTTTCTATTTGACCGCATGTATCGCGCGCCAATGGTCGTCAAGATGCGCAGCGAGGTCACTGCCGTGGTGCAGGATCTGTTCCCGCTTTTCATGGCGCGCAGCGAGCTTTTGCCGGAACAATGGCGCAGGGATGTCGAGTCGGCGAACGACAAGACCGGGCTGGCCCGCATCGTTTGTGATTACATCGCCGGCATGACCGACCGCTTCGCTTTACAGGAACATGCGCGTCTGTGCGGCGGCAAGCCGGTGCCGGAACGTGGAACTCCGCCACATGGCTAGACGTTTGGCATCATAAAGACCTCTATAGAGGGACTGGGGGACAGGATATGGCAGTGAGCGAAACGGCGAGCATGTCCCCGGTCATGGCGTTCGCGCTGGTGGGGGCACTGGGCGTGGGGTCGCAATGGCTGGCGTGGAAGCTGCGCCTGCCGGCAATTGTATTGATGCTGTCGGCCGGGCTGATCGTGGGGCCGGGGCTGGGGGTATTCGATCCAGCGCGTGATATTGGGCCATTGGTCGCGCCGATGATCGCGATTGCGGTGGCGATCATCCTGTTCGAGGGCGGGCTGACACTGAATTTCCGGTCACTGCAGGATGCCGCGAAGGGGGTGCAACGTCTTGTTCTGATCGGTGCGCCGCTGGGCTGGTTGCTGTCGGCGGCTGCCCTCCATTGGGTTGTCGGGCTGAGCTGGGCCAGTTCAACCGTGTTCGGCGGTATCATGATCGTCACCGGACCGACGGTAATTGCGCCGCTGCTGCGGCAGGCGCGGCTGAAGCGCCGCCCTGCCGCCTTGCTGCAATGGGAGGCGATCGTCAACGACCCGGTCGGCGCGCTTGCGGCTGTTCTGGCGCTTGAGGTCGTATTGGTCCTGCAGACGACCGAAACACGCGGCGAGGCGTTTTGGGATCTGAGCATTGGGATCGGCTTTGCGGTGGCGCTGGGACTTGCCGGCGGTGTCGGAATGGCATGGGCGTTCCGGCGCGGCAAGGTGCCGGAATATATGAAAGTGCCGGTCCTATTCGTGGTTCTGCTGGCGGTATTCGCGGTGTCGGATTTCGTGCTGCACGAAAGCGGGCTTTTGGCGGTTACGATCATGGGGCTGTGGATTGCCAATGCTGGCCTGCCCAGCTTCGAGGAATTGCGCCGGTTCAAGGAGCATGCCACGGTTCTGCTGGTGTCGGGCGTTTTCATCCTGCTGGCTGCCGGGACCAGTCTTGGAACGCTGGAAATGCTTGGCTGGCGCTCGGCGTTGTTCATTGTGGTCGTTATTCTTGCGGTGCGACCCGCAACCGTGCTGATTTCATTGGCGTTTAGCAACATCCCGTGGAAAGAGCGGATTCTGGTTGCCTTTACCGGCCCCCGTGGCGTGGTATTGGTGGCGGTGGCGGGATTGTTCGGCGAGCGGCTGGTCGCGCAGGGAGTTGACGATGCGGCGTTGATCGGCCCATTGGCATTTGCATTGGTGGCAGGGACCGTCGTGCTGCACGGATTTACGTTGACCCCGATAGCACGCGTATTGGGTGTAACCGCCAGCGATACGCCGGGGGTGCTGATCGTTGGGGGGGCGCCTTGGTCGGTCGCTTTTGGCCAGCTGCTGGAAAAGCTGGAACTGCCGGTGCTGATCGCCGATCCCAACCATGCGCATCTGCGCGCCGCCCGTCGCGCCGGCTTGAAAAGCTATTTCGGAGATGTCCTGTCCGAGGCTGCGGAACATTCTCTTGATTTCGTTCGCTACCAAAAAGTGATCGCCGCCACCGACAATGATGCCTATAACACGTTGGTCTGCACGGGAATGGCTCATGATTTCGGGCGCGAGAGTGTCTTTCAACCGGTACCGGTCCGGCAGGAAACCGCCCGACACGCGTTGCCCGCAACTCTTGGCGGGCGCATCTTGCGCGGAGAGCTGTCGTATTTTGAGGCCAACCGACGCATCCATAACGGCTGGCATTTCCGAGCGACCGGTCTGACCGAGGAGTTTACGCTTGACGATTGGCTGGACAAAAACCCTGAAGCGCTGCCAATGGCGGAATATGACGGCAAAGCGGGCTTGCGTCTGCTTGATCAAGACGCCCAGTTGAAGGCCGGGCCGGGAGATCAGTTAATAGCGCTTTATCCCCCCGATCCCCCTGAGGAGAGCGCGCAGCGCCATTGACGCGGGCCGCGCCCGTGTTAAACCGCTTGGATCAATAAAAAGGACCATGCGATGAACCTGTTTACCGATATCCGTGCCCTTGTAATCGGCGCGCTTGAGGCGATGCAGGAGGCCGGCACGTTGCCGCAGGATCTGGATTTCGCCAATGTGGCTGTTGAACCGCCGCGTGATCCTGCGCATGGCGACATGGCGACCAACGCCGCGATGGTTTTGGCCAAGCCTGCGGGGCTGAAACCCCGCGATATCGCCGGCGATCTGGCCGCCCGCCTTTTGGATGACACCCGTATCACCAGCGCCGAAGTTGCCGGGCCGGGCTTTCTGAACCTGCGTCTGGCGCCATCGGTCTGGCAGGACGTCGTTGGGCGCATTCTGACCGAAGGTACCGATTTTGGCCGCTCACAGCTGGGGCAGGGCAAGCGCGTCAACGTGGAATATGTCAGCGCAAACCCGACCGGCCCGCTGCATGTGGGCCACACCCGCGGCGCGGTTTTTGGCGATGCGCTGGCCAGTTTGCTAGACTATACGGGCTTTCAGGTCGTGCGCGAGTACTACATCAACGACGGGGGCGGGCAGGTCGATGTTCTCGCGCGTTCGGTCTATCTGCGCTATCTTGAGGCGCTGGGCCAGGAGGTCGCGTTCGAGGACGGCACCTATCCCGGCGACTATCTGATTCCGGTGGGCGGGTCTGTGGCTCGCGACAAGGGTGATGTTTGGGTAGGCCAGCCCGAAAGCGTCTGGCTTGAAGAGTTGCGCGATATCGCCACCGCGGCAATGATGGACTTGATCCGTCAGGATCTGGCGGCACTGGGCGTCGAAATGGACGTGTTCTTTTCCGAGAAATCGCTTTACGGCACCGGCCGCATCGAGGCCGCGATCGAGGATCTGCGCGACAAGGGCCTGATCTATCGCGGCGTGCTGGAGCCCCCCAAAGGCAAGACACCCGAAGATTGGGAGCCGCGCGAACAGACCTTGTTCCGTTCGACTACATATGGCGACGATGTGGACCGGCCGATCATGAAATCCGATGGCAACTGGACTTATTTCGCGCCCGACATCGCCTATCACTATGACAAGATCTCGCGCGGCTTCGATACCCTGATCGACGTGTTCGGTGCCGATCACGGCGGTTATGTAAAACGGATGAAAGCCGCCGTTGCCGCGCTGAGCGAGGACCGCGTGCCGCTGGATATCAAGCTGACGCAACTCGTGCGGCTGTTCAAGAACGGTGAACCGTTCAAGATGTCCAAGCGCGCTGGCAATTTCGTGACGCTGCGCGATGTCGTTGATCAGGTCGGCCCCGACGTGACGCGTTTTGTCATGCTGACCCGCAAAAATGATGCGCCGCTGGATTTTGACTTTGACAAAGTGCTGGAACAAAGCCGCGAAAACCCGGTTTTTTACGTCCAATACGCCCACGCCCGTGTGAAGAGCGTGCAGCGCCGCGCAGCCGAGGCCGGTATCGCCACGGATTCGGTGACGCTGGCCGCGGCGGATCTGAGTAAGCTTGATCACGAAGCCGAGCTTGCATTGGCCAAGAAGCTGACCGAATGGCCGCGTTTGGTGGAAACCGCCGCGCGCAGCCATGAACCGCACCGCGTCGCGTTTTACCTTTATGAACTGGCGGGCGAATTCCATGCTCTGTGGAATCGAGGCAACGATCAGCCCGAACTGCGCTTCCTGCAAGAGGGCGACATGTCGGCCAGCCACAGCAAGTTGGCGCTGGCACAGGCCGTGGCCGTTGTTATTTCCGCAGGTCTTGGTATTCTCGGCGTCACTCCGGCACAGGAAATGCGGTGACAAAATCGCCCGATCCGTCGGTTGAGGCAGACACAAGAAAGCATTGATTGCGGCCAGCGCGCCGCAACGGGCAGTGAGGCGGACATGGAATATTACGACGACAGGCAGGATGCGCCCGCAGGGCCGCCCGGCCTGTCCTCCGGCATCGCCAAATTGGTCAATGTCGCGGGCGCTGTGGCGTCCCTTGCATTGGTGGTCGGTATCGCGTTCTGGGGCTACAAGCTTATCATGCGCGATGTCAGCGGTGTCCCGGTCGTGCGCGCCATCGAGGGTCCGGTGCGCACGCAGCCCGAGGATCCGGGCGGACAGGCCGCCGACCATCAGGGGCTGGCGGTGAACCGGGTCGCCGCCAAAGGATCGGCGGCGCCCACTGCGGATACGCTCCGGCTCGCTCCGCGTCCTGTGGCGCTGGCTCCGGAAGATGCGCCTATGGCTAGTTTCAGACCGGATGCGGCCGCGGATGATGCGGATGCGGAAAATGCTGGCCAAATTGATGGCGATGCGGACGTTGACGCGCGAGAGAACAGCGATTCAACCGCCAAGGTCCGGTCTGATGGCGGTGGCAGCTTCATCGCCAACCCGGATGCCGACAGGGCTCTTGATAAAAACGACAGCAATACCGCTGGCCCCGCGTCATTTCCAGCCGGATCTATTGATGCGGTTCTCGCCGAACTGGTGGGCGACGGAGATGCGCAGCCAGCCAAGGCTACGGCAGGTGTTCAAGGGCCGGGCGTTGCAGTTTCGCGCCGGCCACTGAATCGACCGGGAAACTTGGTCGCCGAGGTTTCTGCCCCGGTCAAAGTGACGCAAACCATCACCCAGGAAGTCGCAGCCGACAGTTTGGTGCCGGGAACCCCATTGGTGCAGTTGGGGGCGTTGGAAAGCCCCGAGGCCGCGCGGGCCGAATGGGCCCGTCTTGCAGCGCGGTTCGACGATTATCTGTCCGATAAATCGCGGGTGATTCAGGAAGCCTCAAGCGGTGGGCGCAATTTCTATCGCCTGCGTGCGATGGGGTTTGAGGACATCGCCGCCGCGCGCCGCTTTTGCGCCGTTCTGATCGCGGAACAGGCCGAGTGCATCCCCGTAGCCGCAAAATGAGTTTCGGTGCGGTCATCCTTGACGCTCAGGGTCTGCGATTGAGCGCGGCGGAAAAGGCGCTCTTCGCAGCCGCCGATCCGTTTGGCTTCATTCTGTTCGCGCGCAATCTCGAAGCCCCTGACCAGATTCGTGCGCTGTGTGACGAGTTGCGGAGCGCTGTCGGGCGGGATGCGCCGATCACCATCGATCAGGAAGGCGGGCGTGTGCAGCGTCTGCGCCCGCCCTTGGCGCGCGATTGGCCCGCTCCGCTGGACCAAGTGCGCGCGGCCGGGGCCGGGGCCGAACGCGCGATCTATTTGCGATATCGTTTGATCGCCCACGAGTTGTATGCGCTGGGAATTGACAGCAACTGCGCGCCCACCGCAGATCTGGCCGGGGATAGCACTCATCCATTCCTGAAAAACCGCTGTTTTGCCGATGATCCCACAATTGTTGCACGGCTGGCCCGCGCGGCGGCGCAGGGGATGCTGGATGGCGGGGTGGTACCGGTGGTCAAACATATCCCCGGCCACGGGCGTGCCACCTTGGATAGCCACCATGAACTGCCCCATGTGTCGGCTTCCTCGGATATATTGGCGCAGACCGATTTCGCGCCATTCCGAGCACTGAGCGATCTGCCGATGGCGATGACAGCGCATCTGGTTTATGACGCAATCGCCCCCGAGCCGGCCACCCTGTCGGCCCGGATGATTGCGCTGATCCGCGAGCAAATCGGCTTTGACGGGCTGTTGATGAGCGACGACATCGCGATGAAGGCGCTGCCGGGGACCTCGGCTGAGAATGCCCGCGCGGCCATTGCAGCGGGCTGCGATGTAGCGTTGTTCTGTAATGGAAGCTTGGCCGAGCGGGACGCAGTCGCCGACGCTGCCGGGCATATGGAGTCCGAAGCAACGCGACGCGCAATGGCAGCGTTGGCCGCTCGCCAAAGCCCGGACGATTTTGACCCGGAAGCCGCCGAGAACGAGCTTGCTGCACTGATGCCGGCGGGTGCGCCATGATGGACACCGCGCAACAGCCGTTTCAGAATGAGGCGATATCGGTTGCCGACCGAATGGCCGCTGAGGCATTGATCGTTGATGTAGACGGCTTTGAAGGACCACTTGATGTTCTTCTGACTTTGTCGCGCACGCAGAAGGTTGATTTGCTCAAGGTTTCGGTGCTGCAACTGGCGAAGCAATATTTGGCCTTTGTCGAGCATGCCAAAGCATTGCGATTGGAGCTGGCGGCGGATTATCTGGTGATGGCGGCGTGGCTTGCCTTCCTGAAATCCCGCCTGCTCTTGCCCCCGGATCCCGAAGATGAGGGGCCATCGGGTGCCGACATGGCCGCGCATCTGGCATTTCAACTTGAGCGCCTTCAGGCAATGCGCGATGCCGCGGCCAGGTTAATGGCGCGCGACCAACTGGGGCGTGATTTCTTTGCCCGCGGTCAGACGCAGAATGTGGCACGGGTTCGCACAACGACCTATTCCGCGACGCTTCTGGATCTCATGCAAGGCTATGCGCGGATCCGGACCCGCGACGATTTCCGCCCCTTCGTGATGGACCGTGATAACGTGTTCACTCTGGAACAGGCGTTGGAGCGGATGCGTCCGATGATCGGCTTTGCCGGCGCTTGGACCGACCTGACAAGCTACCTGCCGGAGGGGTGGGATAATGACCCGGTGCGCCGACGCTCGGCCACCGCGGCAACCTTTGCGGCCTCGCTGGAACTGGTCAAGGAGGGGCAGGCGGAGCTGCGCCAGAGCGAGACCTTCGCCCCGATCCACCTGCGCCGCAAGGAGGCTCGCGCGTGAGTGAAGAGCGTAAAACGAGCGCCTTCACCGTCCCGCCAATGGAGGAGCAAGAGCGCATGGTCGAGGCGGTGCTGTTTGCCAGTGCCGAACCGGTGACCCTGCGGGAGTTTGAGGCGCGCATGCCACAAGGCTGCGACCCCGCGGAGGCGCTGGTGAATTTGCGCAACCGCTACGACGGGCGCGGTGTGCATATCGTCAAGGTGGGCGATGCCTGGGCCATGCGCACGGCGCCTGACCTTGGGTTCCTGATGCGCGAGGAAACCATCGAGAGCCGCAAGCTGAGCCGCGCCGCGGTCGAAACTTTGGCGATCATTGCCTATCACCAGCCCGTCACCCGCGCCGAGATCGAGGAAATCCGCGGCGTCTCGGTCTCGCGCGGTACCATCGACCAATTGCTTGAATTGGAATGGATCCGCTTGGGGCGGCGCAAAATGACACCGGGGCGCCCCGTGACCTTTATTGTCACACCGGGGTTTCTGGACCATTTCGGATTGGAGAGCGCACGCGATTTGCCGGGTTTGAAAGAACTGCGCGCCGCCGGCCTACTGGAGAGCCGCCCCCCGTCCGCTATGATGCCACCGGGTCCCGAGACGCTGGAAGAAGACGAGGCCGCCACGGGCCAGAGCGAACTGTTCGAGGATTAGGCAAAACAGCGCCTTTTCCATTGCTTGGTGACAATATTGCCGCCGCGTCCTATGCTGGAGTTGGGCAGTGATGAAAGGGGATCGGCATGAATATGAGCCGGATCATCAACATGATCATTCGCACGCTCATTCGACGTGGAGTCAATTCGGGCGTTGATTTTGGCATAAAGGCAGCCTCGGGACGGGGCCGTGGACCGCGTCGCGATCATGCTCCGGCCCATGATGCGGGCGGGCAGCCACAAGACAAGCAGATGGCGCGGCGGCAGCGACAGTCTGTCAAGGCGACGCGGAGAATTGGCAAGTTCTGAAATACAGTGAGCGGTTAGCCGGATGTCTTGAAGTGTTTCGACAGCTTCAGCCCCTGGCCTTGATAGTTCGAGGCGATTTGCGCACCGTAAAGCTGTGTCGGGATTTCGCTCATGCGCTCGTAGACCAGCCGGCCCACCACCTGCCCGTGCTCCAACACAAAGGGAGCTTCATGGCAGCGCACCTCAAGCACTCCTCGTGACCCCGCCCCCCCGGCAGCATCGTGGCCAAAGCCGGGGTCGAAGAATCCCGCATAATGCACCCTGAATTCACCCACCATCGCAAGATAAGGGGCCATTTCGGCAGCATAGCGCGGCGGGATATGCACTGCCTCGCGGCTGACGAGAATGTAGAAAGCGCCTGGATCAAGGATGATCTGGCCGTCAGAGCTGCGCACCTCTTCCCAGTATTCCGCCGGGTCATAGGCCCCGATCCGGTCAAGATCAATTACGCCAGTGTGGGGTTTGGCGCGATAGCCGACCAGATCGCTGCCGGGCAGGCGTAGATCGACCGAAAACCCCAGACCGTCTTGAATGACTGCTTGTCCATCGACCAACGGTGTCTGCGCATGAAGTGCAGCCAAATCGTTGTCATCAAGCGTTGCTTGACCGCGCCGGAAACGGATCTGGTTCAGCCGCATACCGGGCCGCACTAAGACCGAGAATGAGCGCGGGCAGATTTCGGCATATAGTGGGCCGTGATACCCTGCTGCGATCCGGTCAAATTCAGTGCCGCCATCAGTGATTGTACGAGTCAGCAGATCCAGCCGCCCGGTTGAGCTTTTGGCGTTGGCGACCGCGCTCATATCTTGAGGAAGAGCAAGCGATTCCATCAGCGGCACCAGATAGACGCAGCCTTTTTCCAGCACCGCGCCATCGCTCAGGTCGATGCGGTGCATCTCAAAATCTGCCAACCGGTCGGCAACGCTGCGCCCGTGCCCGGCCAGAAAGGACGCGCGTACGCGATAGGCGACGTGGCCGAGGCGCAGATCAAGACTGGCGGGTTGGATCTGCGGCGGATCGATTGCCGGATCGGCAAGAATCGTTCCCTCGGCGATCATGGTTTCAATCTGCTGATTAGGACATACGCCGCTCATTGGACACCCCTTAAGATGGAGGGAGCGACGAGTGGGGATCGTCGAATGAATTTGGTCGGGCTAGCAGGACTCGAACCTGCGACCTTCCGTCCCCCAGACGGACGCGCTACCAGACTGCGCCATAGCCCGACGTTGGCCTGTTCATACCGAGTTTCAGGCCGGGAGCAAGGAGAAATCACGCCTTTTTCCTCAGCCCGATGGTGTCTCTGAAACTTGCTCGACCCAGGCGCGCAGTTTCTGCGCCAGCGGCGCCATATCGCGCGCCTGATCGGCGCTAAGGCGGTTCAGTCGGGCCAAATGTTGCAGCGGGCGGTACGGCAGGGGGGCATGGACCAGTGGAGCAACGGCGTCGATGTCGGGTGAGGGGGAGTCAACGGGCGTTTCAGCCCGCGCGGACGTTTGCGGGTCAGCCGCATCGGGAGCCTCTGCGATGCTGGTCTGAGCGGCTTGCTCGGGCAAGGGCGAAGTCTCGGCAAGATTTCCTATTCCTGACAGTCCGACAACCGAATCAGTCGCGGAGCCCGGTTTGATCGTGGTTGCTGTTTTGCCGATGGCGAAGGGTAAGACGGTGGCGCTGTCATACTCGATTGTTTCGATGCCGCCGTCGTCTTCCAATGGTTGGGACAGAGCAGCGACCTGAGCGATACCCTGTTCACGCAGAAGTTTCTGCACGCCTTTGATCGTCATACCCTGACCGTGCAGCAGCGTCTTGATCCCGTTTAACAGTTGCATGTCGGCGGGACGGTAATATCGTCGGCCACCCGCGCGCTTAACGGGCTTGATCTGCGTAAACTTGCTTTCCCAAAAACGCAGCACGTGCGCTTGGACCCCAAGCCAATCGGCAACTTCGCTGATCGTGCGAAAGGCATCGGGCGATTTAGTCATGTGATGGCCTGCCTCAAGGTTTGTTGCCAAGGGCAACACGCTCCTTCATCAAGTGCGAAGGTCGGAAAGTCAGCACCCGCCGGGGCAGGATCGGGACCTCTTCACCAGTTTTCGGGTTGCGGCCAATGCGGGCCGATTTGTCACGGACGCTGAACGTACCGAAGGATGATATCTTGACCTGTTCGCCGCTTACTAGGGCGTCGGAAATATGGTCCAGAACGCTTTCGACCAGCTGTGCGCTTTCATTGCGGGATAGGCCAACTTCGCGATAGACGGCCTCGCTCAGATCCATGCGTGTAAGAGTCTTTTCGCCCATTTGTTCCCCCATTGTTTGATAAATAATAAGGGTAGCGCAAATTCACTGTCAATATCAATGATTTGCGCGCATGCGCATTGGCATATTCGCGCTAGGGCAATTTACCAACGTAATACCACCGCGCCCCATGCCATCCCGCCGCCAATTGCTTCGGTCACGATAAGGTCGCCGGCCTTGATCTGTCCGCGCTGTTTTCCGACGGACAGCGCTAGGGGAATCGATGCGGCGGATGTATTGCCGTGATCCTGTACGGTCACGACGACCTTGTCCATTGACAGGCCCATGCGCCTTGCCGTGCCCTGAATGATCCGGATGTTCGCCTGGTGCGGCACGATCCAATCCACGTCCTCACTGGACAGTCCGGCACGCCCCAGCGCGGTTTCGGCGGTAACGGTGAGTTTTTCGACAGCCTGCCGGAAGACCTGATTGCCCTGCATGCGCAGTTTTCCGGTTTGTTGCGTGGACACGCCGCCATCCACATACAGCAGATCACGCAACCGCCCGTCAGAATTGAGGTCGATTGACAGAATGCCACGATCCGCTGCGGTGCCTTCGCCGTCTTGCGCCTCAATCACGACTGCACCCGCACCATCGCCAAATAGCACACAGGTCGAGCGGTCGGTCCAGTCCATAATGCGACTGAAGGTTTCAGCTCCGATCACAAGTATCCGGCTTGCCTGACCGGCGACGATCTGGGCATTGGCGTTGGCCAGCGCATAGACAAAACCGGCACAGACCGCTTGAAGATCATAGGCGAACCCACGGTTCATGCCCAACTCTTCTTGTACCATCGTCGCCACCGATGGGAAGGTGAGGTCAGGGGTCGAGGTTGCCACGATGATCGCGTCGATATCGTCGATGCTAAGCTTGGCATCGGCGAGTGCGGCGTGGGCCGCGTTGCTGGCCAGATTAGAGGTGGTTTCACCTTCGGCAGCAAAATGACGCCGCTCAATTCCCGAACGCGATCTGATCCATTCGTCCGAGGTATCCAGCGTTGCTTCGAATTCCGAGTTCGGCACGACCCGTTCGGGCAGATAATGGCCGACCCCGGTGATAACTGCGCGACTTGTCATGCCTAACCTTCATATTTGTCGTTGACCGTCTTTGCCGCATCAGCTGCCGACGGCGTTGCTTCCTCTTGCGCGACCTCGGCGGTAGATGCAACCCGTGCCGCCAGCCTATCGGTAAACCCGGACTTGGCCAACTGAAACGCGAGCTTGATCGCCGATGAAACACCAGTGGCATCAGCCCCGCCATGTGATTTCACCACGGTGCCGTTGAGGCCCAGAAACACGCCGCCATTGACCCGGCGCGGATCGATGCGTTTATGCAACCGGCGGATTGTAGTGATGGCCAGGATAGACGCCAATCGGGACAGCAGCGAATGGCGGAACGCATCGCGCAGCAGGGTCGAGATCAGCTTGGCAGTGCCTTCGCCGGTCTTGATAGCAACGTTGCCGGTAAACCCGTCGGTCACAATCACGTCGGCCGCGTCGCCAGTGACGTCGCTGCCTTCGACAAAGCCGACATATTCGAAATTGGCGCTGTCGCTGAATTGTGCGATCAAGGTATGCGCCTCTTTCAACTCGGCACGGCCCTTGTGCTCTTCAGTACCAACGTTCAGCAGACCGATGCGCGGGCGGCGCAGGCCCATGCCATTGCGGGCATATGAGGCCCCCATCAAGGCGAATTGAAGCAGGTCGGCAGCATCCGCGCGCACGTCGGCCCCGACGTCCAGCATAACGTTGAATTTACGCGCGGCGAGTGCGGGGTAAAGCACGGCGATCGCGGGGCGGTTAACCCCGGGCAGCTTGCGCAGGCGGATCATGCTGAGCGCCATCAGTGCGCCGGTGTTGCCGCAGGAGACCGCGCTTGCCGCCTCACCCAAGCGTACCGATTCCAACGCCGACCACATCGACGTGTTCTTGCCGTTACGCAAGACAAGGCTGGGCTTATCGTCCATGGTGACGACATCAGGTGCGTCGCGAAATGTGACCCGATTGTTCAGATCGCGCCGTTTGGCAACCAGTTTGCGCAACCGGACTTCGGGGCCATGCAGGATAAAGCCGATCTCGGGGTTCTTCGCTGCCGATGCGGCCAGACCGGCAACAACGGCCCCCGGGCCGGCATCGCCGCCCATGGCGTCGACCGAGATGATGATGCGTCCGGCTTGTTCAGAGGCCTGATCGGGTTGGGCCGTCATTTAATTGCCCATCCGTCAAGGGCTTACGCCGCGTCCTCATCCAGGTCGATCTCGTCGGCCAAGGCGACGACTTCCATGTCGTTATAATGGCCGCAAGACGCACATACATGGTGTGGGCGCTTCAGTTCGCCGCAATCTGGGCATTCGTTGGGGTTCGCTGGGGTCAGCGAATCGTGTGCGCGACGCTTGTTACGACGCGATTTGGAAACCTTGTTCTTCTGGACGGCCATGTCTCAAACCTTGCCTAATGGGGCCAGCGGGCGATCCCGGCGGCGAAATTGCGTTTTGTCTTTGCGTCGTCATGCTCGGCGCGCCGTGCGTTTAGGCTGCGATCCGTGCAATGTCCAACCATAAATCCGATGAAGGCGGGAAAATACCGGTATTATCGCCCGGCGCAAGAGAATTCTTTAAGCTGGTGCCGCGTATTTGTCATCAGGTTCCATTTTTTAGCGCATCTCGCAGCTCTGCCAGTCCAGCGAAGGGCTTGAGATCGCGGTCGCGCAGCGGTTCGACCCCCGGCTCGGCAAAGACCGCTTCACCCAGATCAACGCCTTTAGCGCGGGGATAAAGGGGCGCTGCCAGAGCAAGAGCCTCGGCCATGACGGTGTGTGGGTCGATATGGCTGCCCAGCCGTTCCTGTGTTTCATCCTCGGGCATTTCCACCTCCTCGCCTTCGGGCTCGGGCAGGTCGGCCAGATAGGTGCGCCTTACGTCCGTGTCGATCCGCGTGGTTACCGGCTCTAGCGTGGCGACGCAGGGCTGTATCACGGTGGCCCCCAATCGCCCCAGCAGGACCCAGTCGCGACTGCCTTGTGCCTTGATCTCACCCGAGAAGCGCAGCTTGCGCAAGCCGCTCAGGCCCAGCTCTCGCGCTAATGCGTCGCGTTGCGCGGCATCGGGGCGCAGATCGAATGGCGTCGGCGTGTTTCCGTCGAGATTGACAACTAGCAGGGCAGTTTTGTGGGGCATTTACAGTCTTTCGTTTCTTGAACCCTTGGCACGGCCTATGTAATCGGGATAGAAGGCCATTCAAGCCGAGGCAAGGGGACAGCTATGTTCGCCACACCAAAAACGTTTGCAGGCGCAGCGCGCGCAGGGCTGGCCGGTCTGGCATTGTTGTCGCTTACCGCGTGCAGTGCAGTCTATCGCAATCACGGCTATGTTCCTACAGCCACCGAACTATCTCAGGTGACAGTCGGTAAGGATACGCGCGCAACTGTGGTGGAAACCATCGGCGCGCCCACCGCGAACGGTGTGCTGGATGACAGCGGCTTTTATTACATCTCGTCGCGGCTGCGCCATTTTGGCCCGATGGAGCCCAAGGTCGTGGATCGCCAGCTGGTTGCGATCAGCTTCAACAATTCGGGTGTGGTGCAGAATATCGAACGCTTCGGGCTCGAGGACGGGCGGGCAGTCCCGCTAGAGCGGCGCGTGACCAGTTCCAGCGTCGAGGATAAAACTTTCCTGCGTCAGCTTTTGGGCAATCTGGGTCGCTTCAATCCGGCCTCGGTCCTGCAATGATTGCGTCGCCCACGGTCTGAGCCAGTGGCCAGAACACAGGGGGCCGTGACAAGCAGGCAGAGCGATTTACCTTTTCTGACCAAAGGGCGTTATAGCGCATATTTGATCAGTGGTGAAGGCGAGATCGCGGACGCCGTAGCGTTGCGGGTGTTGGCATTCGGCCCTCCGGGCGGGAGTGACGAGTTTGACCCGCTATGCACCCACCTGCTGATTCGTCTTGAGCAGAGTGGTACTCTGGTGTGTTGTTTGCGCATGTTGGCCTTGGCCAATGGAGGCGAGGCAAAGCGCAGTTATTCGGCACAGTTTTACGACCTGTCCCGGCTAGCCCAGCTTGCCGCGCCAATGTTCGAGATCGGTCGTTTCTGCATTCATCCCGATTGGCACGATCCGGACATTTTACGTATTGCTTGGGGGGCAATAACGCGGTTTGTCGATAAAAGGGGCGCGGCGTTTCTATTTGGCTGTTCGTCTTTTTCCGGCGTTGATCCCACACCCTATCTGGATGCGTTCTCCGTGTTGAAGGCCCGCCATCTTGCGCCATTGGCACTCCGTCCGGGTGTTAAATGGCCCGATCCGTTCCGCTTTGCGGCCGAACTGCAGTGCCGGCCCGATCCGCGCAGCGCTGCCGCTCAAATGCCGCCATTGCTGCGCAGCTATCTGCTGATGGGCGGGCAAGTCAGCGACCATGCGGTGATCGACTGGCACATGAACACGCTGCATGTCTTTACCATGCTTGAGATCGCCGCAATCCCGCCCGCGCGGAAGCGACTGCTGCGGACTATTGCCGCGTCCCATTGACGTCAGGTGCAACCATGGCTAGCTCGCAGGCATGGCACGCATACCCCTTTTGCAACTTAATCGCATCGCGCTGACATTCGGTGGTGATCCGGTATTTTCAGATCTCGACCTGGTGGTTCAGCCGGGCGACCGGCTGGCGCTGGTCGGGCGTAACGGATCGGGCAAATCGACCCTGATGAAGGTCATGGCCGGGTTGGTCGAGCCGGATAGCGGCCAAGTCAGCATCGCGCCGGGCAATACGGTTGGCTATATGGAACAGGATCCTTCGATGGCGGGATTTGCCACCTTGGGCGATTATGCCACCAGCGGTCTTGGGCCGGGCGAGTTGTACCGCGTTGAACGTGCCGCCGAGGGGCTGAAATTCGACCCCGAGCGCCCTGTCGCAACCGCGTCTGGCGGAGAGCGCCGCCGCGCCGCGCTGGCCAAGCTGATGGGCGAGGCCCCAGATTTGATGCTGTTGGACGAGCCGACGAACCATCTGGATATTCAGGCAATCGCCTGGCTCGAGTCGGAACTGACCGCGACCCGTGCGGGATATATTCTGATCAGCCACGACCGCGCCTTTCTGCGCAATCTTGCCCGCGCGACGCTGTGGATCGACCGTGGCCAAGTGCGCCGTCTGGACAGAGGGATCGACGCCTTTGAAGGATGGCGCGATCAGGTGTGGGAAGAAGAGGACAGCCAGCGCCACAAACTGAACCGGCTGATCAAATCCGAAAGCCGCTGGGCAATCGAAGGGATCAGCGCGCGGCGCAAGCGCAATCAGGGCCGGGTGCGCGCGCTGCAGGATCTGCGCGCCCAACGTGCTGGCCAGATCCGCCGACAGGGCACTGCTGCACTGGCGCTGGAAGCGGGCGCAAGGTCTGGCCGCAAAGTGATCGAAGCCATTGATATATCGAAATCTTACGATGAAAAGGTGGTGTTGCGCGATTTCTCGCTGACCGTCCACCGGGGCGAGCGGGTGGCCGTTGTCGGCCCCAATGGCACTGGAAAAACGACATTGCTCAAACTGCTATTGGGCCAAACTGCACCCGATAGCGGCAGCGTCACCTTGGGCACCAACCTGCAAATCGCCTATTTCGACCAGGCGCGGGCGCAGCTTGATCCGGATATGACGCTTTGGGACAGTCTGACCGGTGACCCTGAAATGCGAGTATCGGGCAAGGCCGATCAGGTCATGGTGCGCGGAGCGCCGCGTCATGTCATCGGCTACCTCAAGGATTTCCTGTTTGACGAGGCACAAGCCCGTGCGCCGGTGCGTTCGCTCTCGGGCGGGGAGAAGGCGCGATTGCTGTTGGCGCGGCTGCTGGCACGGGAAAGTAACCTGCTGGTGCTCGACGAACCAACCAACGATCTTGACATCGAAACGCTGGATCTGCTGCAGGAACTGCTGGACGATTACGCGGGCACAGTTCTGCTTGTCAGCCACGACCGCGATTTCCTCGATCGCATTGCCACAACCACGATCGCGATGGAGGGGCAGGGCCGCGCTGTCATTCATGCCGGCGGCTGGAGCGACTATGCGGCGCACCGCGCTGCGACCGAAGCGGCTGCGGTGCCCAAGCCTGATCCCAAGGCCGAAAAGCCGCAGGCGGAGAGGGCCAAAGCATCGGGACAGGCAAAACCCAGTCTCACATTCACTGAAAAGCACCGGCTTGAGGCCCTGCCCGAGGAAATCGCCCGCCTTGAGGCCGAGATTGCGAAGCTACAAGAACTGATGTCCGACCCCGAGCTTTACACCCGTGAGCCGGTCAAATTTCAGAAGGCGACCGATGCGCTGGTGGCGCGGCAGAAAAAACTCACCGCCGCGGAAGAGGAATGGCTGGAACTGGCGGAAAAGGCCGAGGGTTAAACCTAACCCTCCAGCCGTACCAGTGCGTGCCGTTTCCTTCCGGCGCTCAATTTGATTGGCGTTGCCAACGCGGCGGCATCAATCATCAATCCAGCATCGCTAAGCGGCACATCGTCCAGCCGTGCCCCGTTCTCGGCGATCAGGCGCTTGGCTTCTCTTCCGGAACTGGCCAGACCTGCCCGCACGATCAGTTGCACGACCGACACCCCGTCACCGATCTGCTCGCGTGTTAGCGACAAGGTGGGCAGGTCGTCCCCGACACCACCTTTCTCGAACACCTCGCGGGCCGTGGCTTCGGCTGCGGCCGCGGCCTCTGCACCATGGCACAGCGTCGTGACTTCATTGGCGAGCCGGATCTTGGCGGCATTGATCTCAGACCCCTTCAGGGTGCCTAGACGCTCACATTCATCAAGCGGCAGTTCGGTGTAAAGCTTCAAAAACCGCCCGACATCCGCATCGGTGGTGTTGCGCCAAAATTGCCAGAATTCGTACGGTGAGAGCTTGTCCGTGTTCAGCCAGATCGCGCCGCCCGCTGATTTGCCCATCTTGCGCCCGTCGCTGGTCGAAAGCAGCGGCGAGGTCAGCCCGTAAATTTCATGGTCCAGAACCCGGCGGGTCAGGTCGATGCCGTTGACGATATTGCCCCACTGATCCGAGCCACCCATCTGCAACCGGCAGCCATAGCGGCGGTTCAGTTCCAAGTAATCATAGGCTTGCAGGATCATGTAGTTGAATTCGAGGAACGACAGCGATTGTTCCCGGTCGAGCCGCGATTTCACCGATTCAAAGGACAGCATCCGATTGACGCTGAAATGGCGCCCGATGTCGCGCAGGAATTCCAAATAGTTCAGATCGCTCAGCCATTCGGCATTGTCCAGCATCAGCGCATCGGTCGCACCGTTGCCATAGGTTAGGTATTTGGCAAATACCTGTTTCATACCTGTGATATTTTCGTCGATCTGCTCGGTCGTCAGCAGCGGGCGCTCATCGGCGCGGAACGACGGATCGCCCACCTTCGTGGTGCCGCCGCCCATCAGAGTGATCGGCTTGTGTCCGGTTTTTTGCAGCCAGCGCAGCATCATGATGTTCAACAGATGCCCCACATGTAGCGATTTTGCCGTGGCGTCATAGCCAATATAGGTCGGCACGACTCCGGCCATCAGCGCATCGTCCAGCCCCTGCAAATCGGTGCAGTCGGCGAGATAGCCGCGTTCGATCATCACACGCAGGAATTCCGATTTTGGATGATAGGTCATGGCTTGCCTCTGGCTTTGATTGCGGGGCAGTGTATAGGCGGCAGTCGGGCAAAGGAAAAGGCCATGAATAAGGCTATCGGCAAAAGCGGAATCGTGCGCGCTTTGGGAGCGATGAGCGGCACCTCACTGGATGGCGTGGACGCTGCCCTGATCGAGACCGACGGCATCCGCATCCACAGCTTCGGGGCCAGCGCCTATCGTGCCTATACTGATACCGAGCGCGAACTGCTGCGCGAGGCGCTTGGCCACTGGCACGGACCGGCGGTCAATGCGGCGGGGGCGGTGATCGATGCGGCCCATGCCGAGTTGCTTGCCCAGTTTGACGAGGTCGATCTTGTCGGGTTTCATGGTCAGACACTCGCGCATGAGCCCCGCGGACGCGGCACCTTGCAAGTCGGCGATGGTGGCGCTTTGGCGCGGGCCCTGAACCGCCCGGTGGTCTGGGATTTCCGCAGTCACGACGTGGCGCAAGGCGGCGAGGGTGCGCCCTTAGCGCCGTTCTTTCATTTTGCCTGTGCGCAATGGATCAAAGCGCGCGCGCCGCTGGCTTTTCTCAACCTTGGCGGCGTTGGCAATTTGACATGGGTTGATCCCACCCGTGCCGCGCCCGAGGACAAAGGCGCGCTGCTGGCCTTTGACACCGGCCCGGCCAACGCACCGGTCAATGATCTGATGCAGGCGCGGCTGGGGCAGGGGATGGACCGCGACGGGGCCTTGGCGGCGCAGGGTCAGGTGGCAAGCGGCGCGTTGGAGCAATTTCTGGCCGACCCCTATTTTATGCGAACTCCACCTAAGTCCTTAGACAGAAATGATTTCGCCAAGGTGCTGGAACTGGTAACCGAGCTTTCTGATGCCGACGCCGCCGCCACGCTCACCGCCATGTGCGCTGTCGGGGTCGGGCGGGGCATGGCCCATTGCCCGCACCCGCCCGAGCGGCTTCTGGTCACTGGCGGGGGGCGGCACAACAAGGTCTTGATGGAAATGTTGCGCGACAATCTCGACTGTCCGGTTGATCCCGTGGAAATCATCGGGCTTGATGGTGACATGCTCGAAGCGCAGGCTTTCGCCCATCTCGCTGTGCGGGTCGCGCGGGGCCTGCCCACCTCTTGCCCCGACACCACCGGGGTGCGCGCGGCAGTGGCGGGCGGAACGCTCAGCCATCCGCCATTGGTCGACATGCTACGGTAAAGCAAACGGCGCTGGCATTCCGCGATGCAGCGCCTATTTTGGGATCATGACCCTTAGCATTCCCTTCGACAACAGCTATGCCCGCCTGCCAGCCGGGTTTTATTCCCAACAGGCCCCGCGCCCGGTTTCAGCGCCTCGCCTCGTCGCGTTCAACGCCGATCTGGCGCGATTGCTGAACATCACGCCCGGCGGAGCAAAGGAGATGGCGGAGATATTTTCCGGCAACACCGTGCCCGAAGGCGCAAGCCCGATCGCCCAACTTTATGCCGGGCACCAGTTCGGCCAATATAACCCGCAACTGGGCGATGGGCGCGCCGTGCTGCTGGGTGAAACCGTGGGCAGCGATGGCAAGCGCCGCGATATCCAGCTCAAGGGCTCTGGTCGTACGCCCTACTCGCGCAGTGGCGACGGACGGTCGTGGTTGGGCCCGGTGCTGCGCGAATATATGGTATCCGAAGCGATGTATGCGCTCGGCGTTCCCACCACCCGCGCCTTGGCTGCGGTGGAAACCGGCGACAAGGTTTACCGCGAGGGCGCGCTGCCCGGCGCCGTGTTAACCCGTGTGGCCTCGAGCCATCTGCGCGTGGGCACGTTTCAGGTCTTTGCCGCGCGCGGCGACAAACGCGCACTGAAGCAGCTGACCGATTACGCAATCCAGCGCCACTATCCCAATGCGGACGGGCCGATGGGCCTGTTGGCAGCAGTGCGCGACACGCAGGCGCAGTTGATTGCGCAATGGATGGGGGTTGGCTTCATCCATGGCGTGATGAACACCGACAATATGGCGATTTCGGGCGAGACCATTGATTATGGCCCCTGTGCCTTTCTGGATGTTTACCACCCGGAAACCGTGTTCAGTTCAATCGACCGGATGGGCCGCTATGCCTATGCCAACCAGCCCGACATCGCGGTCTGGAACCTCGCCCAATTGGCCACGGCGCTGCTGCGCCAGCTGGACGATCCGGAAAGCGGCGTGGCGCAAGCGACCGAAATCGTCCATGCCATGCCGCAGCTGCTGCGCGACCACTGGCTGCAAGTCTTCGCCGCAAAGATCGGGCTCAGCAATCCCGACCCCGAAGATGGCGCGCTGATTGGCGAACTTCTGGGCATCATGGCCGACAATCAGGCCGATTTCACCAACACGTTCCGGGCGCTGGGCACCAAAACAGCGCGCGATCAGTTCACCGATCCCGCTGCTTTTGACGCTTGGGCAGAAACTTGGCGCGTCCGTCTGAGCACCGAACCGGACCCCACAAAAACCCTGCAGGCGGCCAATCCTGCCTTCATCCCGCGCAACCATCGGATCGAACAGATGATCGATGCCGCCCTCAGGGGTGATTACGCGCCTTTCCACCGCCTGAACGCAGTGCTGGCGCGGCCCTATGACGACCAACCCGACGATGACGACCTAATGCGCCCGCCCACTCCGGATGAGGTCGTGCCGGCCACCTTCTGCGGTACCTGATGGCTCTTTCTGGTCAGAAATACCCCCCGGGGGAATCGCCGCAAGGCGATGGGGCAGCGCCCCGTCGCGCCAGTCACATGCGCAGCACGGATTGACCAGATCAAGCGCGACCCGAACATGAGAGTCGATTCTTCCGGCCGGAGACAGCCAGCCGGGCGGGTATGTCAGGGCTTGCCAGCGGTGCCGGCTTTGGTCACATAGTTTGCATCCCGCTAGGAGAGGATCGCCGTTCGCTATGACCCGACCTGTAAAACCTCCCGAACTGCTGCGGCTGGCCAGCTACAATGTGCAAAAATGCGTCGGGTTGGATATGCGTCGCCTGCCGCGCCGTATTCTACAGGTTTTGAGCGGGATCAGTGCCGACATCGTGGTGCTGCAAGAGGCCGACAAGCGTTTGCCGCCGCGTCCGGCTGCATTGCCACATTTCGTACTGGACGAAGCTGGCTGGGAGATCGCGGATTTCGGCGGTGCAGGCTCGCTCGGCTGGCATGGCAACGCCGTGATCTGGCGCTCAAATAGGGGGCTGGAACTCATTGAGATGCATCACATTACGCTGCCGGGGCTGGAGCCCCGCGGCGCGATCCGGGCCGAATTTGCCACCGCGCAGGGGCCGCTGCGGGTGGTCGGGCTGCATCTGGGGCTGATCGGGCGGCACCGGTTCCAGCAAGTGCACCATCTTGCGGAACACTGTGCTGCGCTACCGTCTATGCCGACGGTCTGGGCCGGAGATTTCAACGAATGGTCACGTTTGCCGAATATTGACCGGATGGCACCGAAAATGCGTTTCTTGCCGCCATTGCCCAGCTTTCCGGCCCCCCGCCCGATGGGGTCGCTGGACCGGATTGCGCTGGGCGGCGGGCTGCGCGCTGTCAGCCACGGCGTTTGGCAAGAGCGTCCGGCGCAGATTGCATCGGATCATCTGCCGGTCTGGGCTGATCTGGAGCTTCCACTGCAGTCGGACGCCAAAGAAAAGGGGTCGGACAGCACCGACCCCTTCCTATAGTGTACTATGCGGCGTCGGAACGCACCTGACCACCCTTGCCGCGCGACCGTGTGCGCCGTCGCGAGTGCGTCGGTTGGCCGGCTTCGCTGCCGCCACCGCCGCCGCCCCGACGGCGTCTGCCGCCGCGCGGTTTTTTCGGCTCTTCGATAACTTCCCACGGTCGCCCCGAAGCGACGGGAATGCTGATCCCCATGGTTTTCTGGATCGCCTTGAACTCGCCCATTTCATCCGGGGCGCAGAATGCAATCGCAGCGCCATCTTTGCCCGCGCGGGCGGTGCGTCCGATGCGGTGAACATAGTTGTCCGGCACGTTGGGCAGGTCGAAGTTATAAACATGCTTCACATCGGGAATATCCAATCCCCGCGCCGCCACATCGGTGGCGACCAGCACCCGCACATCACCCGACTTGAAGGCGGAAATCGCCCGGTCGCGCTGGTTCTGGCTTTTGTTGCCATGAATTGACGCGGTTGCGAAACCTGCCTTGTCCAGCGTGCGCATCAGTTTTTCGGACCCGTGCTTGGTGCGTCCGAACACCAGCGCACGATCGTCGCGGTGCTTGTCGAGCAGTTCGATCAGCAAGTTGACCTTTTCTGTCTTGGCGATGAAGTGCACCTCTTGCGTGACCTTGTCGGCGGCTTTTCCCGGAGGCGAAACTTCGACGCGAATCGGATTGCGCAGATAAGAGTTGCCAAGTTCGTTCATCTGTTTGGGCATGGTGGCCGAAAACAGCATGGTCTGACGTTCTGTAGGCAGCATTGCGGAGATTTTGCGCAATGCATGGATGAATCCAAGGTCCAGCATCTGGTCGGCTTCGTCGAGTACGAGGAAGGCGGTTTCGTCCAGACGCAGAGCGCGCCGATCCATCAGGTCAATCAACCGTCCGGGCGTTGCCACCAAAAGATCGGTGCCGCGTTCCAGCCGCTTGATCTGCGGGTTGATGGACTGTCCGCCCACAACCATATTGACTCGGAGCCGCGTGCCGTCGCAGAACTCGCGCAGGTTCTGGGCAATCTGCCCGGCCAGTTCGCGGGTCGGAGCCAGGACCAGTCCTCTTACGGTTTTCGGGGCTGGTTTGCGGTCGGTTTCCAGCATCATGGCAATCAGCGGCAGGCCGAATGCGGCCGTTTTGCCGGTACCGGTCTGTGCCAGACCCAGCACATCGCGCCCTTGCAATGCATGCGGAATCGCGTGCGATTGGATCGGTGTGGGTTGGGTTAGGCCAAGAGCATTGAGTCGGGTGTTGAGATGGGCGGGCAGGCCCATCATTTCGAAATCGTTCAAAATATTTCCTTTCGGGAAACGGCACAGTGCCGTCCCATATCTCATCTTCCACCACGAATGGCGGATATCGGGGGCGCACAAACCTCTGGTCAGGGGCAGAATGCCAACACAGACCGGTTCCGCGCTTTGCCCCACGCGTGATTTTGGGAACATCCATCCTTGTCTTGCGGTCGGGCCCGGCAAGCGGGCCTGGCGGGCGCTGCCCACCGTTTCTGTCCTGCTCACGCGGCAGAAGACAAGGCTTGAGTGCCAATTGGCGATTTGGAGCGGAATTGTCAAGCAGCAGATTGCTTTGTTGCGGGCTTGGCCCCGGCCATGCACCGCGTTAAACCCTGTGTTCAACGTAAGGAAATCGGGGAAGGAGAGTCGTCATGGCCGAGTCGATCATTGCCCGCTGCGAGGCTGCGGGTCTGCGCATGACCGACCAGCGCCGGACCATCGCGCAAGTGTTGGGCGACAGCGACGATCACCCCGATGTCGAGCAGCTCCATACCCGTGCAAGCGCGCTGGATGCGGGGATTTCCATCGCCACGGTGTACCGGACGGTCAAGCTGTTCGAAGAGGCAGGAATACTCGAGCGGCTGGAATTCGGGGATGGACGAGCCCGATACGAAGACGCTGATCGCGACCATCACGATCATCTGATAGACATGATTTCGGGCGAGGTGATCGAGTTTGTCGACCCCGAGATCGAAGAGTTGCAGGAACAGATCGCCCGCAAGCTGGGCTATGAGCTGCACGGTCACCGGCTGGAGCTATACGGAGTTCCGATCAAAAAGCCGGAGTGACGCCATCGCGTGATAGTAGTTGCTGCAGGCGTGGAAATTGGCCAAGACCTGAACTGAACGGCCTGAAGGGGCGGTAAATATGGACAATCTGCGCGGCGCATTGCTGATGACGCTGTCGATGCTGGGCTTCGCCTTCGAAGACATGCTGATCAAGATGATGGCCGATTCGCTGCCGACCTGGCAGATCATCGGCATGCTGGGCGCGGGCGGGGCGTTGGTGTTCGGCGCGCTGACCGTCTTCCGACGTGAGGCACTGTTTAACCGGGCGTTTTTCGACCGCGCCATATTACTGCGTAACTTGGGCGAATTGATCGGGACCATCGGGTATGTCACTGCCATCACGTTGACACCGATCTCGTCGGCTTCGGCGATCCTGCAGGTGACACCACTGGCGGTTACGCTGGGAGCGGCCCTGTTTTTGCGCGAGCCGGTCGGATGGCGGCGCTGGAGTGCGATCCTGATCGGGTTTTTCGGCGTAATGCTGGTGATCCGTCCAGGCTATGAGGGGTTCGACGCGTTGTCGCTGATCACGCTTGTTGGCGTGTTTGGGCTGGCCATGCGCGATCTGGCCACACGCCGCGTTGCACGCAGCACATCGTCGTTCCAGCTCAGTTTTCTTGCCTTTGCGGCGCTGATTCCGGCGACTGCGGTTCTGGCGTTGTTCAGCGATCATCCGCCGGTTGCGCCCACGCCGCATTTGTGGGGGCTGATGGCCGCCGCGCTGGCGATGACCACGCTGGCCTACTACGCCATCGTTGCTGCCATGCGGGTTGGCGAAGTGTCCTACGTGACCCCGTTCCGCTATAGTCGGCTGCTTTTCGCTATGGTGATCGGGGTTTTCGTCTTCCACGAAGCGCTGGACGCGCCGATGTTGATCGGCTCGGCGTTTATCGTCGGCTCGGGAGTTTATACGGTTTGGCGCGAGCGACGGGTTCGCGCAGTTATTCCGACCACCCCTTCCCCTGGTGCAATGTTACCGCTAAAAGGAGCGGAAATGACCAGCAGCGGCAAGGACAATCAGACATGAGCACGATCATCGACATACACGCCCGCGAGATCCTCGATAGCCGGGGCAATCCCACGGTTGAAGTGGACGTGACCCTTGAAGACGGCTCCGTAGGCCGCGCCGCCGTTCCCTCGGGGGCCTCGACTGGCGCACACGAAGCAGTGGAGCGGCGCGATGGCGACAAAGCGCGGTACCTTGGCAAGGGCGTTCTTGAAGCCGTGGCAGCGGTGAACGGCGAGATTGCCGATGAACTTGTGGGCTATGACGGCACCGAGCAGGTCGCGATTGACCTGAGTATGATCGAACTGGACGGAACGCCCAACAAGGGCCGGTTAGGCGCAAACGCGATTCTGGGCGTATCTCTTGCTGTGGCCAAGGCAGCGGCTGAATATAGCGACCAGCCGCTCTTCCGCTATGTCGGGGGTATGTCCGCGCGGGTGCTTCCGGTGCCGATGATGAACATCATCAATGGCGGTGAGCATGCCGACAACCCCATCGACATTCAGGAATTCATGATCATGCCGGTCAGCGCGGCCAATATCGGCGAGGCCGTGCGCATGGGGGCCGAGGTTTTTCACACCCTGAAGCGCGAATTGACCGACGCGGGTCTGTCCACCGGTATCGGCGACGAGGGTGGGTTTGCGCCGAACATCGCCTCGACCCGCGAAGCGCTGGATTTCGTGCTAAAATCGATCGAAAAAGCTGGCTACAAGCCGGGCGAGGACATCTATCTCGCACTGGATTGTGCAGCGACTGAATACTTCAAGGATGGGCGCTATGTCTTTTCTGGCGAAGGGCTTTCTCTAACATCCGAGGAGAATGTCGACTATCTCAAGGCGTTGGCGAATGATTATCCGATCATCTCGATCGAGGACGGAATGTCCGAGGACGACTGGGATGGCTGGCGCGCGTTGACTGCGGCGATAGGCGACAAGGTGCAACTGGTGGGCGACGATCTGTTCGTGACCAACCCGAAACGCCTTGCAGATGGCATCGCTCAGGGCAGTGCCAACTCAATGCTGGTCAAGGTGAACCAGATCGGTACCCTGACCGAGACGCTGGAAGCGGTTGAGATGGCGCATCGCGCTGGTTTCACCAATGTGATGAGCCACCGTTCGGGTGAAACCGAGGACGCGACCATTGCGGACTTGGCGGTGGCCACTAATTGCGGCCAAATCAAGACCGGGTCGTTGGCGCGTTCTGATCGGTTGGCCAAATACAACCAATTGATTCGTATCGAAGAGATGCTGGGTGAGACGGCGCAATTTGCGGGCCGGTCGGTCCTGAAAACCTGATAGGGTTACACCCGCCGCCCGATAGACTTGGCGGCGGGTGACTTTGGTTACGGGCAGGGTGCCTCGTAATAGGTGCCGTCGCCGCGTGCATAGGCGCAGACTTTTCTCTGGTTGTTCGTCGCAACCATGGTGCCCGCCGCAGCGCCACCTAGGGCGGCGATGGTCTTCCAGTTCTTGTTGGCGCCCAACGCGTCCGCCGCGATCAGCCCGGTTGCCGCACCACCTGCAACACCTGCAACCGTGCGCTGATCCGTGGTCATATTCTCGCATGCCGCCAGCAACATCGTCGACGCTCCGACAATGCCGATAAACCAATTCTTCATGTTAGTTCCTTCCAGACTTCATGTTGTTTTGAGTGCCGGCACTCGGCGGCCGGCCAACGTTCGCAGACTAGCGAATCCGAAACCAAACGCAACGGAATGCTTGCGGGTTCCGGCTGCGAGACGAGACGCAGTGGAAAAAAGGCAAGAAACTGCCTTTTTCGACAGCGTGTTACAAAAACTTGCTCATGAAGGCGATGTCGTCACGTGACATGAATTTGGCTTTGGCAGCAAGGCGCATTGCGGCTTCGTTGTCTCTATCGACTTTCAGGTGCAGCGCCTTGACGCCAGCATTAGCTAAAGCGGTCGGCAAGGTTGTCAGAACTTCAGTCGCGATGCCACGCCGGCGCACGGCACGCCGCAGATAGATCTGGTCGATCCGCCCGTCCATTCCGCCCAGTTCCAGCGACCAGCCAAAACTGACTACGACATAACCCATCGGTGCCCGTGCTGGACCGATCAAATAGATTGCCCCGTGCGGGACGCCGTCAAGCAGTGGCATCAATGCGGCGCGACGCTGATCTTGGTCACGGGGCTGTTCGGTTTCTTCGTCAAACCCTTTGACAAGCGCGCTGAGCCGCTCAAGATCCGCAGGCTTGGCGAGGTGTAGTGCGCTCATCTAAGGGACGCCGCCCGAATGAGGGCAGCATTCTGCCCGAGATCGGTTTTGATGGTGATCTTACGCGCGCTCATATGTGTCCTGCACTGTCGGTTATGAGCCCAAACTGACGGTCATGACAGACAATGTCCAGAAGCGGATTATTGCCGGACCTTTTCCTCAGCCTTCGCCGCGTCCCACAGCGCGTCCATTTCGGCCAGATCGCTTTGGGCTGGGGTCTTGCCGCGCTCGGCTAAACGCGCCTCGACAGCGCCAAACCGGCGGCTGAACTTGGCATTGGCGCGGCGCAGGGCGGATTCGGGATCAAGGTTCAGATGACGGCCCAGATTCACCATGACAAACAGCAGGTCGCCATATTCCTCTTCGATGTGGTCGGGATCTTCGCTTGCCTGCGCCTGCACAAGTTCGCCGGCTTCCTCAATGATCTTGTCCAGCACATCCGCAGTGCCGGGCCAGTCGAAACCAACACGCGCCGCGCGTTTCTGCAACTTGGCGGCGCGCAGCAGAGCCGGCAGGCTGATGGCAACGCCATCCAGAGCGCCCCCTTGCGCGGCACGGGCGCGTTCCGTTGCCTTGATCGCCTCCCAGTCGCGGGTCTGCTGTTCTGCTGACTTGTCGCGCGATTCAGAGCCGAAGACATGGGGGTGACGCGCCACCATCTTGTCGCTGATATTGTGCACCACGGCGGAGAAATCGAACAGTCCCGCCTCGTCCGCCATCTGCGCGTGATAGACCGCCTGAAGCAGCAGATCGCCCAGCTCGCCCTCCAACTCGTCCCATGCTTGCCGCTGGATCGCGTCAGCGACTTCGTGCGCCTCTTCGATGGTATAGGGGGCGATACTGGCGAAGTCCTGCTCGATGTCCCAAGGGCACCCGCGCTCGGGGTCGCGCAGCGCGCGCATGATCGCCAGCAGTCGGTCGATACCGGCATCGGGGTCGTGGATCAGCGGATCATCGGGCATTGCCTTGGCCTTACGGAAGATGTCAGATGCACTCAAACCCACCCGAGCGTAGGAGTCCACCCATGGCCGTGGTCAACCGTATTGCCGATTATGCCGATGACATGACCGCATGGCGGCGGCATTTGCACACAATTCCCGAACTGGGCTTTGATTGTCCACTAACGGCGGCATTCATCGCCGAGCGGCTGCGCGAGTTCGGCGTCGACGAATTGCACGAGGGCATCGCGAAAACCGGCATCGTCGCAATCATTAACGGGCAGGGCGCGGGGCCGACCATTGGCTTGCGCGCGGATTTCGACGGCCTGCCGATCACGGAACAGACCGGGCTGGCCCATGCCAGCCGCCATCCGGGGCAGATGCACGCCTGCGGCCATGACGGCCATACCACGATGCTGTTGGGCGCGGCGCGCTATCTGGCCGAAACGCGCAATTTCACCGGGCGTGTCGCGCTGATCTTCCAACCTGCTGAAGAGGCGGGCGGCGGGGCCGGGGTCATGGTGGATGAAGGCATCATGGAGCGATTCGAAATTTCGCAGGTCTATGCGCTCCATAACGAACCCGGTGAACCCGAAGGCAGTTTTCTGACCACGCGCGGGCCGATCATGGCGGCGGTGGGCATCTTTCGCATCGACATCAACGGGCAGGGCGGGCACGCTGCCATGCCCCATCAAACCCGTGATCCGATCATGGCAGCCTGCGGCATCGCGCAGGCGCTGCAGACCATCACCAGCCGTAATAACAATGCGCTCGACAATTTGGTGCTGTCGGTGACCCAGATCCATGCAGGAAGCGCCAATAATGTGATTCCCGACCATGCTTGGCTGAACGGCACGGTGCGAACCTTTGATGCAGACGTGCAAGACATGGTGCAAGCGCGGATGGAACAGATCGTTGCCGGACAGGCCGCCGCCTATGGCGTGAGCGCGGAACTGACATTCACCACCACTTACCCCGCGACAATCAACACGGCCGAGAATGCCGATTTCGCCGCCGAAGTGGCGCGCGAGATCGCGGGCGCAGAGCGCGTCACGACCGACACCCCGCGCCATATGGGGGCCGAGGATTTCTCCTATATGCTGAACGCGCGGCCCGGCGCCTATCTGTTTCTGGGGCAGGGGGAGAGCGCCGGATTGCACCACCCGGAATACGAGTTCAATGATGCGATCGCGCCCGTTGGCGCATCGTTTTTCGCCCGGCTGGTTGAACGCGCACAGCCCATCGGCTGACATAAACGAGGGGGGGACATGCTATGGGATTGGAAGACGCGAAGAATCAGGTGGATCAGGCCTTTACCCGTGACGACTTGCGCGGTCTGTCCCATGAAAACGCCTTTGGCGGCGCGACATCGTTCTTGCGCCGCCGCTATACCAAGGATCTGACCGGGGTCGATGTGGCAGTGACCGGCATCCCCTTTGATCAGGCGGTGACCAATCGCCCGGGCACGCGGCTGGGGCCGCGCGCCATCCGCGAAGCCAGCACGCTGCAACCCTTCGATCCGCCCTATGGCTGGCCCTTCGATGTGCTGAGCGATCTGGCCATCGTTGATTACGGTGATATGGCATTTGACTATGCCGACATCCCGGCCTTTCCGGACCGCGTTACCGGACATATCCGCACGATCCTTGACGCTGGCGCGGCCAGTGTCACGCTGGGTGGTGATCATTATATCAGTTTTCCGATCCTGCGCGCCTATGCCGAGAAATTCGGACCCATGGCGCTGTTGCAATTCGACGCCCATACGGACACTTGGCCCGATGATGATATGACCCGCGTCGATCACGGCACGATGTTTTACAAGGCGGTAAAATCGGGCCTGATCGACCCGGCACGCTCGGTTCAAGTGGGGATTCGCACAACGAACCCCGACACGCTGGGCATCAATATCATCGACGCCCGCCAAGTGCATGAGCAGGGGCCGGTGGAAACGGCAAGGCGAATTCGCGAGATTCTCGGCGACCACCCGGCCTATCTGACCTTCGACATAGACGCGCTTGATCCCGCCTATGCGCCGGGTACCGGCACGCCGGTTTGGGGCGGGCTGTCCTCGGCACAGGCGGCAATCATGCTGCGCGATATTGCCGGCATCAACCTCAAGGGTGGCGACGTGGTCGAAGTTTCGCCACCTTTCGACAGTACCGGCGCGACAGCGGTCGCGGGGGCCCATGTGGCGACCGAAATCCTTTGTCTGCTGGGCTACCGGTCGCACAAATGAGGTATGCCATCGTGGTATTCTGGGTCGTTCTTGCGCTGATTGCAGCCGGGATCACCTATGTCCGCCTCGCGCCCAGCGAGTTGGGGCGCTGGCACCGGATGCCGGAGTTCCAAAGCGACAGTGATTTCGAAAACGGGGTGAATCGTATCCTGAAAACCGGGCCCGACGGGCTGGCGGGTTTGGCAGCGGTGGCCAAAGCCGGGCCCCGAACGCGCCTTTTGGCGGGATCGCCGGCACATGGTATGATGACTTGGATCACCCGCACGAAATGGATTGGCTTTCCCGATTACACGACCGCCGTGCAGGAAGGCGATATGTTGCGTATTCATGCGCGGTCTCGCTTTGGTAAATCCGATCTGAGGGTCAACCGCGTGCGAGTCGACGGCTGGATCAGCCAGTTGAAACCACAGCAAAATGGTGCCGGTTCCTCTTGACCAGCGCGCCGCGATGTCGGAAACCGCACATATGATCCCCGAAGACCGCCTAGAACAGATTACACAGAGGTTTCAATATCTCGAAGCTGTCATGGCCGATGGCAGCCGCGCCGGGGATATCGCCACGCTGGGGCGCGAATATTCGGAACTGCGCCCGGTCGTCGAACAGATTGCTACATGGCGCGCCCTGCATCGCCAAGTCGACGATGCGACAGCTTTGCTGGACGATCCTGATATGCGCGCACTGGCCGAGGAAGAGCTGGCGGAATTGCGCGATCGCCTGCCGCAGGTCGAGCAAGACCTGCAATTGGCGCTATTGCCCAAGGATGAGGCCGATACCCGCCCCGCGATCCTGGAAATCCGTCCCGGCACGGGCGGAGACGAGGCGGCATTGTTCGCGGCTGATCTGCTGCGCATGTATCACCGCTATGCCGAGGCCCGTGGCTGGGGATTTGATATCGTCGAACAACAGGCCACCGAGCTTGGCGGTATCAAAGAGGTCGTGGCCCGAATTGAGGGCGACAATGTGTTCGGTCGCCTTAAATATGAAAGCGGCGTGCACCGTGTTCAGCGTGTGCCCAGCACCGAAAGCGGCGGGCGCATTCACACGTCAGCCGCGACCGTGGCGGTCTTGCCCGAGGCCGAAGACGTGGACATCGCCATCGATACGAACGATCTGCGCATCGATACGATGCGCAGTTCCGGCGCGGGCGGGCAGCATGTGAATACCACCGATTCGGCCGTGCGCATCACCCATGTGCCCAGCGGCATCGTCGTCACCAGTTCCGAGAAATCCCAGCATCGCAATCGCGAGATCGCGATGCAGGTTTTAAAAACGCGCCTCTTCGACATGGAGCGCCAGCGTGTCGACAGCGAACGCAGCGCCAGCCGCGCGGCTCAGGTGGGCAGCGGCGATCGTTCGGAACGGATCCGGACCTATAATTTTCCCCAAGGCCGTATGACCGATCACCGTATCAACCTGACGCTTTACAAGCTGGAACAGGTGCTGGCCGGCGAATTGGATGAAATCATCGATGCGCTGGCCACCAACGCCCAGGCCCGCCTTCTAGCCGAGATGAGCACATGAGCACAGCAGCGCAAGCTCTAGCCACTGCCACTGCGCGTCTGCGGGCCGCCGGGGTGCCGGATCCGGCGCGGGATGCACGTCTGCTGTTGGCCCATGCTGCACGGATTGATGCGGTCCGCGTGACCCTGATCGCGCCCGAGGATCTCGCACCCGAGATCGCCGACCGCTTCGAGCAATTGATCGCCCTGCGCGCGGTGCATGTCCCGGTGTCGCATCTGGTGGGCGAGCGCGCCTTTTACGGTCGTCGCTTCAAAGTCAGCCGTCATGTGCTTGATCCGCGACCGGAAACAGAAACCCTGATTGAGGCGGCTTTGGCCGAACCGTTCGAGCGGGTGCTCGATCTTGGCACCGGCTCGGGCTGTATCCTCGTCACGCTGTTGGCCGAACGGGAGGACGCGACTGGCCTTGGTGTCGATATCAGCGAAGCCGCCTGTCTGCAGGCTAGCGCCAACGCGGTACTGCACGGCGTGGCAGCGCGAACGGATATCTGCGCTTCGGACTGGTTTCAAAGCGTAACAGGCCGGTTTGATCTGATTGTGTCGAACCCGCCTTATATCGCCCTGTCAGAGATGGAGAGCCTTTCGAATGAGGTACGACATCACGAACCCGAAATCGCGCTTACGGATGGCGGTGACGGTTTGGGCGCCTACCGTCTTATTGCAGCAGGGTTAACGGCGCATCTTGCGCCGAAGGGCCGCGTGATCGTCGAGATCGGCCCGACACAGGGCGCTGCGGTGCGCGCGATACTGTCCGATGCCGGCCTGACCGATGTGCGTATCCTGCCTGATCTGGACGGGCGCGACCGCGTCGTTTGCGGTGACGCACGCTGAAAATTGCCGATTTGACGAGAAACCACCTTATATTTCGTCCAAAATCACAAATATTTCAAATGAACCCCTTGTAAGAAACGTCAGAAAGTGTTTCTTCATAGATGTCGTGGCGGTGGAGGCTTCACGTTTCCCCCGCGACACCAAGCCCGAAAAGTCGATGATCCGGCGCAGAATTGCACGCACGACGCGTCACCCGGATCAGAGAGCAGTGCATACAAGGCTGACAATAGAAATATGAGATCGTCCAAACCCCGCTCGCGGTCCAGAACGAGCCGAAATCGTCCATCTTCCGGCGGCAATGTCGTCAACCGGGTCTTTGACAGTTCCGGTCCCGAGGGCAAAGTGCGCGGGACACCGCAGCAAGTCATCGACAAATACAACCAGTTGGCGCGCGATGCTCAATTGAGTAATGACCGTGTGGCCACCGAAAACTTCCAGCAGCACGCGGAGCACTATCTACGGCTGTTAAGCGAGGCGCAGCGCGAAATTGAGGCGCGCCGCGAAGAGCAGGAGGCCCGGCGCGAGGAACAGGAACGCCAGAACCGTGAACGCCAGGCCGAGCGCGACCGCGAGCGTGCAGAACGGCAAGAGCGCGAGGCCGCCGCTGAAGCGAAGGATGCGGCTCAGTCTGAGGTGGTTGATTCCGGCTCTGAAAGCAGCAGCAATTTGGTTGAAACGCCCGAAAGCGCTCCGAAGAAACCCGCTCGCCGTAGCCCCGCGCGTAGCCGCAAACCGGCCGCGAAAAAGGCAAATGACGAGGTAAAGTCGGATGGTGATGCCGACAGCGGCAAGGCAGCCGCAGCCGAATAGAAGCCGACGCGCGCTTAATCGGTCAGCTCACGCGCCAGCGCGCAAAAGCCTTCAAGTGGTACTTGTTCGGCCCGGTCGGTAGGGGCCAATCCAGCCGCCCGCAGCACCTCCTCAATATCGGGCGACAGCCCCTTCAGCGCTGATCTCAACATCTTGCGCCGCTGGTTGAAGGCAGCAGCGACGACGCGTTGCAATACGGCAGAGTCAGCCGGATAACGTGGGGCCGGCAGGGCGGCAAGATGGACCACCGCACTGGAGATTTTGGGCGGTGGTGTAAATGCCTCTGGCGGCAGGGTCATGACGATCCGCGCATCGCAGCGCCATTGCGCCAAGACTGCAAGCCGCCCATAGCTCTTTGAGCCTGGCTGCGCCACAATACGTTCGGCAACCTCCCGTTGAAACATCAATGTCAGGCTTTGCCAAAAGGGCGGCCAGACCTGTGGTGTCAGCCAGCGCACCAGCAGTTCGGTGCCAATATTATAGGGCAGATTTGCGGCAACCCTGATCGGAGACGCGAGATGTACCAGCGGATCAAGCGTCAGCGCATCACCCGCCAGAACTTCTAACCGGCCCGGATAGGCCCGCGCAATCTGCTCAAGCGCTGGCAGACAGCGCTCATCCTTTTCTACCGCCAGGACCCGGCGCGCGCCTTCGGCCAGCAATCCACGGGTCAACCCGCCGGGGCCGGGGCCGATCTCCAACACATCGCATTGCGACAGATCGCCTGCCTGCCGCGCGATCTTGGCGGTCAGATTGAGGTCCAGCAGAAAGTTCTGGCCCAGCGCCTTTTTCGCTGACAGCCCATGTGCCGCGATCACCTCGCGCAGGGGCGGCAGGGAATCGATCCGGCTCATAGCTTCTTCTTGCCTGAAATATCCCGGGGGAGTCGCCGCAGACGACGGGGGCAGCGCCCCCGGCTCTCGGAGCCGGTCATATCATCCGCCCCATGTCACGCGCCAATTTCAGCGCCTCGATCAGGCTGGTCGGGTTGGCAATTCCTTTGCCCGCAATATCGAAGGCGGTGCCATGATCGGGTGACGTGCGCACAAAAGGCAACCCCAGCGTCACATTCACGCCGCGGTCGAAATCCAGCGTCTTGATCGGAATCAATGCTTGATCATGGTACATACAGATCGCGGCGTCGTATTTGGCGCGGGCAGAAGCGTGAAACAGGGTATCAGCAGGGTAGGGGCCACTCAGATGGTATTTCGCTGATTGCAGCTTTGCCAGCAGCGGCGCGATCCACTCAATTTCCTGGCGCCCCATCGCCCCATCTTCGCCCGCATGGGGGTTAAGCCCGGCGACTGCCAGCCGGGGATGGGCAATGCCAAAGCGATCGCGCAACCCGTCGGCGGTGATCCTGATCACCCCCTCAAGAAGGTCCGGGGTCAGGGTCGCCGGGACATCCTCCAGCGCGATATGTATCGTGGCGGGAACCACGCGCAGTTGATCGCTGGCCAACATCATCACAACGCGATCGACCCCGGCAAGCGCCGCCAGAAACTCTGTATGGCCCGGATGGGTAAAGCCGGCCCCATCGATCAGCGCTTTCTTGTGAATCGGCGCGGTACAAAGCGCCGAAGCCTCGCCCGTTTGTACCAGCGAGACCGCATGTTTGATCACCGCGATCACGTCGCTTGCATGACGCGGATCGGCAGTTCCGGGCTGGGCGGGCGCGGCAAAAGGATGGGGCAGCACCGGCATTGCTGTGGCGCTAACTGCCTTGGCCTCACCCGGAGCGGCAATTACCTGAAAGGGGGTCCCCTCCGGCAGATGGGCGGGATCGCCGATCCAGAAGAAAGGGCAGTCGCTGCGTAAAGCGGCCCAGGCCTTTAACGCGATTTCCGGCCCGATTCCGCCCGGCTCCCCACATGTCAGCGCGACGGGTGTAGTCATCGGCTCACGATCACCGCGTTGCCGCGCAATTGGTCAAGATAATTGGTTGCAAAAGCTTCTAGCCGCTCCTGAACCAGCATATTGGCAATATCTTCTGCGGTGGCCCCGGCCTTGCTTTCGGCGGTGCGTCCACACAGCATCAGAAAAAGCAGCGTCTGCCCGTCTGAGCGTGTCAAGGTCGTCGAGATTTCGCCCTCGTCCAATTTGGCCAATTCCAGCGCGATATCGCTGGGGATCTCGCCGGGGCTTTGATCCAGCCGTTCCAGAACTTCTGCCGGCTGATCTTTGGCGATGCCGTAAAGGTCGTCGCAGGTATCGACACGGGCGGCGATCTGCGCCGCCTGAGTCAGCCCCTCGGCGCTACGACCACCCGGAATATGATATTTGGCATAGGAGATTTTGGAGTATCCGGGTTTCACCCGTCCGGTTTCGCGGACTTCGCGCATCTGGAACAGGGCCACCGCATTGGATAGGGGAATCGGCGCGGTGACTTCGCCGGGGCGCAGGCCCATGATCACCGGGCGCAAGGCCACGGGAAGGTCGCTTAGGGCCATCCAGGGGATCCGCCCGCCGCTCTGTCGGCTTTCCGAGGCGGAATACTGTCGCGCGGCCTCAGCGAAGGCATCAAAGCCGCGGATATTGGACAGTTCTTCAGTCAGTTGCTCGACCTGATCCAGCGTTTGCGGTGTGATCGGTACGATGATTTCATTCAGCAATACGCTGACCGTGCTGCCGCCATCATCGGTCGCCATGGCGCGCGCAACTTCATCCTTTGTAGGGTTGGCGCGCGACAGGAAGCGCTGACGGACGTATTCCCGCCAAGCCAGACTGACCGTGACGAAGTCGCGAAACGATTCATAGCTGACCCCGCCTTGTTCAAGGGCTTTGACAAAATCATCAGGCTCAAGATCGGTGCGTGAGGCGAACTCGGCAATGCCCGCCTTGATGTTCTCGGGCGTGAGGGTGATCTCGGTTTGAGAGATCGCCTGTTGCTTGAGCCGATCTTCGATCAGGGCCTCGCGCGCCAGATCGACCGGGTTGCCGGGTGCCCGCAGCAGGCGAAGGAATTGGGCGCGCTGCTCCAATTCATAGCGCGTGATGACGTCATCGTTAACGGTGATCGCCGGCGCGAACAGGCTTTGCGCGCTAGCTGCCAATGGCACCAGTCCCGCGCCGACCGTCAGCGTGATGCTAAACACCAAAGGAGCCGCGCACCGGGCCAGCCGGGGCAGAAACGAGGTCAGGGTGGATGTTTTCAACTGCATGATCGCCTGTATTTTTCTGTTCCGCCGTCCACGGCAAAGCCGCGTAGCGCAATGGTAAAGCCGAAATCGGTCGTGGGCTCAACACTTGTCGAACTTGTATAACGCCGGTTCACGGAAAGATCGACCGTCACACATTCATTTTGCCAGCCAACCCCCAGTCCGGCCCTTGTGGGAGTGGTCTCGGTGATATCATATCGCATACTCGCGCGGGCGCTCCAGTTCGGATTGATTTCGTAACGCCCATCGAACCATATTTCCGACAGCGCCTCGGTGCGCCCTTCGGCTTCATCGTCATCCTGCCAGAGATAGGTGCCGGCCAAATCGAAGGCACCTGCACTCCAATTGCCGCGCAATTCAGCCTTGGAGAATTTAAAGGAGCCGTCCAACAACGCCCGCGCAGTCAACGCCACACCTCGCTCCAGTTGCAGTTTCCCAGCCACAAGCACATCAGATGCGGTGCCAGAAAGGCCGGATGTTCTAGTGAAATCTGGATCGGCATCACGCCGAAAGACTTGTCCAACGCTGGCCGAAGCCTGCCATCCCGACGGCGCAAAACGCGACCAGTTTAGACCGTAAACCAGCGTCAAACCGTCTTCGCGCCGGTCCGGTGCGGGAAAGCGCGAAAGCGACAGCAAATTGCCTTCATCGAATTCGACGAAGGCGCTTTCATCGCTGGGAGGTGTAGACCCATGAACGCTGGTCCAGCCGAGTTGGACAACCGGTTCCAACGCGTGGATCACACCGCTGGCGGTGGTTTTCATCATCGGATAACGAAGGGTCAGGGCCGTGGATGGGGTTACGCGGGTTAGGTGGTGATCGAAGTTATCGTCTTGGTAGATTTCAAACAAATCCGTTGCCAGACCAATCCGCCAGTCGGCGCGTACACCTTGCGAAAATCTCCAATCACGCCGCCAAGAGAGATCGGCAGTGGCACGTGTGACATCGCGTCCTAGAACGTTCTCGCTTGAGGAGCGATGATGCCCCTGCACGTCCAGTCCAAGTCGCATTTCTCCGCCAACCCGCTTGGGAAACCAGCGACGCTCGTAACGCACGCTTGGTATTAGGTTCGGCAAGGTCGACTCGGCTTCCTGATCGCGCAGCGAATCGAAATACACGACTTCGGCACGAAAAGCGGTGTCGCGATTATAGCGTGACAGCGCGATTTCGTTTTTCAGGCGGTCGTAATCGGGGAGGCCGTAATCTACCAGATAGGCGTTGTCGGTGGTCGTCTTGATGTCGAAATTCAGCTTGAAGCCGTGATTGAGGTCGAAATGTCCGGTGCCGAACAGATAACCGCGTACGCTTTCATCCGTCAGGTCGTCATTCGTATACGCCCCTTCGAACTGAATCCTGCCACGCTGGAACAATTGACGATAGCGGAATCCCAAGGTGCGCGTACTGGTGGATAGATACGGTGTCAGCGTCAGATCGCGATGGTCTCCAAGGGGGATAAAATACGGCAAGCGCACGCCGGTTCCCAGCTTGTTGGTGGTGCGGATAGAGGGCACCAGAAAACCCCGCGCGCGCTTCACTGTTGGATCAGGCAGGCGAAAGCGGGGCAATCTCAAGACGGTGGTGCCGCGCACGCGAAACTGCGCCCCCTCAAAGTAAAGCTGCTGTTTCTGCTTGTCATGAATGACTTTGCGTGCCCGAATTTGCCAAAGAGGAGGACGTCCATCCGTGCATACCTGACAAGAGGTTACGGCGGTCTTATAAAGTTGAGTAAAACGCCCATCCACGCGGTTCATCTGCACCGCTGCTAATTGCAGCTGCTGATTCATCACCATGCGCGCGCCGTTGAGCAATCCGTTTTGGAGATCGCGGTCGAGTTCAGCGGCACTGGCCAGAATTGTCGTGTTGTCGCCCTCGTCAATGCGGATCGGCCCTTCGATGCTCAGCCGCCCGCTGGCGCGGTCGAAGGTGATGCGGTTGGCAGTCAGGCGGATGTCGCCGTGCAAGGCCTCGACATTCCCCTCGGCGATCAAAACCCGATCCGGAGTGATGAACACGCTGTCGGCCATCAACACGGCTGTATCGTCCTCCACCGATGCGGATTGTTGCGCGAAAACCGGCACGGCAAGGGTCAAGACCAGCACAGTCAGTACCGGGATCAGGCGGCGGCGCATTATCCATCCTCCGCGTGTAACAACAGGCCCAGCATCAGGAAAATCGACGCAACCGGAGGCCCCCAAGCTGCCAAAGCGATCGGGATCTGACCGTTTTCGCCCAAGATTTGTGCGAAGTCGCGGATGAAATAAAGCCCAAAACCCAGCAAAACTGCCGCCAAAACCGCCACGCCGGTGCCACCAAGCCGCGTATGGCGCATGGTAAACGCAGCTCCGACCAGCGCCATTGCTACCAGAAACAGGGGGCGCGCAAGTTCGGCCTGAAACCAGACCTCTTGGTGACGGGTTGAAAACCCGGCCAGTTTCAGCTCCCGGATGGTGGCAGGCAGGTCATAGATCGAAATTCCGGCTGATCTGCCCAGAGTATCCTCGACACGTTCTTGCGTCAGGGTGGTGGGGATCGACAAGACCTCGTGATTGCGAGCGCCGCGTTCGGGGTTGACGCCCGCCATTAGCGGCCAGACCTTGGCATCAGTGAGAACCCATTCCCCTTCGCCCAACCGCGCGGCTGCAGCCAGAATGCGGCGATTGGGACCACCGTCGGGCGGATAGCTTAGAATCGTCACGTTGCGCAGGGTGATACCGTCGCCAGCTTGCACATAGCCGTCAGCATGAATGACTGACTGCCCTTGCGCACCACCTTGCCGCAGCCAAAGACCTTCTCTGCTGAGCGAAAGGGCCGATGAGCCACCGCTGCGATAGCTGTCGACCAACGTCTGATAGCGGTTTGTGGTTGCCGCCACGATAGGGTTCAGCGTGCTGACCGCCAGCAACCCGATCAGCAAGGCCATCAGCAGAGGGGCGGCCAGCGCCCGGATGCCGGACCGGCCCGCGGCGCGCGTTACAACCAGTTCGCTGCTGCGGGCCAGCGCGACGAACAAAGCCACGGTGGCCAGGATCATCAGCAACGGCAGGATTTCGTCGATTGCACCCGGCGCGCTGAGTAGAGTGAGTCCAAGCAATTGCGCGAAACTGATATCGGTTTCCTCAAAGCGGCGCAGTTGTTCGATGATGTCGATCAGCATGATCAAGGTCAGGAAGACCCCGCCGATCAGCAGGAAGCTCATCAGAAAGCGGCGCGCAAAATAGAAATCTAGCGTCATGCCGCCTCCCTTTGCTTTGGAACAGGCCGCCGTAAAAGAACCGACAGTGGACGGGATGCGAATTGCAGGAACAGCGCGGCCAGTGCAAGCCCGGCGATGGTGGGCAAATACATCAGCGGCCATAACTTCGGATTGCCCAGTACCGGATCGGAAACAATACCGCGCAGCACTTCCAGCAATATCACAATGACAAAGGCCAGCAGCGCCTGTCGCCAGACGCCAAAGCGTGAAAACCCGCCCAACATCAGTGTGGAGAAGCCGATCATGGCCACCGCGATACAAACCAGCGCCCGGGAAATCCGCAGATGCAGTTCCTCGGTCAATTGTCCGGCGCTGTAGCGCTCGGCATCGGCAGCGGGGGTCCGTCCGGGGATCAGTTCAAGCGTCGGAATGGCACGGATATTGCGCCCGGTCGTCTCCGATTTTTCGAACAGAGGGCTGATATCATATGAAAAATCCGAAAAAACCGTGGTTGAAAGCGTGCGATGTGCGTTGTCCTGCCGTTGCGCCATACCATCGACCATAATCAGGTTGGCTTGTTCCCCGTCACGCACCAAAAAGGCCTGTGTCGCAGTATAGGTGACCGTCTGCTCAGGGTCGCGCCGGTCTGACAGGTAGACGTCGTTTAATGTGCTGTCCGCATCGATTCGCCCGATATAGAATGTGACGCCAGCGGCGGGATGCAGAAACGTTCCCTCACTGAGCAGACGGGCCGAGACGCTGCGTGCCAGATCCGCCTCGCGCCGGGCCAGTTGGCTGATCGCGGCGGGCAACAGGAAATGGGTCAGCACGCTCATCATCAGGGCGGCGAGGATGCCAAAGACCAGCGGCGTGCGCGCCAGTCGCCAAGGGCTGGAACCGGTGGCCTGCATGACAGTGATCTCGCTATCGTTTTGCAAGCGGTTGGTAACGTATACCGCTGCCGCGAATACGGCTATCGGCAGGACCATTCGGATAAGGTTGGGCAAGGCAAGCGCGGAAAACTCCACGAATACCAACGCCGATTGTCCGTCGCCGATCAGCCGGTCGAACAGCACGACGGCGCGATTGATCCAGAAGACAGCCACCAGAATCAGCGCAAAAAATCCGAAAAACAGGAGGAACTGCGACAGGACGTATCTGTCGTAACGTGACAATGCGATCCTCCCGCGGGGCCAGCATGAATATTTTGCGTGACCCTAATGCATTTGCACGGCGGGGAAAACTGATATCTGGTCAAGGCGGGCGCGGCGCGTTACCTCTTGGCGGCAAATGATCCGAAAACACATGGAGCGCGCGTAATGAGCAGCCTGACACCGATCCGTTTCACCGCCACCGATCTGGATGACATGGCATCCGCCAAGGGACGTGTCGCCGTTCAAGTCACGCCAGACGGCAAACTGGATCCAGGTGCGCGGCGCGCCAACCGGTTGACCAAGGGCGCGCTGGCCCGGCTGACCGAGGGCGAGGGCTTCGCCAAGGTGAAATCAGGGCAGGTCATCACCTTGGCCTGGCCCACCGGCATGGAGGCCGAAGCGCTGGATGTGCTGGTGCTGGACCGCAAGGCGGATGCGAACGAAACCCGCAAGGCGGGCGCTGCGCTGGCCAAATTGGCTGATGGCAAGCCGATGCTGGTGATGGCGGGCAGCCTGAAACATGCTGCCGATCTCGCGCTCGGGATTGCCTTGCGCGCCTATCGTTTTGACGCGCACAAGACTGCGAAGAATGGCGTGGACAGCGGCAAGACGCCGGAACAGGTGACGCTCCAGCACAGCGACCCAGAAAGCGTCGAGGCCGCTGCCGCGCCGCTGATGGCGGTGGCCGAGGGCGTGCACATGACCCGTGATCTGGTCAACGAACCGGCCAACATCTTGACCACCACCGAATTTGCCGAGCGTCTTGCGGAAATGCAAAGCCTTGGCTTGAAAGTCGAGGTGTTGGACGAGGATAAGCTGGCGGAACTGGGCATGCGCACGCTGCTCAGCGTCGGGCAGGGCTCGGCCAGCCCCTCAAAGGTGGTGGTGATGCAATGGCAGGGCGGCGAAAAGGACCAAGCGCCACTGGCGTTGGTCGGTAAAGGTGTCGTGTTCGACACCGGCGGCATCTCGATCAAACCCGCCGCTGGCATGGAAGAGATGACCATGGATATGGGTGGTGCCGGTGTCGTGGCGGGCACCATGCGCGCACTGGCGCTGCGCAAGGCCAAGGCCAATGTAGTCGGTCTGGTCGGTATTGTCGAAAACATGCCATCTGCCAATGCGACTCGCCCCGGCGACGTGGTGCGCAGCATGAAAGGCGACACGGTCGAGATCATCAATACCGATGCCGAAGGACGTTTGGTGCTATGCGATGTGATGTGGTACGCGCAGGAGCGTTTCAAACCTGCGGGAATGATCGATCTCGCGACCCTGACTGGCGCGATCATCATCGGGCTGGGCCATGAAAACGCCGGTGTTTTTAGCAATAATGACACGTTCTGCGATGCCTTCCTCACCGCTGCCAAGACCGAGGGCGAGGGCGCGTGGCGTATGCCGCTCGGTAAGGCCTATGACGATATGCTGAAATCGCGGATCGCGGATATCAAGAACGTCGGGGGCCGTCCGGCCGGGTCGATCACCGCTGCACAGTTCCTGCAGCGTTTCGTCAAGGATGAGACGCCTTGGATTCACGTCGATATCGCCGGGGTGGCGCTGGTCACGGGGGGAACCGACCTCGCCCCCAAAGGCGCAACCGGCTGGGGCGTTGCAGCGCTGAACCGCTTGGTGGCGGACCGCTACGAGACCAAGGACTGACACAACCATGGGCGAGGCGTATTTCTACCATTTGACGCGCCGCCCGCTTGAGGCGACCTTGCCGACTCTGCTGACGCGCGCGCGCCAGCAGGGCTGGCGGGTCGAGGTTCGAGGGCGCGACGCGGCGCGGATGGCGTGGCTGGATGAGCAATTGTGGCTGGAGCCCAAGGATGCCTTTCTGCCGCACGGCATTGCAGGCGGCCCGCATGACGCCGATCAGCCGATCTTGCTGACCACCGGCGGGGGGGCGGCGAACAATCCGCAATGCGTGATGAGCGTGGACGGCGCCGAGATCGCCCCGGATGAAGTCATCGCGCGCGAGCGCGTTTGCGTCGTCTTTGACGGCAATGACGACACCGCGCTGGCGGCGGCGCGGGTGCAGTGGAAAACCCTGACCGACGCGGGCTGCGGGGCGCAATACTGGTCCGAAGAATCGGGCCGTTGGGAGATGAAGGCGCAGCGCGAAGCCAGTAGTTAGCGTGTCAGCACCAACGCCCCGCCACTGATTTGGATATTCGACCAGCGTTGCAGATACGCCATTCCCAGCAGGGATTGCGGCATGTCACCCTCGCTTACCCAGGCACGTAGGTTGTGATCGCTCACCGGGCCCAAACTCACCGTGTCCAGCCGCACCGGGGCGGTGCGCACCGGCCCGTTTGCGGTCATAGCCCGCCCGTAAAAGGCCAAATCCTTGGTTTGCAACCCCGCGAGGCGGGCATCTTTCAGGGTCAGCACCATTTCGGTTGCGCCGGTATCAACCAGAAAGTCGATCGGTTTGCCATTGATTCCCAGGGTCAGGTAATAATGACCATCTGGCGCACGCGGCACGGTAATTCTGCCATCGGAAGTGACAGTGCCAAGGTTCGGGCGCACGGTTTGGCGAATGTCATCCCACAGGCCAATCGCGGCGATGACGCCTAGAAAGATCAGCCCCCATGCCACCGCTTGCTGCAGAGTCTTGCCCAGATTTTGCCGATTTTGGACGAAGAACCAGAACACCAGAACTGACCCCAGCAGGATCAGATAGGTCGCCCTGCCGATTTGCCATTCATCCATTGCCGTCTTCCCGTTCTTTGCCATCCACTATGGCGCTGTAATCTGCCCATGTCATGATGGAGGGCGCTGCGCACGGTGGAACCCCGTTTCAGTCCGACAGGCCAAAGGCGCGTAGCCCGTCCAGAACGAACTGCACCGACAGCGCCGCTAGCAACATGCCCAACAACCGAGTGACGACATTGATCCCGGTTTTCCCCAACGCGCGTTCCAGCAATCCGCTGCCCAGAAACAACACCAATGCCAGCGCGACGACCGCCAGCATGACCCCGATGACCAAGGCCAGACCGTCAAATCCCGGTCGCTGCCCGGTCAGCAGGATCATCGAGGCGATGGCACCGGGACCGGCAATCAGTGGAATCGCCAGCGGAAAGACCGAGGGATCGTCCCCGTCATCCTCGTCCGCGTGCCCCTCGCGCCGTTTCGTGCGTCGCTCGAACAGCATGTCAAGCGCCGTCAGAAACAGCAAAAGTCCGCCGGCGACGCGGAACGCTGGCATCGAGATCCCCACGAATTCCAGCACCGCCTCGCCGAATGCGGCGAACAGCGTCAGGATCGCAATCGCGGTCAGGCAGGCACGGATCGCGATCGCGCGGCGGCGGGCGGCGCTGGCCCCTTGGGTCAAGGCCAGAAACATCGGCGTCAGACCAATGGGGTCAATAACAACGAACATGGTGACAAAGGCCGTGACGACAAAAGCACCGTCCATGATCACCCCTGCGCCTGTTCCAGCTTTTCTAGGGCCGCCAGCCATAGCTCTTCGGCCCGGTCGAGCCCGTCCATCACTTCGGCATATTTGCGCTGCCAGACCTCGGCCTCGCCTTGTTTTCCGTCCTCGTAAAGCGCCGGATCTGCCAGCTTCTTAGCCAGCTTTTCACGCATCTCGTTAAGCTTATCAACGCGTTGCTCGCCTTTCCTCACCTCGGCACGCAGGGTTAGCAACTGTTCGCGATTGCTGCGCGCAGGTTTGGGCTTGTCGTCGCGTTTCGGGGCGGGCCGGTCGCGAGACAAGAGCAATGTGCGGTAACTTTCCAGATCGCCGTCATATGGGGTGACTGTGCCCTTCGAGACCAGCCAAAGCCGGTCAGCCACCAGCGACAGCAGGTGCATATCGTGGCTGACCAGAATGACTGCACCGGAATAGGCGGTCAGCGCCTCGACCAGCGCCTCCCGGCTTTCGATGTCCAGATGGTTCGTGGGTTCGTCAAGGATCAGCATGTGCGGCGCGTCGATCGTCGCCAGCAGCAGCGACAACCGCGCCTTTTGGCCACCCGAGAGCCGGCCCACGGCTGTATCCGCCTGATTTGCGCCCAAACCAAACCCGGCCAGCCGCGCACGCAATTGCGATTGCCGCTCATCGGGGCGTTCGCGTTGCAGGTGTTGCAGCGGCGTTTCTGCGACCCGCAATTCATCAACCTGGTGCTGGGCGAAAAAGCCGATACGCAGCTTGTTCGATTTCGATATTTTTCCGGACATCGCCGGCAGGCGGTCGGATAGCAGCTTGGCCAGCGTCGATTTCCCCTGACCGTTCTTGCCCAGCAGCGCAATGCGGTCGTCTTGATCGATCCGCAGGTTCAGATTGCGCAGCACCACCGTATCGCCATAGCCCACGGTTACGCCCTCGGTGGCGACGATCGGGGGCGACAGTTCTTCGGGTTCGGGAAAGGAAAATACCGTGCGCGCGGCATCTTCGGGGGCACGGATGGGCTCCATCCGTTCCAGCATCTTGACCCGGCTTTGCGCCTGTTTGGCCTTGCTGGCTTTGGCCTTGAAGCGATCCACAAAGCTTTGCAAATGGGCGCGCTGGGTTTCCTGTTTCTTGGCCGCGGCGGCCTGCACAGCGCGATTGGCCGCGCGCTGACGGGCGAACTGGTCGTAATTGCCCGAATAGTAGGTAAGCTGTTGATCCTCGAGATGCAGAATTGCCCCAACCGCACGGTTCAGCAAGTCGCGATCATGGCTGATGATGATGACCGTGTGCGGATAGCGCATGAGATAGCTTTCCAGCCAAAGCGCGCCCTCAAGATCAAGATAGTTGGTCGGCTCGTCGAGCAGCAGATAATCGGGCTGCGCAAACAGCACGGCCGCCAGCGCTACACGCATCCGCCAGCCGCCGGAGAAGGCGCTGCACGGCATCTTCTGGTCGTTGGCGTCAAAGCCAAGGCCGCGCAGGATCGACGCGGCCCGCGCCTCGGCCGACCAGGCATCGATATCGGCCAGCCGGGTCTGCACCTCGGCGATGCGGCTGGGGTCGGTCGCGGTTTCAGCCTCGGCCAGCAGGTCGGCCCGCTCGGTGTCGGCGGCCAGAACCGTATCAAGTAGCGAGACCTCGTTGCTTGGCACCTCTTGTGCGACGCCGCCGATGCGGGCACGGGCGGGTAGGGTGATGGTGCCGCCCTCCAGTGCCAGTTCGCCCCGGATCAGGCGGAACAGCGTCGTCTTGCCGGTGCCGTTGCGTCCGATCAGGCCGACCTTGTGGCCTGTCGGAATGGTGGCCGAGGCGCCTTCGAACAGAAAGCGGCCGCCGACGGAATAGGAGATGTTTTCGATGCGCAGCATGGGCGACGTGTGGCGCAGGTGCGGCGCGCTGTCAATCGCGGCGCGCATAACTCTCTTTCCAAGGCGCGGCCCTCGTGCTAGGCGGCGCGCAATGCTGTCTGCCAGCCTCGACAACCCATCAAAGGAGAAATGCCAATGGCCCTCGAACGCACTTTTTCGATTATCAAACCCGACGCCACCCGCCGCAATTTGACCGGCAAGATCAACGCCAAGTTCGAAGAGGCGGGTCTGCGCATCGTTGCGCAAAAGCGCATTCAGATGACCAAGGCGCAGGCGGGCGAGTTCTATGCGGTGCACGCGGAACGGCCGTTCTATGATGAGCTTTGCGAATTCATGTCCTCGGCCCCGGTTGTGGTCCAGGTGCTCGAGGGCGAGAACGCCATCAGCAGGAACCGCGAGATCATGGGCGCAACCAATCCCGCCGACGCGGCGCCCGGCACCATCCGCGCGGAATTTGCCGAAAGCGTGGGCGAAAACTCGGTCCACGGCTCTGACGCTCCGGAAACGGCGGCTGTCGAGATCGCCTATTTCTTCTCGGGTCTCGAAATCGTCGGCTAAGCTGGAATCCAGTCAATGTATGAAAGGCCGCGCCCGTCGCGGCCTTTTTTATGGCGACTTCGGGGGCAGCTACCTGACGTGCTGCTCGGGCCCCGTCTTTGCGATAATATAGACGGCATGGACGATGCCGGGGATATAACCCAGAATCGTCAGCAGGATGTTCAGCCAGAAATGTTTGCCCAATCCCACCTGAAGAAAAACGCCCAGAGGCGGCAGGATGATGGCGACAATGATGCGGAATAAATCCATGCAGAACTCCTTGGCAGGTCTGGCTGGATAACGCGTCAAGGGGCGGTGGGTTCCGCCTGACGGTGTTTCATGCCGGTGCATTTCATCCGAGCTATGAATTCTGATGAGAGCATATCGCTTCATGAGACGGGCGTTGCCTTGACGCGCGGGTTATGCGCTGTCTGTGTACATTTGCAGGAATATTGAGACGGAGCCGGGTTGTGATGGAAACAGACCAGTTGCTGATCGGGGTTGATGGCGGCGGCAGCGGTTGCCGGGTGGCGTTGGCCGATGGGCAGGGTAGGGTTTTGGCACAGGCCGAGGGCGGGCCGGCCAATATTTCTGGCGACTCAGGGCTTGCGGTGGCCAATATCCGCGCGGCGCTGGATCAGGCGGCACAAAACGCGGGGGTTGCGGGCGATGTCTTACGTCGTGCCCATGCCCATATGGGGCTGGCCGGTGTGAAATCGCCCGAGGATGCTGCGCAGATCGCCGCCCGTTTCGATTTCGCCCGCTGCATCGTGACCGAGGACCGCCCCACGGTGCTGGCCGGCGCATTGGCAGGAGAGGACGGTGTCGTGTTGGCCATTGGCACCGGTAGTTTCATCGCCCGCGCCCAGGGTGATCGCACACGTTTTGTAGGCGGTTGGGGCTTCGTTGCTGGTGATCAGGCATCGGGTGCTTGGCTCGGGCGGGGCGCATTGGAACAGACGCTTCTGGCAGCGGACGGGCTGCGCGCGCATACGGCTTTGACCCGTGCGCTGCTCAAGCGGTTTGATGGCGATCCGCTGGCCATTATGCGTATGTCACTGGATGCCCCACCGGCGGATTTCGCCGCCTTGGCGCCCGATGTAGTTGCGGCAGCGCTGGAGGGCGACACAATGGGACGGCAATTGATGGAGCAAGGGGCGGACTATATCTGCCGCGCGATGACGGCGCTGGGGCGCGAAGATGAGCAAGCAGTCTGTGCTTTCGGCGGTATTGCGGAACATTACGCGGAGTTCCTGCCTGCACCTGTGCGTGCCTGCCTGATCGAACCGAAAGGCAATGCGTTGGACGGGGCGCTGTATCTTGCTGCGCACGGCACAAGCGATGGGTGACATTGCGCTTCTGGGTGCAGACATTCACGATGGTGAAACCCTGCACCGGGGTCGCGCGCTGTTGCGGCGCGCGGGGCATATCACGGTCGTCAAGCCAGAAAAACTGCCCGCCGATTGCTTGCGCCGCGATCTGGGGGGCGGCACATTACTGCCCGGCTTCGTCGATTTGCAGGTCAATGGCGGCGGCGGCGTCATGTTCAACGACGACCCATCGGTTGCGACTCTGCGCAAGATTGCAAAGGCCCATGTCAGCACCGGCACAAATGCGTTTTTGCCTACGTTAATCACCGACACGCCGGCTCTGACAACCGCAGCCATCACAGCGGTGCTAAAGGCGTTGGCGCAAAATGTGCCGGGAATAATCGGCCTGCACCTTGAGGGGCCCCATCTGGCGCGCGCGCGCAAAGGGGCCCATGATCCCGCACTGATCCGGCCAATGGAGCCAGCGGATCTGGCGCAACTGGAAGAGGCTGCAGAGAATCTGCCTAATCTGATGCTGACGGTTGCCCCCGAGAGCGTGACCCCAGATCAGATCGCACGGCTGAGCCGGGCTGGGGCCATCGTCTCACTGGGGCATACCGAGGCCGACTATGCAACTGCACGCAGCTATTTCGATGCGGGGGTGCGCTGTGTCACGCATCTGTACAACGCGATGCCCGCCATGCTGTCGCGCGCCCCCGGTCTGATCGGGGCCGCGCTGGAGGACGGGCGGGTCTCGGCGGGTCTTATTGCGGATGGCTATCATGTTCACCCCGCGACCATGCGCGCGGCACTCGGTGCCAAGCGTGGCCCCAGTGGGCTGTTTCTCGTGACGGATGCAATGGCCACCATTGGTAGCAACATTGGCGCGTTTACGCTGAACGGGCGGCGGATCACCCGCGCTAAGGGTCGGCTTACGCTTTCTGATGGTACGCTGGCCGGGGCCGATTTGGAGATGGCGCAGGCGCTGCGCGTTCTGGTGCAAGATGTGGGCGAGGATCTGCAAACGGCAATTCGCCGCGCGACGTGTTACCCGGCGAGGCTATTACGTGATGCGCGGGGTCACGGGGCGCTGAGCAGCGATAATATCATTCACCTGAACAGGGATTTACACCTGACTGGCACCGCTGAGAGCCTATGGGCAGGAAGATAGGGTCACGCCCGTATTCTGCCCATTCGGCACCGAATCAGGCTGTGTGATATTGCTGTTGATTGTCGTGATCGCGGGCGCTGGCATTGAAACACCAGTCGCGGAGCTCATCGAGCTTCGGGGGCAGAGCTTCGGCCATGTCGCCGGCGAATTGGACAAATGAATCAAGATGCGGAACAGCCACCCCGACAAGAACTGGCACACCCCGCTCCAGCGCCGCGCCGATGACCTCACAAAAGCCGCGGCCATTGCTTTCCTCTGGGCCGAACTTGTTCACTATCAACAGGTCCCAAGGTGCATTCGCACGGTTTTCCACTTCGGCCACGGCATTTGCCAGCGCGCCGGGGTCGAGCCGACAGCTTGTCGCCTCGGCACCTAGATCCTGGGTGATGCGGATCTGCGGGCCGTCCGGCAACACTTGCAGGGTCGAATGGCAAAAGTGGTCACCTTCACAGACCTCTTCGGGTACCTTGACCACACCGCCAAGGCGCATGCCATTGGCTTGCAAATCTGCGGCGACGGTTGACATCAAATCGTCCAGCTTGCCGCGACCGGCTGCCGTGACATAAGCAAATTTCATCTGCCACCCTTTCATTCAGGTAAAACCATTGTGCCCGAAGGTCTTCGGATAGGAAGCTATCCGTCAGGCTCTGGGCAGGATATTATCTGCGTTGCGCTTAATAATGTGCCCACTGGTATGAATACTAGCGCCGAACGACAAGCCGAGATGACCCCATGCGGCGGAGTGGAATGCACGACGCGAGGTCGCGCGGCCCTAACGCCCTATGCCACATCGCAGTAGGAGCGGCAAGCGGAGGCCGCACGCCGCCAGCAAGAACGGCGCTGGGCGGCCCCGGTGCGGATTTTTAAGGGAATCCAGCCACTATAAACCCCGGAACTGGCGACACCGCCGGGCGCGAGCCGTTGCTTGATCGGACTCGCGGTGCCGGTGGTGCAGTCTTCTTAGGGTTGGAGTGGGCGCGGGTCAGGCAGCCGAACTCAGCGTGTCAAAGCACTCTGAGGTTGGCTGCCAGTTGTCGACCGTCCCGCCCCTCATCAAGATCAAATTCGACCTTCTGATTTTCGGCAAGCCCGGTCAATCCGGACCGTTCAACCGCCGAGATGTGCACGAATACGTCTTTGCCGCCGTCGTCGGGCGCGATGAAACCATAACCTTTGATGGTGTTGAACCATTTCACGGAGCCAGTTGGCATGTCCCGTGTCTCCTTCTCTTCTACACCCGAGCTGCTATAGCAGGGCCATACAACGCACTTTTCCGTAGCATGCGTCGTCCAACGCGGTGCATATTCCGGTCGTGCCGATTGACAGGATTACATGCGTTCACGAAAAATCAAGAAAAAGAGCGGGAAAGGCCCGAAAGGGCAGATGATTTCGCTGCTGGAGGTGGAAAATGGTACTTTACGGGCTGAAGAATTGTGAAACTTGCCGGAGGGCGAGAAGACTGCTTGCGGACGTTACTTTCGCCGATGTGCGCGAGGACGGGTTGCCCGATGATGTGATGCGCGCCGCGCTGGACCGGTTCGGCGATGCTTTGCTCAACAAGCGCTCGACGACCTGGCGCGGGCTGAGCGAATCCGAGCGAGAGCGCGCCATTCCCGAATTGCTGAAAGAGCATCCGGCGCTGATGAAGCGCCCGCTGATCGAGGATGACGGCAGGCTTTATCTGGGCTGGGACGCGCAAACGCGCGCGGATCTGGGGCTGGAGTGACGCGCGCGCGTCACCGCAAATCGGGCGGCGTGGCCTCGTGTGCAAGCGCCGCCGTGACCTCTTCCAGCGTCTGCACACTGCTCTGCCGCTCGCCGAGACGGCGCAGCGACACGGTGCGCTCCTCGATTTCGCGATGGCCGACGGCCAGAATAACCGGCACCTTGCCAACCGAATGTTCGCGCACCTTGTAGTTGATCTTTTCGTTCCGGATGTCGGCTTCGACGCGCACACCTGCATCCTGCAGTGCCGTGACGACCTTGTGCACGTAATCATTCGCGTCTGAGGTGATTGACGCCACGACCACCTGCCGCGGAGCCAGCCAGAACGGCAGTTTTCCGGCGCTGTTCTCGATCAGGATACCGAGAAAGCGCTCGAAACTCCCCAGAATCGCGCGGTGCAGCATGACCGGCCGATGTTTTGATCCGTCGGCTCCAATATAAGTCGCACCGAGCCGCTCGGGCAGGACGAAATCGGCTTGAAACGTGCCAAGCTGCCACTCCCGCCCGATGGCGTCGGTCAGTTTGAAGTCCAGTTTCGGGCCATAGAACGCACCTTCGCCGGGATCGAGTTCGAAATCATCGGTGACGGTGCGGATTGCCGCCTCAAGCGCCGCCTCGGCCTTGTCCCAGATCTCGTCCGACCCGGCGCGCACCTCGGGGCGGGTCGAAAATTTGATCTCGAAACTTTCGAATCCGAGATCGCTATAAACCTCGCTCAGCATCTTGATGAAGCGCGCGGTTTCGGCCTCGATCTGTTCTTCGGTGCAAAAAATATGGGCATCGTCTTGGGTAAAGCCGCGGACTCGCATCAGCCCGTGCAGCGCGCCGCTTGGCTCATAGCGGTTGCAGGAGCCGAATTCCGCCATGCGCAGCGGTAGATCACGATAGGATTTGATCCCTTGATTATAGATTTGCACGTGGCAGGGGCAGTTCATCGGCTTGAGCGCGTTGATCGATTTCTCGCGCGCATGCTCCTCGTCCACTTCGACGATGAACATGTGTTCCTGATATTTTTCCCAGTGACCCGACGCTTCCCACAGCTTCCGGTCAACGACCTGCGGGGTGTTCACTTCGACATAGCCGTGGGCACGCTGCTTGCGGCGCATGTAATCCTGCAAGGTGGTGTAGACGGTCCAGCCATCGGGATGCCAGAATACCTGTCCGGGGGCCTCCTCTTGCATGTGGAACAGATCCATCTCGCGGCCCAGCTTGCGGTGGTCGCGTTTGGCGGCCTCTTCCAGCATGTGCAGATGCGCCTTGAGCCGGTTCTTGTTCAGAAAGCCGACACCATAGATGCGTTGCAACATCGCGCGATCGCTGTCGCCGCGCCAATAGGCACCGGCAATGCTCATCAGCTTGAACGCATCCACGGGGACCTGCCCGGTATGTTGCAGATGCGGGCCGCGACAAAGATCCTGCCAGTCGCCATGCCAATACATGCGCAGCGGTTCGTCGCCCGGAATCGCCTCGATCAGCTCTACTTTATAGGGCTCGTCATTGTCCTGATAGTGCTGGATCGCGCGCTCACGGTCCCAGACTTCGGTGGTGACTGGGTCGCGCTTGTTGATGATTTCCTTCATCTTCTTTTCGATCAAACCGAGATCGTCAGGGGTAAAGGGCTCTTCCCGGTCGAAATCGTAATACCAGCCATTCTCGATCACCGGCCCGATTGTCACGCGGGTCTCGGGCCAGATTTCCTGCACGGCGCGGGCCATGATATGCGCAAGGTCATGCCGCACCAGTTCGCTGGCCTGGACCTCGTCCTTGATGGTGTGGATGGCGATGCTGGCATCTTCAACCAGGGGCCATTGCAGATCCCAGTGCTGCCCGTTCACCGTGGCGCTGATCGCCCTTTTTGCCAGTGAATTCGAAATGTCGGCGGCCACTTGCGCGGGGGTTACTCCAGCGTCGTAATCGCGTGCATTGCCATCGGGAAAGGTGAGGGAGATCTGGGCCATGTTGGCATCCTCGTCAGTTTGGCGCCCACTGAACGCCCGGTTGCGGGTTGGTTTTCGCGCTTTATCTGACCGCAGAGCCGCCGACTGTCAAGCTCGTCGCGGCAGCGGGGTTGAGGCTGGACGAGGTCCCTCATTTGGCTGAGCGGGGATAACCTGCTTTGACGGTTGCAGCCGTCGCACTGCCATGCATGATCGCGCCTCACAGGAGGATCGAAATGACCACGCCAGCTATCTTTACGACACCGCACGGCCGTCGCATCGCCCATCATCTCAGCGCGGGGCGCGGGCCCACCATCGTCTTCCTTGGTGGCCTGAAATCCGACATGGACGGCACCAAGGCATTGCATCTGGAGAGCTGGGCGCACGCGCAGGGGCGGGCGTTTCTGCGGTTCGATTATTCCGGTCACGGCCAGAGCAGCGGCACCTTCGAAGAGGGTTGCATCGGCGACTGGGCCGAAGACACATTCGAGACGGTCCACGCGCTGACCGAGGGACCGCTGGTGGTCGTCGGCTCGTCCATGGGCGGCTGGCAGGCGCTGTTGCTGGCGCGCCGGGTTCCCGAGCGTATTGCCGGAATGGTCACCATCGCCGCGGCACCCGATTTCATCGAAGACGGCTGGTGGGCCGGGTTCACCGAAGCGCAGAAACAGGCGCTGGAGCGGGACGGGCAGGTCGAGCTGCCCTCAGACTATATGGAGCCGTTCGTCGTTACGAAACGCATGATCGAGGACGGGCGCAGGCAACTGGTGCTGCGCGCGCCGCTGGACCTACCGTTCCCGGTGCGGTGTCTGCAGGGCACGGCGGATACCGCCGTCAGCACAGACACCGCGCTGCGCCTGCTGGACCACGCCGAATGCCCCGATATGCGGCTGACATTGGTCAAGGACGCGGATCACCGGTTCTCTGATGAAACCTGTCTAACGCTGATCGAGCGCGCGATCGAGGACGTGTTGGGCGCAGACGTCTGAGCAGGACCGGCTGATTGCCGCCGACGGTCCGTTGACACCGCGTTGCTACAGGCGGAGTGTTCTGAAAATAAAAAAAGGAGCAGGCCATCCATGACAGAACCTCTCGTGCTGGTGCCGGGTATGATGTGCGATGCGCGGGTGTTCACGCCGCAGATTGACGCCTTGTCGCGTGAACGGGCGGTGACCATCGCGCCGGTCAACAGAGGCGAGCGAATCGAGGAGATCGCAAGTCAGATTCTAGACCAAATGCCGACTCGCTTCGCGCTGGCGGGCCTGTCGATGGGCGGGATCATTGCTATGGAACTGCTGCGGCGCGCGCCGGATCGGATTACAAGGCTGTGCCTCATGAGCACCAACCCGCAGGCTGAAACCCCGCCCGAGGCGGCGGCGCGCGAGCCGATGATTGTAGGCGTGCGCGCCGGGCGTTTCGATGAGGTAATGCGCAATGCCATGCCGCCGTCCTATTTGGCACCGGGGCCGGGGCGCGTGGCGGTTCTGAACCAGATCTACGCCATGGCCGCCGATCAGGGTGCCGAGGCTTTCATTCGTCAGAACCGCGCCCTGCAGCGCCGCCGCGATCAGCAGTCAACGCTGGGCAAATGTGCTGTGCCCGCGTTGGTGTTATGCGGCGAGCATGACACGCTGACCCCGGTGAAACGGCATGAATTCATGGCCGAGCTGATGCCGCAGGCCAAGTTGCGCATCATCACAGACGCGGGGCATTTTCCGACGCTGGAGCAGCCCGAGGCAACGACTGATGCTCTGCGCGACTGGCTGTCATAGCCCGCAATGTCACGCTGAGTTGGAGATATTGGGACAGGCTGCGGCTTGTTGAAGGCCGAATTTTGCGGCAGTAGCCTGATGGCGCAGAGGCCCTCCCACCTGCGGAAAAAAGCTGCGCAGCCGAATTGCACCGATCAGCGATCGATTGGGCCATATGCAGCGCGTCTGCAAGATATCCCGTCGAGCACATGAAGCGTGAAATTCTGAAGCTGATCAGATAGTGATCCAGCCTTTAAGAGGGATGTGTGTGCATGCATCAGGGCGGGGCAGGGGACTCGTGCTCGTATCATTGTGTCAGTTTGCTGGTTTGCGGCTGGTCGGTCGATTCGCCGGCAGTCTCCGGCCAGTGAGCTCTTCGCATCAAGGCAATACCAACGCCGGAATAAGTTGGAGACTTAGGGTGGTATCCATTTTCTCATAAATAGAAAGGCCGCCCATGCGCAAATGTCACGGGCGGCCATGCGGTACGTTTGGGTCTCGCGCCGCTGCTTAGTCGGCTTTGCCTACGTTTTGTTCAAATGCTACCTTAAATTCGGCCTGTTGTTCCGCGCTGGCCTCGGTCTGATATTTTGCCCGCCATTCATCAAAGGGCATGCCGTAAAAAATTTCACGGGATTCGTCCTTGCTCATTTCGATGCCGCGCTCGTTGGCCGCCTCCTGATACCAGCGGCTCAGGCAGTTGCGGCAAAATCCCGTCAGATTCATCATGTCGATATTCTGCACATCAACCCGATCCTGCATCAAATGCTGTTGTAGCCGGCGAAAGGCTGCGGCCTGAAGTTCGATTTCGGTTTGATTGTCCATCACTGATACCTCCGTTCGATGTTTAGCCTGATCTAGGGATGCGGCGCGCACATGTCACCCCGGCAAGCGTATCGACCAGAGCAAATTGCAGGTCTTGCGCCGGATCAGTGCGGTTGCCGAGCATGAGGAATTACGCCATAACCACTCCAGAAATGTTTGCGATAACGCACCCCGACCGAGGACACCCATTACCATGAGACGCCAGCGAAACGTCAAGATCGTCGCCACCCTTGGCCCGGCATCTGAAACCTATGACACGATCCGCGCCCTGCATGAGGCAGGCGCCGATGTTTTCCGGCTGAACATGAGCCACGGCACGCAGGATGACATCCGCGAAAAGCACCGAATCATCCGGCAGGTGGAAAAAGATCTGGACAGCCCTATCGCCATCCTTGCCGATCTTCAGGGGCCGAAATTGCGTGTGGGCGTATTTGCGGCGGGCGAACATGATTTGCAGGAAGGTGCGAGGTTCCGTGTCGATCTGGACCCGGCTGAGGGGGATGACAACCGCGTCTGCCTGCCGCATCCGGAAATCTTCGCGGCGCTGCGAGTCGGCGCTACCTTGCTGGTCAACGACGGCAAGATTCGACTGAAAGTGACGGAGTGCGGCGAGGACTATGCCAATTGCGAGGTCGTTGCAGGTGGCACCATCTCGGACCGCAAGGGGGTCAATGTGCCCGACGTTGTGCTGCCGCTGGCGGCGCTGTCCGAGAAGGACCGCGACGATCTGGAATTCGCCTGCAATCTGGGCGTTGACTGGCTGGCGCTGTCATTCGTGCAGCGCCCAGAAGATGTGCATGAGGCTCGCGCTCTGGTCGATGGCCGCGCCGCGATCATGTGCAAGATCGAGAAACCCGCAGCGGTCGAGAAGTTCGACGAAATCCTGGCGGTTTGCGACAGCATCATGGTGGCACGCGGGGATCTCGGGGTGGAATTGCCGGTACAGAACGTGCCGCCGATTCAGAAACGGATGGTCCGCCGCTGCCGTGCGGCGGCCAAGCCGGTGATCGTGGCGACGCAGATGCTGGAATCGATGATTGATAGCCCGATGCCGACCCGCGCCGAGGTCTCGGACGTGGCGACTGCCATCTATGAGGGCGCCGACGCGGTGATGCTGAGTGCGGAATCTGCCGCCGGCAATTACCCGGTCGAGGCTGTCCGTACCATGGATAACGTCGCGCGAGAGGTCGAGAATGATCCGACCTATACCGAAATCATCAATGCCTCGCGCAGCGTCAAAGGCTCGACCACCGCCGATGGTATCGTCGCCGCCGCGCGCGAGATCGCGGAAAAGACCGACATCAAGGCGATCTGCTGTTTCACGCAAAGCGGCACCACCGCATTGCTGACCGCCCGCGAACGCCCCGGTGTTCCGATCATTGCGCTGACCTCGGTGCGCAATACTGCGCGCCGTCTGACCCTCAGCTGGGGCTGTCATTGCGTCATGACCGAAGAGTTGGACCGCTTCAAGATGGCGGTGGTCAATGCCGCCCGCGCCGCCCGCACCGCGGGCTTTGCGGACACGGATGACCAAATCGTGATTACCGCCGGGGTGCCGTTCAATGTGCCCGGAACCACGAATATCCTGCGTATTGCCCCCTGTGACGAGCGCCTGATATTGCGCACCGATCCGGAGTGATCCTTTGGGCAGGGGGATTGGTGCAATCTCCTTGCCACCACCACGCGAAATGTCTAAAGGACGCTTTCTATGGCGCGACCGGCCTATGCGGCATGCCGAGTCGCGCCTGCCACCGATCTATAAGAATAAGGAGACGGAAATGCCCAAGATGAAGACCAAATCAAGCGCCAAGAAGCGCTTCAAGGTGACGGCGACCGGTAAGGTGTTGGCTGGTCAGGCTGGAAAGCGTCACGGTATGATCAAGCGCAGCCGCAAATTCATTCGCGACGCTCGCGGCACGACCACGCTGTCGGCCCCCGACGCAAAAATCGTCAAGGGCTTCATGCCCTACGACCGCTGATAGGAGACAGTCGATATGTCACGCGCAAAAAACAGTGTCGTCACCCACGCCCGCCGCAAAAAAATCATCAAGGCCGCCACCGGCTTCAGCGGTCGTCGCAAGAACACGTTCCGCGTCGCCACGCAGGCGGTGGACAAATCTAACCAGTACGCCACGCGCGACCGGAAGAATCGCAAGCGGAATTTCCGCGCGCTGTGGATCCAGCGGATCAACGCCGCGGTACGTGCCCATGACGAGGCGCTGACCTATAGCCGCTTTATCAACGGTTTGAATATGGCCGGGATTCAGGTGGACCGCAAGGTTCTAGCCGATCTGGCCGTTCACGAGCCCGACGCATTCGGCGTCATCGTGAAACAGGCTCAGGACGCGCTGAGCGCCTGATCGGCCCAGCGTTGACAATACAAGGGCCGCCCCGATCGGGCGGCCCTTTCGTTTTTCGGGGCAGTCTTGCGTTTGGCCCCACCTATGGATAGCAACCGGGCAAAACCGGGATCAGGGGACCGTGATGGACGATCTGAAAGCAAAATATCTGGGTCAGATCGCGGATGCGGCGGATGAAGCCGCGCTTGAGGCGATCCGCCTTGCCGCCATTGGTAAGAAGGGCGAGGTGGCGCTGAAAATGCGCGAGTTGGGCAAGATGACGCCCGAGGAGCGCAAGGTTGCGGGCCCTGCTATGAACGCCGTGAAGGACGAGATCACCAGCGCCCTTGCTGCCCGCAAAGCGGCGCTGCACGATGCGGCGCTGGACGAGCGGCTGCGCAGCGAATGGCTGGATGTAACGCTGCCCGCGCGGGTGCGGGGCCAGGGCACGATCCACCCGGTCAGTCAGGTCACGGAAGAGGTTACGGCAATTTTTGCCGAAATGGGCTTTTCCGTCGCCCAAGGCCCGCGGATCGACACCGACTGGTACAATTTTGACGCCCTGAACATCCCCGCCCATCACCCGGCACGGGCCGAGATGGACACGTTCTATATGCACCGCGATGCGAAGGACGACCGCCCGCCCAACGTGTTGCGCACCCATACCAGCCCGGTGCAGATCCGATCCATGGAAAAAACCGGCGCGCCGACCCGGATCATTTGCCCCGGCGGCGTGTACCGCGCCGATTACGACCAGACCCATACGCCGATGTTCCATCAGGTCGAAGGGCTGGCGATTGATCGCGACATTTCCATGGCCAACCTGAAATGGGTTCTAGAAGAATTCTTTGCCGCATTTTTTGAGGTGGACGGGATCAAGATCCGTTTCCGCGCCTCGCATTTCCCCTTCACCGAGCCGTCCGCCGAGGTCGATATCCAGTGCTCATGGGTCGATGGCCAATTGCGCATCGGCGAAGGCGATGACTGGATGGAAGTTCTGGGCAGCGGCATGGTGCACCCATCGGTGCTGCGCGCCGGCGGAATTGATCCGGATGCGTGGCAGGGCTTTGCCTTTGGCATGGGCATCGACCGGATCGCGATGCTGAAATACGGCATTCCCGATCTACGGGCGTTCTTTGACAGCGACCTGCGCTGGCTCCGGCATTACGGGTTTGCCAGCTTGGATGTGCCGACCCTGCGCGGAGGGTTGAGCAGGTGATGCTGGAAGTCATAGCGGCTGCGCGCATGAAAAAAGAAACAAGCGAAAAGCTGGGAGCACGACTATGAAATTCACCCTATCCTGGCTCAAAGAGCATCTCGACACCAGTGCCAGTGTGGACGAGATCGCCGATACGCTCACCGATCTGGGGCTTGAGGTAGAAGAGATCTCGAACCCTGCGGCGCGGCTGGCCGATTTTACGATCGGCAAGGTGATCGCCGCCGAAAAGCACCCCGATGCCGACCGGCTGAAAGTCTGCAAGGTGCTAACCGACGAGGGCGAAAAACAGATCATCTGCGGCGCGGCCAATGCCCGCGAAGGCATCACCGTGGTCGTCGCCAAGCCCGGCACCTATGTGCCCGGCATCGATACCACGATTCAAGTTGGCAAGATTCGTGGCGTCGAAAGCTATGGCATGATGGCCTCCGAGCGCGAGATGGAGCTGTCGGACGAACATTCCGGCATCATCGAACTGCCTTCGGGTGAGGTCGGGCAAAGCTTCAGCGACTGGCTGGCGGAACATGACCCGGCGCGCGTCGATCCGGTGATCGAGATCGCGATCACCCCGAACCGACCTGACGCCCTTGGCGTGCGCGGCATTGCCCGCGATCTGGCAGCGCGGGGCGTGGGCGAGATGAAACCGCGCGACAGCCAGCCGGTTGAGGGCAGATTTCCCTGCCCGATTCAGGTTTCCATCGACGAGGATACGCTGGATGGCTGTCCGCTGTTTGCTGGCAGGGTCATTCGCGGCGTGACCAATGGCCCCAGTCCGCAATGGTTGCAGGACCGGCTGCGTGCCATCGGATTGCGCCCTATCTCGGCCTTGGTTGATATCACGAATTTCTTTACCTTTGACCGCAATCGCCCGCTGCATGTGTTTGACGCCGACAAAGTGGCGGGGGGGCTGCGGGTCCACCGGGCCACGGGCAGCGAGAACCTGCATGCACTGGACGAGCGGGATTACGCTTTGCATCCCGGAACGATGGCAATTTCTGACGAGTCCGGCGTGCAAAGCATTGGCGGGATCATGGGCGGATATGCGACCGGCGTCACCGGCGAGACCGTCAATGTCTTTTTAGAAAGCGCCTATTGGGACCACGTCCAGATTGCCTTGGCGGGCCGGGCGCTCAGGCTCCATTCGGACGCGCGCTATCGGTTTGAGCGCGGGGTCGACCCCGAATATACTTTGCCGGGGTTGGAAGATGCGACCCGGATGATCCTTGACTTGTGCGGCGGCGAACCGTCCGAGGTGGTGGTTGCGGGCGACGTGCCGAACCACGCGCGGGCTTACCGGCTGGATGTGGACCGGGTGCAAAGCCTGGTCGGCATGGCGATTCCCGAAGGCGAGCAGCGCAAGACGCTGACCCAACTGGGTTTCCGGCTGGACGGCGATATGGCGCATGTGCCCAGCTGGCGCCCCGATGTACACGGCGAGGCCGATCTGGTCGAAGAGGTGGCCCGCATCGCCTCACTGACCAAACTTGAAGGTGTGCCTTTGCCCCGTCCCGCAGGGGTTCCGAAACCGGTGATGACCCCCGGCCAGCGCCGCAAGCAGACCGCGCGACGGACCTGCGCAGCATTGGGATATAATGAATGCGTGAGCTATTCCTTCATCGACCAATCCAGCGCGGCGCTGTTTGGCGGTGGCGATGATGCGACAATGCTGGAAAACCCGATTTCCTCGGAGATGAGCCATATGCGCCCATCGCTGCTGCCCGGCCTGTTGCAGGCGGCGGCACGCAATCAGGCGCGGGGGTATATGGATCTGGCGCTGTTCGAGGTTGGCCCCGCATTCCAGGGCGGCGAGCCGGGCGAACAGTCCGAACAGGTGACGGGTGTGTTGATTGGGCGGACCGGCCCGAAAGATGTGCACGGTGCCGCGCGTCCGGTTGACGTGTATGACGTCAAGGCCGATGCCGAGGCGCTGCTTACGGAGATGGGCGCGCCAGCACGGGCGCAGATTTTGCGCGGAGGGCCGGATTGGTGGCATCCCGGACGGCATGGCATGATTTGTCTGGGCCCGAAAAAGGTGCTGGGTATTTTTGGCGAATTGCATCCGCGCATTCTGGAGGCGATGGAGGTGAAGGGACCGGCGATGGCCTTCACGCTGTGGCCCGAGGCGGTCCCGTTTCCGCGCAAGGCTGGTGCGACGCGCCCGGCACTGAAACTGGCCGATTTGCAAGCGGCAGAACGCGACTTTGCCTTTGTCGTCGATGCCGAGGTAGAAGCGCTGGCGCTGGTCAATGCTGCTGCCGGTGCCGACAAGGCCTTGATCGAAACCGTGCGCGTGTTCGATCAGTTTATCGGCGGCAGTTTGGGCGAGGGCAAAAAATCTCTGGCCGTGACCGTGCGGTTGCAGCCAAAGGACAAGACCTTGACCGAAGCCGAGATCGAGGCGGTCAGCAAGCGCATCGTCGAAAAGGTCGCCAAGGCAACCGGCGGAATCTTGCGCGGCTGATTGCAGAATTCGCCTTCGGCGAGGATATTTGCAGCAAGAAGAAAGGGCGGGAAGCGCCCTTTCAGATGGACAGGAGAATTCGATATGGGATTGAAAGTTTATCTTTCTGGCGAGATCCACACCGATTGGCGGGAGCGGATTGTCGAAGGGGCAAAAGATCTGGATGTCAGCTTTGCCGCGCCGGTGACGGATCACGACGCCAGCGATGATTGCGGGGTGGCGATCCTTGGCGCAGAGGACGACAAGTTCTGGCATGATCACAAGGGAGCCAAGCTGAACGCGATCCGGACCCGCACCGAGATTGAAAAGGCGGATGTGGTGGTGGTGCGCTTTGGTGAGAAGTATAAGCAGTGGAACGCGGCCTTTGATGCGGGCTATGCTGCGGCCTTGGGCAAGGCCCTGATCGTATTGCACGGGGCCGATCACCAGCACGCCCTTAAGGAGGTCGATGCTGCGGCACTGGCGGTGGCTGAGCACCCCGAACAGGTCGTCGACATCCTGCGCTATGTGCTGACCGGGAACCTGCCCTAGCATGATAGTCGATCCGCAACAGTAAGCAGAATTCGGTCTGGTCCGATCAACCAATTGTGTAAATGTCGCAAAACTCTTGCGAATATCATGCGGCAATTGAAATGTGATCCGAACAGGAGAATTCGTCGTGCTAAAAGAATTTCGCGATTTTATCGCCCGTGGCAATGTCATGGATATGGCCGTGGGGATCATCATTGGAGCGGCCTTCACGGCCATCGTATCGTCGGTGGTCGAGGATCTGATAAACCCGATCATCGGTTTGTTCACAGGCGGAATCGATTTTTCCAATCAGTTCATCGTGCTCAGCGGCAGGGGTGACTATGCCTCGCTTGAAACTGCGCGCGAGGCTGGGGCGGCGGTGTTCGCCTATGGGTCGTTTTTGATGGCAGTAGTGAATTTCCTGATTATTGCAGGGGTGGTGTTCATGCTGGTCAAAGCCGTCAATCGTGCCAAGGAAGCCGTGTCGCGTGATCCGAAAGCTCCGGTGGTTGAAGAACCTGCCGGGCCGACCGAGCTAGAGGTGCTGATGGAAATTCGGGATCGGCTGAAAGCCTGACAACGATAGCTTACAAGCAAGGCCGCGTTTGACCTGATAGGTCGCGCGGCCTTTTTATATAGTGAAAAAGGAGAGACGAATGGAGGGGATACTTGAGGAAGTCGGCGCTTATACGCCGCTCTTGATAAATACGGCAAAGGCGCTGGTCGTATTGGTCCTGGGCTGGATTGCTGCGGGGGTGATTTCAGGCTTTGTGCGGCGGCGAATTTTGTCGCATCCGCGTCTGGACCAAACCCTGGGTGCGTTCGCAGCCAATATAGTGCGCTGGCTGATCCTGATCGTGGTGGTGCTTGCGGTACTCAACCTATTTGGGATCGAGGCGACAAGCGTTGTCGCCATGCTGGGCGCCGCGACACTGGCGATCGGGCTCGCATTACAGGGCACCTTGAGCGATCTGGCGGCCGGGTTTATGCTGGTCTTGTTCCGGCCGTTCAAGCTGGGCCAATATGTCGATATTGCCGGCACGTCTGGTACGGTGGTGGATTTGAACCTGTTCTTCACCGAGCTGAAAACACCCGATAATGTCCAAATTGTGGTTCCCAACGGGCAGGCGTGGGGGCAGATCATCACCAACTATTCCCACCATGATACCCGTCGCCTGGATCTGACATTTGGTATCGACTATGAGGACAGCGCCGATCAGGCAATGCAGATCATCCTGGACAAGGCAAATGCCGATAGCCGGATCATGGACGATCCAAAGCCTTGGGTTCGGGTGACCAATCTGGGCGAAAGTTCCGTGGATCTGACAGCGCGGTTGTGGTGCCAAGCGAGTGATTATTGGGATCTGAAGTTCGAGCTGACAAAATCGATCAAGGAGGCCTTTGACGAGAACGGCATCTCGATTCCGTATCCCCACCGAGTGGAAGTCGTGCGCAAAGCATGACCAGCGCGATGTCGGGCCGGATTGCACCGGCCCGACAACGGTCAGGCCGAGATAAGTTCGGCGATATCTGTTGTTTCGATACCCAGCGCTTCGCCGACTGCGGTATAGGTCAAATGACCATCATGCAGATTCAGGCCATCCTGCAGATGGGCGTTTTCGACGCAAGCACGTTGCCAGCCCTTGTCGGCCAATGCCAGCATCAACGGCATCGTCGCGTTGTTCAGGGCGATGGTGGCGGTACGCGCGACGGCACCAGGCATGTTGCCAACGCAATAATGGATGATACCGTCCACGTCATAAATGGGGTCATCATGTGTCGTCGCCCGCGTCGTTTCAAAGCACCCGCCCTGATCGACTGCCACATCTACCAGAACCGAGCCGGGTTTCATCAAAGCAAGCTGATCACGGCTGAGTAGTTTGGGGGTTGCCGCGCCGGGAATCAGAACGGCACCGATGACCATGTCGGTGCGGGGCAGCAGGTCGGTCAATCCGGCCTGTTCGGAAAACTGAGTGGTCAGGCGGCCCATGAACATATCATCAAGATAGGACAGGCGCGCCACGGACTTGTCCATCACCGTTACATTCGCACCCATACCGACCGCTACCCTTGCCGCTGCGGTGCCGACCACGCCACCGCCAAGAATAGCGACATTTGCCGGGCGTACACCCGGCACGCCGCCCATCAACACGCCACTGCCGCCATTGGCCTTTTGCAGCGCCCATGATCCGGTTTGTGGCGCCAGACGGCCAGCAACCTCGGACATCGGAGCCAGCAAGGGCAGGCCGCCCTTGCGGTCGGTGACGGTTTCATAGGCCAGAGCAGTAACACCGGATTTCAAAAGATCGCGGGTCAGATCCAGGTCGGCGGCGAGATGAAGATAGGCAAACAGGATTTGCCCCCGGCGCAGAAGCTCACGTTCGGCGGGCTGGGGCTCCTTCACTTTCACGATCATTTCGGCTTCGGCATATAGTTCGCGTGCGCTGGCCATGATGCGCGCACCCGCAGCCTCATAAGCGGCGTCTTCAAATCCCGATCCCGCTCCGGCATTGGTTTCGATCAGAACCTCGTGGCCGCGAGCAATTGCCGCATGTGCCCCGTTTGGTGTCATTCCGACGCGAAATTCTTGCGGTTTGGTTTCTTTCGGGCATCCGATTTTCATTCTATTTTTCCCTGATTGCCGCGATGTCCATGTGGACGCCTGCGCGAGTCGTTTCCGTGCACACATATGACAGGCGGGCGAAGTTTATGTTGTCCGTGCTCAAACGGCTCATCGCTGCGCAAGATGTTCAAAAACGCTTTGGGATGCAACCGGCCTTTTGCGATATAGTTATTGTCGCTGCCGGGTTCGGTTTGACGGCGTCAGACGCCTATTATATTGGCGGTCAAGATGGTCGAAAACCCTGCTCATAGCCGTAAAAAAGACAAACCCCCGCAGCGGAGCTCCGGGGGTCATCAATCTTGTGTCGTAAACGTCGTAGCTGTTTACATCATGCCTTCGCGCTGTGCCTTCTTGCGCGCCAGCTTGCGGGCCCGGCGAATCGCCTCGGCCTTTTCGCGTGCCTTCTTTTCGGACGGCTTCTCGAAATGCTGCTTGAGCTTCATTTCGCGGAAAACGCCTTCGCGCTGAAGCTTTTTCTTGAGCGCACGAAGCGCCTGATCGACGTTATTGTCACGAACACTTACCTGCATGTGGTTTTCACCACCTTTCTAGTTTGATTTGCAAGGATTTGCAGGAGGGTCTAACATAAGCGCGTAGACAGGCGTTGTCCAGAAACAAACGTCAACCCACACAGCGTTTTCGGATCGTTTGTAGCATCACGAATGCTTGGCCGGTTGGAACTTTCCGCAGGATCGGCCAGTGTCATGTCAATGACAGGAGCCGCCCATGACCGAATATCAGGACAGTGCAGATCAGATTCTTGATGCTGCCTTGACACATGTTATCTTTGACGGCTGGTCCGAGTCCACATTTCGCACCGCGATCACGGATAGCGATGTCCCGCCGGCGCTTGCGCGTGCGATGTTTCCGCGCGGGGCGGTGGACTTGGCATTGGCCTGGCACGACAGAGGCGATGCAGAAATGGTGGCACGGCTGGAAGCGGCGGATCTTGCCGATCTGCGTGTTCGCGACCGGATCGCGACCGCCATTCGATATCGTATCGAAGCAATAGACGATAAGGAAGTCATGCGCCGCAGTGCCACATTCTTTGCGCTGCCCCAGCACGCGCCCGATGGGGCACGTGCCCTGTGGCGCACCTGTGATCTGATCTGGACGACGCTGGGCGACAGCTCCGATGATGTGAACTGGTACACAAAGCGCGCCACTTTGTCCGGCGTCTACTCGGCAGTTTTGCTATACTGGCTGGGGGACAGCAGTGACGAGAGCACCGCAACCTGGGAATTTCTTGACCGGCGCATCGACGAGGTGATGCGCATCGAAAACCTTAAGGCGCAGGTTCAAGACAATCCATTGCTGAAGCCGTTTCTTGTCGTGCCGAACTGGTTTCTGGGCCAAATCCGCCCGCCCCGCGAGCGTGACGACCTTCCAGGAACGGTATATCGGCGCAGATGAACTGGCAGGATTTTTACCAATTCAGGGAGAGACCGGATGACAGATATCATGCGTGCCGTCGAGATAAGCGAACCCGGCGCTCCCGGCGTCCTGAAGCTGACCAAGCGTCCGATACCGCAGCCGGGTAATGGTCAGGTGGTGTTTCGTGTAGCCTGGGCGGGAGTGAACCGCGCCGATGCGATGCAGCGCGCCGGGCTCTATGCGCCACCTGCTGGGGCCAGCGATCTGCCGGGTCTCGAGGCTGCAGGTGAGATCACGGCGATCGGTCCCGGAGTTACGGGTTGGTCGGTCGGAGACAAGGTTTGCGCATTGCTTCCGGGAGGTGGATATGCCGAATTTGTGGCGACGCCCGCCGCACATTGCTTACCGATCCCCTACGGGATGGATTTGAAACATGCTGCATGCTTGCCGGAAACCTGTTTCACCGTGTTTTCAAATGTCTTTTCGCGGGGCGCACTGCAGGGAGGTGAGCGGTTTTTGGTTCACGGCGGCGCAGGCGGGATCGGAACGACGGCGATTCAACTGGCTCACGTCTTCGGCGCGCGGGTATTCGCGACGGCCGGATCCGATGAAAAATGCAAGGCGTGCGTCAGGCTCGGGGCGGAGCGGGCGATCAACTACCATTCAGAAGATTTCGTCGAGATACTGCAAGGCGAGGGCGGAGCGAACCTGATCTTGGACATGGTGGGCGGCGATTACCTTCCGCGCAACGTTGCCGCGCTGGCCGACGATGGGCGTCTGGTGCAGATCGCAATGTTAAAGGGCTCCGAGATCAAGCTGAACTTTGCTCAGGTGATGTTTCGCCGTTTAACCATAACGGGCAGCACGCTGCGCCCGCAAAGTGATCTGGCCAAGGCGCGTATCGCCACCGATTTGCTGGATTCTGTCTGGCCGCTTTTTAATGAGGGGCGCGTCGGCACGATCTTAGACCGTGCGTTCGATCTGGCCGACGCCGCCAAGGCGCATGCCCGGCTGGAGGCAAGTGAACATATCGGCAAAATCGTCCTGAAGGTCAGCGGTGAATAGCAAGAAGCCTCGGCAATATTCCGGCGCCTACACGACGGCGCGCCGATAAAGGTGCCAGGTCGCATGGCCCAGTATCGGGATGATCAGGATTAGCCCGGCCAGAATCGGGATGGCACCGAGAACCAGTAACGTGGCGACGATCAGACCCCAGCACAGGATCACACCGGGATTACGCCGCATCACCCGCACCGACGTGACGACAGCCGTGGGTACACCCACCTGCCGGTCCAGCAGCAACGGAAAGGACACGACACTGACCGCCAGTGCGACCAGAGCGAACACGAACCCCACGCCGACACCAACAACGATCATGGTCCAGCCCGCACTGGTCTGGAAAACGTCGCGCAGGAACTGCGAGAAACTGGCCGCCGGATCAGGTCCGATTGTCCACATGTGGATGAGGTGGGCGGTGACGATCCAAATCAGGAAAAGCGCCCCAAGCCCAATCCCAAGCACCAGGATTGCGCCAAAGCCGGGTGCTTTGACTACGCCAAAAGCATCTGCCCAATTGGCGTCTTGTCCCGCCTCGCGTTGGCGGCTGATTTGATAAAGCCCGACGGCGGCAACCGGCCCCAGCAGCGCAAAACCCGCCAGAAGCGGGAACAGAAGGTGGACGGCGTTCAGTTGAAACCCGACAATGATGAGCAGAAGCCCTGCCAGCGGGTAGATTACGACCGCCAGCATGGCATCGGTACGGCTGGCCATGAAGTCATCTATGCCGGCGCGCAAAGCCCCGCGCAGATCGGACAAATGCAGATCGCGAATCTGCGGCTGGCTATGGGTGGTTCCGCCTAAGACCGCTGATGATTCCGCGAGGTGCGTTCCGCTTGCGCCCAGATGCTGTGCCGCCCAGCTGAAAGGATTTCCGATTGTCTTTGCCATCTGCTCATCCTCCGCAAATTCGGGAATTGTTTCCCGTGGAATGGGGCAGCCCGCCGCTTGACCGGACAGACCATCCGTTAGCGTTGGGGAGAATTATACCATATTCTCGCCGTGAACCGGATCACTCATTTGCGAGGTTGTCCGTGGCAAGGATGGACAGTGCCGGATATTCGCGCAAGATCGGGTCATATATGCCAAAGCAGAGCACACGAGGAACGACAGATGATGCAGACAGCGCGCACCGTAATATTCGAACAGGTCGGTGGCCCCGACGTTCTGGAGATCCAGGAGCGCCCCGTGGGCGAGCCCGGTCCGGGCGAAGTGCGGATCGCGCATCGTGCCTGCGGATTGAACTTTATCGATGTGTATCAGCGCAGCGGGTTATATCCGATGGATCTACCGCACGCTCTGGGGATGGAGGCCGCCGGGGTAATCGAGGCGGTCGGTGATGGTGTGACCCATCTGCGCGAAGGCGATCGCGCGGTCTATGCGGCGACTCCGCCCGGTGCGTATTGCGATATGCGCGTGATGCCTGCTGCACAGGTCTGTCCGTTGCCTGACGATATCTCTTTCGAAGAGGGAGCTGCGATGATGCTGCAAGGCATGACGGTGGAATATCTGTTTCATCGGACAACTCCGCTCCAGCCCGGTGACAGCGTTCTGTTCCACGCCGCTGCGGGCGGGGTGGGATTGATCGCTTGCCAGTGGGCGCGTTCTGAAGGGATTACCCTTATCGGTACGGCTGGAACCGATGAAAAATGCGCGTTGGCGGTAAAAAACGGGGCGACGCATTGTGTCAATTATCGAACCGAAGATTGGCCGAAACGGGTGCGTGAGGTGACGCAAGGCCGGGGGGTCGATGTGGTGATGGACTCGGTCGGCAAAGACACATTCGATGGCTCGCTGGCCTCGCTGAAACCGCTGGGCATGATGATCTCGTTTGGGAACGCGTCGGGTCCGGTACCGCCATTTAACCTTGGAGTTCTGGGGCAGATGGGATCGTTGAAGCTCACCCGCCCGTCACTGTTCACCCATATCGCCGATCACGAAACCTGTCAGAGCATGGCGCGGCATCTCTTTGACAAGGTACAGGCAAAAGACGTGGAAATTCATATCGGCCAAAGGTTCGCACTCGAACATGTGGTCGAGGCGCATAGAGCGCTGGAGGCGCGAGAAACGACAGGATCGACCATCTTGACGATTTGATAGCACCCCCTGATGTCCCGCAGGATTGCAGTGGTGGGATTTGGGTATTTTTAACCAGAAAGAGGCTGGAGTGCTGCGCGATCATCAGCGGATCGGCAGCAAAACGGCGTCCAACAAGGTGCAGTCGCGGCGCACGTCAGGTCCACATTGCATTGGTTTGAGGGTTCGGGACAGGCACAGGCGTGCTTCTTGGATATGGCCATCCTTGCAGGTGATGGTCAGCATATCGGCGTGCCAATCGGGATTGGCCTTGAGGAAGGCCTCTTCAACAACCGACGCAGGCAGTTTGATAGCGCGGTCGAGCTGGCGCAATGCGGGAGGGCGATTGACCATCGCATAGGCGGAGCGCGACAGGGCGAAATAATTCGCTGCCGAGAAACCTGTGCAGCTGCCGTGTTTCTGCCATTGGTGCCAGGCTAATCCGGCGCTACCCATGATGTCGGCCATTGTCGCGGTCATTGCCCGTGTCGGCGGGGGTTGCGCAGTCTCGCACCAGGATGGATAGCCGCGCTGCCATTGCGGCCAGAGTCCGTGCAGGGTCCAGCCGTGGCTGTGTCGTGAGTCGCATTGATCGTCGCCACGAGCCGCCCCGGTTTGCGCGCACCAATTCGGCGACCAGCCAAGCGATAGAACGTAATAATCAAACGTTCCAGCGCGCGCGCCCTCCGCCGGCGAAGCGGTGGCTAGGGTCAGGCTGAGCAGGGTAGAAAGGAGGGTGCGATACATTCTGGGCTTTCCATAGCCGGATGTTTTGACTATAAACGCTGCAAGTTCCCCGACAATGGTAACCTGTCCTGAACGTCAGGACCGCCGGCGCAAGCCAGGCATCGGGCAAGAATTGAGTCGAAGGAGAGACGCATAATGGCTAAACCGATCATGGCCCGCGCGACCGCTGTATGGCTGGTTGAGAACACGACGATCAGCTTCAAGCAGATCGCCGATTTTGTTGGCATGCACGAACTGGAAGTGCAGGGGATCGCTGATGGCGATGTCGCGGCAGGGGTCAAGGGGTTCGATCCGATCAGTAACAACCAGTTGACTCAGGACGAGGTTGACGCCGCGGAAAAGAACCCGCTGCACAAACTTAAGCTGAAATTTAATCCAGCGGCAGTCGGTGAGGAGAAGCGTCGCGGGCCGCGCTATACGCCGCTGTCCAAGCGTCAGGACCGTCCGGCTGCGATCTTGTGGCTGGTCAAATTTCATCCGGAGCTCACTGATGGCCAGATTGGCAAGCTGATCGGTACGACCAAGCCGACGATCCAGTCGATCCGCGAACGGACCCATTGGAATATGGCCAACCTCCAGCCGATTGATCCGGTCGCGCTGGGATTGTGCAGACAATCCGAGTTGGATCAGGTTGTGCAAAAGGCGGCCGCCAAAAAAGAGGCTGAAGGCGCGGTGATGAGCGATGACGAACGGCGCAAGCTGGTCAGTACTGAACAGAGCCTGGGAATGGAGACCGAGCCGCGCATCCCGACCGCCATTGAGGGGCTGGAAACCTTTACGCTGGGTGGATCGAAAGACAAAGATGAAGAGGTGGAAGAAGACGAGCGGGATCTCCGAGATGCTGAAAGCTTTTTCAACCTTCCCAAGAGCGAAGAAAACGAAGACGAATGAGCCGTTAAGTTGATGTGGAAGGCTTCGGGTTTGGTTCAGTTCAAGTAACGCGCAAAGTCGCGACTTAAAGCTTTCCGCTATCATAGCGTGTTGCGTTGATCGGGAGTTCGGGATTCACGCGGTGGCATGAGGCTGCGTTGGCGCAGCACGCGCGCTCATGGTGCCGGGTGAATAGGTTTCACCGCAATATTTTCGAACCTGATATTGTACTGGCTTCCAGTTCGACCGGATGCTTTAGCTCGAGCAAGGCGGCTTAGGGAAAGCTTCAAGCAGGTCAGTTTTCGGGCACGCCACTTGCAACACTTAATCTGGTCGAGCGAGGTGGCTAATGAACTGACAGAGCTGTGCAACCTCCCGACCTTTCCGGCCAACATAATATTGGAACAGCTAAGCCCGGAGGTTCATCAGTCAGTGCTTGGAAACTGCAAACTACCAACCCTGCATCGATTTTTTGAACTCCACAGGCTCACAGTTTCTAAAGGCGTTGGTATCGTAGTCCTTATCCGCCATGACTCCCCAAACCTTGCGGCGCTGCATTCCTACCGTGCCCGCGTCGTAAATTGGGAGAACCGCGGCTTCACGCAATAGCTTTTCGAGCGGGTATTCCTTGCTAAGTGAGTTAACGCCAGCAATCTGCATGCATTTATAGACAGAATCGAACAACAGCTCGGTCGAGAAAATCTTGGCCATCGCCCCAAAAGCCTGCCCTTCTCCATCGTGCATATCCAAGTAGTGTGCCGCCTTCCAGCAAAGATAACGACTGGCCTCGATACGCATAGCGACATCGCCCAGCATATAACCGACCGCTTGATGGTTGATGATCGGCTTGTCTCCAGCGGCAGTGAACGTTTTGGCCCATTCCATAGTCCACTCAAATGCTGATCGCGCGACTCCGACAGCCGTAATTCCGGCCACCGGCCCGGACCAGGTGAATGCTTTGGACACTATCAAGTCCCCGTTGCCAATCGCGAAAGCATTCTCCTCAGGCACACGGCAGTTATCACACTCAATCCAGTTATTTTGGTTGGTCCGGTGCCCGATCTTGTCGATTGGCGCCTTGAAGGTCATGCCCGGAGTTCCGCGGGGGACCAAGATGGCGCTTAGGCCTTCATTGCCGCCCTTGTGCTTGTCGGTTCTGACAATGAACATATTGACGTTCGCGCCCTTCAGGTCCCACCCACCAGAGCTGCTCGGCCAATACTTAGATCCATTTAGAACATACTCGCGATTCGCTTCGTCATATTCAGCGGTCATCTGCAGTCCTGCCGGAAAGGCGCCTGCGTGATCAAAGTTGGCTGTACCGGCCGTTTCGCTGACGTTGAAGCCCGCGATGTACTCCCCTGTCTGATCGCTTGTGGCCTCAACCAGCCACTTCCTTTTCTGCTCTTCGGAGCCGTACCAAAGCAATGGTAAGAGAGCGAGACCGTTGACCAAAAGGATACAGCCAAATCCCGGGTCTACGGCACAGACCTCTTCTGCAACGATTTGCAGGTCGACGTTAGTGATCCCGGAACCTCCGTATTCTGTTGGTATAAACCCGAAGGTAAGTCCAAGCTTATGTGCTTCGATATACGCAGGCTTCATCATAGCGAATGCTTTTTGCGGATCAGGCTCTGCATCAGCTTCAAGCGCAATCGGCTTAAGAATGTTCTGTGCAAAATCGCGCGCCGTTTTTCTCAACGACACTTGTTCAGCGGTCAATGTGAAATCGATAGACATTACTTCCTCCCCCCAGCAAGCAATAGGTACTGACAATACCAATATGTGAATCTCAAGCCAAAGTAAAGGAAACACTGGTAAGCGCGGCATTTCGGAGCGAACATTATACAATGTTAGATGTCAGCGCTCGTGGGCCCGATTTGCTGTTTGGCGAACCGAATTTCACAGGATCGGCGCAATGATCCGATCGAGTTTGCGCTGGGACATGAGGGACTGTCGGCCCGGGAATTGGCGGTAGAGCACAACGACGAAAAGCGGTGTTCTGTCCCTGAAACATCAGCATATCCCTGCCGGGCAGTGGAGGGGGTCACCGACAAAACCACTGCAATCAACCAGATGCTTCTCTCGGGCATCTGACGGTACCCTACGGGGATAGGCAAAACATCAATAAAATGAATGGTATAAAAGAACCAATGGTAGCCCGTAGGGGAATCGAACCCCTCTTTCCAGGTTGAAAACCTGGCGTCCTAACCGATAGACGAACGGGCCACTGTTGGTTAGCGGCTCTTTAGGCAATCGCGACGGGGGGTGCAAGCAGAAAAACGTATAATATTCACGCTTCCCTATTTATTCTGGAGTTTGCCCGAAAAGCTGCTTGGGATTCATGCATAGCCCCCAAGTCGGGTAGGGGGGAAACCGAATAGGACAAGCCGTTATGGCGGGGCGTCTGGCGATCTCGGCGTAGATTTGCAAGGGAGCGTCGCGACATTGGGCTGCGACTCCTGTGGTCCAGAAAAATCGCGCAAGCCCGAAAAGTTGGAACCCTCGTGTAGCAAGGGGGCTGGCATCGCCTGGCATTGAAGCGGCACTTTGCAACGCGGCTTTCGCCAGCAGCGATCTGGCAGGGGCTAGGCCTGAGGATTAGGCGGATCGAACGCAATCCTTTTCATCCCGAGGCCAGCAGGATAGCAGATGCTCGATTGCTGCCTTCTCCAGAGCTCTTCATCATGTACCTGTTTCAGTTGATCCTGATTGCGCTAATCCAAGGAGTCACCGAATTTCTGCCGGTTTCATCCTCGGGCCATCTGATCTTGCTGCCGGGGTTGTCGGGGATGGAGGATCAGGGACTGCTGATCGACGTTGCGGTCCATGTCGGCACCTTGGGTGCGGTTATCCTTTATTTCCGACGTGATGTTTGGCTGGGGCTGGCGGGACTGCCGCGCGCTTTAAGCGGGCGCGCAGATACTGCGGGGGCACGGTTGGCGATGGGCCTGATGATCGCGACAGTTCCCGTGGTTTTCGCCGGTCTTGTCTTGTATTTTACGGGGCTCAGCGAGCTCATGCGCTCGGTCGCAGTGATTGGCTGGGCCATGCTGCTTTTCGGGTTGGTGCTGTATTGGGCCGACCGGACGGGGGCGGCAGTCAAGCGGACCACAGATTGGAGCAAGCGCGATGCGCTGATCATGGGGCTGTGGCAGATGGTGGCGTTGATTCCCGGCACATCGCGCTCCGGCATCACCATCACCGGAGCGCGGCGGCTGGGCTATGCCCGCGAAGACGCTGCGCGCTTGTCCATGCTCATGTCAATTCCCACGATCGCCGCATCAGGCATCCTTCTGGGGGCCGACGTCGCCCAAAGCGCCGACATGGCGGCGATTCGCCCGGCGCTGATTGCCGCCGGGTTCGCCTTTGTGTCGGCTCTGTTGGCACTGGCTTTCATGATGCGCCTGCTGCGCAGTGTCAGCTTCACACCCTATGTGATTTATCGGATCATTGTGGGGGCATTGCTGCTGGTTTGGGCCTATAGTTGATCAGCCAAGCAGCCGATCCGCCGAGGCGGCGATATCCGCATATTGACCGCCCTTGCGAAACCGCCACAGATATTCTGGCAGGATAGATTGCATCGGGGTAGGGTGGATACCCAGCGAGTTGAAAGTACGCGCATCGCTTGACGCTATGTTGTCCTGAGCCAGATTGCGCAACTGGTCACGGGTCAAGACACCGTTTCTGATCAACCCCAGGCTGAGCAACTGCACCATATCGAATCCGGATGCCATCATATGCGCCAGCCAGAAGGGCAGATTCACCACCATGCGGCGCCGGCGGATCACTGTCAGCATGCGGTGCATCAACTCACGCATGGTTGCCACTTCAGGGCCGCCCAGCTCATAAACCCCCGGCGTGGCATCGCCAGTGACGCCCATCTCAGCCACGTGTGCGACGTCGTCGACATAGACCGGCTGAAACAGGGTCTCGCCCCCAGCAATCGGTAGGACCGGTGCCATCCGCGCCATGCCGGCAAAACGGTTGAAGAAGCCGTCCTCCGGGCCGAAAATCAGCGACGGACGCAGGATCACGGCACCGGGCATGTATTTTAGCACGGCCTTTTCGCCCAAAGCCTTGGTGCGAGCATAATCGCTACGGCTGTCGGCATCTGCGCCGATTGCCGAGATATGCACCATTCGTCCTACCCCTTGCTCGGCAGCAATACGAGCGATGCGCTCGGGGCCGTCGACCTGCACTGAATCAAATGTATTCTTGCCCTTCTCAGCAAGGATACCGACGCAGTTCACGACAGCATCCGAATCATGCATGACCGCCGCTACCGACGCATCGTCGCGAATATTGCAGAATACTGGCTCGACCTGACCGACAACGCCATAAGTACGTACGAAACCGGCGTCATTGGGGTTGCGTACCGCAACCCGCACCCGCCAGCCCCGTTTGGCCATGCGCCGGGAGATATAGCGCCCGATGAAACCCGATCCGCCGTATATCGTTACCAGTTTAGACATCCGAGGCTCCCACTACTTTCGATCCTGCCGAGGATTACCGCTCCTGACGGGTTTGGACAAGGCGCAATGACGCCACCACCCCCGCGATTGCCCTGATTTTGGCTGTAAAGAAGAAGTTTGAAAAAAGAGCGATCTGACGATTGACAGTCTCGGTCGCTGGCTTTAGATCCCGGCTCAACGACACCTGCCCAGGTGGCGGAATTGGTAGACGCGCTGGCTTCAGGTGCCAGTGGCCGCAAGGCCGTGGAGGTTCGATTCCTCTCCTGGGCACCATATAAATCCAGTAACTGATTGATTTATATAAAGAAAACCGCAACTGCACTTGACGTATCCCCCTAATTATCCACCCTAGGGAGCGTGTTGAAGCGTTGAGAGCCGCTCCATCCATCCACAGCGGATTTACACCGAGCTTCAAGCCAATGTCTTGATTCTAGCCGGACTCTAATCGACTGGGATGAATTTAGCTCCTTTCCAGAAGCCGACTTGATGGTCAGCCGGAGGTTCGAGAGACATGTAGGAGTATTCGGAGGCTTGCCTGAACCACTTGTAGTCTATGCGGGTGAAGCGTAGCTGCAGGAACGTTTCTCTGGATTTCTTGTGAAAATCAGCAATATTCCTATTGGCTGCAAAGAGAGGGTTTACGACTTCAAGCCTTCTAAAGCCTGCGGCGTGAGACCTGGCCCAGCCATCTGCCTCCCATAACTCCCGTCTTAATGCCGGACCATAGGCGTCGCGAATTTTTGGAAACAATTCCGCTTGTTGTTGACTGAGGTGGACACGAAAATCTTGACGAGCCGCTTCTTGTTCACTGGCCAGGTCTAAACCCGCGCCCTCCTGTATTAATTGGCCTCCTCGCTCAAAGATTTCTGCAGCAAGCCAGATATCGTTCATCTCACTGGAAACTTCGAAACCTGTAGTGGCATCAGCTATATCTCTTAGCTCTGCTAAGCGCTCCATATAAGAAGCACCTACTTTTAACGCCGCTGCACGAGCCTCATTCTCACGAAGCGCGGTAAGTTGCTCTTCGTTTTCAACGCCTGCAACGTCCAGTTCCTCTTGCTTCGCCATCCTCTCAACGGTGTCAGACGCACCAATAGCAACCAAAAAGACGCTTAAGGAGATTCCCGAACTAATGAGGCGTCGCTTGCGATTACCTGGGAAAATTGCAGATATCAGCGCGAATACTGCCCAAAGAACGGCACCAATGCCTATGAATGGCATAACCGTGTTTAGTGCAATCATCATACACCGCCCCTCCCAGCCTCGACAAACCGATAATTTGAAGCCGATAATTTGCATCGGGTAGCTTAAAGCTGCCAGTTCAAGGGCTACGAGGTCAAGATACAAGATAGCTGGCCTTCCGGCCTTCGCGAGCAAGAGTATTCACCAGAGCGCGCAGTTCCGCCGCGTCACGGCTGCGCGCGCCGTGTTGCCAATTTGGATGCGCAGTGCCGGGCTTTGCGCCTCCGCGGGCACCGTGCATTCGGCATACCGCCCAGCCGCGCACCGCTGGGCTTTTACACGGCAAGCCGGTTCTTTTTGAGTTCGCGGTGCATCTAGGGGCACAGTGCATGGGGTAAGCGTCAGGTTTCATTGTTACCCCTCCCCCCATGATGGACGTTACCAACAACAGCCTGCGCGCCGGGTTCCACCGTTACACGCTCAACACGCACAGTCTGTTGCCCCTTGCTGCGATAGCGCTTCAGCGTATCCATTTGAGCCGTGAAGCTTCGCGTTAGCTTGTTCATGGCGCGTTCGGCTGCATCCTGTTGCTGGATAGTGCTGATATGGTTTAGCTTTTGCGCCATCATCATCGCCGCTTGATGGGTAGCGGCCATTTGGGTCAACAAAAGCGCTTCGGCGGCGTCTTTTGGCTGCATCGCATCCAGAAAGCCTATGGAAAAGTTAGCCGCCTGTTCATCCAGTCGCTTGCTCCATGAACCGAGACTAACAATTTGCCCTATCAAGCCAAGCGCGACAGACTTGCTTGTGACTTCGTTTGATATCCGGTCAAAGTCGCCGTCTATATCAATTTCCAGTCTGTTGTTTTCATCCTCCCGAGCCTTCAAAGATGGGGGCGTGCGCTTTGCCACTTCTGGTTTCTGCTTTGCAGCCTTTGCTGGGGGTTTAGTCATTCGATTTTCCTTCCGAGCTTTCCCATTGTTTCGTGATGCCATTCCAGAGCCGCCCGCGCGGCCCATCCCGTTCCCATGCCGTTAGCCGCCGCCACTCATCCAGCGACACAATGCGCCCCGTCCATGTCAGGGGACGCCCAGCGGTCGAGCGCCCATGCAGGAAGGCCTCATAGGTCTGCATATCGCCGCACGCCGGGCTTTCGTTTTTCTGTTTTCGGACTAGGGGCGCTGCGACACTTGCGACAACTGCGACACGGGGGCAGATTGCCGGGGGCTGCGCCGCCGGTAATGCGGGGCCTGAAAGGGGCAAGTCGCCCCCTTCGATTTCAGCCAGCGCCTTTTGCGCATCAAACCACATGGGCTGCGCCTTTCACGATGCGCCAGCTTTCGGCCCGGGCCGCCCCGCGCACAATAGTTCCGGGGTCGATCGGTGCCAGCCACCCATGCCTTTCAAGGATACCGAGCGCGGCCCGAGCCTTTGGGCTTTCGCGCAGCGGGTTCGGCCCGAGTCGCACCACGTCGCGCACCAGCACTTCGGGTTCCGTCCAGTTCTCTAACAGCCACTTACGCAAGGCTTCGGCCCGGTCGATTTCAACCGATACCGTTGCCGCGCTGGCAAGGCGTGAAGCTTCGGATAGATAAAACTGCGCAAGCGTGATGGCGTCAGCCATCACATCAGGTTGCACTTCATGGGCTTCCAAATCGGTCCAGAGCGTCAGAACGCCCGCGATGCGCGCCGCCTGTTCAGCAACCTTTGAGGCGGTGCCGGTGATATGGGATAGCGCACCACTAGGGGCTTGTGCCGCTTCAATCGTATCTGAGAAAGCCACCAAAAGCGCCCGTGCGCTGGGCGATAGCGTCAGGCTTTCCGGCTTTAGAGTGCGGCCATCATCCCAAGTTGGCATAGTGCGCGCCAAGATGGATTTCAGCCGCGCCGCAAAAATACTAAGCGCTGCATCATCTCGGCGCGTATTTGCAGAAAGCCGTTGTCCGATACTGGATGCAGGTTCGCAGATTAGACAGCGAGGCAGGAACCCCAAGCCGCTGGCCAGAGGGTCAGATATAAAGCCGTGCATGACAACAGGTTGCGCCATCAGGTGTAGCGCCATCCGTCGCCCCCGCAACGTGAAGACGCCATCACCCGCCCGCGTGCGCTTGATTTCCGAGCCATCCCAAAGGCTGTTCAAGCCGCCAAGGGTTTTCATGCGGTTGTCGGCGTTCATCGCATGGCCGCCAAGAAACTGCCCGGCTTCATCCGAGAACAAACCAAGGCTGGGCTGCCCTTGCAGGAAGGCGCGAAACAAGCCTTCCAGCGTCGGTTCGCTTGCCGTCCGGTCTGGCAATATCGGCGCTTCCGGCGCATCGCCCAGCGCCGCCAAATCGGCTTCGGCTGCCGCTCTCTTGTCAGGCTTGGCGCTTGCCGCATCGCGTAGCGCGCCCTTTTTCTTCGCATCATGCAGTTCAGTAGCGGTCGCCCATGCCTTGAAGGCGGCTGAATATATTTCGCTTTGTTCACGCTCATATTCACGCAAGCCGTTCAAAAGCGGCTTGTCGCAACTGGACTTGCGTTCGCCAGATTGCGCGATGGTCAGGAGGTAAAGCGAAACAGGTGCAAAGCCGCCGAGCGTTTCCACATCGGCAAAGCCTTGAACCGCCAGCGATGCCACCGCCAGCGCCGAAGCCGCTGGGATTGCTACCGGCGCTTGCGTCATCCCTTGCACCGCCTCCACGGGGGCGCGCAGCGGCCCGAGTGCTGCCACAGGATAGGCTGCGCCCGCCGGGATTTCACGTAACAGCGGTTGCGGCCCTTCAGGATTGAACGGAATGGGATTGGGGGCGTTCATGCTGCATCCCCTTTCAAGGTTAGAATGTCGTTCCAGTCGCGGCCATCCGGCGCAGGCAAAAGCGATACCTGCCAGCCCAGCGCGTGCGCGCGTTCGGCTAATGCGTGCGCCGCATCCCGCCCAGGTGCATCGCCATCCGGCGCGATGGTCAGCCGGTGCGAATCGGCGGGAAGGCGCAGCCCACGGACGCCTGATGTGGATAGCGCCGCCCATACCGTCGCAGGCGTGCGCAGCAAGCCGCTGGCAAGGCTCAATGCAGTCTCGATGCCCTCCGCCACCACCAACGGCCCCGGCGCGCCAGTGAGTCGCACAGCGCCGCCCTGCACAGCCCCCAACATTGCCTTGGCGGGTTTCACAGCCGCCTTACGGCCATCGGCACGCAGATAGGTGCGATGCACCGCAAAACCGCCGCCGCCATCCACCAACGCCACCAGCGCCGGAAGCCGTTTTGCGGTCGGCCCATGCCAGCAAGAGCTTTGAAAGCGTAGCGTGCCGGGTAGGGGGCAGGTGATACCCCGCCCCCGAAGATAGGTTTCGGCCAGCGTGCCCGCGATGGGCTGCGCTTCCTGCCAGAGCCTTTGCGCGTGAGCGGCGCGCTTCATCGCGTCCTTGTGCTGTTCCGCTTTGCGCTGGGCGATGGTCGCCGGGTCTGGGGGCGTATAGTTGCCGGGCGAGATACCCGCCGCCGCCAGTATATCGCCAAATGTGCAGCCGCTTTTCTTGCAGTTCAGCAAGAGTCGCCCGCCGTTGCCATCGGCCAGCGTCAACGCGTTTTGCCCTTTGCGGCCTTCATTCTGACAAACGGGGCAAGGTGCTGCCCCGTAACTGCGATACCATTTGCCGCGAAGGTCGCGCGTCAGGTGCTTTGCATCCATCATTGCGCGGCCCCCCAAATCAACACGGCCAAGGCGTTCGCCTGCGCTTCAGTCAGGCCATGCACGCGCATCAGGAAGGCAATTTGCAGCCGGTTCATGACCACACCCCCTGCCAGTCGGGTGCAACTCCACAGCGCAGCACATAGCGCGCATGATGCCCCGGAAAATCGCCGCCATGCGGTTCGGTGATGGTTTCGATTTCAACACCCATGCCGCGAAGGTTGAACACATAAGCACTCCAACGCGGCGCAGGGTTGTGAATAGGCGTGCAGCCCCGCGCCCCGGCCCGGCGCAATTGCTCAAGCGCCCAACGGTCGCGCCCCGCAACCACGATGCGGAACGGGTCGCCCGCGCTGGACGTGATGGAATAGGGCGTGCCCCCGCGCAACTTCCGTGCTATATTCTGGATGCCTTCCGCCGTCGCATGGATAGGCTTTTCCGCCCCGGTTGCGCCCGCCAGCGCGCCGGGGTTTTCCATTTCCGCCATTGTTACGCCGCCTCCCCGCGAAGATTGCGCAGATGGGCGTCAATCTCAGCTTCAGGCCAGTAAATGCGCCCGCCCAGCTTGATAGGCTGGGGCAAGCGGCCCGCTGCCAAGTCGGCATAGATTGCGCTGCGTGAGCGGTTGCCCAGCTTGGCGCGAAGTTCGGTTAAAGTAAGATATTGCATATCGCATCCATCCTTTTGTGACTTGGATAGTGCGATGATGCCCCAGAGCGTTTTGCTTAGTTATTGCGAAAGAAAATCAAAAGTTAAATCGCAAGGCGTTTGCTGCTTCCCAAATGTCGCGTGCGGTCTGTTCGGTTTGTGCCGTATTAGGGTGCAAAACTGAAATTTCAGCCCAAGTCGCTCCTGCCTCTCTAGCATCTAGGGTCCGCAAGTATCCCAGCCATTTAACTGGATGCCGCCGCTTCGATGGTATACTGCGACCCATGTGCATATACTGCACCTTCTTTAAGAAATGTTTGGCGCGTTCAATCTGACCTCCAAGGGGCATAGCTAGGTCAAAGCTAATTATGGCACGCTCTGGGCCAGAGGGCATGGGCACCGTTCTTCCGTAGTGCTTTTCCAAATCATTTTCGTCTTGTTCGCTTAAGTTTTTTGCATACAGTCGCACAATGTCTGCTGTGCTGAGGCTAAACGAGTTTTTCTCCCAATAATCTTCAGCGAAACCTGTTGGCAGTCGGGCATCTATTAATTCTTCCGGATGATCCGAAACAGATGGATCGGGAAGCTTCCAGTAAAATCCTAAATATTCATGCGCTGCGCGGCTTCTGCTCACATACACAAAGTACCCGGGCTTGCCCTTCGCAGGTCTGTCATTGTATCGGAAATCATCTTCTCCAAAAAAATTCTTATCGTCTGCTTCTGCCCTAGTAAAAGCCGCCCTTAGCTCATCCCTGCGTCTATAGAACTCCCACCGCCAGCGCATGAACGTCCAGTTCTCAACATTCCCGTAATCCGCTGCATCCTTCCAGTTCGGGAGTCCCCATTCATTTGCGGCTAATGTCGCAGGTGTCGCAGGTGTCGCAGGTGTCGCAACGGGGATGGTCCCGATTGCGCTTTTTGTGTCGCGCGCCATTAGCCTGCCCCCGCCAGCTTAATCACCTGCCCAGCGCCGCCGGTCACATGGTCGGCCCAGCGCTCCATTAGCTTCGCGCGCTGTTCGAGGTAATCAGTTCTTCGATAGGCACGCACCACGCCACCATCCACCACATGCGCCAGCATCGCCTCTGCCACTTCGTGCGGCGCGTCGGTCGCTTCGGCCAGCCATGTGCGCAGACTTGTGCGGAAGCCGTGCGGGCGCGCTTCCAGCCCGCGCCGCTCCATATGCCGTGAAAGCGTCATGTCGCTAATCACGCCGCCGCGCGTATTCGGAAACAGGAAGCCGTTGCGGGCGTGCGGGCGCGCAAGGTCGATAATGCGCTGGGCTTCACTGCACAGCGGCACGCGGAAGGCTTCGGTCGCGCCTTTGCGGCCCTTCATGGCTTCGGCTGGCACGGTCCACACGTCGCCTTCAATCTCGTCAAGTCGGATATTGCGCAACGGGGTCGAGCGCACACCTGTTAGGATTAGTAGGCGCAAGGCAAGGTGCGTCAGGGTTGGTTCTTCAAGGCTTGCATAAAAGGTTGGCACATCGGCCCACGCCATCGCTGGAATGTTCTTTGGCACATGCCGCGATTTACCCAAGAGTGCCTTGGCTTTTTCGGTTGCCTGCAAGTCCACATCCAAACCCAGCGCCGCCGCATGGCGCAGCACGATGGAAAGCCGATTCATCGCTTTGCGTGCGGTGTCAGCCTTAGTATGCCAGATGGGTGCAAGCGTATCGCGAATATCGCGCTGGTCGAGGTCCGTTACCGGCACGCGGCCCAGCTGAGGCAAAACATGAATGTTAAGAGGTGACAGCCAACGGCCCGCCGCGCCATCTCCTTTCAACTCGGCTTTTCGTGCCTCAAATGCGTCAGCGGTCAATATCGCCAGAGATATATCTTCCCGCCGTGCAGCGCGTTGTTCAGCCTCGCGTTCCTTGATGGGGTCACGGCCAGTCGCTGCCATCTTGCGCCAGTGGTCAGCCCGTTTGCGGGCTTCGGCCAGAGATAACGCCGGAAAGCCGCCCAGCCCCATCTCACGCCTGCGCCCGTGAACAGTCACACGCTGTACCCATTGCGCCCCACCATCTGCGCGCTTCACGAACCACAGCCCCGCCCCGTCGCAATGTTTGCCCACTGGCGCAGTTTTAAGGAATTGCGATGAAAGCCTGTTTTTCGCCCGCATTCTCTATCCCCCTAAATATCCACCCTAAGCTAGTGGATAGGGGCGGACAGGACAAGACAACTTAGGGCAACTCCACCTTTGTTCTTAGGGGGATAAAGGCAAAGGCGGACAAATAAAAACAGGCAAAAACAATGGGTTGGTGCCTCTCCTGGGCACCATTTTCCTATGGAAAGTGTCGATATATCAACGCATTAAGCACTCTTGCGTCCCGTCCGGTACACATTACGGTACACACGGGGTACACAATGAGGCTTGTTTTGAAGTACGCGAAACGGACAGACTCGGGAAGCTGGCACTATCGCCGGAGGGTTCCCAAAGCGGTCGCTGAGGTGATCGCAAAGACGGAGTTCAAGGGGAAGCTGGGGAATAGTGAGCGTGAGGCGCTAGCTGCATATCCCCGCTTTCATGCGTACGTAGAGCAAGCGATAGCCAAAGCCTTACACAGCGAAGGGCAGGGCCGTGCCGCTGATCGGGGTTTGCTGACAGAGCGGCGGGCGTATGAGGTCGCACAGGAACGGGCCGCTTCGTTGGCACCTGCGGGAACCCCGTGGATGCACCGTGACGCTGCTGTTGAAGGCATTGCCAGTCAGTACCCGCGTGACCCTGAGACACAGGACCCCGTCGGGGCAACTGCGGTAGATCGGCATACGATCAATGCGCTGAGGAACGCTGGGGAGCACGCCCCTGTAGCAGTGCCAGAGTGGACCCTTGAAGATGCCCGTCTGCTTTACATGCGGGAACACCTCGGCGGTGAGTCTCACGAGGACCGTCGCCGGGCCGCTGTCCGGTTGTTGAGAATCGTGGGCATGGTTCGTGACGCGCTGGGCGGGGTGGACCCTGTGCTGGTCGATCTGACCCGTGACGATGCCCGCAACGTGCGTGACCATATGCTTGATCGGCTCAAGAGCGACGGGGAGAGGATTAGCCCCGCGTCGGTCACAAGGGATCTGAACGGGCTGCGGGCGGTCATTAACTTTGCCGCCACCGAGTTTCCCCTTCCCGGCACCTTTCAGAACCCGTTCAATAAGCTGTCCGTGAAGGTCGTGCGTGGTAAGTCCTCTGCGGCAATAAGTAAGCGCGACCCATTGCCCCCAGCAATCCTCAAGGCAGCCCGCGAGCGTGTCATAGGGTCAGCCCGTCAGCCCCTGCCGTGGATATGGAGGCTGCTTGAAGGCACCGGATGCCGATTGTCGGAGGTGACGGGGTTGAGGGTGGAGGACGTGGACGTGACAAGCGACCTGCCACACATCAGGATTACTTGGCACGATGATCGGCGGATCAAGACCGACGCCTCAGAGCGCAGCGTTCCACTGATCGGGGATGCACTGGAAGCGGCAAGAGAAGCTGTTCACGGGGCTGCGGGTGGTCTCTTGCTGTTCCCTAAATATGGGGCTGAAAGGGGGGCGGACGCGGCCTCTGCGGCGCTTATGAAGCACATAAGACGCGTGACCAAGGACCCCAAGCACGTCGTCCACTCCCTCCGACACAATATGAAGGATCGGCTCAGGCTGGCCGAGGTGGCGCAGATCGAGCAAGATTTGATCCTTGGTCATGCGTTGGAGGGAATAGGTGACAGGACTTACGGGGGCGGACAGGCGCGGTTGAAGGCGACCGCACGGGCCATGAACAGGGCGCTGAACGGCGCTGCTTAGGGCTTCTTTGCTAGGTGGCGTTCCCACGACGTAGCCTTCCGCCCTTCCTCCTCAATACGGGCTATCTCTTGGGCGTATTGCTGGTGACGCTGCGCCCGTGTGCCTTCGACAAGGCGTTCGCCACGGGTATTGACCGCTTGGCGCAGTTCCGCATCGGTCATGTTCTCCTGCCCAACGACATAGACGCCGTGCTTGTGGAGGGACGGGATTACCTCGGAGGTCAGGTGTCGGCGGAATGCCCGTGCGGTTTTCTTACGGGACTGCAAGACCAGATCATAAAGGCCGCTTTCGCTGACCAGTTTGTTCGGACGCCCTCGCCGTTGAAGTCTGATTTCATTAACATCGGTTCTATCTATGTTACTCAGGGCGTCTGCGGTGTTCTGGATGCCAAGGGTCCTGCACACGTCGGCAGCGACAAACCAGACTTTCCCGTCAATGGTGACCGAGCGGAGTGACCCGAACGGTGTTTCGGAGGTCATGGTTTGGGGTGGGGTGGTGGTGGTGATGATTTCGACGCTACTCGTGGTCATAGTTCTTCTCTTCTCTTTCTCTGCTTATGCAGTTCACATTTTGTTGTGGAGATTGTTCGGACGTAAGGGTGTCCAGCTTCTGGACCCCCCTGCATCGGGAATAACGTCTGTTGAACATAGTTTATTAAGCGCCTGTGGAGGCGTCGGTGTTGCCCTGAAATGAGGCCCCACGGCCAAGGGTGTCTATTTTTCACGTACCCTTCGCACTGCTACCCCTCCCGCCAATCATCGGGGTCCAAGGTCTTGGTCGCTTTGGCTGTCTCTGCTGGTGTTGGCGGCTGATCGCCGCAGGAGGGAAGGTCATGCTCTGCGCCGTGTCCCGTCTGGCGATCCATGTTGGCCTGACGCTCCGGCGAGACGTAACCCTTGGGGGCCACTTGACCCTTGCCCTGAACGTTGACCGGGAAGGTGTTCAGGAGCCTGTACAAGTCGCTCATTGCGCCGCCTCTGCCTTCCTGCGACGTGCCGCCCAATACTCGCGCAGTCTCGCGCTCTCCGTACGCCGACGGACACCCGGACGGGCTGCATCCTCAAGGCGCATCGGCAGGAAACTGTCATAAGGCTTGTCGCTGTGCCGTAGGGTGACTTTCGTTGCCCCGTCCATGCCCCGATCAAGCAGCAATACGGCGCAAGCGTCTTGGAAGGGATACTCTGACGCGGGGTGGAGTTCATCGGTGCCCGTTTCGTCTGTCGAACGCCACTTGAGGCGCAGCCCAGCACGGTTTGTTCGGGTGCGGTGGTCTGACCACGGGATGCGGTGAGCCACGATGCGATAGACGGGATCTCCCAACGCAGTGCTCATCACTCCTGCCCCGCCGCGCGCCGCGCCTCTTGTTTCTCGCGGTTGAGGCGTATCTGTTCACGGACTTGCGCAAGGTGTATCTTGTAGGGGCTTAGCGGTATGTCCGCACGGGCCTCGCGGTGCGCTTGCTGAATGAGCCGCTGACGGTCCCGGCGGGCGTCCTCACGGCATTCCCCGCAGTATTTCTGCGTTGTCCCGGTCGGTGTATACTCCTCTGCACACTCTACGCATGTCCTTGGTTTGAAGGTTCTTTTCTTGGTGGTCATGGCTATCTTATCTCTCTCTTTGCAAATAGAAAAGACCCCCAAATCAGTGACTTGAGGGCCTTGCTTAACGTTGATTGTTGGTCTCTGACTGGCGTCAGGAGTGGGGATTACTACAGCTTGATGAACCCGATCCGCACGGCTGCCCCGAAGCTGACCTCCGGCTGACCCGGAGCGGACTTCAAGCGCCACTCGCCGGACTTCTTGTCCTGAACAAGCAATGCCCGATCCTCTGACGACATACCGTCCAGCAACTCAAGGAAACCCTCGGGGTCCCGTTCAGGCATAGACACAAGGCGGTCAATTGACAGCTTCCCCAGACGCTGGAGTTCGTCGGTGTTCTTGTCCAATGTCGCACGTCGTGCCTGTCGCAATTCGTCGTCCGTCAAGGTTTCCTGCAATGCAGATACAGACGACCCGACTTCGCTCAGGGTGTTGTCTGCTTGGGCGATGTAGCCCTGCATGACCTGTTCAGCCATCGCCGGGGTGACGCCTTCGGGCAGATTGTCCGCATCATAGTCCCCCGCTTCAACGGCGTCGTTCATGTGCTGATCGGTGACCTCTGCGCCGTGGGCTTGGTCAATGCTGTCGAGGACCTCCCCGGCCTTGCTGACGATGCGCTCTGCGTCGCTGAGGGCCTCTTTCTCCCCGTTCTCCCCCTTTTCATCGTCATTCTGATCGACTTCGTTGGAGTTCGTCGCATCATTGCCCGCTGAGGTGGACGAGAGAGCCTGAGCGGGTACGTCAAAAGGGCTTGGATCGCCCGCCTTGAACGATTGTGGAAGGAATCCCCCAGCCTTTGCAGCTTCAACGGTTGTTTCACCAAAGCCGGGAATGTGGATCATGCCGGGGTTGATGGTCGGGACGGTGGCGGTGATGTGCGCTGGGCTTGTGGATTTGCTTACGTTGACTGGATTGGTGAATTGACCGTTGCTGATCGTCACTTCCTGTCGTGTCGCTGGCATTGCGTGGGGCTGGAAGCCTCTGTTGCGCTGGGCGTTGGGGTTGCTCGGCCCGTCAAGCTGGGCTTGCAGGTGGGCGAGTTCCTCGGCGGACATATCGCCAACGCTTACTGAGTGGATTGTATTGTCTGTCATGTGGTGTTCTTTCTTCTTCTGTTCTTCGTGGATGTGTGTGAAAATGGAACATTATTATATTATTCCTACAGTACGCCCATCCCGAGAGGCCGTGAGGGGGCCGTAGAGCGCCTTCTGGGTTTCATGTAGGGGGGTAGGCGAATTTGGAGGTAGGTCTCTAAGCGCCGCTAGGCGCGGCTGGTGGGGTCTATCGGGGCTGTACAGGCTGAACGCAGCCGAACTTGGTAATACGAAAATGATTACCAGCGAGAGAAGTCTGAAAAATATTCAGAGAGGGGCCGTGGGGTGTGTGAGAAAAATACACACACCGCCTCACCGATAGGGGGTCGAGGCCGGACTTCTTCTTCAAAAAATGAAGGGGAAGCGCAGAGCAGCATCCGCCGAACGGACGTTGGCGAGGTCTGACACGAATAATGGGAGACTTGTGAGTATAATTTACCCACAAGCATCGGACGCCCATGAGAAGCAGCTTCCCCTATATCCGGTACAAGGGAGTACCCGAGGAGGCCACGGAGAAGGCCACAAGAATTATTGGTGGCCGCAGAGCTACGTGGGTCGAACCAACTTAGGTATGCCGCCGGGAAGGATACCCTGTACTTTTTACAGGTAGTCGCGCCCACTCCCTGACTTATTCTCAGGTAGTCGCGTCCACTCCCACGCTTATTCCGTGGTAGCCAGCCACCGGCGCTCAGCCGCGCAGCGGCGATGAACGGTGCGCTTGAGGGAATGCGCAATGCTACATTGATCGGATACGTGTAGGTCTTGCGCCTTACCCAGCACTCGCTTGCGCTGCGTCTACGTCAGCAAAATAAAACAGATAGAAGGACGTACAGTGACCTTTATGCAACACTTGTGGAGGCATCAGATGCAGCAACAGCTACTTGCAACTCATTCGCAACAAGCAAAAAGATAGATCAGGGGTGAGATTGCGGTGGGGTGTGACATTTATGCACAAAAGAATAGATCAAGGCCCTGAACGGACCACTTGGGCACACCTTTAGGCACACCTTCCTCCCGACCCCCTTATTTATATGGCTAAGCTGGGGATAGAGTATCCGTTGCCGCTTAATTGTCCTGTAATATCCGATAGACGCTGGATCGACCAATGCCCACGCGCTGGGCGATCTCGGTGCCGCCGATGCCCTCTCGGTGCAGCTTCAAGACCTCCTGAGCCTTGGCCCGTGCCGTCGGCGCTCTGCCTTTGTACTTCCCCTGAGCCTTGGCCTTGGCGATGCCCTCACGCTGTCTCTCCAGCATGATTTCCCGTTCAAACTCTGCAACGCCACCTAGCAGGGTCAGCATTAGCTTGCCCGTAGCGGTGCCCGTGTCGATGCCCATTGAAAGAATGCGAAGGCTTGCCCCTTTGGCGGTGAGTGTGTCGAGGATTTCCAGCAGGTGGGCCACTGATCGGGCCAGACGGTCCAACTTGGTGACCACGAGCGTGTCCCCTTCACGGACAAACTCAAGCGCCTCTGTCAGCTTCTCACGGGCCTTCACGTCCACCGACGATACCCGTTCCACGAAAACCTTTTCACATCCTGCGGCGGCAAGGTCGCGCTCCTGTGCCTCAAGCCCTGCGGTCTGTACCAAGGTCGAGGTCCGTGCATACCCTACAATCATCGCTTCTTCTCCGTCCCGTCTGTCCCATTGAACTGGCCCCCGTTTCGACCGGACACCTTGGCCTGACCAAGGAGGCTTAAGGATAGCCTTAAGCACATGCTTATGTCTGAGATTGAAATCAT
>NZ_JAEIJD010000004.1 GCF_016307205.1 Pontibaca salina | reverse complement strand
ATCTGTTCTTCTGTGTATCTTGATCGCTTCATTGTCCGTCCCTTCGTTGGGCCAGACTCTAATTCCAGATGGAGGAAAAATCCCGTGGCAGGTCATACGGCCCCGCCGACGACAGTGTCATCGCATTCACTCCATTCGGCATCGAAAACCTGCGAGACCTCATCGAAATGGACCGTGAGCACGCGCGTTGAGCTCGCCGTGGCCTACGCCGGATGCTTACGTTTGAGTGAATTGTTCGAAGGTCGCCCGCTGGAACGCAAAGACCGTATCACGCACAATGCTGACATCCGTGCGGCTTGCAGCATCGTTTGATGCGGGCTCTGAGTGGACTTGCGGCGACGCGGTAGGCATCCTGATTTTCCCGACCGTCTGATCGTCGCGACCGGCCCTAAACGGTCCTTTATTGCAAGTGCAGCGGACGACCGCTTAACGTCCTACTTGCCGTTCTGATTTCTTCTAAAAAACCTTTCAGTCCCCTTGACCTCTTCGAAAACCAGTTCAGGCACAACGACTTCCCAATTATCGCGTTTCAGCAAGTGATAAAAACGCTCATCGGCATCCTCTTTGCGCCAATGTATGATGGCCCCGATCTCGCCGGTGACGAATTTCGTGCCTACCGGTGGCGCAAATGCTTTCGACATCCGCCCGAGGGCCCGCCCTCGAACATCCTCGATCTGCCAGCGATCCCCGACACGGGAGAGCCTGACTGGCGAGCCGACCTGTGCTTCGGCGATCGCGTTATGAACAACGTGCCGATCACCTTGGCGTCCTGCAAATGACAGGTCGACCATCTTCATTTCGGGCGATTGAAAGAACCGGCGTCGGCCGGGGACTTTCGCTAAGTCGGGCACCACGTGCCGCGTCACCACTGAAGGCGACCCGGTGGGAAGATATTCGTGATTGTCGTTGCTCATGACGATCAAATTGCGCCGCGCACGTGTCATGGCGACATAGAACAATCGCCTCGGCGCGTCCTGATCTTCGTTTCGCGAGGGCCGTTCCCAGCCGCCATCCAAGATCACGACATCGTCGAATTCGAGACCCTTGGCACGGTGCGCCGTCAACAATTTAAGACCGCGCTGCTCGCCCCATGAATCCTTCGACCATTCGGCGAACCATTCGGTCACGTCAGGGGTCGGGAGCGCTTTGCCGTCAACTTCGCGCGCAAGCTGGCCAAGTCCTTCGCCGATCCGGTCAGTCCAACGGCTTGCGGGTATCGCGTTCAGAGTTTCGGTCAGGTCGTCCAAGCTGACCATAGCCTCAGGCCTGTCGCGCAGACGGCCGATAAACCTCTGCATCTCGCGGGTGCGCCATAAACTTGGCAGGTTCTCGTTCGCCATTTCGACGGGAATTCCGTGCGCCTCGGCGAAGTCGCGCACCGGCAGAAGCTTGCGCCAATCACGAGAAATGATTGCCGCCCCCTTCCAACTCCAATCCGGAATCAGATTTGACAGGCGGATCATCTCGTTGACCGCCGCAAGGGCCTGAACGTCATTCCCAGCCGGGCAACCAAGGATTTGGACCCGCCCCTGTGCAACCGGGTCGAGGCTTTCCATGATACCTCCAGCCGGCTCCTTTTGCCGCGATTGGTCCACGGTAATCCCATGCCCTGTTTTCATACGTTCCCGAGATCCTTCGATAACGGCGTTCGCGGCGCTGATGATGTTCTTCGACGAGCGGTAATTGTCGGTCAAAAAAACCGGCTTGGCTGAATAATCTTGTTCGAATTGCCGAATGTGGCGCACCGATGCGCCGGCAAACGCATAGATATTCTGGTCATCATCGCCGACCGCGAACAGGCTGATCCGTTGATCGGGGTCGTCGATGCTGCGGCCAGCCACCGCAGCGATCAAGGCATATTCCTCGGGGCCCACGTCCTGATATTCATCCACAAGAATCCAGCGGAACCCCTGGATCAGGGTTTCTCGTAAGGCTTCGGCCTCGACCTTGTCCAGCCCGTCGCCGCGCAAAAGACATGCGGCATCGGTCAGAAGCGTGTCAAAATCGGGCTCATCGGTTCCTGCGCGTCCGGCGAAACTCGCGCCAACCAACCGCATGGCCAAGGCATGGATGGTCAAGACCGTCACGAAGCGAGCATCTTTGCCAATCAATAGACGCAAGCGCTCCCGGATCTCGGCGGCCGCGTGACGGTTGTAAGCGAGCACAAGAATACCGTTTGGATCTTCGCGCTTGATCCTGACCAGATAGGCGACACGATGGACCAGAACGCGTGTCTTGCCCGAGCCCGGTCCCGCGAGGACAAGCACATTGGTCTGTTCGCGGTCGTCACGCACGATCTGCTCTTGCGTCGAATTCCCCAGATTGTCGACGATCTCGGCATAGGACTGGGGCGTCGCCTGCCGCCTGAACTCCGACATTCTCCCCGGCATCCAGGCTTTCATGAAGTCGGACTGCTCCATCGCGAAATAGTCATGCGCGAGCCGCTGCGCCTGATCGATATCGTCGATGCCTTTGGTCGCATACGCCGCCATCACGTGGGTCTGGACGGTCTGTTCGCTGTAGTGGTCTTCGAGCGGCGCGAAATGCCGGGTGGTAAAGGCGCCGCTCTTTGGATTGATGTGCAGCGTCATGGCCGAGCGGAACACGGACAATCCCTTGCCCAGGGTCACCACCTGCTGCTCGTGCAGCCACAGAAGCGCCCGGTCCATCAGCTTTGACGGGTCATTGACAGACGCCCGCAACAGCGCGTCACTGCTGATCGCCGCAAGAAGGTCGCCAAGCGTGGTTTCGACGGGAATATCTTTCCCACGCAGGCCCGACTGGACCTTGTCGACCAACTGCGAAACCAACCGCTCTGCCGCCTGTCTGCGAAGCTGAGCGGTCTGTCCGATTACCGCCCATGATCTTTGCATCCGCACCACCAGACTGCCTTTGGACGCCTTGCGCAGGCCGATATTGCCTTTGCCGCCATCCATGTCGCGGCCATCCTGCGCAATCCCACGGAGCAATCCCTCGACGATATCGGGCCGCACCGAGGTGTGTCCCTGCTCGCGCAGGGCCTGCGCGACCGAGGCCAGATGGCAGGGCCAAGCCTCGTCGATATCCGCGTCTGGCGCTTGTTCTCTCAGGATCGCAATCAGGTCGGCTTCTAACCGGGACGCCGCCTCAAACCGTTTCGGCGACGCATTTTCAATACGCACATGGACGAAGATGGTGATGTTTGTATCATCCTTTGCGATCCCCAACGCTTCGAGGTCTGCCAGGGCCTTGCGCACGCCCGACACCGTCAGCCCACTGACCCCGCACAGCTCGTCCGTGGTGATGCCCTCTTCCTGCGGCGCGTTGATGATGTGCTGCACGATAGCGGTCAGATCCTGGCGACGCCGCTCGGTGATATCGGCGGATGCAAGGATTCCGCGGACCTCCTGCATGCTCCTTACGCGGAGCGAGGCGGGAAACACCTGCACCTGGTTTTCTTCGCGGTTCAGAAGATGCGCCTCTTCCAGCCAGGCGACCGCCGTCTTTACCCGGGTATCGTCGGTGTTGCTGTCGCGCTGGAAATCCCGGTCCTTCTCTTCGTGAACAATCTCACCGGGCGTCGCAACGATCTGACCGCCTCTTCCGGTTCGCGTATCAAGACGCCGAAGCGCCTTCAGGATTGCGCCGATTTCGTGCCGCGCGAGTCGCGATCGCGCGCTCAGGCTGAACTGACGATCGACGTCTTCGGTATTGAACAGAAGAACGCAGCTCGCCGGTTCGCGGTCCCGTCCGGCGCGCCCCGCCTCTTGCAAGTAGTTTTCCAGCGACCCCGGCACGTCCCCATGAACCACCAGACGGATGTCCGGCTTGTCGACCCCCATCCCAAAGGCGTTGGTCGCCGCGATCACGCGCAGATTGCCGACGCGGAAGTCCTCCTGGATCTCACGCTTGTCATCGGCGCTCAGGCCCGCATGATACCGTTCAGCGGCGATGCCCTGCTGTTTTAGGAACTCCGCCACGCGCTCGGTGGCGCTTCGGGTCGCACAATAAACGACAGCCCCCGAGACTCCCTCGCGCGGAAGCTGGGCTTCGATCGTGTCGAGGATATCCGTCATCTTGGTTGCCCGCTGCGTTGGCAGCACCTTGAAGCTCAGGTTCGACCGCGATGCGCCACCGTCGATTAACGCCAGTTCGGACCCCAACCGCTCCTTGAAATGACTGCGGATGTCCTGCACCACGTCCGGCTTTGCCGTTGCGGTCAAGCAAAGCACCGGAGCCGGTTCGTCGCCTGAGCTTTCCTTGATAAACCGCGAAACGTAGCGATAGTCGGGTCGGAAATCATGCCCCCATTTGGACACGCAATGCGCCTCGTCCAGCACCCACAGCCCCACCTCGCGCTGAGAGAGAACCGACCGAACTGTTGTGCTGCGCAGTTGTTCGGGCGAAATCAGCAAGATCGCAGCATCCCCAAGCCGCACCTTATCGAGCGCATCTTGGCGCTCGGGCAAAGACAATAGCCCGTTAATCGTAACCGCCGAGGAAATTCCGGCCCGCACCAAGCCCTGAACTTGGTCCGCCATCAGCGCCACAAGCGGCGAAATAACGACAGTCAAGGCCCCGGTCTTGTCAAACCGAGACAGCGCGGGGATCTGATAGCAGATGGATTTGCCGGTGCCCGTCGGCAGGATGCCCAAAAGGTGATCGCCTTCCATGGCCTTGGCCACAATCTTTTCCTGAAGCGGGCGTCCGTCCTCGTCGGCCGGTTCCGGGCGGAAACTTGGAAAGCCAAACCAGCGCTCAAGTGCGCGGGTGGGATCGTTGTGCTCTGCGCAATAGGCACAGTGCGGATCACGACAATTCGTGTCCCTCAGGTCTTTGACAAGCCGTGCTGCGTCACGGAACTGCGCCCGCACCCAGGGCGGCATGACAGAATCGCCACCAGCGACCGAAATCCAGGCAAGGGCATATGCCATTGGCCAGCCCAGCCCAGTGTCCGAGAGCTGCTCGAGCAAAGCGTCCACCTGCGCGCCGCAGGCCGCCTCCTTTAGCATCATCTGAATGGCCCAGTGCGCTTCCGCTTCAGCCGGTATGGACGCCCCGCGCACGTCACTGAACAACCGATCAAACCCGTCGCTACCGGGCCCTCGGCAGCACAGCCAGTGATAGGCTATCATCGTCTCTGGCGACGACGTGTTCAGCGATACGAAGGCGTCGATCTGGTTGCGAAGGACCTCGAGCACAAGTCGCGCGTCGAACTCGGGATCGTTGACGTGACCACTTTGGAGCCGCCCATCGTGGTAGTGTTTCACCAGATGGTGATACGGATTACGCGGAAAAGCCAAGGGGTTAAGCCACAGCGTGTCGATTGGACCGTGGGCGAGCTTTGCAAAGCGCGGAGAAACCGCCATGAGATGCGGCAAGTCGTGACGCAGAATATTGTGCCCAATGACGTGCGCGAAGCCCGCGCAGAACAGGTCGAGTTTTTCAAGCGCGGCCTTTGGGTCACCTTTCCGATGAATAATCCCCTCTCCTTCACCTTCCGGCACGGCGGCAAAGGCAAATATCCGGGCTTCTTTGGGATCGACCTCCAGATCAATCGACAGACAGCGCGACAAGATTTTGGATTGGTCCCGCGGCATTTGGAATACCGATCTTGACCGCGGATCAGCCTTCGATTTTTCAGGCTGCTGTGGCCGGGCACGGGCAAGGGCTTTTGATATGCCTCGGGAAATTATGTTTTTCATACTGGCAGGTTAAAGTTAATTTCCAAGGAACGGGACCATCGGCAGCCATTTGACCAAAGATGTTCTCTCGAAGCCATGCCAGATTTGCCGGGTGCGGCCAGTTTCTCTCATCTTCCGGCATACAGATCTTTCCATCTGGACGCAAAAGCCGGTCGACGACGTCACCCGGCACTTTGCTGCGCGACACGAGGATTGGTCTTGTCACGCTTGCGTTCTGATCTCTTAACTCATTTAGGCAGCCTTTCACTCGAAGGCCAAGGGGCTTTTGCCACCCAGCGATGAATGGCGCTGCCGTGGATTATAGAATCCGTTGATATACTGGAAGACCGCTCGTTCAGCTTTGCGTCGGGTTTCCCAGCGGTTACGCCAAATCAGCTCTGCCTTGAGGGATTTGAAGAGCGTCTCAACCATGAAATTGTCATATCAATTACCTTTGCCGTTCATCGAGTCAGCGGAATCGCTTTTGGACTTGAGGTCGTAAGGTGGCGGGGTTGCATCTGACTTCGTGTTGATTTCTGAGCTGTTTGTTCAGTTCATGGAGCCGTTGCCAACATGCAGATATTCTTGTCCGCTTTCGAAGATGTTCCCGACCCACGTGCGAGTAACGCACGACACGATCTTGGCGAGTTGCTTGTGATCGCCTTCGTGTCAGTGCTGTGCGGTTCGTGTTCTTGCGCGGAAGATGGCTGCATTTGGACGTGCAAAAAAACATCTTTTCAGGGACTTCCTTAAACTGAAGCACGCCATCCCATCGCACGACACGTTCTCCGATGTCTTCCGGATGATCGACCCCAAGGCGCTCGATGCCGCCTTTGGCAGGGTGCTTGCCGACGTTGCCGCGCTGCTGAAGGACGGCGACGTCATCGCGATCGACGGCAAGGCTCTGCGTGGAGCGCGCGACAAAACCGAGAACGCGCGGACGCGGATGATGGTCTCAGCCTATGCGGCGCGGCTCCGCTTTACGCTGGCTACTGTGCCGGCGGATCAGAGGATCGATCATGCAAACACCAAACTCACCTGCCATTCGCGCACTCCGCCCTGCTTGAAACAAGCGGCGCATCGTCGGGCAGAAGCGATCGCTGAAACCCAAACACGTCTGGGCGATCAGGGTTCGGCTTGAGCTGGCCGAAAACCATCGCGACCTGGCGCTCTTCAGCTTGGCCATCGACAGCAAGCTGCGCGGCTGCGATCTGCTCAGGATGAAAGTCAAGGAGACGGGACGCTCAGACAGAGCGCAGGGTTTGTTTGGACAACAGCGCGATGATGGTCGCGAGGGTGAAGCAGGCGAGCGACATGTAGACGATGCCGTTCACGTTGTAGGAGCCGAGAAACCCCTCTAGCAACATCCCACCTATCCAAGTGGCGATCATGATCGACAGGTTGAAGATGCTGGATTGCACCGAGGTGGCGACATCCTTGGCTTGGTCGATCTGGCGACTGACCGCAGTTTGATACATCGTGACCAGCGGCCCAAAGGCCAGCCCCAAGAGGAAGAATCCCGCGATCGCAACGGTCAGGCTGGCTGGGAATATGAGGAACAGCGCCATGGCGACACCCCCGGTGGTGAGCGCTGTGACGATCAACGGGCGCAGATAAGCGTCGATGAACCGTGCCGATAGGACCACTGACACCACCGACCCAACACCGAAGATCAGCAGGGCAAGGCCGATCCCGCCCACCAGATCGAGCATGTCAACGAGCAGGGTGATGTAGGTGTATATCCCATAATGCGCCATGACCGACAGGAAGGTCAAAAGCAGCACGATCAGGATCGCCGGCATCCTGATGATCGTGAAGGGCGAGTTGCTCTTGCTGATCCTTTCGCCCTTGACCGAGGGCAGGAAGAAATGGACCAGCACCCCAATTGCCACGACAATCAGCCCCATGACTACGAACGCGCTTTTCCATCCCAGGGTGATGCCGATGGTCGTCATCACCGGCAGCCCGATACTGATACCCAGCGTGTTGCCTGACATGATGACGGTGATCGCTCGCCCATGCATGTTTTCGGGAACAAGGCGCGTGCCATAGGCAGCGATCATCGGCCACATCACGCCCGCGCAAATGCCGCCAAGGATACGGCAGGCGACGATGATCTCATAGGACGAGGAGATTGCGACGACGAAGTTGGAGACTGCGAAGCCAGCCAGCAACAGCAGTAGCAAAAGCTTGCGGTTGATGACGAGCGTGGCACTGACCAGCGGAATTGCGAAAATAGCGGAGGCAAGCGCATAGACGCCGACAAGAAAACCGACGTCGCCTTCGTCAATGCCAAGGTCGGCAGCCATTTGCGGCAGAAGGCCCGATGGGACCAGTTCCGACAGAATGCCGACAAAGGTCACGCTGGACATCAGGCCGAGAACGAACCAAGACACCGTCTGCGTCGAACTGGGAACACTGTTGTTGGTCAATTCAGATCACTCCATGGTGCATAGGGAAAGCGCGCCTTCTTTATGCTTTTCGAGGCCGACCCAGATTCCCAAGACGGTTATTTCCGAAAGAGTTGATAGTCACTCAGAGCTGGAATGACAGCTTCCTTCTCCGGTGTCGGAAATTTCGCGTTTGCAGCTAACGTGAAGAATTCCGCCCTGACTGCCGATCGTTGCGACCGGCCCTCACCGGACCTTTGCGAGGATGGACTTCGCTGCAGCGAATCCCTGAACCAGTCATTCGTATCATTGTGCAGCATGGTTTCCAGAGCCGATGACATCGGAGCGGTGAGAAGCGGTCACTCCCCAACTTGTGCTTTGGAATTGCCCCCTTCTATGATGTAGTCTGTTGATCGAAAGGAATTCTGATCGTGAGTGATGACAGGCTAAGGGTTCCGCAAGACCCCGATTATTTTCATGCAATTGGATTAGCTGTTGTGGCCTTCGCGCGGCTTGAATGGAACGCGGTGTGGTGCTGCCATCGATTGCAAAACAACTACATTCAGACCATTGAGCGAGAAAGAAAGACAGCGGGCACTATTGCACGGGACCTTAGGTGCTTGTTCTTACGCATTTCTGATCAAGGTCTTCGCGCAAAAGCCGTCCCGTTCGCAGACGAGTTTAAGTTAATTGTTGATGACCGAAACGCCCTAATGCATGGAAAGCCGGGAACTACAAAGGATGGAGATCAGCGGCTGTTTAGGCACGGCGAAGAATGGACTATTATCGATCTAAGCAATTTTTCAGACCGCTGCGCAAGAGCGGGAGGCCGTTTGAATGCCCTTTTGTATAATGAGCTGGCCGAACCATGCATCGTGACACTCACCCCATAGGACATTCGACACGAGGGCTTGAAGCAGTCATACTGCGAGGCGGCGGATTCCGTGACCACCCTGGCAGACGACCATGGAACTCCCGGCCCAGACTGGACTTTGAACCAGCCTTTTAATGCCGCAGTGCGGCTTCCCCAGACCGGCCGTTCGTGCATCGCGCAGCATTTTCGGCGGCTGGTAGATCGCAGCGCGGACGAAGTGGGCTTTCGCTGCGGATGCGCGAATGGCTGCCTTAGGACGGAGCTGAGGCTAAAGTTCGCTGATCCGTCACTCCTCAATTCTCGCTTGCCAAGTTTCGATCAGAAATAAAGCCATGGACCCAGCCAGGTTAACCGTCAAAGCGGCATGACGCGGCTTGAATGAAACTCGTGAGCGCCCCCCAGCATGGGCATCGCCACCCTTGTTGCGCAGAGAACCAATACTCTGAACAACGCTCTGGCAGTTTCCCAGTATCGTTTTGAAAACTTCTTCCTGGTGCTGCGATGGCGCGAGCTTCAAGACCTTTGCAGCTTCACTGTAAAGTTTTGGAACATTCCACTTTGGCTCCCAACCCGCACCGCTGTCTTCGATGATGTGTTTGCAGACCTCTTCAAGCAGCGTACTTGCGGCGGTAACAGCACCGTCCGGGTCAGTGGCTCGTCTGTCGAGAGCCTTCGCCCAAAAAGTTTGGACAGCAGGAGCATCATAAATCTCAAGACCATCTGTGATTGTGGCGTCTGCCGCACCGCCGCCTGTTTCCAGGAAGGTCAATAGTGGTATGAAAGACTCGGTAACGTGGCCTCGGCGTATGACCCAAGAACCTGAGCCGCTTGCAACACTTGATAACGCTGACTGTACCGAAGCGGCATCGATTGAGAAACGCACAAAGTTCGGCAAGAGCCGTTTGCTGGCAGGGTCTTCCATCAGCTTTCTTCTGGCCGATTTGTATTCAGGCTCCGAGCCACCCTGGGTCGTCAAGCCAATAATATTGTTTCTTAGGGACAACGCGCATTCAAAAAGGTCGTCGGGAATCTCTGGTTCACCGAAATCGCCATAAGTCATCATTTTACCCCCGTAAAAAAGACTGGCGGAATGTGATATCTTTAGCGAACTACATGCAAGGTCTCAAACGTTTGACTTTTCAGGCACCGGGCCTTCGAGGAAAGTACGGCAACCAGTATGCTGGGCTCGGAGCCGACCTCGGATGCGATGCGGCTTCTTTGGCAACTGCGGATCAGCCAGCATGCGCTCAACGGCCCAGAGCTGACTTTGGCCGCTCTTAACAACGCTACGATGCGACTTCTCGACAGCGGACTTTGATTGCGTGAGCCCCATTGACGTATGCCGCCCCAACATTGATCCTTCATGCCGACAAGATATCCAATCAGGGCGAACCAACTATGAACAGCAATTTTGACGGTCAAATGATAAGACGAGGAACCATCATGCTTGGCTACCATAATGGGGCCGAAGGCGGTGATGTATTGTCTGAAGACGGTGAAGTGCTGGGGACATGGTACATGGATGAAGAAGAATGGAGCCACTTCACGATTGAAGGCCATACCGAGATATCAAGTAGCGCACCGTCACCTTGGATGCTGCAAGACGTCATCGCAGATTGGTACGAGAAGAAACCCTCGGTATAGCGAGCGTGACCGGCCCAAACCGGACCTTCATGACAATTGCAGCGAATGGCTATCCGACGGAAAGCCATGAATCCGCAGTCGCTAGTCAACGAGCTGGCGGGGCTCGTTGACAAGTTAACCCCGCTAGAGGACATAGAGAGATAAGTAACTGAAGAATATTGGAAATGATGCGCGTCAGAAAAACGTCGTTGAATATGATCCCTGGATATCAAGAATCTGACTCTGGTGGCGTTTTAAGCTGTGTGTAAATTTAACGGCTCGGAAAAAACTAGTGTATGGGGCTTGTGCATCCAAAACTACTTATCCACCTTATTAAAGCATTCCAATAACGTACAGTTAGCTTAGAAGACGTTCAAACAGAACATACTATAAAGCCATATTGAAGCGCCTCAGAACGCGACAGGAGTTTACTATGAAACCAATCACTAAACTGAATCGCTCCGATATGGATCTTCGTGGAGTCATAGAAAATTCCGCAGGAGGTATATCGATTTGCTTTTTTAACAACAAAGGTGGTGTGGGAAAGACAACTCTTTGCGCTAACTTTGCAGCGGAACTCGCGCTAAACTTTGACGCCAAGGTTCTTGTGATTGATGCGGACCCTCAATGCAATCTGACACAGTACGTTTTGCCAGAAGAAGACGTGAACGACATATATTCTCAGCAAGATCCAGAAACAATTTTTTCAATTATTAGGCCACTGAGGTCCGGTAAGGGTTATGAAATTGAGCTCCCGACACGAAAATCAGAAAAGTTTGGCGTTGACATAATTATAGGTGATCCGCGCCTCGCGCTTGAAGAGGACCTTTTAGCACAAGACTGGCGAGATGCCCGATCGGGCGGAATACGAGGAATTCGAACAACTTTCGTTTTTGCTGAATTAGTCAAAAATGCACGAGAGAAGAATTATGACTTTATTGTATTTGATATCGGCCCTTCTTTGGGAGCGATAAACAGATCAGTACTTCTTTCTGTAGATGCCTTCATTGTTCCGATGAATATTGACGTGTTTTCAGTTTGGTCATTGCGAAACATTGGACAAACAATCGCTACATGGAAAAAATCATTAGATATCGGTTTATCCATGGCTGAGGAACCAACTGAAGTTACGGAACTGGCACCACGCGGCAAGCTTCGATTTATAGGCTACGTTACACAACAACATAAAGAACGAACAGGTTACGATAAAATTGACGGTGAAGACGGGCCCACTAAAGTAAAAAGGAAAGTCAAAGCTTATGAAGCGGTTGGGGCAAAAATTCCGAAAGAGATCGAGCACTATTTTAAAGATCTTTACGCGTCACCAGACATCACGCCTCACTTGGGAGACGTAAAGCATCTCGGCGGCCTAATTCAAAGGTCCCAACTTGCTAGCGAGCCCTTATTGACCGTTAGCGGCCCAGGAACAGCATCACGTGGTCAAGCTCGGGAAATTTACAGAGGGCTTGTGAGGGCACTTATAAAGAATTTGCAAGCAGCTAAGCTATTTGGAGCCTAAGCACAGGCGATGGAGAAAAATGATTTTAACCCCGATTTGCTAAATGATCTTGTCGCCAAACAAGTCGTTATATTTATTGGTTCTGGTCTTTCTTCGGGAACGGCGGTTTCTTTGCCTGGCTGGGAAAAGTTTCTTCTCGACGCAAGCGAGAAGCTCCCTCCGATTGAAAAAGCCATATCAAAAAAACTTATTTGTGAAGGCGATTTTTTGTTGTCTTGCGATGTCATAAAAAATCACTTGAAAGACGAATGGCAGGATTTAATTTCTGCTGAGTTTGGCAAAGTTCCGCAGAGTTCAGAGTTACACGAAGAAATCAAAAAACTCAATCAACGGATCATTGTAACTACAAATTTTGATAAGATTATTGAGAAATTCTGGAATGACGGTACCTATAATGGCGGCTCGAACTTCCGACCTATGACCCAGATTGATGGAAAATCCTTTCGTTTTCTTCGAGGAGAAGATGGCGTTATAATTAAGCTCCATGGCTGCATAGACAAAGCAGATGATATTATTTTTTCGAAGACGGAGTACATCAGGAAAGCTTACTCTAGCGACTACTATCGAAAACTAGTTGAATCACTTCTCCTAAATTACACAATTCTCTTTGTTGGGTTTTCGATGACAGACCCGGCCATTTCCCAGCTTATGGAGCTATACACCAATCAATTTTCAAATGTTCGCCCACATTGGATCATACATCCAACAGAGGACCCGGTCGAGTTGGCTGAATTTAGGAATAAGCATAGAAAATTAAAGTCGATAACTTACGAAGGGTCACGAGATCATTACAATTTACTGCCCCTTCTTAAAAGCTTAACCCAACAGTATGAAATACGCAGGCGACTATACATAAGTGATTATATCGCCAAAAACACTTGAAGTGTTTTACACAGATTTAAGCCGTGAACCGCGAAGCAGACCTTGGCGCTGTGCGCAGCGAATGTCCGCATCCCGCCCTTCCTGCAGCGAATGTAGGCCGCAGTGTGGCCGGAAAAGATGGGAGGCCTGATCCATCCTGAACGCAGCCGCGCATCGCCGTATTTCTGGCTCTCGGCGATTTAGTCGCCAAGAGCCTTTCGTAGCCACAGGCTACCGCTGACGTCTAAATGCAAGCACTCGAGCATTCATGGCATCTCACACAAGCTGACGAGTGACGTGTTCTCTCTCTAAACCCGTAGCGTCAAACAAAAAGCTACGGGCTTCGCCATCCATCGAAAGCGCAAAATTACGCGAACCACCCAACCAATTGTAATATCACAATAATATGCGCCGAGATAAGCGCAATGGACAACAATCGGTTGTTGAATGGACAACAAAACCCGCAAAATGGTCATTATTTGGTGGGTCGCACAACAGGAACGTGTCCTGACCCTAGCTACACGACGAATGTCCGCAATCCCCACAGGTCATGCAGCCTTCGATCATACGCATGCTGTATTGGCCGCAGCTTGGGCAGGCGGCACCGCGACCGGTTTCAAGGCCGATAACTTTCGCCTGTGGATCTGCCTTCAACGCCATACCTTCTCCAGCAAGGAAACCGATCGAAATCAGATGTTGCTCGATCACGCCACCGATCGCCGCGAGGATTGAGGGAATGTATTTCCCTTTGACCCAAGCCCCGCCACGCGGGTCGAATACGGCCTTTAGCTCCTCAACAACGAAGGACACATCCCCGCCGCGCCGGAACACAGCCGAGATCATCCGGGTCAGCGCGACGGTCCAGGCGAAATGCTCCATGTTCTTCGAGTTGATGAACACCTCGAACGGCCGGCGGTGACCGTTGATCACCGTATCATTGATCGTCACATAAATCGCATGTTCGCTGTCGGGCCATTTCAACTTGTAGGTACTGCCTTCCAGCGCTTGCGGGCGATCCAGCGGCTCGGACATGTAAATCACGTCGCTATGGGGCGTTTGCGGGCTGCTTTCTTCGCTGGTCACGACCTCGGGGGCAGCCGACGCATCGTCGGACACGCTCAATACGCTCCCCGTCACATCATTGGGACGATAGGTCGTGCAGCCTTTGCAACCACTATCCCAGGCCTGCATATACACGTCCTTAAACGCGTCAAAGCCGATATCCTCGGGGCAGTTGATGGTTTTGGATATACTGGAATCCACCCATTTCTGTGCCGCCGCCTGCATCTTGACATGCTCGGCCGGTGTCAGCGTCTGGGCGTTGACAAAATAATCCGGTAAAGGCGCATCGCCTTTCAGATCACGCCACATTTGCACGGCGTAATCGACCACCTCCTCTTCGGTGTGGCTGCCGTCTTTTTGCAGCACCTTGCGCTTGTATGAATAGGCGAACACAGGCTCGATGCCGGAACTGACATTCCCGGCATACAGACTGATCGTGCCGGTCGGTGCAATACTGGTCAGCAGGGCATTTCGGATTCCGTGTTCGCGCACCGCTTCGCGAACATCCTCATCCATCTGCTGCATCGTGCCACTGGCCAGATAGCCGGTCGCATCAAACAGCGGAAACGCCCCCTTTTCCTGCGCCAATTGCACCGATGTCAGATATGCAGCCCGAGCAATCGCGCGCAGCCAGTCCTCGGTCTGACGTGCCGCTTGGTCCGAGCCATAGCGCAATCCGACCATAAGCAAAGCATCCGCCAACCCGGTCACACCCAGACCGATCCGGCGCTTGGCCTGGGCCTCGGCCCTTTGTTCGGGCAAGGGGAATTTACTGGTATCGACCACGTTGTCCATCATCCGCACCGCTGTGCCCACCAGCTCGGCCAGGGCGTCCCCATCCAGATGGGCATTCTCCGCAAACGGATCAGCGACCAGCCGCGCCAGGTTGATCGAGCCCAGCAAGCACGCTCCATAGGGCGGCAACGGTTGCTCGCCACACGGATTCGTGGCCGAGATCGTCTCGCAATAATTCAGGTTATTGGCGGCATTGATCCGATCAATAAAAATAACTCCGGGTTCGGCGTAATCATAGGTCGCGCGCATCATACGGTTCCACAGGTCGCGGGCCCTGATCGTATGATAGACTTTGCCATCGAATTGCAGGTCCCACGACCCGTCGTTTTTCACGGCAGCCATGAAATCATCGGTCACCAGAACCGACAGATTGAACATGCGCAATCGTGCCGCATCGGCTTTGGCGGCGATGAAATCCTCGATATCGGGATGATCGCAGCGCATCGTCGCCATCATCGCGCCACGCCGGCTGCCGGCAGACATGATGGTGCGACACATCGCATCCCAGACATCCATAAAGGACAGCGGGCCACTCGCATCTGCTGCCACACCTTTTACATCCGCCCCGCGCGGCCGGATTGTGCTGAAATCATAGCCAATGCCGCCGCCCTGCTGCATGGTCAGCGCCGCCTCTTTCAGCATCTCGAAAATGCCGCCCATGCTGTCGGGGATCGTGCCCATGACGAAACAGTTAAACAGGGTCACCTGCCGCGCCGTGCCCGCACCTGCCGTAATCCGCCCGGCAGGCAGGAATTTGAAATCCTCCAGCGCCGCATAGAACCGATCTTCCCATAGCTGCGGCTGGACTTCCACCGCGGCCAGATCACGCGCGATCCGGCGCCAGCTATCTTCGACCGACAGGTCGATTGGGGCACCATCGGCCTTCTTGAACCGGTATTTCATGTCCCATATCTGTTCAGCAATTGGGGCGGTAAAACGGCTCATATCACGAATCCCTTTCTCGGCAGGCGACTACAATAACTTGAAGTCGGCGCGAGTTCCATACTAGATATGGCCATTAATAAGGGCGTTTCCGATGACACACCGCATCAACCTCATCAAGCTCAGCGTCGGCACTGAATCCGTGGAGGATCTGCTCGCCTGGCAAAAATCCGCGCAGGTCTGCGGCGAGGATGGCAATCCGCGCCATGTCACGCGGATGTGGCCCAAACGCGCCGATGAATTGCTGAATGGCGGGTCAATCTACTGGGTCATAAAAGGCCAGATCCAGTGTCGTCAGCTCGTGCTGCGCCTTGACCAGGTGACCGGCAGCGATGGCATCAACCGCTGCGCCATGGTGCTCGACCCGGTACTGATCCGCACCCAGACCGCGCTGCGGCGTCCGTTTCAGGGCTGGCGCTATCTGCAACAATCCGACGCCCCGCCGGATTTGCGCGCCTCGCGCGCCGATGATGACGTGCTGCCCAGCGACCTGAACCGCGCCCTCGCCGAAATCGGCCTGATCTGATCACCACCACACAGGCAAGCGCCCTGCCTCTTTCTGGTCTTCAAATACCCACCGCGCCACCGCAGCCACAGTCGGGCGGTCAGGTCCTGTTATGTGACCAGATCTAGAAACCGCTCCAGCGCCTCGCGCTCGCTGGCCGAAAACGATGCAACGCGGCTGCGCCAGAGCGTGGCCTGGCTGCGCAAGATCACCCCATCGCTCAGCAGCTTCAAGTGGTTGGCACGCAATGTTTCGCCAGTCGACGTGATATCGGCCACCGCCTCGGCGGTTTCGTTCTTCACCGTGCCTTCCGTTGCGCCCTGACTATCCACCAGCATGTAATCTGCCACCCCACCTGCCCGCAGGAATTCACGCACTAGACGGTGGTATTTCGTCGCGATCCGCAAGCGGTGGCCATGATGGGCCCGAAACGCGGCCGCGGCCGCGTCCAGGTCGTCCAGTGTTTCGACATCGACCCAGGCGCGCGGTACCGCCAGGATCAAATCGGCCTGACCAAACCCCAAGGGCGCGATCTCGTCAATCTGCTGCTCCCACAGCGGCAGTCGTTCTTGCAACAGATCTGTGCCGGTCACCCCAAGATGGATGCGCCCGGCCGCTAATTCGCGGGGTACCTCACCCGCAGAAAGCAGCACCAACGACACGCCGTCAATGCCCTCGACCGCGCCGGCATATTCGCGGTCCGATCCGGTGCGCGACAGGTGGATTCCACGTTTCTCGAACCAGTCGAAGGTCTTGTCCATCAGCCGGCCTTTTGACGGCACGCCCAGTTTTAGGCTCATCGCACCGCTCCTTCCAGTTCCAGCATCAGACCGGGGCGCAACACGCCGCCAACGGCCGGTATTTCGGTGCCCTGCCCCAGCTGCCGGGTCAGCGCGTCATAACGGCCACCGCTGGCGATCGGCGGCAGACCGGGTCTGTCCTCGGCATAAAACCCGAACACGAACCCATCGTAATATTCCATGGACATGCGCCCATAGCTGGCTTCGAAATCCAGTTGCTCGACATCGACACCGCGGGCGGCCATTGCATCAAGCCGCGCGGTCAGGCGGTCAATCGCAGGGGTCAGGTTGGGCAAGTCGACGGCAATATCACGCAGGTGCTGCACCGCATAGGGCGCGGTTTCGCGCACGCCCAGCAAAGCCTCAAGCGCGCCCAACTCCTCGTCAGCAATCGGCGGGGCCTCTGCATCCGCGCGCAGCGCCTCGATACGCGCCTCGATCTCGGCCCGGCTGCGCTTTCCGATCAGCGTACCGGCCTCGGCAAGTGGATCATGCGCAGCCAGCAATTCCAGACGCGCCGCCGGTTCCGGCACACGCCGCGCGAACCGATCCAGCAACGCCCGAAACCGTCGCGGCCGCCAGATATGGCGCATCAGCGCCGCCTTGCGTGCATCCGTCGTGGTCAGCCCCTGCACGGCAGCCATCAGAATACCGATATCTCCGGTCGCTGCGCGCAAATTCAACCCGGCAACGGCTTTGGAAATCCGCGCGAATACTTCGGCATCGGCGCCCGCAGGGTCTTCGCGATCAAAGATCTCATAGCCCACTTGCATATATTCATTGGCGCGGTCTTCATCATGTTCCTGACGCCGGAACACCATGCCAGCATAGGTATAGCGCGCCGGTTCCGCACCTTGCGCCATATGCATCTGCACCACCGGTACCGTGAAATCAGGCCGCAACATCTGCTCGCCTCGCAGCGCATCCGAGGTAACATAGGCCCGCGCCCGGATATCCTCGCCGTAAAGGTCCAGCAGCGTTTCGGCGGGTTGCAGGATCGGCGTCTCGACCGCCAGGCCCCCTGCTTCCTCGAAACGCGCACGCAATTGGGCGGCGCGTGCAAGAATCGCCTTGCGCCCGATCATCCGTTCTGCCCCTTGCCTTGTCGCTCCAGCATGTCGCGCAAACTGTCAACCAGCTGATCGCGTGGCACCTCGATCTGGCTGGGCTGTTCCTTCCATTCTTCCAAGGTCGCGCTTTCGGCAATCTGCGCGCCGAGGATCAAATCCTTGATCTGCACCACGCCACGCGCCTTTTCATCGCCCCCTTCGATAATCGCGGCGGGACTGGCTCGGCGGTCGGCATATTTCAACTGATTGCCAAAATTTCTCGGATTGCCGAGATAGACCTCGGCACGAATACCGGCGTTGCGCAACTCGGCCACCATCGCCTGATAATCGGCCATCCGGTCGCGATCCATCACCGTCACGATGACCGGCCCTTGATCCTGCGCCGAAATCCGGCCCTTTTCTCGCAATGCTGCCAACAACCGGTCCACGCCAATAGAAATTCCCGTTGCAGGGACTTCTTGCCCGGTGAAGCGCTTGACCAGATCGTCATAGCGCCCGCCTCCGGCAACGCTGCCGAATTGCCGCTTTCGCCCTTTGTCGTCAAAAATCTCAAAGGTCAGCTCGGCCTCGTAAACCGGCCCGGTATAATAACCCAACCCCCGCACCACAGAAGGGTCGATCACGATGCGATCAGCCCCATAGCCTGCCGCGTCCAGCAATGCCGCGATCTCTTCCAGTTCATCGACACCCTGTCGCCCGATCTCGGAATTCTGTACCAGTTCGCGCAGCCGCGCCACGGTCGCCGCTCCGGTCTCGCGGCGTGCTTCGATAAAGCCCATCACGATCCCGGCCTGCGCCGCCGAAAGTCCTGCCCCTTCGGTAAAGTCGCCACTTTCGTCCCGACGACCCTCGCCCAGCAAGGCGGCAACGCCCTCCGTCCCGAGCCGGTCCAGCTTGTCGATCGCCCGCAGGACGATCCCGCGCTCCGCCTCGAACTTCTCGGGATGCGAATGATCCAGCACCCCGGCCACCTCCATCACGCCGTTCAACACCTTTCGGTTGTTGATCCGCACAATGTAATCGCCGCGCGCGATCCCCACCGCCTCCAGCGTATCGGACAGCATCGCGCAAATCTCGGCATCCGCCGCCATACTGGCCGCGCCGACCGTATCCGCATCGCACTGATAAAACTGCCGATAGCGCCCCGGCCCCGGCTTTTCATTGCGCCAGACCGGGCCCATCGCATAGCGGCGATAGGGCGTCGGAAGGTCGTTGCGGTGCTGGGCATAAACCCGCGCCAGCGGCGCCGTAAGATCATAGCGCAACGCCAGCCAGTCGCCCTCATCTTCTTCCTGCCAGGCAAAAACGCCGGCATTGGGGCGATCCACATCCGGCAGAAACTTGCCCAGCGCCTCAACCCGTTCAACCGCCGAAGATTCCAGCGCATCAAAGCCGTACCGATGATAAACCCCCGCAATCGCATGTAACATTTCGGCACGCTGCGTCACTTCGCCACCGAAATAGTCGCGAAAACCCTTGGGCGTCTCGGCCTTGGGGCGGGGCTGTTTCTTGATCTTGGCCATATCGGAAATCCTTGGGCAACCGGATTGCCGCGCGGTCTAGCCCAAGGGACCCAAAGGAGCAAGGTCACCAACTGCGACCCGGCCTCGCTTCTTTCTGGTAAAAATACCCCCGCCGGAGGCTGCGTTCTCGCAGGGAGCGCATTAATAGGTTAGCCTATACCGCGACAAGGAGCGTCCCATGACCCAAATCGAAGAGAAACTCGCCCATCTGATCCGCAGCGTCGATGACCTCAGCGATATCGTCGCTCGCCAACAAAGCGACATTGACACGCTCACCCGACGGGTCGCAATGCTGATGAAGCGCGAGGGTGCACGCGCCGCCGAAGATGGTGGCAGCGTGATTCTGGCGGATGAGCGGCCACCGCATTATTGACGCCGGCGCTATAATTCTTCGACATCCATCACGCCATTCAGGCTCTTTATGGCTCCCCTGACCTGCGGAGAGATAGCAAACTCCTGCCCCAGATCCATGTCCACCTCGCCCGGCAGCTCCGGGTTCAATAGGCAAAGATAGACCGGTCCCCGCGCCGCGCCACGCGCCGCCGCGGCGGCCTGTTCCAGAACACTGGCGACAGTGGTGATCGCCTCCGCCTCCTCAACGAAAACCCGCAGCCCCGTGGCCCCAGCCGACGCCACCGCCATGTCGATCGGCATCAGCGAGCGGCCCAAAAGCTTCAACTGCTCGCTTTCCAGCGTCGCCTCGACGGTGATCACCACTTTTGCCCCGGTTTCAAGATGTTCGCGCGACTTCTCCAAGGTCTCGGAAAACAGCGTCACCTCATATGCCCCGGTCGCATCCGAGAGCTGGACAAAGGCAAAGCGGTTGCCGCGTGCCGATTTGCGCTCTTGCCGCCCGGCAATGACTCCGGCCAGCTTGGCCACCAACGGGCCGCCTTCCGCCTTGGCTGTCAACTGGTCCAGTGTCAGCACCCCTTGCCGTTTCAGCGGCGCCATATAGTCATCCAGCGGGTGCCCGGACAGATAAAATCCGACCGCCTTGAACTCTTCGGCCAAGCGCTCGGCCGGCAACCAATCCGGTGCGCGCGCCATGCGGGGCTCGGGCAGGTCGTCGCCTGCCTCACCAAACAGTGACACCTGGTTTGAATTGCGCTGCTCGTGCACCGCCGCCGAATAGGCCACCAGCGCGTCCAGACTGTCGAACACACGGCGGCGATTGCCGTCCAGTTCGTCAAACGCCCCGGCCCGCGCCAGCATCTCCATCGACCGCTTACCAACGCGCTTGAGATCGACCCGGCGGGCCAGATCGAACAGCGTCGTAAAGGCTTTGCCGGCCCGGCCTTGGGTAATCAGCCGCATCGCATCGAGCCCGACATTCTTCAGCGCGCCCAACCCATAGACCAGTGCGCCATCGGCCACGGTAAAGGTCGCCTCCGAGCGGTTCACACAAGGCGGCACCCAGGGCAGACCCAGCCCCTTTTTGACTTCGGCGAAATAGATGCCCAGCTTGTCGGTCAGGTGGATATCGCAGTTCATCACCCCGGCCATGAACTCGACCGGGTGGTTGGCCTTCAACCACGCGGTCTGATAGCTGACCACCGCATAGGCAGCGGCGTGTGATTTGTTGAACCCGTAATTGGCGAATTTTTCCAACAGGTCAAAGACTTCGGACGCCTTTTTCTGGTCCACGCCCTTTTCCATCGCGCCCTTTTCGAATTTGGGACGCTCTTTCGCCATTTCCTCGGCGATTTTCTTACCCATGGCGCGGCGCAGCAGGTCGGCGCCGCCAAGGCTGTAACCGGCCATTTCCTGCGCGATCTGCATCACCTGTTCCTGATAGACGATGATGCCCTGGGTCTCTTCCAGGATATGATCGATCAGCGGGTGAACGCTGGCGCGCTTCTTCAGCCCGTTCTTGACCTCGCAATAGGTCGGGATGTTCTCCATCGGGCCGGGCCGGTAAAGTGCGACCAGCGCGACGATATCCTCGATGCAGGTGGGCCGCATTCGTTTCAGCGCATCCATCATGCCGCTGGATTCCACCTGAAACACCGCCACGGTTTTCGCGGCCGCGTAGAGCTTGTAACTGGCCTCATCATCCAAGGGGATGGTACCGATATCGTCTTCCAGCCCCTCAGGCGGCTCGAACAGCTGTCGCCCGTCCGCTGCGATATGCAGATGCCGCCCCGACGCCTTGATCAGATCCACCGCGTTCTGAATCACCGTCAGGGTTTTCAGCCCCAGAAAGTCGAACTTGACCAGACCGGCCTGCTCGACCCATTTCATGTTGAACTGGGTCGCCGGCATATCCGAACGCGGATCCTGATAGAGCGGCACCAGCGCATCCAGCGGCCGATCGCCGATCACCACACCGGCGGCATGGGTCGACGCGTTGCGCAACAGCCCCTCAACCTGCTGGCCATAGGTCAACAAGCGCTCGACCACCTCTTCGCTACGGGCCTCTTCGCGCAGGCGCGGCTCTTCGGTCAGCGCGCGCGAGATCGACATCGGCTTGACCCCCTCGACCGGGATCAACTTGGACAGGCGATCCACCTGCCCATAGGGCATTTGCAGCACGCGGCCGATATCGCGCACGGCGGCCTTGGACAGCAGCGCCCCAAAGGTGATGATCTGCCCGACCCGGTCACGGCCATATTTCTCCTGCACATATTGAATCACCTCCTCGCGGCGATCCATGCAGAAATCGATGTCAAAGTCGGGCATGCTGACCCGCTCGGGGTTCAAGAACCGCTCGAACAACAGGGAATAGCGCAGCGGGTCCAGATCGGTGATGGTCAGGGCATAGGCAACCAGAGACCCCGCGCCCGAGCCACGTCCCGGCCCCACCAGAATATCCTGTTCCTTGGCCCATTTGATAAAATCGGCAACGATCAGGAAATAACCGGGAAAGCCCATGCCCTCGATGATGCCCAGTTCGAAATCCAGCCGCTTTTCGTAGTCCTCGACTGGCGCTGCGTGCGGAATCACCGCCAGCCGCGCTGCCAGACCCGCGCGCGCCTGCCGGCGCAACTCGTTCACCTCGTCATCGGCGAAACGCGGCAGGATCGGATCGCGCCGATAGGCCATGAAGGCACAGCGGCGGGCAATTTCAACGGTGTTCTCCACCGCTTCGGGCAGATCGGCGAACAGCGTGGCCATTTCCTGTGGCGTCTTGAAATAGTGCTGCGGCGTCAGGCGGCGCCGCGGCTGCTGTTGATCCACATAGGAGCCGTCGGCAATGCAGATCAGCGCATCATGTGCCTCATACATTTCCGGATCGGGGAAATAGACATCATTGGTCGCCACCAGCGGCAGCGCCATCTCATAGGCCATTTCGACATGGCCTCGCTCGGTCAGACGTTCAACCTCGGGCGCACCGTCCTCGCCGGGATGGCGCTGCAACTCGACATAAAGCCGGTCTGGAAACGCCGCCGCCAGCCGCGCCAGCAAAGCTTGCGCCGCGTCGCGCTGGCCCGTCTGCAACAACATTCCCACCGGCCCATTCGGCCCGCCCGTCAGGCAGATCAAGCCGTCGGAATGCGCCTTCAGTTCCGCGAGTGATATTTGCGGCAACTGCCCTTCCTTGCCAATGTAAAGGCAGGTGTTCAGCTTCATCAGGTTCTCGTACCCTGCCTCCGACTGCGCCAGCAACACCAGCCGCGCGGGGTCTTTGGCCCGCTCGCCCGGCTGCACCGTCCAATAAGCCAGATCGACCTGACAGCCGATGATCGGCTGGATCCCGGCAGCGCTTGCGGTCACGGAAAACTCCAGCGCGCCGAACATGTTATTGGCATCGGTAATCGCGACGGCGGGCATGCCAGCCTTGCGGCACAGATCAGGCAGGGCTTTCAGGCGCACCGCCCCTTCCAAAAGCGAATATTCGGTATGCACCCGCAGGTGAATGAATCGGGGATCATTGCTCATACCTGATAGCTAGCCCACTCTGTCTGCGCTGGAAATAGCCCTACGCGCCGCACCTTCCGATATTGCGATGCCGCAGCGCAGAGCAGCTTTAGCTTGCCAGTACGCCCAAATTCTTTCTAACCTCAAGATTAGGCACAACCCGCCGTCCTTCTACGTCGCATCGAAGGTCCGGCATTACTGGGTTCAAGGGTAACGCGACGGGTTTGCGGAAATGGACATAACGTTTCTTCTGAACGGAGAGACTGTCACTCTGTCACAGGTCCCGCCCACGACGACTCTGCTCGATTGGCTGCGTGAGGAACGGCGCCTGACCGGCACCAAGGAAGGCTGCAACGAAGGCGATTGCGGTGCCTGCAGCGTCATGGTTATCGACTCACGCGGCGCGCGTGCTCTCAATGCCTGTATCCTGTTCCTGCCGCAACTCCACGGCAAGGCAGTGCGCACGATTGAGGGCATCGCCGCGCCCGATGGCAGCCTGCACCCGGTGCAGCAGGCCATGATTGACCATCACGGCAGCCAGTGCGGCTTCTGCACGCCCGGCTTCATCGTCGCGATGGCCACCGCGCATCTGAATGGCGCCCGCGACCATGATCTGCAACTGGCCGGAAATCTTTGCCGTTGCACCGGCTATGCCCCGATCATCCGCGCCGCCGAAGCAGCGGCCAAAAAGCCCGTTCCCGACTGGATGGAAAGCGACAAATCCTTCTTCTTGCCGGAAATATCCGCGGGGGGTGCGGGGGGCAGACAGCCCCCCGCGGGGCAACATTTCCGCCCACACAGCGCCGACGAGCTTGCCGCGCTATATCTTGAACAGCCAAGCGCCACATTGATCGCCGGAGCCACCGATGTCGGGCTCTGGGTCACCAAACAGTTGCGCGATCTGCACCCGCTGATCTTTCTGGATGGCTGCGAGGATCTGAAACACATCGAAATCGGCGAGCATACGGTGCGCATCGGCGCCATGGTGGATATGAACACCATGGCCAAGGCCATGCAGCCGCTGCACGCCTCCTATGGCGAACTGATCCGCCGCTATGGTTCGGTTCAGGTCCGGGGCGCGGCGACGGTCGGCGGCAATATCGCAAATGGCTCTCCCATCGGAGACAACCCGCCCGCCCTGATCGCGCTCGGCGCAACGCTGCATCTGCGCCAGGGCGAGAGCCGCCGCGAGATCCCGCTTCAGGACTTCTTTCTTGAATACGGCAAACAGGATCGCGCGCCGGGTGAATTCGTCGAAGCAGTGAGTTTCCCGCGGCGGCCCGACCGAGTGAAATGCTACAAGCTGTCAAAACGTTTCGACCAGGATATCTCGGCAGTCTGCGGCTGTTTCAATATCACGGTCGAGAACGGCGCGGTCGCAGATGCCCGCATCGCCTTTGGCGGCATGGCGGGGATCCCCAAACGCGCGACCCATGTCGAAACCGCCCTCATCGGTCAAAGCTGGTGCAAAAGCACCATCACCGCCGCGCAGCAAGCTTTCGACGCCGATTTCTCCCCTTTGTCAGACATGCGCGCTTCGGCCCTTTATCGTCTGGAAGGCGCGCGCGCCCTGCTGGCGCGCTATTTCGCCGAGGACATGGGGGAAACCGCCTCGGTGCGGGAGGTTTTACCATGAGCGTCGGCAAACCCCTGCCCCACGATTCCGCCCGCCTGCATGTGACCGGCGCTGCGCGCTATGTCGATGACATCCCCGCGCCCGCCGATTGCCTATATCTGTGCTTTGGCCTGTCCGATGTCGCCCGCGGCGCGCTGTCGGCACTGGATCTCTCAAAGGTGCGCAGTGCCCCCGGCGTGGTCGCGGTGCTGACGGCGCAGGATTTGCCGTTCGAAGCCGACACTTCCCCCTCCGCCCATGATGAGCCGCTTTTGGCGCAAGGGGCGGTGCATTACGCCGGCCAGCCCCTGTTTCTGGTGGTGGCCGAGAGCCATCTCCTCGCCCGCCGCGCCGCGCGGCTGGCGCGGGTCGAGATCGTGGCGCAAAAGCCAATCCTGACCATCGAAGACGCGCTGGCCGCGAATAGCCGCTTCGAGGAGGGGCCGCGCATCTGGCAAAAAGGCGATGCGCGCACCGCAATCAAAGCCGCCCCACATATCATCGAAGGCAGGATTGAGATGGGCGGGCAGGAGCATTTCTATCTGGAAGGCCAAGCCGCGCTGGCGCTGCCGCAAGACAATGGCGACATGGTCGTGCTGTCCAGCACCCAGCACCCGACCGAGGTTCAGCACAAGGTGGCCGATGCGATCGGCGTGCCAATGCATGGCGTCCGTGTCGAGACCCGGCGCATGGGCGGCGGCTTTGGCGGCAAGGAAAGCCAGGCCAACGCCCTGGCCGTGGCCTGTGCGGTGGCAGCCAAGGTGACCGGGCGCGCCTGCAAGATGCGCTATGACCGCGACGACGACATGGTGATCACTGGCAAGCGGCACGATTTCCGCATCACCTACCGCGCTGGTTTCGACGATGAGGGGCGCATCCATGGCGTCGAGTTCATGCACTATACCCGCTGCGGCTGGAGCCAGGATTTGTCGCTGCCGGTCGCCGACCGCGCGATGCTACATGCCGACAACGCCTATCTGTTGCCCGCCTGCCGCATCGAAAGCCACCGGCTGCGCACCAATATGCAAAGCGCCACCGCCTTTCGCGGCTTTGGCGGGCCGCAAGGGGTGCTGGGGATCGAGCGGGTGCTGGATCATATCGCGCATCATCTGGGGCAGGACCCGGTGGCGGTACGGGTGCGCAATTATTATGCCGAGGCGCATGCAGCGGCTGCGGGTGCCTCCGGCGGGGATATTTCCCTGCAAGAAGAAACAGCGGGCAGTGCACCCGATCTGGCCTCGCGCGGGGCACTGGCGGCAGAACCGCGCGGTGCGGGCCCGACAGTTCCGGCCTCAGCGCAGACCACGCCTTATGGCATGGAAGTGTCGGATTTTGAGTTGCACGGGATCACCCGCGATCTGTTGGAAAGCAGCGCTTATCTGTCACGGCGCAAGGCGGTGCGGGATTGGAATGCGCGCGGCGGCGTGATCCGGCGTGGTATCGGCCTTGCGCCGGTGAAGTTCGGGATCTCCTTCACGCTGACCCATCTCAACCAGGCGGGGGCGCTGGTCCACGTCTATCAGGACGGTTCGATTCATCTCAATCACGGCGGCACCGAGATGGGACAGGGCCTGCACCAGAAGGTCGCGCAGGTGGCCGCCAGCCGCTTCGGTGTTGGGCAGGAACATATCCGCATCACCGCGACCGATACCGGCAAGGTGCCCAATACTTCGGCCACCGCCGCATCGTCGGGCAGCGATCTGAACGGCATGGCAGTGCGCGCCGCCTGCGACACGATCCGCAACCGTATCGCCATATTCCTTGCGGCGCGGCATCAGGCCGACCCGCGCAGCGTGATCTTTGCCAACGAACAGGTGCAGGTGGGCGGCGAGATCTACGATTTCGCCCAGGCGGTCGGGCTGGCCTATATGGGTCGGGTCAGCCTGTCCGCCACCGGGTTCTACCGCACGCCGGGGCTGGAATGGGACCGGGTGCGCGGGCAAGGACGACCGTTTTTCTATTTCGCCCATGGAGCTGCGGTCAGCGAGGTGGCCGTCGATACGTTAACGGGCGAGCACCGGCTATTGCGCGTCGACATCCTGCACGATTGCGGCGAATCGCTGAACCCGGCCATCGATATCGGCCAGATCGAGGGCGGGTTCGTGCAAGGCGCGGGTTGGCTGACCAGCGAGGAACTGGTTTGGGACGAGCGCGGTGCCCTGCGCACCCATGCGCCGAGCACCTACAAGATCCCGGCCTGTTCCGACCGGCCCGATATTTTCAATGTGGCGCTGTGGGACGGGCAGAATCGCGAAGACACGATCTATCGCTCAAAGGCGGTGGGCGAGCCCCCCCTGATGTTGGGGATTTCGGCCTTTCTGGCGATCAGCGATGCCATCGCCTCCTGTGGCACCGCCTATCCCGCGCTTGACGCGCCGGCAACGCCCGAGCGGGTCTGGGCAACGATTCAGCAGGTGCGCGATGGGTTTTGACGTTGCCGCCCTGCGCGCCGCCGTGGCGCGGCATGGCCGCGTGGTTCGCGTGGTGATCGCAAGCCTGCGCGGCTCGTCCCCGCGCGAGGTGGGCACGGCAATGCTGGTCTGGGAGGGCGGACAAGCCGGCACGATCGGCGGTGGGGCGCTGGAATATGAGGCGATAGAGACGGCGCGCCACCTGATCGGCACGCGGCTCAGCAAACATGCACTTGGCCCGGATCTGGGGCAATGTTGCGGCGGCGCGGTGACCTTGTTGAGCGAAATCTATGATACTGCCGCCGTGGATGCGCTGGACAGCGAGGTGATCGCCCGCCCGGTGCGTGGCGCGAGTGCTGGCGCGATGCCACTGGCCGTGCGCCGCCTGCTAGCGCAGGCACGAGGACAAGGGATTGTTTTGCCGTCGCAACTGATCGAGGGCTGGATGATCGAGCCGGTGCACCATCCGCAGCGCGCATTGTGGATCTGGGGCGCGGGCCATGTGGGGCGGGCGCTGGTCGATGTTCTGGCGCCTTTGCCGGATTTTGCAATCATCTGGGTGGATACGGCACCCGAACGCTTTCCCGAACGGGTGCCTCCTGGCGTGATGGTGGTACCTGCCGCCGCGCCGGGGGAGTTGGTGGCCCATGCGCCGACCCACGCGGATCATCTGATCTTGACCTATTCGCATGCACTGGATCTGGAACTGTGCCACCGGCTGCTGGGGCATGGCTTTGGCTTTGCCGGTCTGATCGGGTCGAAATCCAAATGGGCGCGGTTCCGGTCGCGGCTGGTGTCGCTTGGACATGAGCGCGCGGCAATCGCACGCATCACTTGCCCGATCGGCGTCCCATCGCTAGGCAAGCATCCGCAGGCCATCGCCATCGGCGTTGCCAGCGAATTGCTGAACCCACACCGCGAAATCCGCCGAGAGGACAAGACCGCGTGAACGCCCCGCTTCTCAGCCTTCAAGGCATTACCAAGGCCTATCCCGGCGTGGTCGCGAATGACGATGTGTCGTTTGACATCCACAACGGCCAGATTCACGCCCTGCTGGGCGAGAACGGTGCCGGCAAATCCACGCTGGTCAAAATGGTCTATGGGCTGGTGCAACCCGACCAAGGGCAGATGTTGCTGAACGGCCAGCGCTATGCGCCGCCCGAGCCACGCGCCGCCCGGACCGATGGCATCGCCATGGTGTTTCAGCATTTCTCGCTCTTTGAAGCGCTGAGCGTGGCGGAGAACATCACGCTGGGCATGGAAAACCCGCCCCCTATGAGCGATCTCGCGCGGCGCATCCACGAGGTCAGCACGGCCTATGGCCTGCCGCTTGATCCATCGCGCATCGTCGGTGATCTGTCGGCAGGAGAGCGGCAACGGGTCGAAATCATCCGCTGCCTTTTGCAGGATCCGGCCCTATTGATCATGGACGAGCCGACCAGCGTGCTGACCCCGCAGGAGGTGGAGATCCTGTTTCGGACCCTGCGCAAACTGGCCGCCGAGGGCACCGCGATCCTGTATATCAGTCACAAGCTGGAAGAGATCCGAACCTTGTGCGATCACGCGACGGTGCTGCGGCTGGGCAAGGTGGTGGGCGAATGCACCCCGTCGGAAACAACCGCGCGCGAGATGGCTGAACTGATGGTGGGGCGGGAATTCGGATCGCCGCTGGGTGCCGGGCGCACGGTGGGGGATGTCGTGCTTGGCATCGACGGATTATCGGTGCGCTCGCCCTCGGCCTTCGGGACGTCGCTGAAAAACGTCTCGCTTGCGCTGTGCAAGGGCGAGATCGTCGGCATCGGCGGGGTCGCCGGTAATGGACAGGATGAATTGCTGGCCGCGCTTTCCGGCGAAATTTTAACTCCGCCGGATGCGATTGAGCTGCTAGGGCAGCCGATTGGGCACCTGCGGCCCGGTGAGCGGCGGCATCTGGGGCTGCTGAGCGCCCCCGAAGAGCGTCTCGGCCATGCCGCCGCGCCAGATATGACCCTGACCGAAAATGCGATGCTGACCGGCTCGGTGCGCGAGGGGCTGACAACAGCCGGCTTTCTGAAATGGCGCGCCGCCGAAGGGTTTGCACGCCGCATCATCGAAGCCTTCGATGTGCGCACGCCGGGGCCAGATACGGTGGCGCGGGCGCTGTCAGGGGGTAATCTGCAGAAATTCGTGATCGGGCGCGAGATTTTGCAGCGCCCCGTGGTGCTGGTGGTGAACCAGCCGACCTGGGGGGTCGATGCGGCTGCCGCGGCGGCGATCCGACAGGCACTGCTAGATCTGGCGGCCCAAGGGGCGGCGGTGATCTGCATCAGCCAGGATCTGGACGAATTGATCGAGATCTCGGACCGGTTCGCCGCCTTGAACGAAGGGCGGCTGAGCGAACCGCGCGACACCGCCGGCTTGGAAATCGAGGAAATCGGGCTGATGATGGGCGGGGCGCACGGGATGGAGGTTGCGCATGTCTGACCGGATGCGCCAAAGAGTTGTCATGCCTCAAGTGAGGTTATCTGACAATAATGGCAAGCAAGAGGGACATGCCGCATGATTGTGCTGGAGAAGCGGCCACAGCCGTCGCGGGCATGGGCGATAGCCACCCCGATCCTTGCGGTACTGGCCACGATGCTGTTCGGCGGGCTGTTATTCGCGGTTCTGGGAAAAAACCCGGTCGAGGCGATACTGACCATCTTTTACGACCCGTTGCTTGGTCCGCATGCGGGATATTATCGGCCGCAACTGCTGGTCAAAGGCGCGCCGCTGGTCTTGATCGCCATTGGTCTTTCACTGGGGTTCAAGGCCGGAATATGGAACATCGGCGCCGAGGGCCAGTATATCGTGGGCGCGATCTGCGGTGCCGGAGTGGCGCTTGCGTTCTATCCGCTTGAGGCGTGGTACATCTTTCCGTTGATGGTACTCGGGGGTGCATTCGGCGGCTGGGTCTGGGCGATGATCCCTGCGCTGCTGAAGGTGCGATTTGGCACCAATGAAATTCTGGTGTCGCTGATGCTGGTCTATGTGGCGGAACAATTGCTGGCGTCGATGTCGCTGGGGCTGCTGCGAAACCCGCAAGGACTGGGTTTTCCGGGCAGCCGCAACCTGCAACAATATGAAAGTGCGCATAACGCCGAGCTATTTGCCAATACGGGCATGCATTGGGGCGTAGTGGCGGCGCTGCTTTCGGTAATCTTTGCCTATATTCTTTTGAACCAACATATGCGCGGGTTTCATATCCGCCTGACCGGAGACGCGCCGCGCGCTGCGCGTTTTGCCGGGGTGCGTCCGGCACGGCTGATCCTGTTCTGCCTTGGCTCCGGCGGGGCGCTGGCCGGTCTGGCCGGGATGTTCGAGGTCGCCGGGCCGTCCGGGGTGGTCAGCATTGATTTCAATGTGGGTTACGGTTTCACGGCAATCATTGTCGCCTTTCTGGGCCGGTTACATCCGGTGGGGGTACTGCTTGCCGGGGCACTTTTGGCGCTGACCTATATCGGCGGCGAAATCGCGCAATCTAATCTTGGCCTTCCGGCGGCGGCAATTCAGGTGTTCCAGGGCATGTTGCTGTTCTTCCTGCTGGCGCTGGACCTGTTGACCAATTACCGCATCCGCGCCCGCCAGACCGGGGTGGCGTGACATGGATCTTTCTGCCATCAACCCCGCCCTGCTGCTGGCTTCGCTAATGGTCGCAGCGACGCCGATCCTGCTGGCGGCAATCGGTGAACTTGTGGCCGAGCGCTCTGGCGTGCTGAATCTCGGCGTCGAGGGCATGATGATCACCGGCGCGATTTGCGGCTTTGCCATTGCGGTCGAGACTGGTTCGCCCTGGCTGGGCTTCGCCGGCGCGGCGGCCGGCGGGGCCGTGTTGGCGCTTTTGTTCGCGCTATTGACCCAAGTTGCGCTGGCCAATCAGGTGGCCAGTGGTCTGGCGCTGACCCTGTTCGGGCTGGGGTTAAGCGCCTTGATCGGACAGGGCTATGTCGGGATCAAACCGCCGAAATTCGCACGGCTGGACATTCCTGTCTTGGGCGACCTGCCGGTGGTGGGACGGGTCCTGTTTGGCCATGATCCGATGCTCTACATCGCCATCGCGCTGGTTGCAGGGGTCTGGATCTTGCTGCGCTTTAGCCGCGCCGGGCTGATCCTGAGGGCGGTCGGCGAAAACCATGATGCGGCCCATGCGCTGGGCTATAAGGTGGTGCGCATCCGCATCCTTGCGATCCTGTTTGGCGGCGCCTGTGCCGGGTTGGGGGGCGCGTATATCAGCCTTGTGCGCGTGCCCCAATGGACCGAAGGCATGACCGCTGGGGTCGGCTGGATTGCGCTGGCGCTGGTGGTATTCGGAAGCTGGAAGCCGTGGCGGGTGTTGCTGGGCGCGTGGCTCTTCGGCGGTATCACGGTGTTGCAGCTCAATCTTCAGGCCGCGGGCGTTGCCATACCGGTCGAATATCTGGCAATGTCGCCTTATCTGGTGACGATCCTTGTGCTTGTGATCCTGTCGGCAGACAAAAGCCGGGCACCGGCGTCGCTCGGGAAAATCTTTCATGCCTCGCAATGAGGCGTACCAACCGGGGGAACCTAATGAAATTCACATCACTACTGGTCGGCGGCGCACTGGCGCTGGGTATGGCCACGGGTGCCATGGCACAGGACGACAAGGCCAAGGTCGGCTTTATCTATGTCGGCCCCATCGGCGATGGCGGGTACACGTTTGAACATGACCAAGCCCGCAAGGCGGTGGTCGAAAAATTCGGCGACAAGGTCGAAACCACCTATGTCGAAAGTGTCCCTGAAGGGCCCGACGCCGAACGTGTGATGACACAGATGGCCCTGAACGGGGCCGATCTGATCTTTGCGACCTCGTTCGGGTTCATGGATGCAACCGTCAATACCGCCAAGAAATTTCCTGACGTCAAGTTCGAACATGCCACCGGCTACAAGACCGCGCCGAACCTCGCCATCTATAACGCACGGTTCTATGAAGGGCGCGCCATCCAAGGGCTGATTGCCGGAGAGATGACAGAATCCAACATCGTCGGCTATATCGGCTCCTATCCGATCCCCGAGGTGATCCGCGGCATGAACAGCGCCTTCATCCATGCCCGCAAGGTCAACCCCGATGTCCAGTTCAAGATCGTCTGGGCCTATACCTGGTTCGATCCCGCGAAAGAAGCGGACGCTGCCAAGGTGCTGATTGAACAGGGTGCCGACGTGATCCTGCAACATACCGATTCCACCGCGCCGCTGGCTGCAGCCGAGGCGGCAGGCAATGTGATCGGATTTGGACAGGCTTCGGATATGGGCGAATATGCCGATGGTCCGCGGGTCACATCGATCATCGACAACTGGGCACCGTATTATATCGAGCGGGTCAACGCGGTGATCGACGGTACGTGGGAAACCTCTGACACATGGGCCGGTATCGGCGACGGCATGGTCGAAATCGGCGAGATCACCGACCGCGTGCCAGCCGAAGTGAAGGCCGAAGCGCTGGAACTGAAGGACAAGATCGCCAGCGGCGAATACCATCCCTATACTGGTCCGCTGAACAAGCAGGACGGCACCCCGTGGTTGGCCGAAGGCGAGATCGCCGACGATCAGACCTTGCTGGGCATGGATTTCTTCGTCGAAGGCATCACAGCCGAAATGCCCAAGTGATCTCTCACTGGCTTGTTTCAGGCCGCGCCATAGGGTGCGGCCTTTTAAACGCTCTCAGCCCCGTGTCGCGGCCTTGAAGATTGTCGCAACATCAGCCTTGGCGCGGCCCTCCCTTTGCGCCACAATCATCGCATGTCAGACATGTCCACGTGAACCAGAACAGGATCGTTGTCATGCCGTTTCGCCGCATCCCCCTCTGCGCCAGTTTCGCCGAATCCGGGCAAGGCGCTCTACTTTATGCGCCTTCGGCCAGCCGCAATGTCGGGCCGCTTTGCGACCTTCTGAAAGACGTGGCCCCTCAAGAGGGTACAGCGCTGGAATTGGCCAGCGGCACCGGGCAACATGTGGTTGCCTTTGCCCGCGCTTTGCCGCTCTTGCACTGGCAGCCCAGTGATATCGACCCCGACCGCCGCGCCAGTATCGACGCCCATGCGGCCAAGGCCGGCCTGAGCAATGTCTCCCCGGCGCTGGACCTTGACGCCACAATCCAAGGCTGGAGCGCGAAACATCAGGGGCAGTCCCTGATCGTTGTGATTAATTTGCTGCACCTGATCAGTGCGCAAGAGGCAGCCACACTGATCGACGAGGCTTCAAACGCCCTCGCTACCGGTGGCCGACTGGTGATTTATGGGCCGTTCATGCGCGCGGGCGAGTTGACCAGTCCCGGTGACCGTGAGTTTCATACAGCCCTAACCGCGCAAGACCCCGAAATCGGCTATAAGGACGATTTTGATACGCTGGACATGGTGCAAGCCACCGGTCTGGAAACGACGGATGTAATCGAAATGCCCGCCAATAATCTTGCACTTATCTTTCAAAAACCCACGCCCTGACCCATCGCCTTTGGCGCCCCGACGGTATGCCGAAGTGGCGTGGCGCAGAACTGGCTGCGCGCCACCGCCCAACACCCACGCCACGTCTAGCCGGGTCAGAACTGGAGTTTCTGAATCAGCGACCCGGCGCGTCACCCATCGCGCCGGATCGCCTCGTTCTGCGGATCATAGGGGCTATCATGCACGACTTCGGCCTCCCAGAGCCGGTTCAGCATCTTCACCTGCAACCGCGTTCCCGGCGCGGCCAGATCCGGACGAACATAGCCCATGCCGATGCTTTGGCCAAAATGCACCGAATAGCCGCCCGAGGTCAGCCGCCCGATACGCGCATCGCCCTGATACAACGCCTCGCGTCCCCAAGGGTCGGCATCTTCCGGCCCGTCGATCAGCAATGTCACACATGTGGCGCGAATGCCGGTTTCCGCCATCGCCGCCTTGCCGCGAAAATCCTTGTCCATGTCTACAAAGCGTGGCAGCGCCGCCTCAAGCGGCGTCCCATCCCGGCCCAGTTCATTGCCAAAGGCACGATAGCTCTTTTCCTGCCGCAGCCAGTTCTGCGCCCGAGCGCCGACGGGTTTCAGCCCATGCGCTTGCCCCGCCTGCATCAATTGGTCCCACAGGTAATTCTGCATCTCGATCGGGTGATGCAACTCCCACCCCAACTCGCCGGTATAGGCGACCCGAATGGCCCGCACCGGGCACATCCCCAACTCGATGTCTTGGCAGGACAGCCACGGGAACCGCCGGTTGCCAAGAGCGTTGGCCGGATCGGCATCGCGCACCAGCGGCGTTAAGACAACGCGCGTTCGTGGCCCCGCAATGGCGAAAACCCCCCATTGCGTTGTCACATCCTGTATCTCAATATAGCCGAACTCATCCGCCTTGTCCTCGGCGGCTTTGCGCAGGAAATCACCGTCATAAGCGGCCCATGCGCCGGCCGAGACGAGATAATATTCATCCCGCCCCAGCCGTACCATGGTATATTCCGTACGCGTCGTGCCGTGATCGGTCAGCGCATAGGTCAGATTGATCCGCCCCACCGAAGGCAGGGTATTGCAGGTAAACCAGTCAAGAAACGCTGTCGCTCCCGGCCCTTTCACCACATGTTTGGCAAAGGCTGTCGCATCGATCAAGCCGACCCCGGTTCGGATCGCCTTCGCCTCCTCCAGCGCATACTGCCACCAACCGCCGCGCCGGAAACTGCGCGCCGCGTGATCATCGAACCCCGCAGGCGCGTAATAATTGGGGCGCTCCCAGCCGTTTACCTGCCCGAATTGCGCGCCCAGCGCCTTTTGCCGCTCGTAAGCGGGCGCCGTGCGCAGCGGCCGGCAGGCGGGGCGTTCCTCGTCGGGATGGTGCAAGACATAGACGTGGTCATAGGCCTCTTCGTTCTTGCGCGCGGCATATTCCGTCGTCATCCAGTCGCCATAACGTTTGGGATCAAGTGAGGCCATATCGATCTCGGCCTCGCCCTGCACCATCATCTGGGCCAGATAATACCCGGTGCCGCCAGCGGCGGTGATGCCAAAGCTGAACCCTTCGGCCAGCCACATATTGCGCAGTCCTGGCGCCGGCCCAACCAGCGGGTTGCCATCGGGCGTATAACAGATCGGGCCATTGAAATCATCTTTCAGACCGCTGTCTTCACTTGATGGAACCCGGTGAACCATCGCTCCATATTGCTCTTCGATCCGCTCCAGATCGAGCTGGAACAGATCGGCGCGAAAACTGTCGGGCACGCCATATTCGAACCGCGCTGGCGCGCCTTTTTCGTACACCCCGAGGATCCAGCCGCCCCGTTCTTCGCGCACATAGCTTTGTGCATCGGCGTCGCGAACCACCGGATGTTCGCCATTTCCCTCCTTGCGCCAAGCGAGCAGCGCCGGGTCCTGGTCCAGCACGATGAACTGATGTTCCACCGGAATCGCCGGCATTTTGATCCCCAACAGCCGCGCCGTGCGCTGCGCATGGTTGCCACTGGCGGTCACCACATGTTCGGCGGTGATCACCACTTGCTCGTCGGAGGGCACAAGATTGCCGCCCTTCTCGACCATCTTGGTCGCCGTCACCTCCCAGGCGCTGCCAGTCCAGCGAAATGCATCGGCCTGCCATTTGCGCTCGATCACGACGCCACGCTGGCGCGCGCCCTTGGCCATCGCCATGGTCACATCGGCGGGGTTTATGTAACCATCGGTGTGGTGATACAAAGCCCCTTTCAGATCTTCGGTGCGGATCAGCGGCCAACGCTGCTTGATCTCGTCGGGCGACAGAAAGACATAGGGCACCCCGCAGGTTTCAGCCGTTGCGGCATAGAGCATATATTCATCCATCCGCGCCTCGGTCTGGGCCATGCGCAGATTGCCGACTACGGCAAATCCGGCATTCAAGCCGGTTTCCGCCTCCAGCGTCTTGTAAAATTCGACCGAATACTGGTGAATATGGGTGGTGGCATAGGACATGTTGAACAAGGGCAATAATCCGGCGGCGTGCCAGGTGCTGCCACTGGTCAGTTCGTCCCGCTCCAGCAAAACCACATCCTGCCAGCCCGCACGCGCCAGATGATAGGCGATCGAGGTGCCAACGGCACCGCCCCCCACGACCAGGGCCTTGACTTGGGTTTTCATCCGGTTCGCTCCGCAATCGGTTCCGCTTATCCTTGTTATGCCAAGGCGGAAGGCCGAACGCCTCGTTGTTCCGACGCAAAAAAGGATAAAACCGACAGAGCGCGCCGGAACCGCCTTATTTCACCCCAACATGGGTAGCACGCGCCGGATTTGGGTATTTTCAAACCAGAAAGAAGCGCGATGTGTCCCTGTTTCTTTCTGGTTCGAAATACCCCTGCCGGAGGCAGATAAACAATGGTTTCGCGCCGCAGGCGCAGCTAGTTGGAAACCGCTTCAATCGGGTAGAACCTTGCCGGGGTTGAGAATATTGTCGGGATCCAGAGCCGCCTTGATCGCCTTCATATAACGCGTGGCAGAGCCAAGCTCGCGCTCCAGATAAGGTCGCTTGCCCTGGCCTATCCCGTGTTCGCCAGTGCAGGTGCCCCCCATCGAGATTGCGAGGTCGTTCAGCCAGCCGATGAAAGCATCGGCGCGCGCGACTTCTTCGGGGTTATCCGCATCAATCAGCAACAGCGTATGAAAATTTCCATCACCGACATGACCGACAATCGGCGCGACAAAACCGTCCTTTTGCAGCCGCTCCTGCGTAGCGGCGACACAGGCTGCCAATTGCGAGACCGGCACGCAGACATCCGTGGACAGACCGCGCGCGCCGGGGCGCAATTGCAGCGCCGCCCAATAGGCATCATGGCGCGCCCGCCAGAGCGCGGCGCGCTCTTCGGGGCTGGCGGTGGCCTGAAAACCGCTGCCGCCAAACTCTTCTGCGATCTCGGCAAAGGTTTCTGATTGTTCTGCCACGCCAGCGTCTGAACCGTGAAATTCCAGCAACAGCAGCGGCGCTTCCGGCAGGTCGAGTTTGGAATAGGCGTTGCAGGCACGCACCTGCAGCGCGTCCAGCAATTCGATCCGCGCCACGGGGATGCCATACTGGATCGTGGTCATCACGGCCTGGCAGGCGGCATCAACCGTCGGAAAAGAACAGCGCGCCGACATGATCGCCCCGGGGATGCCGTGCAGGCGCAGGGTGATTTCGGTGATGATGCCAAGCGTCCCTTCCGAGCCGATCAGCAGCCGCGTCAGATCGTATCCAGCCGCGGATTTGCGCGCCCGCTGCGCGGTGCGGATCACCGCGCCATCCGCCATCACCGCCTCGAGCGCGATAACATTGTCCTTCATCGTGCCATAACGGACCGCATTGGTGCCGCTGGCCCGCGTCGCCGCCATGCCGCCCAACGTCGCATTCGCGCCGGGATCGATCGGGAAGAACAACCCTTGGTCGCGCAAATGGGTGTTCAGATCCTCGCGCGTGACACCGGGCTGTACGACACAATCCAGATCTTCCGCGTGTACCGCCAAAACCCGGTTCATCTCGCTCATGTTCAGGCATATGCCCCCGGCGGCGGCATTCACATGACCCTCAAGCGAGGTGCCCACGCCAAAGGGGATTACCGGTGCCTTGTGGTTGGCGCAGATACGGAGGATCTGGGCAACCTCGTCGGTGGTCTGGGGAAACAGCACCGCATCGGGGGGCTGGTTTCTGATCCAGGTCGTCGTATGGCCGTGCTGTTCGCGAATTGCCCGGCCGCTCTGCACCCGCGCGCCGAATTGTTGGCGCAATTCGCCAAGCGCCGCGCTGATGCCGGCTTCGTTACGGGGCAGATCGACCGGCTGGACCATGCGGCTTCCTTGTTTGTCAGGGCCAGGTCACTCGCCCAGCGCGATACCTTCGCGGCGCGGATCGGCACCGCCTTTCAACCCGTCCGCCGAAATCTCAATAGCGTGCAGGCCCGAGGTCAGGTCACGAATTTCCACCTCATAGCCCAGTTCTTCAAGCCCTGATTGCAGCTTTTCCGCCTCGGTCCCGGCCTCAAGGTCAAAGGTGCCGAAGCGGTTCACCGCATGTGGCAGGGCCAGTGCCTGTTGCACATCCAGATCCCAGTCGGCCCACGCGATGATCGCGCCCGCGACATAGCCGATGATCCGGCTACCACCGGGGCTGCCAATGGCCAGGACCGGCGCGTCATCCTGCATCACGATCGTCGGTGCCATGGAGGACCGCGGCCGCTTGCCCGGCTCGACCCGGTTGGCGATGGGCACGCCGTTTTCATGGGTTGCGAATGAAAAATCCGTCAATTCGTTGTTCAGCAAAAAGCCCCGCACCATCAGCCTTGAGCCAAAGCCGTTTTCGATGGTCGTCGTCATCGACGCCACATTGCCATATTGATCCACGATCGAAACATGGGAAGTTGACGGAAATTCGAGCGAGCGGTCGTCGGCCCAGTTCGACGCGTGGTCGAATTCGGGATTGCCGGGGCTGACCTCGGGCAAGGCGTCGTCGCCCGCCAGCAGCTTGGCACGCTCGGACAGATAGGCGGGATCAACCAAACCGGCGGTGGGCATCGGCACGAAATCACTGTCGGCCATATAGCGGCCCCGATCGGCAAAGGCGAGCCGCGAGGCATCGCCGATCAACCGCCAGCTTTCGGTGCTGTCCTTGCCGGATTCGGACAGGTCATAATGATCGAGCATGCCCAAGATCTGCCCCACGGTCAGCGCGCCCGAAGACGGCGGTCCCATGCCGCAGACCTGATAGATCCGGTACGGCGCACAGACCGGCGCGCGCTCCCGCACCTGATAAATCGCCAGATCCAGCGCTGACAAAACCCCCGGATTGCCCTCGGCACCGGTTACGGTACGCACAATGTCGGCGGCGATGGGACCGGTATAGAAGGCCTGAGCCCCTTGTTCGGCCATCCGCCGCAGCGTGTCGGCATAGGCCGGGTTCTTCAATATCGCGCCTGCTTGCAAAGGTGCGCCATCGGGCAGGAAATAGGCCGCTGTGCTGTCGAACCGGCCCAATTTCTCGGCATCGTTTGCGATCATCCCGGCAAGACGGGGCGAGACCGTGAAGCCGTCTTCGGCCAGCCGGATCGCCGGATCCAGCAGCGTGGGCCAAGCGGTGCGGCCCCAGCGGCGGTGCAGTTCCTCCAACAGCGCGGGTGTGCCCGGCGTGCCGACCGAAAGGCCACCAACCACCGCATGGAAAAACTTCAGCGGCGCGCCTTTGTCGTCCAGAAACAACCTCGGTGTCGCGGCCAGTGGCGCGGTTTCGCGGGCATCAAGCGTGGTCAGCTCTCCGCTTTCGCCATCATACCAGACCAGAAATGCACCGCCGCCAAGTCCCGAGGATTGCGGCTCGACCAAACCCAGCACCGTCTGCACCGCGATCAGCGCATCTGCGGCGCTGCCACCCTTGCGCAGAATATCCCCCCCTGCCTGCACCGCCAGCGGGTTGGCAGCGGCGACCATCCAGTCCTGCGCCTCAACCGGGTGTCCGGCCGCTTTCGCTTTCAGCGCCGCGGCGATCTCGGGGGAAGCGGCCTCAACCGTCCCGATTGCGGCGGTTTCCGGATCGACCGCATCGGCGGCCTGTTGCGCAAGAGCGGGCACGGAGAGCACCATACAGGCCAAGCTGGCAAGGATGTAATGTTTCATGACGCGCTTCTTTGCAGATGATTCCATGTCTCAGTGTAACCGCAAGCGGCTCTGCAACAATCAAATTGTGAGCGGAATCTCGCGCAAATCATAGCTGGCCAGTTCCTCGTGACGGGCCCCTCCGCGGTGCAGCGTCGAGTGAAACAGCGTAAAATCCTGCACCGTAAAGCCCGGCAATTGCGTCGTGGCATGGGTATCAAGGAAGCCCCGCAACTGTCGTTGGGACAGCGATGAAAGCCGCCCCGGAAACCGGATCAGGGTGATATGCGGGCGAAACCGCTCGCGCGGGAGGGAAATTCCCACGCGCCGTGCTGCCGCGACAACAGCCCGATGCAACCGGTCAAGCGCGTCGCTGGGCCCGACCTGTGCGAACAGGATACGCGGCGCGGCGCCACCGAATGCGCCAAGCCCCGCCAGTTCGAGATCGAATGCCCCCGCAGGGACTTCGGCCAGTTCTTCGTGCAGGTCGCGCAAGAGTTGCTCGGGTTGGTCGTCGAGGAACGCCAATGTCAGGTGCAGGTTTTCCCCGGGCACCGGGCGACCGATTGGAAGGGTTTCCTGTACCCGCAGCAAGGCCTCCCGCACCATGTCCGGCGGGGTAATAGCCACAAAGGAACGCATGTCACAGCCTCACAGCATGGACGGCAGCACCTGGTCCGGCGGACGGTGGCCATCCTCAAACGTCTTGATGTTGATGATCACCTTTTCACCCATCTCGATCCGCCCCTCCAGCGTGGCCGATCCCATATGGGGCAGCAGCACCACATTGTTTTGCGCGCGCAAGCGCGGATTAATGTTGGTACCGTGTTCGTACACGTCCAGCCCTGCCCCCGCAATTTCGCCAGCACGTAACATGCGAGTCAGGGCGTTCTCGTCGATCACCTCGCCGCGCGACGTGTTGACGATCACCGCGCTGGGTTTCATCAGCTTCAGCCGGCGCGCATTCATAAGGTGAAAGGTGCTGGGCGTCGATGGGCAGTTGATCGAGATCACGTCCATCCGCGCGACCATCTGGTCCAGACTTTCCCAATAGGTCGCTTCCAGCGCCTCTTCGGTGTCGGGATGGACGCGTTTGCGGTTGTGATAATGGACCTGCATGCCAAAGGCGGCGGCGCGTCGGGCGACTGCCTGACCGATCCGGCCCATGCCAAGGATACCCAGCCGCCGCCCGCTGATCCGCCCGCCCAAGAAGGCAGTCGGCGCCCAGCCGGCCCAGTCGCCTTTTTGCATCACAGCCAGACCTTCGGGGATGCGACGGGTAACGGCCAGGATCAGCGCCATCGTCATGTCGGCGGTATCATCGGTCAATACGCCGGGGGTATTGCACACCAGAACCCCCCGCTGGCGCGCGGTGGAGACGTCGATGTGATCGACCCCCGCGCCATAGTTTGCGATCAGCTTCAGCCGCTCGCCCGCGCGGGCGATTAGCCCGGCATCGATTTGGTCGGTGATCGTGGGCACCAGCACATCGGCGGTCTTGACTGCCTCGACCAGTTCCTCGCGGGTCATCTGGGCGTCGTCCTCGCGCAGACGGACATCGAACAGTTCGCTCAGGCGGGTTTCCACCGCTTCCGGCAACCGTCGCGTAACGACAACACTCAGGCGATCTCTTGACAATTCCGCTCTCCCGTCGCTTTTCAAATCATGTCGCACGATGGCATGGTGACGCAGGACAGGGCGAGGCACAAGAACCCTGCGCATAAAATCGCGCGACCCACAGGAACAGGCAACAGGTCAGGACAGGAATGAGACTTAGCTTATTCGCATGGCGTCCGGTGGCGGCTGCTCTTTTGATTGCGGCTTCGGGCCTCGGGCAGAGCGTCGCGCAGGCAGCAGAACAGCGGGGCAGCAGCACGAACCTTCCTCTTCCCCGTTATGTGTCGCTCAAGACCGCCGAGGGCAATGTGCGCCGGGGCCCATCGCTCAGCCACCGTATCGACTGGGTGTTCAAGCGGCGCGACCTCCCCTTGCAGGTCACCGCCGAACACGGTCATTGGCGCCGGGTACAAGACCGCGATGGTGCTGGCGGCTGGGTGCATTATGCGCTGCTCTCGGGGGTGCGCACGGTGCTGGTTGAACATGATATGCTACAGGTACACAGCCGCCCTGACGAAAGATCGCCTGTCATCGCCGCCTTTGAGCTGGGTGTTATCGCACGGCTGGGCGATTGCGACGCAGTGTGGTGCAATATCTCGTCAGGCGGCTATCGCGGCTGGGCCCCCAAAAAATACCTGTGGGGCGTTGCCCCGGACGAGTTGCGCGACTGAGCGCACAGGCGATTGCTGGCAAACATCTGCGTATCGGTTAGGGTAAGCGGCGACCGCTACAACAGGAGCCAGCCATGAAAGCTGTCACTTACCGCGCCTTTGGCACCGCTGCCGATGTCTTGCAGATCGAAGACATTGCTTGCCCTGATCCGGCTCCGGGCGAAGTCACGGTTGATCTGCAATTCTCGGGTGTGAATCCGTCCGACGTCAAGGCACGCGCCGGCGCACGGGCCGGTGCGACCGAACTGCCCTATCCGGCCATCATCCCGCATAGCGACGGTGCCGGCGTGATCTCGGCCATTGGTGCAGGCGTGTCCCGCGACCGTCTGGGCCAGCGGGTGTGGATCTGGAACGGCCAATGGCAACGCGCCTTCGGCACCGCGGCACAGCAAATCACGCTGCCCGCCGAACAGGCGGTGGCCCTGCCCGACGGGGTCGACATGGAAACCGGCGCGACCCTCGGCATTCCCGGCCTCACTGCCTGTCATACGGTGTTCGGCGGCGGCGAGGTGGCGGGCAAGACGGTGCTGGTGCAGGGCGGCGCGGGCACGGTCGGCCATCTAGCGGTGCAACTGGCCCGTTGGGGCGGTGCGCGGGTGATCGCCACCGCACGCGGTGCCGGGCTGAAACGGGTGCAGGATGCCGGGGCCCACGCCGCGCTGGATTTCACGGCCCCTGACCTTACCGCACGCATTCTGGCGGCCAACGATGGCCAGCCCGTTGATCGCATCGTCGAGGTCGAATTCGGCCTGAATGCTGCCACAGATACCGCCGTGATCGCCGAGAATGGCCAGATCTGCGCCTATGGCTCGGCGCTGGCGATGGAGCCGGAGCTGCCGTTCTATCCGCTGATGTTCAAGGCGGTGACGCTGGAAATGACGCTGGTCTACCTGCTGCCGACAGCGCAGCGCGCGGCTGTCATCGCGCGCCTTCACGCCGCTTTGCAACAGGGCGGGCTGACCTGCCCGGTCGCGGGAACTTTCGATTTTGACCAATGTGCTGCGGCTCATCGCGCGGTCGAGCACGGAGGCCGTGAAGGAGCGGTCTTGCTGCGCATCGCCTGATAGGGTGGCGTCGCCTGCTCCTACTCTAACAGGAATGTCGGCACGAAACTCGGCGGGGCGAGCGATTCTCCGGGTCCGATATCGCGGACATTTTGCGATGTCATCAATTCGATACGCGGACCGGCATGGCGCACCGTCAGTTTCCCCTCGACAGCGCGCGCGGCCATTTCGATCGCAAGACGACCTTGCAATACCGGGAAATCTGTTGGGGCCGCGATGATCTTGTCGCGCCGTAACGCACGGTAGACCGCGTGGGTCATATAGTCTGAAACCACTCCGATACGCTCTGACAACCCTTTTGAGCGCAGTATCGACACTGCTGCCTCGGCCATCGGCGCACTGCCAACCAGATAATCGACCTGCGGATAGTTTTCGAGAACCTCCTCAACCAACAACACCTGTATCTCTCGCCCGGTATCGCCGTATTGGGTGGCAACAACACGGGCAGAACTGTCAGCAATCGCGTCGCGGAATCCAGCATCGACGAAGCGCACCCAACCGGAATATTTCGGGCCGGGAAACCATGCCAAATCGACCGGCGCCGTTCCTTTGGGGTGCCGCTCGGCGATAACCCGTCCGGCAGCGTTGCCCATATCGTACCATGACACCGCTGCCTTGGCGGCTATGCCTTCATCCGCAATATCATTGACCGCGCCAATTACCGGGATCTGCTCGGCAATGCGCTTGATCGCCGGCGTCAGCCCCGCAAACGAGACAGTCGCCACGATCAACCCATCGGCCCCCTCTGCGACACAATCCTCAATCTGTTTAATCTGGCGCTCCAGATTGGGATAGCCGCCCGCATCGAGCAGCCGGAAACCGACGCCCAGACGTCGCGCTTCCTCCACCATGCCGAAATTGAAGCTGAGGTAATAGGCATCCTTCATATGCGGCAGCGAAACACAAAAGGTCCAGTGCTGCGCAGCCTTGGCCAAAGGGTCATATTCGCGGACGACTGCGGGGCTGGAATAATCGAACGGGATTGTTCTGACCTCAAGCTGCCAAGGCTCTGCCGCAAGCGGTAAAGGCAACAGTAAATACCCCAAAATCCAGCGCAAGTTCATCTTTTTCCTTCCCGTCCCCTGAAAGCTGTATACCCTGTTATATTATACGGCAATCGCACATCGCGGGGAGCGGGATGATCAAAGATTCCGGATTGGGCGCACGTCTTCTGCTGGCCTTTGTGGTTATTGCAGGCCTTCCGGTGATCGCGAACGTCTTTGGCTGGTTCGAACTGCGCGACGTCGCCCGGGTGCAGACCGGCATGATCGGTGAAACCATCCCTGCCATTGCCGAAGTGCGTGGCATCGCTGAGGAAAGCTCGCGTATTGTCTCGCTGGCCCCGGAACTGGCGCAGGTCAGCACGCATCCAGAGCGGAAGAAACGTTCAGATTTTCTGCTGGCCCAAATCGCTGCGCTGGAACAACGGTTGCAGCGCAGCGGAACCCAAGCAAGGCCAGATTACGGCGTGCTTCTGACGACCCTGCAAATGGTTGGGGTACAAATGAATGCGCTGGATCGATTGGTGCGCCAGCGGATTGCCCTGACCGAAGAGCGCGATGCAAAACTGACGCTGGTCCGCGGGGCGACCAATGCGCTGCTTGAGATGGCTGACACGCTGGTTGCAAATGCGCAAATGGGAACATCTGCGGTGATCTCGAATATCTACGATCTCAGTCCTGGCGACGGGCGGCAGGAGAAACGGCTTGATGCGCTGGACAAGCTGATCGAGGTTGATCTGTTCCAGTTGGGGCTGATGTTCGAATTGCGTTCGCGGACCTCGGAAATCGGGCTTCTGGCCAACCGGATCCCCGGCATTTTCGACGTGGCAACGCTGGAGCGCACCGAAGGTGAACTGGCTGAGCGCATCGACATTGTGAAACGGCGGATTGCATCAGTACGCGATCCCGGCCGCGCCGCGCAGGCCGCTGATCAGCTCGCCAGCATCAGCCTGCTGGTGGATTCGCCACCGCAGGAAACCAACGTATTCACCGCTTCGGCCGATATCTTGCGGCTGAACGATCAGATCGCCGCCGGCCAAGATACTTTGCGCCATACCTCGACCGTTCTGGGCCGCGAAGCTGACGCATTGGCGCTTTCGGCGCAGGCACGGGCCACCGCACTGGGCGCGAAATCCACAGCGGCAATCCGGGACGTGCAGGCGCGCAGTCTGCTTTCCGGCGGCATTGCGCTGCTGATATCGTTTCTGGTGCTATGGTTCTATATCCGCGGCAACGTCACGCGGCGGCTGGACCGATTGTCGGACCGGATGACTTCGCTGGCCGCTGGGCGCTTGCATGGTGCGGTCCGGCCCGAAGGCAAGGACGAAATCGCCCGTATGGAGAAGTCGGTCGAATTTTTCCGCCAGCAGGCCTTAGCGAACCGCGCCTTGCAGGAAGAGCGGGACCGTAATGCGATGGAATTACTCCGGCACCGCAACGAACTCCAGCGGCTGGTAAACGAACAGACCGAAGAACTGCGCGGCGAAGTGACCGCCCATGCCGCCGCGCGCGAGCGCGCCGAGGCAGCGACGCGGGCCAAATCCGAATTTCTCGCGATGATGAGCCACGAGATCCGTACGCCGATGAATGGCGTTCTAGGGATGCTGCGCAACCTGTCGCATGATCTAAAAGGCGCGAAACAGACCGAAGACGTACAGACCGCGCTGTCATCGGGCGAAAGCTTGCTGGCCTTGCTGAACGATATTCTGGACTATTCGCGCGCCGAAGGCGGGGAATTCCCGAATGCGATCCAGGTGTTTTCGATTGCTGATCTGGTAAACGATATCGACCTACTGATGCGCCCCAACGCACGCGACAAAGAGGTGCAACTGCTGATCGATATACCCTGTGACATCCCGCGGGCTGTCTCGGGCGACATGGTCAAGCTCCGCCAGGTCCTGTTCAATCTGGTATCGAACGCGCTCAAGTTCACGACCAAAGGCGAGATCGTGCTGCGAGTGCGGCGGCAGGTGCCCGAGGCTAATGATGGCGCAGATCGGTATTTCTTTGAGATCAGCGACACCGGCAAGGGTATTTCGCCCGAGGCAATCGAACGCGTCTTTGAGCCGTTCGAACAGGGCGACATTTCGCGGACCTATGGTGGCACCGGTCTGGGGCTGGCAATCTGCCGCAAGTTCGCCGATGCGATGGGCGCAACGCTGGGGGTTGAAAGTACGCCCGATGTCGGATCGGTGTTTACCCTTTGTGTTGCTCTGGAAGAGGCGGATGTAACCTTGCTGCCGGGCCCGACGCACCCGTCGGCGATGCGCGCGGTCGAGCCGCTGGACGTGCTGGTGGTCGAAGACCACGAAATCAATCGTAAAGTCGCCCGCAGCTATCTCGAACGGATGGGCCATTGTGTGATCTGCGCGGCCACCGGCGAAGCGGCCCTCGAGCAACTCGCCCAGCGCCGGTTCAATCTTGTATTGCTGGACGTGAATCTGCCGGGTATGAACGGGCTGGAAGTTGCCCAGAAGATCCGCGCCCACCCTGATCCCAATATCGCCGCATTGCCGTTGATCGCCATTTCCGCCCACGCCTCGCCCGATCAGATCGACGGTCATCTTGCTGCGGGCATGGATTGTTTCGTGGCCAAACCGGTTTCTCCGGAACGGCTAGCCTCGGCGATTGCGGATGTTCTGGCCGGACACCGGCGCCGGATTTTCCCATCATCGCGCAGCAAATCGCCCAAACGACAAGATCGGTGCTCAAATCTTCTCTTAGCCTCGATCAAGGATCTTGGCGCTTCGCGTGCCCTCGAAATTGCGCAGCTTTTTCTCGGGCGACTGGACGCGGATATCAGCCAAATCCGCAAGGCAGCAGCGGATCGCAACTTGGCAGAGCTTGCCAATCACGCCCATCGCGCCCTTGGAGCCGCCTCTAACTTTGATCTGCACGAATTGATTGCCTGTCTGGGCAATCTCGAACGGGCAGCGAAACGGGACGCAGCGGATGCGGTCGAGGAGCTGGTCCGCGAGGCCGAAAAGCTGGCCCGAGACGCCACGGCTGCGATAACCCAGGACATCGCCCAAATCGCAGATGTGCATGTTGCTCAGCCAATCGCGGCGGTAAATACATAACCCTCGCCATGGGATGTCGTGATGAATCGTGTCGCCTTGATGTCGTCGCCAAGTTTTTGGCGCAGGCGCTTTATCAGCACATCGACGGTACGTTCCGAGGCGCTGTCGTGACGGCGTGCGAAACCCAGCAGGATTTCGTCCCGGCTAAGCACCTCGCCCGGATGGCGGACCAGAACGCGAAGGACCTCGTATTCGCCGCGTGTAAGTGGGATCGTCTGGCCATCCGGCCCGCGCAATTGGCGCGCGACGATATCAAATACAAACCCATCAAACCGGATGGTGCGATGATTGATGTGACGCAATTGCGTGGTGCGCCGCAGAAGATTTTTGATCCGCGCCAGAAGTTCGCGCCGGTTGAACGGTTTGCAAACATAGTCATCAGCGCCGATTTCCAACCCGACGATGCGGTCGACATCATCGGTCAGGGCACTGATCAGGATTATGCCAACCTCGGACTGGGCCCGCTGTTCGCGGGTGATCTGCAAGCCGTCTTTGCCCGACAGATTGATGTCGATCAGCAATAGATCCGCTGGGTCCAGCGATAAGATCGCTTCGGCCCTGTCAGCGTTGTCGGCTTGGCTGATCCGATAGCCGCTCTGGTCCAGATAAGCGGCAAGGGTCGCACGCGTAACCGGCTCATCCTCGATAATCAGGATATGGGGGGTGTCGGTCATTGCATCCTCAAAACATGCCTCCCATTAACAAAAACTCACAACTCTGGCCACTCTGTTCATCGCCAAGGTCTGACGTGTTCACAATTCGCCCCTAAGATCGTGCCACGGGAACGACGTTTCCCGATCAAGAAAATAGCGGGATTTCACCCGCTACAATCAACAGGGAATTAACATGAGAACGACGAAAACTTTGCTTTCAACTGTTGCCGTTCTTGCATTCACGGGGCAGATCGCTGCCGCTGAGGATTCAAGCGATCCGATCATAATACCGGTGCATAACTGGTCAAGCCAGATCGTCATGAGCAATATTTTTGGCGAGATGCTGGAATCGATTGGCAACAACGTCGAATATGTTTCGACCGACAGCCAAGCGGTTTACGAAGCAGTCCGCCTTGGCGATGTCACGCTGGAACTGGAAGTGTGGGAAGGCGCCTTCGCCGCATCATTTGACGCGGCGCGCGAAAAGGGCGGCATCCACGACGCCGGCGATCATGATGCCATCACTCGCGAAGAATGGTGGTATCCGGAATGGACCAAAGAAGCTTGCCCCGGATTGCCGGATTGGGAGGCTTTGAACGAATGTTCTGCTGTTTTTTCCACGCCGGAAACCGGCGACAAGGGCCGCTTTTTAGGCGGTCCCGTTGACTGGCTGAAACACGATCAGGAACGTGTTGACGGGCTGGGTCTGGATTTCGTGGTGGTGAACGCCGGCTCCGCGTCGGCACTTTGGGCCGAGGTTGCGGCTGCAGAGCGCAATAAGACTCCAATCGTGCTGTTCAACTGGACGCCGAATTTCGCCGAAGCAGTGTGGCCCGGCGAATTTGTCGAATTTCCGGCCTGGGAAGAAGGTTGCGACACCGATCCCTCAGTCGGTGTGAACCCGGATGTGACTTATGATTGTGGTAATCCGGCTGACGGCTATCTGAAAAAGGCCGCCTGGGACGGGATGGAGGACAAGTGGCCCCGCGCTTATTGCGTCCTGCAGAACGTTTCCTTCACCAACCCGCAGATCGCGGAAATGGCCAAGCTTGTCGATATCGACGAGATGGAGCCGGAGGACGCTGCCATCGCCTGGATGGAAGAGAACGAGAAGGCCTGGAAGCCTGCCATCGAGGCATGCCCCGCCTAAAAGCATCTGACCGGAGCATCTTCCGAATTCGGCCTGATGCTCTGGTCGCTTCGTTCCGGGCTGCGATCCGGATGATTAACCCTCTTTGGATCGTGCCTGCAACCGCCGCTCGTCCCACGAACGCTGGATGGGTGGCCTGATCCAAAGGATATTCTTCTCATGATGGCCCCTGAACCCGTGATCTCCTGCAAAAGCGTCTGGAAGCTTTTCGGCCCCAATGCAGATCACTATTTTTCCACCCTGAGAGGCGCTCCCAGTTTTCAGTCAATCCGTGAAGCGGGCTATATTGCCGCTGTTCGCGATGTTACCCTAGATATTCCGCGTGGCGAGATGCTGGTCATCATGGGCCTGTCAGGGTCTGGCAAGTCGACTCTCGTGCGCTGCCTGTCACGGCTGATCGACATCACCGGCGGTGAAGTCCATGTCGACGGGCAGGATATCGGCGCCCTGAAAGAGAAAGAACTGATCGAGCTGCGGCGCAGCAAAATGGGCATGGTGTTCCAAAGCTTTGGCCTGCTGCCCCATCGCACTGTTCTGGAGAACGTCGCCTTTCCCCTTGAGATGCGCGGACAAGATCGCCACACCCGCCGCGCCCGCGCGCTCGAGGTGATCGAACTGGTCGGTCTGGCCGGTCGCGAGGATTATTTTCCGCGCGAGCTCAGCGGTGGCCAGCAACAGCGCGTCGGAATTGCGCGCAGCCTCGCCATCGAACCCGACATCTGGTTCCTCGACGAGCCGTTTTCGGCGCTGGACCCTTTGATCCGGCGCGAGATGCAGGACGAATTCCTGCGTCTTCAGGGACTGCTGGGCAAGACCATCGTCTTCATCACCCATGATTTTGACGAGGCGCTGCGCCTTGCCGACCGCATCGCCATCATGAAGGATGGCGCGGTGGAACAATGCGACCGGCCCGACCGCATCGTGATGAACCCGGCGACCGAATATGTCGCTAAGTTCACCCATGAAATCGACAAGGCGCGGGTGGTGCGGGCTTCGGCGCTGATGCAGCCGGTGAATGGCACGGCTTTGACCGGTGAAGCCATCGGCAGCCACCAGACGATCCATGACCTGGCTCGGCTGGTCATCAATGACCCGCGCGAGGCCTTTCCGGTCGCGGGCAAGGACGGCGCACTGCTGGGCGTCCTGCGGCGGCAAGAGGCCATCGACGTTCTGTTAGGAGATCACGCGTGAGCACCGCTGCAATCAATTTACCGCCCATGGGCGGCGGGCTGACCCGCACCCGCGTGGCGCGGATCCTGCTCATCATCGGGCTGGTTCTGATCATTTCCAAAACCATGCTGCCGGGCGGTCTGATCCGCCCGCCGGAATGGTTGGTCTGGCCGTTCGCCGACTGGATCAACGCTGCATTCAGATTCATGCGCGACGATCTTGGTCTGATCCATGTCACCCGCGCCTTTGCCGACGGAGTCGAATGGTTGCTCGATGTCACCGCGAACTTGCTTTACGGCAAAAGCCGCTGGCCGAACATCGGCCCGATCCCATGGACCGTGATCGCTGCCAGTGCAGCCGTCATCGGCTATGCGTTGAACGGCTGGCGGCTGGCGCTGCTGTCGGGCGGCACGTTTTGCTGGATCGCGATCATGGGCCAGTGGACATGGTCAATGGAAACCCTGTCGGTGATCGTGGTCGCCGCCCCGTTTTCGATCCTGATGGGACTGCTGACGGGGATTGCCGCTTGGCGCTCGGCGCTGTTCGAAAAGCTACTGAACCCAATTTTGAACGTCGCCCAATCCATGCCGCATTTCGCCTATATGATTCCGGTTGTTGTGTTCATCGGCGTTGGCCCAAAGGCTGGCGCCGTGGTCACGATTATATTCTCAGTGCCGCCGATGATCCGCATGACGTTACTGGGTCTGAAAAAAGTCTCGGACGAGGTGATCGAAAGCGGCAAGATGTGCGGGGCGACGCGGCTGCAACTGCTGTGGTCGGTGCGCATTCCCACCGCACGCACCGATATTCTGGTGGGGGTGAATCAGGTCATCATGCAATGTCTTGCAATGGTGGTTCTGGCCAGTTTCATCGGCATGCCCGGTCTGGGACAAAAACTGCTGCAACTGCTGCAAGCGCTAAAAATCGGGCGCTCGGTCGAGATCGGCATCACCATCGTGCTGCTGGCCGTGATGCTGGACCGCTGCTCGAAAGCCTGGGCGATGCGGCAACCGCAGCATTTTGCCAAGGGAACGCCATGGTTCGTGCGCCATCGTCTTGCCCTGATCTGGGCCGCGCTGACGCTGGCATTGCTGGGGCTGGCACAGGTCTTTCCATTGCTCGACCAAATCAGTCGCCGCCAAGCACTGAGCGCCGCCGCACCGCTGGATGCGATGGTGGACTGGTTCATCGTCATCGTCGATCCGGTCACGACCTGGCTGCGCTGGTTCCTGATCGTATGGGTGCTGATCCCGCTGCGCGACGCGTTTTTGTTCGCGCCTTTCTCGGCTGTTCTCGTGCTGATCGCCGCGGCGGCTTGGGCTATCGGAGGGCTGCGCTCGGCAGCGATCTGCGTGGCGTTCTTCGCTTTCATCGCCATGTCGGGCTGGTGGGACCGGGCCATGATCACCGTTTATACCGTCACCGTTTCGGTTGCCATCGCCACTGCAATCGGCTTTCCGCTGGGCATCTGGGGGTCGCGCAAGGAATCCCGCGCGCAACGGGTGCTGCTGGCCTGTGATACGTTGCAGACCTTCCCCAGCTTCATCTATCTGATCCCGGTGGTCATGCTGTTCGGTGTGAATGATGTCGCGGTCGTTGGCGCCGTCGTGCTGTTCGCCGCCGTGCCACTGATCCGTTACACGATCGAAGGTCTGCGCGGTGTGCCCCATGAAATGGTCGAAGCCGCCGAAATGTCCGGCGCGACCTATGGGCAGACGATGCGGAAGGTCCGCCTGCCGCTGGCACTGCCGACGATCATGGTGGGCGTCAACCAATCGGTGATGTTTTCCCTCTTCATGGTCATCATCGCCGCCTTTATCGGCACCCAGGATCTGGGGCAGGAAATGCAGCGCGCACTCAGTTCATCCGATGTTGGCAAGGGGTTGGTGCTGGGGACGGCGGTGGCCTTCATGGGGCTGCTGGTCGACCATCTGGTCCAGACATGGGGCGCAAAACGGCGCGCGCTGCTGGGCCTCTGAGCCGTTGCCGAGGCTGGCCGCTATTTGACGGCAACGGGCAGCGCCCGGAGACGCCAACATCAGACAGAAAGATATCTGTCCTTGATGTCTGGCGTCTCCAGCAATTCCGACGAGGTGCCGGTCCAGACGATCCGCCCTTTTTCGATCACCAGATGCCGATCCGCCAGACGGGTCAACGCATCGACATTCTTGTCAATCAGCAGGATCGCCTCGCCCTCATCCTTGAGCAGGTGCAGACAGGTCCAGATATCCTCGCGCACCAAAGGTGCCAGGCCCTCGGTCGCTTCGTCCAATACGATCAGGCGCGGATTGGTCATCAGCGCGCGGCCGATGGCCAGCATCTGCTGCTCTCCGCCGGAAAGCTGATCGCCCATGTTGCGGCGTCGTTCGCGCAAAGAAGGGAACAGCTCAAAGATCCGCTCCAGCGTCCACTTGCCGCCATTGGCACCGGGCATGCGGGCGGTCGCCACCAGATTTTCCTGCACGCTGAGCGTCGGAAAGATCTGCCGCCCCTCGGGCACCAGCCCCAGCCCTGCCGCCGCGATCAGATGCGGTGCCGCGCGGGTCATGTCCTTGCCGTCGATGCGGATATGACCGGCGCGCGGGCGCACCAGCCCGAAGATCGAATTGACCGTCGTGGTCTTGCCCATGCCGTTGCGGCCTAGCAGCGTCACGACCTCGCCGGGGGCAACCGATAGGTCGACGCCAAACAGCACACGGCTTTCGCCGTAAGCGGTTTCCAGCCCTTCGACCTCCAGCATCAGGCAACCTCCTCACCCAGATAGGCCGCGCGTACGGCGGGGTCGCGGCGAATTTCGTCAGGCGAACCGCTGGCGATAATCCGGCCATAGACCAGCACCGAAATCCGGTCGGCCAGCGCAAAGACAGCCTGCATGTCATGTTCGATCAGCACCAAGGTGAGACGCGATTTCAGCCTGCGAAACAGCGCCACCAGATGTTCCGCCTCTTCTCCACCGGTACCGGCCAGCGGTTCGTCCAGCAGCAAAAGCCGTGGTTTCGTGGCCAGCGCGATGGCGATCTCAAGCTGGCGATGCTCGCCATGCGACATCGGACCAGCGATACGATGCGCCCGGTCCTCCAGCCCGACCTCGGCCAGCGCCGCCATCGCAGCCTCGTTCAGCGCCCGCTCACGGGCCGCCGAACCGAAGAACCGGAAGCTAGACCCGGAACGGGCCTGCACCGCCATCGCGACGTTTTCCAGCATCGTAAAACCTGGCAGGATCGAGGTGATCTGGAACGAGCGCGCCATGCCCAGCCGCACCCGTTCGTGCATTTTCAGGCGGGTGATGTCGCGCCCCTCATAGGCGATCTGACCGCTGTCGGGGCGCAATTGGCCGGAAAGCTGCGCAATCAATGTCGTCTTACCCGCACCATTAGGGCCAATGATCGCCTGCAATTCGCCCTCGATAATTTCAAGCGAGAGATCGTCTGTCACTTGCAGCGCGCCGTAAGCCTTGTGCAGATTGCGAGCGGACAGCAACGGGACGCTCATGGCGCTCGGCCCATGATACGGCGGATCAACCCGGTCATCCCGCCCGGTGCGTAAAGCACGACGAGAACAAGAAAAAGGCCGAAAAACAGCCGCCAGTGCTGGGTCAGCACCGCCAGCCAATCCTCAAGCAACAATGCGATGATCGCGCCGCCGATGGCCCCGGTCAGATTGCCGATCCCGCCCAGCACCACCATCACGATCAATTCGCCCGAGCGGTGCCAATTCATGAAGGCCGGCGAGACGAACTCGCTCTGATTGGCCAGCAATACCCCCGCGACCGAAGTCATGCAGCCGGAGATAACGAAAGCGGTCAGCTGATAGGGAAAAGGCGAAAACCCGATGGCCTGCATCCGTATCCGGTTTTCGCGCGTACCGGTCAGCACCCGCCCGAACCGCGAACGCACAAGCGCGGCGCTGAACCCGAAAAGCGCGACCAGAAACCCCAGCGCAATATAGAACAGCGCCAGGTCGTTCTCCAGCAACGGCTGGCCGAACACGGTCGAGCGCTGGCGCAATGTCAGCCCATCATCGCCGCCAAAGCCAGACAGCGAGACGAAAAAGAAATAGGCCATCTGCCCGAAGGCCAGCGTGATCATGATGAAATACACGCCACGGGTGCGCAGCGAAATGCCCCCGGTGATCGCGGCAAAGATTGCAGAAACCACCAATGCCGCAAGCAGATGCAGCCCCAAATCGGTGATGCCGTAAGATGACAGGATCGCCACCGCATAGGCCCCGATGCCCAAATAAGCGGCATGTCCGAAACTGACCATCGCGCCATAGCCAAGGATCAGATCCAGCGCCATCGCGGCAAGGGCAAAGACAACGATCCGTGTCGCGGTGACCAGCAGGAACGGATCGTCAAGCCAGCCCGCCAGCACCGGAACCAACGCAAATGCCGTAAACAGAGCAATCGCGACCCATGTGCGCACAGCGACGCGGGGCGGCACTATCGCCGCAGGATCAGCGTTTTTCACCCTCACGACGTGTTCCGCCCAAACAGACCGGCAGGCCGGGCGAACAAGATCGCCGCCATCAGGATATACACCACCATCGGGGCCAGCGTGCGGCCGGTTTGCGATGCGGCCGCCGGGTCCATGATGGTGCGCAGCAGGATGGGCCCGAAACTGCGCCCCAGCGTATCCACCACCCCAACCAGCAGCGCACCCAGAAACGCGCCCCGGATCGATCCGATACCGCCGATCACAATGACCACGAAGGCAAGGATCAGCACGCTTTCGCCCATGCCGGTATCGACCGACAGGATCGGCGAGATGATCGCCCCGGCAAAGCCTGCCAACATCGCCCCAACCGCAAAGACCAGCGTGAACAGCCGCGAAACATTCACCCCCAAGGCCGACACCGTAGAGCGGTGCGACGCCCCTGCCCTTAGCAGCATGCCAATGCGTGTATGGTTGATGACCAGCCACAGCCCCAGCGCCGTGACCAGCCCCGCCGCAATGATTGCGACACGATAGACCGGGTATTGCAGCGGCCCGGCCAGCGGGATCGATCCGCTTAGCAGCGTGGGCATCGGCACGGTGAGCGGCGCGGTGCCCCAGAGGATCTTGACGCCCTCGTTCACGATCATCACCAGCCCGAACGTCGCCAGCACCTGATCCAGGTGCGAGCGTTCGTAAAGTCGTCGAAACACCAGAAATTCAAGCGCCAGCCCAAACACCAGCGTCGCCGCCAGCGCCAGCAGCAATCCGGCGGCGAAACTTCCGGTGATCATGGTGAAGGCCGCCATCAGATAGGCCCCCACCATGTAAAGCACGCCATGCGCCAGATTGACGAAATCCATGATTCCGAACACCAGCGTCAGCCCGGCGGCGATCAGGAACAAGAGCACGCCGAACTGAACCCCGTTCAGAAGCTGAAGCAAGAAAAGGCTGGTCATCTATCTGACGCCCCCGACATTGCCCTTAGTTGGGCATCACGCATTCCGAGGCGTAATTATCCTGATAATCCTCGAAAATCTTGCGCACCATTGAAGTCTGGAACTTGCCGTCGTCGCGCTTGACCACCTCGGCCAGATAGAAATCCTGAACCGGATAATGGTTGGGACCGAAGGCGAACTTGCCCCGCAGGCTCTGAAATTCGGCGGCTTCCAGCGCCTTGCGCAGCCCTGCACGATCCTCAAGATCGCCGCCGACCGCACGCACCGCGGCATCAAGCAGAAGGGCGGTATCATAGCCGTGCATGGCATAGCTGCCGGGCACCGAGCCGTACTTCTCCTCGTAAGCCGTGACAAAGGCGCGGCTTTGCTCGTTATCCGTGTCGGGGGTCCAGTTGGCACCGGAATAGAACCCGACAGCCGCGTCCTGCTGTGCCGGCAAGGTGCTTTCATCCACCGTGAATGCCGACAGGAACGGGATCGAGGCAAGCCCCGCCTGGCGGTATTGCTTGACCAGATTCACGCCCATCCCGCCAGGCATGAAGGTGAACAGCGCATCGGGCTGCATCGCCGCGATCTGCGCCAGTTCCGCCGAGAAATCGAGCTGCCCCAACTGGGTATAAATCTCGCCAGCGATGCCACCGTCATAGGAGTGTTTGAACCCGCTCAGACTGTCCTTGCCCGCCTGATAGTTCGGCGCCATCAGGAACACGTTGTCATAGCCCTGTTTCTTGGCATGGGCGCCCATCACCTCGTGCATCTGGTCGTTCTGATAGGATGTCGCGTAGAAGTTTGGGTGACAATCTGCCCCGGCAAAGGGCGACGGGCCCGCATTGGGGCTGATTAGGATCGTGCCGCTATCCGTTATCGGCTTGTGTATCGCCAGCGCAATATTTGAAAATGTCGGACCAACTACGAAATCGACCTCGTCGCGGGTCACAAGTTCGCGCGCCTTGTTGGCGGCGACATCGGGTTTTTGCTCGTCATCGACGATTATGACCTCGGTCGGCACACCGCCCAGATCACCGATCTGGTCAAGCGCCAGCAGAAACCCGTCGCGCCCCTGCTCGCCCAGCGTCGCCGCCGGTCCGGACAAGGTGAACATCAGCCCGACCTTCAGATCGTCTGCAGCGTTGGCGGCTCCGGCAAGCACCGTGGCCGCCAGAATCGAGGCAACAAGATTTGATTTAACGCTCATTTGGTCGCACTTTCCCTGTTCGGTGTTGAGTTCATTCCGGTTTTCCATTCCCGATATGCTCTACGTAATTTGGCGGCAAGTGTCGATGGTGCCGCTTTGAGCTAAAATGCTCTCCTGACACGGCTTTCCAGCCCAATAGTGACAGGTAAACAGCCGCCGCTTCTGAACAGGTGTATCAGGCTGAACAGATCTACAAATCGATGATGTTTGCCCGGCGTGCTACCCCCACGGCCCTGAAACGACTGCGCGCCCCCTCAGCATAAGGGGACGCGCAATTACGAGCCTTCAACCCTGCCGCAATGACGTCAGGGTAATTGTCTTCACGCCTTTTCTTTTTCCTTAACCAGTTCGTTTTGCAGGTAAGTTTCGAGCGAGTCGTCAAGCGCATCTTTCCACGGCGTATGGTGCGCAGGTGCCATCGTTCCGGTAATCACCGATCTGTAGGATTTATTACGGAAGGCCATGATGTCTTCCTTCTTATGATCCTTCCAAGCGAAAAACGCCTCGCAAGCCCCCTGCACATCGAAGTCGGGGTAATCGGTTTCCGCAATCAGCTCCTTGACGTAATCGCCCTGATACTGGATCGCATATTTGTCGCCGTCGCCGGCGTCCTCGCGGGCGATCCGCTCTTCGACATCCGCTTTGAGAACATTGAGGTCCGTGGGAACCTCGATCTTGCCCATGATGGCATCGCGGACCCACCACGCCTGCGCATCGAACATGTTAAAGGTGAACCACTGGTCCTGCATCCCCAGATAGAACATCTTGGTGTTGTTGATGAAAACGACACCTTTATAAAGGTCCGCCGTGGCGAGACGGTTGGTTGTCTTCAGGCGCAGATCGTCGGGCAGGAAATTGAAGAAATGCTTGTAGCCGGTGCAAAGGATAATCGCGTCCACATGACGTGAGCTGCCATCTTTGAAATGCGCGATATTGCCTTCCATCCGGACCAATGCCGGCACTTCGTCCCAGTTGTCTGGCCATTTGAAGCCCATCGGCGCGCTGCGATACGACGTGGTGATCGATTTGGCACCATATTTCCAGCATTGTGATCCGATGTCTTCGGCCGAATAGGACGATCCGAGCAGCAGCAGGTCCTTGCCAGCAAACTCACAGGCATCGCGGAAATCATGGGCATGGAGAATCCGACCCTTAAACTCCTCGAAACCTTCGTAATGAGGTACGTTGGGCGTCGTGAAATGCCCCGAGGCGCAGATCACGTGATCAAAGGTTTCCTCATAGGTGGAATCCTTCACCTGATCATGTGCGGTAACCGTGAAGGTTTCGTCGTCTTCGTTATAGCGGACGAACCGTACTGGCGTGTTGAACCGGATCCAGTCGCGAATGCCGGCCTTGAGCACGCGGCCCTCAATATAGTCGAATAGCACGGCGCGGGGCGGATACGAGGCGATCTGCTTTCCGAAATGTTCCTCGAACGAGTAATCGGCGAATTCCAACCCCTCTTTCGGGCCGTTCGACCATAGGTAGCGATACATCGAGGAATGCACCGGCTCGCCGTTTTCATCCAGCCCGGTGCGCCACGTATAGTTCCACAGACCGCCCCAGTTGCTCTGCCGTTCAAAGCAGACGATTTCCGGAATCTCTTCGCCCTTGCTCCGAGCTGATTCGAAAGCGCGCATCTGCGCCAGACCGGATGGGCCCGCACCGATAATAGCTATTCTCTTGGTTTTCATCACTTTCTCCCCTACTGGTATGGACCACTATCTTAACTTTGGCCCCTTTGGTCCTGCAAATGGTGCTATTTTCTATACCAAAGTGTCAACATTTATCCAAACGGGCAGAAAGCGGGTGAACATCCGGGCAAGCGGTGGTACTTAGGAACGATGACCCTTTCCAGTTTTGCACATAAGCTAGCCGTCTCAACGGCCTTCCCTCGCCTCTCGGTTGGGATGAACGAGGCAATAAACATCGGCTTTCTGGCCCCGCTGAGCGGTCCAGTACAGTCTTGGGGCCTGCCGGGGTTGAACGGCTGTCAGATCTGGGTCGACTGGCTGAATCGCAATGGCGGCCTGATGATCGGTGGGCGGCGTTACCCCATTGAAATCAAAGAATATGATTGCGGCTATAGCGAGCAGCGCGCAATTGACGGTGCCCATGAGCTGGTCGAAAAGCACGACATCAAACTGTTGATGATGCTGGGGGGAGATACCTATACGCCGCTGCGCGACTATCTGGGCGAACGGCGGATCTTGACCTCGACTCTCCTGCCCAGCGACCTGTCACCCGACAGCCCCTATCTGATCGCCCCCAGCGAATTGCATCCGGTCTACAATGTCACCGGCGTCGAATGGTTGGCTGCAAATCGCTCAGAGTTGAAAAAAGTCGCGCTGTGCAGCCAGAAAGATGCTCTGGGCATACCCTCGCTTGCGACTTATCGTGCTGCGTTTGCCGCCGAAAACATGCCATTGATCAAGCAGATTCAGTACGATGCCGACAGCACCGATGCGGCAGGGATCGTGCAGGCAATGCTGGACACTGACCCCGATATCCTGTGCTGGTGCACCAGCCGCACGCCAATGGTTCACGCCATGACGGAATATGCCCATGCGCAGGGGTTCAAGGGGCAAATTATCTCATGCACTCTGGATCAATACGAACATCTGGTCGCCCGCACATCTGCTGAATTTATGGAAGGTGTGGTGTTCCAGTTTCCGGATTTCGATGATCCGCTGCTGCGGGAAAAGGCCTTCTTTTTCAACCAGCCCCATGTTTTTTTCGAACAGTATAACCGCCGGTTTCCCGACACTTGGAGCGCAGTAAGCTGGGAATATGCGGCGATTCTGGACATCTGGCACGGCGCTGTCGAAAAGTGCAACAGTATCAGACCCGAATCGGTGCTGGCTGCGATGAAACAACTGGGGCATGTGACCCATGCCTTTGGCCCTGCGCACTGGTGGGGGCAGGATATGTTCGGCATCGATAACGCTTTGATCGGCGACTGGCCCATCGTCACTATCCAGAACGGCAAGGCCAGGATTGTCGACTTTGGCTCCATACCAGATTGGCTGACACGTCACGGCGACCTGCTCAAAAAGGAAATGAGAGACCTAGGGCAGCTGTGGCATCAGCGCATCCCCACGGATCGGACCAAGATGATTCAGCGTGAGCAATGGGCGACGCCCTGATCGCGATCGCAGATATGAAGCGTTAAAAGTCCTGCAAGAGCAGTTTTTGCTCTTCAATCAGATGCAGCTTGATGAGTTCGACAGCGCGCTCGACATCACGTGATGCAATGGCGTTGAACAGGGTATTATACCGCTGCTGGTATTCCAGAATCCGCTTGGGCGTCAGATGCCGTCGCAGCAAGGTCGTGCGAAAACTGACCCGGCAAGCCTCGATCGCCAAATCATAGCATGACGCTAATAGCGGGTTGCGGGTACCGGCTGCGATCTTGCGATAGATATTCTCCTCGCATTTCACAAACGCTGTCACGTCGGTGCGGACATGCTCGATCTCGGACATCAGCTGCTCCAGTTCCCTGATCTCGCGCGGCGTCATGTTGATAACCGCCAGTCGCACCATTTCGGGCTCCAGAATTCCGCGCACGACAAGATGGTCTAAGGGGCTGGTCTCAAAAGCGATGGACTTGTCGACCCGCTCGGCTGGAGGCGTTTCCGATCGATAGGTGACGAAACTGCCGCTGCCGGGGCGCCGTCTGATCACGTTGCGAGCCTCAAGAATGTCCAGCGCCTCACGCACGGTGTTGCGCGCCACACCAAGCTCCGAAGCGAGTGCTCGCTCGGACGGAAGGCGGGTATCCACCGGATATTCCTCATTTTTTATCTGGGCGAACAGACGATCCAAGACCACCTGTACCGTCGCACCGACAGAGTGAGTCGCGATGATCTGCGAGGTTATTTCCTGATTGTCGGTACTCATTTAACTGCCTTAAGAGAGGTTACGTCCTAACTGATGCCCAATAATCCTGACGGACACGGCAAGATAGCAGCAATTGGCAAATTTGGTCCAGCAACTAAACTCAGGAAAACTCAAAACCAGCGACGGGTCAATTTTGGCCAGTGCCGGTCCGGACAAACAAGGCAGAACAACATCCGCGAATATTTAATAGGCATGTCCGTTCATTTCTGGCTCGCACATGAGAAAGCCCCGGAAACTGTTCCGGGGCTTTTCATTTTTTCAACCGCTGTCAGGCTTAGCTGTAGTTGCCCTTGACCCGCTCTTTCTTGGGGTCGAAGTGCGGATAGGGAACAATCGTGGCCTTCAGGCGCTTCTGATCGCCATCCAACTGACCGATCTCGACCTCAGTGCCATATTCGGCATGAGCGAGATCCATCCGCGCCAGCGCGATGACCTTGCCAAGGATTGGCGATTTCATCGCCGAGGTGATTTCGCCGATTTGCGGCTTGCCGATATGGACGCAGTTGCCCGGCACCGGCACAATGCCGCCTTCCAGATCCAGACCGACCATCTTGCGCTGAGGGTGCGCTTTCCGGCGCTCCAGAGCCTCGCGCCCGATGAAATCATCCGTTTTCGACTTCAGCGGCACCGTAAAGCCAATTCCGGCTTCCATCGGGTCGGTTTGGTCGTCGAATTCGGAACCGGCAAAGATCAGCCCGGCTTCGATGCGCAGCAGGTCCAGTGCGGCCAGCCCCAGCGGGATCATGCCCATCGGCTCACCGACCTTCCAGATTGCTTCGAATACTTCTTCGGCATCCTTGGGGTGGCAGAACACCTCATAACCCAGTTCGCCCGAGTAACCGGTCCGGCTGACCACAACGGCAGGTCCGTGATAATCGCCAATACGACCGATGGTCAGACGGAACCAGTCCAGCTCTTCGAGGGTCGAGTTCTCTGGCGGGGTCCAGATCACCTGCTTCAGGATCTCGCGCGACAGCGGACCTTGCACCGCAACGTTACAGTGGTGGTCGGTCGAGTTGCGCACCCAGACATTCAGATTCCGCTCAACCGCTTGCTTGCGCAGCCACAGCCCGGACTGGTCGTTGCCGCCGATCCAGCGGAAGTTGGTTTCGCCCAGACGGTAGACTGTGCCGTCGTCGATCATGCCACCATGCTCATAGCACATCGCAGTGTAGACGACGCCACCGACTGGCAGCTTCTTCATGTTACGCGTCACGCAAAGCTGCATCAGCTTTTCTGCGTCTGGTCCGGTGACCTCGTATTTACGCAGCGGCGACAGATCCATGATCACGGCTTTTTCGCGCGCAGCCCAGTATTCGGCGATCGCACCGTGGTTGCTCATCTGGTTGGGCAGCCAAAAACCCTGATATTCGACGAAGTCCCGCGTGTGCTTTGCAAAGCACTCGTGGAAACCGGTCTTTTTCGTTTCTTCCATATCCGCCTCCGGAAATTTCCGCCAGCCGATCGAACGGCTGAATTCGTTGGTTTTTTCATAGGTCCGGACCTGAATGTCCGTGGGGTTCCAGCCATTGGCCGGGTCGATGTCGCAGGGACAGGCTGTCGAGATACAGACCAGATCTGTCATTGCACGCAACAACACATAATCGCCAGGACGCGAATAGGGGTCGTCCATGGTGATCGAGTGGGTATCGTCCAGCATTGTGTTGAAGAAGAAGTTGATCGCTGGCCAGCCGCCGCGCGGACGTACGCCATACTGACCCAACTCGACATTGATATTGTCCGAGCAGTTGAGGTGTCCCGGATAGCCGAGCTCCTCGTAATAGCGCGCGGTACAAGCCAGCCCGAATGTGTCATGCCGCCCGACCGTGTCCTGCACGATCTCGACCAAACGCTCCTGATCCGAAGAGCAGTAGCGCGAATGCAGACCCGGATTGGGATAGAGCGAGCCCATCAAGGCCCGAGTCGTGGTCGGGTCGATCTCGCGCTCAAGTCCCTTGTCCAGCGCGCGCATCGAAAACGCCTGGAAATCCGAACATTCGCGCCCCTGCACGTCAAGCACTTGGATATACTGGCCCTTGCGAACCTCATAAGCCTTTGCTTCGCCGGGCAGAATATTGATATCGACAAGCGGGTCGGCCAATGGCTCGGGCGGCAACAGCTTGCCTTTTTCATCTCCCGGATTGGCGCGGCTGATATACAGCGCGATTTCGGTCGGTATCCACTGCTCATGCGGGCTCGTCGCGACACCGGGCGCGCAGACGATCAGCAAGCCGTCGCTGGTGGCAGTGAATTTCTCGACCTCACCGGCGCGTGAACCATCGCTGAAAATCCGTGTTCCATCGGCGCGACCGATGTCGAAACCGGCAGCGTCCAGCGCCCGCAGCACCTTGGCTCCGGATTTATCGCTGAGCAGCGCGGCTTTCAGCCCTTCGGGGTCGCGTCCACCGCTGGCCCCGATCATTGCCGCATCCGAGGTTCCGTCGGGCGCAAAAAACACGAGCTCAACCGGTTGCAGGCCTTCCCGGTCCTGCACGGTGATTTCGTCACCTTGGAAAATCTGAACTGCGCGGCTGCCCCCACCCGGGATCGGATGCCGCTCAACCCCATGAGGCAGGATCGGCAATCCCGGCGTCACCACGCCGGCCCGTTCATAGGGGTTTTGGAAGATTACGTTGGTATTCATGGTATTCATGGCGGCGTCCCCCTTGATAGGGTCATAGGTGACTTCGAAGACCAGTCAGAGCGCTGGTCGACGCATATGGTTGCTTCGTCCGAATCAATTTTCGGACTGGCCCCACTATGGCAAGTAAGTTGCTTTTCTCTGAATGTTTTTTTGATACTCTATGCCCGCGTTAATTAGAGCCAAGAGGTCGCTCGCCATGGTTTGGCAAACATGCTGTATAGCAGCAAACGAATCACGGAGTGGAAATCCGGTCATGGACGGTCTGAACGAATGAGAAAGGGCAACCCATCGTTGCCGCCACTGGACTATCTGCTGGCCTTCGAGGCTGCGGCAGAAGATCAGAGTTTTGTCGGAGCCTCCCGCAAACTCAACATCAGTGAGACCGCCATCAGCCGAAAGGTCCGATTGCTTGAACACCACTATAACGTGCCGCTATTCATACGCGGGCACCGCTCGATCCACCTGACCCCGCAAGGGCAGCGGTTTCTGGGCGAGATCAAGCCCGCCCTGCAGGGATTACGCGATGCCTCGCGCCGGATTGTGGCCGAAGATCAGGTCCGGACGGTGACGCTGGCCGCGACCAATTCAGTTGCCGCGCTGTGGCTGATGCCGCGCCTGCAGGCATTCACTCGGGCCAATAAACATATCAAGATCATGCTTGTCGCTTCGGACAACGATGCCGAGTGTCTCGCTGATTCCGTCGATCTGGCGATCTTGCGCGGCAGCAGCGATTGGCCCGGCCATGAATCCCGTCTGCTTTTTGGGGAAACCATTTTTCCGGTCTGCACGCCCGAATATATGGCGGCGCACCCCGGCGTGCAGAATCTGGCGGACCTGCCAAAACAGGACCTGATCGAGGTGGCATCGACCCGCAGCGAATGGATGAACTGGAACACTTGGCTGTCCCGTATCGGCGCTTCAAGCGCGAATATTGACCAGGGAGCACTGTTCAACACCTATCCGCTGGCTGTGCAAGCGGCTGTCGACGGTCTGGGCGTCGCGCTGGGGTGGGGCCACCTGGTAGACCGACACCTAGAAGACGGCAGGCTGGTGCGCCCTCTGGAGGAGCGGCAGGTGCGCACCGAACAGGGCTATTATCTCCTACGTCCTCGCAAGGCCGATCATTTCGATGAGTGCCGTGTCGTCGAGAATTGGCTGCTCGAAGTCAGCGCTGCCGCGTCGAGGCCCGGTCCCTAATTCGAGAAAAAAGTGCCGCCTTGTCGGATCCGGTAAGGTGATTGTCCGATCCGAAGGTTAACTCCTCATTGAAATTGCGCATTGTCGTGTCGCAAATGAATGAGGTCATCCATGGGCTATTCCGGTTTTCGGGTCATCAAAGAAGCACTGACGGGTCACAAGGGTTGGAAGCCAGCCTGGCGTGACCCTGAACCACAATCGGCTTACGATTACATCATCATCGGTGGTGGTGGGCACGGGCTGGCGACAGCCTATTATCTGGCCAAGGAGTTCGGCAAGAAGCGAATCGCCGTGCTGGAAAAGGGCTGGCTGGGCGGCGGCAATGTGGGCCGCAACACCACCATTATCCGCTCGAACTATCTGCTGGATGGTAACGAGCCGTTCTACGAATATTCGATGAAGCTCTGGGAAGGGCTGGAGCAAGAACTGAACTATAACGCGATGGTCAGCCAACGCGGCATTCTGAACTTGATCCATACCGACCCGCAGCGCGACGCCTTTACCCGGCGCGGCAATGCGATGATCCTGAACGGAGCCGATGCAGAACTGCTGAGCGTCGAGCAGATCAAGAAGGAATATCCTTTCTTGAATTTCAACGACGCCCGCTTCCCGATCAAAGGCGGGTTGGCGCAGCGACGCGGCGGCACGGTGCGCCATGACGCGGTGGCCTGGGGTTACGCCCGCGCCGCGGATCGCCTTGGTGTCGATCTGATCCAGAACTGCGAAGTCACCGGCTTCCGCATCGAGAACGGAGTTTGCAAGGGGGTCGAAACCTCGCGCGGCTACATCGGTGCAAACAAGGTTGCAAGTTGTGTCGCCGGCTCGTCTCCGCGCGTGATGTCCCACGCCGGGATACGCCTGCCCATCGAGACCACGGTCATGCAGGCCTTTGTCACCGAAGGGCTGAAGCCAATCATGCCGGGGGTGATCACCTTTGGTGCCGGACACTTCTATTGCAGCCAATCCGACAAGGGCGGGCTGGTCTTTGGCGGCGACCCGGACGGCTACAACTCGTACGCGCAGCGCGGCAACCTGCCCACGGTCGAGGATGTCTGCGAAAGCGGCATGGCCCTGATTCCGGCTCTGGGGCGCGCCCGCATGCTGCGCATGTGGGGCGGCGTGATGGATATGAGCATGGACGGCTCGCCCATTATCGACAAAACCGAAATCGGCGGGCTCTACTTCAACGGCGGCTGGTGTTACGGCGGGTTCAAAGCAACGCCGGCCTCGGGCATGTGCTATGCGCATCTGCTGGCCACCGACACGCCGCACAAATACGCCGCCGCCTATCGTTTCGACCGCTTCCGTCGCGGTTATGTCATCGACGAAAAAGGCATGGGCCCATCGCCCAGCCTGCATTGAGGAGCAGCCAGAGATGATTATCAATCACCCGCTTCTTGGACCGCGCGACGCGCAGGAATTCACCTTTCTGGGCTCTGCGTCACTGATCGACCGCCCTGATTGGCAGGCCGAAGACGCATTGGAGCAGTTCAGCGATTACACCTATTTGCGAAACGACACCGGTGGTGAAAACCGTGAACTGTGGTTCCACGAAGCCGGCGATCGCAGCTGGCTGGTGGTGACGCGCAACACGTTTACCCACGAAATCACCAATGTCGAGATGGCCAGTGATGTGGCCCGCGCACGGGGGCGCAGCAAATGACCTATACCAATCGGGCAGATGGCAGCCAGATCAACCAGCCGACCGCGCGCGCCCAGACCGGCGCTCACAGCGGAAAAACACAGGTCAATCGACTGGCCGGCGGGCAGATCGATCAGCAATCGTCCATCAACTTCAGCTTCGACGGCAAGCAATATCAGGGCCATCCGGGCGACACGCTGGCCTCGGCGCTGCTGGCCAACAACGTGCGCTTAATGGCGCGGTCGTTCAAATATCACCGCCCACGTGGGGTGCTGACTTCGGACAGCGCCGAGCCGAACGCCTTGGTCGAACTGCGCACCGGCGCGCGGCAAGAGCCGAACACTCGCGCCACAACCGCCGAACTTTTTGACGGCCTGGTGGCCAAAAGCCAGAATCGCTCGCCCTCGCTGAAATATGACTTCATGGCGATCAACGACCGTTTCTCGAACTTTTTGACGGCGGGTTTCTACTATAAGACCTTCATGTGGCCGGTTTCGTTCTGGGAAAAAATCTATGAGCCGATCATCCGCAAAGCGGCCGGTCTTGGCTCGCTCTCGTTAGAGGAAGACCCGGATGAATACGACAAGGGGTTCCTGCACTGCGATCTTCTGGTCGTCGGCGGAGGTCCTTCGGGTCTGTCGGCTGCTTTGACAGCGGGCCGCGCTGGCGCGCAGGTCATTCTGGCCGACGAAGACTATCTTTTCGGTGGCCGCCTTAATGGCGAAACTTTCGGCATCGGTGAGCAGTCCGGGCAGGATTGGGTAGCCGCAACCGTGGCGGAACTGCATTCGCTACCGAATGTGCGCTGCATGTCTCGGACCACCGTCAACGGCGCCTATGACCACGGCATCTACAGCGCGGTCGAAAGGGTGTCGGACCATCTGCCGGTGCCGCCCGAGGGCAAGCCGCGCCAGATCCTGTGGCGCATCTACAGTAAGCGCACCCTGCTTTGCGCTGGTGCAATCGAGCGTCCCATCGCCTTTGAAAACAACGACCGCCCCGGCATCATGCTGGCCAGCGCCATGCGCGATTACGCCAACCGCTGGGCGGTAACCGCGGCACATAAGGTCGCCATCTTTACCAACAACGATGATGGGCACCGCACCGCGGTCGATCTGATCGCGAAAGGCGTCAAGGTTGCGGCGGTGATCGATACCCGTGCCGATGCACCGCGGATCGCCGATTGCGAATTGCTCGCGGGCGCACAGGTGATCGACACATCGGGTCGCCTCGGGCTGAAATTCATCAAGGTTCGGCTGGCCGATGGCTCGGAGCGCAGTATCGAATGCGGTGCCTTGGGTGTCTCCGGCGGCTGGAACCCCAACGTGCATATGACCTGCCACCAGCGTGGCCGCCCGATCTGGAATGAGCAGATTTCAGCCTTTGTGCCGGGTGAAGACAGCATTCCGGGCATGACCGTGGCCGGGGCCGCGAACGGCGATTTCTCGACCGCCGCCGCGCTGGAAACCGGTAGCGCACAGGCCGTTGCGGCACTGGGCGATCTCGGCATCAAGACCAGCAAGATCGACCTGCCCCAGGCCGAGGACGCGCCGGTGAACATCCAACCGTTCTGGCATGTCCGCCATGGCAAGGGCCGGGCGTGGCTGGATCAACAGAATGACGTCACCGTAAAAGACGTGAAGCTGGCCCATCAGGAAAACTATCGCTCGGTCGAGCACCTCAAGCGGTATACGACTCTGGGCATGGCGACCGATCAGGGCAAAACCAGCAACATGGGCGGTTTGGCAATCATGGCCGAACTGACCGGCCAGTCGATCCCCGAAACCGGCACCACGATCTTCCGCCCCCCTTATAGCCCCGTCGCCATGGGAACCTGGGGCGGGCGCGCACGCGGCAAGGATTTCCATCCGGTTCGCGAAACCCCAAGCCACAAGTGGGCGCTCGAAAACGGTGCTTCCTTTGTCGAAGTCGGCAACTGGCTGCGTGTCCAATGGTTTAGCCAGCCCGGTGAAACCCATTGGCGCGAAAGCGTGGACCGCGAGGTGCGGGCCGTACGGGCATCGGTTGGCGTGTGCGATGTGACCACATTGGGCAAGATCGACATTCAAGGCACCGATGCGGCACCATTCCTCAATACGGTCTATGCCAACGCATTTGCCAAACTGGCCGTTGGCAAAACCCGCTATGGATTGATGCTGCGCGAGGATGGCAATGCAATGGACGACGGCACCACCGCCCGCCTGTCCGAACATCATTTCGTGATGACGACAACGACCGCCAACGCTGTGGAGGTCTATCGCCACATGGAATTCGTGCGGCAGTGCCTGTTCCCGGACATGGACGTGCAGCTGATTTCAACCACCGAAGCCTGGGCACAATATGCCGTGGCTGGACCGAACAGCCGCAAGCTGCTGCAAAAGATCGTGGATCCCGAATTCGACCTCTCCAATGAAGGGTTCGAGTTCATGGCCTGTCGCGAGATCACCGTTTGCGGTGGCCTGCGCGCGCGCCTGTTCCGGATCTCGTTCTCGGGCGAGCTGGCTTATGAAATTGCGGTGCCGACACGTTATGGCGACGCACTGTTCCGCCGGATTATGGAAGCAGGCAAGGAATTCGATGTCGTCGCCTATGGCACCGAAGCGCTTGGCGTGATGCGGATCGAAAAAGGTCACGCTGCCGGGAACGAACTGAACGGCACAATCACCGCGCTGAACCTCGGGATGGGGCGAATGGTTTCGAAAAAGAAGGACAGCATCGGGTCCACCATGTCCGAGCGCGAGGGCATGAACCTGCCCGATGCGCTGAACATGGTCGGTTTCAAGCCGGTCAACAGCGCCGACAAAGTGACCGCCGGCGGTCACCTGATGACAAAAGGAACGCCTGTCGATGCGGAGCACGATCAGGGCTATGTCACCTCGGCGTGCTATTCGCCGATCCTTAACTCATCGATTGGCCTGGGCTTCCTGAAAGACGGTGCCAACCGCATGGGCGAAATTGTCAGCCTTGTCAGTCCGGTAACCAACCTGAATGTTGACGTCGAAGTCGTCAATCCGCAGTTCGTGGATCCAGAGGGAGTACGTGTCCGTGCATGATTTGAAACCGATTACGCCCCTCTGGGGCACCGTCGCGCAAGTCGATAACATTGGCGGGATGCGCATCTCGGAATGCCCCGATTGGGCGCTGGCATCAGTCGCGTCGCGCCGTGGAAAAGAGGACGCGGCGGCCGCCGCCGCGGCCAAATTCCTTGGCTTTGATCTTCCGGATGTGGCGCGCTGCGCCACCAAGGAACCGTTCGCCGCGTTCTGGATGGGACCCCATCAATGGATGATCGAGGCCCCTCATGACACCCATGAAGACCTTGCCGCCCAAGTTACGGCAGCCGTGGGCGAAAACGCCTCGGTCACCGAACAAACCGACGGCTGGGTGCGGTTCGACTTAGAAGGACCGCATTGCCATAGCGTGCTGGAATTGCTGTGCAACGCCAACACGCGCGCGATGGATCAGGGCGCTGCGCTCAGAACGCAACTGGCCCATCTGGGTTGCTTTCTGATCTGCCGTAAGACCGGCACGCATTTCAGCGTGATCGGCCCGCGTTCTTCAGCAGGATCGCTCCGCAATGCGCTGATCACCGCTGTCAAAAGCGCAACCTGAGCCAGCGCCTGCGGGCGTCTGTAGAAACCTTGTGGTCCGCTTCGGCGGGCCACTTTTCGTTTCACCGCTGCGAAAAAGGCGCAAACATGTTATGGTTACACCTCGGTTGCGAGGGCGCCATGTTTCGTTTGATTGCCGCGTTTCTGCTGGGTTTGTGGGCGACAACTTCCGCTTCACAAAACTGCTTGGAAATCCGATTCGACCGCGGCCATTCCTCGGGCGAGGTCAGCGGACAGGTTAGCGACGGTTGGCCGATGTGCTTTGTGTTCGGAACCGGTGCCGGCCAACTGGCACGATTGGAGCTTTTCGGCAGTGAAAACACCTGCTTTACCGTGCCCGACGTCATCGATTGCCAGGGCGACTACAGCTTTTACACCGGATCGGGTTTCTATCAGGTCATTGTATTTCAGCTGTTTCGCAGACCGGCATCCGAGCAATTCACCCTGCGCCTGTCCATCCAATAGCCTCGTCGGCGCACGTTCAATCTATGTCGACGGGATCGAGCGGTTGTCCTTGACCCGGAACATGTTGATTGTCTTGCGGTCCTCTTCCGGACTCAGCCCAAATGTCTGCCGGTAGTGACGGACCATCGGCGTTGCGGTGGCATAACCGACCGCGTTGGCGATTTCGGTCATCGTATCCTTTGAATATAGCACAAGCTGGCGCGCGGCGTTCATCCGCAACGAGCGATAATAATGCGACGGACTCTGGCCGGTCGCATGTTTGAAACTCCGCTCAAGCTGACGCGCCGAAACACCAATGGTCTGCGCCACATCAGCGACGGCGACAGGTTCGTCAATATGGTCAGAAAAAATATCGATCGCCTGCGCGACGACCGGCGGCAGCATGTCGGATGTGCTTTGGTTGCGTACGGTCGGAATTTTCTGCCGCACCCCCTGCCCCCGCACGAGCGGATGCTGGAACCAGCAGGCAACCTCGGTGGTGACATCCTCACCCAGCCTTTCCTCGATAATGTGCAGCATCAGGTCGAAAGCAGCCGCAGCCCCCGACACTGTATAGCGGTTGCGATCGATCCGGATCACATCATCGGTCATGCGGTGGTCAGGAAATTCGGCAGCAAAAGCAGCTTCGTAACACCAGTGCACGCTGCATTCGTACCCCGTCATCAGACCCGAACGCGCCAGCGGAAACACTCCGCCGCTGATGCCGCCCATCTTGACCCCGTGACGGGCAAGCCGCCGCAACAGGCCACCCGAAGCCTTGGGGTTTTCGAACGTAGACTGCGGACTGCTGAGCAAAAACAGGTAATCCAGATCATCGGCCTGATCCAGCGAAAGGTCTGGGTCAAACCCCACCTCGGCGCTTGAGCGTACCCGCGCCCCGTGCTCCGAGATTAGCTTCCAGCCAAAAGCGGTCTTTCCCGCGATTTCATTGGCCGCGCGCAAGGGTTCCACAGCCGAGGTCAGACAGGCCATCGGAAAACCCGGAAAGATCAAAAAGCCCAAAATCGTTGATTTTTCCGCCAAGGTCATTAATTATTCCTCACATGAAAGATTATGGACGACGCGGGCTGTGTGCAGGAGAGTGTATATGGCTTCTCCCCGGACAAATATGAAATTGAAACGTCAAGGATAAGGTCAATCATGCCCAAAACGGCTAAGCGCGATCTCAAGTCAGGCCGCAAGATATTAAGTCAGGACCCACACAAAGTCGCCAGCAGTCGCGAAAAAGTGCTTGAGGTCGCGATCGGTAAAGAGGTGCGAGCCCATCGCCGCCAGCAAAAGATGACCGTGTTCGCCTTAGCCGAGGCCACCGGTTTGTCCATCGGTATGCTCTCCAAAATCGAAAACGGCAACACGTCGCCGTCTCTGACCACCCTCCAAGCTCTGTCCCATGCGTTGAGCGTGCCACTAACAGCATTTCTGCGAGGTTTCGAGGAGACACGCGGTGCCATGCTCACCAAGGCTGGCGAAGGCGCAGAAACCGAACGGCGCGGAACACGGGCGGGGCATCAATATAATCTGCTTGGACATATCGGATCAAACGCCAGCGGTGTAGTCGTAGAACCCTATTTGATCACGTTGTCGGAAACTTCGGATACATTCCCGACGTTTCAGCATGACGGGATCGAGACGATTTATATGCTGGAGGGCGAGCTGGGTTACCGACACGGAAACGTCGTCTACTTTCTGGAAACCGGCGATACCCTATTTTTCGACGCCGATGCGCCCCACGGGCCAGAGGAGCTTATCAAGCTCCCGATCCGTTATCTTTCAATCATCGCTTATCCGCAGGCGAGCTAAGCGCAAGTTTTCGGCCAGACCGATTCGACCTGCTCTGGCTTCTCGTCAGACCCGATCTCCGTAGGTCTGGGCAGACCTCCCTTGACTAGCACCAGATATTCGAGCGCTTGGTGTCGTCACAGACATTTCACAGCCGCTCGGTGAGATTTCGAATCACATAGTGCCGGACCACGACCTATAGGCGGCCACTTTGGCTACGGCCTCTCTGCGGGCACCAGCGGGGTGCTTTTGTGGCGCATCGTCCCCTGCCGTAGGGGGCTATTTCCGCAGGTGTCTGGGCTATGCCCATCCCTCCATAGCAATACATCCCTGCCCCTTGGCAGAGGGGAGCGCTCCGCAAATTGCGAACCTCTCAGCGCGCTTAAGCGCAGCGCCGCAGCACAAGTTTCCTGCCAGGCAACGCAGCCGGCAAGAGGCAGCCTCTTCGACAATATATTGAAAGATTTCAGTTTCAGCGGCGGCTTGACCCTGCCCCAACACGCGGCGCGCAGCCTGCCATATATGGCGCTAGCCGCGAATTTCGCCGTCGTCCCCAGTGCAAACCAGCCCTGCCAACCCAAGCAAAAGCAGTGTTTTTAAGGCGCGGTTTCCACGCCCGCACTGGATGCAACGGGATGCAGTTCGATCCTCTGGTGAAAATAATATTCTTGCCAGTTGAATTGTGAAATTGAATTCGCTAGCCTGCGAATCGACAGTTCTCAAAAAAGGATCTATGCGATGTGTGGGATCGTTGGACTATTCCTAAAGGATAAATCGCTCGAGCCGCGTTTGGGCGAGTTGCTGACCGAAATGCTGGTCACAATGACTGAACGTGGCCCGGACAGTGCGGGTATCGCGATCTACCGCAATGGCGGTGGTGATGCGTCGAAACTGACCCTTCAGTCGGAAAACGCTGACGAAGATTTCGCAACTATCGATGCTGATCTGGGCAACGCGATCGGTGCGACAGTGACTTCCGAGCGGAATGATACGCACGCGGTGCTTTCCGTGCCAAGCGACAAGATCGACCTGGCGCGGGACGCCCTGAGCAAAATTCGTCCGGACGTTCGCATCATGAGCGTCGGCGAAACCATCGAGATCTACAAGGAAGTTGGCCTGCCCAAGGACGTGGCGGCGCGCTTTGCTGTCGAAAAAATGGGCGGCACTCACGCAATCGGGCACACCCGCATGGCCACCGAGTCAGGTGTTTCGACCCTGAGTGCGCACCCGTTCTCGACCGGTGATGATCAGTGCCTGGTGCACAACGGCTCGCTGTCGAACCACAACAGAATGCGCCGCCAGCTGCGCCGTGAAGGCATGGTCATCAACACCGAAAACGACACCGAAGTCGGTGCCGCATATGTCAGCTGGAAAATGAAAACCGGCAGCACGCTGGGCGAAGCGCTGGAAAGCACCATCGACGATATCGACGGCTTCTTTAACTTCGTCGTCGGCACGAAAGATGGCTTTGGTGTCGTCCGTGACCCGATCGCGACGAAACCTGCTGTGATGGCTGAAACCGATCAGTATGTCGCATTCGCCAGCGAGTATCGCGCGTTCGTAGACCTCCCCGGTATCGACAACGCCCGCGTCTGGGAGCCGGAGCCTGCAACCGTTTATTTCTGGAATCATTAAGATGAACACAGTAGACCTTGAAACTCAAAGCCTTCGCAGCTTGAACCAGTCCCTCCACGATCTGATCGGAACCACCGAAAAGACAAAGTGGACAGTTCTCAACCCCAAAGGTGCCCATGCAATCGCGGCCGGGATCGACTCTCCGATGGATATCACGATCGACGGGTCCGCCGGGTATTTCTGCGCCAGCATGAACAAGCAGGCCGATGTTCACATCAAGGGTTCGGCTGGTCCGGGCCTTGGCGAGAACATGATCTCGGGCACCATCACTGTCGACGGTGACGCCAGCCAGAACGCCGGAGCGACTGCGCATGGCGGACTGCTCAACATCAAGGGCAACGCCAGCGCGCGTACCGGTATTTCGATGAAAGGCGTGGATATCGTCGTCCATGGCAGCATCGGACACATGGCGGCATTCATGGGTCAGTCGGGCAATCTGGTCGTACTGGGCGATGCCGGCGAAGCCCTTGGTGACAGCTGCTATGAAGCGCGCTTCTTTGTGCGCGGCGAGGTTAAAAGCCTTGGAGCGGACTGCGAGAAGAAGGAAATGCGTCCCGAACATATCGAATTCCTCAAGGACATCCTGGAACGCACAGGTGCCGATGCAAAGCCCGAGGAATTCACCCGCTATGGTTCGGCGCGTAAACTCTACAACTTCGACGTCGATAACGCGTCAGCATACTGAGGATCATGACCATGAAAGATTACGATTCTAAGGGCATTCCGCACACTACGCCACGCCAGTCCGCCACTTATACACTGGACGCCAACAGCGACATCCGTCGCGCGGCGGCAACCGGTATCTACGATATTCGCGGCGGCGGTGCCAAGCGCAAGGTGCCGAGCTTTGACGATCTGCTCTTCTTGGGTGCGTCGATCTCGCGCTACGCGCTGGAAGGCTATCGCGAAAAATGTGATACCAACGTTGTCCTTGGGACACGGTTTGCCAAGAACCCGATCGAGATCGATATCCCGATCACCATCGCTGGTATGAGCTTTGGCGCCCTGTCCGGGGCCGCGAAAGAAGCCCTAGGCCGTGGCGCCAACGCGGCTGGCACGTCGACCACAACCGGCGACGGCGGGATGACGCCTGAAGAGCGCGGACACTCCTCCAAGCTGGTTTATCAGGTGCTGCCATCGCGTTATGGGATGAATCCAGACGACTTGCGCAAGGCCGATGCGATTGAAATCGTCGTTGGCCAAGGCGCAAAGCCGGGCGGTGGTGGAATGCTGCTGGGTCAGAAGATCTCGGATCGCGTGGCCCAGATGCGCAACCTGCCCAAAGGCATCGACCAGCGGTCGTCCTGCCGCCACCCTGACTGGACTGGCCCGGATGATCTGGAAATCAAGGTGCTCGAGATCCGCGAGTTGACCGACTGGAAGGTTCCGATCTATATTAAGATCGCCGGTACACGTCCTTACTTTGACACCAAGCTGGCGGTAAAGGCCGGTGCGGATGTGATCGTGCTTGACGGTATGCAGGGCGGCACCGCCGCAACGCAAGACGTGTTCATTGAACATGTTGGCCTGCCCACCCTTTCCTGCATTCGCCCGGCGGTTCGGGCGCTGCAAGAGATGGACATGCACCGCAAGGTCCAGCTGATCGTATCGGGCGGTATCCGTTCGGGCGCCGACGTGGCCAAGGCGATGGCACTGGGTGCCGACGCTGTGGCGATCGGTACTGCCGCGTTGATCGCGCTTGGCGACAACGACCCGAAGTGGGAAGCCGAGTACAACAAGCTTGGCACGACTGCGGGCGCCTATGACGACTGGCACGAAGGTCTCGATCCTGCGGGTATCACCACGCAAGACCCCGAGTTGATGAGCCGGTTTGACCCTGTCGAAGGCGGGCGTCGTCTGCGGAACTATCTCAAAGTGCTGACGCTGGAAGCGCAGACGCTGGCACGAGCATGCGGCAAGAACCACCTCCACAACCTCGAACCCGAGGACATGGTGGCTCTGACCATGGAAGCCGCCGCAATGGCGCAGGTGCCGCTGGCAGGTACGGACTGGTACCCCGGCAAGGACAAGTTCTAAATAATCATGGCGCGGCATCCATTCTGGGTGCCGCGCTTTTTGTTTGATGCTACGAAAGCATACCAACTTTACTGACACCATACCAAATAGGGAGCGAATTTTGGCCATGGCGAAAGATCAACTAGTTCAGGAATCAGCAATCGACCTTGAAGAGTGGGGCCGCGAACGCGGCGTCAAATACTACATGGTCAACTTCACCGACATGCACGGCACGCAGCGCAATAAGCTGGTGCCGATCCGCGCGATCGGCCGCGTCCAGCGCAACGGCGCTGGCTTTGCCCCTTTTGCCGCTGGCTTTGACACAGAACCGTCCGAACCCGATATGACGGTGCTTCCCGACGCCGACGCGGCGATCCAGATCCCGTGGCAGCCGGAAATCGCCTGGGTTCCGGGCAACCCCGTCATGTATGGCGAATATTTCATGCAGGCCCCGCGCAACGTATTGCGCAAGCAGATGGACGACGCGGCCGAACTGGGACTTTACTTCAAAACCGGAGTGGAACCCGAGTTCTCGCTGCTGACACCCGACGGCAAGGCGCTTGCGGATGAGTTCGATAATGATGTGAAACCCTGTTATCACCAGCAGGCGATCATGCGGAACTATCACATCATCCGCGAAGTCAGCGAATACATGCAGGAACTGGGCTGGGGCTGCTACCAGAACGACCATGAAGACGCCAACGGCCAGTGGGAAATGAACTGGGACTTCGACGATGTGTTGAAGATGTCCGACCAGCTCAGCTTCTTCAAGTTCATGATCAAATACGTCGCCGAGAAGAACGGCATGCGCGCCAGCTTCATGCCCAAGCCGCTGCCAGAACTGACCGGCAACGGCCTGCACATTCACATGTCAGCGTGGGATTCTACCGGCACCCCCAAGAACAACCTGTTCGCGGGCTCGGGTGATACGCCGGCAGGACAGCATGGCCTGTCCGAGATCGGCGGGAATTTCCTAGGCGGCATCCTGCGCCACGGGGCGGCCTCGACGGTTATCGCCTGCCCGACGGTCAACAGCTACAAACGCATCGGCCTGCGCAGCACCGCGACCGGATCGACCTGGGCACCGAACTATGTGACTTGGTCGGGTGACAACCGCACGCACCTGCTCCGCCTTCCGGGTGATGGGCGCATGGAAAACCGTCTGCCCGACGGTGCGGTGAACCCCTATCTGCTGCCAGCGGTGATGATGGCTGCCGGCCTCAACGGGATCCGCACCAAAGCTGATCCGGGTCAGGCGCTGGATATCAACATGTATACCGAGCTTGACAAAATCCCAGCCGGCACACCGCAATTGCCGCGGAACCTGCTGGATGCCTTGCGTCTCTTCGAAGCCGATGAGGCATTGGTAAAGACGCTGGGCGAAGACTTCGCACGCGCGTTCCTGAACAAAAAGCACGAAGAGTGGGACGAGTACAGCAACCACTTCACCGAGTGGGAGCGCGAGCGCACGCTCGACTGCTGATACTTCCGCAAGGCAAGCGAACAGGAAAGGCCCGTGGCGATTGCCACGGGCCTTTTGACTTTCTCGTTCCCCTCGGCTTTTCAGCCGAACTTGAAGTATTTGTCCCGGGCCTGAATAAAGGACAGGTCGGTGCCTTCAGTCCGGGTCCGCAGAAGGTTCAGCGCGTCCGTAAAGCTGGCAACAGTTTTCTGGACCAACGGATCGCCGCTATCGCGCAACTCGCCCAAAACCTCTTCGGCGGCTTTGGCCCCGGCCTCGAGAATATCATCCGGAAATTTCGGGTGGGTAATGACGCCGTGGTCGTTCACCAATGTCTGCAATGCCCGGGGATCATTCGCAAAGATATCGGCGGTCATGTTATCGTATTCCGCCTGGGCACAATCGCGAATGATCGCCTGCAGGTTCGCGGGCAATGCCTGATACTTGGCCTTGTCCACCACAACCTCAGGCGCAAGCCCCGGCTCGATGAAGGAAGACGTGTAGTAATGTTTGCACACCTGATAGAAACCGAGTGCGAGATCGTTATAAGGTCCAACGAATTCAATCGCATCCAGCGTGCCGTTCTGCAACGCCTGAAACAGGTCGCCAGCAGCCATGTTACTGACCGAGGCTCCAATTTTCTGCCAAACCTGCCCGCCCAATCCGGGGGTTCTGAATCGCATACCCTGAACATCTTCAAGGCCGGTCAGTTCTTGTTTGAACCAACCACCCGTCTGAATACCGGTATTGCCCGCCAGAAATCCTTGAACTCCGAACTGATCATAGATCTCGTCCCAGATTTCCTGCCCGCCCATGAAGCGGATCCAGGCCGTCAATTCTCGTTCGGTCATACCATAGGGCACGCCGGTAAAAAAATTGAGCGCGGGTGATTTGTTCTGCCAGTAATAGGCCGCTCCGTGGCTCATCTCGGCCGAGCCGTCGATGACCGCATCAAGCGATTGCAGCGCCGGCACCAGCTCTCCGGCAGAGAACAGCTTGATCGTTAATTGTCCGTCGCTGGCGGCAGTGATGCGGTCGGCGAGGCGTTGCGCACTGACCCCTAGTCCGGGAAAGTTCTTGGGCCAGGTCGTCACCATGCGCCAAGTCATCTTGCCTTGGGCGACGGCAGGTGCCGCCAGCGAGGTCGCCGAAACCGCAGCCCCGCCCAGCGTGGCCCCCTTCAGAAAACCGCGACGATCCATACTTTTCTCCCTTGCTGTTTTGATCATTGCCGGTGAGCAAATATAGGGTAAAGCATAACCTTCCAGTTTTGTGGATAAAAGCCACGACGCGCCCGCCTGCCCCTTTTTAAAGGCACTGGTCCCACTGGCGATAGATGTGTCGCAGCCATTGCCCTTGGCAAATGCAGCAGCCCGATTCCCTGAGAGGCGAACCCGGCCGTCGGCTCTGCGTTACCTTACGTCTGAACGAGTGTCGCTAGAAAGTCCGCTGGCCTGCGCGGCCGAACAGATCAGTTCATCTGGAACTGAATGGCATAAATACCGTCCTGCAACGCGCCGAACATTTCGGGCACGTCCGGATGATCCACTGGTTCGCCCGAATGATCCGCCATCAGGTTTTGCTCGGATACATAGGCGATATAATAACTTTGATCGTTTTCCGCGAGCAGGTGATAGAATGGCTGATCCTTCACGGGACGGATGTCCTCGGGAATGGATTCGTACCAATCATCGGAGTTGGAAAACTCAGGATCGACGTCGAAAACTACACCCCGAAAGGAGTGTTGTTTGTGACGGACGACTTGTCCCAAGCTGTATTTCGCGCATGACCTAAGCATTTCCCGGTGCCTCTAGCCTCCGATTTTCGCGGTATCAAGGGTCTATTGTCAATTATAGCAGGGTGTGTGGTACAAAAGCGGTCCGAAAACTTTGTCCTAACAGCGGAGCAGAGTGAGCTGTCGGAAATTCAGATTTCAACACAGGGCCAGATGCTGTATGGTTTTACCAAAAAAGGCACGAGGCAAATGAGCAGATTTCTTTGGGCCATGACATTGGCTGTCTTACTGGCATCCTGCGGGGCTCGACACAGCGCGCCGCCGGGCAATATCAACGATGCATGCAGCATCGCCAAAGAGCGTCCGAAATACATGCGCGCATTCAAGGCCACCGAGCGTAAATGGGGCGTTCCGGTACACGTCCAAATGGCGACGATCTATCAGGAAAGCAGTTTCCGCGGAAATGCGCGCACTCCTTTCCGTTACGTGCTGGGTATTCTGCCTATGGGACGACAAAGCAGCGCCTATGGCTATAGTCAGGCGCTGGACGGAACATGGGACGATTATCGCGCCGATACCGGCAAACGACGCGCCAAACGCGACCGGATCAATGACGCGGCGGATTTCATCGGCTGGTATATGGTCAAGTCACGTCAACGCAACGGCATCCCGCTCCATGACGCGCGCAATCAATATCTCGCCTACCATGAAGGGCATACCGGCTATGCCCGTAGAAGTTATCAGAGCAAAAGCTGGCTTGTACGTACCTCGGGCCAAGTAGAAGCGCGCGCAGCGATGTATGCCAGACAACTTGCCGCATGCCGGTGATACTGGCACCATCACAAGGCTTTTCCACTATTGGCTTGGCGGGCGCGCTCAGCGCCCTCCGGACGATCCTGCGTGCGGCGGGGTGAAGAGGTTCGAGTTCAGGCGCATATCGGTTTCCAACACGCCCAATATCACCGTGGTTGAAGTGCCCGAGCTGTCATTGATAACCCATTTGCGCAACTCCACAGGATTGCCGGTAAACATCAGTTCGATATTGCCGTAATCTGGGTGTTCGGGGTCCTGAGCGGTTACAATCGTACTAGTGCCATCGTAACTGTGCCCGACGACCATGTTGGCGCGACCCAGATCCACATTACGTTGTAGAATTATCGATAGCGGTGTGCGTTTGAGCGGATAGCTTTCAGGGGGCTGATTCGATTTCGGGTCCTGAATCACAACCGTACCCCCGCCGGCCATCACCACGGCGTTGTTGGGTTTTTCATACTGAAACCGCATGCGACCGGGGCGGTGTATATAAAGTTTTCCAGTAGACAGCGATCCGTCGTCATTGATTTGGGTGAACGGCGCTTGCGCGGTGGTCATACCGTTAAGATATTGCGATATTTCGGAGAGGGAGAGCTTCCCTTCGGCCCATGCAGAGGGCGCAGAGAGGATCAGAGCGGCGGCAAGGACAAGCTTTTTCATGGCCCAAAGATAGGGGTGGACCATTCAAAGGGGAATAGTCCACCTGCCCTTGCCGCGTGCAAATTTTCGTGTGCCGGCTCAATGCTGTTCCGGCACCAGAATTTCGCGTCGGCCGACATGGTCGGCGGGAGTGACCAAGCCTTCCTCCTCCATCTGTTCGACCAAGCGCGCCGCCTTGTTATAACCGATTGCCAGCTTGCGCTGGATATAGGATGTCGAGCAGCGGCGATCCTTGATGACGATCTGCACCGCTGTGTCATAGAGCGCATCTTCGCCGTCGGTATTGCCACCAAGCCCGAGAACCTGATCGATATCGCTTTCACGATCTTCCGACGGGCCATCCAGAACCGTGGTCACATATTCGGGCGGGCCAAACGCCTTGAGGTGATTGACGACTTCCTCGACCTCTTCATCGCTGACAAAGGGACCATGGCAGCGCATGATACGCCCGCCACCGGCCATGTAGAGCATGTCACCCATACCCAAAAGCTGCTCGGCCCCCATTTCGCCAAGAATCGTGCGGCTGTCGATCTTCGACGTCACCTGAAAACTGATCCTTGTGGGAAAGTTCGCCTTGATCGTCCCGGTGATGACATCGACACTGGGGCGCTGCGTGGCCATGATCATGTGGATCCCGCTGGCCCGCGCCATCTGGGCGAGTCGCTGGATGCAGGCCTCGATCTCCTTGCCGGCGACCATCATCAGGTCGGCCATCTCGTCCACGATTACGACAATGAACGGCATCGCTTCGGGGGCGAATTCCTCGGTCTCGAAGACCGGATCGCCGGTTTCATCATCGAATCCGGTCTGCACCGTGCGGCTGAACATCTCGCCCTTATCCAGCGCCTCTTTAACCCGGCCGTTATATCCGTGGATGTTGCGCACGCCCATCTTGGACATCTTGCGATAACGGTCCTCCATTTCGCCCACCACCCATTTCAGGGCGACGACCGCCTTTTTCGGGTCGGTGACAACGGGGGACAGCAGATGCGGGATACCATCATAGACCGACAATTCCAGCATCTTGGGGTCGATCATGATCAGGCGGCATTCCTCGGGTGTCAGCTTGTAAAGCAGGCTCAGGATCATGGTGTTGATCGCCACCGACTTCCCCGAACCGGTGGTCCCAGCGATCAGTAGGTGAGGCATTTTGGACAGGTTGGCGACCACCGAATCGCCGCCAATATCCTTGCCTAGCGCCAGCGGCAGGCTAAGATTGCTGTCGCCGAATTCCCGGCATGACAGGATCTCGCGCAGCACCACTTTTTCGCGGCTGTCATTGGGCAGCTCGATCCCGATGACCGAGCGCCCCGGCACGGTTGAAACCCGCGCCGACAGCGCCGACATGCTGCGCGCAATGTCATCTGCCAACCCGATCACGCGGCTCGCCTTAAGGCCCGGCGCCGGTTCCAGTTCGTACATGGTCACGACCGGGCCGGGCCGAACGCTGACGATCTCGCCCTTGACCCCATAGTCGTCCAGCACCGATTCCAGCATCCGCGCGTTTTCCTCAAGCGCCTCGTCGCTCAGGTGAAGGCGGGGGATACTGGCCGGATTGGTCAGCAGACCAAGTGGCGGCAGCTCGTAATCACTGGCCGACCCGTCAAATTTCCGCACCGGTCGCCCCCCGGCCTGCCCTGCGCTAGCAGCCGGCAGGGGTTGGCGTACCGGGTTGTCAACCACTTTGCGCGGCTCGGTGGCCGGGACACGGGCTGCTTCGGGTGCGGTCGGGGTAATTGGCAGCGGCTGAGCTTCGGGCGCATCGGCCTGAGGCACGTCATCATCCCCAGCCATCATTGGTAATGGTGCGGTCTGCGGCTGCCCGCCGACCACCGGCGGTTCCGGCGGCAACGCCATTGGGCCACGGGTGTCCAGCAACAGCGGATCGGGTCGCCGCCCACGCCCCTTGGTCAGAGGCAGGTTCGGGTCGGGTTCGGGCGGCAGTTCCGCCTGACGGCGCGATCTTATGACATCGGCAATCCGGGCACTGATGCGGTCATCAGCAGGAATCTCGTCATATCGATCGCTCGGATTAGAATCGACCCGATCGGGGTCTGGCGACACATCAGGGCGGCGAATAAACGATGGCATGCGCGATAGGAAATTCCCGCGCTCGTCGGCCTGTTCAGCGGGCTCAGGCCAGTCCGTTTCGATTGGGTCGAAATCATCTTCCGGCGACGACATAATAAGACCGGACGCGACGGCCTCAGGCGCGGATGCCTGTGCTTGGGCGCGCGCCTCGCGGGCTTCGCTGCGCTTTTGGGCAAGTTGCGCCTGCCGATTACGTGCAGCGGTCATGGCGGCGCTGGCGCTGCGCCCCAACAGAACCATCAGCGCGCCGTAACTCATGATAATACCAATCAGGACCATCCGCGCGCCGCGCGCCAATTCTGGTCGGGTAAAGCCCAGTACAAACGCCCCCAAGCCGAGCATCCCCACGGCCAAAAGCAAAGACAACACCTTGATCGCGAAATGCGAGCTGACCGGCAGAAGCGTCAGCAACGCGCCCAAAACCGTGTCGCCAAACAGCCCGCCCAGACCATAACTATGCGTCGCGCTCCAGTCCGCGCCCGGCACCAGGGTCGCAGCATAGACAGCCGCAACGGCGACCATTATTGGCGCAAAGATCACCCGTGCGACGGCGCGCTCTTCGCTCCGGTGCAACGCAAAACGCAGACCCCAAGCGACAAGAACCAGAGCGATTGCCCACGACCCCCAGCCCACGACCATGAACAGAGGCGCGGCAATCGATGCGCCCGTCCGACCCAGCCAGTTCTGTACCGGAGCATCTGTCGACACCATCCAGTTCGGATCTTCCGGCGTATAGGAACCGATCATTGCGGCTGCCGCTACGCCAAGACATAGCAGCACGATACCCAGCAATTCCTTGCCGCGCTTTTCGATGGCTTCCTGCATGTTGCTGTCCAGCAGTGGATCGCGGCTGCGTGAATGATATGCCATTATAATCGGTCCTCAGTTATGCAAGCAGTCGTCAGGCCACTTGCCCGGCGCTGCATGTCGTCTTTTTTGGGCCATCATCGCAGCCCTTATAGTTCCCGCACCGGGTTCGCGCCCGTCGCATTTTACGTGGATCAGGCTCGGATCACAGCCCGCACGTCACTTTGCTGCGCTATTCCCAGCTTCCATGTGAATCTGTGTCGCTGCCTGTGGCAACGGCTTTGGCGGCGCAACATCAGTCTGTGCGCGCGAGCACAGAAATGCATAATCCGTGGGCTTGAAAACCGCTCGGGAAACTTCATCGATTTGCCTCAAAATCAGGATCATTGGCGTCCCGTTGCCTTCTAAGGTACAGATCGCGCGCACGGGCGTCCAGACAAAGCGGCGTAACACGTTGTAATTGTGGTTTTCAGGCCAAGGCCTGTTCGGCCGCTGCGCCGAGGCGTAGCAGTGCTGTTTCGCCAAAAGGCCGTGCCATAAGCGTTATGCCGCAGCCGGGCGTGGCCGTGGGCAGAGTTAGGGCGGTTACCCCCATCAGATTGCCGATCCGAGTGTTGCGCAGGGTCAACAGATTCTCAGAAATGTAATACTCGTTATCGGTTCTTAACCTTTCTAGATTTGGCGGCAAATTGGGCGCGGTCGGGCACAGCACCGCATCGAATCCGGCGGTGGCACGGCCCCATGCTGTGCGCGCGGCTTCCAGCGCCGCCCATCCGGCAACATAATCCGCCCCCGCGGTCCCCCTGCCCTGCCGGAATCGGTCGCGAATAGAGGGGAACATGGCATCGGGATTGGCTTCGATCTTGTCGCGCCACAGGCCATAGGCTTCAGCGGTATAGAGAGCCCCGCTGAGTTCCATCGCCTCGTCAAGTGCCGGCAGGGCGACGTTCGTCACTACCGCCCCAGCATCGGCCAGCCGGTCCACGGCTTTGTCAAAAGCGGTGCGCGGTGCCTCTCGGATGTCGTCCAGCGCAACGGTTTGCAAAATCGCCAGATGCCGCCCCTTCAGACTGCTTCCGCGCAGATCGGCTGGGCAATTACTCCCCTCCAAAACAGCGAGCATCAACGCGGCGTCCTCGACGGTGCGGGTAAGCGGGCCGATCGTATCGAATTTCAGACATAGCGGCACCACGCCGCCCAGATCCAACCGCCCCGACGTGGTTTTCAAGCCGATCAGATCATTCCACGCCGCCGGCACCCGGACCGAACCGCCGGTATCCGAACCGACCGCGCAAGCCGCAAGATCGAAAGCCACCGACGCCGCGGCGCCCGAGGACGACCCCCCCGGTGCAGCCTCCGCATCGGTGATATTGGGTGGGGTTGCAGTCGAGGGGTTATAGCCTAGCCCGGAAAAGGCCAACTCGCTCATATGGGTCTTGCCCAGACAGATTGTTCCCATCGCAGTGGCGTTGCGCAACACTACGGCGTCTTGCTCCGGTACCCGCCCTTTCAGCAGGCCTGACCCGGCTTCGGTCGCGATGCCGCCGGTGTCAAAGGAATCCTTCCAGCTGATCGGCACCCCATCCAGCAAGGACAGACGCCGCCCGGCACGGGCACGCTCTTGGGCGGCACCGGCCTCGGCCAAGGCGCGCTCGGGCGTGACGCGCGCATAGATCCGGTCGCGCATAGGATGCCCGTCAATCGCAGCGAGAAAACCGCGGGTCAGGTCCAGCGGATCGATCCGGCCCGCCGCGATGTCGCGCCCCAGATCCCCTGCACTCATCCTCAGCCAATCTTGCATATTGCCCTCGTTTTTGCTCTGCGCTCTTGACGGTAGCGACCGCACCCCACATGGACAATCCCGAACACACGATCATATTGCAGAGCATGACAGAACAACCCCATGTCCTTATTGTTGGCGGCGGACTGAACGGTCCGGCCTTGGCGCTTGCTCTGGCGCAAGGCGGAAAGCGCGTCACCGTGATCGACGCCTTGCCGCAGGATGTGCGCCAAGCAGATGAGTTTGACGGCCGCGCCTATGCGCTGGCCTTGGCATCGCAACGGTTGCTCTCTGCCATCGGCATTTGGGCACGGATCAATGACCACGCCCAGCCGATGCTTGAGATCAAGGTCACAGATGGTCATGCAGGACGCGGCCCATCGCCGTTCTGGATGCACTTTGACCATGCCGAGATCGAAGAAGGTCCGATGGGATATATGGTCGAAGACCGCTATTTACGCCGTGCCCTGATCGACGCGATGGCAGAAAATGATGCAATTACGCTGCTCGATGGGCAGTCAGTGGTGGCGCAAACCGTGTCACCCAGTGGAGTTTCTGTCACGCTGGAGGATGGCATTGAAATCACCGGCGACCTTCTGGCTGGCTGCGACGGACGCACCAGCGGCACGGCAACCCGCGCGGGGATCAAGCGGTCTGGCCGGGATTACGGCCAGACCGCGCTGGTTTGCGCAATCACCCACGAGAAGCCGCATCACGGCGTCGCGCATCAGTTCTTTATGCCGCCGGGGCCGTTGGCTATTTTGCCTCTGACCGGCAATCGCTCACTGATTGTCTGGGCCGAAAAGACCGAGTTGGCGCAGCAGATCAACGCATTGGATGACCACAACTACCTTGAGGTTCTGCGCCCCAGGTTCGGCGATTTTCTGGGCGAGCTCGGGCTGGAGGGGAAGCGTTTTACCTATCCGCTCAACCTGACTGTCGCCAACGCGCTAATCGCCGAGCGCCTCGCGCTTGTCGGGGATGCCGCACATGGGATCCATCCGATCGCCGGTCAAGGATTGAACGCCGGATTGCGCGATGTTGCAGCCCTTGCGGAAACGGTCATTCTGGCAGCACGACGCGGTGAGGATATCGGATCAATACAGGTACTGGAACGCTATCAGCAGTGGCGACGCTTCGACATGGCGACGCTGGTGACCGCGACAGACATGTTCAATCACCTGTTTTCGAATGATAATCCATTGCTACGCGCGGGGCGCGAACTGGGTCTTGGACTGGTCAATGCCCTGCCACCCGCACGCCGTGCGTTTATCCGCGAAGCGGCGGGCCTGACCGGTGACCTGCCCCGCCTGATGCAGGGCAAAACGATCTAGAAGCGCTTCATTCCAGTTGCCGGGCTTCGTCAACCAGCATGATCGGAATGCCCTCGCGGATTGGAAACGCCAGCCTCGCTCTGCGCGATACGAGCTCCTGCCGCGCTGCGTCGTATTCCAGCAGCCCTTGGGTCTGCGGGCAAACCAAGGCCTCAAGCATATGGCGGTCGAACGCCGGCGGTGGCTTCTTGGTTGCGGTCACTGCATGATTTCCTCATTATCGTCGCCGCTGCGCAGCGCATATTCGATCAGCATCACAAGGGTTTCGCGCCGTGTTGTCAAACATGGGGCCTCAAGCAGGGCCTGCTTGTCCTCGAAATTGAAATCCAGAATCATCGACAGAGAATTGATCAGCAACTCGTCATCCGCCTCTTTCAACGTGTCCCAATCGGTCGAAAGTTCCCGCGATGCGAAATAGCGCCCCAACAGGCTCAGAAACGCAGGCCGGTCGAACCCCGTATCGCACTCGACGCGGTCGAGATCCTTTTCAAAGCCGTCCCAAGTCACTTCGCAGCGGCGATAGGGCGCGAAGCCGTCCACCTCGTGCCTAACTCGATAGCGCGAAACGCCAGCCAGCGTAATCAGGTACCGGCCGTCCTCGGCCTCGGAAAACTGTGTGATACGTCCCGCGCAGCCGATGGAATGCAACCCCTCCCCGCCGGACACGCCCGGTTGAGGCTGCACCATTCCGACCAGGCGATGAGGCGTTTTCAATGTGTCCTCGATCATCTGCAGATAGCGTGGTTCGAAAATATGCAGCGGCAAGCGCGAGCGCGGCAACAGGAGTGCGCCGGGAAGCGGGAACACAGGGATCGTATCAGGAAGATCACCAACCGAGATCATACTCAGGAGTCTAGCACTCCTCCTCATTTAGACAAATATCATCGACGAAAGTCGGCGTCGCCCGTTCAGAACGATGGGATCGTTGGCTTTCAGCGCATCGAATATCTTGAAAAGCTGCGTTTTTGCGGCCTCGTCATTCCACGCGCGGTCCTTGGAAAACAGGATCAAAAGCTCATCGACCGCCTCTTGCACCTTGCCATTGGCATGCAGAGCCAGTGCCAGATCGAATCGCGCCTGATGGTTGTCGGGCTCAGCCTCGACCTTGGCAGCCAACTCGGAAACCGGTCCGGCCTGTGCCGCCTGTTGCGCCAGCTCCAACTGGGCATGCATTGCCTCAAGCTCGGGCGAGGTTGAAATTTCGGCCGGCGCACCGTTCAGAACCGCTTCGGCCTGTTCCAGATCATCCATTGCGATATGGCACTTCACGAGCCCCGCATAGGCGGCGGCATGGTGTTCATTTTCGCCCAAGATGGCAGCAAAGGTCTGCGCCGCATCCGTGGCCGCGCCCTCTTCCAGCATCGCTTCGGCGGCCTCGACTGCCTCGGCCAGTGGATCGCCCGACGCCTGGCCGCCACCGGCTGCAATCACGCGATCGACGAAGGCCTTGATCTCGGATTGCGGCAGCGCGCCCTGAAATCCGTCGACCGGCTGTCCCTTGTAAAACGCATAGACCGTCGGAATCGACTGGATCTGCAACTGCCCGGCAATGGCCTGCGCCTCGTCGACGTTGACCTTTACCATCCGCACCGCGCCATTGGCGGCACGGACCGCATCTTCCAGCAGCGGACCCAGCGTCTTGCAGGGGCCACACCACGGCGCCCAGAAATCGACGATAATGGGCACTTCGTTACTGGCCTCGACCACATCGGCCATGAATCCGGCCTCGGTCGTGTCTTTTATCAGGTCTGCTGCGGGGGTACTGCCGCCGGTCGATAATTCGATCATATTCAATCTCCTGAGCGTCTGCATTCTATATGCAGGCTGGGTGGGTGAAAACCAAGGGTTACCTGCGTCGTTTCACAGATCGAAGCTGGCAAAAACCGGTGCGTGATCGCTGGGCCGTTCCCAGCCGCGCACATCGCGCAGGATACGGCTGGAGTGGCCGGCATTGGCGATATCGGTGGTGGCCCAGATATGATCCAGCCGCCGCCCCTTGTCGGCTGCATCCCAATCGCGCGCCCGGTACGACCACCAACTGTAAAGCTGCCCCTCGGGGATGTCCTGACGTGTGATGTCGACCCAGCCACCGGCATCTTGGGTCTCGGCCAGATGCTCAACCTCAATCGGAGTATGGCTAACCACCTTGAGTAGCTGTTTATGCGACCAGACATCATCCTCACGCGGAGCGATGTTCAGATCCCCCACAAGGATCGACTTTTCGGGGCGGTCGCTATGGAACCAATCGCGCATTTCGGTCAAGTAATCCAGCTTTTGGCCGAATTTCTCGTTGACCTCGCGGTCGGGCACATCGCCACCTGCGGGCACATAGAAATTATGGATCACCACGCCGTTTTCCAATTCCCCGGCGATATGACGGGCATGCCCCAGCGCTGCAAAATCCTGTGCCCCGACCTCTTTGATGGGCAGGCGCGACAGGATCGCAACCCCGTTATAGCCCTTATCGCCGCGCGCGATCATGTGGCGATAGCCCAATTCCGCAAAAGTTTCGGTCGGGATCTTGTCAACCGGTGACTTGCATTCCTGAAGACATATTACATCGGGGGCTTGCTCCTGAAGCAATCTGGCGACCTGCCCCTCGCGCAGGCGGATCGAGTTGATGTTCCAAGTGGCAAGTGTGAATGGCATAGTGGATGTCCTATTTTGCGTCGCGCGCACCGTAACGCCGCCCGGTGCAGGATGCCATGTGTGGGCGCAAAAAGACCGGACCATAAGGCCCGGCCAAGTTCCAACAAGGACTTGCGTGTCGGCAACCAACGACCCGATACACAAATTACCCGGACACGCGCGGGCCGCGCCAACACGGCGCGGCCCGCACGACGCGACATCAAGATGACTCGATCAGCGCCCAGTTATACCACCAGCCGATAACCACCGCTTTCCGTAACAAGAATGCGCGCATTCGACGGCTCCGGCTCGATCTTTTGACGCAGCCGATAGATATGGGTCTCAAGCGTATGCGTCGTTACTCCCGCATTGTAGCCCCAGACCTCGTGTAACAACACATCCCGCGCCACCACGCCTTCCGGTGAGCGATAGAGAAACTTCAGGATGTTGGTTTCCTTTTCGGTCAGGCGAATCTTGCGCTCGTCCTCGGCAATCAGCAGCTTCATCGCGGGCTTGAACGTATACGGCCCGATCCGAAACACCGCGTCCTCGGATTGCTCGTGCTGGCGCAACTGCGCCCGGATCCGCGCCAGAAGCACCGGAAACTTGAACGGTTTGGTCACGTAATCATTCGCGCCCGCGTCCAAGCCCAGAATGGTGTCGGCATCGCTGTCATGCCCGGTCAGCATCAGGATCGGGGCCTTGACCCCTTGCTTGCGCATCAACCGGCACAGCTCGCGCCCGTCCATATCTGGCAGGCCGACATCCAGAAGCACCAGATCGAAACGCGACTCATGGGCGCGCTCCAGCGCGGCATGGCCATCGCCGGCTTCGACGACGTTAAATTCCTCGGTTACGATCAATTGTTCGCTCAGTGCATCGCGCAGATCGTCATCATCGTCTACCAGCAGGATTTTTTTGAGTTGTGACATGGCGATACCTCCTATTTCTCTGTGAGATGTGCCAAATTGCCCACAACGGCAAGAATTGCTGCACCCGCCTCACGCCGTCGTGTCCCACAAGCGGTAAATGTTTCACATTCCAATCCACAGCGCTTAGATAGGGCGCACTGAGAGGATATCCCGAATGAGCCTTTATCCCAACATTGCCGAACTTCTGGCCCGCGCCCGCGCCGATCTGCGCATGGGGGTACCGCTGGTGCTGATATCGGGCGATCGCGGCGTTCTGGCTCTGGCGGCGGAAACGCTCGGGCCCGACCGGCTGGCCGATCTGCTTGCTCTGGGCGGCGAATCCTGTATCGCCATCACCGCACGACGGGCCGAAACGCTCAAGGCGCGCCCATATGATGGCGATCTGGCCCGCATTCTGCTGCCCGATGATGTTGACCTTCCCTGGGTCCGCGCCCTCGCCGACCCCGCCGACGACCTGAATTCGCCAATGAAAGGCCCCCTGATCAGCCAGCGCGGCGGCCCTGCCGACCTGCACCGCCTTGCCATCTCGCTGATGAAATCGGCCCGGCTTCTGCCCGCCGCCCTGCTCCAGCCGCTGCCTCACCCGCAACAATTCGCCGCGCTGAACGGGCTGACGCTGATCGACGAAACCCGCGCCGCCCCTTTCCTGACCCAGCGCAGCCCGATGCACCCGGTGGTCAACGCCCACTTGCCCATTGAGGTCTCGTCCCAAGGCCGCCTGCACGTCTTTCGCCCCGAAGACGGTGGCGAGGAACATTACGCCATTGAAATCGGCCGCCCCGACCGCGCCAAACCCGTACTGGCGCGGCTGCATTCGGCCTGTTTCACCGGCGATCTGATGGGCAGCCTGAAATGCGATTGCGGGCCGCAACTGCGCGCCGCGCTGGCCCAGATGGGTGCGGCCGGGGCCGGGGTGCTGCTTTACCTCAACCAAGAGGGGCGCGGCATCGGGCTGGCCAACAAGATGCGCGCCTATTCGCTTCAGGATCAAGGCTTCGACACCGTCGAGGCCAATCACCGTCTGGGCTTCGAAGACGACGAGCGCGACTTTCGCATCGGTGCCGATATCCTGAAATCGCTGGGTTTCCTCTCGGTACGCTTGCTCACCAACAATCCGGCAAAAATCACCATGATGGAAAAGACCGGCATCACCGTGGCCGCGCGCGTGCCGCTACATGTGGGCGAAGGCGAACATAACCGCGCCTATCTGGCGACCAAGCGGCAGAAATCCGGACATCTCGAATGAGCCCCGCCGACATGGTGCTGACCAAGCGCGGCTTGCGCTTTGCCGGGCGGCTATATCCTTGCACCCTCGGGCGCGGCGGGGTCACGCACGACAAACGCGAAGGCGACGGCGCGACCCCGGCCGGCACCCACCATATCACCGGGCTGCTGTACCGGCCCGACCGGATGACTCCACCCGCCCCTTGGGCGCAGCCGATCCGCCCGCGCGATCTGTGGTCCGATGACAGCAATGACCCGGCCTATAACCACAAGGTGCGCGCGCCGCATCGCTTCAGCCATGAACAATTGCGCCGCGCCGATCCGCTTTATGATCTGATCCTGCTGACCGACTGGAACTGGCCCGATGCACAGGCTGGGCGCGGCTCGGCCATTTTCCTGCACCAGTGGCGCCGCCCCGGCCATCCGACCGAAGGCTGCATCGCCTTTGCACGGCCCCATATGCGCCAGATCGCCCGACAAGCCGCGCCCGGAACGCGGCTGATCGTCCCCAAGGCGTCTTTCTGGTCTTAAATACCCATTGCGCTGCGGCGTCCTTCAGGGAACTTGCACCGCAAGTCGCCCCGCGCCTCAGCCGGTCGGACGCTCCCCGAAAATCGCCGAGCCGACCCGCACATGGGTGGCTCCCTGCGCGATGGCGCTTTCGAAATCGCCGCTCATGCCCATCGACAGCCCCTTTAACCCGTTGCGCTTGGCGATCTTGGCCAGCAGCGCGAAATGCAGGCTGGCTTCCTCGTCCAGCGGCGGGATACACATCAGGCCGCGCACCGGCAGGTCCAGCTTGCGGCACTCGGTGATGAAATCATCCGCATCATCCGGCAGGATACCGGCCTTTTGCGGCTCTTCGCCGGTATTGACCTGCACGAACAGATCGGGGCAGGCACCGCGCTCTTGCGCCAGCCGGGCAAGGGTATTGGCCAGTCGCGGGCGGTCCAGCGAATGGATCGTATCGCACAGCTCCATCGCCTGACGGGCCTTGTTGGTTTGCAACGGGCCGATCAGATGCAGCACGATCCCGTCAAAGCGGTCGCGGTAAGCGGGCCATTTGCTTTCGGCCTCTTGCACGCGGTTTTCACCAAAATGGCGGTGGCCCTGTTCCAGCACCTTGACCACCCGCTCTTCGGGCTGGGTCTTGGTCACGGCGATCAGGTTGACCGCGCCCGCCTTGCGCCCGGCGGCGGTTGCGGCGGCTGTGATACGGGCTTGGATTTGTTCAAGTGACATAGGACCCCCGGTCTTGCGGCTTTACGGGCGAGCAATGCTACAAAAGGGCGCAAAAGAAAAGGGCAGGCCCAAAGGCCTGCCCGAATTCGAGTCTGTCAGATCAGCTTAGAAGCTGAAGGCCACACCGGCCTGAACCTGTGTCTGGTCGTTGGCTGTTTCAGCTGCACCGGCCTCGAACGACGCGCCGCCGCCCAGGTCATAGGAGTAGTTGATACCATAGGAGGTGCCTTTGGTGCCGCCGTCCAAACTGTTATCGAAGCGGCCCGCGGTGACGTCTGCTGCCGAAACCGCATCTTCATAGGTCACCCACAGCACGACATTGCTGGCGGCGCCGATGTCCATATTGCCGTACAGGCCATATTTGTCGATGCCGTCGTTATCGGCATAGGCAAAGCGCACACCGTACTGGCCCAGATCAGCCATCACGGCGAAGAACACTTTGTCTTCCCATGCTTGGTTCGAATCCTGTCCACCCAGAACCGCGGTCCAGTCATTCCATGTATAGGCGACGTGGCCTGCGGTGCGCTTGGCGTCAGATGAGTTCTCTTTTGAGTACGAGAGCTGACCGCTGAAATCGCCTGCCGAATACAGCACCTCAACACCGTTTTGCCCTGCGCCCTTCGACGAATACTGATCGTAATTGTCATATTCGTCTAGTAAGCCAGCGGCGCCGCCGTTGACGTTGGTCACGAGGCTGTTGAAGCCCATGCCGTCAACACCAGTGCCGGTCGAACGGGTTTCCAGATACAGGCCCGGTGCGTTGTCCAGCCCGCCAAAGATGTTGCCCACACCCAGCGTGAAGCCGCCATAGGTGGCAAAGAATCGCGCGCCGTTCCACGATGCCCCCCGGGCCGTGCCGCCGTCAGTGTTGTCTGCCTGTGCCCGCAGACGCGCACCCAGCGTCACGCCACCGTCGGTTTCGGTCGACATGTCGAACTGCAGACGCAGACGGCTGGTCAGGTTGGTCTCGGTGGCGTTCGCGTCGTTATAGTCCAGACCAAAACGGCCATAGCCGCTGATGGTCACATCTGCTGCAGCCATTCCCGCGGTCGCGATCAGCGCGGTTGTGGCGAAGAGAACCTTTTTCATGATTTTGTCCCTCGGTTTTTCAATTCCATGCCCAAACCGGGGCATCCGGCGTGGGTATGAGTGTGGTTTCGCCCGTTCACCCCTCAGTTGGCAAGTCCATGCCGACCCTGCCTCACAAAGTCGTCAAAGATGGTGCAGCTTTGCCACAGTTATGCCGCTTGACCCCGCAGCGGCGGCGCGCCTGTCGCGCCCCGTTGCACTAAGCCCCTTGCTCCACCGCCCTTGCTTGGTTAGGACATTCTCCAAACAGGTTCGGGATGGTGACATGACTTTTCGACAAACGCTCAAGACGACAATCGGTCTGGCGCTGTGCCTCGGGCTGGCCGCCTGCGGGTCGGGAAGTGGCTCCAGCGACGGCAATGCCTCGCCGGGGGGCAAGAGCTATCACCGCCCCGAAACCGCCGGCACCAACTATGACAAGTCGTCGATCTGGGACGTGTTCGGCCCCAATAAAAGCGACCAGACCGTTCAGGTGAACCGCTATATCTGGGCCGCAACGCTGGATGTGCTCAGCTTTCTGCCGGTGCAATCGGTCGATCCGTTCACCGGCGTGATCGTTACCGGCTATGGCAATCCGCCCGGCGGCGGGCAGGCCTATCGCGCCACGGTGCACATCAAAGACCCGGCGCTTGAAGCGCGTTCGCTGAATGTGGCGCTGCAAACCCGCAACGGCCCGGTCAGCGCCACCACCGCCCGCGCGGTCGAGGACGCCATTCTGGCCCGCGCCCGCCAGCTGCGCATCGGCGACAGCAAGCTGTAAACGCGTGGGCGATTCAGAATTTCCGCGCCGGGCCAGCTTGCCCGGCGTTTTCAATTAGGGAACCGCATCCGATGGCACGATATTCGGCCGCAGAAATCGAAACGAAATGGCAACAGGCCTGGGACAAGGCCGGAATCTTCACCGCACGCCGCGACCAAGGCAAGCCCAAATACTATGTGCTGGAGATGTTCCCCTACCCGTCGGGGCGCATCCATATGGGCCATGTGCGCAACTATACGATGGGCGACGTGATCGCGCGCTATAAGATCGCCACCGGCCATAATGTGCTGCACCCGATGGGCTGGGACGCCTTCGGCATGCCCGCCGAAAACGCCGCGATGGCGATTGGCGGCCATCCCAAGGACTGGACCTATGGCAACATCGCCGACATGCGCGCCCAGATGAAGCCGCTGGGCCTGTCGATCGACTGGAGCCGCGAATTCGCCACCTGTGATCCGGAATATTACGGCCAGCAACAGGCGCTGTTTCTAGACATGCTCGACGCCGGGCTGGTCTATCGCAAGAACGCCGTGGTCAATTGGGACCCGGTGGACATGACGGTTCTGGCCAATGAACAGGTGATCGACGGCAAGGGCTGGCGTTCAGGGGCCGAGGTCGAACGGCGCGAGCTGACGCAATGGTTTTTCCACATCGCCGACTATGCCGAAGACCTGCTGGAGGCGCTGGACGGGCTGGACAATTGGCCCGCCAAGGTGCGGCTGATGCAGGAGAATTGGATCGGCAAGTCACGCGGGCTTCAGATGGCGTTCGACCTGTCCGCGCCCGCCGACGGGTTCGAACAGATCGAGGTCTATACCACCCGCCCCGACACCTTGGCCGGGGCCAGCTTCATTGCGCTGTCCACCGATCATCCGCTGGCCCGCGCGCTGGAAGACGGCAACCCGGAACTGGCCGCCTTCAGCGCCGAGTGCCGCAAGGGCGGCACCACCGAAGAGGCGCTGGAAAAAGCCGAAAAGCGCGGCTTCAACACCGGGCTGACGGTGCGCCATCCGCTGTATGAGGGGCAGGAACTGCCGGTCTGGGTGGCCAATTTCGTGCTGATGGATTACGGCACCGGCGCGATTTTCGGCGTGCCCGCCCATGACCAGCGCGACCTTGATTTCGCGCGCAAATATGACCTGCCAGTGATCGACACCTTTGTCGCCCTCGACGATGATACACGGGTCGAGAACGCCGCCTTTGTGCCGCCCAAGACCGAAAAAGTCCGCTGGATCGACCAGCCCGCCGGAGTCGACGTGGCCACCGGCCAAGAGGCGATCGACGCCACCATCGACTGGGCTGAACAGCAGGGTCTGGGCAAAGGCGTGACCAATTATCGCCTGCGCGACTGGGGTCTGTCGCGGCAGCGTTATTGGGGCTGTCCGATTCCGGTGGTGCATTGCCCGGATTGCGGCGCGGTGCCCGAGAAGAAGGAAAACCTGCCGGTCCGCCTGCCCGACGATGTGTGCTTTGATAAACCCGGCAACCCGCTGGATCGGCACCCGACCTGGGCGCTGGCCGATTGCCCCGCCTGCGGCAAACCGGCAAGGCGCGAGACCGATACGATGGACACCTTCGTCGATTCGAGCTGGTATTTCGCCCGCTTCACCTCGCCCCATGCGGCCACCCCGACCGACGAAGAAGACGCGGCCTATTGGATGAATGTCGACCAGTATATCGGCGGCATCGAACACGCGATTCTGCACTTGCTCTATTCGCGCTTTTTCGCGCGGGCCATGCACCAGACCGGCCATCTGCCGGCCTCGGCGATCGAGCCGTTCGACGCGCTGTTCACGCAGGGCATGGTCACGCACGAGATCTATCAGACGCGGGACGAACAGGGCCGCCCGGTCTATCACCTGCCCGAGGATGTGCAGGACGGCAAACTGGCCGATGGCACCGAGGTCGAGATCATCCACTCGGCCAAAATGTCGAAATCCAAGAAGAACGTAGTCGATCCGGTGCACATCATCGACGCTTATGGTGCCGATACCGCGCGCTGGTTCGTGCTGTCGGACAGCCCGCCGGAACGCGATGTCGAATGGACCGCTTCAGGGGCCGAAGCCACGCATAAATACCTGGCCCGGGTCTGGGCGCTGAGTGAAAAGATCGCCGCCATGCCCGAGGGTGCGGGCAAGGGTGACGACGCCCTGCTGCGCGACATGCACCGCGCGATTTTCGACGTCACCCAAGGGATTGAAAGTTTCGGCTTCAACGCCGCCATCGCCCGGCTTTACGCCTTTACCAACGTGCTGGCGAAATCCGATGCGGGCAAGGCTGCGAAACGTCAGGCGGTGATGGTTCTGGCGCAACTGATGTCGCCGATGACCCCGCATCTTTCGGAAGCGATCTGGCACGCGCAGGGCGGCGACGGTTTGGTTGCCATCGCGCCCTGGCCCAAGGCCGATGAGTCGATGCTGATCGACGACAGCGTGACGATGCCGATCCAGATCAATGGCAAGCGGCGCGCGGAAATCAGCGTGCCGCGCGACATGGACCGCGCCGAGGTTGAAAAACTGGCGCTAGAGGTCGAGGCTGTGCAAAAGGCGCTGGCTGGGACGGCGCCGAAAAAGGTGATCGTCGTGCCGGGGCGTATCGTTAATGTCGTCGTTTGACCGCCGCACATTTCTGCTGATGCCGCTGGCGCTGGCCGCCTGCGGCTTCACGCCGGTCTATGGCCCGGGCGGCACCGGCACCGCGTTGCACGGCAAAATTCGGGTCGACGCGCCCGATAATCAGGACAGCTATTATCTGGTCAGAAATCTGGAAGAGCGCTTCGGCCCTACAACCGCGCCCGAATATGATCTTTCCTTTACTGTCCGAACCAGCGAACAGGGTCAGGCGATCACGGCCGCCGGTGACATCACGCGTTACTCTATTGTCGGCACGGTGGATTTCACCCTGCGCCGCGCGGCAGACGAGGCCATCATTGCATCGGGGCAGGTCAAGAACTTTGCCGGTTATTCAGCCACTGGGCTGGCGGTGCCGATTGATCCGGATGATCCAAGCCAAGGGTCGCTGAATGCCTCGACGGTGCAGACCCTCGCGGCCGAGCGCGACGCTCGGGAACGGCTGATGGTGATGCTGGCAGACCAGATCGCGACGCGGGTGCTGGCCACTGCGGACCTGACGTAATGAAACTGGCTGCGCGCGACGCTGATGCGTATTTCGCCAAACCCGACAAGACCCGCACCGGGCTGCTGATCTATGGCGGCGACAGCATGCGCGTGGCCTTGAAGCGCCAACAGGTCATTGCCGCACTGCTGGGGCCGAATGCCGAAGAGGAAATGCGTCTGGCGCGTCTGTCCGGGGCCGAACTGCGCCGCGACCCGGCACAGTTGCTTGATGCGGTCAAAGCCGTCGGGTTTTTTCCCGGCCCGCGCGTCGCCTTTGTGGAAGAGGCCGGCGAGGGCACAGTTCCTGCGTTGCAATCGGCGCTGGCGGATTGGCGCGAAGGGGATGCGCAAATCATCGTGACGGCAGGTGCGCTCCGGGCCAATTCGAAACTGCGCAAATTGTTTGAGGGGCATCGCAATGCCTATGCGGTCGGTCTCTATGATGACCCGCCATCGCGGGCCGAGGTCGAGCGCTTGCTAGGGGCCGCAGGCCTGCGCGATGCGTCTGGCGAGAGCATGGACGCGTTGACTGAACTGGCGCTGACACTTGGTCCGGGGGATTTTGCACAAACCGTTGAAAAGCTGGCGCTTTACAAACTGGACGACAGTACTCCTGTCACGCCCGAGGATGTCGCCATATGCGCGCCCCGCTCAACCGAGGCGGCGCTTGATGCTTTGCTGAACGCCGCCGCCGAGGGTCAAAGCGACCGGATCGGCCCGCTGATCGCGCGAATGGAATCGCAAGGAGCAACCGCCGTCAGCCTGTGCATCGGCGCGATGCGGCATTTCCGCCAGCTTTACACGGTCATGGCCGACCCTGACGGTGCTGCCTCAGCGCTTAACCGGATGCGTCCACCGATTTTTGGCGCGCGGCGCGATCATTTGATGAAGCAAACCAAGCTCTGGTCGCCCGAGCGTCTGGAAAGCGCACTGGGCGAGTTGACGAATACCGATTTGCATCTGCGTTCGGCCGGTCAGACCGCACCTGCCATGGCGCTGGTCAGCCGCACCCTGATCCGGCTCGCCGCAATGGCTCGGCGGCGTTAGAGCGTCATCCCGCGTTGCGCCCAACGCGCGGCCGCCCGCCCGGCCCAGCGCCCGGTGGCAAAACACGCCGTCAGAAGATAGCCGCCGGTCGGCGCTTCCCAATCCAGCATTTCACCGGCGCAAAACACGCCGGGGCGGGCGCGCAGCATAAGCTCTTCGGTCAGCGCCGCCCGCGACACCCCGCCAGAGGTCGAGATTGCTTCGTCCAGCGGACGCAATCCATCGTGACGCAACGGCAGCGCCTTGATCACCCGCGCCAGCGCCTCGGGATCGGTCGGCAAAGGGTGTACAAATTCGTTCAGCATTGCAATGCGCGCCGGGTCCAGCCGCAAGGCCTTGCGCAAGTGGTTCGATAACGAGGTCTTGCCACGCGGTCGCGAGAGACGAACGGTCAGGTCAGCAAGGCTGCGCTCGGGCAACAAATCAATCTGGACCGGATAGCCCAGCCGAATGGCCTTGCAGATCGCATAGATTCCGCCGCCTTCCAGCCCGTGCGCGGAAATTACCGCTTCGCCCCGACTGCGCGCTATCCCGGCGCGCCACTCCACACCCTTGATGGGCTTCCCGAAATGGCGCGCCATATGCGCTGACCACTGGACGTTTAGCCCGACATTAGCAGGCGCGAAGGGTTCCAGTGTCACCCCTTCGGTGCTCAGGATTCTGGTCCATTCGCCATCCGACCCCAGCCGTGCCCAGCTTGCCCCGCCCAGCGCCAAGACTATCACATCCGGCGCACAGGTGACTGGCCCTTCGGGCGCGTCGAAAGCTACCGCATCGCCCCGCCAGCCGGTCCAATACCAGCGCAGGCGCCGCTGAACGCCCAGATCGTCGAGCCGCGCCAGCCAAGCGCGCAACAGCGGCGACGCCTTCATCGACACTGGAAAGATCCGCCCCGTCGATCCGGTGAACAAATCCTGCCCCAACCCGCGCGCCCAATCTTGCACCGCCACTGTGTCGAAATCCTCGATCATCGGGCGCAGCCACTCTGCGGCCTCGTCATAGGCGGACAGCATCTGCGGGAGGGGTTCGGCTTTGCTTAAGTTCAGTCCAGACTTACCCGCCATGAGAAACTTGCGCCCGATTGATGGCTTGGCCTCGGCCAGCGTCACGGCACATCCCGCGCGCGCCAGTTCCTCGGCAGCCATGAGCCCCGCCGGGCCGCCCCCGATCACCAGCGCGTTTGCCTGTTTGCCGGTCACGTTCATTCCCAATTTACCTGCACCGATGGGAACGCAGCCGCCTGAAACTGCGTTGATGCGGTGAACACGAAAACAGCCGCTTTAGTCAAGAAGGAACAGACGATGCCCCTGACCTATCGCGAAGACGACACGCACAAGCTGGTTGAATTGGAGGTGCATGGAAAAATCACCAAGGCCGATTACGACGAGGTGATCCCCAAAGTGCAAGCGTTTATCGACCAGCATGGCACCATCCGCTTGCTTGAGGTGGTCGAAGATTTTAGCGGTTTTGAAATCTCGGTTCTTTGGCCCGGCATAAAATTCGACATTCAGAATCTGAAACATATCAGCCATGTCGCGGTCGTGTCAGACACCGGCTGGATCGGCGCACTGGCCAAAGCCGCCGGTTCCTTCATGTCCACCAAGCTGCGCACATTCGACCTGTCCGAACTCGCAGAGGCGCGGGCATGGATCCGCAAGCCGGAGTGATCAGCGACACAACTCGGCAATGCCTTGCGCAATCTCGGGATCAGCGGCCAGTGTATCGGCGACCAACGCCTGCGCTGCATTCATCAGATCAGCAGGCTCAACGATCCGGTCGATCAATCCGATGCGCAGCGCCTCCTCCGCTTCGATATTCTGGCCCGCCATTAGGATCAGCTTGGTGCGCGCCGGGCCGATCAGGGCGGCCATGCGCGCCGGATCCGAAGGTTGCGGCAGGAAGCCCAGACGCATTACCGGATAAAAGAACTTCGCCCCCGGCACGGCAATGCGCAGATCACAGGCCAGCGCCATCCCCATCGCGCCCCCGGCCAATGTGCCATTCAGCGCGGCCACGGTCAGACCGGGCAGGCTCGCGATGGCACCTGACAGACGCTCCCAATCGGGCGAGGTCGCCATACCGGCGCGCGCCGCCTCAAGATCGGCCCCGGCACTGAACACCCTGCCCCGCCCGGTCAGGACCAGCGCCCGCGCCTCTTGCGCGGTTTCAGCAATATCGGCCAGTCGTGCCAACATGTCAGGCGTCAGCGAATTGGCCTTTTCCGGACGGTCGATGGTGACGGTCCACAGTCCGTCCCGCTTGTCGAGCGCGATCATACCAGACCCACCCGGCGGCGGATGTCCGGGTCACGCAGGGAAATCTCGGCGCCGATGAACTCATCCGCCTCGGAGGAACACATCCACAGCAATGTGTGCGCGGGCCAGTCGGGCGGAATATGGTCGGACCAGTCCAACCGGCTGACCGGATTAACGCCGGAGGCCTTGATCTCGCGCTGCATTTGCGTGGCCACCGTGCCGGGGCTGAGGCCCATGACGCGGATGCCGCTGGCGCGCGCCTCGTAATCCAGACTGGCGGTCAGCATCGCCACACCGGCCTTGGCGGCGCAGTACTGGCTCCATGCCTCAACCGGAGAATGGGCGGCACCCGAACTAACGGTCAGGACGGTGCCGCCGCCTGCTTTCTGTATCACCGGAACCGCGGCACGCATGCCGTGAAACACGCCCTTCAGGTTGATGTCGATACCCTTGCCCCATGCCTTGGGGTCGGCCTCGGTCAGATGCGCGATGGGTTCGATCACCCCGGCATTGTTGATCAGTACATTCAACCCGCCGAAGCGATCCAATGTCTGCCGCACCGCGTCGTCGACCTGATCGTAATCGGACACGTCGCAGGCCAACGCCAGTGCTTGCGCTCCGATCTCTTCCGCCAGCGTCACCAGACTGTCACCGCTGCGCGCCAGCAACGCCACATTCGCCCCCGCGCCAGCGAAAACGCGCGCCGCTTCGGCTCCGATGCCGCGGCTTGCGCCCGTGATCAGCACCGTTTTTCCTGTCATGTCCATGTCGGCCTCCAGCTCTGGTTGGCATTGATCTTTGGTAGTGTGAGGAATTGGCCGGGTCCAGCCCCGCGAAGACTTGACGCGCGCGCCGCAAGCGCACAGCATGCGCAAAATTTGTCGAAAGGTACTATTGATGACAGTTGTTCTCGCACGTAGCTGCGGTGCTGCGCTTGCAATGTCTTTTTTTACATCGGCTGCTTACGCCGATCTAACCGCACAAGACGTTTGGTCGGACTGGCGCGATTACATGGTCAGTGCCGGCTATGAAGTATCGGGTGACGAATCCATGTCGGGCGATACTCTGACGGTCAGCGATATTACGATGCGCCTGCAAATGCCCGACGCGCCGGGTGGCGGCGAAATTACCATTTCGTCCCTGCAACTTACCGAGCAGGGCGACGGCAGCGTTGCGATCACGTTGCCCGACACGATCCCGATGCTGATTCAAGGCAAAAGCGATGATGGCGAAGATTACAACGCCACAATCAACTATGGCCTGTCCTCCAGCACCATGAACGCATCCGGCACGCCCGGCGACACGCGCTATGATTTCCAAGCCGCGCAAGTGACAATGGATCTGGGAACCGTGACTCTGGACGGTGAAGTGCTCCCGCCCGAGATATTCCGGGCCAACCTCGTGCTGGATGCTGTTACCAGCGTCACCGAAATGAAACAGGGCGGCACACGGGAATATACGCAAAATACACAAGCCGACAAACTGGCCTATGACATCGCCTTTGAAGACCCGGGCGAAGACGCGGACGAAAAAGGCGCGATCAAAGGGGAATTGCGCGGTCTGCAACTTGAGAGCAAAGGCGCGCTTCCGGCCAATATAGACATGGAGAACATGGCGGCGCTTCTGGCCGATGGTTTCGCGGTCAAAGGCAAATTCACCTACCTTTCGGGAATGAACAGCATTGACGGCACCTCGGAGGGATCGCAGTTCAAGGTGCAAAGTTCGTCCAACGGGGGCGAAATCGCAATGGTGATGAATGCCGAGCAACTGGTTTACGATGTCAGCCAAAAGGACACATCGCTGAATATTGCGTCTGACGATCTGCCAATGCCGATCTCGCTCGACATGGAAGAGGCGGCCTTTCATCTGGATATGCCGATCAGCAAATCCGACGAGGTGCAGGACTTCGCGCTATCGTTGAAACTGCGCGATTTCACTGTTCCCGAGGCGATCGGAGCCATGTTTGCTGGCAGTGAAGAGCTGTCGAAAGAGCCGGCGAACCTTGCGCTTGATCTGAGCGGTCAGGCCAAGATCCTATCCGATTACATGAGCCCCAAAGCCGTCGAGCAACTGGCAGTGTCGGATCAGCCACCCGCAGAATTGCACGCGCTGAAGATCAATAATCTGCTGGTATCGATATTTGGCACCACGCTAACCGGCAAAGGTGGGTTCACCTTTGACAATACCGATACCGAAACCTTTGATGGCGCACCCCGGCCCGAAGGTCAGGCGCAACTGAATTTGGCTGGCGCCAATGCCCTGCTCGACAAATTGATCGAAGCGAAAGTTCTCTCCAAGGATGATGCGATGGGCATGCGGATGATGCTTGGCATGTTCGCAGTTCCGGGCGAAGGCGAGGACACGCTCACCTCGACCATCAAAGTCGACGAAAAGGGACAGGTGATGGCGAACGGTCAGCGTCTGCGATAAAATCCGACGCGCCGAACACTCCGAGGGCCGCCTTTCGCGCGGCCCTCTTTTGCTGTCGTACCCTTGCAGGTCGGACTGTGCGCGGTTACCTCGAACTGCAAGATGTTCGTGAAAGGTGAGTGATGACCCAACCCCTGGATGAGATCGCGCAGGCCTTGCTGAGGGCCGCGCACAAAGCCGGTGCACTGGCGGCAGACGCCATCGTGGCCAGTGGTAGTTCGGTCTCGATCGACATCCGCGCCGGCGCGCTGGAACAGGCCGAAAGATCCGAAGCGACCGATATTGGCCTGCGGGTGTTCATGGGGCAGCGGCAAGCGATGGTGTCTGCCTCGGACACACGCGAGGCAACCCTTGAAGCGATGGCGACCCGCGCCGTCGCGATGGCACGCGAGGCCCCCGAAGACATCTATGCCGGGCTGGCCGATCCGGACCAACTGGCCCGGGATTGGGACATCGCGGCATTGGAACTGGTTGACCCCGCGCCCGAACCCGCCCCGACCGAACTGGAAGAGGACGCACGCCGCGCCGAAGCATCGGCACTTGCAATCGATGGTGTGTCTCAGGTGCAGGCGGCGAATGCGTCCTATGGCGTCAATCAGGTGCATCTGGCCGCCAGCAACGGGTTTACCGGCGGCTATCGGCGCAGCACCCGCGCGTTGTCTTGCGTCGCCATTGCCGGCAGCGGCACCGGGATGGAGCGCGACCATGACGGTGATGCCCGCATATGGCAGTCCGATCTGCGCAGCGCCGAGGATATCGGCACCATTGCCGGTGAACGCGCCGTCGAACGGCTCGGCGCACGGCGGCCCAAGACCGGGCGCTATCCCGTGCTGTTCGACGAGCGCATTTCCGGGTCATTGATCGGTCACCTGCTGAGCGCGACCAACGGCGCAATGATTGCGCGCGGGTCATCATGGCTGAGCGATGCATTGGGCCAGCCGGTCCTACCGGACCACCTGTCCCTGATCGAAGACCCCCACCGCCCCCGCGTTGGGGGTTCGCGTCCGTTCGATGGCGAGGGCTTGCCGACCCAGCGGCGCGCGATTGTGCAGGATGGCGTGCTGACCGGCTGGACGCTAGACCTATCCAGCGCCCGCAAGCTGGGGCTGGAATCGACCGGGAACGCGGTGCGCGGCACCTCGTCGCCGCCCTCGCCCGCGAACTGGAATCTGGAGCTAACGCCGGGCGATCTATCGCGCGAAGATCTGATCCGCGACATGGGCACGGGGCTTCTGGTCACCTCGCTGATCGGCAGCACGATCAACCCCAACACCGGAGATTATTCGCGGGGCGCTTCGGGGTTCTGGGTAGAGAATGGCGAAATTGCCTATCCGGTGAATGAATGCACCATCGCGGGTAACCTGCGCGACATGTTGCGCCGCCTCCAACCCGCCAATGACGCGCGGCCTTGGTTGTCGCGGGTGGTGCCATCGCTGATGATCGAAGGAATGACCCTTGCCGGAGGATGATAACGATCTGCCCCTGCTGATTGAAGCCGCCCGCGAGGCGGGGCGCATTGCCCTAGATATGTCCGGGCCATCGCTGCGGCATTGGAGCAAGCCCGGCGAGGCCGGCCCCGTATCCGAAGGCGATCTGGCGGTCAACGAGATGCTGGAAACCCATCTGCGCGCGGCCCGGCCCGATTATGGCTGGCTGTCCGAGGAAACGCCGGACAGCCCCGACCGCCTTGAGCGCGAAATCGCTTTCATCGTGGATCCTATCGACGGGACACGCAGTTATATCGAGGGCGCGAAATCCTGGTCTCACGCGCTGGCGATAACGCGGCACGGTATGGTACAGACGGCGGTGATCTATCTGCCGCGCCTTGATCTGCTGTATCATGCCAGCGCCGGTAAGGGTGCCTTCCTGAACGACGAGCCAATTCACGCCTCGCAGTGCGACCAGCTGGAGCAGGCGGAAATTCTGGCGACCCGGCGCAATATGGACACGGCCCACTGGCACAAGGGCGAGGTTCCGCATTTCAATCGCGCCCATCGCCCGTCGCTCGCCTGGCGCATGGCATTGGTCGCAGAGGGCAGATTCGACGCCATGCTGACCCTCCAGCCCAGTTGGGAATGGGATATTGCCGCTGGCGATCTGATCCTGCGCGAAGCGGGGGCGACCTGCACCGACCGTAAGGGCAATCCTCTGCATTTCAACAACCGCTACCCAAAGCGCGACGGCGTGGTGGCTGGTAACCCATTACTGTATGACAAAATCCGGGCGGCGCTGCGCCGGGACTGAACCAATACCTGCCTTGACCTCTCCGCCGGTTGACGTAATTTGCCGGCACGTACCGCCTTGAGAAAAGGAACTTATCATGAGCCAACGCCTACATCTCGTCTTTGGCGGTGAATTGACCGATCCGACCAAAAACCAGTTCAAGAATGTCGATGACATCCATGTCGTCGGCATGTTCCCGAACTATGAAAGCGCCTATGACGCATGGAAGGCCGAGGCGCACCGTACGGTAGACAATGCCCATATGCGGTATTTCATCGCTCATATCCATCGTTTGCGGGATGAAGAAACCGAGACCTCGAGCACGGAAGAGCTTGGCTAATCACATGGCTGCTCCGCTGGGGATTGCGACATATCGCGCGCTGCTGGGCCGTAAGATCCCGGCACCCTCGCAAAGCCGACGCAGTGACGAAGAACTGGTCTGGGTTCATGCAACCAATGGAACCCGCTTAGCCGCGCTACTGGATTTGGGCCATCGCCTGCAATCCTTACGCAACGATGTCAGATTGCTGGTCACGGTGGACGGCAGGGGCTTTCCTGCTGCGCCGGTACTGGATGACGACTCTACGAAACTTGTGGTGTTAGAGGACGATCAGCCTTCCGCCATCCAGCATTACCTTGATGAATGGGCCCCCAATATCTGCCTTTGGGCCGGTGGAAACCTGATGCCAAATATCATTGCAGCGGCCGCTGCACGGGCGGTGCCGATGGTGCTGCTAGATGTCGGAGAAACCGATCTGCCCACGCGTCGGCGTAAATGGTTCGTCGACATGACCCGATTGACGCTGGGAAAGTTCGATAAGGTGATGACAACCAGCGCCCCCACATCAGAAGCAATGCGCCGCCTCGGTGTGGCGGATGCGCGTCTGTCGGTGACCGGCCGTCTTCGTCCATCAGTCGCACCACAGCCCTGTTCCGAAAGCGAACTGACTTCGCTAACCCAGAAATTGTCCAGCCGCCCGGTTTGGCTGGCGGCGCACGTACAGGCATCGGAGTTCGCCTCTGTGATCGAGGCCCACCATGCCGCGCTGCGTCTGATACACCGATTGTTACTGGTGATTGTACCCGAACACGAGAACGATGCTGACCAACTGGCCGACATGCTGGCAGCGTCCAATCTGCGTTTCATGTCCTGGGAAAAATCCGCCCCGATCGAGGATCACAAACAGGTGCTGATCGCACCAGACCCGGCGAATATGGGCCTTTGGTACCGTGCCGCGCCCCTGACGTTTATGGCCGGCTCGCTGGAACCGGGTGTCGGCGGGCACAGTCCGCTTGAGGCGGCGGCGCTTGGTTCGGCAATCCTGTACGGGCCCAATATCAGCGCCCATCTCGAAAGCTATACGCGGCTGGCGGCGGGAGGGGCTGCCCACAGCGTCCATGATGGCCCCTCGCTCGGCGCTGCTGTCCTGCAGATGATCGCGCCCGACACTGCTTCGGCCATGGCGCTGGCCGGCTGGGAGGTCGTCACCGAAGGGGCCGAACTGACCGATCGGCTGCTTGATCTGATTCAGGACACGCTTGACTTTGGGCAGGTTCCCGATGCGCGCCCCTGAGTTCTGGAATGCGCCCCCCGATGCGCCGGGCTGGCAGGCAAAGATGCTGGCGCCGCTGGGCGCGCTTTATGCCAAAGCCACGGCGAGGCGGTTGGCCCACGGCACCGGAATTAATCCCGGCATTCCGGTGATCTGCGTCGGCAATTTGAACGCCGGCGGCACCGGCAAGACGCCGACGGTTATCTGGCTGTGCGAGGCCCTGAAGCTCATGGGCCATCAGCCCCACATCTTGTCGCGCGGCTATGGCGGGAAACTGCGCGGTCCGGTCGAAGTTGACCCCACCCGCCACCACGCCAACGAGGTCGGGGACGAACCCCTGCTGCTGGCCGCCTTTGCGCGCACCTGGATTGCGGCTGATCGCGCCGGCGGAGCGCAGACCGCCCAGCGCGAAGGGGCCAGCATCTTGATCTTGGATGACGGATTTCAGGATCCGTCGCTGGTCAAATCGCTGTCGATCATCGTGGTTGATGCGCAAACCGGGTTTGGCAATGGGCGCTGCCTGCCGGCCGGCCCACTGCGGGAACCGGTCGGAGCCGGCTTGGCCCGTGCCGATCTGCTACTGTCCATCGGCACCGACGCCGCGCAAGGTAAATTCGCCGCCCAGTGGGGCAAGAAGTTGACGGTGCCGCATCTGACTGGTGCGCTGGAGCCGCTGAAAACCGGGATGGACTGGGCCGACACTCCGGTTCTGGCTTTTGCCGGGATCGGTCGCCCCGACAAGTTTTTCGAGACATTGCGCGCTCTTGGTGCCGATCTGCGCCGCAGCGAGGCGCTAGTGGATCATCAGCCCCTATCACCCGCCCTCATGACCCGCCTAGAGGCCGAGGCGTTCGCCGTTGGCGCGCAGATGGTGACAACCGAAAAAGACGCGGTGCGTTTGCCCCCCACCTTCCGCAACAAGGTTCTGACCCTGCCGGTGCGGCTGCGGATCAATGACCACGATCAGCTGTGCGATATGCTACAGCAGGCTGCCCCGCCACTGGGGTGAATGGTCCGCCGATGCTCCCCGCTCCGGCATGAACAACGCAGATCGTGGCCGTCTCCGGCGGGGTGTGGACACAGAGTTTGACCAGTGCCGCATTCATCGCCAAATATGCGCCATGATGCTGCGTATATTGCTTCTCTTGTCCGTTCTCGCCGCTTGCGGAAGACCGCTGACGCCTGCCGAGACCGAGTTTGCCGCCCTCCTGCAAGGCGATGCGCTGGACCCCGAGCGCGTGCGTCTGGTCAAGGGCGCGCCGCTTGGGCCGGTCACCTTCCGCTATAAGCAACGCCCGCGCACCACCTGCCGCGAACGCATCCTGCCCCCTGTCACTGACGAGTACGTGACCAGCAAACCCACAGCCATGGCACTGTTCAACCATGTTCTTTTTACCCGCGAATGGTATTCCGACGATTATCTGTCGGGCTATCCCGAGCGTATCAATCTGATCGGCGCGATGCTGCTGGGACACGAGCTGACCCATGTGTGGCAGTGGCAGAACCGCGCGCAAACCGGTTACAGCCCGCTGCGCGCCGTCAGCGAGCATGGCAGCATTGACGACCCCTATTTGTTCGAAGTGACCGGCACATCAGAATTTCTGGACTACGGCTTTGAGCAGCAGGGCGCGATTGTCGAGGAATATGTCTGCTGCCGTGCCTTGGCCCCGCAGGCGGCGCGCACGGAACGCCTGCACAATATGCTGCGTCGCGCGTTTCCGGTGTCTGATCTGCCCGCATCGCGCGAACATGACGTGCTGCTGCCGTGGCGCGATGTCAAGCTGCGGGGCATCTGCGACTGATCTGCCGAATTTGCCGCGTGTCCTATCCTTTCTGGATCGATCCCAGAAAGACCATCAGCGCTGCTAGCGGGCGGGGCGTGGGTGTCATGACGCCATCCACCTCAACCGGAACGGATTCACCCTGCAACAGCAGCCCGAACTCGGGCATCGCATCGCGCGCCACCTTGCCGTGGCCATAGCCGTCGATTTGAGACAAAACGCGCGCGCGGGGAAATTCGCCGCCGTTACGGTCCGCAATCCGTGTCAGGTCCGGGGCGGTTTGTCCGCTGGTGAGCCTGCCGGTGCCTGCGCCGCGCGGGCCGTGGCAGGCGGTGCAGTTGTCGGCATAGACTTGCGCGCCCTCTTGCGCGGTCGGCATCAGATCGGCCGCACAGGACAGCGTTAACGCCAGAGCCGGAAAGGCAACAAAGGCTATTATTCTCATGGCTTAGCCCTCATTGTTTTGCAGCGATTCCAGATAGGCCAAAAGATCGGCGATTGGCACGCTTGTCATGATTGGCTGGCCATCAGGAGTTTTGATCGCGATATCTTCGCCCTCGAAAAACGGGCCGTAGACCGGCATTTGACTGCCATGGCTTACCAGCGGGTCACGTCCGTCAATACGCCGGACCACCCGTTCGGTTGGAAAGACGCCGCCGTTCTCTGCCGCCAGTGCGGTCAGGTCGGAAGGTTGCACCAACAGGACCCCGGCCATCGGTCCCTGACCCTGCATGTCGATGCCGTGACAGGTAGCGCAGTGCACCCGGTACAGATCTTCACCCATTTCGGCATCCTGCGCCATGATTGGCATAGCTGTCATGGTTAGCACGGTGGAAAAGGTCAGATGCAGCAGCTTCATGTCGCTTTCCTTGGGCATCGCTGCCGACAAGGTTCCAGCAAGCGCTGCAATATTTCAAGCTAGAATCCGTTTTGTGCCGGCTTTTTGTGGAAAGACTGGGGGCATGTCAGCCCACAATCTGTCCCTCTTCCAGCCGCAGCATACGATCCATACGCGCGGCCAGCTCCATGTTGTGGGTCGCAATCAGCGCCGACAGTCCCGTGCCGGACACCAGTTCCATCAGTGCAGCGAACACCTGCTCCGAGGTGGCCGGGTCCAGATTGCCGGTCGGCTCGTCCGCCAGCAACAGGCGCGGCCCGTTCGCCAAGGCGCGGCAAAAGGCGACGCGCTGCTGTTCGCCCCCCGATAGCGCCGCGGGGCGGTGCATGGCACGCGGTTTGATGCCAACACGGTCCAGCAGGTCTTCGGCGCGCGCGCGGGCCTCATCTGCGCCGGTGCCGTTGGCAAGTTGCGGCAGCACGATGTTCTCGGCGGCGCTGAACTCGGGCAGCAGGTGGTGGAACTGGTAGATGAACCCGATATCGCGCCGCCGCATCGCGGTGCGCGCGCGGTCAGAGGTGCCGGTCATGTCCTGCCCGCCAATCACGACCCGCCCCGCATCGGGCGTATCCAGCAACCCGGCGATATGCAGCAAGGTCGACTTTCCCGCCCCCGAGGGCGCCACCAGCGCCGCAACCTCGCCCGGTGCCAACGCCAAATCGACGTCGCGCAGCACTTGGACCTCGCCGGGTTTGCCACGGTTATAGGTCTTGGTCAGCCCCTCAAGGCGCAGGATCGGATCATTCATAGCGCAACGCCTCAACCGGGTTCATCCGCGCCGCGCGGCGGGCGGGAAAGATCGTCACCAGAAACGACAGCCCCAGCGACAAGGCCACTGCCGAAAGCACATCAGACAGATGCAGTTCCGCCGGCAGGTTGTAGATGCCCCTGATCGACGGATCCCAAACGCCGCCGCCCATCGCATAGTTCACGAAGGAAAAGATCGGGTCGATGTAAATTGCAAAGAGACAGCCCAGCACAACCCCCATCGCGGTGCCGATCAAGCCGGTAAATGCGCCGCAGATGAAAAACACCCGCATGACCGAGCTTTCGGAGAGGCCGATGGTGCGCAATATCCCTATGTCGCGACCTTTGTTCTTAACCAGCATGATCAACCCTGAAACGATGTTCATCGCCGCGATCAGCACCAGAATCGACAGAATCACGAACATCACATTATCTTCGACCTCCAGCGCACGCAGAAAACCACCCGAAGCGTCGCGCCAAGTCCAGACCTGCGCCCCGTCACCCGCTGCCCGAAGAATACTCAGCGCGATGGGCTCAATATGTTCTGGGTCCTGCACCATCACCTCCAGCTCATCCGCCACGCCCTCGCGGTTGAAATATGACTGGGCTTCGGCAAAGGGCAAATAGACGCGGGTGCGGTCGATATCATAGCGCCCGGCAGAAAAGATATAGACCACTTCATAGGCGTTGACGCGCGGGCTGGTGCCAAAGGGCGTCTTGACCCCCTCGGGTGAGATCAGCTTGATCTTGTCACCGATCTGCGCCCCGATCTCGCGCGCCACCCCCGAGCCGATGGCGATACCCTCGTCGAAGCGGCCCAGATCGCCGCGCGCTTGGTCGCTTTCCGCGATCCCCGGCAGGCTTTGCAGATCGCCCTTGGCGATGCCAAACACCTCGACCCCGGCATTGCTGCCACGTTGCGAAACCATCACCTGACCCCGTACCAGCGGCGCGGCGCGGATGACGCCTTGCACCTGCCCGACGCGTTTGGCCCAAGCGTCATAATCGGTAATGGTGCGATCAATCCGCCCGTCCTCGCTGATCTGCCCGGCGCTATATACGGTGACATGGGCATTCGCGCCCAAAATGGTGCTGACGAACTCCGCCCGGAACCCCGAGCGCACGGCCAATGTCGCAATCAGCGCAAACACGGCAAGGGTGATGCCGATCAGGCTGATCCAGGTCATCACGCTGACGCCGCCTTCGGCCCGGCGCGCACGCAGATAGCGCCAGGCAATCATCCACTCGAACGGGGCAAAGGGGGGCGGGGTGCGGGCCATATCAATTCCTGTCGCTCTTCTCGGGCGGTTTCGCCCCGGCGCACGCTGGCAATCACCTCGACCAGATGCCGTGGCGCGCCAGTTGTGCAAGATCAGGGCGGCGGGCCATCGTCCAAGATGCCGCCCTGTCCAGTGAGACCATTATTTATGCCGCGCGGATTGGCGCATAAATCTCGGCGACACGTTTCACCGCCTCTTGGGGGGGCAGTTCTTCGCTTTCGCCGGTGCGGCGGCAGGTCAACTCAACCACGCCGTTTTTCAGCCCGCGCGGCCCGACGGTGATGCGCCACGGCAGACCGATCAGATCCATCGTTGCGAATTTGCCGCCTGCCCGCTCGTTGCGGTCGTCGTAAAGCGGATCAAGCCCCAGCGCGGTCAGCGCCGAGTAAAGCGTCTCGCAAGCCCCATCGGCTTCTTCGTCGCCCTGTTTCAAGTTGACGATGCCACAATGAAACGGGGTCACGCCCTCGGGCCAGATGATACCCTTGTCGTCATGGCTGGCCTCGATGATCGCGCCCAGCAGTCGCGACACGCCGATGCCGTGGCTGCCCATATGCACCGGCACCGCCTGCCCATCCGGCCCCTGAACCGTCGCGCCCATAGCTTCGGAATATTTAGTGCCGAAATAAAAGATCTGTCCGACCTCGATACCGCGGCTGCTGCGACGACGTGCCTCGGGGATTTGGTCGAACAGGGCCGCATCATGGGTTTCGTCGGTGCGGGCATAGGGCGTTGTCCATTCCCGCACGATATCGGCGCACTGTGCGTGATCGTCATAATTCACGGTGCGATTGCCCAGCGTCAGGTTCAAGATATCAGCATCATAGAACACTTCGGATTCGCCGGTTTCCGCCAGCACAAGGAATTCATGCGTGTCGTCACCGCCGATCGGGCCACTGTCGGCACGCATCGGGATCGCCTTAAGCCCCATGCGCTCGTAAGTGCGCAGATAGCTGACCATATGGCGATCATAGGCGTACATCGCGTCCTCTTTGGTGAGGTCGAAATTATAGCCGTCCTTCATTAGGAATTCGCGCCCGCGCATGACGCCGAATCGGGGGCGGATCTCGTCGCGGAATTTCCACTGGATCTGATACAGCGTCAGCGGCAGATCCTTATAGCTGCTGACATTGCTGCGGAAAATATCGGTGATCAGTTCCTCGTTGGTCGGACCATACAACATATCGCGTCCGTGCCGGTCGGTGATCCGCAACATCTCTTGGCCATAATCGTCATAACGCCCGCTTTCGCGCCACAGGTCCGCCGATTGCAGCGTTGGCATCAACATCGGAAGATGCCCGGCACGTGCCTGTTCTTCGTGCACGATATTTTCAATCTTGCGCAGCACACGATAGCCCAGCGGCAGCCAGGAATAGATCCCTGCTGTGGCCTGCTTGATCATACCCGCACGCAGCATCAGGCGGTGACTGACGATCTGCGCTTCGGATGGGGTCTCTTTCAGCACGGGAAGGAAATAGCGGGACAGGCGCATGAAACGGGAACCTTTCGGGGTGTTCTGTGGTTGCCCTGATCTATGCCAAAGGGCGCGGGCAGGCAATCGGGCAATATGCGTCCTCCCCTTGCAACGCCGTGCTGTTTGGGCAATGTGGAGACAAAGCAGCGATTTAGGGACAGCATGTCACTTTCAGCGGGCGATCAGCTAAAGTACTGGGGCATCGCCGCACTGGTGTTCGCCATCGTGCTGTGGTTTTTGGGCCATGTGCTATTGCCCTTCGTGCTCGGCATGGCGATTGCCTATTTCCTTGATCCTTTGGCCGACCGCCTGCAACGATGGGGTCTGTCACGCGGGGCGGCGACAGCAGTGATTACGGCAGGCGCAGTACTGATTTTCATTCTGGCCGCGCTGCTGGTGATCCCGTCACTGGTATCACAGACTGTTGATCTGATCGATCTGGTTCCCGTACTGGTGAACCGCCTTCAGGAATTTCTGGCGCAACATTTCCCAAACGCCTTGGACGAAGGCTCACCCGCTCGCAATGCGTTGGCCTCACTGGGCCAGGCGATCAAGGAGCGCGGGCCAGCACTGTTCGAAAAGCTGCTGGGCTCAGTGGGATCGGTCATCAACGTGATCGTGTTGCTGGTCATTGTTCCCGTGGTCGCGGTCTATATGCTGCTGGACTGGGACCGGATGACCGCGCGCATCGACAAGTTGCTGCCGCGCGATCACGCGCCGGTGGTGCGCCGTCTGGCCCGCGACATCGATTCGTCTCTGGCCGGGTTCATTCGCGGCATGGGCACCGTCTGCCTGATCCTCGGCACCTATTATGCGGTGGCGCTGATGGCGTTGGGGCTGCAATTCGGGCTGGTGGTCGGCTTCGTGGCGGGTATCTTGACTTTCATCCCCTATCTCGGTGCGATGATCGGCGGCGCATTGGCAATCGGTCTGGCATTGTTCCAATTCTGGGGTGACTGGGGCTGGGTCGCTGCGGTCACGGGGGTCTTTCTTTTGGGCCAGTTCGCCGAAGGCAATTTTCTTACACCCAAGCTGGTTGGCAATTCCGTCGGGTTGCATCCGGTATGGCTGATCCTTGCGCTATCGGTGTTTGGGGCCCTGTTCGGCTTTGTCGGAATGCTCGTAGCGGTGCCGCTGATGGCAGCGATTGGCGTGATTGCACGATTTGCAATAGACCAATATCTGAAAAGCAGTCTTTATGGCGGCGTTTCAGGATCAGCAACGAACTTGGTCCACGGAGCACAGGAGCGGGATCAACCCTGAGATGGAAAGCCAATTGCATTTCGACCTGCCCGTAAAGCCGGCGCTGGGGCGTGGTGATTTTTTCGTTTCACCCGCCAACGCTTTGGCGGTTGCCATGATCGACCTGTCGGAAAGCTGGACCGGCGGCAAGCTGGTGCTCAGCGGGCCGGACGGGGCCGGCAAGACCCATTTGGCCCATGTCTGGGCCACCGCCAGCGGCGCGCAGATCATTGCCGCGCGCGATCTGCCAGCAGCGGACATTCCGGCACTGGCCTGCCACCCTGTCGCTGTCGAGGACGTGCCTGAGATCGCCAACGATCCGCAAGCGCAAGAGGCGCTGTTCCACCTGCATAATCTGGTTCTGGCTGAAGGCCATCGCCTGCTGCTGACCGGGCGCGCCGCGCCGCGCCACTGGCACCTGACTCTGCCTGATTTGCAAAGCCGGGTCGAAGGCACCCACCATGTCGCACTGAACCCGCCAGACGATGTGCTTTTGGCGGCGGTTCTGGCAAAGCTGTTCGCCGATCGCCAGATCACGCCGAAACCCGATCTGATCCCCTATCTGGTCACGCGGATTGATCGCTCTTTCGATGCCGCGGCAACCATCGTGACACGTCTGGACCGGGCCGCGCTGGCCGAGGCCCGCCCGTTGACACGCGCCCTTGCGGTGCGAATGCTTGGCGAAGATAGCGCGGATTGCGATACAACTTGAACCAGAAACGCGATAGGCTGCACCAGCTTGCTGTTGAACAGGCCGGAAAAGCATTTGAATGACCCATGCCGATTTCCTGAAATATCCCTTTCCTGACCCTGTTGCCCTGGCTGATCTCGACATCTCAGGGCCGGGACGCTTCTACAATCGCGAACTCAGTTGGCTGGGCTTCAACTGGCGTGTTCTGGAAGAGGCCGAAAACCCCCGCGTGCCTCTGCTGGAACGGCTGCGCTTCCTGTCGATTTCCGCCAACAACCTAGACGAATTCTATACCGTGCGCGTTGCCGGTCTGCGCGAATTGGCGCGGTCGGGCAACGTCACCCCCGCCGCCGACGGATTGACCCCCGCCGAACAACTGGTCCTGATCGACGAAAACGCGCGCCGACTGATGCAATCGCAACAGCGTATCCTGACTCGGCTTGAGGCCGAATTGGCCGATGCCGGAATTTCCCTGCTCGACCATGATGCGGTAAAACCGGCAGATTTGCCCTTTTTGGACGACGTGTTTCTAAACCGGGTCTTTCCCGTCTTGTCACCACTGGCTATCGACCCGGCGCATCCCTTTCCTTTCATCCCGAACTCCGGCTTTTCGCTGGCTCTGCAGCTGGAACGGGTGCGCGATGGCCGCACCTTGCAGGCATTGTTGCCGATTCCCAACCAGATCGACCGCTTCATTGCCTTGCCCGGTCACGGTGCGACGCAGCGGTTTCTGCCACTGGAGCAGTTGCTGCTGCTCAAGATCGAAACCCTGTTTCCCGGCTACAAGCACAAGGCGCATTTCGAATTTCGCGTATTGCGTGACAGCGATCTTGAGGTTGAGGACGAAGCCGAGGATCTGGTCCGCGAGTTCGAAGTCGCTCTGAAACGCCGCCGTCGCGGCGAGGTTGTGCGGATGACTCATTCGGCGGGGGCTCCGGCCCAATTGATGAACATTGTCATGCGGGAACTGGGCGTCAGCCCGGGCGAGGTGGTCGAGGTCGGAGGCATGATCGGTATGGCGGACCTCGGCCAGTTGGTTCGCGACGACCGCCCCGACCTGCTTTGGCCCGTTTTCACCCCGCGCGTTCCCGAACGCGTCACCGATCACAACGGCGACCTGTTCGCAGCGATCCGGCAAAAGGACATGCTGCTGCACCACCCCTATGAGACCTTCGACATGGTGGTGCGCTTCCTGCAACAGGCCGCCCGCGATCCAGACGTGGTGGCGATCAAACAGACGCTTTACCGCACGTCCCGCGAGAGCCCGATCGTCAGTGCCCTGTGCGAGGCCGCCGAAGACGGCAAATCGGTCACCGCGCTGGTCGAATTAAAAGCGCGGTTTGACGAGGCCGCCAATATCCGCCAGTCGCGGCGGTTGGAGCGGGCGGGCGCGCATGTGGTCTATGGCTTCATCGACCTCAAGACCCACGCCAAGATGACCACCGTGGTGCGGCGCGAGGGCGACAAGTTGGTGACCTACACCCATTACGGCACCGGAAATTACCACCCGATCACCGCCCGCATCTATACCGACCTGTCGCTGTTCACCTGCGACCGCGCGCTGGGGCGAGATGCGACCAAAGTGTTCAATTACCTGTCCGGTTATGCGCAGCCCGAAGTGCTGGAAAATCTCGCCATTTCACCGCTGACTTTGAAATCCCGCCTGCTGGAACTGATCGAGGCTGAGATCGCCCATGCCGCAGCCGGACGCCCGGCGGTGATCTGGGCCAAGATGAATGCCCTGATCGACCCCGAGGTAATCGACGCGCTGTACCGTGCCTCGCAAGGGGGGGTAAAGATTTCTCTGATTGTGCGCGGGATCTGTGGATTGCGCCCCGGCATCAAGGGATTGAGCGAGAATATCCGTATCAAATCCATCGTCGGGCGCTTTTTGGAACATTCGCGCATCGTGTGCTTCGGCAATGGTCACGGCCTGCCAGACAAAAGCGCCCGCGTGTTCCTGTCCTCGGCCGACTGGATGGAGCGCAACCTGACGCGACGGGTGGAAACCCTGATCGAGATCAACAACAAAACCGTCAAAGCCCAGATCGTCAGTCAGATCATGGCCGCCAATCTGGCGGATGTGGCGCAAAGCTGGGTGATGGAACCCGACGGCAGCTTTGCCCGACCGGCCCCGGACGAGGGCGCTTTCGCCTTCAATTGCCACAGGTTTTTTATGGAAAACCCGTCGCTTTCCGGGCGCGGATCGGCAGGGGCGTCTGATGTGCCGGTATTGACCCATACCGAAGACTGAGTGCCAAATATGTGTAAGCCTTGCGACCAACGTGCCGATGGCGCATTTTAAGCGCTGGAGATGGGGGAACACATGAACGAAGAAGCGCAGGCCGCGACTCCGGCATGGGGCCCATTTGGCCGCGCGTTGTTTGATTCACCCGGCGCGCGGAAATTGTCACGGGTTGGCGTGGTCGATGTTGGCTCGAACTCGGTCCGGCTGGTGGTTTTCGATGGTGCCGCGCGATCGCCAGCTTATTTCTATAACGAAAAGATCATGTGCGGCCTTGGTGCTGGCATGGCTGAAACCGGCACCTTGAACCCCAAGGGGCGCGAACGCGCATTGGCGGCCCTGCATCGGTTCCAACATCTCGCGCAGGGTATGGGTATGTCTCCGCTGACGGCCGTGGCCACCGCCGCCGTACGCAATGCCAGCGACGGCCCCGATTTCCGGGCAGAGGTGCAGCGCGCAACCGGACTGAAGATCTGGGTGATCGACGGCGACGAAGAAGCCCGCCTATCGGCCCAAGGCGTGCTGCTCGGCTGGCCGGGCGCCTATGGCTTGGTCTGCGATATGGGCGGCTCGTCGATGGAACTTGCAGAAATCAACGAGGGGCGCGTCGGGCGGCGGACTTCGTCTTTGCTTGGGCCGCTGAAACTGAGCACCCTGCCGGGTGGGCGCAAGGGTCGGCAGGCCCATATTAAGCAGGTGGTCGAAGATCTCAGCGCCGAGATGGGGCCCCAGCGTGATCGGTTATTTCTGGTCGGCGGCAGTTGGCGTGCCATTGCCCGGATCGACATGGCGCGACAGGGATATCCGCTGCGGGTCCTGCATGAATATCGTATGACTGCGAAATCGCTGCGTGACACGGTCAGATATATCGAAACCACCGACCCCACCATATTGCGGCGCGCCACCGGCGTCTCATCGGCGCGCATGGCGCTGGTGCCGATCGCCGCCGACGTGCTGACCCGTCTGGTGCGAACCTTTCGGCCCAAGGATATCGCAATTTCCAGCTATGGTATCCGCGAGGGACTGCTTTACGAACAGATGCCGCAGCGTCTGCGCGACCGCGATCCGCTGATCGAATCCTGCCGGTTTTCCGAATCCAAGGACGCGCGCATGCCCGGCTTTGGCAAGACGCTGTTCAATTTTGTGATGCCGCTGTTCAAATCCGCCCCCGAAAGCCGCATCCGGCTGGTCAAAGCCGCCTGCCTTTTGCACGATGTCAGTTGGCGCGCTCATCCCGATTATCGCGCCGAAGTCTGTTTTGACAACGCCACGCGCGCAAATCTGGGCGGGCTGGATCATTCTGAACGGGTGTTTCTGGGCCTTGCGTTGCTGCACCGCTATTCCAACAAGCGCGAAGGCACCCGGTTCGAGCCGCTTTACCGCTTGCTGGACGAGAAACGCCAGAATGAGGCTGAAATTCTGGGCAAGGCCATGCGCTTTGGCGCGATGCTTTGGATGCAAAAAGATGCACAGATGGCGGCGCTGCGTTGGTTTCCGAAGAAAAAGCTGTTGGAATTGCGCCTGTCGCGGGATGCCAGCGCGCTTTATGGTGAGGTGGCCGAGGCCCGTTTCAAATCGCTCGCCAAATCACTGGGCGCAGAAGTTAGCGTGAAACTGCTGAAATAGCCCGGATCAGATCTCGATTTCGTCAGTACCGCGGTCAGGCGTTTCCTCAAGTGGCGGTGCCTCGGGTTTGCGGCGGATGATGATATCGCCATTTGGCAGAACTTCGGGCATTTCGTATACGCTCCAGTCCTTCACCTGCCCCATCAGGTCGGCCAGCGCCGGCCCCATTTCAGCCATGAAACTCTGCATTGCGGGGCCGAATTCTTCGGCCAGCTTGCGCATGTTCTCCATCGCCGGCGACATCTCGTCACTGAACCCTTTGAGGAACAATTCAAGCCCTTGCTGCATCAGTCCACGTCCCTCGGGTTCCGTGGTGTCCTGAGCGATAGCGGGCTGGGCAGCGATGACCAGCGCAAGAATGGTTTTGCGTATCATGTGCCCGAATATAGGGCGCAGCTTGCCCCGTGGAAAGGGTTGGGCGTGATGATTATCCGCCTACGGTCCCGATCAAGTCGCTGTGGCGCTGATATCGTCCCAGGCGCGGTTGATATCGACCAGCCGCTTTTCTGCCATCTTGATCGCCTCGCAGGGCACGCCGCGCGCGATCATGCGGTCGGGGTGGTTCTCGCGCACGAGCCGCTGCCACGCTTTGCGGATCTCTGCACGCGGAGTGCCCGGCGTAACCCCCAGCACCGCATAGGGATCACAGGGAGAATCCGGCACAAATCGCGCCCGCACAGCGCGGAACTGCGCACCGCTCAGACCGAAAATTTCCGCAACATCGGCAAGAAAGCGATCTTCTGCCGGGTGATATTGGCCGTCCGCAAGGGCGATATGGAACAGGCCCTCCATCAGATCGCACAGCATTTGACGGTCATTTGCAAACATCCGCCTGATTCGACGGGCGTATTGGCGATAGCCTGCGACGTCGCTCCGGGCGAGATTGAACACATGCGCCGCACCGGCCTCGTCTTCACGGGCGATTTGAAACACTTCGCGGAAGGCAGCGACCTCATCGCGGGTCACCTTGCCATCGGCCTTGGCCATTTTGGCACCTAAGCCAATCACCGCAATGGCAAAGGCGACACTGCGTTCGGGCCGGCTGCGCAACCGGTCGAAAACGGCGGACAGGCTTTCGCCCTTGCCCAGCGCAGCCAGCGCGTCAGTGATACGGGTCCAGAGTGACATGACGCATACCTAACCTCCTGACGCTGAACTGTCAGGTACAGTTTATCCTTTCGTCTTCAAAAGTTAGTGCAGATAGCGCAGGCCATGCGGTGTATCGATTTCGGCCACCAGCCCCGGCGCGCCGTTTTCAAAGCTCACCCGGGGATCATCGAAGACCGGTGTAAGCATCCGTTGCAAGGCCAAGGCTTCTGGGTGAATCACGATAAGTTGCCGCAACGCACAGCTGCATTGAGTCAAAACCACACTCGGATGGGGGCTTTGCCATTGGATCAGGGCCGGATGCAGATTGTTAAAGGGTAGCCCGCCATCCTGCGGTACTGCCATGGTCCACGCCAAATTGCCGCGCACCAGATTTACCGGATTGCCAGCTTGCGGCAGGTGGGACAGCGCCGCAATCAAATCCTCGGATCGGCAGATCCAGTTGGTCAGGCGCGGGAGGCCGACGAAATGGTCCAGATCGAACCACCGCGCGCGTTTGGGTCGCGGGGCGGACGGATCAATGGCAATCGCTTCGATATAAAGCCCCGCATCCAAACCGAGAAGCCGATTATGGGTTCCAAAAACTTCATGCCGCCCACCGGGTTGCATCGCCACGCCCAGCGCACTTTCGATGGTTTCGGCAGCCTCTTCCAGCGACTCGCCTGATACGGCAATATGATCGAGTTGCATCCTCGTGGTCCCGATTGTTCGCGACATTTTACGCCAGTGACGATCGGAAACAAAACTGTTTCTGCGCGGTCACAGAAACCAAACTAGCCCGGCCCAGAAAACCGCCACCAGCGTCGGATAGAACGTCGCCGCAGCCCCGAAGGCACGCAGCGGCGGCGATAGGTGATAGCCGAGCCAGAAGGCCAGCCGCGCCAGCACAAACCCGCCCCCCAGCGCCAGCACGACAGCGCCGCCCAGAACGAAAGCAACCAGCGGCCACAACAACAGAGCCAGCGCCGCCTGTTCAAGCGTATTCATCAGAACCCGCTGATCTATGTCGGTCGGGCTGCCCGGTGGCGGCGCGTCCCCGTCGATCAGCTGATCGTCAAAGAAACGCCGCTGCGCCAACCGGGCGATCAGCGCTGCGATTACCAGACCCGGCCCCAGAAAGGCGCCGGGCAGAGCGATGGGCGGGGGCAGAAACGGCCAATTCGCCGCCTGCACCAGCCCCACCAGACCCAGCGCCCAAACTGCGCCGACTGCCATACCCAAAGCAATCTGCGCACGTTTTTGCATCAGGCGCGAGCCTCGCGGATTAGGCGCAGAATGTCCTGCGCAGCGGTCGGGATATTGGTGCCGGGGCCGAAAATCGCCTTGACGCCATTATCAAACAGAAACTGGTAATCCTGCTGCGGAATGACGCCGCCGCAGATCACGATGATATCGTCGGCGCCAATCTCGTTCAGTGCCTGTACCAGCTGCGGTGCCAGCGTCTTGTGTCCGGCGACCTGGCTGGAGATGCCGATCACGTGAACATCGTTGTCTACTGCGTCCTGCGCCGCCTCTTGCGGGGTTTGGAACAGCGGGCCGACATCCACGTCGAAACCGATATCGGCGAAGGCGGTAGCGATCACTTTGGCCCCCCGGTCGTGCCCGTCCTGCCCCATTTTCACTACCAACATACGCGGACGGCGGCCTTCGGCCTCGGCAAATTCCTCGACCGCTTTCTGAATCGCCGAAAAGCCCTCGTCCCCTTCATATGCCTTGCCATAGACCCCTGCGAGGGTTTTTACCTCGGCCCGGTGGCGGCCAAATTCCTTTTCCATTGCCATGCTGATCTCTCCAACGGATGCACGGGCGCGGGCGGCTTCGACCGCAGCCTCCAGCAGATTTCCGCCCTCGCGCGCGCGGCGGGTGAGTTCGTCAAGCGCTGCCGTGCAGGCAGCCTCGTCGCGGCTGGCGCGGATCTTTTTTAGCCGTGCGATCTGACTGTCGCGCACCTTGACGTTGTCGATATCCAGAATGTCGATCGGGTCTTCCTTGTCCTTGCGGTATTTGTTGACGCCGACGATCACTTCGTCGCCCCGGTCGATCATCGCCTGCCGTGTGGCAGCGGTCTCTTCGATCCGCAGCTTGGGCATTCCGCTCGCGACCGCCTTGGTCATGCCGCCCATCTCCTCGACCTCTTCGATCAGCTTCCAGGCCTCTTCGGCCAGGTCGTGGGTCAGCTTTTCGACGTAATACGAACCTGCCAGCGGGTCGATCACATTGGTGACACCGGTTTCTTCCTGCAGGATCAACTGCGTGTTGCGCGCAATCCGGGCGCTGAAATCCGTGGGCAGAGCAATCGCCTCGTCCAGCGCGTTGGTGTGCAGCGATTGGGTGCCGCCCAGAACCGCGCTCATCGCCTCATAGGCGGTGCGCACCACGTTGTTGTAAGGATCCTGCTCTTGCAAGCTGACACCGCTGGTCTGGCAATGGGTGCGCAAGGTCAGCGACCTTGGGTTCTTTGCGCCAAATTCGGTCATGATCCGGTGCCAGAGGAACCGCGCCGCGCGTAGTTTGGCGGCTTCCATGAAAAAATTCATGCCGATGGCGAAGAAGAACGACAGCCGTGGCGCGAAGTGGTCCACCTCCAGCCCTGCATCAAGCGCCGCGCGCACATATTCGCGCCCATCCGCCAGCGTATAGGCCAGCTCTTGCACCAGGTTCGCGCCGGCCTCTTGCATGTGATAGCCAGAAATTGAAATTGAGTTAAAACGCGGCATTTCATTCGCGGTGTATTCGATGATGTCGCTGACGATCCGCATGCTGGGTTCGGGTGGATAGATATAGGTGTTGCGGACCATGAACTCTTTCAGGATATCGTTCTGGATGGTGCCGGACAGGACCGATTTGTCGTGGCCCTGCTCTTCGCCCGCAACAATGAAACTGGCCAGAACCGGAATCACCGCGCCATTCATCGTCATGCTGACACTGACCTGATCCAGCGGAATCCCGTCGAACAGGATTTTCATGTCCTCGACGGAGTCGATGGCGACACCCGCCTTGCCGACATCTCCCTGCACGCGGTCGTGGTCGCTGTCGTACCCGCGATGGGTCGCCAGATCGAAGGCGACGCTGACCCCCTGCTGCCCCGCCGCCAGCCCGCGCCGATAGAACGCGTTGGATTCCTCGGCTGTCGAATATCCGGCATATTGCCGGATCGTCCAGGGACGGCCCGCATACATCGTCGCCTTGACCCCGCGGGTATAGGGCGCAAACCCCGGCAAGCTGCCAAGATGATCGACCTCAGCCAGATCCTCTTCGGTATAAAGCGGCTGAACCGGGATACCTTCAAGCGTGTTCCAGGTCAGATCTTCAATCGGTCTGTCACGCAGTTCCTTTTCCGCCAAGGCCTGCCATTCCTTTTTCGTGGTCATGGTCATGTCTTCCTTTTGTCTGGTCGGTCACGGGCAGGTGGCCTCTGCCCCGGTTCATTCAGGATTGTCGAGCAATCGGGCCGTTAAGTGCCGGGCGGGCTTCCCCTAGGTTCAATTCAGCGGTCGCAATCGGGCTGTGCATCGCTATATTCTCAGGTACAGGAGTGCCCATGAAAAAGACCCTAGCCTTTGTTCTGTCGATATTAATCGCGGTTCCAGCTTTCGCCTTGGAAAGCGCAGATGCGCAGGTGAGCGCCATCATCCAGCCCGCCGATGACGCGGACCTGAGCGAGTTTCTGTGGACCAACCGTCCGCTGATCGTATTCGCCGACAGCCCCGCCGATCCGCGGTTCACGCAGCAGATCGCAAACATCAAAGCCGATCCCAACGCTTTACGTGTGCGCGATGTGATTGTCCTGACCGATACTGATCCCGCTGCACGCTCGCCCTTGCGCCAAAAACTGCGTCCGCGTGGGTTTATGCTGGTATTGATCGCCAAGGATGGAAGCGTCACCCAGCGCAAACCGCTGCCGTGGACGGTGCGTGAGATATCACGCGCCATCGACAAGACGCCCGAGCGCAAACGCGAAATCGAGGACCGCCGCGGTGACGGATGAGGGCCACCGCAGACTGCCGCGCTTTGGACCATATTCATGTGGACTGACAGCAACATCTCGCTCTATTCGAACTCCATGATGATCTCATCCACCGCCAGACTGTCGCCCGGAGACGCATTGATGACGCTGACGACACCCTTGCGCTCGGCGCGCAGAATGTTTTCCATCTTCATCGCTTCAATCGTGCACAACGCCTGACCTTCTTCCACTTCATCGCCGGGCTCGACGTCGATTTTGACGATCAGTCCCGGCATCGGGCAGATCAGTTGCTTGGAGGTATCCGCGGCAATCTTTTCCGGCATAAGCGCGGCCAGTTCGGCTTGTCGCGGGGTGCGCACATGCACCTCTAGGTCGGCACCACGGCTGCGCAGGCGAAAGCCGCCGCTGATCTTGCCGACCTTCAGCACCAATTGGCGGCCATCCACATCCAGCACCGCCAGTTTATCACCCGGTGTCCAATCGCTGACCACCCGCTGCACGGCACCATCGGCAAATTTGACGGTCGCGCCGTCATGGTCGGCATTTACTTCCGCCTCAAAGCGTTGGCCCTGCAAGGAAACCACCCAGTCGCGGCCGACCTTGCGTTCGTGGTTGTCCATTCGTCCGGATACCCGCGCGCGCCGGATTTCGGCGACCCGATGCATCGCCGCTGCCGCCGCCGCGATGCGGCGCAGATCCGGCTCAGGCAGATCCACACCTTCGAACCCGTCGGGATATTGTTCTTCGATAAAGGCAGTGGTCATTTCACCGGCGACAAAGACCGGATTATCCATCACCGCTGACAGGAACGGCAGGTTGTGACCGATGCCTTCGACCTCGAAACTGTCCAACGCCACCCGCATCGCCTCGATGGCCTCGGCGCGGGTGGGCGCCCAGGTGCACAGTTTGGCAATCATCGGGTCGTAATACATGCTGATTTCGCCGCCCTCATAGACGCCGGTATCGTTGCGCACAGCCTCGGTCCCCTTGGGCGCATCGCCCTGCCATTTGCCGCTGTCGGCCAGTGGCCCAGCGGCGATCTCTTGCGGCGGCCGGTAACGGGTCAGCCGTCCGATCGAGGGCAGAAAGCTGCGATAGGGGTCTTCGGCATATAACCGGTTTTCGATGGCCCATCCGGTCAGTTTGACGTCGTCCTGAGTCATGCTCAGCTCTTCGCCATTGGCGACGCGGATCATCTGCTCGACCAGATCGATACCAGTGATCAGTTCGGTAATCGGATGCTCGACCTGAAGACGGGTGTTCATTTCCAGAAAATAGAAGTTCTTGTCCCCGTCGACGATGAATTCGACCGTGCCGGCGTTGGTATAGCCCACGGCTTGAGCCAAGGCGACGGCCTGTTCACCCATGGCACGGCGGGTTTCCTCGTCGAGAAACGGGCTGGGGGCCTCTTCGACGACCTTCTGGTTACGGCGCTGGATCGAACATTCGCGCTCACCCAGATAGATCCCGTTGCCGTGCGTGTCGCACAGCACCTGAATCTCGATATGGCGCGGCTGGGTGATGAACTTTTCGACAAAGATGCGATCATCGCCGAAACTGCTCGCCGCTTCGTTTTTCGAGCTTTGGAAGCCCTCACGCGCCTCGGCGTCATTCCATGCGATCCGCATGCCCTTACCGCCGCCGCCGGCGCTGGCCTTGATCATCACCGGATAGCCGATTTCATTGGCGATTTTCACCGCCTCATCGGCATCGGCAATAATTCCCATGTAACCGGGGACCGTCGAGACCCCGGCCTCCTGCGCGATTTTCTTGCTGGTGATCTTGTCGCCCATCGCCTCGATCGCGCCTTTGGGCGGGCCGACAAATGCAACACCTTCGGCGGCCAGCGCCTCGGCAAATTTGGCGTTCTCGGCCAAAAAACCATAGCCGGGATGCACCGCCTGCGCGCCGCTTGCGCGGACGGCCTCCATCACCTTGTCGATCACGATATAGGACTGGCTGGCAGGAGCGGGGCCGATATGCACCGCCTCGTCCGCCATTTCGACATGCAGCGCGTTCCTGTCGGCCTCCGAATAGACGGCAACGGTCGCGATGCCCATCTTGCGAGCTGTCTTGATGACGCGGCAGGCGATTTCGCCCCGGTTCGCGATCAGGATCTTGTTGAACATGGAAAGTCCTTCGGCTGGAGTATGTTGAAATGCAAAAAGCCGCACCCGGACCGTTGTCCGAATGCGGCTTGCGCGATTGAACTTATTCTACGCGGGGCCGTCAGCCCTGCCCTGAATTTATCTGCACTTGCCGGGGTTGTTCTGGCAGTAAAGCGCGTTGCCCGCTGCCCCGACTGCCGCACCGCCAAGGATGTTGCCATCCAGCACCGCAGCCGTGGCTGCGCCAGCCCCTGCCCCGTAAAGCGCCTGTTCACCCAAGGTGTCACCACAAGCCGAGAGCCCGGCCATAACTCCGAAAACAGCAGCGAATTTGAGGAAACGCATGGTGTTGATCCTTTTTCTATACTTTTGCTCGATTGTTTAACCCAAGACCCGCTTCTCAAGTTCCACAAGGTGGCTGTCTGAGTACCAGCGGAATTCCGCCGCTTTGGCCACGAACTGCCGGTATCGCACCGGAAGTCGCGGAGGCTCGAACAGTATACCCAAACCTGTCCGATCCGAGAAGGGATTCGGAACAGGCGGTTTGCATTCGCCGCTCTTTTGGCGACACCATTGACCAAACCAATCCTGAGCGCAACTCTGGGCCAAGTCAGGATGCGGCCTACACAGGCCATCCTTACGACCACTCGCCGCCGATTCCTGCACTCCATTCGCAATTCCGCGCCGGTCATGTTCTGAAAACTTCCGGAAAACTGGCGCTTGCGACAGCGACATCGATCTTCAGCAGCGCATCATAACTGGCGGGGTCGAACGGGTCCTCGGCGGGAACGACCTCGCGGCCGAACAGCCAACTTATCCGGCCAGCGTCAAGATTTCCGCGCTCGAAGGGCTCTTCGCCGAAATGCGCCCAGAGCGCTGCAAGAAACGCCTGATCCGCGCGCCGATCTGCTGGCCGACGGTCGGCAAAGCGTTCACGGCGTATGATCGATGTCGCGCCTTTGGGATTGGCGCGGCGCAAGGCGAACTGGTAATCAGTGCCCGAAAGGCGCCCGGGAAACCCCCGATGTTTCTTCATGACAGCGCCTTTCGGATCGGATGAGGCGCCGGGATTGAGACCGGCCGGCAAGCCGGTCCCGTCAGAAACTTGTCAATACTTGCTGGTGTAAACCGGCTCTGTCGAGACAGGCTCAACCGCAACATATTCTTCCTGCGGCGGCTTGGTACACGCAGCGACTGCGGCGACAAATGCGAATAAGGCGAGGGTTTTGACGGTCTTAGCCATAATGGCCTCCTTACTGTCCGTTCGAGGTTTACAAAGCCATCTGGCCCTGCTCGCCTCATTGAGGAGAAATCGGCTGCACGATCACAACCAACTCCAAGCATACCTGATTTCGCGCCGTGGACATATCCATTTGCGCACCCTTTCACAGCCTTCGCCATGCGACGCGCCAAACCGGACCAACGCCCGACCACCCTGATAACCTGTTCAGTCATCACCCAATTCCCTCCCAAACGCAGCCCTTATTGGTCGCGCGGTAAACTTCAAATAGTTGGATTGCATCACGATCAGACGCGCCAAACTCAACCGCCACATCAGAAAAAGAGATGACGATACGAGCGGGAGTCAGCCCCTGTTCGGTGATATAGGGCAATACGATTGTTTCGCAGAGATGGTCCATATCCACGACAGCGATATCCAAATCGCCGATATGGGCAATCTCTGGCGCTGTAAAACGGAAGCGCAACCACGGCTCGCCCGGATTCTCGTCAATGAGAACCTCGCGCAACTCAAGCGGCTGGCCCGAAGGCACAGTCAGCTTGCCTTGTGCCCAAACCGGGGCAACATACGCCAAAGTGATTACCGCGCCTGCCAAAGTCCGGCGAAGCGTCAGTGGTTGCGCAGCGCCTCGATCAGCTGATCTTTGGACATGTTTGAGCGCCCGTCGATGCCGATTTCTTGCGCGCGGTCGTAAAGCTCGGCTTTGGTCCACTCCTCGTAAGGCGGATTTTTGCCCCCTTTCTGCGACGGATTCATATCCTCGTTCGCCTGCGCATTGGCGATGCGGGCGGACTTTTCCTTGGAATACCCCTTGTCGCGCAGCGCTTCGTAGGTCTCTTCGTCCTTGATGCTGGACATGTCCTTGTCTGGCATGACGCCCTCCTTCTGTCAGAGGAAACGCTTGGGCAGCCATCGCGTTCCCTTTCCTCACAGTGGAATATTGTCGTGCTTCTTCCACGGATTGCTCAGCTTCTTATTGCGCAGCGAGGCGAAGGCACGGCTGACACGGCGGCGGGTCGAGCGGGGCTGGATCACCTCGTCGATAAACCCGCGCTCGGCGGCGACGAAGGGGTTGGCAAAGCGCTTTTCGTAATCCTCTGTGTGCCGGGCGATCTTTTCTGGATCGGCCAGATCGGCACGGTGGATGATCTCGGTCGCGCCCTTGGCGCCCATCACCGCGATTTCGGCAGTCGGCCACGCATAGTTGAAATCGCCGCGCAGGTGCTTGGACGCCATCACGTCATAGGCGCCGCCATAGGCCTTGCGGGTGATCACCGTCACCTTGGGCACCGTCGCTTCACCATAGGCAAACAGCAATTTAGCACCGTGCTTGATGACACCGCCATGCTCCTGCCCGGTGCCGGGCAAGAAGCCGGGCACATCTACGAATGTCAGGATCGGGATCTCAAACGCATCGCAGAACCGCACGAATCGCGCCGCCTTGCGGCTGGAATCGTTGTCCAAACACCCGGCCAGCACCATCGGCTGGTTGGCGACGACGCCGACGGTGCGGCCTTCCAGCCGGATGAACCCCGTAATGATGTTCTTGGCGAAATTCTCCTGAATTTCATAGAAATCGCCCTCGTCCGCGACCTTTTCGATCAGCTCCTTCATATCATAGGGCGTGTTGGCATTTGCAGGGATCAAGGTGTCAAGACTGGGCTCGATACGTCCGGGCTCATCGAAAAATGGCCGGACCGGCGCCTTGTCACGGTTGTTTAAAGGCAGGAAATCAACCAGCCGGCGCACTTCGGCCAGCGCTTCGACGTCGTTTTCAAATGCGCCATCGGCAACGCTGGATTTTTGGGTATGGGTGCTGGCACCACCCAATTCCTCGGCGGTGACGACCTCATTGGTCACGGTCTTGACCACATCGGGGCCGGTCACGAACATATAAGACGTGTCCTTGACCATGAAAATAAAGTCGGTCATTGCCGGAGAATACACTGCCCCGCCCGCGCATGGCCCCATGATCAGGCTGATCTGCGGCACCACGCCGCTGGCCATGATATTGCGCTGGAACACCTCGGCATAACCGGCGAGGCTGGCGACACCTTCCTGAATTCGCGCACCGCCGGAGTCATTTATGCCGATCACCGGTGCGCCGTTCTGCACCGCCATATCCATGATTTTACAAATTTTCTCGGCGTGGGTCTCCGACAAAGATCCCCCGAACACGGTAAAGTCCTGGCTGAACACATAGACCATACGGCCGTTGATCGTGCCCCAACCGGTCACCACACCATCCCCATAGGGGCGCTGCTTTTCCATGCCAAAGTCGGTACAGCGATGGGCGACGAACATATCGAACTCTTCAAAGGAATCCTCGTCCAACAGCAATTCGATCCGCTCGCGCGCCGTCAGCTTGCCGCGCGCATGCTGGGCATCGACGCGGGATTGACCACCGCCAAGACGGGCGTCGGCACGGCGATCTTCGAGCTGGTCAAGAATTTCTTTCATGGCACGTCTTCCCTGTCTGATTTGGACGGACCCTAATCGTTTTCGCGCACTGGCCAAAGGAAATTCGGGCAAATTTGCAAACTACTGCAAAGTGCGCGACAGCAAACTGCAAAAACTGCTAACTCCGGATTGTGGCCATGGACCTTCCCGGCTGCGTGGAGACAATATCATTCATGACAGCCCCACCCAACAGCCAGACGCGGCGCGGTCCGCCGCACATAGCAACACTGATCCTGATGTCGGGACTGGCAGCGCTGGTGATGAACATATTTCTGCCCAGCCTGCCCCGCATGGCCGAATATTATCAAGCGGATTACGCATCGATTCAGCTTTCGGTGGCGCTTTATCTCGGGGCCAGTGGCGTCTTACAGATCTTTATCGGGCCGCTGGCTGACAAGATCGGCCGCCGTCCGGTTGCGCTGGCGGGGGTGGGGCTGTTCATGCTGGCCACGTTGGGCTGCCTGTTCGCGCCCACGGTCGAAATTTTCCTGTTTTTCCGCATCACACAGGCCATTGTCGTGGTCTGTCAGGTGCTGGGCCGCGCCGTAGTCCGCGATATTTACCCCGAGGACAAGGCCGCCAGCATGTTGGGCTATGTCACCATGGGTATTGCGGTGATACCGATGATGGCCCCGGCACTGGGCGGCGCGCTGGACGAAATGTTTGACTGGCAGGCCAGTTTCTGGCTGCAATTCATCCTTGGCGGGCTGACACTCGGGCTGATCTGGTTCGACATGGGCGAGACCGGTCACAAAAGCGGCAAAAGCCTGATGGCGCAATTCGCCGAATACCCTGAACTGCTGTGCAGTCCGCGCTTCTGGGGCTATTCGCTGGCGATCGGGGCCTCGTCAGGGGCATTCTTTTCGTTTCTGGGCGGCGCGCCATTCGTCGGCAGCGTCGTGTTTGCACTGTCGCCAACCGAGCTTGGCTTTTATTTTGGCGCACCCGCGATCGGGTATTTCACCGGAAATTTCCTGACCGGACGCTATGCGGTACGAGTCGGAATCAACCGGATGGTATTAATCGGATCGCTGGTCGTGGCCTTCGGCATGGCGCTGGCGCTCGCCCTGTTCGCGCTGGGGCTTGGCAGTGCGCCGGTGTTTTTCGGCTGCATGATCTTTGTCGGGCTGGGCAACGGCACGGCGATTCCCAATGGGACCGCAGGCATGCTGTCGGTGCGCCCGCATCTGGCGGCAACCGCATCCGGGCTGGGTGGCGCGATCATGCTCGGCGGCGGTGCCGCACTCAGCGCGCTGGCCGGCGCATTGCTGACGCCGGAAACCGGTGCATGGCCGCTGATGTGGCTGATGTTGGCGACCGCCCTGCTGTCGCTGCTGGCCATCGGCATAGTGATCGCGCGCGAAAGGCAGTTACGCCTGTAACGGCGCTTGTATACCCGAGTTTGCAAATATACTTTCGCGCAGGGAAACTTTGCAAAGGTGCCAGATGGCGATTCAGAAACTCTATGCCGGGGCCAAGCTGCGGGAAATCCGCACGCGGCTGGCGCTGACGCAAAAGGATTTTGCCGCCAAGCTGGGCGTGTCCCTGCCCTATCTCAACCAAATGGAAAACAACAACCGCCCGGTCAGCACCACAGTGATTCTGGGACTGGCGCAGGAATTCGGGCTGGACGTGACCGAACTCTCCACCGGCGACAGCGAGCGCATGGTCAGCGATCTGCGCGAGGCGCTGGCCGATCCGGTCTTTGCCGACACGGTGCCGCCGCTGGCCGATCTGCGGCTGGCCGCGTCAAACGCGCCGACGCTGGCACGCGCCTTCATCGAGTTGCACCGCGCCTATCGCCAGACCCATGAGCGTCTTGCCTCGCTGGACGAAGCATTGGGCCGCGAAGACACGCGCCTACAACCCAGCCCTTGGGACGAAGTGCGCGATTTCTTTCACTATTGCGATAATTACATCGACGCGGTCGACCGTGCCGCCGAACACTTTGCCGAACGCGCTGGCCCGGACATCCGCGCCGGCACCTTGCGCCATCTGGCGGCGCGGGGCGTGACGGTCACATTCGCGGTGATGGACCTGTTGCGCAGCTATGATGCCGAAACCCAGACGTTACGCTTGTCGGCACGCGCGGCACCGGCGACGCAATTGTTCCAGATGCTGCTGCAAACCGCGCTTCTGGATCAGGACAAGCTGCTGGAGGCGACGCTGGATTTCGCCCGCTTCCAAAGCGACGCGGCGCGCGCCATCGCCAAGATCGGGCTAGCGAACTATTTTGCCGGGGCCGCGATGATGCCCTATGGCACATTCCTGAACGCAGCGCAGACCTGCCGCCACGATCTCGAGGTTCTGGCCACGACATTTGGCGCGTCCATCGAACAGGTGGCGCATCGCCTGTCCACGATGCAACGTCCCGGCGCCAAGGGTATTCCGTTCTTTTTCGTGCGCGTCGATCAGGCCGGCACCATCACCAAACGCCACAGCGCCACGCGGCTGCAATTTGCCCGCTTTGGCGGCGCCTGCCCATTGTGGAATGTCCACCGCGCCTTCGAAACGCCGGGCCAGTTTCTGCGGCAACTGGCCGAGACCCCGGACGGGGTACGTTATATCAATCTGGCGCGCGACGTGTCGAAACCGGGGGGAGCATGGGGCGCGCCGGTCCGCCGCTATGCGATTTCATTGGGGTGCGAGTTACGCCATGCGGGAGCACTGGTCTATGCTGACGACCTGGACCTGACCACCGCCGCCGCGTTCGAACCGATCGGCATTTCCTGCCGCATCTGCGAGCGCAAGACCTGCCATCAACGCTCGGTCCCGCCGCTCGAACGCCGGCTGTCGATCGACAACGACCAGCGCGACGTGCTGCCCTATCGGGTCGAGTGAGCCGCCTAGCGCTGCGCCACCTGCCATGCCGGATTGACCCACATCTGATCATTGGCGCGGGCCAAGGGTGTGCGTTCCAGCAGATGATCCGACATCTTCTCGCCCACCATGATCGAGGGCGCGTTGATATTGCCATTGGTGATGCGCGGGAAGATCGAACTGTCGGCCACGCGCAGCCCCACGACACCGATTACCCGACCTTGCGGATCAACCACTGCGTCGGGATCGTCCGCGCGCCCCATGCGGCAGGTGCCGCAGGGGTGATAGGCGCTTTCGACATTATCGGCGATAAAGCCGTCCAGCTCCGCATCGGATCGCAGCGCCGCGCCCGGCTGGATCTCGTGCTTGACGAAGGGGGCAAAGGCCGGCTGCGCGAAAATCTCGCGGGTCAGGCGGATACAGGTGCGGAAATCCTCCCAGTCCTGCGGCTGGGACATATAGTTGAAACGGATCACCGGGGCCGCTTCGGGCGCGGCGCTGTGCAGGGTGACGCTGCCCCGGCTGGCCGAACGCATCGGGCCGACATGGGCCTGAAACCCGTGCCCTTCGGCCGCCGCCTGCCCGTCATAGCGCACCGCCATGGGCAGGAAGTGATATTGGATATCGGGGTATTTGACACCGGCACGGCTGCGGATAAAGGCCGCGCTTTCGAACTGGTTGGAGGCGCCCAGCCCGGACTTGCCCAGCATCCATTGTGCCCCGATCCACGCCTTGCCCCAGATATTCCAATGCTTGAACAGGGTGATCGGCTGGCTGGCGGCCATTTGCAGATAGATCTCGAGATGGTCCTGAAGGTTCGCCCCCACGCCGGGGCGGTCGGCCCGCACCTCGATCCCGTGATCCCGCAGATGCGCGGCAGGGCCGATCCCCGACAGCATCAGCAGCTTGGGCGAGTTGATCGACGAGGCCGCCAGCACCACCTCGCGTCTGGCGCGGACAATCTGACGGCTGCCCTTGCGCTCGATCTCGACCCCAACGGCGCGGCCATCTTCGAGCACCACCCGGCAGGCCAGCCCGCGCACAAGACGGCAATTGTCGCGTTTCAGCGCCGGGCGCAGATAGGCATTGGCCGCCGACCAGCGCCGCCCCTGCCAGACGGTCTGCTCCATCGGGCCAAAGCCTTCTTGCTGATGGCCGTTGTAATCGTCGGTCAGTGGATAGCCCGCTTGCTTTCCGGCCTCGACAAAGGCCGCGTAAAGCGGATTCTGGCGCGGCCCGCGGGTCACGTGCAGCGGCCCGCCACTGCCGCGCCATGCGGCATCGCCGCCATGGCCGCCATCTTCCCAGCTTTCCATGCGCTTGAAATAGGGCAGCACATCGGCGAAGCCCCAGCCGGTCGCGCCGACGCTTTCCCAATGGTCGAAATCCAGCGCATGGCCGCGCACATAGACCATCCCGTTGATGCTGGACGAGCCGCCGATCACCTTGCCGCGCGGGCAGGCCAAGCGGCGGCCGTTCAGGTGCGGTTCCGGTTCGGAGTAATAGCCCCAATCATAACGCCCCATGTTCATCGGATAGCTGAGCGCGGCGGGCATCTGGATGAACGGTCCGATGTCGCTACCGCCATGCTCAATGATCAGCACCGACGCCCCGGCCTCGGACAGGCGATAGGCCAATGCGCAGCCGGCACTGCCGGCCCCGACGATGACAAAGTCGGCGATCATGGTGTCTCTGCTCATAGCGTCGCCCCGGATTGGTGAAGGTCCATCAGAATTTTCATGCCTCCGGCGGGGATATTTACAGCAAGAAGAAGCATCTATTCTCCTCTTGGGAAACGTTGTGCGGTTTCAAGAATGTTCAGGTCCATATGGTTGCGCATGTAACGCTCGGACGCCTTTTGCAGGGGCTGGTAATCCCACGGGTAATACCCGCCCTTGCGCAACGAATCGTAGACCACAAGACGCCGCGCCTGACTGGCGCGTATATCGGCATCGAAGCGCGCCAAATCCCAGCGCCGCTCGGCCATGGCACGCAATGTGGCAAGTGTACCGGCATGGGCGGGCTCGCTGGCCAGATTGCTCAATTCATCCGGGTCGGATGCCAGATCAAAAAGCTGGTCGGGGTCCAGCGCGCAGCGGATATATTTCCAGCGCCCGTCGCGCAGGCAGATCAGCGGCGCATCCGAGCCTTCGGCGGCGTATTCCATCGCCACCGGTTCGCTGCGGGAATCGCCATGGGCCAACGGGGTCAGATCCTGCCCATCGGTCCAAAGTGCGATTTCGGTCAGGTCGATACCCGCCAACGCGGCCAATGTCGGCGTGACGTCCAACGTGGATACAGGCCTATCAATACGGCAAGCGGGCAGATCGCGCGCGCTGATCATCAGCGGCACCCGCGCCGAGCCCTCGAAGAAGGACATCTTGAACCACAGCCCGCGCTCGCCCAACATGTCACCGTGATCAGAGAGGAAGACCACGATCGCCTCCTGCCGCGTGTCGTCGAGCACCTGGAGGATTTCACCGACCTTGTCGTCCAGATAGGTGATATTGGCGAAATAGGCTTGGCGCGCGCGGGCGATATCGGTGTCGGTTATATCATAGCTGCGCCAATCATTCGCGTCGAACAGGCGTTTGGAATGGCTGTCCTGATCATCATAGGGGATCGCCGACACCCCCGGCGCGAGATGGGCGCAATCTGCATAGAGATCCCAATATTTGCGCCGTGCCACATAGGGATCATGCGGATGGGTGAAGCTGACCGTCAGGCACCACGGGCGCGGATCGTGGCCACGCGCCAGATCGTAAAGCTTGGCGCGGGCGTGATAAGCGACCTCGTCATCATATTCCATCTGGTTGGTGATCTCGGCGACCCCGGCCCCGGTGACCGAGCCAAGGTTGTGATACCACCAGTCGATACGCTGCCCCGGTTTGCGATAATCCGGGGTCCAGCCGAAATCGGCGGGGTAGATATCGGTGGTCAGCCGGTCCTCGAACCCGTGCAATTGGTCGGGACCGACGAAATGCATTTTGCCGCTGAGACAGGTGTAATAGCCGGCGCGGCGCAGATGGTGGGCATAGGTCGGGATGTCGCTGCGAAACTCGGCCGCGTTGTCATAGACGCCGGTGCGCGAGGGCAGTTGCCCGGACATGAAGCTGGCCCGCCCCGGCGCACAAAGCGGACTGGCGGTATAGGCGTTGGTGAACCGCGTGCTGCGATCCGCCAGAGCGCGCAGGTTCGGCGTATGTAGCCAATCGGCGGGACCGTCGGGAAACAGCGTACCGTTCAACTGGTCCACCATCAGGATCAGGATGTTGGGTGCGGTCATGTTGCCTCCCTCAGCATATCGAGCACGCGCAGCGCGTGATCCACCGCCATTTGCGGCGTGTCTGGGTGGTTCAGCGCGGCGCGGATATAAAGCCCGTCGATCAGCGCGGCGAGGGTTCGGGCCGCGCCCTCAGGGTCGGCGCAGAGCGGGCGCAGCGCATGGGTCAGGTTGCTGCGGATGCGGTGCTGATAGATCCGCCACAAGCGCAGGGCCTGATCGTTCTTCTGCGCCATCACATAAAAGCTCATCCAAGCGCTGATCGTCTCGGGGGTGAAGCAGACCGGCGCGAAAGAGGCCCGGATGATCGCGGAGGCACGGTTCTGCGGGGCGGCGCGGGCCAATTCGGCACGCACTTCGGCACCGAAATCCGACAGGATGCGGCGCATGGCGGCGAGGAAAATCTGATCCTTACCACCAAAATAGTGGTGCGCCAGCGCGCTCGACATGCCGGCACGGCGGGCAATTTGTGAAACGGTCACATCCAACGAGCCGGACTCACCAATCTCGGCGATGGTCGCCTTGACCAGTGCCTCGCGACGCATTGGTTCCGCTCTGACTTTCGCCATTTCAGGCCTCCACGGCAATTGCGGATCACCCTAGAGCGCATTGACTGACCAGTCAATCAACGTTGATTACATGGTCAGCAACCGTGCCGCGATGGGCCACATCACCAATGCGATCAACAAGTCAAGCACCTGCCATGCACGGGGCCGCGCGAACAGCGGGGCCAGCAGCCGCGCGCCATAGCCAAGACTGAAGAAAAACACGAAACTGGCGCAGGTCGCGCCCAATACAAACCCTAGCCGGTCATCATATTGCGCCGAGACCGACCCCAGCAAAACCACCGTGTCGAGATAAACATGCGGGTTCAGCCAGGTCAGCGCCAGAACGACGCCCAAGGTGCGCCACAATCCGCGCCCACGCCCGTCTTCGGCCCGCAAGGCTTCACCGCCGCGCCACGCATTGCGCAGGTTCAACGCGCCATACCAGAGCAGGAACGCGGCACCACCATAGCGCATCACCGGCTCCAGCCAGGGCACCGCCCGCGCCAGCGCCCCAAACCCCGCGACCCCGGCGGCAATCAATAGCGCATCCGACAGCGCGCAGGCCAGACAGACGGCAAAAACATGATCGCGCCGCAAGCCTTGCCGCAACACAAAAGCGTTCTGCGCGCCAATCGCCAGAATCAGACTGAATCCAAGCGCGAAACCGGGCAGGAAAGCCGAACTCATGACGCCTCCGGGCGGAATTGACCAAAAACGGGTGGCATCAATGTCCCCGTCGCCAGCCACGATCGTGCCGCAGGCAGTGATCAGTGACTCAACTGCCGATATTGTGATTTTGCTAAGGGGCTACAGCCCGTTACAGCTGATCCAGAACCTCGTCCGAGGCTTCGAAATTGGTGGTGACGCGCTGCACGTCGTCGTCATCCTCAAGCGCCTCGATCAGCTTCATCAGCTTTTCCATCGCCTCAAGATCCATCTCGGTCGTGGTGGTGGGTTTCCACACCAGACGGGTCGCCTCGCTTTCGCCCAGTTCGGTCTCAAGCGCATTGGAAACATCATTCAGATCGGTGTCGACGCACCAGATCATATGCCCATCCTCGGAGCTTTCGACATCCTCGGCGCCGGCTTCGATTGCCGCCATCAAGACAGTATCGCCATCGCCGACCTCGGCTGGATAGACGATTTCGCCCTTGCGATCGAACATGAAGCCGACGCTGCCGGTCTCGCCCAGATTTCCGCCATATTTGGTGAAGGTAGAGCGCACGTTGCTGGCGGTGCGATTGCGGTTATCGGTCATCGCCTCGACAATGATCGCGACACCATTCGGGCCATATCCCTCATAGCGGATTTCTTCGTAATCATCGCCCTCACCGGCCTGAGACCGTTTGATCGCACGGTCGATGACATCCTTGGGAACCGAATTCGATCTGGCTTCTTTTACCGCCAGACGCAGGCGCGGGTTCTTGTCAGGGTCTGGATCGCCCATTTTGGCCGCAACGGTGATCTCTTTGCCCAGCTTCGCAAAAAGCTTGGAGCGCACAGCATCCTGGCGCCCTTTGCGGTGCTGAATATTTGCCCATTTGGAATGGCCGGCCATTTTGGTTCCTTGTCCTGCTTGTGTGGGTGACGATCATATAACCCCGACCGTCACCCTGGTTCAAGATATCCGCCCCTGCGCAGTGGCTTTCAGCGCTTGCTTCTCGGCAAGTGATCGAGCCCAACGTTAGGGATCGGTTCGGCAATCCCAGGATCACCGAACCGACGGCAAATACTATTCAAGTGCGGCGTCGATTAACGCGGAAAAGTCCGCATAGGTTTGGTTGGACACTTTGCTGCCATTCACGACGAAACTGGGGGTCGATTCGATCTTGTCGGCTTCAGCGTTTTTCTGGAACCACGCCACAAGGGTCTGCGCCTTTTCACCGTCTTGAAGGCAGGCTTCGATCTGGTCGCTTTCCATACCGGCAAGACGGCCGATCTTGCGCAACTCGTCCACAATGGCGTCAGGTTCGCCGGCACGGGTCCAATTTTCCTGGCCCTTGAAGATCAGATCAGAAATGCCAAAGAACCGCTCCTCACCGCCGCAGCGCGCAACCAGCGATGCCCACAGACCGAAGCGGTCGAAATAGACCTCGCGGTAGGTCCATCTGACCTTGCCGGTGTCGATGTAATTCTTCTTGATCTTCTGGAACGTATCTTGATGGAAATTGGCGCAATGCGGACAAGTATACGAGGAATACTCGATGATCTCGACCGGAGCGTCCTCGGCCCCCAAGGTCATTTCCTGAATCGTCGAAATGTCCACCTCGGCGACACCCTGCGCCTGTGCGGCGCTGATCAGGGCGTTCCCTGCTTTTGGCGGGTTTTGCGATGTCATAGTCAGATATGCGCCCAGCGCAAGCGCAGCCACGGCTCCGATCAATACGGTCATTCGGGTCATTTCTGCCCCTTTCTCAAAGTTTGCTTTTGGATAATACGTTGCGCCCCAGACGCTCGAGGGCCGCGCGAAGATCGTCGTTTTGCACCGCATGCGCGCGTTGCTTTGCCTGTTTCAGGATTTCTGGGTCAGGCGGCGGCGTCGGCGCGGGCGGCGCTGGCGCAAATAAGGCTTGCCCTTCGGCAAAACCGGTCGGCGCAGTCTGGGTGATACGCACGCGGCTAATCGCGTTATAGCCATACACTCCGTTGACCTTTTTGCGCAGCTGTTCCTTTTGCATCTCCAGCATGGGTGCATGCGGGCCGGTGGTAAGCACGGTCAGCGTTGCCCCAAAGCCACCCCGTCCATAGGTGATTTTGACTGGTCGCGCGATTTCAGCCATGTTGGCCCCGGCAATTTCGGCCCAGTGAGTTAACAGCCGCGACACTGCGAAACCACGGCTTTCACCCACACGGCGGATCTGCTCGCTTAGCACGCTTGCGGTACGTTTAAACCCGCGGGTGGAAGATTTCCGTCGCGACATCTGGTGATTTCCCCGTTTCGTAAGGCTATTGTAATGACCAAATTGGCAGGTGCCAGTGAAACCCACGGTAAAGGCATAAACAATGCGTGACGGCAAGATTAGCGAGACTTTGCTGGCGTGGTACGATACCCATGCACGCGATCTGCCTTGGCGGGTCAGCCCGGCAAGGCGCTCAGCCGGACAGCACCCCGACCCGTATCGCGTTTGGCTGTCCGAAATCATGCTGCAGCAAACGACCGTGGCCGCGGTGCGCGATTATTTCCATCGTTTCACCGCGCTTTGGCCGGATGTGCAAGCTTTGGCCGCCGCGCCCGATGGTGATGTTATGGGGGAATGGGCCGGGCTTGGATACTACGCACGGGCGCGCAACCTGCTGAAATGCGCGCGGATCATCGCCAGCGAATTTGGCGGGCAATTTCCGACAAATCACGACGCGCTTTTGGCTTTGCCGGGGATCGGCCCCTATACCGCAGCGGCAATTTCCGCGATTGCGTTCGATCTGCCGGAAACCGTGATGGACGGCAATGTCGAACGCGTGATGGCCCGGCTATTCGACGTGCACAGCCCGCTGCCCACCGCCAAGCCCGAATTGAAAGCCCATGCCGCCGCCCTGACCCCGCAAAACCGGCCCGGCGATTATGCCCAGGCGGTGATGGATCTGGGCGCGACCATCTGCACGCCTCGCGCCCCGTCCTGCAACCGCTGCCCCCTGCACAGCCGCTGTAGGGCGCGCCAGACCGGTACGGCTGCTGAATTGCCCAAGAAAACCCCCAAAGCACCCAAACCGACACGGCGCGGCATCGTTTATCTGCTGCAACGCGATGACGGTGCCTGGCTGCTTGAGCGCCGTCCGGACAGCGGCTTGCTGGGGGGCATGCTGGGCTGGCCCGGATCGCAATGGGGCGAGACTGCCCAGAAGGCAGCACCGATCAAAGCGGATTGGCAAGTTCTGCCCGCGGAAGTGCGCCATACCTTCACCCATTTCCACCTGATCCTGACGGTAAAGACCGCAACGGTTTCTGCCGCTCGAAACCCGCAGACCGGGTTTTTTCTGACACGCGAGGAATTTCGCCCCTCAGATCTGCCCACTGTGATGCGTAAGGCCTATGATCTGGCACAGTCGACAATGGCTGCCGGTGTCGAATAAAGATCGCGATGGCCCATAAAACGCTCATCAATTGGCGCAATGCCCTGCCCTTCTGGCTGAGCTTTCTGCTGTTGCCGCTGGTCTGGATCGCCGCCATCCATGGCGGCTGGACCCTGTTGTTGCCGCCACTGGCAGCATGGTATTTATTTGCGGCGCTGGACGGCTTGATTGGGCTGAACCTGAGCAATGCCGACCCCGAAACGCCGGAAGACGACCTGACATGGTATATCGCGCTGACGATGTTCTGGGGCCTCGCGCAATTTCTGACACTGTTCGGGCTGATCTGGTACGTAACCCACACCGGCCACCTGACCAGCTGGGAAAAGATCGCGCTGTTCTTTGGCGTCGGCGTGCTGACCGGCACCATCGGGATCAATTACAGTCACGAATTGATGCATCAGAAAAGCCGGCTTGAGCGTGGTATGGCCGATCTGCTATTGGCAATGGTGCTGTATTCGCATTTCCGTTCGGAACACCTGCTGGTGCATCACCGCCATGTGGGCACGCCGCGCGATGCGGTCACGGCGCGCTATAATGAAGGGTTCCACCGCTTTTATCCGCGCGTACTGCGGCAAGCGCTGATCTCGGCCTTTCGGGCGGAACGTGACATGCTGACCCGCAAAGGGCTGCATTGGACACATCCCCGCAATCCGTTCTGGCGGTATTGGATATTGCAGGGCGTGATGTTGCTGCTTGCCCTTGCGCTCGGCGGCTGGGTTGGTCTGGGCCTGCTTCTGATACAGGCCGGGGTCGCGATCTGGCAGTTGGAACTGGTCAATTACGTCGAACATTACGGCCTCACGCGCAAATATCTGGGCGACGGGCGCTATGAGCATGTCCTGCCCCGCCATTCCTGGAACGCGGCACATAAGGCATCGGGCTGGCTTTTGATCAATCTGCAGCGCCATTCCGACCATCATTATAGACCTAACCGGCGCTTTCCCCTGCTGCAAAACCATGACGAGGCATCTGCACCACAATTGCCCCATGGCTATCCGTTGATGGCAGCAGCAGCAATGGTACCGCCGCTCTGGCGCCGCATGATGAACCCGCGCGTGCGGCACTGGCGAAAGGCGTTTTACCCCGAAATCACCGATTGGAAAGCCTATAACAAGGCAACCAATCCGATGCCGAAGTGACGCTCCAGGGGCCGGAGTTCACATAGGGTTTCGGCACCAGCTTTGCACAGGCGCTGGCGCCCAGCCTATCCGTCAATCTGGGGCCGCTGGCGGTTCAGTTCACCCTGCAATCGGGGGCAGCTCCGGGTATTTCAGGTAGCGCACCGTCGGGCCGCACATCGCCGCCGGTCGGTTACATGCGGCTCCCGGTGCGCCGCAATTTTCATATATGATCCAAGCATTTATCTGCGCTGTTTCGGACCAGACGCTTTTCGCGCCAGTTGTCGACTGCCGATATAGGGCAATCGCCTAACGCGCCTGATCCGATCAGCTTCGCAGAGCCGCGAGCCTCTCCACAACCCGATCCGCCATTCCCGCGCAGCGACGCCCGTCAAACGGAAATATGGCCGAAAACTCCTGCGCGAAACTTTGCTCGAAATGGGCTCGCAACATGTGGCGCGCGCGAAACAGCCGCGTCTTGACGGTAACCCCCTTTACCCCCATCAAATCGGCGACTTCGGCTGTAGTCATCTCCTCGACGTCGCGCAGCATATAAGTCAGGCGAAACGGCTCGGGCAGGGTGTCGATCGCCAGTTCAAGAAATTTGCGCACCTCGGCGCGGTACAATTCGGATTCGGGATTCTCTGGTTGTGACATCGATCCGGGAAAGTCTCCTTGGGGAAGCTGCGGTGCGCCGTCGCGAAAATCGGCAAGCTCGACAACCTTGGCCTGTCGTCGCAAGCGACCAAAAGCCTCGTTCATCACGATCCGGGTAATCCATGTTAAAAACGCAGCCTCGCCCCGGAAGCTATCCAGCTTGGTGAAGCCGGTCACATAGGCGGCCTGCACCGCATCCTCGGCGTCGCCGTCATCGTGCAGGATACCGCGCGCGACCCGAAACAGCCGCTGATTGCAACGCTGGATCAGCGCGCGTACGGCAGCTTCGTCTTCGGCGCGGGCCAGCGCAACCAATTCGGCCTCGTCAAGAGCGTTATAAACCTCGTGCGATTGTGCTGATCCTGCGCGCATGTCATCCACCCATTCGGTAAACGTTTTTCTGTTTCAAAATTTCAGTGATGGACGGAAACCCGTCAAGCACCACCTTGGGCAGATCACCGTCGGGATAGCCGGTTAAATCGCCCGGCTCGGGGGCGGCCACAATGATACGCCCGACCATGCCGGCCATTTCGTGAGGCAGGCAGAGGTAATCATAGACCCCCGGCACAGTGAGAACTGTCTCGAAACTTTCCCCCGGCAGCAAATAATCGCTGTCGAATGGCGTGGCCCCGTCGGGAATGCGGCGCGGATGACCTTGGTTTTCAGGGGCATAGGCTGTGGCAGTGTGCGAATTGCCCTTGTCATGGTTGGTCCAGCGAACCGTCTGGCCGGGCTGAATCAGCACACCGAGCGGATCAAACCAGACTTTCGAACCGTCGGGCCGCCCCGACATACCTATTTCAACGACATCAGCGCCCAGCGCAAAGCCGGGCAAGAGGGAGAGGCCGGCAACCGCGCTGCCGCCCGCCCCCAGAAAGCGCCTGCGCCGCACCTTATTCGGCCACTCTGGCTTCGTCCTCGGGCGAGACAGCCCAAAGCACGATATGGATATGGGGTTCTTCCACGCCCGGATGGCCGGCGTTGTAATAGATATCCGTATGATCGACCAAGACGGTCGGAACCGCGAGATTGTCAAAGCTCATCTCGGGGTTCATGGCCGCAGTCGGGATCATGTAGGTCGAGCTGACCAATTGCCCGTCATGATCATAGGCGACAAACGGCCCCGCCGGCAGGGTCTCGGGATTGACGTAAAGCTCTCCCATACCGGGCAGGAAATCGGGCAGTGCCACCAGATCGCTGACCTTCTGATAGGGCGCTTCCGGCGGATAGGTGGCGACGGCCTCCTCCGGACCATGCGCAAAAGCCGGGGTGATTGCCACCATGGAGAGCGCCGCAACAGTGGCGAAAAATCGGGTCATTTCATGTTCCTTTTTCCACATTCAGCCCAGGCCGTTGCTGGCCTGTCTGAACCATTGGATGCGCCTGGGCGCAAAAGGTTCCCGAAATTTAACGTTTTTCTAGGCGCAGCGCGCCATTTCATGGCGTCGAGGGAGAAAGACGGTCAACAGGCCCAGCAGCGGCAGATACGCGCACACGCGATAGACGAACTCGATCCCGCGACTGTCGGCCAGCACCCCCAGCACCGCCGCCGCGATACCCGCCATGCCGAAGGCAAAGCCAAAGAACATCCCGGCAACCATGCCGACCCGGCCCGGCACCAACTCTTGCGCGAAAACCACGATGGCCGGAAACGCTGCGGCAAGGATCACCCCGATTATCACCGACAGTGCCCCGGTCCAAAACAGCGAGACATAGGGCAGCATCAGCGTAAACGGCAGCACGCCCAGTATCGACACCCAGATCACAGTCAGCGGGCCGACCCGGTCGCCAATCGCGCCGCCCAGCGCCACCCCGACCGGCATCGCACCCAAAAACAGAAACAGCATCACCTGCGCGCTCTGTGTGGACAGGTCGAAGCGGTCAATCAGAAAGAAGATGTAATAGCTGGTCATGCTGGCGGTATAGATGTTCTTGGTAAAGACCAGCAGCGCCAGCACGATCAGCGCGATTTGCACCCGGCGGCGCGGCAGCGGCAATGAGGCCGGTGCCGACCCGCGCGCAGCATTGGTTCTTTGCCAGCGGCCATACCACGCGCTGACCTGCGACAGGATCACGATGCCCAGCAAGGCCGCCAGCGAGAACCACGCAATGCTGGGCCGCCCCAATGGCAGCACGATAAAGGCCGCCAGCAGCGGGCCGATGGCGGTGCCGAAATTCCCGCCGACTTGAAACACAGACTGCGCCGCGCCGAACCGCCCGCCGGAGGCCAAGCGCGCGACCCGAGATGCCTCGGGGTGGAAGATCGCCGAGCCAAGCCCGATCAGCATCGCCCCGACCAGCAGCACCCCATACTCACCCGCAAGTGCCAGCAGGATCAGCCCGATCATCGTCGATCCCATGCCCAGCGGCAGCGCATAGGGGAACGGGCGTCGGTCCGTGACCAGCCCAATCAGCGGTTGCAGCAGCGACGCGGTCACCTGAAACGCAAAAGTCATCAGCCCGATCTGCCAGAAATCCAGCGCAAATTCGGCGCGCAGCAGCGGATAGATCGCCGCCAGCAACGACTGCATCACATCGTTGAGCATGTGACACAGGCTGACGCCGATAATCACCAGCCAAGTGGCGCTGTCGGGCGTTCTGCTATCCGCTGCAGTCATATCGCTTGCCTCTATCACCGTGCGCCCATTCCGGGTCTGCCATCGCGCAGGCGGGACAATGGCGGGTCAGAACGCCTTGAACGTGATCGTGGTGAGCGAGCGCTCGATATCGGGAATGTCGAGCAGATGATCGTTGATGTATTTGCCGACATCTTCCTGCGGTGGAATGTACAGTTTCATCAGCAGGTCATAATTACCGCTGGTGGAATGAAGCTCGGAATGAATTTCGCGCAAGGCAATTTCCTCGGCAACTTTATAGGTAGTGCCGGGCTTGCAGCGAATCTGAATGAAAACACAGGTTGTCATGGGTTCGGCCTCTGGATCAGGTCCACCCCAAGCTGACACGCCCCACTGCCGCGTGCAATCCCCGTCTGCAGCCGTGACAGGGTCAAGCGATCTCGGCATCTTTGAAATGCTGATTGATTGCCGACGTGACCGGCGTTAGCATTTTCGCAGGCATACGCTATGACAAATGACGGCTCTGAAACAATCCGGCAAACAACGCTGACGTGCCCGTCTTGTGGTCACGCAGCCACCGAAACGATGCCCACCGATTCCTGCCAGTGGTTCTATGAGTGCGCCGCTTGCCATACGGTGTTAAGACCGCGCGAAGGCGACTGCTGTGTTTATTGCTCCTATGCGACGGCCCCTTGCCCACCGGTTCAAGAAGGCAAATCCTGTTGCCGATAGAGCATAGCCTGAAAGCTGATTTCGCCTCGTGCCCCTCCGTCGCCGCTCCGGCCGTGACGGCCCGGTTTTCGGTGGCAAAAGCTTTTCAACGGCTTCGGACCGACCCGGCAGCCATAAAAGCATAATAGGAAGTACCAAGGCGCGCCGACGCAAACTGACTAGAAAGCGGCGCGCCGCGCGCCTATAAGCAGCCCGAACAGACAGGAAAGGGCCGCAAATGCGCACCAGCCAGATTGCCCGCAAAACCGCCGAGACCGACATCAATGTCGAAATCAATCTCGACGGCAGCGGCGCTTACGACAATGATACCGGCGTTGGTTTTTTCGATCACATGCTGGACCAGTTGGCGCGTCATTCGCTGATCGACATGAAGGTGCGCACTAAGGGCGATCTGCATATCGATGACCACCACACTGTTGAGGACACCGGCATCGCGCTGGGGCAGGCGCTGGCCAAGGCATTGGGCGACAAGCGCGGCATCAACCGCTATGGCTCGTGCCTGCTGCCGATGGATGACGCGCTGGTGCGTTGTGCGCTGGACCTGTCTGCACGGCCTTTTCTCGCTTGGAACGTGAACCTTCCGACGCAGAAAATCGGCACATTCGACAGCGAACTCGTACGCGAGTTCTTTCAGGCATTTTCGACACATGGCGGGATCACCCTGCATCTGGATGCGCTGCACGGCTTTAACAGCCACCATATCGCCGAGGCGACCTTCAAGGCGGTGGCCCGCGCGCTGCGCATCGCTGTCGAGACCGACCCGCGCAAATCTGACGCGGTGCCCTCGACCAAGGGCGCGTTGTGATCGGATGCTGACCGCGATCATCGATTACGAAAGCGGCAACCTCCATTCGGCGGAAAAGGCGTTCCAGCGGATGGCACGCGAGATAGACGGCGGCACCGTCACCGTCACCTCGGATGCGGATGTGGTGGCACGGGCCGACCGGATCGTGCTGCCGGGCGACGGCGCCTTTCCCGCCTGTGCTGCGGCGCTGCGCGGGCAATCGGGCCTGTACGACGCGCTACGCGAGGCGGTGGAGCAGCATGCCCGCCCATTTCTGGGTATCTGTGTCGGCATGCAATTGATGGCCGAATGGGGCCGTGAATACAGCGACACGTCCGGTCTGGGATGGATCGGTGGCGAGGTCGTAAAAATCACGCCCGATGACCCGGCGCTGAAGGTGCCGCATATGGGCTGGAACGATCTGGTGATCGACGCGCCCCACCCCGTGTTTGACGGGGTCAAAACCGGCGACCATGCCTATTTCGTGCACTCCTATCATTTTCGTGTCACCACCCCGGCGCAGCGTCTGGCGCATGTCAATTACGGTGGCGACGTGACAGCCGTGGTCGGACGCGACACCATGATTGGCATGCAGTTCCACCCCGAGAAAAGCCAGGCAGTGGGTTTGCGCATGATCGCCAACTTCTTGCGCTGGACACCTTAGCGCCGACCCTGCCCGCTCTCGACGCGCGATTGATTCGCATGGCGCGTTGCATATCGCCCGTGCCTTGTGTCATATCGCGGTGAAATCGACATGGAAAAGGCCGCTGACATGATCCTCTATCCCGCAATCGACCTCAAGGATGGGCAGGCCGTGCGCCTTGTACAGGGCGAGATGGAGCGCGTGACCGTATTCAATGACGACCCTGCCGCCCAAGCGCGCGAATTTATCAATTCCGGATGCGAATGGCTGCACTTGGTGGATCTGAACGGCGCTTTTGCGGGCGAACCGGTCAATGCTGCCCCGGTCGAAGCGATTCTTGCGGCCAGCACCGTACCAGCGCAGTTGGGCGGTGGTATCCGCGACATGAAAACCATCGAAACCTGGATCGAAAAGGGCTTGGCGCGCGTCATCCTCGGCACGGTCGCGGTGGAAAATCCCGATCTGGTGCGCGAAGCTGCACGCGCGTTCCCGGGTCAGATCGCGGTTGGTATCGACGCCCGCGGGGGCCGTGTCGCGACCAAGGGCTGGGCCGAGGAAACCGATGTTATGGTGACTGATCTGGCGCGCTCATTCGAGGATGCGGGCGTTGCCGCAATCATTTACACCGACATCCTGCGCGATGGTGCGATGAAGGGGCCGAACGTGCAGGCCACCGCCGATCTGGCGCGGGCGGTGTCGATCCCGGTGATCGCGTCGGGCGGGGTATCTTCGTTGGACGACCTGATCGCGTTACGCGATTGCGGCGTCGCCCTGAATGGTGTGATCTCGGGGCGGGCGCTCTATGATGGCGCTCTGGATCTGGGCGCGGCCCTGGCAACGCTCAAGGCGTAAACGGCTCGGGAGCCGGTGTTGCGCCACGACAATGGCGAAAGCCGGTAAATGCGCTAGACCCGCAGCAGAAGGAAACCGTCATGCTGAAAACCCGTATCATTCCCTGTCTTGACGTGGCCGATGGCCGTGTCGTCAAGGGCGTCAATTTCGTCGATCTGGTCGATGCCGGCGACCCGGTAGAATCTGCACGCGCCTATGATGCCGCGGGCGCGGACGAACTGTGTTTTCTCGACATCCACGCCACCCATGAAAACCGCGGCACCATGCATGACGTGGTCCGACGCACCGCCGAGAACTGCTATATCCCGCTGACCGTGGGCGGCGGTGTGCGCACCCCCGAAGATGTGCGCGACCTGCTGCTGGCCGGAGCCGACAAGGTGTCGTTCAACTCGGCCGCCGTGGCAGACCCCGATGTGGTGGCACGCGCCGCCGACCGCTTTGGCAGCCAGTGCATTGTCGTCGCCATCGACGCCAAGACCGTGAGCCCCGGCAAATGGGAGATATTCACCCATGGCGGACGCAAGGCCACCGGCATCGACGCGGTGGAATTTGCCCGCATGATCACCGACAAGGGCGCGGGCGAGATCCTATTGACCTCGATGGACCGCGACGGCACCCGTGCCGGGTTCAACATCCCCCTGACCCGCGCCATCGCCGATGCGGTGGACGTGCCGGTGATCGCTTCGGGCGGTGTCGGCACCCTGGATCATCTGGTGGAAGGTGTGCGCGACGGCCATGCCAGTGCCGTGCTGGCCGCGTCGATCTTCCACTTCGGCGAGTATACCATTGCGCAGGCCAAGGAACACATGGCCGCTGCCGGCATCGAGGTGCGCCTGACATGAGCGTTCTGGAAGAGCTTTGGCATACCATCGAAAGCCGCAAAGGGTCGGACCCCGACAATAGCTGGACCGCCAAATTGTTGGCAAAAGGTCCCGAGAAATGCGCTGAAAAATTCGGTGAAGAGGCAGTTGAAGCCATTATCGAGGCCATCAAGGGCGACCGCCCGGCCCTGACGCGCGAAGCGGCGGATGTTCTGTATCACCTGCTGGTCATGCTCGCCGCGCAGGATGTGACGCTTGACGATGTTCTGGGTGAACTGGCCCGGCGGCAGGGGCAATCGGGTCTCGACGAGAAGGCAAACCGGAGCGGACATTGATTCGCCACCGGCCATGTCTGATCAAAGAAAGGCGTCCAAGGACAAGCCTTGAACGCCAGTGCGGAACGAGGGACAGTGAAGTACTGCGGGAGGTTCCAGTCCCCGCAGTCACTTATCTATGTAGGCTTTGTATCGCGTAAGGAAAGGCCGCTCTCGCTTACGTGATCACATGAGGCTGTAAAAGCTGGCGCATAGCCGGGTTTCCTGTCAGCGGCGTCGGCTTGCATATAGGGCAATTGCCGCCGCATTCGACACATTGAGCGAACCAAATCCACCCGCCGCGTCAATCCGGACCAGTTGATCGACGGTGTCCCGAGTTCTGGCACGCAGCCCCGGCCCCTCGGCACCCAGCACAAGCGCGACAGCGCGATCACTTTTGCCCTCGATTGCCTGTTCGACGGTGTGTTCCGCTTCGCCATCCAGCCCCAGCACCAGATAACCCATGTTCTGCAACGCGATGATGGTATCAGCCAGATTACGCACACGCAGATAAGGCTGCCGCTCCAGCGCACCACTTGCCGCCTTGGCCAGCGCGCCGGTCTCGGGGGCAGCGTGATGCCGCATACCGATCACAGCGGACGCACCCAGCACTTCGGCGGACCGCAAGATCGCGCCCACATTATGCGGATCACTGACCCGATCCAGCAGAATCACCCGCGGCGCGTCGCGCCCGATACAGACCTCTTCCAGACTGCCCCAATTCAGCGGCTTAACCTCAAGCGCAGCACCCTGATGCACCGATCCGGGATCAAGTGGCGCGGCGAAGCGGCGCGGGTCCGAAATCTCCGGCTCGATCTCCGCCGCAGCGATGGCATCGGCCAATTTGTCTTGCGCATTTTGTGTGACAATCAGGCGCAGCTTTTCCCGCTGCGGGTTCAACAGCGCATCGCGCACCGCGTGCAGGCCGAACAGCCAAACGGTTTCAGCAGCAGCGGCTTTACGGGCCTTTTCCTTGTCCACCACCCATTTTGGTTTTTTCATTTGCTCGCCCTCTGACACGCTGTCTTGCCTCTTGCGCCAAATCCAGCAGCTTTTCCGGTTGACGACCCCAATGCCCGCTTGTAATCACGCCTTTACGTCGGGCGCAACGCGCTTTGACAGTGGGCGACAGGCCGCAAGGTGTGGCAGGGGACTGTAACTCCCTCGCGGAGACGCACGCTAGGTTCGATTCCTAGGTCGCCCACCATTTTCATGGGAACAGAAAATCGTCGGGACGCAGTAGGCAGTCGCCCGCCGACCGGTTACTGATCTGCGCGAAAACTGGTTTCAATCTGGCCGTGGCGGGCCATCATCCGTGCCACAAGCCAAACGCCAAGCGCCCATGCCGCGCCCAGAGTCCACCCGGCCAGTACATCGGTCGGCCAGTGCACACCCAGAAACAAGCGGCTGATGCCCACAAGAAACGACAGTACAACGGCGAGCGAAATGTAAAAGGCGCGCATGCGAAACTTCCGCTCCGTCCGCGCCAACATGACACCCAACGTCAAATAGGTCACCGCCGCCATCATCGAATGGCCCGACGGAAAAGACGCCGACACCGCATCGACAAAATGCGGAACGATGTCGGGACGTGGCCGCGCAAAACTGCTTTTTGCCAAATGCCCGAGCGCCTGCCCGCCCACAATTGCAACCGCAAGAAACAGCGCCGTCGCAGGCTGGCGCCGCAAGATCAGGAAGACCAGCACGGCAAAGGCGATCAGCGTCAGCACAGGGGCGCTGCCAAGCCCGGTGAAATCGCGCATCATCTCAGCAATCTTCGGTCCGCCGATCGAATTGCTCAGATCCTCGGGCTGGCGCAGGGCAAGCAGGATCGCCGTATCAAACGCATATGGATCACCATTTACGACCCGGCCCGCAAGTACGGCGAACGCCCAGATCGCGCCGACGACAAACAGAATGGCGATCAAGGTGAGGGTTTCAACACGGCGGAACATGTCGGTGACGATGGTCGGTAATGGCATGGGCGTCCTGCTGGCTCTGCACGTATTGTTCGGCAAGCAGTCGGCGACGCGCCGACATTTGTCAACGAGCGACGTCACAGCCGCGCGGCCGAGGATGACAAATGAAGCCTACCACCGCTCCGGTTGACATAATGCCGCAGTGGAACTAGGCATTGGCCAACCGTGGGGGTGCCGTTACCGGCTGAGAGGCGCAAGCCAACCCATCGAACCTGATCCGGGTCATGCCGGCGGAGGGAACGGGTTTTTGCAGCCGATGGCTCCACTCCCGCAAACTTACCGCCCACGACCCGACCTGAAAAAACGGGGGGCGTGATGACATTTCTGGCGCTGAGCATTGCCGGCTCGGACAGTGGCGGTGGCGCGGGCATTCAGGCCGATCTCAAGGCATTTTCCGCACTCGGCGTTTACGGCGCGACGGCAATCACCGCAATCACCGCGCAGAACACGCGCGCCGTCACCAAAGTCGATCCGGTCAGCCCGGCGATGATCCGCGCCCAGATTGCAGCAGTGTTCGACGATCTCGCGATTGGCGCGGTCAAGATCGGGATGCTGGGCGACGCTGACGCCATCGCGGCGGTGGCTGCGGAACTGGACGGGCGCAAGGTGCCGGTCGTGGTCGATCCGGTGATGGTGGCGAAATCCGGCGACGACCTGCTGCCCGAAGCGGCGATCGACGCGCTGCAGCGCCTGATCTTGCCCCACGCTTCCTTACTGACCCCCAACCTGCCCGAGGCAGCCCGGCTGCTTGGCTGCGCCGAAGCCAGCGACGCGGCCGAAATGCGCCGCCAGGGCCGTGCGCTGATCGAAATGGGCGCGCGGGCCGTCTTGATGAAAGACGGGCATGGCACCGGGGCGGAGTGCCGCGACCTGCTGGTGCTGCCCGAGGGCGAAGAGCAATTCACCGCGCCGCGCCGAGATACCCAAAACACCCATGGAACCGGTTGTACCCTGTCTGCGGCGATCGCGGCGTTGCTGGCGCGCGGATTCGACCTGTCCGAAGCGGTGCGCGGTGCGCATCAATATCTGCAGGGTGCGATTGCCGCCGCTGATGAATTGGGTATCGGTCGCGGTTACGGGCCCGTACATCACTTCCACGCGGTCTGGCCCGATGGCTGAGGTAACTGTTCTTGGGGCCGGCGTGGCTGGGCTTTGGGCCGCGCGGGAACTGCTGGCGCAAGGCATCACTCCGCGCGTTATCGACCGCGCTGGCGCACCGGGGCCCCATGGCTGTTCATGGTGGGCCGGCGGCATGCTGGCACCGCAATGCGAAGGCGCGGTGACCGAACCCATCATCGTCCGCCATGGCGCCGAGGCCGCGCACGCCTGGGGCAAGGTTACCGAATTGCAGCGCAAGGGCACTTTGGTGCTTGCGCTGGAGCGCGACCGCGCCGAACTTGACCGCTTCGCCGCCCGCACCGAGGGTCACCGGCAGGTGAACGCGGCAGAAATCGCCGAACTCGAGCCGCATCTCGCCCCCCGGCACCGGCGCGGGCTGTTCTTCGAGACCGAGGCGCATCTCGACCCGCGCCGCGCACTGGCCGACCTCGTGGCGGCACTGGAGGCCGATGGGGTAACCGTGCAGTGCGCCGAGGCCTTGCCCGAAGCACTATCTGGCCCTGTACTCGACTGCCGGGGCTTTGCGGCGCACGACGTTCTGCCGGAATTACGGGCGGTGCGCGGCGAAATGGTGCTGTTGCGCGCACCCGAAATCGAGCTTTCGCGCCCGGTGCGGCTGCTGCATCCACGCCATCCGCTTTACATCGTCCCCCGTGGCGGCGGGCTGTTCATGTTGGGCGCAACCCAGATTGAAAGCGCGGCGCGCGGCCCGGTCACCGCCCGCTCGGCACTGGAGCTTCTGTCGGCAGCCTATGCGCTCGACCCGCGTTTTGGCGAGGCCGAGATCGTCGAATTCGGTTCAGACCTGCGCCCTGCCTTTCCCGATAACGTTCCGCGGATCACGCCGCGCGGGCGGGTGCTGCATCTCAATGGACTGTTCCGCCACGGCTACCTGATGGCACCCACGCTGGCGCGCCAAGCCGCAGCCTTTATCGCAACCTCTGAAAAAGGAGACCTTTTCCATGAAGATTGACGTCAATGGCTCCCCCCGCGAAATCGACGCGGCAAACCTCGCCGCCGCGCTGGAGCAACTGGGCTGGGGCGAGGCCCGTGTGGCCACCGCGCTGAATGGGCGTTTCGTCCCGGTTTCGGCGCGGCCCGGAACGCCGCTTTCCACAGGCGACCGGCTGGAAGTGCTGGCGGCAATGCAAGGGGGCTAAGCCATGCGCGATTTCTACGGCGTCACGCTGGACAATCCGCTGATGCTGGGCACGGCGCAATATCCTTCGCCAGCGGTGCTTGAAGCAGCGTTCCGCGAGTCGGGCGCCGCCATCGCCACCGTCTCGCTGCGCCGCGAGCGCGGCGAGGGGCAGGCGTTCTGGGACATGGTGCGCAGTCTTGGCGTGCATATCCTGCCCAATACCGCCGGCTGCCACAGCGCCCGCGAGGCGATCACCACCGCACAGATGGCGCGGGAATATTTCGAGACCGACTGGATCAAGCTCGAAGTGATCGGCCATGACGACACCCTGCAGCCCGACCCGTTCGAACTGGTCGCCGCCGCCGAGGCGCTCTGTGCCGACGGGTTCAAGGTGTTCCCCTATATGACCGAGGATCAGGTGATCGCCACCCGTCTGGTCGAGGCCGGTTGCCGGGTCTTGATGCCATGGGGCGCACCCATCGGCTCGGGGCTGGGGCTGACCAACCCCTTCGCGCTGCGCAGTCTGCGGGCGGCCTTTCCCGACATCCCGCTGGTGGTCGATGCCGGTCTGGGCCTGCCCAGCCATGCGGCGCAGGCGATGGAGATGGGTTATGACGCGGTGCTGCTGAACACCGCCGTGGCACAGGCCGACGATCCCGCCGCCATGGCCCGCGCCTTCGCGCTGGCGGCGCAGGCGGGGCAGATTGCGGCCCGGTCCGGCCCGATGCCCGCGCGCGATATGGCCGCGCCCTCGACCCCTCTGATCGGAAAGGCCTTTCTATGACCACCGCCCTGCCCCGTTTCTACCCGGTTCTCGACAGCGCCGACTGGATCGCCCGCGCGCTAAACGCCGGCGCGCGGCTGTTACAATTGCGCGTCAAAGACCGCCCCGACGCTGAGCTGCGCGATGAAATCCGCCGCTCGTTGGCGCTGGCAAAAAAGCACGGCGCGGCGCTAGTGATCAACGATTATTGGCAAATCGCCATTGATGAGGGGGCCGACTGGCTGCATCTGGGGCAAGAGGATCTCGATACGGCAGATCTGAAGGCGATCCGTCGCGCCGGATTGCGCCTTGGCGTGTCCACCCATGACCACTTTGAGCTGGACCGAGCGCTGGCGCTGGAACCCGATTACGTGGCCCTTGGCCCGGTATATCCGACGATCCTGAAACAGATGAAATGGCACGAACAGGGGCTGGACCGCGTCAGCGAATGGAAGCGCCTGATCGGCGACATACCGCTATGTGCCATCGGTGGCCTGTCGATCGAACGTGCGCCGGGCGTCATCGAGGCGGGGGCCGATCTGCTGGCGGCAGTCACTGATATTACGCTGAACACCGACCCTGACGCGCGGCTGCGAGACTGGCTGGAGGTCTGCAAATGACCCGTTACGAGCGCCAGATCGTCCTGCCCGAAGTCGGTACGCAAGGCCAGGAGCGGCTGCGCGCAGCGCATATTCTGGTGGTCGGTGCGGGCGGGCTGGCGGTGCCGGTGCTGCAATATCTCACCGGCGCGGGGGTGGGCCGCATCACCCTTGTTGATGCTGATCATGTGGAGAAGGGCAATCTGCACCGCCAGCCGCTCTATCGCATGGCGGATGTGGGTGCACCAAAGGTACAGGCCGCTGCGGCGGCGCTGCGCAGCCTCAACCCCGAGGTTGAAATCCGCCCCATGGCCACATGGCTTGATCCCGAATCTGCCCCCGCACTGGTCGATGCAGCCGATTTGGTGTTGGACTGCGCCGATACCTTTGCCGCCAGCCTCACGCTTTCCGATACCTGCCACGCGGCGGGCAAACCGCTGATCACCGCCTCGGCCTTGGGGCTGCAGGGTTATGTGGCCGGGGTCTGCGGCGGCGCACCATCGCTGCGCGCGATCTTTCCCGACCTGCCGGGATCCGCGCCCACCTGTTCAAGCGCCGGGATCCTCGGCCCTGTCGTCGCGACGATGGGCACGATGCAGGCGCAAATGGCGCTCTCAGTGCTGCTGGGCCTGTCGCCCTCGCCGCTGGGGCAGATGCTGGTATTCGAGGCGCAGCGCTGGCGGATGGTCGACTTCCGCTTTGACGATGCCCTCGAGCCGGCCGCACCACTGCCCTTCATCGCCGCTTCGGCCATCCGCGCCAACGATCTGGTGATCGACCTGCGCACCGAAGCGCCCACACCGTTCCGCCCCGACGCGCTGCATATTTCCACTGACGCGGTGCCCGAACTTGGCATCGCGCCCGATACCGACCGGGTCGTGCTGGCCTGCCGCACCGGGTTGCGCGCCCATAATTGTGGCGTCGGGCTGCGCGCGCGCTGGCCCGGCAACATCGCCCTGTTAAGCGTGCCCGACGGATAGGACGCAGCGCGCCCCTCTCAACCTCTCAACTCCGGAGAATCCAATGAAGCGATTATTCGCGCCGATTGCTGCGCTCTTTCTGACCACCGCCCCGCTCGCCGCGCAAGACAAGCTGACCGTCATGCTGGACTGGTTCGTTAACCCCGGCCATGGCCCAATCGTGCTGGCCGAAGAGCTTGGCTATTTTGCCGATGCGGGCCTCGAAGTCGAACTGGTATCCCCCGCCGACCCGAATGACCCGCCCCGCATGGCGGCAGCGGGGCGGGTGGACATCGCGGTGTCTTACCAGCCCGAGTTACACCTGAGCCGCCGCAGCGGTCTGCCGCTGCGCCGCGTGGGTACGCTAATCGAAACGCCGCTGACCTGCCTTGTGGTGCTGGCCGATGGTCCGGTGCAATCGGTCGCAGATCTGGCCGGGCGCAAGGTCGGGTTCGCGGTGGCCGGGGTACAGGAAATGCTACTGGAGGCGATGCTGGCGCATCACGACCTGACGCCGGATTCGGTCGAGCAGATCAATATCGGCTGGTCGATCTCGCCTGCGCTGATGGCCGGGCAGGTCGATGGTGTGATCGGGGCGTTTCGCAATTTCGAACTGAACCAGATGGCGCTGGAGGATCACGAAGGGCGCTGCTTCAACCCCGAAGCCGAGGGCGTGCCCAGCTATGACGAGCTGATCTATGTGGCCGACCCCGAGCGGATGGATCCCGCCCTGATCGCCCGTTTCCTTGAGGCAACCGAGCGCGCGGGTGCCTTCATCGTCAACGATCCCGAAAAAGCATGGGAGATCTTTGCCGCAACCGATCGCGAATTGCAGACCGAGTTGAACGCGCGCGCCTGGGCCGACACTTGGCCGCGCTTTGCCCTGCGCCCCGCCGCAATGGATGCGGGCCGCTATATCCGTTTTGAGGAATTTCTCGTCGCGCAGGGCGTCACCGACGAACAGCTGGATATCAGCGAACTTGCCATCGACGTAACCGGAGGAAAGCAAATTGAGTAACCATGAATATGGCCGGGCCTTTGGGATTTGGCGCGATTCGGCACAGGCGGATTGGGAGATCTATACCCATCACGAATATGTCGAACAAATGGCTAACGGCACCCTGCCCGAAGCGCAGTTCGTGCACTATCTGCGGCAGGATTATGTCTTCTTGATCCATTTCTCGCGCGCTTGGGCTCTGGCCGCTGCCAAGGCCGGCACCTTAGAAGAAATGGCCACCGCCAGCGCCACGGTTCACGCGCTGGTCCATGTCGAAATGCCCCTGCATATCGCGACCTGCGCCAAGCAGGGCATTGACAAGGAAGCGCTTGAAGCCACGACGGAACTGCCGGCGAATCTGGCCTATACCCGTTACGTGCTGGAGGCCGGTTATTCCGGTGATTTCCTCAACCTGATGGCGGCGCTGGCGCCTTGCGTGCTGGGCTATGGTGCGATCGGCGCGCGGCTGGCAAATGTAAGCGGCCCCTATGAAGCTTGGTTCAAGGTCTATGGCGGCGAAGAATTCCAGACGCTGTGCCGCGACGTGGGTGCGCTGATCGACCAAGCCCTTGTGCGCCGCCTTGGCGAGAACTGGGCCGACCTGCCCCGGGCCGCCGAACTGGCGCATCAGTTCAAGACCGCCACCCGGCTTGAGCAGGGGTTCTGGGATATGGCGCTGACGCCACCGCCGAGCGATCCGTGACCAGCCCCGGTATCGCTTTGCAGGGCGCGGTTCACCTTAACGAAACGATCCTGCTGCCCAACCTCCGCCTTGCCCTTGCGGCGGGGCGGTGGACGGTGCTGCTGGGGCCGTCAGGCGTGGGCAAGACGACGTTGGCGCGTCTTGTCGCCGGACTGCCCACCGGGGCGCAACTTGAGGGCACGATGCGCGCCGACGATGGTGCGCCCCTTGATGGTCGCGTGGCGGTGATGGCACAGGACGATCAACTGTTGCCTTGGTCCAGCGCGCTGGCCAATGTCTGTATCGGCAGCCGCTTGCGCGGCACGCGCCCGGATTGGACCCGCGCCCGCGCCCTGCTTGACGCCGTCGGGCTGCTGCCGCTGGCCGAGCGCAAACCCGGCCGACTTTCGACCGGCCAACGCCAAAGGGTGGCGCTGGCGCGCACGCTTTATGAAGATCGCCCCGTTGTCGTGCTTGACGAACCCTTTTCCGCACTGGACCCGGTTACGCGCTATGCGATGCAGGATCTGGCCGCCAATTTGCTGACCGGACGCACCGTGATCTTGATCACCCACGATCCGCAGGAAGCCATGCGTCTGGCCTATGCGGCCTTTCTCATCGGCGGCCCGGACGGGGCTAGCGCTGTGGAAACCCCCTCCTCGCCAGCACCGCGCCCGGCGGATTCGCCCGAGATCTTCGCCGCGCAGGCCGTACTGTTACGACGGCTGACAGGTGCCACCGCTCCGGACACCGGGATCGCGGCATGAGCAGCGGGTCGGCAATGCTGCGCGCCGGTCGCGCCTGTCTGGCCACGGCAACGGCGCTTTTGGGCTGGCATCTGGTCGTGCTGCTGACCGGGGCACCGTCTTTCATCCTGCCCGGTCCGCTCGATGTCGCGCAGGCCTTGGGTAAAAACGCCGCTCTGCTGGTGACCCAGACCGGCTTTTCTGCGGTTAACCTATTGCAGGGGCTGGCGCTTGGCGTGGTACTTGGCGTGGCGACGGCGCTTAATCTTGCCTTGTCGCCGGCGGCCCGGTTGTTCCTGCGCCCGGTGCTGATTTTTGCGCAGGCTGTTCCGGTCTTTGCCCTTGCGCCGGTGATCACCCTGTGGCTGGGCTATGGCGCGCCGTCGAAAATCGTCATGGTGGCGCTGGTCACCTATTTCCCGATCGCGTCGGCGTTTTTCGACGGGCTGATGCGTCTGCCGCCCGGCCTCAGTGATCTGGCGCAGACATCCGGCGCGGGGCCTTTGCGCCAACTGATCCACCTGCAGGTGCCCAATGCGCTGCCGGCACTGGCCTCGGGGCTGCGGCTGTCGGCGATCTATGCGCCGCTAGCGGTGGTGATTGGTGAATGGGTCGGATCATCGCGCGGGCTGGGGCATCTGATGCTGATGGCCAACGGACGCGGCCAGACCGATCTGATGTTCGCCTCGCTCATGGTGCTGGCCCTGCTCAGCCTGAGCCTGTGGGCTTTGGTCGAGGCTGTCGCGCGCCGTTACCTGACCCGATAAACGGCGCGGCGGCCCGGTAACACACCAGCTGCTGCGCCTAGGGCGCGCGACCCAGCGCATCCCGGAATTCTTCTAAAACCTGCTGATAAACGGCACGTTTGAACGGCACGATCTGCGCCACCAGATCGTCAATATTCTGCCAGCGCCATGCGGCAAATTCGGGCTGTTCAGTCGCGATATTTATCTGTTCGTCGCGCCCCAGAAAGCGCATCAGAAACCATTTCTGTTCCTGCCCGCGAAATCGCCCGCCCCAGATATTGGGCACCAGCGCAAGCGGCAGATCATAGGGCAACCAGCCCTCGGTATTGGCCAGCACTTCGACAAGATCCTCCGTCACCCCGGTCTCTTCACGCAGTTCGCGCAGTGCCGCCGCGCGCGGGGTCTCGCCCGGATCCACACCGCCCTGAGGCATTTGCCAGGCATCGGTGTCGCGGTCGCGGCGCTGGCCAACGAAAACCCGGCCCTGCCCGTTCATGAGCATCACACCCACACAGCGGCGATAGGGCAGTTTGTCGATCTCGTCCGGTGTCATCCTGTCATCCTGTTTTCTGCCGCAGGCGGTGGTGCTCCCGTGGGATTGCGCCAAAATCACGCCTGCTGAGCCGCGAACATGCCTCAGTTATGGATCGCCGTAAAGCAGCGCAGAAGGGATGGGTGAAGGATGGTTTTCGGACAGTCCCTGATGAATGTGACACGGCAAGGGCCTTGAGCGGGCTCACTGTCCCGACAACAGAACCGCCTCGACCCGCCGGTTGGCTTCGCGCCCCTGTGCGGTAAGATTCGAGGCGACCGGAGCAAGATAGCCCACGCCTTCGGTATCGATGCGCTTTGCGGCGATGCCGTACCCTTCGATCAACCGGACACGAACGGCCCCGGCGCGGCGGCGTGACAATTCGATATTCGATTCCAGCCCCCCGACGGTGTCCGTGTGCCCGACCAGCGAAATCCGGTATTCGGCGTTATCCTGCAGAAAACTGGCCAGCGCTCCCAGCGTGGCATGGGGGCCGGGCCCGAGCGTATCAGCACCCGTCTGGAAATCGAGATCGTGCAGAACGACATAGCCGGTGCTGGTCAGCTGCGTGGCAAAATCATCCGTTGTGGCAGGGCCGGAAATCGGCCCGGCGACGCTTGCGCTGGTGTCTTCATCCGATGGCGCGACCCGGATTATCTGAACAAACCCCGAGGCGCGGCTGCGGCTGACCAACAGGCTGATCGCCTCGCCCTCACCTCGCGCCGCTGCGAGAAAGCGATAGTTGCGCACATCCACATACATCTCGGGCGCCGGAATCACATCGATGGCAAAGCGAAAATCGAACCCCCCGCAGGCAATATCCTTGCACTGGAACAGGATCTCATAACCGTCCTCTTGCAATTGCGCGCGCAGCGGGTCCAACAGTTGCAAGGTGGTCAGGTCGCTTTTCTCGACGCGCCATGCCTGACGATCCACCCGGCCCTCATAGCTCCGTGTTGCAACACCTGTCGATATATGGGGACCGATGGGCATGGCATAACTGTCCCGCGCGCTGACTTCTTGTGTCACGCGCTGTGCGTCAGCCGGCAGCGCCAGATCACCTGCCCGAACCGGCCCCGCCGCCAGCGTCAGGGCAAAGAAAAGCGCGATGGCAGCTCTCATCTGAACGTCGTGCGATACCCGGCATCCGGGCGCAGCATCATGTCGTTATCACGAGCGGTGGGCTGGATGGTTCGGATCACTGGTGTTCATCCCGTGGTTGGGGCTGGCGGTAATGATACTGTCCGACAACCGACATCCCCAGGGAAGCACAGAACTCGCGCGCCGCCCGGTTCTGCCGCCGCACCAGCACTGCCAGCGAGTCCGCCCCTTGTGATAGCGCCCAATGTGCGGCACCGCGTATCATCCAGCCGCCCATGCCCTGTCGGCGCCGATGCGGCAGTATCTCGACAGAATGCACCATCGCCATGCCTTGATCCACGGCCACGAACCCGGCCCCCGCGGGCTTATCCCGGTGGCGGCCCAGCAACCCGGTCTTGGGCCCCGTGACGCGCGCCATCACCGCCTGCCGCTCGGGCCCGATCCCGGCACTGGCCCAGATTTCACGCATGATCGCCAGCGGTTCCCACAGGGTAAAGACGGTGACGCGCGGCAGGGTCCGGTCGGCCAATAGCGCCGGTTCGCAGGCAAGGAGATCCACAGGATCACTGACGCCATAACCAAGGCTGGCCAATTGTGTGTCAAGCTGCGCGTCGCCCTCGCGGATCATGTACAACGGCTGCTGCCCCATTTCACGCATCCGGGTTTCGGCGGCGGCGATGTCCTCGGCGCTGGCCTTATACGCCGGATCATCGAGCGTCGCGGCGCAGACACGACTGCCTCCGCCCTGGCCCTCGCGCAGGGTGAACGGGCCGCAGCGATGATAGGCCGCTGCCGGCCAAGTGGCGTCCAGCACGTCGAAGAGCGATGCTGCGCTCACAGGCCCAACTCTTGACCGAGACGGGCAATTGCGGCGTTGACGCGCGCGCCATCAGCGCCGCGTACGACGATATTGACACAAAATGCGCCGTCCCGCTGGAACGGATAGCACCCGACTGACAGATCGGGAAAGTCGCCCGCCAGCGTGGCCAGCGTCTCGGCGATGTCGCCCTCGCCCCGGTGCACCCGCAGGTTCTGCGACATCAGTGGTGTCCCGCCAGTCAATTGCGGCAGGATACCGGCCACCATCGCCTCGAATATTTCAGGCACGCCGGCCATCACATGCACATTGTGGAGGGTGAAACCGGGCGCAGCTGACACCGGATTGGCAATCAATTCGGCCCCGTCGGGAATGCGGGCCATGCGCAGGCGGGCCGCGTTCAACTCCAAACCGCTGGCTACATAATGTGCCTGCAATATCTCGCGCGCATCCTCGCGCACGTCAATCGCGGCACCGAAGGCGGAAGCGACGTTGTCGGCGGTGATGTCGTCATGGGTCGGCCCGATGCCACCACTGGTGAACACATGGTCGAACCTTTGTGACAGCGCCTTCACCGCGTCCTGTATCGCCTGCGGGGCGTCGCTGACCACCCGCACTTCCTGCAGGTCGATGCCGCATTTGGTCAGCTCTTTCGCAAGGTAATGCATGTTGGAATCGCGCGTACGCCCCGATAGGATTTCATCCCCGATGACAAGCATTGCGGCGGTAGGGTTGGCCATGGCGGGTGTCCCTTGATAGCTGACCCTTGCAGGTATAAGGCGCTGACCATGCGCTTTCAAACCCCTCTTGTGCCGGCACGGTTGATCCGGCGTTACAAACGCTTTCTGGCCGACTGCGTTCTCGATGACGGGCGCGAAGTGACCGCCCATTGCGCCAACCCCGGCTCGATGATGGGGCTGTCCGAACCGGATGTCCGGGTCTGGCTGGAACCCAATGACGACCCCAAGCGCAAGCTGAAATATGGCTGGCGGCTGGTCGATCACGAAAACGGCCATTTCACCGGTGTGGACACCTCTGTGCCCAACCGGGCGGTGAGGGTGGCACTTGACGCGCGGCAAATTGCCCCCCTGGCCGCCTATGATTCGATCCGCGCCGAGGTGCGATACGGCACCAACAGCCGGATTGATTTCCTGCTGACCGGGCCGGACCTGCCCGACGCCTGGGTCGAAGTCAAAAACGTGACCCTGTCACGCCAGCCCGGGCTGGCCGAATTCCCCGACAGCGTGACCGCGCGGGGCACCAAACACTTGGCCGAACTGACCGCGATGGCGCAGGCGGGCCATCGGGCCGTGATGCTGTATCTGGTACAGCGCACCGATTGCGACCGTTTCACGCTGGCTCATGACATCGACCCGGCCTATGCTGCTGCGTTTCAGATTGCGCGTGATGCCGGGGTCGAGGCGCTGGTAATGGGGACGACGATCAGCCCGCTGGGGGTCTCTTTGGCGGCACCGCTGACAATGATCGACCCGGCCCCTCTGGTTTCCCGCGATGAAACACGTTAGACATCCCGCCGATCAACGTGATGGAGCCCTTGGTGAAGAACGAAGTCCACGGCCGCCTGACAAAAGACGGCATCCGCATCTATGACCCCGTAACCGACTTTCCCGGTATGCATGCAGCGGGCCGTCTGGCGGCGACGATTCTCGACGATATCACCGAGCATGTGAAAGTCGGCCAGTCGACCGAAGAGCTCGACCGCATCATCACCGACATGGTCGACGCGGCCGGAGCCACATCAGCCACCATCGGCTACAAGGGCTATCAACACGCCAGCTGCATTTCGGTCAACCATGTCGTCTGCCACGGGATTCCGGGGCCGAAAACGTTGAAGGACGGCGACATCCTGAATATCGATGTGACCGTGATCGTCGATGGCTGGTATGGTGACACCAGCCGCATGTATGTGGCCGGTCGCCTGCCCCGCAAGGCCGAGCGCCTGATTCAAGTGACCCATGATTCACTGATGAAAGGCATCGAAGCGGTCAAACCCGGCAATACTTTCGGCGATATCGGCCATGCCATCCAAAGCTTCGTCGAGCCTCAGCGCATGAGCGTTGTCCGCGATTTCTGCGGCCATGGTCTTGGCCGGGTGTTTCACGCGCCGCCCAATGTGCTGCATTATGGCCGCCCCGGCACCGGTGCGGTTCTGGAAGAGGGGATGCTGTTCACCATCGAACCAATGGTCAATCTGGGCCGGCCCGAAACCAAGACACTGGCCGATGACTGGACGGCGGTAACACGCGACAAGTCGCTGTCAGCACAGTTTGAACATTCGATCGGCGTGACGGCGGACGGGTGCGAAATCTTCACCCTGTCACCCGCCGGAAAGTTCCACCCGACCTATTGAGGCGCGCGCAGCAGCGTCACATGGGTGTCACCATATTTGCGCCGATCCAGCAGCTCGAACCCGTCGGGCGGCGGCATCGGTGCGTTTTCCTCCCAGACGATCAACGCCCTCGCCGCCAGCCAGTCCGCCCGCGCCGCCGCGCGTAGCGCACGCGCGCCCAAGTCCTGCCCGTAAGGCGGGTCAAGAAACACCAGATCACAGGCCGCATTATCGCAAGGTGGCAGCCGCGTCGCATCGCGCCCCAGCAGCCGGGTTTCCGCGCCCAGATCGAGCGCGGCGATATTGCGCCGGATCAGCCCCTGGCCAATGCGCCCGCTTTCGACGAAAGTGACATGCGCCGCCCCCCGTGACAGGGCTTCAATGCCCAGCGCGCCGGTGCCAGCGAACAGGTCCAGCACCTGCGCGCCGTCGATCACCGCAAGATGGGTCAGCATGGAAAACAAGCTTTCGCGCACCCGGTCAGGCGTCGGGCGCAAATGCGCGCCGGGATCGCCCTTGCCGACCGTTGCCAATGGCCGGCCCCGAAATCGCCCGGCGATGACCCTCATATTCGCAACAGCGTTTTCAGATCGGTCTGCACATCGGCCACTGCCGCCGGATCGGGCGATTTGCCTGCCTCGATCAGCCGCTTGCCCACCATATAGGCACGCGGCGCGTTCATCGCGTCCACCGCGCGCAACTCGTCGCCGCAATAATACCAGAACGATACGGTCTGCCCCTCGCCCTGCCGCGTGACGATGCGGTCATAGCCAGTATTCAACCCGGCAATCTGCAGTTTCACGTCATATTGATCCGACCAGAACCATGGCTGTGGAGCATAATCCTGCCCTGCCCCTAGCATATTGGCGGCCACGCATTCCGCCTGATCGATGGCATTCTGCACGCTTTCCAATCGGACCCGGTCACCCTTGTGCGGAAAACTGGCACAATCCCCCGCCGCCCAGATCGCTGGGTCCGAACTGCGCCCCTGCGCATCGACCGCAATGCCATTGTCGATCTCCAGCCCGGCCATTTCCGCCAACCATGTCGATGGGGTGATGCCAACGCCGACAATGACCAGATCAACCGCGATTTCGCTGCCATCGGTCAGACGGGCACCGGTCACGCGGCCATCCTGCTCGATCAAGTGATCCAAGCCGACAGATTCGCGAATATCAACACCGTGTTGCTGATGCAGGGTGCGAAAATAATCGCTGGTTTCACGCGCAGCAACCCGTTGCAGGATGCGCTCGGCCATTTCCACCAGCGTCACATTGACACCCAGCTTGGTCGCGACCGCTGCCGCTTCAAGCCCGATATAGCCGCCGCCGACGATCAGCGCACGCGCGCCGTCTTTCGCGGCGGGGGCCAAGGCGTCGATATCGGCCAGATTGCGCACAACGAAAACGCCCTTCAAATCGCCGCCGATCCTTTCCGGCAGGGGGCGCGGGCGCGATCCTGTGGTCAGGGCAAGCTGATCATAAGCAATAACGCGATCGCCCACCGTGACGGTTCGGGCTTCGCGGTCAATGCTGGTCACGCGCTGGCCCAGATGCAGGGCGATATTCTGATCCGCGTAATAGCTTTCGGGGCGCAAAAACAGCCGCTCGCGGGTGGTCTCGCCCAGTAAGTACCCTTTGGACAGCGGCGGGCGTTGGTAGGGCGGTACCGGCTCTTCACCGATCAAGGTCAGCGCGCCCTCATAGCCTTCGCTGCGCAGTCTGGACACCAGCGACGCACCCGCCTGACCTGCGCCAATCACGACAATGCCCGTCATAAGCCGTTCGCCTCCTGCTGGTCTTGCTCAGTTTAGACCCTATATCCCAGAGTCGCTGACATGCAATTCCAAGGGGGACACAAATATGAGCATTTCTACCGGAGATACCCTTCCCGACGCCACACTAACCGAGCTGGGCGCCGATGGCCCCGCGCCGGTTGAGCTGGGCGACAAGCTAAAGGGTCGCAAAGTTGTGATTTTCGCCGTTCCCGGCGCGTTCACGCCGACCTGTCATTCCGCTCACATGCCCAGCTTTGTCCAAAACAAAGAGAAGTTCGACGCAAAAGGCGTGGACGAGGTGATCTGCATTTCCGTCAACGACCCGTTCGTGATGGATGCATGGGCCAAGGCCACCGGAGCCGACAAGGCCGGAATCACCACGCTGGGCGATCCTGAAGCAACATTTACAAAGGCGATTGGTATGAAATTCGACGCGCCGCCCGCTGGTTTGCTGGCACGGTCAAAGCGTTATGCCATGCTGGTCGAAGACGGCAAGGTGGCGCTGCTTCACCAAGAAGAAAACCCCGGCGTTTGCGAAGTTTCCGGCGGCGAAGCCCTGCTGGCGGCGATGTGATTGTCAAGGCTTGGGCGCCTTGACGCCGCCCAAGTCGTCAGGCCAGACCGTCCATCTTGCGGGCTAGTTTTGCATCGAGCGCGCTTAGCCCGCCGACATCATGTGTCGTCAATACGACTTCGACCGAGTTATAGACATTTTTCCACTCGGGATGGTGGTTCCATTTTTCAGCCCAGAACGCGGCGCGGGTCATCCAGCCGAAAGCGTCGACAAAATTGTTGAACTTGAAGGTCTTGGTCAATGCATCGCGCCCCTCGACCATCTCCCAACCGCTTTCAAACAATGGGGTAAGAAGCGATTTGCGGGCCTCTTCGGATAAGCGTTCACTCATTGCTGTTCCTCCATACTAGACTTCCTGAACGGGCCGTATTCGGTCAGAACTTCGATTTCCTCATCGACGGCGTCCCGCTCGGCCTCGAGATAGCGCGCGACGGCCTTGGAAAAGCCCTGATCGCCCATCCAATGCAAGCTGTGTGTGCGTGTCGGCAGATATCCCCGCGCCAGTTTATGTTCCCCTTGGGCACCCGCTTCGACCGTTTTCAGCCGGCGCTGAATCGCTAGATCGATGGCGCGATAATAACACAATTCGAAATGCAGGCACGGGTGATGTTCGGTGCAGCCCCAGTACCGCCCGAACAATGTATCACGTCCCATAAAGTTCAGCGCCCCGGCGACCCAGCGCCCGTCACGCCGGGCCGTGATCAGGGCAATATCATCGCGCAACGTATCATGGGCGATCTCGAAAAACGCCCGTGTCAGATACGGCCTTCCCCATTTCCGCGCACCGGTGTCCTGATAAAAATGCCAGAATGCCTCCCAATGTTCGGGCTGCAGGTCATCGCCGGTCAAGAGGTGGACAGAGCCGCCGAAACCGTTGGCCTGCTGCCGCTCTCTGCGGATCGCCTTACGCTTGCGCGAAGACAGGCTGGCCAGAAAGGCGTCAAAATCGGCATAATCGTGATTGAGCCAGTGAAACTGCTGGGTCGCTCGTGCCATCAGCCCCATCTGCGCGCCCGTATCGGCCTCGTCTTCCGTGCAAAACGTGATGTGAAGCGAGGATAGATTATTGTCGCTGGCGATTTGCACCGCGCCCTGTAGCAACGCGGCCTGACCCGGTATTTCGTATCCGGGGCGCACCAGAAACCGCCGCCCGGTCACCGGCGTGAATGGCACCGCAATCTGAAGTTTGGGATAATACCGCCCACCTGCGCGCTCATAGGCGTGCGCCCAGTTGTGATCAAAGATATATTCGCCCTGACTGTGCGCTTTGGCATAGAGCGGCGCGCAGCCGATCAACTGGCCATCCATATAGGTCGTCAAATATTGCGGCTGCCAGCCGGTTCCCGGACCAACCGAGCCCGAGTTCTCCAGCGCGGACAAAAACCGATGCGTGGTGAACGGATCAATCGGACGGCCCTCCGCAGCCTCTGGGCAGGCGCAGGCATCCCAGTCTTCTGCATCGACCCGCGACAGCGAATCGATTACGCGTATTTCAATTTGTGGCTGATCCATATCTTTCCCGCTTACGACCCTTATCTGTGGTCGGCCCTGATAGGGTCAAGCCCGGCGCCGGGGCAGGTAGCCTTCAAATGTGATATTGTCGGCCCATTTCCGGGCGCGGGCCTCGTCCTGCGGGCTGCGGATGGTCCAGCACAGAACCGGCACCCCCCGCGCCCGCAATGACTGTACCCGTGGGCGGGTCAGATCCCGAGCGTCATGACTGATAAAGGCGGCCCGGACGCGCTTGAAGTCCGGAATTCCGCGCAGCCGTTGGCGGGTGGCCTTGGACAGTTTCCAATCGCCTGCTTCAAAACCGCAGGTCACGAGCCCGCGTGGCAGGTCCGGGGCAATACGGCGCATTTCATCGATGCTGTGGGGATTGAAGGCCATGACCGCCACCGGCCCGACATATCCTCTCAGCGCAGTGGCAGTCGCCGCTTCCAACGGCCCCACATTCGGCCCCAGAGCACCGTCCTGATCCTTGAGCTCGATCAGCAGCGGCACCCGCCCCATGACGATCTCGAGCACCGCGTCCAGCGTCGGGACAGTTTCGCCGTTGCCCCCATTCAGGGCGATTTCTCCGGCTTCGGCAGCGCTCAGCTCCTTGATCGCGCCGCGCGCTTTCGTCAGTCGGGACAGGTTGTCATCGTGAAACACCAGCGCCCGATTATCGCGCGATAGCTGCAGGTCGATCTCGATCCCAAAGCCCTGTTCCACCGCAGCCCGAATGGCTGCCCGGCTGTTCTCCGGGCGGCCACGATCATGCAGCGCCCGGTGCGCAAGGGGCACCCGCAAAAAGGCGCGCGGCAGAGAGGGTGTCATCTGATATGGAAAATCCCGTCGATCTCGACCGCCACCCCCAGCGGCAGACTGACGGCAGAAACCGATGAGCGGGCGTGCCGCCCCGCATCGCCCAGCGCCTCGACCAGAAAATCTGACGCGCCGTTGATCACTTTCGGCTGATCGGTGAAATCGGCGGTCGAGTTGACAAAGCCGGTCAGCTTGACCGCGCGTACCAAGCGGTCGAGATCGCCATCACAGGCGGCCCTGACCTGGGCGAGAAGTGCGATCGCACATTGCCGCGCCGCCGCAGCACCAGCGGTGACATCCATATCAGCGCCCAGCTTGCCTCGGATGAGGCCGTTTTCATCCGACGAGATCTGACCCGCGATATAAAGCGTGTTGCCATCCCGGACGTAAGGCACGTAATTCGCAGCCGGCGCAGATGCATCGGGTAGGGTCACCCCCAATTCGGCCAGTCGGGTTTCAATGCTCATGCTGTTTTCCTGTTCTATAAAATTCACACGAAAAGCTAACCGCCCAAGCCCTGCACGAAAAGGGCCAATGCGCGGATTTGAGCGCCCGCTGTGCCAAATATACTGCCAGCGGTCCGATCAGTGACAACGCGCGGGACCGGCGGCACGCCGCACTAACGCCCAAGTCGTCAAAGCCAGATCCGCTCCGTTCACTCTAGCCACTAGGGTGGGTTGTCGCGGAAGACGGAGCTTGGCCTTAATCGATGCGCTCTAAGATACTCTGTTCCAAAACCGCGACAAATTCGTTAAGCCAAACGTGAAAATGCGTGTCGATAACTTCGCCTATGGCCTTTAACGCCACGCTCCGGCGCTGCTGCTGCAATCCATAACCGTTGGAATCGAATCTCATGTCATTGAAATCGCAATACTTTCGTACATTCGGGGTGCTATTTCTTGTCGCTTTTGTCTCGGCCTGTTCGGTGCCAGATTCGAATTACACCAACAGCGGAGAGGTTTTCGATCCGCATGAACAAGCCAATCGCGGGGTTCATCGCTTCAACCTTGCCATGGATTCGGCGCTGTTCCGCCCGGCTTCGCGCGGGTACACGAATGTTGTACCCGACCCAATCGAAGACAGTTTCAATCATTTCTCGCAGAATCTGTCTAAACCCAAAGACATGTTCAACTTCCTGTTGCAGGGACGCGTCAAAGAGGCGGGTATCTCATTGGCACGGTTCGTGCTCAACACGACGATTGGCTTCGCAGGTCTGGCCGATCCGGCAACCGAGTTCGGCATTCCCGCCCCATCAACGGATTTCGGCGAAACACTCTATGTTTGGGGCCTCAATGAAGGGGCCTATATCGAATTGCCGGTATTCGGCCCCTCTACCCAGCGCGATGCGGTGGGACGGGTGGTGGATTTCTTTACCAATCCGCTGGGCTTCAACCACAAGATCGGAGGTGCCTACTTTCCCGCCTATGCCTATGTGGTGGAAAGCCTTAGCGACCGGGGCCGCTTTTCCAGTACAGTTGATTCAATTCTGTACGACAGCGCTGATAGCTACTCGGTCGCGCGGGTGATCTATCTACAAAATCGGCGGTTCAAACTGGAAGGCGCAGAAGGCGACACATATGTTGACCCCTATGACGATCCGTACGCCGATACGGGCAGCATTATTGACCCTTATGAGGATCCCTATGACGATTAAACTGTTCAATCGCCGTAATTTTCTGACCTCCAGCATCGCAGCCATGGGTCTGGCCGCGCTATTGCCCCGGCCCGCCCTCGCCCTGACCGAAGCAAGCGCGCGCAAATTGGTGGATTCGGTTGTCGGCGATATCAACCGTGTCATCGCCTCGGGACAGTCCGAAGCTGCCATGATCGGCCAGTTCGAACGCATTTTCGCGCGCTATGCCGATGTGCCGGTGATGGCACGCTATGCTTTGGGTGCCGATGCGCGTCGCCTCAACCAGTCCCAGATGCAAGCGTTCACACAAGCTTTTCAGGGGTATATTGCGCGCAAATACGGAAAGCGTTTTCGCGACTTCATTGGTGCCGAGATCATCGTGAACACAGCGCGCCAGATCAAAAGCGGATATGAAATCAAAGGCACTGCAAAATTGCGCGGCGAGGCCCCTTTCGAAGTGACGTTCCTGGTCTCTGACCGCTCGGGACGGGATCTGTTCTTCAATCTGTTTATTGAGGGCGTCAACATGTTGTTGACCGAGCGCACGGAAATCGGCGCGATGCTGGATCAACGGGGCGGCAATATCGACCAGTTGATTGCGGATCTGCCCCGCGCGGGCTGAGGTCGCCTAAATCAAGAAATCTCGGGGCGCTCTGCAACCATGCGAGCGCCCCTTTTTCTGTGGCACTGGCGGCGGTCTTCAGCCGCCGAAGATATCGCGCAGCACCTGATCCACCACCGCGCCCAGACCACGACCACCACCCTGCGGTGCCGGTCTGCGTGGCTGTTGATATTGCGGTTGGGGCTGGGGCTGGGGCGCACCGGCAGGTTCGCGCATCGGCAGGGGTTTGGGCGCAAGCCCCTCATGCACGCGCACCATGGTTTCGCGCCAGATCTCTGCCGGAAGGCCACCACCGGTCACCCCGCTCAGCGGGGTATTGTCATCATAGCCCATCCAGACTCCGGCAACATAATCAGCGGTGAAACCGATGAACCACGCATCGCGGGCCGCCTGGCTGGTGCCAGTCTTTCCTGCGGCCTGCCAGCCGGGGATCGCCGCGCGACGGCCCGTCCCATCTGAAACGACCTTTTCCATCATCCAGATCAGTTCTTGTGCCGCTTCTGTGCGGATAACTCGTTCACCGATACCGCCTGCCAATCCCATCAGAGGCTTGTCTTCGCCCAACAGGCGTAATTCGGTCAGCCCGTAAGGCGTCACCGACGACCCGCCGTTCAAGATACCCGCGAACGCGCCGGTCATTTCGATCAGTGTGCTTTCAGAGGTACCCAGCGCCAGCGCGGGACCTGCGGCCAAATCGCTGTCGATGCCGAAATCGCTGGCCACTTTTCGAACAAGTTCGCGGCCCACGTCTTCGGAGACCTTGACCGCCGGCACGTTCAGCGAATCCTTGAGCGCCTGAACCAAGGTGACACGCCCGTGATGCCGGTGGCTATAGTTGCGCGGACACCAGCGTCCGGAGCCGGGAATATCCATACAAAACGGTTCATCCACAACAGTCGCATATGGCGAATGGCCCAATTCCAGAGCGGCGGCGTAAACAAATGGCTTGAACGCCGATCCCGTCTGGCGCGACGCCTGCGTGGCGCGGTTGAATGCGCCCGCCACCTTGGTCTCGCGTCCGCCAACCATTGCCCGGACGGCGCCATCTTTGGTCATCACCACGATCGCAGCCTGTGCTTTGGAGCCCTCGCGCACTTTGTTTTCAAAGACGTATTGCATTGCGTCTTCGGCAGCTTTTTGCAATCGGCGGTCCAGCGTGGTGCGGATGATCACGTCTTCGGTCGTGTTGCGTGTGAAAAACTCGGGACCACTCGCCATCACCCAATCGGCAAAATACCCCCCCGCCCGATCCGACGCTGCCTTTGACAATTGCGCTGGATTGTCGCGCGCCTCGCGGGCCTGCGCTGTGGTCAGATAGCCTTGATTTTCCATCAGCCCAACGATGACATTGGCCCGGTTCTGCGCACGCGCCAGGTTGTTGGTGGGCGCAAACCGCGAGGGCGCGATCAACAGACCGCCGAGCATGGCCGCTTCGGCAGGGGACACTTCGGAGGCGGATTTCCCGAAATAGCGCTCGGCGGCAGCCTCGAAACCGCGCGCGCCCGCCCCCAGAAAGGCGCGGTTCATATAGATCGTCAGGATTTCGTCTTTGGTGTACTTGGCCTCCATCGCCATGGCGTAACCGGCTTCTTCAATTTTACGCCAAAGGGTGCCACGGCGGCACTCCGCCTCATATTCGGCCTCGGTTTGACCGCTTTCCGGATCGTAGGCATCGCCCAGACACAACAATTTGGCCGTTTGCTGGGTCAGGGTCGATCCGCCATGCCCCGAGAACGGACCGCGCCCTTCGCTCAGGTTGATGCTGATGGCGCTGGCAATACCGCGTGGGCTGATGCCGAAATGCCTGTAAAAGCGCCTGTCTTCCGTCGCAATGATGGCATTTTTCAGATGGGGGGAAACGCTCTGCGCTGTCACCACGCCGCCAAACTGATCACCGCGCCATGCAAAAACATCGCCCTGCTCGTCAAGCAGGGTCACCGAACCGCGCGCACGCCCGTCCAGCAAAGCTGTCATTTCCGGCAAGGTAGTATAAAAATAGCCGACGCCGAGCGCGATCAGCAGCAAAATCACTGCCCCGATTCGCCAAGTCACCCCCCACACAGCCGCTGTGATAAAACGCAACAGCCGACTTAAGAAGCCGCGGGGTCTGCCAGAGTTTCTGCCCCTTCTTTTCTTTGGCGCAGCACGGCGTGACCGCGTCCTTGCCGCACGGGCCGGAGTCGCCTTTGGCTTGGAACTCTTGCGCGCCGGTTTGGCTGCGGTTTTCTTCCGCGAATACCTTTTTTCGGCCACCAAGGGTGGTTTCCGTCTTTTCGTCATGCTCAGCCCTGCCCGGCCCTGATTTTATTGAAACAATAGTTTGTCAGCGCCGATTTGTAGAGTGGCCAAAGGCGGGAGCTTCATAGTCACAGAGGAAGCCCCCGCCGTCTTTATGTCATCACTCCGCACCTTTGACGGAAAGCCTATCTATGCTCCCACATCCACGATGGCCTGCGCCAGAATCGGCACGGTTTCGCGGTTCAGCCCGGCGATGTTAATGCGACTGTCACCGATCATATAGATGCCGTGATCGGCACGCAGTTTTTCCACCTTTTCGGGGTCGATCCCCAAACGCGAGAACATGCCGCGATGTTGTGCAATAAAACCGAACCGATCTGAGCCCGACAAACGCTGCAATTCACCGGCCAGTTGCTCACGCAGGCCTAGCATCGTTTTACGCATTTCTTCCAGTTCACTGGTCCAGTCAGCGCGCAAGGCGCTGTCATTCAGAATCATGCTGACCAAACGCGCGCCGTGATCTGGCGGAAACGAATAATCCTGCCGGTTCAAATAGGCCAGCGTGGCCTGATTCAGCGCTGTTGCATCTGCATTGCGCGACACCGCCATCAGCATGCCGGTGCGTTCGCGATAGATTCCGAAATTCTTGGAACAGCTGGTCGCAATCAGACATTCCGGTACCTGCGAGGCAACCATGCGGGTTGGTTTGGCATCGGCTTCCAACCCGTCCCCGAACCCCTGATAAGCAAGATCGATCATCGGCACCGCGCCCTTGTCGTTCAGCAAGTCGATCACCGCCTGCCATTCAACCAGGTTCATGTTGGCACCGGTCGGGTTATGGCAACAGCCGTGCAGCAGAACCACATCGCCTTTCCGCAACGCCCCAAGATCCGCCATCATACCGTCAAAATCGACGCCACCGGACTGGCTGTCGAAATAACGATAAGCGACGGTTTCTACGCCCATGAATTTCAGGATGGAAAGGTGATTGGGCCAAGTCGGATCGGACACGAAAATTCGTACATCGGGATTGGCCAGGCGGATCATCTCGAAGGCCTGACGCACCGCGCCGGTCCCGCCGGGGGTCGCGGCAGCGGCGATATTTTCCCGCGGAACCGCGTTGTTCAGTACCAGGCGGATCATTGCATCGGCAAAGGCCGGATCGCCCGCCAGCCCGACATATGCTTTGCTGGTCTGTTCCTGCCAAAGGCGATGCTCAGCAGATTTTATCGCGCGCATGATAGGGGTTATGCCTTCGGCATTACGATAGACACCGACGCCAAGGTCAATCTTATCGGCGCGCGGATCGTCGCGGAAGGCCTGCATCAGAGCAAGAATCTTGTCGGCTGGCTGGGCCTGGAGATTTTCGAACATCAGGTTGCGTCTCCGGTTGCGACGGGCAGGGTCGGAAAAGCGCCCCATTCGGCCCAGGACCCGTCATAAAGGGAATGATCGGTCTTGCCGATCCGTTCAAGTGCAAGCGAAAGCACCGCCGCCGTAACGCCCGACCCGCAAGTGGTGATCGCGGGCCGGGTCAGGTCGACACCGGCGCTTTCGAATATGGCGCGAATTTCTTCACGCGATTTCATCGTGCCATTGCCGTTTAGCAGTTCACGGTAATGCACATTGCGGGAACCGGGTATATGGCCGCTGCGCAAGCCTTCGCGCGGCTCGGGCTCGTCGCCGCGGAACCGTCCGGGCGAGCGCGCGTCGATGATCTCGTGGTCGCCCAGCTTGCTGGCCTGCGACACTTGGGTCACGCCGCGTACCAGCGCATTTTGCACGCGCGGCGTCATGTGACGGTCGCGCACGATCGGGGCCATATCCTCGACTGGACGACCCTCTTGCTGCCATTTGGAAAACCCGCCATCCAGCACGGCGATATTGGTCTGTCCCATCAGCCGGAACAGCCACCACACCCGCGCCGCCGAGAACAGACCGGCACCATCATATACCACCACCTGATGCCCGTCGCCCACGCCCATGGCGCGCATCCTTGAGACGAATTTTTCGGGCGGGGGTGCCATATGCGGCAGATCCGATCGCTGGTCGGAAATCTCCTCGATATCGAAAAACCGCGCCCCCGGTATATGGGCCGCGTCATATTCGGCTCTGGGGTCGCGGCCGACGCTGGGCAGGTACCATGATCCGTCAAGAATCCGCAGATCGGGATCTTGCAGATGTGCTGCCAGCCAATCGGTCGAGACAAGTGTTTTCGGATCGTCCTGCATGGTCGAGAACCCTCATGTTTCGGTTCCCGTTTGCATTACGCGCGGGCGCGCGTCGTTGCAAGACCAGTGGCGTTGGCCAGTTGTGCAAACGGGGGCAGATACTGGCCTATGACCAATTTATCTTGCTGTATACAGTAGGAAAAGCTCACCTGTTTTCCTTGAGCAGCCGCTGCTTTTGGCGCGACCAATCGCGCTTCGCCTGAGTTTCGCGCTTGTCATGGGTTTTCTTGCCTTTGGCGATGCCCAGTTTCATCTTAGCCATACCACGATGGTTGAAATACATCACCAGCGGGACCAGCGTCATGCCCTTGCGCTGGGTGGCGTTCCAAAGATGGCCCAATTCGCGGCGTGTCACCAACAGCTTGCGCGGGCGGCGTTCTTCGTGGCGGAAGGTCTTAGCCTGCTTGTAGGGGGCAATGAAAGAGTTAATCAGCCACAGTTCACCATCCTCGACGGCGGCATAGCTTTCGGCGATATTGGCGCCGCCCTGCCGCAGCGATTTCACTTCGGAGCCTTCCAGCGCGATACCGCACTCGATGTCCTCTTCGATGGCGTAATCGAAGCGGGCGCGCCGGTTTTCGGCGATCACCTTGTAATTCGGGTCTGATTTTGCCTGTGCCATAACAGCATGATCTAGGCGTTTGCGCCCCCCGGCGCAAGAAGCGGCTCAGGCTCCCAGCACAGTTTGTTGGATCCACCAGTTAGGTTGTTGCAGCTTCAGCGCGTCGGCGGCGCACGCTGCGTCAGATTGGCTGGCAAACAGGCCGAAACAGGTTGCGCCGGAGCCGCTCATCCGTGCGCTCAACGCGCCTTGGGCAAGCAGCATTTCGAGACAATCGCCGATTTCCGGTGCAATTTCGATTGCGGGCGGCTCAAGATCGTTGCGCTGAGCACTCAGCCAGCAAGCGCAAGATTCTGCATCAGCGAATGCGGGAATGGCGTCCATTGGCGTACCGTCTTGTTCCTGCAGCGCGGCAAAGACTGCCGGGGTCGGAATTGCAGTACCCGGATTGACCAGCACCGCCGGCAGCGGCGGAATTCCGTTCACCTGCGTGACGATTTCACCGACCCCCGACATGCGGGTAGTCCGGGCAGCCATGCAGACCGGAAGGTCGGCCCCAAGCGCAGCGACGTCCCCGACGGATACACCCCAGCCTTCCTTCAGGGCGCGCAGCACCGCGGCGGCGTCAGAACTTCCGCCCCCGATACCTGCCGCTGCCGGCAGGTGCTTTTTAAGGGAAATGGCGACATCCAAGACCCCCGCCGCACGGGCGGCGCGCAGGGCAAGGTTACGGTCATCACGCGGTACGCCATCTGCCATGGGGCCGCTGACCTGTAATGTCAGCCCCCGCGCCGGGCGCAAGCGCAGTTCATCCCCAATATCCGCGAACACCACCAGTGAATCGAGCAGATGGTAGCCATCGGCCCGCCGCCCCGTCACATGTAGCGTCAGGTTGATCTTGGCCGGGGCAAAGGCGCTGATCTCAACCGTCTTCATCACGTAGTTTCAATGGTTCCGCCCCTTCTTCGGCCAACACCGCATTTAGTCCGATTTCCAACTTGCGGCGGATGCGGTCGGGATCGGCTTCGGCGTCCTTCTCCTCCGGATCGACAAAAGACAGGGCACGTTTCCACTGGAACTCGGCCTCGCGGATGCGGCCGACAGCCCAATAGACATCGCCTAGATGGTCGTTCACCACCGGGTCCACTGGCATCAGTTGCACGGCGGTTTCCATATGGCCCACCGCCTCGTCATAGCGGCGCAGGCGAAACAGCGCCCAGCCCAGCGAATCAACAATATAGCCGCTGTCAGGTTCGGCGGCGACGGCGCGTTCGATCATGTCCAGCGCTTCGTCCAGATGTGCCTGTTGTTCGACCAATGAATAGCCCAGATAATTCAACACCTGCGGCTGATCCGGGTTCAGCTCCAGCGCGCGGCGGAAATCAACTTCGGCGCTGTCCCACTGACCCAACCGTTCGTGCGAAATCCCGCGCGCATAGTGCAAAAACCACAACACACTTGAATTCGCTTCACTGTGGTCGATCGCGTGATCATAAGCAGATATTGCATCCGCGTAGTTTTCCTGCTGGCGCTGCAGATCGCCCAACGCGGTCTGTACCGGTGCAAGATCAGGATAAGCAGCGGCCAGCTTCTTCAGAGCCTCGATCGCGGCTTCGGGGCGTCCGGCACGTCGCAACGATTCGGCGCGGCCCAATTCGGCGGCGAAATGGCTGGGGTGATCGTTTGGAACCTTCGCGAAGGTCGCTTCAGCCAGATCATATTGACCAAGCCGGTCCAGAAGATCGGCCGTCATGAGCAGGGCGTCGATATTGTCGGGCCGCAAAAATTCGGCCATGCGCGCATAGATCAGCGCATAGGGGTCCGCCGCCTCACCCGCAAGCGCCTGTGCCAATGTCAGGAACACCTCGGCCATGCCGTCACGGACCGAGCGGACATGACTGAACGGCACCTGCTCACCCGCACGCAACCGTTCGGCCAGATCATCCAGCGCCGGGTCGAGGTCGGTGCCAAAAGAATCCTTGATGATTGCCAGCGCATCCGCGTTGCGCCCAAGCAAGGACAGGATCTCGGCCCGGGCCATTGCGGCACGGCGCGACACCATGCCCAGCGCCCCTTCATCGGCGGCAAACAGCGCTTCGGCCCCTTCGTAATCTCCGACCGAAGCCAGCGCCATCGCTTTGTGATAATGCGCAAAACCTTGCAGCCCGTTGTCCTCGGCAACCTTGTCGAATTGCTCTAACGCCTGCGCGACCGACCCCGCTCCCATATGCGCCCAAGCCAGCACAAGCCCGTCGACCAGCGGCCCGATACTTTGGATCTGGGCGTCACGTGAAAGCAAAGCTGCGAAATCTTCATCAGCAATCAGATTGCCAGCGACGACCATATGCGCCGCCTGACTGCTTACACCCAGGTCCTCCATGCGCTTCGCCACGGGAAGCGCGCGCGCCACCTGTCCCAGCGACAATTGCGACAGAACCAGATTTTCCATCAGGTCGGGATTGCCGGAATCACGCATCAAGGCGCGCGCATAATATTGCGCAGCAACAGCGTAATCACTGCCATACACGGCCTGCCGTCCAGCCAGATAGGCACCTGCATCCTGACGGCCTATGTCGGGCTGGGACATCCGGCTCTCCTGCGCCGTCAGTGGCAGGGCCAGCGAAATCGTCACCGCGGCCAATGCCACCTTTGAAAACGTCATGAACGCCAAAACTTTCCGCCTTTTGCCCTGATTTGTGACACAAGCTATGGCCTCTGTCAGGCAGGCGCAATGGCGCGTCCCGGTTTGGAACGCGCCTTGAGCGATGCCATGATCACATGTTCGGGTAGTTCGGCCCGTCACCGCCTTGCGGGGTGGTCCAAACGATGTTCTGCGGCGGATCCTTGATATCGCAGGTCTTGCAATGGACGCAGTTCTGGAAGTTGATGACGAAACGCGGCTCCTTGCCGTCCTCCTCGACGAATTCATAGACACCGGCGGGGCAATAGCGGGCCGAGGGGCCGGCATATTGCGCCAGATCCACCTTGACCGGCACATCCGGGTCTTTCAGCGTCAGATGCGCAGGCTGGTTTTCATCGTGGTTGGTGAAGGAAAATGCCACATTGGTCAGCCGGTCGAACGACAAAGTGCCGTCGGGCTTGGGGTAATCGATCGGCTGATGCTGATTGGCCAGTTCGGTCGCGTCCGCGTCGGATTTACCGTGTTTAATAGTGCCAAATAGCGACAGCCCGATGGCGTTGGTCCACATATCCAAACCGCCAAGCGCAAGGCTGGGCATCAAGCCCCATTTCGACCACATCGGTTTGACATTGCGCACCTTGTGCAAATCTTTGCCAATGGGACCGTTGCGCACCTCGGATTCATAGGCGGTCAGTTCATCGGCGCTGCGCCCCGCGGCAATAGCGGCATAGGCGGCCTCGGCGGCGGCCTTGCCCGATAGCATAGCGTTGTGATTGCCTTTGATGCGCGGGACGTTGACCATGCCCACCGAACAGCCCAGCAGCGCCACCCCGGGCGCGACCATTTTCGGCAGCGACTGATACCCGCCCTCGGAAATCGCCCGTGCGCCATAAGCCACGCGCTTGCCGCCCTTCAGCAGGTCAGCCACCATCGGGTGATGCTTGAACCGCTGAAACTCCATATAGGGGTAAAGATAAGGGTTCTTGTAGTTCAGGTGGACGACAAAACCGACATAGACCTGATTGTTCTCGATATGATAGATGAACGATCCGCCCCCGGCATTTTTGCCCAGCGGCCAGCCCATCGTATGCGTGATGGTGCCTTCGCGGTGCTTGTCGGGATCGATCTCCCAGACCTCCTTCATGCCGAGGCCGTATTTTTGCGGCTCCTTCCCGGCGTCCAGATCATATTTCGCGATCACCTGCTTGGACAGCGACCCGCGCACCCCCTCGCCAAGGAACACATATTTGCCGTGCAGTTCCATGCCCGGCTCATAGTTCGGTCCCGGCATTCCGTCGGCGTTCTTGCCAAACTCTCCAGCGACCACGCCCTTGACCCCGCCGGTATCGTCAAAGACCAGTTCAGAACAGGCCATGCCGGGAAACACCTCGACGCCCAGTTCCTCGGCCTGCTCGGCCATCCAGCGGCAGACATTGCCCATCGACACCACATAAGCGCCGTGGTTGTTCATCAGCGGCGGCATCGGCCAGTTCGGCACGCGGACCTTGCCCGCCTCGCCCAGTATATAGAAATTGTCCTTGCGCACCGGAACGGTAATCGGTGCGCCGCGTTCTTTCCAATCGGGAATCAGCGCATCCAGCCCGCAGGGGTCCAGCACCGCACCCGAGAGAATATGCGCGCCTACCTCGCTGCCTTTCTCCAGTACGACAACATCCAGATCTGCATCCAGTTGTTTGAGCCGGATCGCCGCCGCCAGCCCGGCAGGTCCGGCCCCGACGATCACAACGTCATATTCCATCGCTTCGCGTTCAATCTCGGCCATTTTCCGCTCCCCTAGGGCATCAACCCGTTTGAATTTGGCTAAACCACGAAGCGAATTATTGCAATCGCAACGAAAGCGATTGCATTTTCCTGCTACAAGGCGTCACGGGCCTTGCAATCTGGACCTGCTTTGGGTCAGGTAATCCGTGAACCACCAGTGGCCCTGTCGTTACCCCGACAGGGCTCTCTCTTGTCAGCCATGGACGAATGATCAATGGAAAAGATTCCGATGACGCCCAAGGGCTATTCCGCCCTTGAGAGCGAGCTCAAGCACCTGAAGTCCGTCGAACGGCCAGCCATCATAAGCGCCATCTCTGAGGCGCGCGATCATGGCGACCTGTCGGAAAACGCCGAATACCACTCGGCGCGCGAAAAACAGTCCTTTGTCGAGGGGCGCATCACCGAACTTGAAGGAGTTCTCAGCCGGGCCGACATCATCGACCCAGCCAAGCTGTCCGGCCCGATCAAGTTCGGCGCTAAAGTGACCTTGGCCGACGAGGACACCGACGAGGAAAAAACCTGGCAGATCGTGGGCGAACATGAGGCCAATATCGAAAACGGCCTGCTCAACATAAGATCGCCCATCGCCCGCGCTCTGATCGGCAAAGAAGAAGGCGACAGCGTCGAGGTTCGCACCCCTGGCGGCGAACGGTCTTACGAGGTCCTTAAGATCGACTATTCCTGACGGCGCCGAGGACCGGATGCCCGCTGCCAGCCGCAACTCCGAAACGGTTCCCCCGGCATCGCGATCTTCCGCGCGACCGGTTCGTACTGAAATCATCACCACCGACCGGGTGGCGATCGTACTCAGCCTGATCTGGCTGGGTACGGCGGGGCAGATTCTTTGGCTGGCTCCATCCGACCCCGCAATCCCGCTTGACGGATTTCATATCCTCATGACGCTGCTGGCGCTGTTCCTGCCAGTTGGTATGATCTGGGTGGCCGCGATCACCATGCGCGCCACCCATGTGATGCGCGAAGAAAGCACGCGCCTGCAGGCCGCTGTCGACGCCATGCGGCAGGCCCGGGTGGCGCAATCCCGGCATGCCGCCGCTCGGCCCGAGCGCCCTAAGGCGGGGCCGGACCGGTCCGGCCTACAGCACAAGACCGCTGCAATTTCGTTCTCCAGAAACCACGCCAACCTGCGCCCGGCCAGCGCCACGCACAAAGCGCTGGCTCAGAAGGGAGCAGAAAGGGATCAACGCTCGCTGCCGCTAGCAACTCCGCCTGAAGCACTGGACCCGCCCCTCACCAATGCCGACTTTATCCGCGCTCTGAATTTCCCCGAGACTGCCGACGACACCAACGGTTTCGCCGCCCTGCGGCGCGCCCTGCGTGACCGCGCTACGGCACGGATGATCCAGGCCAGTCAGGACGTGCTGACCCTGCTCTCCCAAAGCGGTGTCTATATGGATGACCTTCCCCCGGACCGGGCGCGTCCAGAACTCTGGCGGCAATTCGCGCAAGGCTCACGTGGCCGCGAGATTGCCCCGCTCGGTGGCATTCACGACGATACCGCACTGTCCCAGACCGCTGAGCGAATGAAGCAGGATCCGATCTTCCGCGACGTGGCGCATCACTTCCTGCGCCGGTTTGACCGCACCTTCGCGGACTTCGAAGCCCGTGCCAGCGATGCGGAAATATCAGCTTTTGGCGATACCCGTACCGCACGCGCCTTCATGCTGCTAGGACGGGTCGCAGGCACATTCGACTGAACGCTAGATTCCGAATTGCTCTGAAAAAAACCCCGCCAGTGGAGGCGGGGCACAGGTGGGGTATTCGCGTGCGACGGCACGGACACCCGGCGGTTAACGAGTTTCTGCCGTGGTCTGAAATAGGCCGCACCGCAACGCGCCTGCCTGCGTCGCGCAATGCAACTTTAGGCCAGACCGTTATGCCGGTGGCGGGGAACCGTCAGGCCTGCATCTCGGCGCGTATTTGCTGGCGCAACACGTCGATGGAAACGACCTTGCCATCGCGCTTGAAATGCCAATATGTCCAGCCGTTACAGGATGGCGCACCTTCCAAATGGGCACCGACCTGATGGATCGAGCCCTTGATGTCCGCGCCGATCAATGTGCCATCCGCGCGCACCTTGGCCTTAAAGCGCTTATTCATCGAATACAGCTCCTCCCCTGGACGCAGCAGGCCGCGCTCGACCAGTTGACCGAATGGCACACGGGGTTCGGCGCGCTTCCGGGTGCTGACTTGCAGCGCCTCGCGGTCGAATTTGCGCACATTGTCGATGCGCTTTTGCGCGACTTTGCGATAGGCCTCTTCGCGCTCGATGCCGATATATTCGCGCCCTAGCATCTTGGCCACAGCGCCCGTGGTACCGGTGCCGAAAAACGGATCAAGCACCACATCTCCGGGATTGGTCGAGCCGACCAGTACGCGGTGCAGCAGTGCTTCGGGCTTTTGTGTCGGATGCGCCTTGTCGCCATTTTCGTCTTTCAGCCGCTCGTGCCCTGTGCAGATCGGCAAAACCCAATCGCTGCGCATCTGGATACCTTCGTTCAGCGCCTTGAGCGCCTCGTAATTGAAGGTGTATTTGCCGCCTTCGGTCTTGCTGGCCCAGATCATCGTTTCATGGGCGTTGGTAAAGCGTTGCCCACGGAAATTCGGCATCGGGTTGGACTTGCGCCAAATCACATCGTTCAGGATCCAGAAGCCCTGATTTTGCAACGCAGCGCCGACCCGAAAGATGTTGTGATACGACCCGATCACCCAGATCGCGCCGTTGGGCTTGAGCAATCGGCGGGCTGCGCTCAGCCAATCCTGCGTAAAGCTATCATAGGCTGCGAAAGAGGCGAACTGATCCCAGTGATCATCGACCGCATCCACCTTGCTATTGTCCGGGCGGTGCAAATTACCGCGCAGTTGCAGGTTATAGGGCGGATCGGCAAAAATCAGGTCAACAGACTCTTCGGGCAGACTGTTCATCACTTCGATGCAGTCACCGTCCAGAATCGTGTTCAGGGGGAGCGCAGCCGCGCCCTTCGTCTTGGTCATCATCATTCTCTGCCTCTATTCCGGGCGCATTATTGCGCTCTCGTGTTGTGGATAGAATGAGTCAAACCCGATTCGTCGTCAATTTCTTTTTTGAATCATGTACTTACAGATTTAGCTTGATACAAGATATTGTGGACAGGTTTGAAGGATCGTCTATGGTGTGGGGTGACACCAAGATTTTGAAGCGCCTCTCTATGGCGTTTCGAGCCGTAGCCCATATTGGTATCCCAGCCATAGCCCGGATATTGCCGCGCCAAATCCATCATCAGCCGGTCCCGTGATGTTTTTGCCACGATCGACGCCGCTGCAATTGACAAGCTGCGACCATCGCCCCCCACCACGTTACGCGCCGGGAGCGTCAGGCCATTGGGGATCATGTTGCCGTCGATCAGAACGAAATCCGGTGCCGGTTTCAGCGCAGCAATGGCGCGGATCATCGCCAGATGGCTGGCGCGCAAGATGTTGATCTCGTCGATCTCGGCCACGCTGGCATGGGCGATGGCAACCTCGGCAACGTCGTGAATCTGCTTTGACAGCGCGGCGCGGCTGACCGCCGTCAGCTTCTTGGAATCGTTCACCCCTTGCGGGATCGTGGCAATATCCAAAACCACTGCCGCCGCCGTGACGGGCCCGGCCAATGGTCCGCGCCCGACCTCGTCCACCCCGGCGACCCGCAGATGGCCCATTGCGTGCAACGCGCGCTCATGGCTGGCATCGGGACCCGACATCTGTTCAGTCATCCTCGACAACGCTTTGGTTCTGCTGACCCAGCTTGTCGATGCGCAGCTCCATCCGGTCGCCGGATTTCAGATAGATCGGCTCCGGTTTCATGCCCATGCCGACGCCCGCCGGTGTGCCGGTGGCGATAAGGTCGCCGGGATGCAGCGTCATCAGACCAGAAAGATGTGCGATGATCTGCGCAACCGTGAAGATCATGTTTGACGTTGTGCCATCCTGCATGGTCTGGCCATTCACAGCCAGCGACAGGTTCAGCGATTGCGGGTCGGGAATTTCGTCCCGCGTCACCAGCCATGGCCCCACCGGTCCGAACGTGTCGCAGGATTTACCCTTGGTCCACTGGCCGCTTAAGCGGCCCTGAAACCGGCGTTCGCTGACATCGTTGGTGATGCAGTATCCGGCGACGTAATCCAGCGCCTCGTCCTCGGTCACGTATTTCGCGGGCTTGCCGATCACCACGCCCAATTCGACCTCCCAATCGGACCGCCGCGAGCCGCGCGGCAAGCTGACGGTGTCGTTGGGTCCGATGATGGCCGAGTTGGCCTTGAGGAATAGGATCGGATATTCTGGGATTTCCATGCCTGTTTCGGCGGCATGATCGGTATAGTTCAACCCGATACACAGAAATTTGCCGATATTGCCGACACAGGGGCCGATGCGTGGCGTGCCATCGACCAGCGGCAGCGTGGACGGGTCGAGATCGCGCAAACGAGCCAAAGACTTATCGTCCAGCATGGCACCCGTGATATCGTCTATTACGCCCGACAGATCGCGGATCCGGTCGTTTGCATCCAGCATGCCGGGTTTCTCGGCGCCGGGGTCTCCGTAACGCAGTAATCTCATGATTGGCCCTTTCCTGTTGGCGGTTTTCCGGCACAATACCAAGGTTTCGCATCGCGCCAAGGGGCGCGTTCGCGAACTTGACGCCAATCCGCCGGCATGATCGCCTGCGACCAGATGAATGAATAAGGCAACGCCATGACTCGAAGCCCATCACCCGCCCCGCGCCTGATCACCCGAGGCAGCCTTGGCAGTGCGATCAACTGGCCGCATTTCGTCGCTGCGCTGAAACGCGGGCACCAAAGGGCACGGGCACAGATTTCCGACGTGGTTCTGGGCCCGCCCGAGCACTCACTGCTCAGCCGCGCCGCCTGGATCGACGGGCTGGGATCGGGTGTTAAAAGCGTGACCGTAACGCAAGGCAATCCCGGCCGCGGCCTGCCCTCGGTTCAGGGTGCAATGCTGGTTTTTGACCCGCTGACCGGAGCGTTGGAGGCGATCATCGACAGCGCGCTGCTGACCGACCTGAAGACGGCAGCGGATTCCCTGCTCGGGGCGCAATATCTGGCCCGCGCCGACAGCAAAACGCTTCTTGTCATCGGCGCGGGGAGTGTCGCGCGCACGGCGATCAGCGCCTATTGCGCGGTCTTTCCACATATCACGCAGGCGCTGATCTGGAGCCGCACCGCCAGCAAAGCCAAGGCGCTGGCGGAAGAGCTAACAGTGCCGAATGTTGCCCTGAGCGCCACCGAAAATTTGCGCGAGGCGCTTGGCAGCGCCGATATCGTGACGACGGCGACGATGTCGCATGAGCCGGTGCTGCTGGGCGATTGGGTGCGCCCCGGCACCCATGTCGATCTGGTCGGCGCCTTTCGCGCCGAGATGCGCGAAGCCGATGACGCATTGCTGCAAAAGGCCCGCCTGTTCGTGGACAACCGTGACACCACCCTGAACCACATCGGTGAGCTGATGATCCCGCTCGCCAGCGGTGCCATCGCCCTTTCGGATGTGCTGGGGGATCTTTACGACCTTGAAGCCGGGATTCCGGGGCGCACCGCGCCGGAAGACGTCACAGTGTTCAAGAATGGCGGCGGCGCTCATCTGGACCTGATGACCGCTCGCGCGATTCTTGATCTGCTATAGGGCGTTTGCTTACCGCTCGGACGAAAAGTGTTGCTTGAGATAATTCAGCACGATTTCCTTGGTTTCGTCCTCGGGGTCGTACATGCCCTGATCTTCGACCATCCAATCCCACATATAGTCCCAGCGCGCGTCGCTCAGCCGCTGCTGGGTGATGATCGCGGTCGAGTGGCAGGCGGTACACTGATAAAAAGTATCCTCTGCACCCTCTCCGACGGGCAGATTGCCCAATTCGGGGTCAAGCTTCACCGCATCCCCGTCAGCTTGCATTGCGTCGGGCGACTGCGTCAATGCAACCATCGGGTCATAGGTTTGCGCAAATGCGGGTGCGGCCAAGAACAGGCTTGCAGCCGCGATAGCTCCACCCAAGATGTTAAAGTTTATCATGGCTTGTTCCGTTGGAATTGTTGCGTGTCGGCCCGACGAACTGCGCCGCCGGGCCAAATGGGTTCAAGTCGCGATCAGCGCAATGCGGTGCTGAATGTTGTTGCCATAGCCACGCGGGTTCCAGCCAGGCGTGACCGGTGGCTGCATGACGCCGTCCTTGTCCGTGGCGCGTGCCCACACCTCAAAATAGCCGGTTTCCGGCAAGGTGACATCGGCCCGCCAGCGCTGCCAAGCAAACAGGTTCGGCGCAGTGTCCAGCTCGGCCTTCTGCCACGTCTGGCCAAAGTCGATCGACACATCCATCGCTTGCACATCGCCATTGCCCGCCCACGCGTGGCCGCGCACTTCGGTCGGTTTGCCGCTGGCCACCTCGGTGCCGGTTTGCGGGAAAGTGATCAAGGATTTGACCGGCATCTCGGTCATGATGGCCATATCGGACTCTGGCACATCCGTGCCCGGCGCGACCGGATTTTTGGGCAGCCGGTAGGAATAGCCGGTCATCTTCGCGCCATCATGTACCTGATCGCGAATCCAGATCCGCGTCAGATACTTTTGCGACACCGAACCGGGATAGCCCGGCACGATCAGGCGCAAGGGAAATCCGTGCAGGGCAGGGATCGGCTCGCCGTTCATCTCCCACGCAATTATACCGCCCTCGGCCAAGGCTTTCTCGATGGGCACGCCGCGCGAGATCGGCAGCAAGTCGGGATCGCCCGACAGGTGCGGGTCATTGCTGAAATGGGCGGTATAAACGGCACTGTCCTTGATCCCCGCCTTTTTCAGAACATCGGCCAGACGCACGCCGGTCCATTCCGGGCAGCCGACTGCTCCCATCGTCCACTGGTTGCCCGAGGCACCGGGATTGAAATACGCCCGCCCGTTGCCGCCGCATTCGATCACCAAACGTTTGGTCACGGTCTCGAACTGTGATTTCAGGTCGTCGAGGGTCAATTCCAGCGGTGTCTCGACCTCGCCGTCGATGGTCAGCGTCCAGCCTTCCGCATTCTGGTCCAGCGCGGTCTGCGGCACCATCCCGTTCATGCGCACGAACATGCGCTCATAAGGCGTCACATCATCGTCGAGCAGATGCGCTGGCGTTTCGGCGTTGACCGGCCGGTCATTCAGTACCGTCAGGTCGGGTTTGTCTGACATCAGACCTTCGCCGGTGTCCTGTGCCATCACCGGAGTGACACCAAAGGGCATGTTGCCTTCGAACGGCACAGTCATGCCGACCATCGCGCCCAAAGTCGATAATCCGGTGGTGCGGAGAAAATTGCGGCGAGCAGAAGACTCCGGCTGCTCGCGCTCAATTTCGCTCTCCTCTTGGGTTTGCCCAGGTTGTTTTTCGTGCAACATCTCAAAGCTCCTCTGATCGCTCAATCGACAATTTAGCCCGCGTGAACGAAATGGCTACGCTAGATATATGTCAAATACAACTGAGCAATATCAGGTGGCGACATCGCGGTCGCCGCTTAGGAAATTATGTGCCCGACAAAGGTATCCGCATAGACGCGGCGCAATTCCGCCTTTTGCACCTTGCCCATTGTGTTGCGCGGCAGTTGTGGCACCGTAACATATTGGCGCGGCTGTTTGAACCTCGCCAGTTCGGCGGACACGGTGGCGGCGATGGCGGTGTCATCCGGTGTTTCTCCGGGGCGCGGAACAATCACCGCGACCAGCCCCTCGCCCATATCAGGATGCGGCACACCGATCACCGCAGATTCCAGCACGCCGGGTTGGGCGTCGATCACCTGCTCGATCTCGCGCGGATAGATATTGTAGCCGCCCGAAATCACGAGATCCTTGTCGCGCCCCACGATGGTCACATACCCGTCGGCATCCCGCACCCCCAGATCGCCGGTGATGAACCAGCCATTGCTGCGTAACTCCTCGGCGGTTTTCTCGGGCATCTGCCAATAGCCCTGGAACACATTGGGGCCACGTACCTCGATCATGCCGGTTTCGCCGGTCGGCACCTCGTCTTCGGTCCCCGGAATGCAGATGCGCAGTTCGACCCCCGGCAAAGGGAAACCCACGGTGCCGGGGCGCCGTTCGCGCTCATAGGGGTTCGAGGTGCTCATGCTGGTTTCCGTCATACCATAGCGCTCGAGAATACGCTGACCGATACGCTGTTCGAACCGGTGGTGGGTTTCCTCCAGCATCGGAGCACTGCCGCTGGTGTAAAGGCGAAGATGTCCGCCGACATCGCGGGTAAAGCGGTCGTCAGCCAGAAGCCGGGTGTAGAATGTCGGCACGCCCATCATCGTTGTGGCCCGGGGCAGCGCCTCTAATACCGCATCCACGTCAAAGCGCGGCAGGAAGATCATCGAGCCGCCCGCCAGCAAGGTCACGTTGAGCGCTACGAACAGCCCGTGGGTGTGGAAAATCGGCAGGGCATGGATAAGCGTATCACTATCGCTGAAACGCCAGTAATCAGTCAATACACGGGCATTTGATATCAGATTTTCCTGACTCAGCATTGCACCCTTGGAACGACCCGTGGTGCCCGACGTGTATAGGAACGCGGCCAAATCTTGCGCGTTGCGCGGTTCGGGCGCAGCGGGTTCTGCCGCATCGGTCGCCTCTGCCAGCGTGCCATCGCCATTGGTGCCCAGCGTTTCCAAGCGCGCGCCGGCCTTGCGCGCGACATCGGCGAGCGCATCTGCCTTTTCTGGGTCGGTCAGCAACATCCGTGCGCCGGAATCGGTGACGAAATAGGCCAGTTCAGTGGGAGTATAAGCGGTGTTGAGCGGCAACAACACGATACCCTGCGCGGCACAGGCACCAAAAAGCGCCACCGCATCGGGGGATTTTTCCACCTGCGCCGCCAGCCGGTCACCGGGGTTCAACCCCATCCCGCGCAGTGCCCCCCCCATCTGCGACACGCGCTCGACGAACGAGCCATAGGTGACGGTCTCGCCCGATGGGAGATGCAAGAACGGGGCGTTGCTGCCGCTGTGGCGGCCAAATAAGGTGTCGTAAAGCGGGTTCATTTCGGCTCTTTCTTGTCTGCCTGCCGCGCAAGGGTCTGCACCCGTCGGCTGGCCGCAGGCTTGCCTGCGACGAAACCTTCGAGATTACGGGCAATGCGCGCAGGATCGTAAAGGTAGTTCACCATCACCCCATGGGACTGTGTGCGCCCAGTAGGTGAAGGATCGGCATTAATATGAATCTCGTGAATTTCGGCCCCGTTGCCCAGATGAAAGCGCGCCACCGGATCACGAAGACGACCATCCTTCATGTCCATCAGATAACGGGCCGCGATCCGCTGCAATGCAGCGGTATCGTCCGAGGTTCCTTTCGGCGCATCAATCTCGCGCTCAGCCATCCATGCGGCCAGACCCGGGATCGGTGATAGCGTGACAAAGGTGCGCAATTGGGGCCATTTTGCGGCCAAATCAGCAACCACTTGTTTGATCAGTGAATTGCCGAATGAAATCCCCGTCAGCCCGGGCTGACAGTTCGAGATGGAATAGAACACCGCCGTATCCGCCTCTTCGGGGCGCAAGGGGGTGCGCTCCTCGGCCAGCACCTTGTCGATGGCTCCGGGGATGCCGCGGGTCAGCGCAACCTCGACAAAGATCAGTGGATCATCGGGCATTGCCGGGTGAAAGAACGCGAAACAGCGCCGATCCGAAGGCTCCAGCCGAAGCCGCAAATCTTCCCAACTGTCGATGGCATGTACGGCCTCATAGGCAATGATCTTTTGCAGCACGTTGGCCGGGCTTTCCCAATCTATCGGGCGCAACACCAGAAAGCCGCGATTGAACCAAGAACGCAGCAAATGCCGCAGATCGACATCCAGCCGCGCCAATTCGGGATGCTGACGCATAAGCCGCAGCAGATCGCCACGCATCCGCACCAGTTGTGCGGTTGCGCCCGGCACCTGATTCAGACGGCGGGCAAACTCCTGACGCGGTGGTTCAGCCGCAGCAACCAAAGCGCTATAGTTCGGGGCCCCACGGTCGGATTCGAACGCGGTCAGCGCCGTGCGGACCGCCTCGGTGTCAATATCCATCTCATCCGTGATAAACTCGAAGAACCGGTGTCGCGCCGCATCATCCATGCTGCTGTAACGATCAAGAACAAGCCGGGCGATCTCCATCACCGTCATTTCGTCGCGCGCATCCATCAGGGCGCGTACCAATTCGTCAACCGGCCGCGGGTCGGCACTGCTGGCCCCGGCGTAACGGCGTTCGAAAACGGTAGTCAAAAGGTCGGCCAAAAGGCTCACAACGCGGCTCCCATTACGAGGTCCGGCAACCAGGTGGCAATGCCGGGAAACACACTTAACACTATGATAGCAAGAACCATGCACCCGACATAGGGCAGCGACCCCTTCAGGATGGTCTTGAGCGGAATATCGGGCGCGATGCCATTGATGACATACAGGTTCAGACCAACAGGGGGCGAGATCAGGCCGATCTCCATGTTGATAGTCAGGATCACGGCGAACCAGATCGGATCGAATCCCGCTGCGGTGATGATTGGCAGCAAGATCGGTGCCGCCATCAGGATCACTGCCACGGGCGGCAAAAAGAACCCGGCAATCAACAGGAACACGTTGACCGCGCCCATCAGCACCCAGCGGTTCACATCCAGCGTGCCGATCCATTCGGCAATCGACTGGGTGATGAACAGCGACGACAGCATGTAACTGAACACGCCGGCGGCAGCGATGATGAACAGGATCATCACCGATTCCCGTGTGCTGTCCCGCAGCACCACCCACAGCGCCGCAGGTGACCACATCCGATAGATGATCATCGCGACCAGCAAACACAAGAGCGCGCCAACCGCAGCGGTTTCACTGGGCGTGGCGATGCCGCCATACATCGCATATAGAACGCCGACGATGATCAGCAGGAATGGCAGCACGCGCGGCATGATCTCGAACCGTTCGCGCCAGCTATAAAACGTGGGCGACAGCACTGCCGCGTTACCCGACCGCCATGTGGTCCAGACTGACCACGCCATGAACAGGGCCACCAGCAGCATCCCCGGAAGCACACCAGCGAGAAACAGCCGTCCGATGCTGGTCTCGGTGGCGACGCCATAGACGATCATTGTCACCGAGGGCGGAATCAGGATGCCCAGTGTCCCGCCCGCAGCAATCGACCCCGCCGCCACCCCGTCGGGATAGCCCCGTTTGCGCATTTCCGGAATGCCCATCTTGCCGATCGCAGCGCAAGTGGCCGGGCTGGACCCCGACATCGCGGAAAACAGGGCGCAAGCCCCGAGATTGGAAATCACCAGACCACCGGGAACGCGGGTCAGCCAGCGCTCCAGCGCCTCGTACAGATCGGCCCCTGCCCGTGTCGAGGCGATTGAGGCGCCCATGATGATGAACATCGGAATCGCCAGCAGCGCAAAATCGTCCAGCTTGGCGAACAGGATTTCCGGCATCAACGTGAGCGAGCGCATACCGTCAAAGATTATCAAGAAGCCGCCAGACACGACCAGCAGGCCAACCGCCACCGACATTCCCGAAAACAGCACCAAAATCGTGACGATGCCAACGACACCGCCCAAAAGCAAAGGGTCCATTCACAATTCTCCCGTACCGGAGGCGTTCAGCGGGTCTCGGACCAGCCCGAAGGGGCGTTCGTGGCCTTTGAGAACCGCCCAGATATCCGCGACGATCTGCAAGGTCATCAGCCCGAAACCGACGGGGATGGCGAGATAGGGAATCCAAAGTCGCACGCCCCAGACCGTGTCCGATTTCCAACCGCGCTGATAAGCGACCTGCCAGAAATCATAACCATAGAATGCCAGCATCCCCATAACTAAGGCCGAGGCCGACAGAACGACAACATACAGAACCTTGCGTGGTCCGAACTGCAAGGCGATGGGTATCAGATCGACATTCACATGGCCCTTCAGCCGCTGCACATAAGGCAAGCCGATCAGTGTGGCGGCGATCACCAGATAGACCACCGCTTCGGTCTGCCAGATGGTCGAATGGTTCAGCACGAAGCGCACAAATATCATCTGACAGGTGATGAATACCGCTGCCACCACCATCCCCGCCGCGATCCACCCGCATAAGGTGGAAATAGCTGCGGTGACGCGAAGGAACGGATCCGACCCGGTCAGTGCCTTGTTATCATTCATTCTTGTCCCCGTCATATGGCGCGCGGGTTAGCCCCGCGCGCATCTGGGCAGCCGAGGCTCACTCGACCGCCAGCGCCTTGTCCAGCAGCTCCTGCCCCTCGGGCAGATCCTCGACAAATGCGGCATAGGAGGTTTCCCGCGCCAGTTCGCGCCAGGCGTCGAAATCCTCCTGCGTCATCTCAGCAATCTCGACACCGTTCTGAGCAAAGACCTCGCGGCTGTCCGCGTCTTCCTTCTTGGCCTCCTCCAGATAGAACGCCTCGGCCTTTTTCGACGCCTCCAGCAACGTATCTTGCTGTTCTTCGCTCAGCCCTTCGAAGGTGGACTTGTTCATCAGCAGCGGCTGATACATGAACCACAGAGCGTATTCACCCGGCGGCGTATAGCAGGCCACCTGCTCGTAGATGCGATAGCTGACAAAAGACGAAGACGATGTATTGGCGGCATCCAGCACGCCGGTCTGCATCGCGTTGTAGATCTCGGAACTGGCCATTGACGCAATCGATGCCCCGGCTCCGGCCAGCATTTGCTCGAACGCCTTGCCAGCAGCGCGCATCTGCTTGCCCTCGACATCCTTGGGTGCGGTGATGCAGCCCTCGGTGCCCGAGAAGCCGCCCGCCAGATAGCCATCGACCAGCACCATCACGTCATCCTCGGCCATGATCGCCTTGATGTCATCCATGAACGGGCTTTCGTTCAGCCGCGCGGCGTGGTCGTGGTTTTTCACCAGCCCCGGCATCAGCGTCAGGTTATAGGCCGCGCGCTGACCCCCCGCGTAGGATAGCGGCAACACCGTCATATCAAGCTGCCCGCGCGACAGCGGCGTGTATTGCTCACGCGCCTTGAACAGCGACGACGAAGGGAAAATGCGGATGTCCAGGCCGATATCGGCAGCCTTAACCTCGTCCGCGATCATCTGCGCAACCTTGTGGCGCACGTCCTGCGTGGACCATTGATGTGACAGGCGCAAGGTTTCGGCCTGCGCGGCAAGCCCCAGTGTCACCGCAGCAGCGGCACCTAGCAGGGTGTATTTAATGCTCATTTTTTTCCTCCCGAGTTCAATTCCTGAGCGCTGATCGCAAGGGATCAACTCTTGCACACTAAGTCAATCATTTCGTATACAAGAGCTTGAAAAACGTATGCGGAGGTCGACATGGCGACGCGCGCTGAGCGGATTGCCCGGGATATCGAATCCGGAATCATATCCGGCGAAATTGCCTTGGGTGTCCGGCTGGACGAGACCGCGCTGGCCACACGGTACGATGTATCACGCACCCCGGTACGCGAGGCGCTGCAACTGCTTTCGGCCTCTGGGATGGTCCGGCATATCCCGCGTCGCGGCATGTTTGTGCGCCAGCCCGACGCCGCTGAAGTGCTGGAAATGTTTGAAGTCATGGCAGAATACGAGGCGTTCGCCGGACGGCTGGCCGCCGGGCGTATCACGACTGAGGCCTTGGCCATTCTGGACGCTGCAAACATGCGCTGCGCTACGGCTGCCGAGACGGGCGATGCCGATCTGTTTTATTCCGAAAACGTGGTTTTTCACACAACCATTTACGCCGAGGCCGGCAACAGTTTTCTGGAAGACGAAGCACGGCGTCTGCATACCCGTCTGCGCCCTTATCGGCGCTCACAGCTACAATTGCGCGGGCGAATGATCGAATCACTGGACGAACATCGTGCGATTGCCGCCCACCTGCGCCAGGGCGATGGTGCCGCAGCCGCGGACGCGCTGCGCTCACATGTCGGGGTGCAGGGTGACAAGTTTCATCTGTTGCTGCGCACTTTCCGGTCCGCCTGAACCACACCGAGCCCCGAGCAATCACGAAAAGCCATCTGAATGCGGCCTGCGCCCGCCTTTCACTTTGGCAGTGCCAGCAGGCTTCGAAAAATGCCTTCCCAGATCAGAAACTCGACTTTGACCGGCGGGTGATTTTCCTTCATGGTGCGCCCGAGGAAACGGAGTTGCCCGGCACCGTGTAATCGCTGGGCGACATTGCAGCGCAATCGACGCTGGCGATCGCGTGCGGGGAGATCCAATCATCGAAAGGCTGACCGCCGGTCTTGCAGACCGAGCCCGATGCCGCCACATGTATTGCGGTCCGAAAGCCGCTTAGTTGATCAGGAACGGTCCCGACCGCGGTGCCGGTCACATAAAGACAGGAGCTTAAACCTTTGACCAATGGTAAATCCGCCCCCGCAGGCGCCCAAACCGGCCCCTTGGCGCATCTTGGCCGCATGATTGCCATCAGCAGCGGCAAAGGTGGCGTCGGCAAATCCACCGTGACCGCCAATCTGGCGGTGATGCTGGCCCGGCAAGGATTGCGTGTCGGATTGGTGGACGCCGATCTTTACGGCCCGTCGATTCCCGGAATGCTGGGCGTTCCGTCCGGCCAGCCACCGGCGATGACCTCGACCAAAAAGGTGATCCCGACCGAGGCGCATGGCGTCAAGGTGATCTCAATGGGGATGCTGACGGCGGATGACAAGCCGGCGGTGATGCGTGGCCCCATGGTCACGAAATATCTTCAGATGTTCGTCACTCAGGTGGATTGGGGCGAACTGGATGTGCTGTTTCTCGACCTGCCGCCGGGCACCGGCGACATTCAGTTGACCTTGGCCCAGGCGTTCCCGCTGGCCGGGGCCGTGGTGGTCAGCACGCCACAGGATGTCAGTTTGAAAATCGCCCGGCGTGGGCTGCGCATGATGGAACAGGTCAAGGTGCCGATTCTCGGGATCATCGAGAACATGAGCGGCTTCACCTGCCCCTCCTGCGGCGAGGTCACACATATCTTTCATCAGGGCGGCGGCCGCACGATCGCGGAAAGCATGGGTGTGCCATTTCTCGGGGCGATCCCGCTTGACCCGGCCATCGTGGACAGTGGCGACAGCGGCGAACCGCTGGTGAATGCCGCCCCCGACAGCCCGGCAGCGCAGGCCTATGCCAGCATCGCCGACGCCCTGTCGGTGGATATGGATCGTGCCGGCGGGCTGCAGATTCCCTTCGCCTGGGATCTGACGACCGGCGAAGGCAAGCCCGCTCCAGCATCGCAGGGCAGCGCCGACCGGCCCTTGGCGCTGGATTACGATGCCACCGGCCTGACCATCCGCTGGCCCAACGACCACATCCAGACCATCGACGCGCGGGATCTGCGCCTGTCCTGCCGCTGTGCGTCGTGCCGTGACGAAATCAGCGGCAAAAACCTGCTAGAACCCGAAAACGTCCCGATGGATGTGGTTCCCACGAAGATCTGGAGCGTTGGCAACTACGCGCTGGGTATCGCTTTCAGTGACGGGCACGGCTCGGGGATCTATACATTCCCCGCCCTGCGCGAGATCGAAAGCGTCGAGGCCGAAGATGTCTGAGACCCCGCGGCGCCGCATCCGCGCGCAGACTGCCCCGCGCGATCCGCATATGATGCGTTTCATCCTTGACGCGCCGGTGCAAGAGAATCGTTCGGCCAATTTCGATGGGCCGGACGACGATGCACCGCTGTCAGGTGCGCTTTTCGCGATTGACGGCGTGCGCAAGGTTCAGGTGAGCGGCGAAACGGTCATGGTCACGCGGCAACCGGAAACCGACTGGCAGAACCTCAAGGCACCGGTCGCGGCGGCAATTCGGCAGGTTCTGGAGCAAACCGACCAGCCACTTGGCAAAGAGTGCGACGCCAGCCCTGCCGCTGACAGCGACGCCGCCCTACTGGCCGAGATTACCGACCTTCTGACAAATAACGTCAACCCCGCGATTGCGAGCCACGGGGGCCATATCAGTGCCGAACGTGTCGAAAATGGCACCGTTTACCTGCGCATGTCCGGCGGGTGTCAGGGCTGTGCGGCCTCTGCCGTGACCTTGCGCAAGGGTGTCGAGACCATGTTGCGCAAAGCCTTGCCGGCGATAGTTGAAATCGTTGACGTGACCGACCATGCCAGCGGCGAAAATCCATTCTACAGTGCCGAACCCGGCGAAAGCGTGGGTTTTCACCGCCCGGTTCCGGCCGACCATATCGCATGGGAAGATGGCGAACTGGCGATCGATCCGGAGTACCTTGCGCCGCGTCTGGGGCTGCAACCCAATGAACTGCAGAACGGACTTGAGCGCGGAGAGGTCACCATCACCACCGAACGCAGGCCAGCGCCAGATTCGGATCAGACGCGGGTGGTTGTGCGCAGTGCGCAGCGCGCCTGGGCAGCGGATGTCCTGCCCGACGGCACCGCACGGGAAATTCCGCCGCCACGGACACCGGCGACGCACGCACAGACGGCTAACACCCTGCCCGACCGCATTCGGGCATATCTTGAATCGCTGCCCGCAGATTCGCTTCCGATTACCTATGGCCGTCTGGCGCGCGGTCTGGGCATGTATGCGCCCGGGTCGATCCGCAAGGTCACCGCCGCGCTTGAGGATCTGATGCACGAGGATAGCAAGGCAAAGCGCCCCTTCATCGCGGCGCTGGTGGTCAATCGCGGGCGGGACCATATTCCGGGAAAGGGCTTTTTTGAATTGGCCCAAACGCTGGGGCGCCATCCGCGCTCAGGTGAATCAGAACAAGATTTTCACCTTCGTGAACTGAACGCGGCGCTCGGGCGCAATGAGGTCCACCATAACAATTGACAGCGATTGGGGCTTAACCCCCAGTCGGAAGACGTTTTCCCCAGTGAACAATAGTTGTTTTTTGATACTATTTGCGCGAAAATCATAGTTAATGGCAATTGCGCGCGATAGCCCTCGCCGGGAGGTTGATCTGGCAGAAGGAGAATTCTGAAGCAACGATATTCTTCATGGCATTCCGCTTGAGCGAAAGTTTCCGTTGCGTCACCGGAAATTCTCTCACCCTATGCTATTAGCAGCAATACACGCTTTGGATCCACAGGGCCTACTGGCATTTCGCTGCTGGCGAGCTAGTTAGCAATACGTTCCCACGGAACCCAAGAACGCACAAAAGAATTTTTCCCATTGGCTGTCATAGACCTCAGCAAACTGCCTTTTCCCGACAATGATCTCGAGAAATTTCTAGATTCCGTCTGCGAGACCCATGAACTGGATTTCGCGGCCTATGCCGGGATGAATCCAGTCACTCAGACCGTGCATGGTTTCGTCAACTACCCGCAAGAGTGGCAAACTCACTACGTCAACCAAAACTATGTAAACCGGGACCCGACGCTATTGCTAGCCAAGCGCAGTATAGCGCCCGTCGACTGGCAGAGGCTGCGCCAAGAGCCGTCCTTTGATATGGTGTTCAGCGACGCGCATGATTTTGGCATTTCGGATCAGGGGCTGACAATTCCGGTTCGCGGCCCCTTTGGCGATATCGGGCTGTTTAGCGTCACCCGCAAGTGCTCAGCCCACGACTGGGCGCTGTTGAAAGCCAAAATATTGGGTGATCTGCAGCAAGCCGCCGTTCACCTACACGATCATGTCATCCAATCCGAAGCATTGTCCAGCGTACTAGGGCCTCCCGCACTTTCGGCGCGCGAGATCGAGATTCTGCAATGGACCGCCGCCGGGAAATCGCAGCAGGACACTGCAGACATTCTCTCTATTTCACACCGAACGATCGAAGTTCATTTACGCTCGGCGCGCGAAAAGCTGGGCGCACTGACGACGGCACAAGCCATCGGGCGCGCGATCAGCCGCGGGCTTATCTACCCAGCTTGAAGGCGTAACCACTGCCGCTACGGGATTCCCCCAATAGACCCCTTAAATTTACTGCCCAATATAGTGTGCGGTAACCAAAAGGGGAAATCCCATGATCATCGTAATTGATGGCCTTAATCGGCATCGCTATGACCGCCTTCTGGACGAAATGTTTGCATTGCGCGCACGCGTCTTTGGCGAACGGCTGGGCTGGGATGTGAATATTACCAACGGCCGCGAAATCGATCAGTTCGATACCCTTGATCCGGCCTATGTCATCGGAGTTGACGATGACGGGCAAGTGGTGTCCTGCGTTCGCGCACTGCAGACCACGGGGCCGCACATGCTGTCAGAGGTGTTTCATGAAATCCTCGACGGCGACGCGCCGCTGCGCAGTGCGACGCTTTGGGAATCGACCCGCTTCTGTGTCGATACCGAAACCTTGAATCACGGGAAGTCCCGCAACTCGGTCAGTTATGCGACTTGCGAACTGATGATTGGCTCGCTGGAATATGCCAAAAACTCGGGGATTTCCGATATCGTAACGGTGATTGACCCGATCATGAACCGCGTTCTCAAACGCTCGGATTGCGCGCCTTACGATTACATCGGCAAAACCACTCCCATGGGTAAGGTTTCGGCGATGGCCGCCCTGCTTGATTGCACCGACGAGCGGATCAATCGCCTGCGCGCATTCGCCGGAATCACTGATGATGTCTTCGTTAGCGCCGAGCGGGCCGAGCAATTGTCTGATCAATCTGACCAATTTGCACTATCGCACAACCTTTTCGGCCTCGGCACCGAGACCCGCGCAAGCCTGTACGCGAGGTGATCGAAACCTCGCCATGATCGCTGGACATATCATCATAGGTATAGTTGTCGGCCTGACAGCATCCGGGGTCAGCTTGGCCTTGGGTGCTTCGTTCTGGGCCGCGTTTGTCACATATATTGCCGTGGGCAACATAGCCATTTTGCTGACGACCGTTGTTTCGCGTCGGCACAAGCGCCGCCTTAAGGATTGCCCGCTCTTCCTGACCGCGTTTTTCTGAGCAACCTGCACCCCTCGGTGGCGAAAAAGCACGTTCGCAAAAAGTGCCAAATCGCTAAGGGGATATGGTGCGGGCGGCGGGAGTCGAACCCGCACGGGCCAGGCCCTAGCGATTTTAAGTCGCTTGTGTCTACCATTCCACCACGCCCGCAGCCTGACGTGACATCGAGTGGTTTAACGGCCTGTCGCCGTTATCACAATCTCAAAGATCCGATTCGACAGCTTCGGGAAAATCCGGCTTTGCAGTCTCTTTCACTGCTTGCATCGTCACCGCGACAAAAATGCCCACGACACGTGGCAAAGTTGATATTTCTTGTGTGAGAGCACAGCGATAATCAATCATGGATCGGGTACGTACCTTGAGCAGATCATCGAAAATTCCGGCAATCAGGCGATTGTCCTGTACACTCGCAGATATATTGCACGGGGACTCCAGCAAAGGTCACTCTATGTCCACTCGTTCCTTTATCGACGCTGCCACCTATTCGGATGAGACCGAGATCATCGCCCAATTGATCGAAACCGCCGATCTGTCGCCCTCTCAGCGCAAAGAGATCGCCGCCAAAGCGGCCGAGCTGGTGCGCGCCATCCGCAGCGATGCAGCACCCGGCTTGATGGAGGTCTTTCTTGCCGAATACGGTCTTTCGACCGATGAAGGAATCGCCTTGATGTGTTTGGCCGAAGCCCTGCTTCGTGTCCCCGACCCCGATACGATGGATGCGCTGATCGAGGATAAGATGGGCCCCAGCGACTGGGCCAGCCATTTGGGGCAATCCAGTTCTCCGCTCGTCAATGCGTCAACTTGGGCGCTCATGCTGACCGGGCGGGTTCTGGACGATACACGCCCCAGCCCCACACGCGCCTTGCGCAGCGCAATCCGGCGATTGGGCGAACCGGTGATCCGCGCCGCCACTTTGCGCGCGATGAAGGAAATGGGCCGCCAGTTCGTGCTGGGCGAGACCATCGACTCGGCGATGCGACGTGCCAGCAACATGGAAGCCAAAGGCTATACCTATTCCTACGACATGTTGGGCGAGGCCGCGCGCACCGAGGCAGATGCCGCACGTTATCATCGCTCCTACCAGGGCGCGATCTCGGCTATCGCCACAGCCTGCACCGCAACCGACATTCGCGACAATCCCGGTATCTCGGTCAAGCTGTCGGCGCTGTATCCGCGCTATGAGCTGGCGCAGGAAGACCGCGTGATGCGGGATCTGGTGCCCCGCCTGCGCGCCCTGTCCTTGCAGGCGAAAGGGGCCGGCATGGGGCTGAACGTCGACGCCGAAGAGGCCGACCGTCTGGCCCTGTCGCTTGAGGTGATCGAAGCGGTGCTTGCGGATTCGGCGCTGAGCGGCTGGAATGGCTTTGGCATGGTGGTGCAGGCCTATGGTCCGCGCGCCGGACGGGTGATCGATACGCTTTACGGCATGGCCGAACGCCACGACCGGCAAATCACCTTACGGCTGGTTAAAGGCGCCTATTGGGACACCGAAATCAAGCGCGCACAGGTCGGCGGAATGGAACGTTTCCCGGTGTTCACCCGCAAGGCGGCCACCGACATTTCCTATATTGCCAATGCCCGCAGGTTGCTGGGAATGACCGACCGGATCTATCCGCAATTCGCCACCCACAATGCCCACACTGTCACCGCGATCCTGCATATGGCGAACGGCCAACCCTTCGAATTCCAGCGCCTGCACGGCATGGGCGAGGCGCTGCATCACATCGTCAAGGCCCGCAACCTGACCCGCTGCCGCATTTACGCCCCGGTCGGCGCCCATCGCGACCTTCTGGCCTATCTGGTGCGCCGCCTGCTCGAAAACGGGGCCAATTCATCCTTCGTCAACCAGATCGTCGATGGAACCGTGGCCCCCGAAACCGTCGCCGCCGACCCGTTCGAGGCAATCGAAAGCGACCCTCCCGGTCTGCCCAGCGGCGCAGATCTGTTCCGCCCCGAACGCGCCAATGCGCAGGGCTTCGACCTGGCCCATACCCAGACACTCAAACATATCGATCAGGCCCGCGCGCCTTGGAAAGACCATCGCTGGCAGGCCGCTCCGCTTCTGGCCGGCGACGCCGTACCAGCGGAACCGCTGCGCGAAATCAACCCCGCGGACCCGAACGACAGCCCCGGCACCACTGCGTCTGCCAGCCACGCCGATGTGCAAATCGCGCTGGCCGCAGCCGCGCCATGGCACGTCCCCGCAGCCCAGCGCGCAACCATCTTGAATGCAGCGGCCGACCTTTACGAAGCCGAATTTGGCCAGATCTTCGCCGTGCTTGCCCGCGAAGCTGGCAAGACCCTGCCCGATTGCGTCGCGGAACTGCGCGAAGCGGTGGATTTCTTGCGCTACTATGCTGCCAACATCCCCAAGCGCAGCCCGGCAGGGCGGTTCACCTGCATTTCGCCGTGGAACTTTCCGCTGGCCATTTTTACCGGCCAGATCGCGGCGGCATTGGCCACCGGCAACGCTGTGCTGGCCAAACCCGCGGAACAAACGCCGTTGACGGCGCATTTGGCGGTGACGCTGCTGCACCGCGCTGGCGTCCCACGCGAAGCACTGCAATTGCTGCCCGGTGCTGGCGAGATCGGCGCGGCGCTGACCTCCGACCCGCGTGTGGATGGTGTTGCCTTCACCGGCTCCACCGAAACCGCACTGAAAATCCGTGCAGCGATGGCCGAAAACCTGACCCCCGGCGCGCCGCTGATCGCAGAGACCGGCGGGTTGAACGCGATGATCGTCGACAGTACCGCCCTGACCGAACAGGTGGTGCAGGCGATCATTGAAAGCGCGTTCCAATCGGCCGGCCAACGTTGTTCCGCGCTGCGTTGCCTCTATCTGCAGGAAGACATCGCCACGGATGTGCTGACCATGCTGCAGGGCGCGATGGACACATTGCGTCTGGGTGATCCCTGGAAGATTGCAACCGATTGCGGGCCGGTGATCGACGACGACGCCCGCGCCAATATCCTCGCCCATATCGCAATCGCCCGCCGCGAAGGCCGGGTGCTGAAAGAATTGCAACTGCCCGCACAGGGCACGTTCGTCGCGCCAACCCTGATCGAGGTCTCGGGGATTTCCGCGCTGGAGCGCGAAATATTCGGCCCGGTTCTGCATGTCGCTCGTTTTGACGCCGCTGATCTGGATCGCGTCATCGCAGACATCAACGCCACCGGTTACGGTCTGACCTTCGGACTGCAAACCCGTCTCGACGACCGGGTGCAGCAGGTGTCCGAGGCAATCCGCGCCGGAAACATATATGTGAACCGCAACCAGATCGGGGCCATCGTCGGCAGCCAGCCATTCGGGGGCGAAGCGCTCTCGGGCACCGGTCCAAAGGCCGGCGGGCCGCACTATCTGCCCCGCTTCTGTGCTCCGGACCGGCAACAGGCCGCAGACGACTGGTCCGGCGCCGCAGGCCCGCTGTCGGCCCCGTCCGGAACGCGAACCCCGCCGCAGGCGACCTCGCTGCCCGGCCCCACCGGAGAATCTAACCGCCTCACATTGGTGCCGCGCGCGCCGTTGCTCTGCCTTGGCCCCGGCAAAGAGGCCGTCGCCGCCCAGGCCAGCGCCATTCAGGCATTGGGCGGCACCGCAATCCGTGCCGATGGCAGAGTGACCCCCGATAAGCTGACCGAGCTTGCCGGCATTTCTGGCATCCTCTGGTGGGGTAATGCGGCAACCGCACGCCTTTATGAACAGGCACTGGCCCGGCGCACGGGGCCGATCCTACCCCTGATCCCCGGCCTGCCCGATCGCGCCCATATCATGACCGAACGTCATCTCTGCGTTGACACCACCGCCGCCGGCGGCAATGCGGCGCTGCTCAGTCGGCAGGCCTGATCCGGCTTGACGAAGAGACGGTTTCGCCTCAGCGTCAAAGCCATGTTTCCGATCCGCGATCACAATCCGTCAGGGCGCACACCTTATATCGTCTATGCCCTGATCGCGGCAAATGCTCTGATATATCTCGCTAATCTTGGCGGCTTCGACTCGATACGCGCGCTCAACCAGTTCTATTTCAACTGGGCGCTGATCCCCGCACGGATTTCCGCAGGCGATGGGTTTCACACGCTGGTGACGTCGATGTTCCTGCATGGCGGGCTGATGCATCTGGCCGGCAATATGCTGTTCCTGTGGATCTTCGGCGACAATCTCGAAGACCGCATGGGCCATGTAAAATTCCTGAGCTTCTACATGGCCAGCGGCATCGGTGCCGGTTTGATCCATGTGCAATCCGCATCCGGCTCGGTGGTTCCAACCGTTGGTGCGTCGGGGGCCATCGCGGGCGTCATGGGCGGCTACGTATTGCTGTTTCCGCGCGCACGGGTCGATGTGCTGATCATCCTTGTGGTGTTTTTTCGGATTCTGCCGATCCCGGCATGGATCATGCTTGGGGTCTGGTTCATCATGCAGGCACTTGGCGGGTTCGGTGCCGACCCGGACACAGGCGGCGTCGCCTACTGGGCGCATATCGGCGGCTTTGTCGCGGGTCTTGCACTAATCTTGCCACTCTGGCTGCGGCTTGGCGGCACCGCTTTCTGGGATCTCACTCAGGGCAAACCGCCCCACCCTGACCGCAAATACGGTCTTAGTCCTACCAGTATCCCGCGCGTACCGCGGAAATGAACCACCCGGCTTCTTTCTGGTTTGAAATACCCAGTTCCGACGCCAGCAGCGAAATCTACCGTCGGATTGTCTTGGCGAACTGATCAAAAATCGCCTGGTTGGCACAGATCACCGAGCCGTCTGCCAGAATGTCGCGCCCCTCTTCCAGCGGCTCGACCATTGCCCCGGCCTCACGCAAGATCACGATGCCGGCGGCCAGATCCCAAGCATGCAGATGCCGCTCCCAAAACCCCTCATAGCGTCCAGCCGCAACATACGCCATATCAAGCGCCGCTGCCCCCCAACGCCGCACCCCGGCGCAGCTCGGCAGAAGCCGTGCCAGATCCTGAAGCGTCTCGGGCAGATCTGCGCGCCCGCCAAACGGCAACCCGGTGGCAAAAATGCTCTCGATCATGCGATGCCGCCCGGACACCCGCAGGCGGGTGTCGTTCATCCATGCGCCCGCCCCTTTTTCGGCAAAGAACATCTCGTCTTTGGCGGCGTCATAGACCACGCCGGCGACCACCTGCCCCTTATGTTCCAGCGCGACGGAAATCGCCCAATGCGGCAGCCCGTGCAGGAAATTTGTGGTCCCGTCCAGCGGATCGACAATCCAGCGCCGCGTCGGATCTTGCCCGTCAATCGCACCGCCTTCTTCGGCGAGCCAGCCATAGGTCGGACGCGCACCGAGCAGTTCTTCCTTGAGGATCTTCTCCGCCGCCAGATCGGCGCGGCTGACAAAATCGCCCGCACCTTTCATCGACACTTGCAGGTTCTCGACCTCGCGGAAATCCTTCACCAGCGATCGCCCGGCCTTGCGCGTGGCCTTGACCATGATGTTGAGATTCGCACTGCCTATCATTTCATGCTCCTGTCGGTCAGGCTTCGCCTATACGCCCCGCACCGCCCCTTGCCAAGGGCCGCCCGTTCTTAGGAGTGGTGAATAGCAAGACATAATGCAAAGCAGATCGACAGGGTGAATCTGCCCCACCCCGGATGGCCAGCACGCCTCACGCCGCCTGAAGCCGGCGCGCTTCGTTCCGAGCGAGGTCGATGAGTTCGCTCATATACGGTTTTTCGCGATCTTCCCGGCGTACGGCAGCGTAAAGCCGCCGCGTGATCCCCTTGGCGGTCAGCGGCCGGGTGACGTAATCCGAGGAATATTTGACCTCGCGCACGACCCAATCCGGCAGCACCGCAACGCCCCGGTTCGACGCGACCAGCAGCAGGATGACCGCCGTCAATTCGACCTGCCGAATCGCGGCCGGCTCCACCTTGGCCGGAATCAGCAGCTGGCTGAACACATCCAGCCGTGTGCGCTCAACCGGATAGCTGATCAAAGTCTCGTCCCGGAAATCCGCAGCCTCGACAAAGGGTTTCGCCGCCAGCGGATGTTGCGACGACGCCACAAAAACCGGCGCATAGTCAAACAGTTCAATAAAATCGATTCCCGGCAGATCCTCAGGGTCGGAGGAAACCACCAGGTCGACCTCTTCCTTTTGCAGCGCCGGCATCGCGTCGAACGCCAGCCCCGGGCGGATATCGACATCGACATCGCCCCAAGACTTGCGGAAATTTTCAAGGACCGGGAACAGCCACTCGAAACAGGCATGGCATTCGATGGCAATGTGCAGCCGGCCGGTGTTCCCATCGCGCAAATTGGTAAACTCAGCCTGCATCGCCTCGACCTGCGGCAGCACTTTTTCCGCCAGCCGCAGCAGCCGCAGCCCTGCGGCCGTCAGTTTCATCGGCTTGGAACGGCGCTGAAACAACTCGACTCCAGCCTGATCTTCAAGCCCCTTGATCTGATGGCTCAGCGCGCTTTGCGTGATGTGCAGCCGTTCGGCAGCGCGGGCCAGGCCGCCACATTCATAAACCGCCTGGATCGTGCGCAGGTGACGGAATTCAATATGCATCCTATCACTCCATTCATGTTGTTCTTGAGTTTTATGAATTTGTCTCACATTGCAGCATGTGCGACAAGGGATGAAATCAAAGGAGACCACCGCCATGACCCGTCCCGACGTCTCGTTCGAATTCTTCCCGCCTCAGACACTTGAGGCATCGTTCCGGCTGTGGGATACCGTGCAATCGCTGGCCCCATTGGCGCCGCGCTTCGTGTCCGTTACCTATGGCGCCGGCGGCACCACGCGCGATCTGACACGCGATGCGGTGGCGACGCTGCACAAATCTTCGGGGCTAAAGGTTGCCGCACACCTGACCTGCGTGAACGCCTCGCGCGAAGAAACGCTCACGATCGCAAATGACTTCGCCCAAGCCGGTGTAACCGAAATTGTCGCGCTGCGCGGCGACCCGCCAAAAGGCAGCGGCGGATTCGTCCCCCATCCCGACGGCTTCGCCAATTCGGTCGAACTGATCGAAGCGCTTGCCGATGCCGGTGATTTCACCATTCGCGTCGGCGCTTATCCCGATGTGCACCCCGAAGCCGCCTGCGGACAGGCCGACATCGATTGGCTCAAGGCCAAGCTGGACGCGGGCGCAACCGAAGCGCTGACCCAGTTCTTTTTCGAGGCGGATACGTTTTTCCGCTTTCGCGACGCCTGCGCCAAGGCCGGAATCGACCATGCCATCACGCCCGGCATCCTGCCAATCGAAAATTGGAAAGGCGCGCGCAATTTTGCCCGCAACTGCGGCACCACAATCCCGAAATGGGTCGAAGAGGCTTTCGATGCGGCAACCCGCGACGGACGCGCCGACATGTTGGCCACAGCACTTTGTGCCGAACTCTGCAGCGAATTGATCGAAGGCGGTGTCAACAAACTGCACTTCTACACGCTGAACCGTCCCGAATTGACCCGCGATGTCTGCCACGCACTGGGCGTGACGCCACGTGTCCCCCTAGACAAGGTGGCGTAACAATTGTTTTGATCCAACCGCTCTCACTGCGGTCTGGGCGCTCCGAGCGGGGCGCTGGTCTGGGCGGGCATTTGTTCCGGAACGGTTTCGTGCAATCTCTCGGATGGATCGACACCAACCAAACGCGGGCGGCGCAGCAGGAAAATCTTGCTCCAGCCACGCCATGTGCCGACCGGCGCGGCGGACGCATCGGTAAAGAAACGCGCGTTCCACCCCTGCGGCAGCGGCAAGCCGGCTGTCTCTGCCCGCTCCAACATCCAGACCAATGGAATATTGGCCAAGGGGCGCGCTCGCTCATCTCCGCCCAATTGCCCGCCGATATCGCCATGTGCGCCCCGAAACCAGACCTGTTCCATATAGCCTTGCCAATCCGGCTTCAGGCGCCACAGCTCGGGCTGATAGACCACCCGCGTTTCATGCAGTGCCAAGGCGTGAAATACATTGCGAACGGAACCACCGGGATGATGGTCGTGAAACCGGTGCTGTTCCGCTGCAAAACGCCACAGTAGCGGCAGCCGAATGCCCAGCGCCTTGACCGTGTCCCAAGCGCCGATCATTTGGATTGGCACGGATTGGTGGCAAAGGGCCCGCGCGAAAGCTCGGGCATGCAGCCCGTCGGGCGCGTTTTCATAATGGCGATATGCAGTGCGTATATTGCGGACTGTGGCATGGTCGCGTTGCAGCAGCCCCACCCGGTCGATCAGTCCGGCAAGGGCGCGCACGGCATAGGCGCCGCGGGAATATCCGAACAGGAACACCCGGTCTCCGGGCCGATAGCGCGACGAAAGAAAACCATAAGCGCGGCGAATCTGACGGTCGATTCCCCGCCCCATCAGCATGTCGGGCGTGCTGCGCCAATCGGGCCACTGCACGCCCGATTCGTAATAAACCGCGACATGCGGCGACATTTCACGGCAGAGCCGATAGGTAACACCGGCATGGGTCTCATATCCCGGTTCCAAGGTCGATAGCGTGCCGTCCAGAATGATGACATAGTTCTGCGGCCCGCGCCCTGCAGTTTCGCCCGATTGTTCGCGTGTCAGGGGCCGACCTAACCATCCAAAAACCCGTTCACGCAATTGCGATATATTAATCACCCAACGTCCCTCCGAACCCTAACCGCAACCTTGTTAGCGTCGGTCCCTCCTATCCAACTTTCTGCCAATAGCTTGTATATATTAAATTAAGCTGGCAAATTCCGATTTCCAGTCAGGCGCTGCACCGACACGATATCGTGCAGACCATAGCCATTGAAATCGGTGCTGATCGCCACGGAATAGGCTCCCAGGCCGTCAAATAGGACATAATCGCCATCCTGCGCGTCGGCGGGAAGGACCAGGCCGTCCGGAAGTCGATCAAGAGAATCGCAGGTCGGCCCGAAAACCACACGCGGTATCGGCGCACCTTGGCGCATTGTACCGTCGACGGCGATCACCCGAATACGCCGGCTCAGCCCCATGTCACGCAGTTCGGACAGCCCCCCATAAATGCCATCGTTCAAATAAATCGTGCGTCCGCCAGCCCGCATCCCCTTGATCCGGGTGGCCAATGTGAACGCTTCGGCCACCAGCGCGCGGCCCGGCTCACACAGAAGAGCAGGCGTGCGCGCAGTGAACACGCGATCGGTGACGGCCCGGATCGTCGAAAATACTGCATTCAGATCGGGGACCTTGCCGCAACGATCAGCCGCAAACCCACCGCCCACGTTCAGCCGCGCCAGCGTTACACCGGCCCGCTCGCAAATCCGGGCCGCCTCGGTGATATAGGCCGCCCAAGCGCGGGGGTCTTCGCATTGGGTGCCCGGATGAAAACAAACCGACGCATGCCAGCCGCCCTGATCGACGCGGCGCAGCAGCTCAACCGCAAGATCTGGTGTTGCGCCAAACTTGGCGCCGAAATCATAAGCCGCCCCCTTGACCGGCAGTGCAATGCGCACCGCGAGTTCAGCGCTCTTGGGCACGTCCGCCAATTTACTCAATTCGGTCGGATCATCCACCGCCCAACTGGCGACGCCATTCGCAATGCCCGCCGCCACCTCGTCACGCGACCGAACTGGATTGTTATAATGCAAAACCGCTTGCGGAAACGCGCGCCGCGCAGCTGCCATCTCACTTGGCGACGCCACATCGAAGGTGTCGATTCCAGCGGCCACCAGATTGTCGAGAACCTCGGGCCGGTCATTGGCTTTCACCGCATAGGTCACCAATCCCGGAAATCCGCCGCGGAACCGGCGCGCTGTTGCCTGAAGGATTTGCGGCGACAGGTAGAGCACCGGAACATCGGGCTGCTGGCGCAAAAGATGACTGATTGGATCAGACCAGAACGGCGGGAATTGTTGCATTGTTACAGTCCCTCACTGTTTCCTACCAGTGTCTGGACCTTTGTTGTCGATTTCACGGGTCGTTTCGGCCAATATGCAGGTATCTTTCGTCATAACGACCAAATGACCATGCAATTGGACGATACCGATAAACACCTGCTAGCCTTGCTGCGCGAAAACGCACGTAGGCCCGTGGCGGATCTGGCACGGCGGCTGGGACTTGCCCGCACAACCACTCAGGCGCGCATTGATCGGCTGGAGAACTCCGGCGCGATCGCCGGCTATACGCTGAAAGCAAGCGCGGCCACGCGCCCCGCCCTGCGCGCGACGATCCTTGTTTCTGTCGAGCCACGCAGCACGCCCGCTGTGCTGGACCGACTGCGTGCTCTGCCCGGCGTAGAAGCAGTGCATACCACATCAGGCCGTTGGGATTTACTGGTACAGGCCACAGCGGACAGCACTTCGGCACTGGACGCAACGCTGGACCGCATCGGCGAGGCGCGCGGGGTCCGTTCATCGGAAAGCCTGATCCACCTCGCGACCAAGATCGACCGCATCGGTTGACACGTCAGTTCGAAGGGACAGACATTTCAAAATCTGGCGGATGTCGCGAAATCGGGTATTTATTACCAGAAAGAAACAAGGCCGAAGCGCCCTGTCTGATCGCCGTCCATCCGCATCGGGACAATCCTGCAATCGACAGGGCCGCCTCTTCCTGGTGCGGTCATCGGCTCCCCAGCCTGTACCGCACGACCAGCATGGCGCGATTCCCGTTAAAAATCCGTTATCGCTTCTTTCTGGTTACAAATACCCAAAATCCAGGGGTGCCACCGGTCCTGCCGCAGGAAAGTGGCAATGCGGACCTTCCCCTTGGACGCGCCATTCGCTAGACGAGGTTCGAACAAAAGGGACCACCACGATGGCGATGGAAAAAACTTTTGACGCGGCCGAGGCCGAAGGACGTCTTTACCGGGCCTGGGAAGAGGCCGGCTGTTTCACCGCCGGGGCGAATGCCTCGCGCAGCGAGACCTATTGCATCATGATCCCGCCGCCCAACGTGACCGGCAGCCTGCATATGGGGCATGCTTTCAATAACACCCTGCAGGACATTCTGATCCGCTGGCACCGGATGCGCGGCTTCGACACGCTTTGGCAGCCGGGGCAGGATCATGCCGGTATCGCCACGCAGATGGTGGTGGAACGCAAGCTTGCCGAAGAGGGCAGCAAGGGCCGCCGCGAACTCGGGCGTGAGGCGTTCATCGACAAGGTCTGGGAGTGGAAAGAGGAATCGGGCGGCGCCATCGTCAACCAGCTCAAGCGACTTGGCGCTTCGCTCGACTGGTCGCGGGACCGCTTTACCATGGACAAGGGGTTCCATGCTGCGGTCCTCAAGGTGTTCGTCGATCTTTACGACAAGGGCATCATCTATCGCGGCAAGCGGCTGGTGAATTGGGACCCGCATTTCGAGACCGCGATCTCCGATCTGGAGGTCGAGAATATCGAGGTGCCCGGTCACATGTGGCACTTCAAATATCCGCTCGCCGGCGGCGAGACCTATACCTATGTGGAAAAGGACGAGGACGGGACTGTCGTGCTGGAGGAAGAGCGCGATTATATCTCCATTGCCACGACCCGGCCCGAAACCATGCTGGGTGACGGGGCGGTGGCGGTCCACCCTTCCGATTCACGCTATGCGCCGATCGTTGGCAAGCTTTGCGAAATTCCCGTCGGCCCAAAGGACCAGCGCCGGTTGATCCCGATCATCGCCGACGAATACCCAGATCCCGATTTCGGGTCCGGTGCGGTCAAGATTACCGGAGCGCATGACTTCAATGACTATGCGGTGGCGATGCGCAACGGCATCCCGCTTTACGCGCTGATGGACACCAAGGGCGCGATGCGCAGCGATGGCTTGCCCTATGGCGAGGCCGCTGCCTGGGCGCAGGGCATCGCCGAAGGGCGCGAAACGGCGCCGCAGGACGCCAGCCGGATCAACCTTGTCCCCGAAGAATATCGCGGCCTGGACCGGTTCGAAGCCCGCGAACGCATCGTCGCCGATATCAATGCCGAAGGGCTGGCGGTTACGGTCACGAATGATGACGGCGAGACCGTGCCCTTCGTGGAAAACAAGCCGATCATGCAGCCGTTTGGCGACCGCTCGAAAGTGGTGGTCGAGCCGATGCTGACCGACCAGTGGTTCGTGGACACCGCCCAGATTGTCGGCCCGGCGCTGGACGCTGTGCGCGATGGCGAGGTCACGATCCTGCCCGAGCGCGACAAGAAAGTTTACTATCACTGGCTGGAAAATATCGAGCCGTGGTGCATCTCGCGGCAATTGTGGTGGGGCCACCAGATCCCCGTCTGGTACGGGCTCGATCTGTCGGCGCCTGAATTCCGCGATGACGAGGGCGACGGCGAGCTGGATCTTGTCGAACTGCACCGTCTGCTGATCGAGGGCGGCATGCTGCATGCCGGTGCCGTGGAACATTGCGCGGCGGATTTCGAATCCGTGCAGGATGCGTTCCGCGATGAAATTGCCGACACGCCGACCCCGATCAACCATGCGGCCATTGTCGAGGTGAAGGACAAACACGAGGCAATCCACCTGCTGGCCGAAAGCCTTGCCCATTACGGACTGGAGCAGGATCCGACGAAACTTGTCTACCCGGTCTGGCGCGACCCGGATGTATTGGACACGTGGTTTTCCTCGGGGCTTTGGCCCATCGGTACCCTGGGCTGGCCCGATAACACACCGGAGTTGCAGAAATATTTCCCCACCAACACGTTGGTGACCGGGTTCGACATCATCTTTTTCTGGGTCGCACGGATGATGATGATGCAATATGCAGTGGTCGGGCAGAAGCCGTTCGACACGGTCTATGTTCACGCTTTGGTGCGCGACCAGGCCGGCAAGAAGATGTCGAAAAGCCTTGGCAACGTGATTGATCCGCTGGACCTGATCGACGAGTACGGCGCCGATGCGGTGCGCTTCACGCTGACCGCGATGGCGGCCATGGGGCGCGACCTGAAGCTGTCCACCCAGCGCGTCGCGGGCTATCGTAATTTCGGCACCAAGCTTTGGAATGCCATGCGCTTTGCCGAGATGAACGAGGTCTTCGGCGTGTCTGCGACCGAGCGCCCTCAGCCCAGCAAGACCCTGAACCGCTGGATCATCGGAGAGGTCGCCAAGACCGGCGCCGAGGTCGATGAGGCGCTGTCGAATTTCCGCTTTAACGATGCCGCGAATACGCTTTACGCCTTTGTCTGGCACACGGTCTGCGACTGGTATGTAGAGTTCTCCAAACCGCTGTTGCAGAGCGAGGATGCAGAGGCGCGCGACGAGACCCGCGCCACCATGAAATGGGTGCTGGATCAGTGCCTGATCCTGCTGCATCCGATCATGCCCTTCATCACCGAAGAGCTTTGGGCGCTGTCAGGCAAGCGCGACAAGATGCTGATCCATGGAGATTGGCCCGAGTACACCCCCGCGGATCTGGTTGATCCAGAGGCAGATCACGAGATGAACTGGGTGATCACGCTGATCGAGAACGTCCGTTCGGCGCGGGCGCAGATGCATGTGCCGGCCGGCGCACATGTGCCGATGCTGGTGCGCGAGATTGACGCGCGCAGCCAAAGCGCGTGGGAGCGCAACGAGACCCTGATCAAACGGCTGGCGCGGATCGAGTCACTGGAGCGCGCCGAGACCTTTCCCAAGGGCACCGTGACCGTCGCGGTTCCGGGCGGAGTATTTGGTCTGCCGCTGGCCGGGATCATCGACATCGACAAGGAAAAGTCGCGACTGGAAAAGAGCCTTGGCAAGCTAGAGAAGGAACTCGGTGGGCTGCGCGGGCGGTTGAACAACCCGAAATTCGCCAGCTCGGCGCCGCCCGAAGTGGTCGAAGAAACCCGCGCCAATCTAGCCGCGCGCGAGGCCGAAGAGACCAAGCTGCGCGAGGCGCTGGCGCGGCTCTCCGAACTGGAATAGGCGTTATCGGATTTCAGGTTCGCGGCCTTTGCATCCGGGCCGCGACCTGACCTAGGGCGGACGCGCTCAGCATAGCCGAAACAGGCCCGACGCATCCCGTCGGATGTGACGCCTTAGCGCGATTTACTTCCGCTGCGGCGGCCTCTACCCATCGGGGCGATCTGCCGTAGCACAAGAAGCACCAAATGGAGCCGCATTTACCCGAAACCCCGCCGCGCCGCCTCCTGCCCCGTCTTCTGTGGACCTTTGCAGGCTGGCTGGCGCTGGTGCTGGGGGTGCTGGGGGTGGTGCTGCCGGTTCTGCCGACCACGCCCTTCGTGCTTTTGGCCGCATATTGCTTTGGCAAAGGATCACCGAGACTGCGCGCCTGGCTGATCGGCCATCGCACCTTTGGCCCATTGATCCTCGACTGGGAGACACATGGCGCCATTCCCCGGCCGATCAAACGACTGGCCGTATCGGTCATGGCGCTGGTCTTTTTGGCCAGCGCGATCGCGGGACTGGGCTGGATTGTTCTGACGGTGCAGGCGATCTGCCTGTCGGGCGCGGCTGTCTTTATCCTGACACGGCCCGACGCAGAGTGATACGCCGCCCTTGCTCGGCGCGACGGCTTGGGCTTATCTGATTGTTATGACATATCCGCGCTACACTTCGCTCGCCCGGTCGCTGCCTGCCAATGTGCCGTTTGTCGGCCCCGAAACCCATGAGCGGGCGCGCGGCGCCCCCTTTGCCGCCCGGATTGGTGCCAACGAGAACGGCTTTGGCACCTCACCGCGTGCGATTGCAGCAATGCGGAAGGCCGCTGGCGATATCTGGAAATATGGCGATTCCCAAAGCCATGACCTGCGCGCTGCCCTTGCGGCGCACCATGGCACCGAACCTGCCAACATCATGGTGGGCGAAGGCATCGACGGGCTACTGGGCTATCTGGTGCGGTTGATTGTCGGGCCCGGCGATGCGGTGGTGACCTCGGACGGTGCCTATCCAACGTTCAACTATCACGTGACCGGCTTCGGCGGCGTCTTGCATAGGGTGCCCTATGTGGATGGCCGCGAAGACCCGACCAGTTTGCTCGCCAAAGCTGCACAAGTCGATGCGAAACTGGTCTATCTGGCCAATCCCGATAACCCGATGGGCACTTGGCACAGCGGCACAAGCGTTGTCGCGGCGATGGATGCGCTGCCCGAAGGCTGCTTGCTGGTTTTGGACGAAGCCTATGTCGAATGCGCGCCAGAGGGGACCGCCGCACCGATAAGACCAGATGATCCGCGCGTGATCCGGTTGCGCACCTTTTCCAAAGTGTACGGCATGGCCGGGGCGCGCGTGGGGTACGCGATTGCTGCACCGGATCTGATTGAGGCTTTCAACAAGGTGCGCAATCATTTCGGGATGAACCGCGCTGCGCAAGCCGGTGCACTGGCGGCCTTGCAGGATGGCGATTGGCTGGCCCATGTCCAGCGGAAAATCAGCCGAGCCCGCGACCGAATCGCGCAAATCGCGCAGGATAACGGGCTGTACGCGCTGCCCTCGGCCACAAATTTCGTCGCAATTGATTGTGGCGGCGACGGGAGTTTTGCCAAAGCGGTTCTGGACAACCTGATCCAGCAGGGCGTTTTCGTGCGAATGCCCTTTGTCGCACCCCAAGATCGCTGCATCCGAGTTAGTTGTGGCCCGATGGATCAGTTGAAAATCTTTGCCGCCGCCCTTCCCTCTGCGTTGGAAGCCGCGCGCGGCTGACCGGTCTTCATCGCTTGTGCCGGGGTACCACGCAGATTACACGGCAGCGACATTCAAGAGCAGGGTACATGCAGAATAAAGCGCATAATCCACCCAAAACTAAGCAAAAATCTATAGCCGAGCTGATGGGCTGGCTGTGGCGGGGGTATCTGCGTCAGCACTTCGGCGTGCTGTTCATCGCGCTGTTCTTCATGCTGATCGAAGGCAGCACCGTCGGCGCGATCAGTTACATGATGAAACCCATGTTCGATACCGTGTTCGTGCAGGGCAACAGTCAAGCATTGGTCTGGGTCAGCATTATTTTCTTAGTGGTCTTCACGATCCGCGGTCTGTCGGGCGTGGTGCAAAAGGTGCTGCTGTCGCGAATTTCGCAACTGACGGCTGCCCATCTGCGCGTTGATCTTCTGAAACGGCTGATCCGGCAGGATGCTTCGTTTCACCAGACCCATCCGCCCGGCTATCTGATCCAGCGGATCCAATCCGATGTGGGATCGGTCAACGCAGTCTGGCGCGCGATTATCACCGGCGCAGGGCGTGATTTCATCTCGCTGATTATCCTGCTTGGGGTGGCAATCAATATCGATTGGCGCTGGACTTTGGTGATGCTGGTTGGCGTGCCGCTGGCCTTTCTGCCCATTTTTTCCGGGCAGCGCTATGTGCGCAAGAAAGCCAGCCAGGCGCGTGATCTCGGCGCGACCCTTGCCACGCGGCTGGACGAGATCTTTCACGGCATCGTGCCGATCAAATTGAACAACCTCGAACGCTATCAAACCGGTCGGTTCGAAAAGCATACGGGTACTTTCGTGCGCTCGGAAATCCGCGCCACATTCGGCACCGCTGCGATCACCGGGGTGATCGATGTGATGGCGGGGTTGGGCTTCATGGGGGTGCTCTTTCTGGGTGGCTCCGAGATCATCGAGGGCAAGAAGACCGTCGGTGAGTTTATGAGCTTTTTCACCGCCATCGGTCTCGCCTTCGACCCGATGCGCCGTCTTGCAGCGGTCAGTGGCACGTGGCAAGTCGCCGCCGCCGCGCTGGAACGGCTGAAAGAGCTGATGGACGCGCCGATCCTGCTGGCCTCGCCGGCCGAGCCTGTGGCAGCGCCCACGGGGCTGCCCGATGTGGCCTTGACCGGCGTCACATTGCGCTATGGTGAGGCGACGGTGCTGGACGACCTGACCTTACATGCCGAGGCGGGCAAGACCACGGCGCTGGTCGGGGCGTCGGGCGCGGGTAAATCTAGCGTGTTCAATGTGCTGACCCGGCTGGTCGATCCGCAAGCCGGAGAGGTGAAAATCAGCGATGTCCCGGTTGCGCGCATGGAACTTGAATCGCTGCGCGACCTGTTTTCGGTCGTCAGTCAGGAGGCGCTGCTGTTTGATGAAACCCTGCGCGACAATATCCTCCTTGGGCGCACGGATATCAGCGATGCCGACCTGCAACCGGTGCTGGAAGCCGCCCATGTCAGCGATTTTTTGTCTAATCTCCCTGACGGGTTGGACACTCTGGTGGGACCGCGCGGCTCGGCTCTGTCGGGCGGGCAGAGACAGCGCGTCGTGATCGCACGCGCCCTGCTGCGCAACACACCGATCCTGCTGCTGGACGAGGCCACCAGCGCACTGGATGCACAATCGGAAAAGATCGTGCAAAGCGCGCTGGAGAAGCTCGCGGGCGGGCGCACGACGCTGGTGATCGCGCATCGCCTATCCACCATCCAGAACGCCGATCGCATCGTGGTGATGGATCGCGGGCAAGTGGTGGACTCCGGAACCCATGACGAGTTACTGGCGCGCGGTGGCATCTATGCCGATCTCTACCGGTTGCAGTTCCAGTCTGGCAAAGAGGTGATCGATCGTAAGGGAACCGCCGCATTGGCACCGCATATGCCCAAGGTTGACGGGCGAGAACCCGGTATATTGCGACGACTGGCCGTCCGTTTTCTGGGTTAACCCCAATTACTTGCGCTGATAGCGGTCGGCCAGAGATTCTGGGCAGACTCCGGACAAATAGCGGATCAACGTCCAAATATTACCCGCGCCACGCCGCAGCCAGCCATCGCTTAGATATCGGACAGCGCTTGTGGTGATGGTCGCATTCAGGCGCACCAATGGACACGACAAAGCGCGCACCAACGCGACATCCTCCATCAGTCGCTGATCCGGATAGCCGCCAGCAAGGTCGTAATCAGCCAGCGATAGCAGCAAGCCCTGATCGCCATAAGGCAGCGCAAACATGCGGGCACGCAGATTGGCCCACGCTCCGACCACTGAAGGCGCCAGGCCCCGCGCACGAAAAGTCAGACGAAACCAGCCCGCGCCCTGCCCCTGCGCGATATGCTCCGCCACCGGGCCGCTCCACCCGGGCGCAAGGATGCTGTCCGCATGTAGAACCAGCAGCCACGGCCCCTGCGCCGCCGCCACGCCGCGCCGCAACTGCCCCCCGCGCGAGGGTGGACCGGTGACGATATGCGCACCCAGATCGCGCGCGATCACACAGGTCCGATCCGTCGATCCGCCATCGGTCACGATGATTTCCCGGATCAGCCCCGCCGCCTGCCCTTCGGCCAAGGCCTTGATGCACCCGGTAAGATCGCCAGAGACATTCAGCGTGGGGATGATGACACTGATTGGGGCTTGCATTGATGCATGCTCTGTTAAACGTTGCCGCTGCTGTTATATGATAGATGACTGGACACAAGGAGAACACAATGACATCGCGCCGTATCTTCCGGATTTCAGGCAGCGATAGGCTCGACTTCCTGCAAGGGCTGGTCACCAACGACATTCGCAAGCTCGATCAGGGTCTTGTCTATAGCGCGCTGCTGACGCCCCAAGGCAAATATATCGCAGATTTCTTCCTCGCAGCCGAGGCTGACGCGGTCTTGCTGGACGTTGCCGACCCGCTGGCTGACGATCTGGCGAAACGTCTAAGCATGTACAAGCTGCGCTCGGATGTCACGATCGAGGACTCCGGCCTGAACTTGCAACGCGGCACCGGCCCAGCACCCGAGGGCGCACTGCCCGACCCACGCCATGAAGCTCTCGGCTGGCGGGCCTATACTGCGGCCCCAGCCAATGACGACGGCACCGACTGGGACGCGATCCGCGTGGCCCACTGTATCCCCGAAAGCGGCATCGAATTGACGCCCGATAGCTTCATTTTGGAGGCGGGATTTGACCGTTTGAACGGTGTCGACTTCCGCAAAGGCTGTTTCGTCGGACAGGAAGTCACCGCACGAATGCGGCACAGGACAGAATTGCGCAAAGGGCTCGTCCGCGTGCTCATCGATGGCAGCGCCCCTGTGGGCGCTCCGGTCACCACCGACGACAGACCGGCCGGAACGCTGTATACACAGGCCAATGGCAGGGGCATTGCCTATCTGCGCTTTGACCGTGCTACGGGCGAGATGCAGGCGGGCGACGCTACGCTACATCGGGAGTGACCGGCAGGCAGGGATCAGGCGCGTTCAGCGTATTCGATGGTTTCGGTGTTGACCACGACATCCTCATCCGGGCCGACGAATGGCGGCACCATGATCTTGAGCCCGTTATCCAACGTGGCGGGTTTGAAACTGTTTGCCGCCGTCTGGCCCTTGACCACCGGTTCGGTCTCGACAACCTTGCAGGTGACCTTTTGCGGCAGCGAGGCGTTCAGCGCCTCCTCCTCGTGAAACTCGATCTGAATGGTCATCCCGTCCTGAAGCAGCGGGCGACGTTCACCTAAAATTTCAGCCGGCAGCTCCACTTGGTCGTAGGTCTGCGCATCCATGAATACCAGCATGCCGTCGGTTTCGTAAAGGAACTGCATGTCCTTTTGTTCCAGCCGGACACGCTCGACCTTGTCCGCGCTGCGGAAGCGCTCGTTCAATTTCGAACCATTGCGCAGATTGCGCAATTCAACCTGGGCAAAGGCACCGCCCTTGCCCGGTTTCACATGATCCGCCTTAACCGCGACCCACAGGCTGCCGTTATGCTCCAGCACATTGCCGGGGCGAATTTCATTGCCGTTAATCTTGGCCATGAGAGGGTTACCTTACTAGAACTTGATGGATTTGTTTGCGCACCTATATATGGCGAAGCGAGTTGTGGCAATACAACCTATCGCGTGCTGCATGCGCGAAGGCCCATGCGCTAGGCGCATGGGCGGTATTCTTAAACGGGGTACCCGAATCGATCTGAATAGGCCATAAGGGGCGCAAAGCAGAAATCGCAAGAGCAATAATGATAAGGGAAACGAGATGAAAGATTTCGTTGATGGAACGGCTTTTAATAATGAACAAGGCAATCGCGCCCGCAAACTTTTTGCCGCCGTGGTACTGGCAGCTCTAGATGATGCCATTGCCGATGACAAAAAATACGGCAACGGCCCCGAGCAAATCGCCCGCTGGGCTCGTTCGCGCGATGGCCGCGAAGTACTTTCTTGCGCGGGAATTGACCCCAATGAACGGGTTGTCGATGGGTTGATGGAATTTGTTGGCCGCGGTGTGCGCACTTCGGTCGCGCTGTCGCGGGAAGAAAGCGAGCGGCGTCAGGCTGCCCGTCAGGCCGCCGCCTGATTTTCAATACATCCGTATCGCAAAGACGCGCTTTTTGAAGCGCGTTTTTGCTGTGAAGACTTCGACCGCAATCAAGATGGTCCGGGGCGGCCAAGGTTACCTCCGGCGCTCGTCGCACAATCGTGTCGATAAAAGATTTGGTCACTGCCGCTCCGCAATTTGATCGGCTACCCGCAGGGCATTGGCAGCAATGGTCAGACTGGGATTTACCCCCATCGAAGTCGGCATGAACGAAGCGTCGACGACCCACAGATTGCACAGACCATGCACGCGGCAGGCGGGGTCAAGGACACTTGTCGCAGGGTTCGCTCCCATCCTCAGGGTCCCGCAGGGATGACCCAGATTTGGCTCGGGGTCATGGGTGAGAAACAAGCTTTTCTGGCCCTTTAAGGCGGAGCGGAGCAGGCGACGAAAGATCAAGCGACGCTCAAGAAGCTCTTCGGAAAAGCCATAATCGATGCGAATTCCGCCAGGCCGTGCCGGATCGGGCAAAACGCGGTTCTCGGCATACGGCAAATCTTCAAGCAGACCGACAAAGACCTTTGCCCGCCCGAATACCTGTGCGGCAATGATCGCGGGGACCCGCGCCAGTTGATGCGCGCCGGGTAGGCAGCGCAGTCGTGAACGGGCAATGCGCCTGCGCAAGTAATGCAGGATATCACCCTGTTCGATGTTGAGCCCCATCGATTGGACCATCCCAAACCTGAGACCTTCGGCAAAATACAGATCGCGAAAACCAATGGATTTCGAATGTTCCCGAAAAGCCTCACCACGTCTTGGCCAAAGAGCGAACATCTCATTAAGGTGAAACATTAGATTTCGGCCTACCAGATCGTTGCCATTGCCACAGCCGTGTGGCCAGTGCTCCGCCCGCGAGTTCAATAGCAACCGGGGTGAAGATAATGCACCAGCAGCCAGCACGACACGTTCCGCCGAAAATGTCAGTTGTTCGTCATCACGTCGGGCAATGACATGCGTGATCCGATCTGGTCTGCCCACCAGTTCAGTCACCTCGCACCGATCCAAAAGCGCAGCCCGACCGGTTTTCAACGCGGGCTCGATCCCTGCCGAGCGCGCGTCCATCTTGCAGTCACGCGGGCACTTGCGGCCAAAACAGAATGTGCAGCCGTCTAGGTGTCGCAAGGCGGTGTGAAGTTGATAAGGATGCAATCCACCGGCGCGCATTCGCTGCATCATCCGGCTATCGCCCTGCGCAATCGGCAGCGGCGCGCCCAACCGCGCCGCAGAATGACCGTTCAGCGGATCGGTCTCGCCGCGGACATGATAAAGGGCTTCGGCACGGTCATAATATGGCAACATCTGGTGATAGTTGACCGGCCAGCCGCCGGTCGGGTGCGGACGCTCGGCACTGTCATCAAGATCATGCGCTTCGGGTCGCTCGAGCGTTGCAGCATAGAAAACCGATGAACCACCAACCCCGGCCCCAATTGGCACAAAGGGCTGAGTCTCGCGCCCGTTTAGGCATAGACTAACTCTGTCGGGCCACCATCCCTGTGTCATGCGGGCGGTGGGATCGGTGATCGTATCTGCACCTAGCCCGTTTGTTGCGCTACGCTGCCCGGCATGACCCTTTTCCAGAAACAGAACCGCCAAACCATTTTCGGCGAGATGCCGGCCGATGGTTCCACCGCCGATCCCCGTACCGATCACGATGACGTCCCAGTGCCGGTCGCACAATTCGCTGGTCATAGATGCCACGCAGAACTTTGACTGGTGAGGGCTACTCTGAACAGATCACACACATGAAATCCGCCCTATTTTGCCAAATTTCGCCCAAAACAACCCCGCCGTTCAAAAAACCGGTGATGACAAAGTAAACTTCAGCTTCAGTAAAACAATTCTGCAATCTCGGTACAAATAAAACAACCCAAACCGCTGCCCTGCGCAGTCCGTCGGCCGGTAATCATATCTCACCCGGCATCCCAAACTTTCTCAGATCGAGCCCCTGCCCTACAATCAATGAGGTTCATTTAGGTTTTCACTTTCTGCAACAAGATACCGGTCGGGCTGGCCGCTGAATTTCTAGCGTCGATGGTTGCAACACGCGGCCCCGGAATGGTCGCCTTTCTTAACAAGTCTCTACGCGCCTGTGCTTGCAGCCGAGGGCATTGTTGAATCCTGTAGCTGCAAGGTTGCAAGCGGCATCGCTGCATCCTATCAATCTTTCCGTGAGGGAAATAAGGGAGACGGGTATGAGCCAGTATGTTTCGAAACGGGCATTGAATGCGAGCGATATCCGCGCGCGCAAAGGTGGAACGCCGCTGGTCTGTCTGACCGCGTACACCACGCCGGTCGCCCAAATTGTCGATCAGGAATGTGACGTCGTTCTGGTTGGTGATAGCCTTGGTATGGTTCTGCATGGTTTGCCCTCGACCTTGCAGGTCACCCTCGAGATGATGATCCTTCACGGTCAAGCCGTCTTTCGCGGATTGAACCGCGCCCTGATGGTGGTGGATATGCCCTTCGGCAGCTACGAGGAAAGCCCTCAGCAGGCGTTTCGCAACGCTGCCCGGATCATGACTGAAACAGGCGCCGGGGCGGTGAAGCTTGAAGGTGGGCGCGATATGGCCGAGACAATCCGTTTCCTGGTGGATCGGGGCATTCCGGTGATGGCGCATGTGGGGTTGACGCCTCAATCGGTCAACACGCTTGGCGGTTACCGTGCGCAGGGCATGGGCAGCGCTGCAGAGGCAGTGTGCGCCGATGCCAAAGCCACCGCCGAGGCCGGCGCATTTTCAATTGTTTTGGAGAAGATGCCTGCTGATCTTGCTGATTTGATTACGTCTGAGGTTTCTATTCCGACGATCGGGATTGGTGGTTCGGTTGGGTGCGACGGTCA
>NZ_JAEIJD010000041.1 GCF_016307205.1 Pontibaca salina | reverse complement strand
GCGGCCACGTCGATGGTCAGCACGCTGTCGGGCAGCAGGTCAAAGGCATCGTCCACCGCCACCGGAGGCTGGTTCTCCGGGGTGAAACTGCCATCTTCATCGGCGATCGGATCGCTGGCGAACTCGACATAATCAACCCGCGCGGTATAGCCGTTGGCCTGTCCCACATTGCCCGCAAACACCCCCGCCGAGGTCACCGCCAGATTGTGACTGACACTGCCCGCGGTGGTCCAGCTCACCCCGTCCTGCGAATAGTCAAAGGTCCACAGATCGCCGGTCCGCTCGACCCGCAGATAGGGCGCGTTGCCGCCCGGAATCAC
>NZ_JAEIJD010000040.1 GCF_016307205.1 Pontibaca salina | reverse complement strand
AGCGCGGTGTGGTCAATGTGGGTGACGAGCTTGAGATCGTCGGTATCCGCGACACCAAGAAGACCACCTGTACCGGCGTCGAGATGTTCCGCAAGTTGCTGGATCGTGGCGAGGCGGGCGACAACGTTGGCGTTCTGCTGCGCGGTATCGAGCGTGAAGGCGTCGAGCGCGGCCAAGTGCTGTGCAAGCCCAAGTCGGTGAACCCGCACACCAAGTTCGAGGCCGAAGCCTATATCCTGACCAAGGACGAGGGTGGCCGTCACACGCCGTTCTTCGCCAATTATCGCCCACAGTTCTACTTCCGCACAACGGATGTGACCGGCACCGTGAC
>NZ_JAEIJD010000003.1 GCF_016307205.1 Pontibaca salina | reverse complement strand
CGACCTCGGCCCCGACCACCTCGATCGGCGCGCTGGCAAGGGTGCGGCGCCCCTCGTTAAGCACATAGCGCAATTCATAGAGGCCGGTTTCCGCCGGGGCGGTCAGGCGACCCTCGGCTTTGTCTCCGACGCGAATATAGGCGCCGTGTTCGCCTTCCTTGGTGCCGGCGGGGACGATGGTGACGTAATCCCTGTTGTGAATGCTGCTGGACCAAGAGACATCAAAGGCCGCGCCGGTGGTGACGGTTTCGGGGCCGCTGATCGCGACCTCGGCCTTGACCACCTCGATCGGCGCACTGGCGAGCGTATGGCGGCCATCATTCTGGATATAGCGCAGCTCATAAAGCCCAACATCGGCCGGGGCGGTCAGACGGCCTTCGGCTTTATCGCCGACGCGAATGTAAGCGCCATGCTCGCCTTCCTTGGTGCCGGCGGGGACGATTGTGATGTAATCCCTGTCGTGAATGCTTTTCGACCAAGAGACATCAAAGGCCGCACCGGTGGTGACGGTTTCGGGACCGGAAATCTGAACCTCGGGCAATGCTGGTTCTTCGGGCGCGGGTTCGGGCGCGACGGGTTTCATATCCATGGCACTTTGCACCTGAGCCAATGCATCGTGCAGTTCGGCCGCGTTTCCGGCGGGCACGAATACGCCGCCGGTATTCTCAGCGATACAGGACAGGCTGGCATGGGCTGCGTCCTCGAGATCAAACCCGACCACATGGGCGGTGAAGTTCACACCCTGCTTGGCAAGCTGCGCCGACAGCGCGCAGGGATCGGCGTTGCAGGTTTCGACGCCGTCGGAAATCAGCACCACAGTCGCAGGGTTGTCGCGGAATGACAGCAGATCGGCAGCATGTTGTACCGAGGCCGAGATCGGGGTCTTGCCGACCGGCCGGATCGCGTTCACCATGTCGATAAACGCGGTCTTGTCCAGCGGCCCCGGCGCGACAAGCGTTTCGATATCGGCACAATCGCCCTGACTGCGGTGGCCATAAGCGACCAGTCCCAGATTGGTATCAGCGTCCCAGCCATCGACCAGATCAGCCATCACCTCGCGGGCGATCTCGATCTTGCTGGTGCCGTCGATCTGCCCCCACATGGACCCCGACGCATCATAGACAATCACCACGTCCTCGGCTGCTTTCAGAGGGGTTGCTAAGGCGATACCGCCCGCGATCACCATTGCCGCCAATTTCGGTGTAACCTGTCTCATCTGTTCATCTCTCCGCATAACTTCATTGATCGGAATTGCCGGACGCTCTTTTGCGACAGCACATCAGGCCTGGTGTACCGCCGCAGGCTCTGCCGGGGCTTCTGCGGCACCGAACGCGCGCTCTTTCAGCTTGCGGAACTTGCCTGACATTTGTTCCAGTTTGGCCTCCCATTCGGGGTCGGGCTGCTGGCCTTCGATGGTCTTGAAATAGACCTGCATCATGCAGGTGATCGCGAAGGGCTCAAGCAGCGCCGCCTTGACACTCCATGCAAACAGCAAGGCAAAAACCACACCGCCTGCCGCCCAAGCCCCCGGCATCAAATAAACCACCAGCGCCGCCGGGGTCAGCATTATGACAAATACCAGAAAACTCAGCCCATAGACGATGATCGCCAACCATGCCGCGTTTTTCAGCATCGTCTTGTAGTTCTGCCCGTAGAGAACCAGCGCCTCCTTGGCGGACAACCACGCGTCGTCGGATTTCGTGCGGATCGCATAGGCAAGGATCACCTCGTCGACGAAACCGACCGCGACGCGCAGAAACGCCGACAGGATACTGGCCAATTGCTGTACACCCGGCACCGGCAGGATGGTCAGGATACCGCGCATCAGCCCGGTAATGGCGCGGATTACCCCTTTGATTAACTGGTCAATGGCAAACAGCACGCTGGCCTGGGGAAACCGCTGTTTCACCACCGCTGTGGCATGCGCCACCTGACTGCGCCCCTGCGGCATCGGATTGCCGTCGATCAATTCGATGAGCACGGCAATATGCCCCGCCTTGACGAGGTAAAGGATATATTCACGCGCCCAGTACATGATCGCGCCGAAAATTCCGAAACCGGCGAATCCGCCCCAAATGATCGACCCGGCCCGAAACCCCTCATCGCCGAAACCGCCAATACCGTACCCGATACCGGCCCCCATACCCGTGACCAGTACATAGCCCACGGCGATGCCAAAATAGACCGCCATTCGCAGCACGATGAACGGCAGCGTGCGCACCATCATTCCCAGTGCGCTGCCGATACTAAAATCCCACATGACTACCTCGTATTAGCTTTTTCCCTGTGCATTCAGGGCCGATTTGCCCGATGGTACGCAGTTGTTTTAAAAAAATTGCGATCATGTCTTGCACTCGCGATTTCCATATCGGGCGGTGCAGGCGCGCGCGGCGCAGGACTCGATCTGCGGCGCACGCTGCGCCTTGCGGATATCCACCGTCTCGAGCGCGGAATAGGGAACCGAGACTATTTCCATCACCGGCTGGCACAGGAGGGTATCGCCCTTTGATTCACATTTCGTTTCGCCGGTCGGACGTCTTTCGCTGCGGTACTTCGTGACGGTCTCCTGCCGGTAAACGGGCGGAATCTTAAGCATCCATTCCGCTTCGCAATGCTTTCTTTCCGCACGGTACTCAGGGGTTCCACAAGCCGCCAATGCAGCCAACCCGATAGCAAAAAGGCATAGGGCGGATCGCTGAACGCTCGACATAGGGTTGCTCCGTAATTGGCGTCGCCGTCTAGGTTGCCACTCTTTCGTGCCTCTCTGACGTGATCCAATGGAGAATGCCCCGTTCATTTAGATGGGGTGGGGCGTTTATTTGCAAAGTTAAGTAAAACTGCACCAAGCATCCCCCGGCGGTGTCGGCGTTCGCTATGCCCCGTCAACCCAATGAGTGTTTCTGCTGCGCAAACGTTGCCTCATGACGACAGGCGGATATACGCTCTGCCGGTCGATCTCCGACAGCCAGATTTTGCCGCTATATTCCTGGGCTGCGAGCCTGCTTGGAGTTTTGCGTTTTCAGGAAAATCTATCGGCCTGCGAAATCAGCGCGAAAGCGACACAGGCTGCACGTGGGTCAAACACCTGAGGCCTTAGAATGCAGTGCCCCGTATCAAGCCTGTCCAGCCAATGCCTCGGTCACCGCAATATCAGCCATTTGCAATACCGCCTCGCGATTGTCAGCCACCGCGATGAACCGACCGTTATGGCAGAACTTCGCCCCCGTGACGCCACTGGCGGCTTCCAGCGCGGCATCGGTCAATCCTGCCCACGCCTTTGGAAGATCAGCACGGTTGGCGAAGGTGTCGTCGCCCTTGCGGATCGTGGTCAGCGCCCAATCGCTGCCGCGCGGGTGGATCACAAACAGCAGGTGATCCGCGCCGGACTTTTCGACGCCGGCACGAAATGGCATGCCCATTGGCAATTCCAGAACGGGCCACTCTCCGGCTTCCTCAATCGCCGCCATCACCATCGCCTCGGCCCGATACTTTGCCGCCCTGCGCTTGACCTGTGCCTCGACAAAAGCCCGCGCCACCGGCAAGGCAGACATAAACGCCCGATCATCTGCGCCCTCATCGCGGTCGTCAAATACTGGCTTCAGGCTTTCCAGCAGCACCGGCAAGGTCAGACCGGCAAACAGCGGTCCGGCCTCGGCCGCATTTACGGCGCCATTATCCAGAAGGTCGACCGGCAAAACAAAAGCACGATCGAATGCGTCATGAATCGCCTCGATATCATTCTCGGGCACGTCCATTGCGCGCAAGTAGTCGCGGCCATACTGGGCCCAGATCAACCCAAAGGAGCTATAGGGCTGGCCATCGTCGCGCAATGGATTGGGCCGCTGGTGGTGATCGAAAACCTGCGCATCCGCGTCGAATTGGCCACCGACATCATAGATAATCCGGTCTTCACCGGGCGTGATCCATGCCTTGTCGCGGCTGCGGATCAGCTCGGCCTTGGGGAACAAACGGGTCAGGATCACCGAAGACAGCAGCTCATCGGCATGAAAGCCACCGGAATGGGTGACAAGGTGGGTGATGGTCATCTGAAACGGGCTCCGGCCGGGTTTGAAACCATTCGGGCGACCTCAAAGGCCGCCCGTCGTCGAATGCGATCGCAGTATTGAGTGTGGACTATGGCCGACCCGGATCCAGCGGTGCAACACTGCTTCCTTACAACATGCGGATCACCGCTCAGTCTTGCGGGCTTATTAGCCTGATTCCGAGACAACTTCGCCCCGATTTACACACTTAATGTGTCCACATACCGCCCCGGCGATTGGTCGCGAAATTCTCGCCGTAGCCGCCCGGACGGACAATGGGTTTGCGGCGTTTAGGTTCGTAAACACGTGCATCGATGCCTTTGGCGGCTGCGTAATTCATTGCCGCCTCTTTGGTCGGGAACCGCAGCCGCACCTGAGTCTGCGTATCGTCGGACGAGGTCCAGCCCATCAGCGGATCGATCTCACGTTTGCTGGCCGGTGCAAAATCCAAAATCCAATCACGGGTGTTGGCTGTGCCGGAGGACATGGCTGTTTTAGCCTTTTGATAAATTCGAGCGCGCATGAACAAGGCTCCGTATAAGGGTCGGCACGATGTATCCGAAATTTCAGCCTGCGGGGCAAGGCGCGAAATGCCGTTACCGCCGGCGCAAACGTTGTCGCGCATGGCAAAAACGCGATTTAAGTGACAGCACGGCCTTGATATGGAACAAAGAGAGATCACCTCTGACCTTCAGAGCGGAGCCTGCCCATGCCCTATGCCCATAGCGATTCCATGCCGATGCTGCACGCCCCTGCCGAGGATGTGCGCAACCGACCGAAACTTGAGGGCGGCAAGCGGTTCAAGATGCACACAACATTCACCGCCGCCGGCGATCAGCCAAGCGCGATCGTCGAGCTGACCCAAGGTGTGCAGGCGGGCGAGCGCAACCAGGTGCTCTTGGGCGCGACCGGCACGGGCAAGACCTTCACCATGGCCCGTGTGATCGAGGAAACCCAGCGCCCGGCGATTATCCTCGCCCCGAACAAGACGCTGGCGGCCCAGCTTTATGGTGAGTTCCGCAACTTCTTTCCCGAGAACGCGGTCGAGTATTTCGTCAGCTTCTACGATTACTATCAGCCGGAAGCCTATGTGGCGCGCTCGGACACCTATATCGAGAAAGAATCCCAGATCAACGAACAGATCGACCGGATGCGCCACTCGGCCACGCGGGCGCTGCTGGAGCGGGACGATGTGATCATCGTTGCTTCGGTGTCGTGCATCTATGGGATCGGCTCGGTCGAGACTTACGGGGCGATGACCTTGGACCTGCAGGTCGGCAATAATTACGATCAGCGCAAGGTGATGGCTGATCTGGTGGCGCAGCAATACAAACGCAATGATCAGGCGTTTCAACGCGGTTCGTTCCGGGTGCGCGGCGATTCACTGGAGATCTTTCCCGCCCACCTGGAGGATCGGGCTTGGAGATTGTCGTTTTTCGGTGAGGAACTGGAAAGCATCACCGAGTTCGACCCCCTGACCGGTGAGCGGACCGACAGGTTCGAGCAGATCCGCGTTTATGCCAACAGCCACTATGTCACTCCGAAACCGACCATGCAGCAGGCGATCATCAGCATCCGCAAGGAACTGCGGCAACGGCTGGACCAACTGGTCAACGAAGGCAAACTTCTGGAAGCGCAGCGGCTGGAACAGCGGACGAATTTCGATCTGGAAATGCTGGAAGCAACCGGTGTTTGCAACGGGATCGAGAACTATTCGCGTTATTTGACCGGACGCGCACCGGGTGAGCCACCCCCGACCCTGTTCGAGTTCATCCCCGACAACGCCATTGTTTTTGCCGATGAAAGCCACGTGTCGGTGCCCCAGATCGGTGGCATGTATAAAGGCGACTACCGCCGCAAGTTCACGCTGGCCGAACACGGGTTCCGCCTGCCATCCTGTATGGATAACCGGCCCCTGAAATTCGAAGAATGGGACGCGATGCGGCCGCAATCGGTGTTCGTCAGCGCCACCCCGGCAAAATGGGAGATCGAACAGACCGGCGGCGTCTTCACCGAACAGGTGATCCGCCCCACCGGCCTGCTGGACCCCGAGGTGGAAATCCGCCCGGTCGAGATGCAGGTCGATGATCTGCTGGACGAAGTGCGCAAGGTCTCGGCCGATGGGTACCGCACATTGGTCACAACGCTGACCAAACGCATGGCCGAGGACCTGACCGAATACATGCACGAACAGGGCATCAAAGTGCGCTATATGCACAGCGATATCGACACCTTGGAACGGATCGAGATCCTGCGCGATCTGCGTCTTGGTGCCTTTGACGTGCTGATCGGCATCAACCTGCTGCGCGAGGGGCTGGATATCCCCGAATGCGGGCTGGTCGCCATTTTGGACGCCGACAAGGAAGGGTTCCTGCGCTCGGAAACCTCGCTGATCCAGACCATTGGTCGGGCCGCGCGCAATGCCGACGGGCGGGTCATAATGTATGCCGATCGCATCACCGGCAGCATGAAACGCGCTTTGGCCGAAACCGAACGCCGCCGCGAAAAACAGATCGCCTATAACGAAACACACGGCATCACCCCCGAAACCATCCGCAAGAATGTCGATGACGTGATGCAGGGGCTGTACAAGGGCGACGTGGACATGAACCGTGTCACCGCACAGATTGACAAGCCGATGGCCGGGGCAAACCTTCAGGTGGTCTTGGAGGGACTGCGCACCGATATGCGCAAGGCGGCGGAAAATCTGGAGTTCGAAGAGGCCGCACGCCTACGCGACGAGATCAAGCGGCTGGAAGCGGTCGATCTGGTGGTCTCCGACGATCCGCTGGCACGGCAACAAGCGGTGGAAAAGGCCAGCGAGGCCGCCGTCACATCGCGCGGCCGCTCGACCGCGGGACGGCCGGGACAGCGCGGCGGCAACGTCAAGCGGCGCAAGCGCTTCTGAGCAAATGCGCGCGCCGGTCAAAGGGGATTTCGATGCAGATTGCCGATCTCGGTAACGTCCAATTGCATTACCGGATCGACGGTGATTCGGATGGCGCACCAGTGGTGTTTGCCAATGCATTGGGCACTGATTTGCACATTTGGGACGCGGTCTTACCGCTGCTGCCCGAGGGGTTGCGCTTTATCCGTTATGACACGCGCGGGCATGGCCGCTCTTCGGTCCCGGCGGCGCCCTATTCGATGGGCGCGCTCGTGCGTGATGCAGAAATGCTGCTGGATCATCTCAACGTGCGCGATTGCGTCTTTGTCGGCCTGTCGCTCGGCGGCATGATCGCGCAAGGATTGGCAGTCAAACGGTTGGATCAGGTGCGCGCTCTGGTTCTGTCCAACACTGCCGCCAAGATCGGCACGGCAAAGATGTGGCAGGAACGGGTCGATGCAATTAACAGCAATGGTATCGCAAGCCTTGCTGAGGCGGAAATGGGGCGCTGGTTTTCCCCGAATTTCCGCGCCCGGCCCGAACTGGCCCTATGGCGCAGCCGATTGCTGCAACAGCCGGAGGCCGGCTATGCTGGCTGCTGTGCTGCGATCGCGGGCACCGACTTTTACACGCCGACCAGTGGACTGCGCCTGCCGGTGCTGGGCATTGCTGGCGACCGCGATGCCGCGACCCCGCCCGACTTGGTGCGCGAAACCATCGAACTGGTGCCCGGAGCGCAGTTCCAGTTGATCCGCAAAGCGGGTCATCTGGCTTGCGTCGAGCAACCCGAGGCCTTCGCAAAAGTGCTAGGTGCGTTTATACACGATATCGGCCACCCTTCAGGCACCGCATGATGCTGCTGCGGGGTCCGGCAGCGCCGGTTCTCCCCGCTGAATGAATACGGATACGGTGAAAAACTCCGCCTGATGTCGTTGATTCACATGACCTCAAACCCGATAATATTCGCGTATGGACCAAGCGGTCATTACCGGGGTGGGCGCCAATGCTTGACCCCGTCGGAATAAGAATAGGACAGACGAGCAAGTGACAACCCCACCCGTCGGACATACTCCGATACCCCAGCCCCACGACATGGCAGACCGGGCAGCGGACGCTGCCACCTATCTCAAGACCCTGGCCCATGAGGGACGGTTGATGATCCTGTGCCATCTTAGCGCTGGAGAACGTTCGGTGGGCGAATTGGAAGCCCTGCTCGATATCCGGCAAGCGGCAGTCAGTCAGATGCTTGCGCGGTTGCGCGACGAAGGGCTGGTTGCCACAAGGCGCGACGGCAAGACGATTTATTACTCACTGTCCGACCGAAATACCGAACAGGTCATCCAACTGCTGTATTCGCTATTCTGTGCCGACGTTTAGCCGGGATCGTGGCCTAGCGCAGGATCGGCGGGCGGTCTGGGTCGCTGCCCGGGGCGATGGGCGGCGCCGGTTCCTCGCGCGCGGGTTGGGGGAGATCAAAGCGCAGGCCCTGTGCGGCCAAGGTCGCCGTGATCGGATCCGCTGGCGCGAAAAATCCGACATCCAACGCCCCCGCCGCGACCCCTGAGAAGGTCAGCGCCTCGCTGGCCGCTTTGGCCAGTGCGCTTTCAGCGCCCTCCAATGCGCCGAGAAAGGCCAGCAGGTGCCCGCGCCCGCCACCGCGATAGGTGACTCCGACCAGATAGGCACAAGATGCCAGCCCGCGCGCGTTGGCCAGTTTGGTATCCAGCGCAGTCAACAGCGATTCAGGCAGTCCGGTCGGCGGGTGCAAGGCCTCGATCCGCGCCTCAATCTGAGAGGGCGCATGTCCAAGCGTGTGGTCCAGCCACTCGATCGCATCGGCGGGGATCAGAATGGATGAGGGCGCGACCTCAAGGTTCAGCGCAAGGCCAAGCTGCTGCCCCGCCAGCATTCGCGCCAGGATCCGCCCCGACATAGCGGCATAGGCCGCAGCGCCTCCGGCAAATTGCGATAGCCGTTCTTCGCGATCAAAAGCCAGCAGAAACCGACCCGCGTCCAAATCGAACAGTTCCGGCGAGATATCGTCGCCCTCGGCCTCATGTTTCAGCAGCAGGAATAATTCGCTGTCGCCGAGGCGTTCATAAAACCGCAACCGGGCGGCGTCATCCGTGGGCGCGGCCTGCATCGCTGCGTGGACGTCGTCCAAGGGTGTTATCTCAGTCATCCAGAACCTCACGTACCCGCGTTTGCAGCACCGGCAGCAGGTCGCGGGCGAACCAGGGGTTTTTATTCAGCCAAGCGGTATTGCGCCAGGACGGGTGTGGCAAGGGAAACACGCGCGGCGCATGATCGCGCCACCGGGCCACGGTTTCGGTCAGCGACGTTTTCACGCCCAGATGCCAGCGCTGCGCGTGTGCGCCGACCAATAACACCAAACGCAGATCACTCAGTTCAGCCATGACCTGCCCATGCCAAGTTCGGGCGCAGACCGCTGGCGGTGGCAGGTCCGCACCGCGGACGTCGTATCCGGGAAAGCAGAACGCCATCGGGACAATGGCAACGCGGTCGCGATCATAAAACTCGGCGTTATTCATCCCCATCCATTCGCGTAGCCGCTCGCCCGAGCGATCGTTGAACGGCACCCCCGTTTCATGGACGCGCATGCCCGGCGCCTGCCCCGCTATCAAGATCCGCGCGCCGGGACGATACCAGACCACCGGATGGGGCTGATGGTGGGTGGCGGTCGCGGCAAATCGCTGGGCGCAGATTGTGCAAGCTCGGATTTGCTCGGTAAGCGGCTGGTGCGGGTCATGGCGCATGATCGCTATCTAGGGCGCAAGGGCACGCCCTGCCAGAGGGGGCAGCGCATCCAGAAGTAAATGATTTAAGGCCGGTACGCGCATTGCGGTTGGCTATCGGCTTCATAATTAGACATAATGCACCCGAAACCGGCCCCGAGCCATGAATTTCTTTTGCGATAAGGCCAATGACCGTGCTTGAGTTATGCCGGAACATGTGATGATCGAATTCGAGAATGTCAGCAAGTCATTTTGGACCGGCACCCAGCGCAAAGTGATCCTGGATCGGGTGTCGTTCAAGGTGGAACTGGGTAATTCCCTTGGTATTCTAGCTCCCAATGGCACCGGCAAAACCACGCTAATTAACATGATGGCCGGTCTGGAAAAGCCGGATGAAGGCGAAATTAGACGCAATTGCAATGTGTCTTTTCCCCTGGGATTCATGGGGGGCGTCGTGCACCGGATCTCGGCGGTCGAGAACAGTCGTTATATCGCCCAATTATACGGGTTGGACCCGGATTACGTCGAAGCCTATTGTCGTTGGCTGTGCAATCTGGGTGAATATTTTGATCAACCTCTGGGCACCTATTCTTCGGGAATGCGGGCGCGGTTTTCTTTTGCGTTAATGCTGGCCCTTGATTTCGATATTTATCTGATCGACGAGGGCATGCCCGGCACCACGGATGTCGAATTTAACCGCAAGGCGGGCGCGATCCTTGAAGAACGGTTGCGCACAACAACCATCGTGATCGTGTCCCACGCGCCCGAGACGCTACAGAAATTTGCCCGTTCAGCCGCCGTTCTGATGGATGGCCAGCTACATATGTTTGATACTTTAGAAAAAGCGAAACAGCTCTATGACTACGAAACCGAGAGCTAGAAAATACCGCACCAGACCCACGGCAGAGATGCAGGACGAAACTGCCGCCAGAGTGGAGCCGGACCTGCGCGAAGACACTTTCAGCGAGTCGCCCGATAGCTCTGCTCCTGTGGCCACTCCGGACAGCGGGACACGGATCGTAGATGAATTCGCGGCCATCCGCAGCGAAGGTCTGACTGCGCGGCAATTGCGGATGGCCCGCCGAGTCGCCGCACAATACGACCTGCCCGCCACATCCGATCTGGATGCGGTCCGCCTGCTGCGCCAGAACGGTATCGATCCCTTTGCACACGCCAATATGCTGGAACTGATCGTGCCTCGGGGCGGCAGCGAGCCCCACGAGGGCGGCGCTCCCGATGCGCTTTCCGGCTTGCCGGCCCACGGCGATGGCAACAGATTGCCGCGTCCCGGATCACACAGATTCGAACTGCCCGCGACCGAGATGAGCCCCGCCGAACGGCGCAACCGCGAGATCAGCGAAATCCAGCGCGACATCATGCTGCGCCGCCGTCGCCGGCTGGCGCTATTGATGGCGCGGCTGGCCTTCTTTATTGGCCTGCCCACTTTGATTGCGGGCTGGTATTTTTACCGCGTGGCCACACCAATGTATGCCGCCCACTCCGAATTCCTGATCCTGCAGGCCGACAATGTCGGCGGCACCGGTCTTGGCGGGCTGTTAAGCGGTACGCAATTCGCCACCAGTCAGGATTCGATCGCGGTGCAATCCTATCTTGAATCCAAGGATGCAATGCTGCGCCTTGATCGAGATGTGGGATTCAAAGCGCATTTCTCGCAGGACTGGATCGACCCAATCCAAAGGCTAAGCGCGACCCCCAGCAACGAAGAAGCCCACAACACCTATACGAAAAACATCAAAATCGGCTATGATCCGACTGAAGGCGTCATCCGGATGGAGGTCTCTGCCGCCGATCCGCAGGTCAGCGCCGATTTCTCGACCAAGCTGATCTCTTATGCCGAGGAACGCGTCAACGGGCTGAGCCAGCAGAAACGCGGCGATCAAATGGAAGACGCGCTGCAAGGCTTTGAAGAAGCACAACGGAAACGGCGCGAAGCCCAGGAAGCATTGGTCAAGCTGCAGCAGGAAGGCGCAATTCTTGATCCTGAAGGCGTGATCGCCGGATTACGCGCCCAGATCAACAACGTGGAACTGCAATTGCAGGATCGCGAACTGCAACTGGCCGCGTTGCTGGACAACCCCCGGCCCAACAGCGCCAAGGTCGCCGGAGCCGAGGGCGACGTGCGCCGCTTGCGTGAATTGCTGTCGCGGCTGAATGCCCGGATGGTCGATGCCAGCGAGGGCGAAAATTCATTGGCGCAGCTTTCGGTGCGCATCCAGATGGCCCAGGCCGATCTAGCGACCCGTGACATGATGCTGCAATCGGCGCTGCAACAGGTCGAGCAGACCCGGATGGAAGCCAACCGGCAAGTGCGCTATCTGACGACCTCGGTCAAACCGGTGCCCAGTCAGGATCCTGCTTATCCGCGCAAGTTCGAGAATACGATCTTGGCTTTCCTGATTTTCGCAGGCATCTATTTAATGGTATCCCTCACCGCCTCAATCCTGCGTGAACAGGTGACTTCATGACCCATATCGACATCGCCGGCCTGAAGGTCGGAAATGACTGCCCGCTGACCCTAATCGCTGGCCCCTGCCAACTGCAGAGCGCCGATCACGCTCAGATGATTGCCGGACGCCTGAAAGAGGCCTGCGACGCAGCCGGCGCGCAATTCATCTTCAAGGCCAGTTTCGACAAGGCCAACCGCACCTCGATCAGCGGCAAGCGCGGCCCCGGCATGGATGAGGGGCTACTGATGCTGGAAAGCGTCAAACGCGACATCGGCGTGCCGGTGCTGACCGATGTGCACGAGATCGCGCAATGCGCCCCGGTGGCGAAAATCTGCGATGTGCTGCAAATCCCGGCTCTGCTTTGCCGTCAAACCGATCTGATCTTGGCGGCGGGTGAGACCGGCGCGGTGATCAACGTAAAGAAGGGGCAGTTCCTTGCGCCTTGGGACATGGCCAATGTCGTGCAGAAAATCGAAAGCACCGGCAACCGACGGATTCTGCTGACCGAACGTGGCACTTCGTTTGGTTATAACGCGCTGGTGGCCGACATGCGCGCGTTGCCGCAAATGGCGCAGACCGGCTATCCGGTGGTGATGGACGCGACCCATTCGGTGCAGCAACCCGCAGCACTTGGCGGCTCGACCGGGGGACAGCGCGAATTTGCGCCGGTCATGGCCCGCGCGGCGGTGGCAATCGGCGTGGCGGCGGTGTTCATCGAAACCCACGAAGTGCCTGACAACGCACCTTCAGATGGGCCCAACATGATCCCGCTCGACCAGATGTCGGCGCTGATCGACAGCCTGATGAAGTTTGATGCGCTCGCCAAGGCCGATCCAATCCAAGTTTGACAAAGAGTGACAGAATGCAAAAGCCCGCGACATCGGTGACCCCGAACACATGGAATTTCCTGCGCGACCCGATGATCGTGCCCACGGGCTTTCGCGAATATGATGCCCGCTGGAAATATCCCGAGGAAATCAACCTGCCCGGCATCACCGCGCTGGGGCTTGGTCTGGGTACCCAGATGCGGCGTCGCGGCATCCGCCCCGAAATTGCCGTGGCCAACGATTATCGCGATTATTCGCTGACCATCAAACAGGCATTGATCCTTGGGCTGATGCAAGCCGGGATCGCGGTCAAGGATATCGGCCCGGCGCTCAGCCCCATGGCCTATTTCGCGCAATTCCATTTGGATGCACCCGCAGTCGCAATGGTCACGGCCAGCCACAACCCGAACGGCTGGACCGGGGTCAAGATGGGGTTCGAGCGCCCGCTGACTCATGGTCCCGATGAAATGGATGAGCTCAAGTCCATCGTGCTGAATGGCGAGGGCTTGGCGCATGAAGGCGGCTCATATGAATTTGTCGACGGCGTGCGCGAGGCTTATCTTGACGATCTGGTTGGCGATTTCCGCATGACCCGCAAGCTCAAGGTGGTTTGCGCCACCGGCAACGGCACTGCCAGCGCCTTCGCGCCAGAGCTGTTCGAACGGCTGGGGGTCGAGGTCGTCGCCTCGCATAACCGGCTTGATTACACATTCCCGCATTACAACCCCAACCCCGAAGCGATGGAAATGCTGCATGACATGGCGCAAAGCGTGCGCGGGTCAGGGGCCGATTTCGCACTGGGGTTCGACGGAGATGGCGACCGCTGCGGTGTCGTCGATGACGAAGGCGAGGAGATTTTTGCCGATAAGGTCGGCGTCATTCTGGCCCGCGATCTGGCGACCCTCTATCCCGGCGCAACCTTTGTGGCCGATGTGAAATCGACCGGGCTGTTCGCCTCAGACCCGGAATTGCAGAAATACGACATCAAGGCAGATTACTGGAAAACCGGCCATTCCCACATGAAACGCCGGGTCAAAGAAATCGGCGCACTGGCGGGGTTCGAAAAATCCGGGCACTATTTTTTGGCTGAACCGGTCGGACGGGGCTATGATTGCGGGCTGCGCGCTGCGGTCGAGATCTGCAAGCTGATGGACCGCAATCCCGACAAGTCCATGTCTGATCTGCGCCGTGCTTTGCCCCACACTTGGTCCACACCCACCATGTCGCCCCACTGCCCGGATACCGTGAAATACAGCGTGCTGGACCGGCTGGTGGAGAAGCTGACCACCTTGGCCGATAAGGGCGAGAAAATCGCCAATCGCCCGATCAAACAAGTGGTCACGGTCAACGGCGCGCGGGTGATCCTTGATAATGGCGCTTGGGGCTTGGTGCGTGCCTCGTCCAACACGCCCAATCTCGTGGTGGTTTGCGAAAGTCCCGAAAGTGAAACGGAAATGCGCGCCATCTTCAACGATCTGGATGCCGTCATCCGGACCGAACCCGATGTGGGGGAGTACGATCAGAGCATCTAAGACAATCGCGAGAGCGGTTCTCTTGCTGAAAATCCCTCTGGCGCGGACGGTGCCCGGATTGGCTCCGCTTTGGCGCGTTACACGGCAAGCACGATTTCGGAAACCAGTGCGGCGGTGTTGTTAACGTTGAACTTCCGCATCAAACGGGCGCGATGTACTTCGACGGTGCGGTGCGAAATCCCCAGCGCATCACCGATTTCACGCGAGGTGTGGCCATTGACCAGATGGTGCGCAACTTCGCGCTCGCGCGGGCTGAGATCCACAGAGCGATAGGCTTTGCTGGCAATCTTCTCGAAGCTCCAGATCATCAATGCGAATGGGTCCTCAGGGGTCAATGTGATCCCCTTGGCCCGTGTCCAGAAGATTTCATTGTCGCGCGACTGCATGAACCGCTCGTCTTCATAGTAAGTATCGCCGGTTTTGCGCATCCGGGTTTCGCACCTGTCGCCAATCTGCGTGAAATCGGCGGTCGTCGGATACAGCCGCTGCACGGACCGATTTACCACCTCGCTTCGCCTGTATCCAAACATGCGTTCGATGGCGTTGTTCGCCTCGACGATGCGGCGATACCGCACAACAATTTGTGCTACGGGTGATTCACGAAAACCAAGGGCTGCCGTCTTTTGCGGTGTAGATGTGTCGATCATCAATACTCATCACGCAGTGATTTAGGTACAGATACGTATCATATTACGTGTTTCCACGCATGGTTTCGGATCGTTATCATGTCATTATACCCTGAAATCGCGGAGAGTATACCATGAGCACAGGAATTTCAATCGTGGGCAGCGGCCACACGAAATTCGGTCGCCTACAAGAAAACCTCGAAGAGCTGATCGTCGCCGCCACGCGCGAGGCAGTCGAAGAGGCCGGTATCGACCCCGCCGATATCGACGCGGTATTTCTCGGGCATTTCAACTCGGGGCTGGTCTCGGACGGTTTTGCGTCTTCATTGATACATCAGGCCTATCCGCAGTTGCGGTTCAAGCCGGCTATGCGGGCCGAGAATGCCTGCGCCTCTGGATCGGCGGCAATTCATGCCGGGATGAACACAATTCAGGCAGGCAAGGCGCGTACGGTTCTGGTCGTCGGTGCCGAGAAAATGACCAATCGTTCCACCCGTGACGTTACCGAGGCACTGGCCGGCGCCGGATATCGCAACGACGCCGATGAGGCAGATCTAAGCTTTCCTCAGGTGTTTAGCATCGCAGCCCGCGAGTATGAAAAACGCCATGCCAGCCCGCTGGACGCAATGGCGCGGATCGCAGTCAAGAACCACGCCAACGCAATGGCAAACCCGCTGGCGCAGATGCACAAGGAATTCACCTTCGAGCAGTGCAGCACGGTTTCGAACTCAAACCCCGAAATCGCCCCACCTCTGCGGCTGACCGATTGTTCGCTTGTCTCGGATGGTGCCGCCGCAGTGGTTCTGACCAGCGATGACAACGCTGTGAACTTCCCGAAAGCCGTCAAATTGCGCGCCGCCGCACATGTCAGTGACTTCCTGCCAATGTCACGCCGCGACTTTCTGGCTTTTGAAGGCCCCGAGCGCGCCTTCGCAGAGGCGCTCAGCTCCGCCAGCGTATCGCTTGGCGATATTGATTTTGCCGAAGTGCATGATTGTTTCACGATCGCGGAACTGCTGACTTATGAGGCGATGGGACTGACGCCAAAAGGCCAAGGGGTGCGTGCGCTTGACGACGGTACGGTTTACCGTGGTGGAGCGCTGCCGGTGAATCTGTCCGGCGGGCTCAAGGCCAAGGGGCACCCGGTCGGCGCAACCGGCGTGTCGATGCATGCACTGGCCTTTCGACAATTGACCGGCCAAGCGGGCGAGATGCAGACTCCGGGTGCGACTCTGGGGCTGGTCTTCAACATGGGCGGGTCTGCTGTTGCCAATTACGTTTCGGTTCTCGAAGCGCATAGGGGCTGAGTCGCGATGAATATCTCTCGCTGGCTTTACCAGACCGCGCTGTCCCGTCCTGATACGCCGGCCATCCGGTCCGGCACCGATCTACACGCAAGCTATGGCGATTTCGCACAGCGTAGTGCAGCGATGGGCCGTTATCTGGCCGACACTTTGAATGTCGCCCGGGGCGAGCGTGTCGCGCTGTTCGTGCAAAACTGCCCGGAATACCTTGAGATTGTGCACGCGGTTCTGTGGATCGGCGCAATCATCGTGCCGATCAATCCCAAGCTGCACCCACGTGAAGCCGCGTGGATTATCGGCAATGCCGAGGCCAAGGTGGCTATCACCGAAACCGGCAAGGTCTTTCCCGAGGCAGGCGATCTGCACAACCAGTGTATTGAACTGTCGGTCCACGATTCCGACCTGAAAAAAGCAGTAGATTCGGCCCCGCCGATGACACCACCGGTGGACAGCGCCGCCGACGATGTTGCGTGGTTGTTTTACACATCGGGCACCACCGGTCGCCCCAAAGGAGTCATGGCGACCCATCGCAACCTCGTAGCGATGTCGCTGGCCTATGCGATCGACGTCGATGCGGTATCTGCGCAGGACAACGCGCTATATGCCGCGCCGATGTCTCATGGCGCAGGATTGTACCACTTTCCGATCATCCGGGCGGGGGGTTGCCATATCGTGCCGCAATCTGGCGGTTTTGACCCTGACGAGATCGCCGGTTTGGCGCGCAAATTGGATAATCTCGTATTTTTTGCCGCACCGACAATGGTCAAGCGCCTGATCGCCCATGCCGCCGATACCGGTTACGATGGGACCGGTATCAAGACGATCATCTATGGCGGCGGGCCGATGTATCTGGCCGATATCGACGAAGCCCTTGACCGTTTCGGCCCCCGTTTTGCGCAGATCTACGGCCAGGGCGAAAGCCCGATGACGATCACCGCCCTGCCCCGCGATCTGGTGGCCGATACCACGCATCCCGATGCCAGTGCGCGGCGCGCTTCGGTCGGGTTCGCGCAAGCCTGCGTGCAGGTACGTATCGTCGACGATGGAATGCGCGAACTCCCCGCCGGTGAGGTGGGCGAAATAGTCGTTGCAGGCGATACGGTGATGAAGGGCTATTGGCGCAACGCCGAGGCCACGGCCGAGGTCATCGCCGACGGCTGGCTACGCACCGGCGATCTGGGCACGATGGACGCAAACGGGTTCGTGACCCTGACCGACCGGTCCCGGGATGTCATCATCTCGGGCGGAAGCAATATTTATCCTCGCGAAGTGGAAGAGACACTGCTGGCCCACGACGCAGTATTCGAGGCCTCGGTGATCGGAATGCCAAGCACCGACTGGGGGGAAGAGGTCGTCGCCTTCGTTGTCTTACGCGATGGAACGCATTGCGACATGGCCGAACTCGATACTTGGTGCAGAAGCCGGATGGCCTCGTTCAAAAAACCAAAAAGATACTATTTTGTGCAGGACCTGCCGAAAAACAGTTACGGCAAAGTCCTGAAAACCAGTCTGCGGGAGCGCGCCGAGCTGCTTTTAGAGGAGAAGCAGCGAGCATGAACATGCAGATAGAGCTGGGCCGAATTTAAGAATGGGCCTAAAAAACGGGAGATCCACATGAAACGCAGAACATTCCTAAAATCTAGCGCTGCAGCCGCATCAAGTGCCTTTGTGATTGGCGCGCCATCGCTGGTGCGCGCGGCAACATCGCTGAAGTTTGACAGCTATGTGTCGGAAACTGCCGGCCCTTCGTGGATCGACCGCTGGTATCTGGACGAGCTGGAAAAACGCACCGAGGGCGAGGTGACGATCCGGCGTTACTGGTCGGGATCGCTCAACAAGGTCGGCGAGCATCTGGCGGCGGCGCGCGATGGAACATCGGAAATGACGCTCATTTCGCCCGGCTATTTCCAAGCCGAACTGCCCGTGACACGCGGACTGGAATGGTATTTCCGCATGAACCGCGCCGATGCGCTGCAGCAGGTCTGCCGCGACGTCTATGAGCAATTCGATCCCCTGCGCGCCGAGTGGGAAGACCGCCACCGTTCCAAGGTTCTGTACTGGACCAACTGGAACTATGCGCCGATGATCCTGCGCAAACCGATCGAATCCATCGAAGACATCAAGGGCAAGCGGATCCGCGCCTATGGCGTCTCTGCAGATGTGGTTGAGGCGCTTGGCGGCACCGCGATCCCGATGGCCGCGCCCGAAGTTTATCAAGCGCTGGAACGCGGGATCCTCGATGGCGTCTATGGCTTCGATTTTGTGACCGCCATCGCCTATAAGCTGCACGAGATCGCACCGCAGTTCTACGATATCGGCGACGGCCCGCATGCCCCCGCAGCCACAATCATGAACAAGCGTGTCTATGACGGGCTGCCTGATGACGTGCGCAAGGTCTCGGACGAGATCGTGGACGAAATCTATGGCGGTCAGTTCAGCGCCATCTACGAGGACGTGCTGGCGAATTACGTCAAGACTGCCGAGGCTGAGGGCGTGTCGCTGAACACCATCCCAGAAGAGCAAAAGGCGATGGCCAAGGATCTGGTGCAGCCCGCACAGGTCGAGCAGTGGCTGGAAGGACCGGCGAAACAGGCAGGCATCGATGGCGAAAAAATGCAGTCGCTGGTCGATGACGCCATCGCCAAATATGATCCCGAGGGCACGCTAAAGCGGCCCTATGAAATCAGCCAGACGTCCTAATGGATCGCGGCGACCGCATAATGAAAGGGAGCGGACAATGCAGATGCTGAACAGAATTCTCAGCCTCGCTTCTGATGTTCTCGGTGCGGTCGCCATGCTGTTTCTAGCATTTCTGATGTTCGGCATCACGTTAGACGTGGCTGTACGCGCCTTGACCGGCAGCCCGATTTCTGGCGTGTTCGAGTTTACCGAACTTGCCTTGGTGATGATTGTGTTTATGGGCGCGGGCTGGGCACAGCGAAACGGCGCACATATCCGCGTAACTGTGCTGACTGAGAGACTATCCAGGGCCTCCCGTGCCCGCGTCGCAGGGCTTGCGTGGGCCATCGGCGCGCTGGCGTTGTTACTTCTGGCGTTTCCCGCCACGAACGAGGCAATCTACTCCATCTCGATCCTCGAATTCCGCTGGGGTTATGTCAAAATCCCGATTTGGTGGACCAAGGCCAGTCTGGCAATCGGGCTGTGGTTCGCGTGCATCCAGATGGCGATCCAGGCCGTTCAGACCTTTTTCTTCGGTGAGCCGGATAACCACTCCAACGCCGAATCCGGCACTACCTGAACCAAGGAAATAACAATGGACGCAAGCCTCGCCCCTTATATCGCTGTGGCGCTGATTTTTGTGCTGATGGCGCTTGGCACCCCGGTCTTTGCCGCCCTTGCCCTGTCGGGGGCGGCGGGGATCATTATGGTCGAGGATCTGTCCTTTCTGCTGACCCGTCTCAAATCGATCTCCTACTCGACCACAGCGGTTTACACGCTCACGATCATTCCGCTGTTCATCCTCATGGGCAGCCTCGCGCAGCACGCCGAAGTCGGCAAAAAGCTGTTCGACGTGGCCAGCCGATGGGTTGGGCATCTGCCGGGTGGCTTGGCGATGGCGGCGATCCTGACCAGCGCTGGGTTCGCCGCCACATCCGGCTCCAGCGTGGCAACGGCGGCGACGGTCGGCTCGGTCGCGATCCCGGAGATGAAAAAAGCTGGCTATGATGGCAGCTTGTCGGCGGGCGCAGTGGCTGCGGGCGGCGTTCTGGGGGTTTTGATTCCGCCCAGCGTCTTGCTGATTTTCTATGCCGCACTGACCGAAACCTCTGCTGGTAAAATGCTGATTGCGGGTTTTCTGCCCGGCCTATTGACGACCATTGTCTTCATGATCGGTATTTATTTCATCGCCCGGCGCGGAAAAGCGCGCGGCGCCGTGAGCAAGCGCGCAACCTGGGGCACGGCGGTGCGTGATACCAGCAAGGCATGGCAGGTCGCCGTGCTGTTTCTGGTGGTCATGGGCGGGATCTATCTCGGGATCGTCACCCCAACCGAGGCGGGCGCACTGGGGGCATTCGCGGCGTTCCTGATGCTGCTGGCGCATCGGGCGGCATGGCCGGGACTGATGGGCCGGATCGTCGACAGCTTCCGTTCGACCATCGACACCACGGTCATGATCCTGTTCACCATGATCGGTGCGGCGGTGTTCAGTTATTTTTTGACGCTGATCCAGGTGCCGAACCAACTCGCGCAGGCGGTGGTGCAGTCCGAGCTACCACCCTATCTGATCGTCGCCGCCTTGCTGCTCGTTTTCGTGCCGATGGGCATGTTCCTCGACGCGTTTTCAATGATGGTCATCGCCATCCCGATCATGTTTCCAACGGTGCAATCACTGGGCTTCGATCCGATCTGGTTCGGCATCCTGACCGTAAAAATGTGCGAGATCGGGCTGATTACGCCTCCGGTCGGGTTGAACGTCTATGTCATCGCCGGGATCGACCGGCAAACCCCGCTACCCGAGATATTCAAGGGCGCGCTGTGGTTTGTGGGGATGGAGTTCATCACGATCACGATCTTGTTCGCGTTCCCGGTGATCTCTATTTGGCTGCCTGAGTTGATGTCGTCTTGATCCGATAAAGAAAGGAACGTCCATGTTCACACTGGAAAACGGGGCCGCCCTGATCACCGGCGGCGGCTCGGGAATTGGCCGTGCCACCGCGATGATGCTGGCCAAAATGGGCGCACCCGTGGCCGTGGCCGATATTGACGTTAAGGCCAGCGCAGAGACGGTTTCCGAGATCGCCCAAGCCGGTGGCAGGGCCCTTTCCGTGGTGATCGATGTACAAGACAAGGCATCGGTGGACGCGGCGTTCAACAAAGTCGAAGAATGGCACGGTCCGGTCTCGGTTTTGGTCAACAGCGCCGGCATCTTGCAGGTCGAGCCGTTCGATGAGTTCGATATAGACAGCTGGAACCGGGTGTTTGCGATCAATGTCACCGGCAGTTTCCTATGCGGGCAACGTGCGGCACCGGGCATGAAGGCCGCTGGTTATGGCCGTATCGTCAACCTGTCCTCGATCAGCGGTTTTCGTGCCGGTGTCGGGCGCACCGCATATGGTACCTCAAAGGCCGCGATTGCCGGCCTGACCCGCCAGATGGCGCTGGAACTGGGGCGGCATGGCATCACCGCCAACGCGGTCGCACCGGGCGCTACGGCAACCCCGATGACCCACGACGCTTATACCAAGGAAACCCGGGCATCGCTGCTGCCGATGATCCCGTCGGGCTTCATTGCCGATCCCGACGATATCGCCGCTGCCATCGTTTTTCTGGTGTCCCGACAGGCGCGCTATGTGAACGGGCACACTTTGCCCGTCGATGGTGGCTATCTGGCGTCGGGGATGCTTCAGACCGGAGCGCTTTCGGTCGATAACTGACGGTTACCGGCGCTTCATCGCCTCACGCAATGCAGAGCCTAGCGCACCACCCTGATCGTTATTTTTCGGGTTTTGCGGGCTGGCGGCCTTGTTCCGCCCGCTTGGCCGCCCTTTGGCGGATGCACCACGAACCGCACGGTCTTCCTTGGCAGAGGCACCGCCATCCTTGCGCATACTCAACCCGATGCGTTTGCGTGGAACATCCACTTCGGTGACGCGCACCCGCACCACATCGCCCGCTTTAACCACCTCATGCGGGTCTTTGACGAAGCGATCGGCGAGTTGGCTCACATGAACCAGCCCGTCCTGATGCACGCCGACATCGACGAAGGCCCCGAATGCGGCGACATTGGTCACGGTGCCTTCAAGAACCATACCGGATTTCAAGTCTTTGATATCCTCGATCCCATCGGCAAATACAGCGGTCTTAAAGGTCGGGCGCGGATCGCGGCCGGGTTTTTCAAGCTCGGCCAAAATATCCTGCACGGTGGGCAAGCCGAATTTCTCGTCCACGAAATCTTCGGGCCGGACCTGACGGAGAGCGGTCTCGTCGCCCATGATCGCGCGCAGATCGCGCCCGCAGGCCTTAACAATCCGCCGCGCAACGCCATAGGCTTCGGGATGGACAGCAGAAGCATCCAAAGGCTCGGCCCCGTCGCGGATCCGCAAGAAACCGGCGCATTGCTCAAACGCTACCGGCCCCAGACGGGAAACTTTTAGCAGCTGCTTGCGGGACTGAAACGCGCCATTGGCATTACGATGGGCGACAATGGATTCGGCCAGACCCGGCCCAAGGCCCGAGACATGTGCCAATAGCGGGGCCGAAGCGGTGTTCAGATCCACGCCCACCGCATTCACCGCATCTTCGACCACCGCTTCAAGCGATTTACTTAGACGGTGCTGATCCACATCATGCTGGTACTGCCCCACGCCAATGGATTTTGGCTCGATCTTGACTAATTCTGCCAACGGGTCTTGCAGCCGCCGCGCGATGGATACTGCTCCGCGCAGGCTGACATCCAGATCGGGAAATTCGCGGGCCGCCAGTTCCGACGCCGAGTAAACCGACGCGCCGGCCTCGGACACGACGACCTTGGTCGGCGCAGTGGTGCCTTTTGGCAGATGCGCCAGGGTATCAGCGACCAGTCTTTCGGTCTCGCGGCTGGCGGTGCCGTTGCCGATGGCGATCAATTCCACACCATGTTGAGTAATCAGACGCATTATCGCCGCCTGTGCCCCGTGCAGATCGTTCATGGGCTGGAACGGATACAGGGTGTCGGTTGCCACCACTCGGCCCGTCGCATCGACGACAGCCGCCTTGACGCCAGTGCGGATACCCGGATCAAGCCCCAGTGTCGCCCGTGGGCCAGCCGGAGCCGCCAAAAGCAAATCCTTGAGATTGCGCGCAAAGACGTCGATCGCCTCCTGATGGGCGCGGCTGCGTAAATCGGCCAACAAGTCCACCATCATGGTCGAAGACAGCCTGATCCGCCATGCCCAGCCGGCCACGTTGCGCAGCCAGAGATCGCCCGGCCCGCCGCCCGCTGTGCCGATATACTTGGCGACAATGCCTTCGGCGCGGGCTTGTCCCGCCTCGGGTTCAGGTGCGATTTCAAGCGCGACAACGCCTTCTTTTGATGCCCTCAACATCGCCAGAGCGCGGTGCGAGGGCACCTTGGACCAGAGTTCGCTATGGGCGAAGTAGTCCGAGAATTTCGCGCCGGTTTCTTCCTGTCCTTTGATGACTCGGGCGGTCATCAACGCCTCGCGCTGCATAAACTCGCGCAATTCACCCAAAAGTTGGGCGTTCTCGGACAGGCGTTCGACCTGAATATCGCGCGCGCCATCCAAGGCCTCTTTCACGCTGGGAACGGCCTCATTTACATAGGTTTCTGCCAAATCTTCGGGCTTGGCCGCGCGATCCGCCAAAATGCCCTCAAGCAGCGGCTCCAAGCCCTTTTCGCGTGCGATCATCGCCTTGGTCCGGCGCTTGGGTCTGAAGGGCAGATAGATGTCTTCCAGTTCCGATTTGGTGTCGGCCTTGGCAATTGACCGCGCCAGAGCGTCGGTCAGCTTATCCTGCCCTTTGATCGATTCGAGTATCGCCGCACGGCGCGCATCCAACTCGCGTAGATAGGTCATCCGGTCGGCCAGTTTGCGCAACTGGACATCGTCCAGCCCGCCGGTTGCCTCTTTGCGATAGCGGGCGATGAACGGAACCGTCGAGCCATCATCGAGCAAGGCAATCGCTGCTTTCACCTGCTCGGGGCGCGCAGCAATTTCGGTGGCGATAATCTGGTTGATACGCTGCGCGTTGTCCATGGAAGGCTCCTGCTGGATGGTCGGGAGGTAAGTCATACCGCTGCGCATGCCCGCCGCCAAGGGGACGCAACCGCATATTTGCAGCGGTGCAGCGATGGGCCGACTGCAACGGCGGGACGATTTATCGCGCGCCGGCATTACGGATTTATTTCACATTCGACAGGAAATAAGGCAGATGGGCACGTTAAACACCCCATCGGGCGTCGGTCCCGGAGTTTTCGGAGCGTTGTTTGATGCGTTTTATTGAAGATCTGCTTCCGGCGATGGCCGGTTTTCGCATGGCCGAGCAGATTCGCGCGGCGACTGGTGCACTGATCGGGCTGTGCCTGTGCAGCCTGCTCGTCATCCTAAACGGTCAGCTTTCGGGGCCCAGCCTGATGCTGGTCGCGCCATTGGGGGCAACTGCAGTTCTTGTTTTCGCGGTGCCAAACAGCCCGCTGGCGCAGCCATGGTCGGCCGTGGTTGGCAACGTCATCTCGACGCTGGTGGCTTTTGCCGCCCTAAGCTTCGTGCCTGCGCCCTGGACCGCCGGTGTGGCCGTTGGCGGTGCGGTTCTGGCGATGATGGCGGTGCGCGCCCTGCACCCGCCTGGAGGCGCTGTAGCCCTGCTTAGCGTGCTGGACCCAGATCCGGTTCTTTCGGCGGGCGCTTGGTTCGCGCTGATGCCTGTCGGGGTGACCACCGCGCTGCTGGTTTGTGCGGCGGTTGTATATAATCGCCTGACCGGACGGGTGTATCCGTTTCGCCATGTCGACGCGCGCAAAAGCCAAGAAACAGATCCGCGCCTGGGGCTGACCTCCGAAGAATTGGGTGCTTTGTTGGTGCGCTTTAACCAGACCACCAACCTTGGTGTGGCGGACCTTGGCCGGCTTTTGGCCGCCGCCGAGGAGGAAGCTGCTCAGCATCGCTTTGATGGCACGACCTGCGCTGACATCATGACCCGCGACCTGATCACCGCCCGCCCTGACACCACTTTGCCCGAGCTGGCAAAGCAGTTCCGTCAGAATGACATCAAAAGCATTCCGGTAACTGACGAGGACGAGGCGCTTGTCGGTCTTGTCTTGCAGGCCGACTTGATGGCACCGCTCATTGCATCGGGTTCTGCTATCGGCTGGCGTCGCAAACGCACACAATTCAGGGCCGCCGACCTCATGCGCCCCGTCGTCGATCCGGTTCCGGATGATCTGCCGGTCGGTAATCTTCTCAACCGATTTGCCGTGCCCGGAACCGAAGTTGTTACCGTCACGACCAACGGCAAACTGGCCGGCATCCTCACCCGGTCAGATATTATTCGGTTGTTATTGAAAGGCGCTGACGAGCGCCATGCGGCCTGAACCTGCTGATTTTATTCAGGCGCGGTGGTCGCCCTACCGCGCCTGGCGCTGTTTAGCCGCGTGATCAGGCAGCCGGAGTTGACGAGACCCCTACCTGCGCGGGGCGCAGCAGGCGATCATGCAGCATGAAGCCTTCGGCGGAAACCTGAATGATGTCACCCGCCTGCGTGCCCGGCACCGGTGCCTCAAACATGGCCTCATGCAATTGCGGATCGAAACGGTCACCAACTTCAGGCGCGATCAGCGTGATGCCATGACGGGAAAATACGTTCAACAATTCGCGCATGGTCAGTTCGACACCTTCCAGCAGCGCGGCAGAAACCTGTTTCTGCTCGTCATTTGCGGCCTCAAGAGCGCGCTTCATGTTATCATAGACCGGCAACATATCGCGGGCCAATTTCGACCCGCCGTATTGCTCGGCCTCGCGACGGTCGCGTTCAGATCGTTTGCGCGCGTTTTCTGCATCGGCCAGCGCCCGCATGAAACGATCGCGGAACTCGTCGCGTTCGGCACGCAATTCTTCCAGTTCCAGCGCCTCACCGTCGATCTCTGCCTCTTCGTCGGCATAGAGTTCGGCCTCGGCTTCGGCCAGGTCATCAAGGAAATCGTGGTTTTTCGGCTCTGCCATCTTTCACCTCTAACTGCGGTCGGCGATCAGTCGTCCCACGAGTTGCGCCGTGTAATCGACGATCGGTACGATCCGCCCATAATTCAATCGCGTGGGGCCAATCACTCCGACCGCCCCAATCACCTTTCGATCAGCGTTCATATATGGGGAAACCACGAGAGAGGAACCCGAAAGTGAAAAAAGTTTATTCTCCGAACCGATAAAGATGCGCACTCCATCCCCTTGTTCGGTCAAGTCCAGAAATTCCGCGATATCCCGCTTGCGTTCCAGATCGTCAAACAGGGTCCGGATGCGCTCTAACCCCTCTTCCTCTTCATCGCCGGCAAGAAGATTGGCGCGACCGCGTACGATCAGACGGGCCGAATCCACGTCGTCTCCGTCCCAAACAGCCAATCCGCTTTCGACCATTTCGCGCGCCAGACTGTCGATTTCCTGGCGACGCCGCGAGATCTCATATTGGATGACCTTCCGGACCTCGGCCAGCGTCTTGCCCTCGATCAAGGCGTTCAGGAAATTCGCCGCCTCGCGCATCGAACTTGGCGTTTGACCCGGTGGCGGCTTGAACAGTCGGTTTTCGACATGGCCATCGGCGAACACCAAGACCACCAACGCGCGGTCATGAGCCAAGTTGACGAATTCGATATGGCGGATCTCGGTCTCATGTTTCGGGCTGAGCACCAGCGAAGCGCCCTTGGTCACCCCGGACAGAGCCGCGCCGACACGATCCAGTAGGTTACCCACATCTGCTGTATTACTTGTCGTGGTTTCGTCGATTTTCTTGCGATCGCCTTCGCTCAGATCGCCGACCTCAAGCAACCCATCGACGAACATCCGCAGACCCATTTGCGTCGGCACCCGGCCCGCACTGGTGTGCGGGCTATCCAACAGGCCCAGATATTCCAGATCCTGCATAACGTTGCGCACGGTCGCCGCGCTGACCTTTTCGCTTAACGTTCGGGTCAAGGTGCGGCTGCCCACTGGATCGCCGCTGTCAAGATAGGATTCGACCACCCGACGAAACACCTCACGTGAACGGTCGTTCATCTCCTCCAACAAATGGGTTGCGTCATTCATATCGGTTTACCTCGATTTAACCTCCATTAAAGTCCACTTATGATAAAGGTCAATGCTTGCATCCGGGCCTTGGCCGACGCTATCCACACTCAATCAGTAAAGGATGTTCCATGCGCCCCTCAGGACGAGATCTAAGTGAAATGCGTCCGGTTTCAATCGAGACCGGTATCACCAAACATGCCGAAGGATCATGTATGATCCGACTTGGCGATACTCATGTGCTGTGCACCGCCTCGCTTGAAGCGCGTGTGCCGCCCTTCATCAAGGGTTCAGGTCTGGGTTGGGTGACTGCAGAATATGGAATGCTGCCCCGTTCAACCACCTCACGGATGCGGCGCGAGGCATCGGCAGGCAAACAAGGCGGGCGCACCGTCGAAATCCAGCGCCTGATCGGCCGTGCCCTGCGCGCCGGCGTTGATCGCAGCGCCTTGGGCGAACGCCAGATCACCATCGATTGCGATGTCATTCAGGCCGACGGTGGAACCCGTTGTGCGGCAATCACCGGCGGCTGGGTGGCGTTGCGTCTGGCCGTGAACAAGTTGATGAAGTCCGGCGAGATTGTTTGCGACCCGCTGGTCGATCCGGTCGCTGCCGTGTCCTGTGGAATCTACGCGGGCCAGCCGGTGCTGGATCTGGATTACCCCGAAGACAGCGAAGCCGGAGTCGACGGCAATTTCATCTTGACCGAGTCCGGAAAATTGATCGAGGTACAGATGTCCGCCGAAGGTTCTGTTTTCAGCCGAGATCAAATGAACCAACTCGTCGACTTGGCCGAGAAAGGCGTCAGCGAACTGGTCGCGGCGCAACGGGCGGCCACGCAATGACCCGCAAGTTCACCGGCGACCGCCTTTTGATCGCAACCCATAATCAGGGTAAGCTAGAGGAAATGGCACATCTTCTAAATCCTTACAAAGTGACGGTAATCGGCGCTGGTGAACTCAACTTGCCCGAGCCGGAAGAGACGGAAACCAGTTTCGTCGGCAACGCCCGCATCAAGGCGCAAGCCGCTGCAAAGGCAACCGGCCTGCCCGCTCTGTCCGACGATTCCGGCATCGAAATCGCCGCGTTGAACGGTGCGCCCGGCGTCTATACCGCAGATTGGGCGGAAACCCCGCAAGGGCGCGATTTTAACATGGCGATGGAACGCACTCACCGCGAACTTGAGGCCATCAACGCGCCCCACCCGCGCAGGGCGCGGTTCTGCTGCACCTTGGTCCTGGCCTGGCCCGATGGGCATGACGAAGTTTTCACCGGCATTGTCGACGGCAAGGTCGTCTGGCCGATGCGCGGCACCCAAGGTCACGGTTATGATCCAATCTTTCAGGCCGATGGATACGATCTGACATTCGCTGAAATGGACCGCTGGGACAAAAACCGAATCAGCCACCGCGCCCGCGCGGTCGAGCAATTCGTGGCAGGCTGCTTTGGCTGAAGATTGGCGCAACGCCGGATTTGCACTTTACGTTCATTGGCCATTTTGCCAGGCCAAATGCCCTTACTGCGATTTCAACAGCCATGTAACCCGCCAAATTGACCAAAGCCGCTGGGCTGCCGCCTATCTTTGCGAGATCGGACGGGTTGCCGCCGAAACTCCGGGGCGCGTGCTCAATTCGATTTTCTTTGGCGGTGGCACGCCCAGCCTGATGCAGCCCGATACCGTTGCCACGGTGATCGAGGCGGCCCGCGCCCATTGGCCTTTTGCCAATGACATCGAAATCAGCCTTGAGGCCAACCCCAGTTCGGTCGAAGCAGGTCGCTTCGCTGGCTATCGTGACGCTGGTGTAAATAGAATTTCGATGGGCATTCAAGCACTTAACGATGCTGACTTGCGTCGCTTGGGGCGGCTCCATACCGTTGCCGAAGCCCGCGCTGCTTTCGACATCGCCCGTTCCTGTTTCGATCGCGTCAGCTTTGATCTCATCTACGCGCGGCAAGAACAATCACTGCAAGACTGGCAGAACGAACTCGGCCAAGCCTTAACGATGGCAATCGACCACCTGTCTCTTTATCAGCTGTCGATCGAAGATGGGACAGCATTTGGCGACCGTTACAAGGCCGGAGGTTTGCGCGGGCTACCCACCGATGACCTTTCTGCCGATATGTATCAACTGACCCAGGATATTTGCGCCGATCACGGATTGCCCGCTTACGAAGTATCCAATCACGCTCGTCCTGGTGCGGAATCGCGGCACAATCTGATCTACTGGCGCTATGGTGATTATGCCGGAATTGGCCCCGGCGCACACGGACGGCTGACGCTTGGCGGGCAGCGCTTTGCCACAGAATCATATAGGATGCCGGGGGCGTGGCTGGAGGCGGTAAACTCCGGATCGGGCGAGAACTTGCGCAACGCGATTTCCCGACAAGATCAGGCCGAAGAATATCTGATGATGGGGCTTCGTCTGCGCAGCGGGCTAGATATTGATCGCTATCATGAGTTAAGCCGCCAGGAACTAAACCCAGCGCGGCGGCATTCGCTCATCGAGCTGGGAATGATCAACGATAGCGGCTCGCATATCACGGTTTCTGACCGCGGCATGATCGTTTTAAATTCTGTAATTGCCGAACTGCTCTCGGTTTAATCGCCGCTAAGCAAACGACACAATGTGTCCAGCTCATCTAATGTCTTGTATTTAATTGATATTTCTCCGGCCTCTTGTCCGGGTCTATGGTTTAAAACCACTTTCATACGTAAATTTGCCGACAGGTCCCCCTCCAGCGCCTGGGTATCGGCATCCTTTTCCTCCGCCATTCTCATTGAGCGGGTCTGCGCCGGTGTTTCAACTGTGCTGGCTTTTTTAACCAATGCTTCGGTCGCGCGCACGGACATGCCGTCTTTGACAACTTTCTTCGCCAGAACTGACGGATTTTCGGCAGTCACCAATGCCCGCGCATGGCCTGCCGAAAGTTTGCCCTCGCGCAGATACTCCTGCACATCGTCAGGCAGGTTCAACAGCCGCAAGAGATTCGCGATATGGCTGCGGCTTTTTCCCAGCGCTTCGGCCATTTTCTCCTGGGTATGGCCAAAACTGTCCATCAATTGCCGATAGCCAGCGGCCTCTTCGACAGCGTTCAGATCGGCGCGCTGGATATTTTCGATGATTGCGACTTCAAGCACTTCGACATCGTTGAAATCGCGCACAATAACGGGAATCTCGTGAAGTTGAGCCCTCTGAGCCGCGCGCCACCGCCGCTCTCCTGCAACAATTTCGTAGCGGTCGTCTGCGATTGGCCTCACGATAAGCGGTTGAATGATCCCTTTTTCCTTCACCGAAGCTGTGAGGTCATCCAAATCTTCCTGCTGAAATCGACGCCGAGGCTGGTTTGGATTGGCTTGCAGCTTTTCAATAGGAACCCGCATATCCGGCCGGATTTGTGTCACTTCCGTCGCCGGTTCTACCGCAACATCTGCCATTAACGCGGATAATCCGCGCCCTAATCCACGCGGCTTCGCCCTATTTTCTGCCATTTCCCTGCCCTCCTCGCCGTTTATGCAACCGGTGCGTGCTTTTGCACCATTTCTTTCGCCAAAGCGCGATATGCCTCGGCCCCTTGCGATCTGGTATCATAGGTCAACACTGGCATCGCAAAAGACGGCGCCTCACTGACCCGCACATTTCGTGGAATCACCGTTCTAAAAACCAAATCTCCCAGGTTATCACGGGCGTCTTGCTCAACCTGCTGCGACAGATTGTTGCGCCGATCATACATCGTCAGCAATATACCCTCAATCCGCAGGTTTTTATTGGCTGATTGGCGTACCTCACGAACCGTAAGCATCAACTGTGACAGGCCTTCCAGAGCGAAAAACTCGCTTTGCAATGGTACGAGAACAGAATCTGATGCCACCATCCCGTTTATAGTCAGTAGGCTAAGCGATGGCGGGCAATCGATCAGGATATAATCCAGAGACAAACTGTCCATCGCCTCCTGACGCAGCGCATTATGCAGCAAAAAGCTCCGCTTTTCGCTGGATAGCAATTCAATATCCGCCGAACTCAGGTCGGTATTGGCCGGTATGATCGACAGGTTCTCGATTTCTGTAGCGGTGATCACCGACTCCAAAGAAACATTGTCCACCAACAGATCATATGTGGTCATTATTCGATCTTCAGGCGCAATCCCGAGTCCGGTTGAAGCATTACCTTGGGGATCAAGATCCACGATCAACACCCGCGCACCCCCTTCGACCAGGGCGGCACCTAGATTGACGGTGGTTGTGGTTTTACCGACCCCACCCTTCTGGTTGGCTATTGCGATGATCCGAGGCCCAGTCTGTCGGGTAAAATTAGACAAGCGACGCTCCTTCGATTTTCAGAATGACCGCCTGCGGGTCGGTGACACTTGTAATCGGATCATACCGAAAACGCCAAGTCTCTTGTGCGGCTGCCACTTCGCTCTTCCAGGTTGCGCCTTTAGGAAGCAATGCAAACCCATCTCTGCCAAGATGCCGTTCGGTGAAATACAACAAACCCGACAGATCCGTGAGTGCCCGCGCAGAAACGATATCTGCGCTGAGCGGTTCGACTTCTTCGATCCGTTCTGCAATAATTTCGCACGAAATTCCGGTCTCGCGCGCAGCCGTACGAAGGAACGCGGCTTTTCGCTGATCACTTTCGATCAAAGTGAATTTTACTTCGGGAGCTTCATCGGCTGCTACTAAGGCGGCAATAAGTCCGGGAAAGCCTCCGCCTGTCCCCATATCGACCCAATGGTTGACGGGTCCACCACACCTATAAACCTGAATAGAATCAAGGATATGACGTGACCATAAGTCATTCATACTGGATGCGGATACCAAATTGATCCGCGGATTCCATTTCCGTAGTACACGCTCAAATACTTCGATACGGTGGATTGTTTCACGTGAAACATCGCAACTATCGAGTTTGGATCCCTGTGTGCTCATGCGCGATCAGCTTTTTGATTACGCCGCAATCGAACCAACAATAACGTGAGCGCCGCTGGTGTCATCCCGTCAATTTTGCCTGCTTGAGCGAGATTAGCCGGTTTTACCCGGCTGAGCTTCTGTTTTATCTCATTGGAAAGTCCAGAGATACCATTAAAATCGAAGTCCGAAGGGATTTTCTGGTGCTCATCCCGGCGTAAGGCATCGATGTCTTTCTGTTGCCGCTCAATATAATGGACATAAAGCGCCTCGCGCTCGACTTGCCGGCGAATTTCAGGTTCGACCGCATCAAGTTCCGGCAGCAAATTTAACAAACTTTCAATAGTAATATCCGGAAAAGTCAGTAATTCTAACGCGGTTCTACGCCCGCCATCCTGATTGATACGTATCCCCGAATCCCCGATCTGTTTGGGCGTGAAATGGCTTTCCGTCAGTATCGCATAGGCCTGCGCGATCTGTTCCTTTTTGCGCCGATACACCGCCTTCCGATTGTCGCTGACACAGCCGATCGAAATACCCAGAGGAGTCAGCCGTTGATCTGCATTATCCGCCCGCAAGCTAAGCCGAAACTCGGCACGGGATGTGAACATTCTATAAGGTTCGCTCACCCCGCGCGTTGTCAGATCGTCGATCATCACGCCAATATAACTATCCGAGCGGCTGAAAGTGATCGGATCGCGACCGAGCGCGGCATGTGCAGCATTCAGCCCGGCACACAATCCTTGCGCTGCGGCCTCTTCGTACCCGGTCGTCCCATTGATCTGACCCGCGAGATATAGGCCGGGTATATCCCGCACGGCAAGTTGCGCATCCAAAGCCCGTGGATCGACATAATCGTACTCGATTGCATATCCCGGCTGTAAAATCTCGACAGATTCTAACCCCTTGATACTACGAACGTATTCATTCTGAATATCAACGGGAAGCGAGGTAGAAATCCCATTGGGATAGATCACATGATCACTAAGGCTCTCTGGCTCCAGAAAAACCTGATGTGAGTTTTTTTCCGAAAACCGAACGATTTTATCTTCAATTGATGGGCAATAGCGCGGTCCGACCCCATCGAGATGGCCCCCATACATCGCCGAACGGTTTAGATTTTGTTCAATAATTTCATGAGTTTTCGGATTGGTATGGGTAATACCGCAGGAAATCTGCCGTGCCGATGCATTGCTAGATAAAAAAGAGAATAACGCCGGGTCGTCATCGCCTGGTTGCATCTCCAAACCGTTCCAGTCGATGGTTTGGCCATTCAGTCGCGGAGGCGTGCCAGTTTTCAATCGGCCAAGGGGCAAGCCGAATGAGTCAATTCTTTCAGCCAATTTAACCGAGGGTTTATCACCCATCCTGCCGCCGGGTCGGGCCACATCACCGATATGGATGACCCCTCGTAAGAACGTCCCAGTGGTCAATACAACGGCTTGCGCCGTGACTTTACTCCCATCACCAAGAACCACGCCGGTGACTCGTTCTCCCTCCATCAGGAAATCCGCAGCTTCTCCCTGGAGGATTGTTAGGTTTTCACAACTTTCAATTTCTGTCAGCATCGCGCGTTTATAGATTGCGCGATCTATCTGCGCACGCGGACCTTGGACGGCCGGCCCTTTGCGGCGATTCAGCAAACGAAATTGAATCCCCGCGACATCTGCAATCCGCCCAATGATCCCGTCCAGAGCGTCGATCTCGCGAACCAAATGGCCTTTACCCAAACCGCCGATGGCCGGGTTGCAAGACATGACCCCAATATCGTCTTTACTCAATGTGATAAGCACTGTGCGGACGCCGATACGGGCCGAAGCATGGGCCGCCTCGGTCCCGGCATGTCCGCCACCGACCACCACAACGTCAAAGTCTAAATGTTTCACGTGAAACATTCCTTATTTTCCGACGCAAAAACTTGCAAAGATCTCATCCAGAAAGTTTTCGACATCTACGCGCCCCACTAGTGATTCTAAGGCACGAATCCCCTGACGCAACTCCTCTGCAGCTATATCGTATCGTTCAGGGCCTTTCGAGACCTCGTCTTGAGCCGTCAGCAGCGCTTGGTCGGCGCGGATCATCGCCGTCCGATGACGCTCTCGCGTTGCCAATCCGGCACTTGCTGTTCGATTCCGCAAAACCTCTGTGATCCCATCGATCAACTCGTTCAGGCCCTCACCTGTCACCCCAGATACGGCTTGTTCCTTTTGTCTCCTAAGATCCGCTTTGGGTCGGACAATTATATCATCCTCTTGCGCTGTTATTTCCAGTTTATCGCCGTTTTCGGACAGAAATACCCGTAGGTCCGCCTGTTCTGCCCGTTTACGGGCTAAAGCAATGCCCATTCCTTCCACGGTGTCGGTGGTTTCGCGCAACCCGGCGGTATCAAGAAAGGTAACTGGCAAACCCGCCAAATTCATTCGCACTTCGATCACGTCACGGGTTGTCCCTGCATGTTCGGAGGTCAATGCTGCTTCGCGCCCCGCGAGTGCATTCAGCAGCGTAGATTTCCCCACATTGGGCGGACCCACGATTGCAATTTCAAAACCATCGCGAATACGTTCAGATATCCGGCTTCCATTAATCTGGGTTTGCAGGTCAGAGTGGACCGCGTCCAATAGCTCATTTACTTCAGGTGAAACGTCGACCGGCACATCCTCATCAGCAAAATCAATGGTCGCCTCAATCAGTGAAGCGGCGCGAATAAGTGAAATCCGCCATTGCTCTGCGAGATTACCAAGCTTGCCGACAAAAACATTCTGAGCCTGGATGCGTTGCTGCTCAGTTTCGGCATCGATCAGATCCGCAAGCCCTTCGACCTGAGCCAGATCAAGCCGGCCATTCTCCAAGGCACGCCGTGTAAATTCCCCCGCTTCAGCAGGGCGTAAGTCATTGATTTTACTCAAACTATGCAGAACAGAATCAATAACCGCAACGCTTCCGTGCACCTGAAATTCTGCAACGTCCTCGCCAGTAAAGCTGTTTGGGCCGGGAAATGTCAGCACCAATGCCTGATCAAGAAGGACTCCATCCGAATTCCGCAAACCCCGTAGCGCCATACCACGTTCGGTCAGGCCGCTGCCGGCCAATTCTCGTGTGGCATCGAACGCTGCCGGACCGGACAAACGGATGACGGAAATACCCGCCTTGCCAGCTGCACTGGCCAAAGCGTAAATTGTATCCATGTCACCCTCGCATATCCCTGATGCCCTCAGGTATTCATCGAATCGAAGAACTCGGCGTTGGATTTGGTCTGCTTTAATTTGGACAGCAGGAACTCGATCGCGTCTGTCGTCCCCATTGGGTTAAGGATACGGCGCAGTACAAAAGTTTTCTGCAAATCCGCCTTGTCCACCAGCAGTTCCTCTTTCCGGGTTCCCGATTTCAGAATATCGATAGCCGGGAACACGCGCTTATCAGCGATTTTTCGGTCCAGAACCAGCTCAGAGTTACCGGTACCCTTGAACTCTTCGAAAATCACCTCGTCCATGCGGCTGCCGGTGTCGATCAGCGCTGTGGCAATGATCGTTAGTGAGCCGCCCTCTTCGATGTTGCGCGCAGCACCGAAAAATCTCTTTGGTCGCTGCAGTGCATTTGCATCGACGCCGCCAGTGAGAACCTTACCCGAAGACGGAACGACCGTGTTAAACGCCCTACCAAGTCTCGTAATCGAGTCCAGGAGGATTACCACATCTCGTTTATGTTCAACCAGTCTTTTGGCTTTTTCGATCACCATTTCACTGACCGCAACATGTCGCGTCGCTGGTTCGTCAAAGGTCGACGAAACGACCTCCCCTTTGACCGAGCGTTGCATGTCGGTCACTTCTTCGGGGCGTTCATCGATCAACAGAACGATCAAATAACATTCCGGGTGGTTTTGCTCGATTGAATGGGCGATATTCTGCAATATCACCGTCTTACCGGTCCGCGGAGGGGCGACGATCAGCGATCTCTGACCTTTACCGATCGGCGCGACCAGATCAATAATCCGAGCAGTCTTATCTTTAATTGACGGGTCGTCCAGTTCGAGGTTCAGTCTCTCGTCTGGGTAAAGAGGCGTGAGGTTATCAAACGCTATCTTGTGCCGTGCTTTTTCCGGTGGTTCAAAATTAATCTGCGTAACATCAGTCAGCGCAAAGTAGCGCTCATTGTCATCGGGCGACTTTATCACCCCTTCGATCGTGTCTCCGGTTCGCAGAGAATGCTGCCGAATCATCTCAGGCGAGACGTAAATATCGTCTGGACCGGGAAGGTAATTGGCTTCCGGAGAGCGCAGAAACCCAAACCCATCCTGCAAGACCTCAAGCACGCCGTCACCGGATATTTCCCAGCCGTCATCCGCACGTTCGCGCAGAATCTGGAACATCATCTCGCCCTTGCGCATGGTCGAGGCGTTCTCAATCTCAAGTTCTTCAGCCATTGCCAACAACGCTTTGGGGCGTTGTGCCTTGAGATCAGCAAGATTCAGGGTTTCGACAATTTCAGCGGTTTCGACAGTCATGTTTGCACGGCCCTCTAGCATCCCGGACTGCGAGGATGCGATAATTGCAAAATGGGAAGGTCCAACGCCCGGACGAACGTATCAGACGTGTCCGTAAACCACACCAGGGAACGAGTCAATCAGCTTCAGAATTTGACCACAACCGCCACGACGATGAAAATCATAAAAACCGTCGGTATTTCGTTCATGATACGGTACTGGCGGCCGGTGAGGCGATTATTTCCCGATGCTAGGTCTTTGCGACGCGCAGCCAGCCACATGTGAAACCCGGTCATACCGACAACACCGCCCGCCTTGACCCAAGGCCAGGCCATGCTCCAATCGACAATGCCCGGAGTGAATACGAGCGCGAGGCCGAAGATCCACGTGGCGATCATTGACGGGTTCATGATTACCCGAAGCAGCTTTTTTTCCATCATGACAAAAATCGGGTTCAACCCTGCGGTGTGTTTGCCCTGTTCTACGTGATGCACGAACAAACGGGGAAGATAGAACAACCCGGCCATCCACGCGATCACCGCCATGATATGGATTGCCTTGGTCCAAGGATAAAAAAAACTAAGAAGCCCGTCCATGATCGCCCCATGCTCTGTCAGGGGCCTCTTAACCTTAATAATTATATTTAAAAAGGAAGTTGATGTGGTGGGGCTGGGGAAGACTGTTGATTTTGGTGTTATGCCGCTGGATATGCCCATGTGGAAAAATATGGCTGAAATTTAACATTGAATCAGGGTAAGTAATATAGTCGTTCTAAAACAAGTATTTATAGGTTTAAGTTCTAGATTAAGCCTGTGGATAAAGTGTGTACAAGGGTGGTGGGTCATACTTATCCCATGGTTTGAACTTATCCTTGCCCCCATTGTATAACTTTGCTGGGACAGCTTGGGGAGGCAGGGTTTTCCCCCGTCTTGCGGCGGCCAGACGAACTCATGAAATTATTCCCGGTTGCCCGCCGGTCTTACACACGTGGTTTTGCACATGGTTATCCCACTTATCCTTGCCTCTGGCTCCTCGATCCGGGCGCAGTTGTTGGCGAATGCGGCGGTGCCGTTCCAAGTACAGATAGCCCGTATAGATGAACAAACCATGAAAGCAGCCATGCTGGCCGAGCATGTGCCGCCGCGCGACATTGCCGATGCGCTTGCCGAAGCGAAGGCGCGCCGCGTCAGCAATAAGCACCCCGAGTCGCTGGTTCTCGGGTGCGATCAGCTTTTGGATTTCAAGGGCAAGCTTCTATCCAAACCAGAAACCCCGAAACAGGCGGTCACGCAGCTGCGGAATTTGCGCGGACACGACCACAAACTGCTCTCCGCTGCGGTGATTTGCCAGAACGGGCAGCCGATCTGGCGGCATATCGGGCAAGTGCGCTTGCGGATGCGTGCCGCGTCAGACGACTATATCGACGATTATGTTGCGCGGAACTGGGACAGCATACGAAGTTCTGTTGGCGCCTATAAGTTAGAAGAGGAAGGCGTGCGACTGTTCAGTCGGATCGAAGGGGATTACTTTCATGTTTTGGGTATGCCATTGTTGGAAATACTGAATTTTCTGGCGACGAAAGGTGTTATCGAACAATGACGAACGGGCGGATTCCACTGGCAGGCGTCATCGGATCACCGATTGCTCATTCCCGATCGCCGCATATCCATCTGCACTGGCTCAAAACCTATGGGCTCGCGGGCTATTACATCCCCATGGATGTGTCGCAGGATGATCTGGAAGGGGTAATCCGCACCCTGCCCCGCATGGGATTTGCCGGTGTGAACGTAACTATTCCCCATAAAGAGGCGGTGTTGGCAATCGCGGATGACATTACCGATCACGCCGCGCTGATCGGGGCGGCGAATACATTGACGTTTCGCCCAGATGGCAAAATTCATGCAGACAACACCGACGGGTACGGGTTTATCGAGAATTTGCGTCGCGGTGCGCCGAATTGGCAACCCGAGGCTGGCCCGGCGGTGGTGCTGGGCGCGGGCGGTGCGGCGCGGGCGGTGCTTGCGTCGCTGTCTGATGCCGGTGTGCCAGAAATTCTGCTGACCAATCGTACCATGGCACGGGCCGCAAGCTTGCAAGAGGAGTTCGGCAACCGCGTGCGTGTCGTGGATTGGGTCCAAGCCGGCAATATCATCGACGACGCGAGTTTGATCGTGAATACAACATCATTGGGCATGGTCGGCCAATCCGAACTGAGGGTGCCGCTGGATGGGCTGGACAAGCATCATGTGGTCACCGATTTGGTCTATGCGCCATTGCAGACCCGGCTTTTGAAAGTGGCAGAGCAGGCCGGTGCCACCACCGTTGATGGGCTTGGCATGCTGCTGCATCAGGCGGTTCCGGCATTCGAGCGCTGGTTCGGTGTCCGTCCCGAAGTAGACGCTGCGACCCGTGCGGCAGCGCTTGGGTGATGTTTCATCTGGGTTTGACGGGGTCCATAGGCATGGGCAAAAGCACCACCGCCGGACTATTTGCCGAGCAAGGTTGCGCAGTGTGGGATGCCGATGCCGCGGTGCATCGACTGTATGCTCAAGGCGGTGCTGCAGTCGCACCGATACAGGCCGTTTTTCCCGATGCTGTGCAGGATGGCGTGGTCAGCCGTGCCGTATTGAAAGAAATCATTTCCGACGATGGCAGTGCGTTGCAATGTATCGAATCCATTGTCCATCCGCTGGTTGCACAGGACCGCGCCGCTTTCCGCGAAACCGCGCAAGCCGATATTCTGGTTTTCGATATTCCGCTTTTGTTCGAAACCGGCGGTGAGGCTTCGATGGACGCGGTTGCTTGTGTCTCGGTGCCGCCCGACATACAGAAACAGCGCGTCATGGCGCGGGGCACGATGACCTTTGCGCAATTCGAGCATGTTCGCGACAATCAGATGCCAAATGACAAAAAATGCGCCCTTTCGGATTATGTGATCGTGACGGACACGTTGGATCATGCCCGTCAGCAGGTGCAGGACATAGTCCAGGACATACGAAGGCAGATAGACAATGCGTGAGATCGTTCTTGATACTGAAACCACCGGGTTCGATCCGTTTGCGGGCGACCGGATCGTTGAAATCGGCTGTATCGAGCTGAACAACCACGTCGCCACAGGCAATACGTTCCATGTTTACATAAACCCCGAACGTCCTATGCCTGAAGAGGCGTTCAAGGTGCATGGGCTGGGCGATGATTTTTTGCGCAACCAACCGAAATTTGCCGAAGTCGGACAGAAATTTCTGGATTTCGTCGCCGATGCGAAACTGGTCATCCACAACGCTGCGTTCGACATGAAATTCCTGAATGCCGAACTGGAATGGATGAATCTGCCGACTTTGCCGATGGAACAGGCGCTCGACACGTTGGAGATCGCGCGCAAACGATTTCCCGGTTCGCCGGCCTCGCTTGATGCCCTGTGCCGTCGGTTTGGAATCGATAACTCGGCGCGCACATTGCACGGAGCGTTGCTCGACTCAGAAATTTTAGCCGAGGTATATCTGGAATTGATCGGCGGCCGCCAACCCGGTCTGGTGCTGTCGACTTCGCATGCAGATCAAGGTGCCGATAATAGCGGTTCCTGGCGGCCCAAGCCCCGTCCGGAGCCGCTGCGCCCGCGGATCACCGAGGCCGAAAAGGCGGCACATGCCGCCTTTGTGGAAAAGCTCGGGGAAAATTCCCTCTGGTAATGCCTCAGGCGTCGGCGCGCTCACCGCTTTGGCTCTTACGGCGTGCCAGCTCGTTGCGATAGAGATGTAGGAAATCGATATTTTCCAGATTCAGCGGTGGATAGCCGCCATCGCGGGTCACATCGCTGACGATGCGGCGCAGGAAGGGGAACAACATGCGTGGGCATTCGATCAGAAGGAACGGATGCAGCTGTTCCTCGGGGACGTTCTCAAGCTGGAAGACACCGGTATAATCGACTTCCAGCAAAAACAGGGTTTCGCCACCCTCTTTCGCCTTGGATTCGACGTTCAGCTTGATCGTCACCTCATACTGATTGTCGGTCGGCCGCTTTTTCGCGTCGAGATTGACCTGAACGCTGACATCGGGCTGTACCTCTCCCGATGTGCCCTTTTGCGCCATGATGTTTTCAAACGACAGATCGCGTACGAACTGGCCAAGGATCCGCATCTGCGGCTGTTGAGGCGGTTGCGCCGTTTTTTCAGCGTCTGCACCGTTTTCGGTCATGTCTCATTCCTTACAAACTGGGCGTTGCAGTGACTTATCAGTTCGCGGCATCCTGCTCAATGGCGCTCGGGCCCTTTTACCCACCCCGAAGGCGGTGAATCGGGCTCACGTTTGGGGTTCACAACTTCGTAATCACCGTCGATCACTTCGGCGCGACCATTGCCATTGTCAGGCGCATTTTGCCGCGCCTTCGGATTTGGCCCCATCTCGAATCGGGTGACGACCATACGCGCCCGCAACCAGCGGAATACGGCCACCCGCACCGGTGGCATCAGCAGCAACAGACCGATGGCATCGGTAAAAAACCCCGGGGTCAGCAATAGCACACCAGCCAGCAACACCATTGCACCATGGGCCAATGGCTCGGTCGGGTCGTTCAGGTCAGACAGGGACTTGCGCAGCCGGTTCATTTCTTGCTGGCCCTGACTGCGCACCAACCAGGTGCCGGCGAACGCGGTCAGCACCACGATTGCCAGCGTTGGCCACAGACCGATCACGCCGCCAACTTGTATGAACAATGCAATTTCCAGAATCGGAACCAGCACAAACGCCAGAAACAGATATAACATGAGCGTCCTTTCCGTTGCTCTGGATGGTGGACTTGGCCCCATCGGTCACCTACATAGTGGCACAGGGGTTCCGTTACAAAGCCCGCGCGTATCATGAGGTAAAAATGAACTCGCCCATCATCCAGCTTCTGGTTCTGGCCGGCATCGCGATCTTTTTGATTCTGCGGTTGCGAAACGTGCTGGGCACACGTGAGGGGTTTGAAAAGCCCGCTGCGCCGGAACAAACAGCGCGCGCTTCCCGGCCCGATCTTGAAGTGATCGAAGGCGGGCCTGATCGTGACATCACCGATCATGTCATCGAAGATAGTCCGCAGGCTCAGGCGTTCGCCGAAATGAAACGGGTCGAGCCATCGTTCTCGGTGACCGAATTTGTGCAGGGTGCGCGCGGGGCCTATGAAATGATTGTCATGGGCTTTGAACATGGTGAACTGGATAATCTCCAGCCGCTGCTGAGCGAGGATGTGTTCGACTCCTTTGTCGAAGTCGTCGCCGCGCGCGAGGATCAGGGTCTGCAGATCGAATCCGAATTTGTCGGCGTTCGCGAAACCGCGATCCGCGATGTCGAATTCCACAAGGACACCAACCTTGCCGAAATCACCATGCGGTTTATCGGTGAACTGACCTCGGTGGTGCGTGATGCAGATGGCAAGATCATCGAGGGAAGCTCGTCGGCGATCAAACGCCAGAAAGACACATGGACATTTGCCCGCGTAATGGGCGCGTCGGATCCTAACTGGCGTTTGGTCGCCACGGATGCGTGACGGCGCAGTTCGATAGATGATTTTCAATGACCAGCCGCCGTCGCCTGACCTCAGAAGAACTGGACCTGTGGAATCGTATTGCCAATCAGGCTGAACGGTTGCACCCAAAGGCCAAGGCGGCGTCGGTCCCTGCCCCGCATCCCAAAGCACGACCGGCCAAAGCCAAGCCACGCATTGAGCCCGTTGCTCCCGAACGGGTTTGCTATAGCCCGGCGCGCGCGGTCCCGAGATATGATTTGCGCGCGCCCCTGCCCGACCAGTTAAACGGTGCGCCGGTCCGGATGGACCGCAAGGCTCATCTTCGCATGAAGCGCGGCAAGACCGCGCCCGATGCGCGCATTGATTTACACGGCATGACGCTCGACCGCGCCCATCCGGCGTTGACAGGGTTCATTCTGACCGCGCAATCCCGGGGCAAACGTCTGGTGCTGGTGATTACCGGCAAAGGACGCAGAAGTGCCGATCACGGACCGATTCCAACGCCACGCGGCATTCTCAAACATCAGGTGCCGCAATGGCTGGCCATGCCGCCCTTGTCACAGGCGGTGCTTCAGGTCACTCCGGCCCATATCAGCCATGGCGGCGAAGGCGCTTATTATGTTTACCTGCGCAAACGCAAATAACGCCTGACACCGTCACAGGACGTAACGGCTCATATCCGTCGATTTCAACAGTTCGCCCAGATTGGCATCCACAAATTCTGCATCAATCGTGATATTCTCGCCACCGCGATCAGGGGCGGTAAAGGACAGTTCCTCAAATACCCGCTCCATCACCGTATAAAGCCGCCGCGCGCCGATATTCTCGACGCTTTGATTGACGTCGGCAGCGATCTTGGCCAGTGCTGCGATCCCATTGTCGGTAAAGTTGACGGACACCTGCTCGGTGCCCATCAATGCCGAATATTGCCGCGTCAGAGCGTTGTCGGTTTCGGTCAGAATGCGCACGAAATCTGCTTCGGTAAGCGGGCGCAATTCGACACGGATCGGCAGACGGCCCTGCAATTCCGGCAGCAGGTCCGATGGTTTGGCAATATGGAACGCGCCCGAGGCGATGAACAGGATGTGATCGGTCTTGACCGGTCCATGTTTGGTCGAAACTGTGGTGCCCTCGATCAGTGGCAGCAGGTCGCGTTGCACGCCTTCACGGCTGACATCGCCCCCCCGCGCTTCGGCGCGGGCGCAAACCTTGTCGATCTCGTCCAGAAACACGATGCCGTTTTGCTCAACCGATTCCAGCGCGGTGCGGGTAACGGTTTCGTCGTCCAGAAGTTTGTCAGCCTCTTCCCCGATCAAGATGTCATAGCTTTCGGCCACCGTCATGCTGCGCCGCTGGGTGCGTCCGCCGAAAGCCTTGCCGAAAATATCGCCAAGATTCATCATGCCCATATTGGCGCCGGGCTGGCCGGGAATCTCCATCGTCGGAAACGGGCTGGATGTATCCGCCAGGTCCAGTTCGATTATTGTGTCGTCCAGTTGGCCCGCTTTCAGCTTTCTACGGAACATTTCACGCGTGCCGTCGCGGGCGTCTTCGCCGGCAATGGCCGTAATCACCCGTTCCTGAGCGGCGTCATGGGCGCGTGATTTGACATCTTCGCGCATATATTCGCGGGTTTGGGCGATGGCGCTGTCAGCCAGATCGCGAATGATCTGTTCAACGTCGCGTCCGACATAACCAACCTCGGTGAACTTGGTCGCCTCGATCTTGATGAATGGCGCGCGGGCCAGTTTCGCCAGACGCCGGGAGATCTCGGTTTTTCCGACGCCGGTCGGGCCGATCATCAAGATGTTCTTTGGATACACCTCGTCACGCAGGTCGTCGGACAATTGCTTGCGCCGCCAGCGGTTGCGCAGCGCCACAGCCACGGCGCGTTTCGCGTCTTTTTGCCCGATGATGAACCGGTCGAGTTCCGAGACGATTTTGCGGGGGGTGAGATCGGTCATATATCGCGTCCTTTCAGCGGGCAGGCATAGTGTTCTGTCATTTCGAGATCGTCTCGACCGTCAAATTGCCATTGGTATAAACGCAAATGTCGGCGGCAATTGCCATCGCCTCGCGGGCGATGGTTTCGGCGTCGCGGTCACTGTCCATCATCGCACGCGCTGCGGCCAGTGCGAAATTGCCGCCCGATCCGATGGCGGTGACGTCATGTTCGGGTTCCAGCACGTCGCCCGCACCGGTGATGACATAAAGCTCGACACCGTCGGAAACGATCAGCATTGCCTCAAGCTTTTGCAGATATTTGTCGGTGCGCCAATCCTTGGCCAGTTCAACGGCTGCCCGTTGAAGTTGCCCCGGTGAGGCTTCCAGTTTGGCCTCCAGACGTTCCAGCAGTGCAAAGGCGTCGGCGGTCGAACCGGCAAATCCGGCTAACACATCATGTCCGCCGGGGCTGAGCCGGCGCACCTTGCGCGCGGTCCCCTTGATGACGGTCTGGCCCAGCGACACTTGCCCGTCGCCGGCGATCACCACCTTGCCGCCCTTGCGCACACCGATGATCGTGGTCCCGTGCCAGCCGGGGAAACTGTCGTTGCTCATGGCTGTCTCCTAATCATTGAAGGGTATATGGACCGCGTCCAGATTCGGCACAAGGGCGCGCCCGAATGTGAAAAGGGCGCCCCGAAACGGACGCCCTTTCAGAACCGTCTTCAGGCGGTCATGCAATCGATTCTTCGATCCAGCTTTGCAGCGCGGCCTTGGGTGCGGCACCGGCACGGTTCGACACGACTTCACCGTCCTTGAAGATGAACAGCGCGGGGATTCCGCGTACGCCCAATTGTGCCGCCATGGTGGAATTGCTGTCCACATCAACCTTGGCAATCTTGACCTTGCCGGCATATTCGGTGGCCAGTTCCTCAAGAACCGGGCCAATCTGTTTGCAGGGGCCGCACCACTCGGCCCAGAAATCCACGACCACCGGAATGTCGGAATTTTTCACTTCTGCATCAAAAGTATCGTCCGTGACGGCGATGGTGGACATATTCTTTCTCCTGAATGGGTGTTGCTTGAGTGGAACCTATGAACGCGGGCCATCCGCGTCAAGACGCAGCGCGCGGGTCAATGCCGATGAAATCAGACCGCCGGGTAATTCCATGATTTGCGCTGTTCGGGTCCAAAGGATCGCGGTTTGCACCGGTCGGTTGGGATAAATCTGTTGCAGAGCCTGGGCATAGGCGCCCATCTGGCGCAACAGCCCCTCGGGGGTGGTGGCGGTATTGGCGGGAACGGTGGCATTGGTCTTGAAATCGACGGCTAGAATCATCTCATCGGACACCACCAGTCGGTCGATCACCCCATGAAACCGCACGCCGCCAATTTCGGCGGTGACGGGGATCTCGGCCAGCGTTTCGGGCGCGAAAAGATGTGCCAATGCAGGCCTATCCAGCACGTGGCATGCTTCGGCCAGAAGCGCTGCGCGTTCAGCCTGTGGTGCATCAGAAAGAAGCCGGTCGGCGAACAGCCCGCGCTGGTCTGGGGCGACCGCCGGCAGGTGTTCCAGCAGCAGGTGCAGCCGGGTGCCGCGCAGCATCGCCGCCGCTTCGTCCAGGCCATCTTCGCCCGGCAGCGCCTTGGCCCCGCCCAGATCCGAGGGGCTGAGCGTTTGTGGCTCAGGTTCGGGCGGCGGTGCTGGCTGGCGGAACAGTGCGGGCAGGGGCACGCGATCCCGCACCGGATCGGCAATGTGCTGCAATGCCGGGCCGTCCCAGTTGCCATGTGACAGGCGCAAACACTCCATATCGGCCACTGGCACCGTCGCGGCATTGTCGCGTTTCATCGCGGCCTCGACCATCTGGTACCAGCTGTCGCCCTCTTTGCTCAGATCGCCAGCGGCAGCCACGATCAGCCACTTTTCCGCCCGCGTCAGGGCCACATAAAGCAGGCGCAATCGCTCCGCTGCCTCGCGTTCGCGCGCCGCTTCCCGCGCGGCGGATAGACGGGCCGGCATCGCATCGGCATTGACGCGCCACAGCGGCACATCGCCGGCCAGCACCACCTCGCCCCCCTGCGGCGGGTTGCGCGGACCGGTATCGGGCAGGATCACGATCGGCGCTTCCAGCCCCTTGGCTCCATGCACGGTCATCACCCGTATCAGGTCGCCAGCACTGCCCATCTGGCGTTTGATCTCCAGATCATCGGTTTCCATCCAGACCAGAAAGCCGGTCAGACTGGGAATGTCCGAACGTTCATAGGCCAAGGCTTGCGACAGCAGCGCGTTGATCCCGTCCTCGGCTTCGGGCCCAAGACGGGCCAACAGATTTGCCCGTCCGTGATGACGGGTCAGGATACGTTCGATCAGGTCATAGGGCCGCAGGAAATCAGTCTGGTTGCGCAGGTCGTCCAGCATCGCCAGCGTTTGCGGATACTGTTCGGCCGCATCACGCAGCGCGGCCCATAGATAGCCTTTTGGCGGGCGATGATGCGCAAGCGTGAACAAATCCTGCTCGCTCCAGCCCGCCAGCGGCGATTTCAGCACCGTCGCCAGCGCCAGATCGTCCTCGGGCGTGGCAAGGAAGGTCAACAGCGCCGCCAGATCCTTGACCGCAAGTTCCGCCCCCACTTTCAACCGGTCGGCTCCGGCGATAGGCAGGTTCGCAGCCTTGCAGGCACGGATGATCTCGGCGAATAGGTCCGAACGGCGCTGCACCAAAATCAGGAAATCACCCGCGCGCACCGGGCGTCTGCCCATGCTGCCGGGGGTCGGGCCATCCATTGGAACAGTCTCGCCGTGCTCGATCATGCTCCTGATCTGCTGCGCGATGCGTTCGGCCAACACAACATTGTGATGTCGCGCCCCGGGCCGGTCCAGCGGGTCGGTCCAGTGCCGATCCTCATCGGTTTCAACCTTTTCCACCACGGGCCACAGATCGACACGTCCGGGCAGATCGGCCTTAAACGCGCGGTGCAGCGATTCTTTGTGAAACCCGGCGCCGCCCTGTCCTTCGAAGACCAGATCGACCAGCCGCAGGATCGCATCGGAAGACCGGAACGAGAATTCCAGGGTCAGATCCTGCAAGGGTTGTCCGGTCGCATTCAGGCGGTGCGCGAATTCGTGCTGCATCCGGTCGAATTCGTCTGGATCGGCCCCCTGAAAGGAATAGATCGACTGTTTCTTGTCGCCGACCACAAAGATCGTGCGCTCCACATCGCTGCGCGCGCCCCGTCCGGAGGTAAATTCCTGCGCCAGCCTCTCAATCACATTCCATTGCTCGGGGCTGGTATCTTGCGCTTCGTCCACAAGAATATGGTCAATGCCGCCATCCAGCCGATAAAGCACCCAGGCGGCGACCGCCGGATCGGTCAGCAGCGCCCGTGCCTTTAGGATCAGGTCGTCGAAATCCAGCCAGCCGCGCAATTGCTTGCGCCGCGCATATTCCGGCAGGAACTCGGCCGCGAAATCATGCAAAGCCGCCGATTTGCGCGCCGCCGCCAGCGCCAGACGCTGGTCGCGCGCGGCCTCGACACGGGCCATCAAGGACTCGAGCGCGGGCATGGCCGGGGCCAGATCGCCCTCGCGCAGCGCCTTCGTTGGAAAACTGCCGATCTTGGCAGTAAAGGGTTCCTTGGCCGAAGCACCAGTGAGCAGCACGCTCTCTAACACCGGCAAGGCGGCAAGGTTTGCGCCGTCAAGGGCGGCAAGTTTCGCGGCCGCCTTGGCATTGTTGCCGCCGCTTGCGAGCAGGTCGGGCGACAGGCGCTGGATCAACTCAATTTCACCACCCAGAAACACGCCCGCCAGAAGCTGTTCTTCATCGAAACCCGCTGGCAGGTCGAATGCGGCCAGCATGTCGTCCCAACTCAGCGCCGTTTCAAATGCTGTTCGCCGCTGCACCACCGCGCTGGCGATACTGTCGAACCCGGCGCCGGTGACATGGCGCGCCAGCGCGTCGATCAGATGCGCTTGTGGCCCGTCGGCGAAATCTTCGATGATCTCGTCACGCAGCAGCGCGGCGGCGCGGTCCTCGATTTCACTGAATTGCGGGCTGACCCCAGCTTCAAGGGGAAAGCGCCGCAAGAGCGATGCGCAGAAAGAATGAATGGTCTGGATTTTCAAGCCACCGGGCGTCTCGATTGCGCGCGCAAACAGGGTGCGCGCATGGGGCAGGTCGTCGCGGGCAATCCCATCCACGCCACCGAGATCGGCAAGCTGCTGCGTCAGCGTATCGTCATCCAGCATCGCCCAATGACCCAAGCGCTGAAACAAGCGGTTCTGCATCTCGCTGGCGGCGGCTTTGGTATAGGTCAGGCACAGGATATGTTCCGGTTGCACACCTTCTAGCAGCAGCCGCGCCACCCGGTCGGTCAGCACCCGTGTCTTGCCCGACCCGGCATTGGCCGCCAGCCAGGTCGAAACATCAGGTCGCGCCGCCTGAACCTGGCGCTCGGTGGCCTCATCGCGCGGGCTCATGTCAGATCCTCCGGCGTTGCGGCTGCGGTGCGATCCCATTCGCCATACCGCGCTAGGTGGTCGTAATCGCTTCCATGGCTGTCTCGTTGCAGCGCCAGGCGCGCGGTAAATCCTTGCTCTTGCGTTAGATAAAGCGCGATCAGCTTTTTCAGATCGTCCAGAACCTGTGCGGGAGGCTCCTTGTCCAGCGGTGCGGGCACCGTCCTCAGCGAAGCACCGACGCCGATGAAAGCCGCGCCCCGTACATCGGTCGGGTCGATTTCCTTGAACCCGCCCTGTTCCGCCATCGCGGCGGCCAGCAAGAGTTGCTTGTCGAATTTGCGCTGTTCCGCAGGCGAGGGTGGCACACCGGTTTTATAGTCATAAATTAACAACGCGCCGGTTTTGTCCCGGTCAATCCGGTCGGCGCGCCCCGTAAGCGTGAAATTCAGTGGCGGTAACGGCAGGTGGCCTGGGTGTTCGAACCATTGCGGTGTCGCGTGGGCCTGCCGTGCGTCTTCCTCGGCCAGAAAAGTATCGGCAATCCGCTCGATTCGGGCCAACCAGAGGCGGCGCGCGGTGGGCCACGCGACCTGTTCTTCCAGCAGCCGCGCGGCCAGTTCCAGAAACCCGTCGCGGGTAAGGGTTTCCGGCTTTTCGAGACTGTCGCGGATCAGGACTTCGAGAATTTTATGCACGACGATCCCGCGCAGCAGCGCGTCGGGTGTTTTCACCAGCGGGTCGAGCGGACGCAGCCGCAGCACATGGCGCGCATAGATCGCGTAAGGGTCGCGGATCAGGGTCTTGATCGCAGTGATCGGCAGTTGGCGTGGCCGCGCGGCAACCGGCGGGCGCGGGGCCGGGCGGTGGGCGGCGGGTTGGCGCTTGACCTCTTCCAGCGTGTCAGCCCAATCCAGCCATATCTGGCCCCGCGCGCGCATCGCGGCCAGCGCCGCGCATCCGCCCTGTTCTGGCAGGCCGCCCAGCAGGTTGGTCAGCCGGTTCAGCCAGCGTGATGCAACACTGTCGGCGTCGTCGGTGCGGGTGGAACGGGTCAGCCAGATCTCGGGCGCGCCGATGGCCTGTTGAAAATCATGGGCCGACAGGCCGATGCGCCGCTCCGGCAGCAACAACCCTGCCTGCGCACGCAAAGCGCGGTTCAGCCAGGGATCGGGGCGGGCGGCCTCGGGCCAGACCCCTTCGTTCAACCCGCCGAGGATCAGCAGGTCGGCGCCTTGGACCCGCGCCTCAAGCGTGCCCCAGATCATGATCCGCGGGTCCGGCGCATCGCGGTCGCGGACCTCTTGCCCGGCCAGCAGTGCGCCCAGCAGATCGGCGAATTCCATCGCCGTCATGGCACCGCCATGCGCGGCCTCGGTGCTGAGCTGCTCGACCACCTGCAATGCTTTTTGCCCGGCATTGCGCTGCCAGAGCGTGCCACTGCCCTGCGCCGCGCTCCCGGCCGCGATCGCTTCGGCCACCTCACGCAGGCGGGCGATCCAGTCGGTCAGCGGGCGGTCGCCCGATACTTCCTGCCCGCAGAGGCAGGTGCCGAGCCATGTCAGCCACGGCCCCGACCGCCCATTGGTTTCACCATAAGCGGCAAGCGAAACCGCATCGGGAAAGGCTGGCCCCTTGGCGCGCAGGCGCAGTTCCAGATCGCGGGTCTGGCGCAGATGTTCGCCCCGCTCGGCCCCATCATGGGTCAGCGGATGTTTCAAAAGCGTTAACAGCGCCTCGCCAGTTAGACGTCCGATGAACAGACCGGCGACATGGCGCAGAAACCGCCCCGGCGGCGACAGGTGCAGCGGCGTGCCCGCGCTGTCGTCGGGCAGGATATTCCAGCGGTCAAGCGCGGCCGTCACCTGCCGCGTCAACATCCGGTCGGGCGAGATCAGTGCCGCGCGCTGGCCGGTTTCCGCCGCCTGTCGCAGCCGTAGCGCAATGGCCAGCGCCTCGGCGCGGGGCGAGGGCGCTTCGATCAGGGTCATGTCGGCGGTCGCGCCCTCAAGGTCCCGCAGACGCGGCCCTTCCTCCATCCATGCATCGGTCACAGGCGCGGGGCGCAGGGCCAGCGAGACCAGCCGGTTCCGCGCGGGCGAGGGTGGCGGCGTATCGGTCCAAGGGCGGATCTCGCCGGGCGACAGGTCAAAGGCTTGCATCAGGTGGCGAAACCGGAATTGCGGGTGATCTTGCGCCGCCAGTGCGTGATCGCTTGCATCCAGCGAGGCCCAGACAGCTTCGGGCTGGTCAAAGTCGTAACCGGGCAGCACCACTGCGCCCTGCGGCAATCGCGCCACTGCCTGCATCAGCATCAGCGTGGTCCCGCGCGACCCGGTTGAACCCGCGAGGATGACCGGGTGTTGCGGCGGCGCCTTTTGCCAACGCGCAGCAAGGGTTTCTACCATGCGCCTTTGCCTTGCCTGCGCGTCAAGTCCGTCGACACCGGCGCGCGCGATGAAATCGGCGGCGATGTCGAAAAACGCTTGCGAGCGCGCCCAGTGGCCGGACATATCGCTGACGTCGAGGTTGCGGATCGCATCGGTGTCGACGCCTTCGCCCTGCATCTCGTCCATCAGGTCAGCGAGCGAATCCGCCAAATCATAGACCGAGGCGCGTGCCGCCAAATCGGGTTGCCGGTCCAGCAGCTTGCCGATCAGTTGCGCGAGTTCCAGACGGCGGCGCAGTGGCGGGATCGGCGGGGGCAGGGCGGCGCTGTCGCGGCCGTGGTCGAGATCGGTCAGCAGCGAGATGCGCGGCAGCAATCGCGCCGGCCCAGCGTCTAAGATATCGCGGATGCGCCGCGCCATGCGGCGGGTGTTGACGATCAGATTCACCCGCGCCAAAGCCTCCGGCGGGCCGTCACTGCGCGCCAGAAGCCCGTCGATCAATGCGGCGGGAAAATCGACGCCACAGGACAGGGCGAAAACGCGCGGCCTGTCGCTTGGCTTAAACATGTTCGCCCCCTCGCAGCAGGTCTTCGGCCAGCGGGATGCCCTCTGGCGTGCCGACATCGCACCAGCGCCCCGGATAGACATGTGCAAAGAGCCGGCCTTGCGCCTGCATTTGGTCCCAGAGGCGGTTCAAGGAAAACACGGGCGCGTCGATTTCCGCCAACCCGTCGGTTTTCAATATTTGCACACCGCCATAGACAAGATCGCCGCCCCGCTGGATGCGACCATCGTCCATGCGGGTGAAATCGCCCGTGCCCTTGCGGCCGATGGCCTGGTCGAGCGGCACGCAGATCAGCAGTGCATCCATCACCTCGGGGTTCCAATAGCGCAACAACAGGGACAGCGGGTTCGGCCCCGACCAGATCGCATCGGTGTTCATGGTAATGACCGGACCCGGCCCCAGCAGCGGCAGCGCCGCGCGCAAGCCACCGCCGGTATCTAGAATGTCGGGGGTCTCATGGGTGACCTGCACGGCCAGCGGCGCAAGATGTGCCGCCAGCATCTCGGCGCGGTAATGGGCGTTGGCGACGATCGGCGCGGCGTCGACAGCGCGCGCCAGATCCAGCGCATGATCGATCAGTGCGCGCCCTGCCACATGGATCAGCGGCTTGGGTTGTTTGGCGCTCAGCGCGCCCATGCGCGTGCCGAAACCGGCGGCGAACATCATAACGGGTTGGGTCATGCGGTTTTCAATCGATCCAGGTTTTCCGGTGTGGGAGGTGGCAACTCGCGGGTCAGTAGTTCAGCGACCGGGGCGAGAGCGGGATGATCCAGACCGCGCGTCAAATGCTCCCACACGCGGGGCATCAGCGTCAGATAATAAGGTTTGTTGCGTTCGCGCGCCAATCTTGCGAACACGCCCAGAATACGCAAGTTGCGCTGCACGCCCAGCACCGCATAGGCCCGCCGGAAGCGATGATCGTCCGCGTCGGTCTGCTTGATATAATGGGTCAGCATCACCTGTTCGACGGCAACCGACACATCACGGCGCACATCCTGTAACAGCGACACCAGATCATAAGCCGGGTGGCCCAGCACGGCGTCCTGAAAATCCAGCAGGCCAACGCGGGCGATGCCGTCTCGCTTGGGCAGCCAAAGCAGATTTTCTGCGTGATAGTCACGCAGCACCAGCACGGGTTCGGATTGCACGCTCTGGCTGAGGATGTCGGTGAACCGTTGCTGAAAGCGCTCCTGAAGCTGCGGCTCAGAGCGGCCCCAGATCGCCGCGCGGTAGTGGGTAAAGGCCAGGTCGGTCATTTCCGCCATGATTGGCGGAGTATAGGTTTTAAGTTCAGGCGGGTCGGTGTTATGCAATGCGATCAAAACATCGGTCGCGGCGCGATACAGGTCGTTTTCCTGTTTTGGTGTGGTGTTCAGCAGACGCGCAAACAGATCGTCGCCCAGATCTTCAAGCAAAAGAAACCCGTTCTCGGTATCCTCTGCGAGAATTTCGGGTGCGCTTAACCCTAGGTCGCGCAGATGATTGGCGATGCGCACAAAGGGACGCACGTCTTCGCCTTGATCGGGGGGTGCATCCATCAGCACCGCCGTGGCACCGGTTTGCGGATCATTCAGCCGCTCATAGCGTCGCGAAGACGCATCCCCGGCGAGCGGTTCGCGCTGCGCCTTGGCCCATCTCGTGCCGGCAAGAAAACCGGCAATCAATTCTTCCCGCTCAGACATCGGCAATCGCTCCAATACGGTCAGCCCACCCGGAATGGTTCCAACTGAGTTCGATGTGGCGCGTATCGGGCAGATTGTCGTCGTGCCCAAACCGCAAACAAAGCGCGTTTCGCGGTGCGAGCGAGCCCAGACGGTCGGGCCATTCGATGATGCAAATCGCGGTGTCAAAGGCTTCGATCAGGCCCAGTTCCTCGATCTCGTCGGACGCGGTCAGACGGTAAAGATCGGCATGCCATAATGGCCCCGCAGCGGTGTCGTAGGTCTGCACAAGCGTATAGGTGGGCGAGGGCACATCCTCGGGCACGGTCAGAAGCGATTGCACCAAATGACGGGCGAAATGGGTCTTTCCCGCACCCACGGGGCCGTCAAGCAACAGACAATCACCCGCCCGTAGTTGCGGGGCGAGTCGGGTCGCAAAAATTGCGGTTTCTTCCGGCGAGTGGAAGGTCAGAGTCCTAAAGGCGGTCATGGTGCTACAATGGCTGTGCACAGGGTTGGCCGCAAGCGGGTTCAGGCGCCAATCACCTGCATCTTTGGTTGCCGAAGCGCGGGCAAGCTCGCGCCACGGGATTCTTCAAAGCTGACCATCGTCGAGCCACCGTTGATTGGGTAGACGGAGCAGATCATTTCCGCCCCGTCTACCAGTCTGATTGCTCCAAACCACTCGGTGCGGTGTTCGCCGATCGCTACGAAATCGCGGATTTCACCCCACATTGGTGTTGCGCGGCAGTGATCCTGCCACAAGCGCGTAGCATCCAGAATTGTGGACTGCGCAAAGCTGCGGTCGGGGTCGACGCCCCAGAGCTGATGATAGGCCGCATTCGAAAAACTCAGCGTGCCATCGATTGTGAACACCGCGATCGCCTGATGCAATTGATCGAGTATGGATTGCCCCAGCTCCAGATCCGCGCGAAACTGACGGGTCAGGGTAATCTCGGCGGTGATATCCTCGAACAGGAAGGCAACCGCGCCATCGAGATGTGGTCGTCCAGTGACGGAGTAGACTGATCCCGACGGCAAGGACCATGTTTCCTGATAAAGCCCGTCGGCGGCGGCGGCGACCAGATCGGCCATTTGCTGGCGCCAACTGCTATAGTTTTTCGGTTCAGGCATCATACGTTGATCGCGCAGCCGGTCGAAAAATGACAAAACGTTGGGTCGCCCGCTTAGAAAATCGGCCCGCAGAGCAGTCAGATCGATCAGGGCCGGGTTGAACAGAACCAGTTGCCGATTGCGATCAAAGATGGCCAAGCCTATGGACAGATGCGCAAAGGTCTTGGCCAGCGTCTGGACAAAGTTACGTTGGGCGACTTCAGCATCGACCACCGCGTTTACATCAACCGCGTAGCAAAGGCGTCCGCTACCATGCGGCACGACCGAGATATCGTACCACAGTTTTTGATTGCTATTGTTGACGGTGACGAATTTGCGGGCGGCTCTACCGGTTGCCGGTCTGTCCGGGGTGATGGTGAACAGCGGCGTTGAAGGTTCAGGGCGGGACTCGCGGGCCATAGCGTACAGCCGGGAATAGGCATCATTATGCCAGCTGACGCGGTTGTCTGCATCTAGCCGCCAGACCGGATAAGGCGCATGTTTGGTTGCGGATAGCAGGACATCAGCTGTGGGTTGGTCGCTATGGGTTGCACTGGCCGGGCGAGGGCGCAATTCAACCCGAACCATTTCGCCCAACCATTCGAAGACCACCTGTCTTGCATCGTCTTCCAGCGCCGATTCGACGATCAGGGGATTGACCGCCGCCTCGGGCGTTTCTGGAAAAGCCGGAAATTGCGCCTGCAGCTGATCGCGTAAATCCACCCAGCCTACAATGTTTGCACCTTGGCCGTTTAAGGCGCGCGCGGAGTGGCTGCGATCAACCAGTGTTTGCCCCTCGAACAACCAGACCGGCGGCGCATCCTGTGCCGAACGGAAAACCGCCAACGCGCCGCCGGGCTTTGCACCGCGCGGCACCAGAAGCCATACGGCGCCGATCGCGGCGGTTGCACTCGTCACGCCAAGGATCAGCCATTCCCACATCGCAAGTGTTCCCGAAACAGGTAGCAATTCATCGGGGACTGTGCAGGCGTAATGGTTAAAATGGGTTTAACCGCCCTCGGCGACTAACGGATATCTAGGAAAACCGCTCGTTCCTGCCGTGAGCAGGGGCGATGCCGTCGGGGTGTGCATCGATCTTGTCACGCGGCCAAATAACTTCGACGACTGCGCCGCGCCGGGTATATTCTTTGCCGGGGTTGTTAAACGGGTTTGATCCATTGGCAAAGGTCAATTCGGCGCCGGTGCGCTCCAGCAGGATCTTTGCGATGAACAACCCTAGCCCCATGCCCTCATATTCGGGGCGTGTGGATGGGTCCGACGGGGCCGTGCGTCGGCGCATGAAAGGATCACCGATGCGCCCGATCAGCGTGGGCGGAAAGCCGTGTCCGTCATCCATGATACGTATTGCAATTTGGTCGTCGCTCCAGCGGGTCTCGATCCAGATATTAGCATCGGCGAAATCCACGGCATTCTGGATCAGATTGCGGAACCCGTGGATCAGTTCGGATTTACGCATGATTATAGGCTGGTGGTCGTCGTCACCGGGGACCTCTTCGAAATACACGGCCTTGCCGCGGTTCATATGGGGTTCTGCAGCCTCGGCCAGAACCGCGCTGAGCGGGGCTTGACGCAGGTGTAGATCATCTTTTCCGGCACGGCCCATATCGCGCAGAATATCGCGGCAGCGGTCGGCCTGTTCGCCGATCAGGGTAGCGTCTTCGCGCAGGTCGGGATTGTCGGCCAGTTCGTCTATTAGCTCGGAACTGGCCAGTTTGATGGTGGCCAGCGGGGTGCCCAGTTCATGTGCGGCGGCGGCCACCACGCCCCCCAAATCGGTCAGCTTTTGCTCGCGCGCCAGTGCCAGTTGGGTTGCCGCCAGTGCATCGTTCATTGACTGCATTTCCGAACTGACACGACGTGAATAAGCGCCCATGAACAGCGTGGCGATAATAATGGCGGTGCCATTGCCAAACAGGAATATGTCCGGCATCTGCAATACCGATCCATCCGGCAACAGCAATGGCAGATGAAATTGAGCCAGAAGCGTCACCAGCGTAATCGCGCTGGCGCCGATAATCAAGGTCGAGCGCAGACCCATCACACTGGCCGCCACCGTCACCGGCCCCAGCAATAGCATGGCGAACGGATTGTTCAGCCCCCCGGTCAGATACAGAAGTAGCGCCAGTTGCAGCAGGTCGAACAGCACCGTAATCAGGGTTTCGGGTTCAGATAGGCGCTTGTTTTCCGGATAGACAAACATCGCGATCAGGTTGCCGATCATCGACACGCCCACCGCCATATAGCAAAGCCCTAGTTCAAGCTGGATTTGATAGACCTGATGGGCCACTTTGATCGCGGCAAGTTGACCGACAATGGCGAACCAACGCAACAGGATCAGCGTGCGCAGCCGAATCCAGTTTCGCTGTGTACGCCCGTCCAGCAGGCTGACATCGGACTCGATCATGGAAAATCCATTTCAGTTGTAACCGCTACTCAGTTTGATAGAAGTGCGGGCCGGAACGATCAACCGTTCTGCCAGCCCGGAGAGACCAGATGAAACCGATTCATGCTATTGTCGCCGCTATCGTCGTGCTTGTCATCGCGGTTGCGGGCGCAGTCTGGTGGCGGACCATGGCAAGCGATGATGGCGACAAGTTCGCGCAGTGTCGCGGCGGGCAGATCGCCGGTGGCGCGGCCCAGATTGGCGGGCCGTTTGAATTGGTTAACGCTCAGGGTCAAACCGTGACGGATACGGAAGTGATTACCCAGCCCACCCTCATCTATTTCGGCTATACATTTTGCCCTGATGTCTGTCCGCTGGATGTCGCCCGCAACGCTGCCGCTGTGGATATTCTGGAAGAGCGAGGCCAGATGGTCACGCCGGTTTTCATCTCGATCGATCCCAAGCGCGACACGCCGAAGGTGGTCGGTGACTTTGCGGACAATATGCACCAGCGGATGGTCGGGCTGACCGGTTCGCCCGAACAGGTCAAGGCGGCCAGCCAAGCCTATAAGACCTATTACAACGCCCATCCGGCCGAGGACGATTTCTATCTGGTCGATCATTCGACCTTTTCCTATCTGGTCCTGCCGGATTCCGGTTTTGTCGAGTTTTTTCGCCGCGATACCGGCCCGGAAGAGATGGCAGACAAGATCGGATGTTATCTTGAGGCGGCAGGCTGGTGACAGCGTGTTTGACCTTTTCCCGCTGCCTGTTAATATTTCCATTCCTACCTAATAACCTGAGGTGAGCATGGCCGACGCGTCAAAGCCAGAGATCGGACCGGACAAATCGCTTCTGTTGGTGGATGATGACGAAGTTTTCGTGCGCCGATTGGCCAAGGCCATGGAAAAGCGCGGCTTTGAGGTGGAAACAGCCCAATCCGTTGCTGGAGGCAAGGCAATCGCCACGGCCCGCCCGCCGGCCTATGCGGTGATCGATCTGCGGCTTGATGACGGGAATGGGCTAGATGTGGTCGAGGTGCTGCGTGACCGCCGCCCCGATAGCCGGATTGTTGTGCTGACCGGCTATGGCGCGATTGCCACCGCTGTCGCGGCGGTCAAGATCGGGGCGACAGATTACCTGTCCAAACCCGCCGATGCCACGGATATCACCAATGCCTTGCTGGCGACGCCCGATGAAATGCCCCCGCCGCCGGAAAATCCGATGAGCGCGGATCGCGTGCGTTGGGAACATATCCAGCGGGTTTACGAGCTTTGTGATCGCAATGTCAGCGAAACCGCGCGACGTCTGGGCATGCACCGCCGTACATTGCAGCGCATCTTGGCCAAGCGCAGCCCGCGCTAGGCGCGCTCACAATTGCGCCAGCAATTCCTCGTGGCGCTGTGTATAAGCATCGCGCGCCAATTTGGGCGCACGCAACTGGATATCCAGCCCTTGGATCATTTCGGCCTTGGGTTTGCCAAACAGCTTATCGGCTTCGGCTTGGGTAAACCCTGCGATGCGGGTCGCCTCCATCCAGGCGCTGACACGGTCGGCGCGCTTGATCTGGCGTTTAACTGTGGCGGGCAGGATCGCGGGCAGGCCAAAGCGCATATGGATCGCCGCCGAAAGACGGTCATCCAGATCGCTATATCCGGGTCCGACCGCGTCCTTTACCGGGGAAATCAGATCACCGATCACATATTCCGGAGCGTCGTGCAGCAGCGCGGCCAACCGCCATTTCACCGGGGCATCCGGCGCGAGCCGTCCGAACAAGGTTTCGACCAACAGCGAATGTTCCGCGACGGAGTAGGCGTAATCGCCCCGTGTCTGGCCGTTCCAGCGTGCGACGAAGGCCAGCCCGTGGGCGATGTCTTCGATTTCGATATCCACCGGTGTGGGGTCCAGCAGATCCAGCCGGCGGCCAGAAAGCATGCGCTGCCAGGCGCGTCGGATTCTGGGCATCACAGGCTCCGCATCAGGTCAAGATCTCGCGCAGAATATGCACCGGCGAAGGATTGTCCAGATCGGTGCCGGAAGATCACACGGCCCAGCTTTGATTGGTCGGGGAGTTGATCGCAGCGCGCGCATGCGGCGCGGCGACTGCTTCAAAAAGACCCGGCACCCAGGCGACACGCGCCATTGAGGCGGACTGCGCAAGATGGTAACCGATTCGCGATCGCAACGTTAGGGAGCCTCGAATGGCACAGGACTATATTATCAGGGATATTTCACTGGCCGAGTATGGTCGCAAGGAATTGGATATCGCTGAAACCGAGATGCCTGGCCTGATGGCCCTGCGCGAGGAGTATGGCGAAAGCAAACCGCTCAAGGGCGCACGGATCGCCGGCAGCCTGCACATGACGATTCAGACGGCGGCCTTGATCGAGACCTTGACCGCGCTCGGGGCCGATGTCCGCTGGGCCTCGTGCAATATTTTTTCCACTCAGGACCACGCTGCGGCGGCTATTGCTGCCACCGGTGTGCCGGTCTTTGCGTTCAAGGGTGAAACGCTGGAAGAATACTGGGATTATGCCGACCGGATCTTTCAGTTTGAAGGGGGTGCGAACCTGATCCTGGACGATGGCGGCGACGCGACGCTTTATATTCTGATGGGCGCGCGGGTCGAAGAGGGCGAGGAAGAATTGATCGCCACCCCTACCAGCGAAGAGGAAGAGGCGCTTTTCGCCCAGATTCGCAAGCGGATGGCAGAGACGCCCGGCTGGTTCGTGAAACAGCGCGACATGTTGCAAGGCGTGTCCGAGGAAACCACCACCGGTGTGCATCGCCTGTACCAGATGATGGAAAGCGGCCACCTGCCGTTCCCGGCGATTAACGTCAATGACAGCGTCACCAAGTCGAAATTCGACAACAAATACGGCTGCAAGGAATCGCTGGTTGATGGCATTCGCCGGGCTACCGATACGATGATGGCGGGCAAGGTCGCGGTCGTCTGCGGCTATGGCGACGTTGGCAAGGGCAGCGCCGCCAGCCTCAGCGGTGCGGGAGCACGGGTGAAAGTGACCGAGATCGACCCGATCTGCGCGCTCCAGGCGGCAATGGATGGTTACGAGGTGACGACGCTGGAAGATGCGGTGAAGACCGCCGATATCTTCATCACCACCACCGGCAACAAGGACGTGATCCGCATCGAACATATGCGCGAGATGAAGGATATGGCCATCGTCGGCAATATCGGCCATTTCGACAATGAAATTCAGGTCGCGGCGCTGAAAAACCACAAATGGACCAATATCAAGGAACAGGTGGACATGATCGAGATGCCCTCGGGCAATCGGATCATCCTGCTCTCTGAGGGGCGTCTGCTGAACCTTGGCAACGCCACCGGTCATCCCAGCTTTGTGATGTCGGCCAGCTTTACCAACCAGACCCTCGCGCAGATCGAACTTTGGACCCGGGGCGATCAGTATGAGAACAAGGTTTATGTTCTGCCCAAACATCTGGACGAAAAGGTGGCGCGTTTGCACCTTGCCAAGGTCGGCGTAAAACTTAGCCAACTGAGCGACGATCAGGCCGCTTATATCGGCGTCAGCCCGGATGGACCTTTCAAGCCCGAACATTACCGATACTGATTTGGATGGCGGTCGCTCTGTGAACGGAGTGGCCGCCACGGAACAAAGCCACCAGAAATAAAGATTGTGTGATCGTCAGGGTCCGCTAGACTTTGTGCGGCATGGTGTCGTTGGTTCAGACAGCACACGCATGCGCGTATTGGTAGCGGGAGAAGTGTTTTGGGTAAGCGCGACGATTTGATTGCACGATATGCGGACGATCTGCGAAACAAATGCGGGATGACGCCGGACATGGACCTTTTGACCAAGGTCACCATCGGCTGCGGCCCGGCAATTTATAACGACGACGCGGCAACAGTCGCAGGCTCGCAGGAAAGTGAGCTTGAAACCGTGAAGAACAATTTTTTGATCAAGAAACTGGGCTTGCCGGACGGTCCCGAATTGATGTCAGCCATTGACACGGCAATCGACACCTATGGCCGGTCCGAGCGCAACAAATACCGCGCGGTTGTCTATTACATGCTGACCAAACATTTCGGCAAAGAGTCGGTCTACGGCTAACTGGTCTGGCCTCGCGATTGCAGCGCCCGCCGACTCTGGCGGCCGCCTCGCATTTGAGCTTTCGCATCATGGTTCCGGTAGCATGTGACCCCTGAACCCCTGTCACAAGACCGAGCGTTTCCTGAAATAAAAGTCCGCACTCAGTATGATCGCCACAGCGAACATGATCGGTATGCCCAGTTCGCCGATCTCTTCAACAACAGTGGCAGTCTGTTCTACGGATTTGGAAATTGTGATATTAAAGTCAGCCAATTTTCTGCCAAGTCCGTCGACCGACTTGGTAACGACAATAAGCACCAGGCTGCTTAGTACGGCCAGTTCGCTTGGCTTGGCTGCGATCAAACCGGATATGAAAGCACGGGTTTCGTTGACCAGAATGGAAATCAGTAAGGCCACCAACAAAACCAGAAGCATGATTGAGATGATTTTCTCGGGAAACCCCACCATGTCTCCGGTATATTGACGGGCCTTCAAAAGCCCTAAAGTGAAGTGAGACTTGTCATAATCGAGTTCGCGTAACGCAAAAAGAATTATCAATGCCGAGAAGTACCAGCGCTCGCGTACCTTCTGCCAAGGCCAGCAGGACCAAATAAGCAAAAGGCAGACCCCATAGCCCAAAACGGTCAAATTCTCGAAAAAACCTCCTTCGGCAAGTAGATGTTTTTGGTCTTCCGCACTGAAGAAATGCAAGATGCCGATGGTGGCGAGTATGAGCATGAGCGCAGCCAAGAGAAAGAAATAGCTGCCCGATTTTAAATCTGCCCCGGTGTTTTTACCCGTCATTGTCATATTCCAATCTTCTTTTCCGTATCATCCTTCAGTCAAGCCACACGTTCATTTTCGTACAGACTTCAATGGTATCTGCGACTCAAGGCGGTCGCGTCCTTGACCTTTGGCTGGCTCAGAACACGGGTCCGTGAATCTGGTTTTGAACCGCCGGTAAGTTGTCGCGTCATTCCTCTTTCAGGGGGCGCGCCAGCAGGCGTGACATCGCGCTTTCAGGGGTCAGGGCGCTGTCCAAAAGGCCGACCACGATTTCGGTGATCGGCATATCTAGCCCCATCTGTTCAGCCTTGGCGGCAACCGCTCGTGCGGTGGCTGCGCCCTCGACCGTGATGGAGGGGTCAAAACCTTCGCCCCGGCCGATGGCCAGCCCAAGCTGATAGTTGCGAGACTGATCCGATGTGCAGGTCAGCGCCAGATCACCAAAACCTGACAGCCCCGCCAGCGTCTCGGCCCGCGCGCCAAGGGCCAGCGCCATGCGCTGCATCTCGGCATAGCCCCGCGTCATCAGTGCGGCGCGCGCGCTGGCGCCCATCCCCGCGCCGATCACTGTACCGCAGGCAATGGCGATCACGTTTTTCAATGCCCCGCCAAGTTCGGCGCCAATCACATCTGTGGTGCGGTAGAGCCTGATATTGGCTGTGCTGAGCAATTGTTGAAGCCGGACACCACGTTGGGCATTTTCGGTGGCCAGAGTCAGCGCGGTGGGCAAGCCCCGCGCGATATCATGCGCGAAACTGGGACCGGTCAGCAGCGCACAGGGCGTTTCGGGCAGCACCTGCCCGATCACGGCGCAAGGCCCAATGCCAGTTTCCAGTTCGATTCCCTTGCAGCAGGCAACCAGCGTGGCGTGGCGTAATGCACTGGCGTGTTCGCTCAGCACGCGGCGCAATTGCTGCATGGGCACGGCCAGCAGCACGGTTTCATGTTGCGCGGCCTGATCAAACTCGGCGGTTGCGGTCAGCCCAGAAGGCAGCGCGACACCGGGCAGGCGGCGCGTGTTTTGGCCTGTGTCCTGCATTTCTTGCGCGTGGTCTTGGTCGCGCGTCCACAGGCAAACCGGCCCGTTCGCGGTCAGCGAGATCGCCAGTGCCGTGCCGAATGCTCCAGCGCCGATGACGGCAATGCTCATGCTTTTGCCCCCTTCTTGCCGCTGCCCAGCATCGCCGGGCTGCTTTGATCCAACGGCCAGCGCGGGCGGGCGGCGAGATCCATGCCATCGCGCGCGCCGAGGCGGAACCGCTCGATCCCGGTATAGGCGATCATTGCGGCGTTATCGGTACATAAGGCCAGCGGGGGCGCGACGAAGGCAACTTTGCTTTGCGCGCAAACCGCCTCCAATGCGGCCCGGATCGTGCCATTGGCAGCGACGCCGCCGGCCACGGCCATCACTGGCGCGGCGGGGTCTTGCGTCAGGTATAGCGCCAGTGCGCGGCGGCTTTTCTCGGCCAGCACATCGGTCACGGCCTGCTGGAATCCGGCGCAGAGATCGGCGCGGTCTTGCCGGGTTAGCCCTCCCTTATCGAGGGCGATGATGTCGCGTTGGCGCAGCACGGCGGTTTTCAATCCGGAAAACGACAGATCGCATCCGGCCCGATCCAACAGTGGGCGGGGGAGGGCGAAATGGGCCGCATCGCCCTTGCGCGCCTCGGCTTCGACCGCAGGGCCACCCGGTTGCGCCAGACCTAGAAGACGGGCGACCTTGTCAAAGGCCTCGCCCGGCGCGTCGTCGATGGTGCCGCCCAGTCGCGTGAAACTCTCGGTGCCGTGGGCGATCAGGAACTGGCAATGCCCGCCCGAGACCAGCAGCACCAAATAGGGAAAGTCGACGTTATCGGTCAAACGCGGCGTCAGCGCGTGGCCGGCCAGATGGTTGACCGCGATCAATGGCAGACCGGTCGCGGCACAGATGCCTTTGGCGCACATGACGCCAGCCACCACGCCGCCGATCAGCCCCGGCCCGGCAGTGACGGCAACCGCATCCAGATCGGCCAGCGTCAGGCCCGCATCATGCAGTGCCTGTATCACGCAGATATCCAGTTTCTCGGCATGGGCCCGCGCTGCCAGTTCCGGTACGACACCCCCATAAGCGCTGTGCAGATCATCCTGACTATGCACAATCGAGGACAAAATTTGCGCCCCGTCCCGTCCCTGCCGCACCACGGCGGCGGCGGTATCGTCGCAGCTGCTCTCCAACCCTAAAACCGTTACTGTCCGCACCATGTGCCTGCCCGTTGCAACCCCGCTTCTTGGCAGGTAACACTCGGACAGCCTGCAAACAATCCCGAGAGAGCCTACCGCGATGGTGGAAACCACCCTGCTGATGACCCGCCCCCGCGTCTCTGGCGAACGTTTTGTGGCGGACCTGCCCGCCGTACTGCGCGAGCGACTGACCGTCTGCCATTCTCCGTTGCTGCGAATCGTACCGATTGCTGAGCAGATCGATCTTGATGACGCGCGCGGACTTATTTTTACGTCGGCCAATGGGGTTGCCATTGCGGCAGACGTGACCGACCGACGGAATCTGCCTTGTTACTGCGTCGGAGCGTGGACCACTCAGACCGCGCGTAAACTCGGCTGGCAGGCCCGCATGGTGGGCGAGGACGCCGCCGAACTGATTGCCACATTGCGCGCTAATCCACCGCAGGGGCCGTTATTGCATTTGCGCGGACGTCACGGGAGTGGTGATATTGCCGGAGAACTTGCCCCAGTCGGATGCAGTGTGGTGGTGCAGGTGATCTACGAACAGGAAGTCCTGCCGCTTACGGATGCCGCGCAGGCCACGCTGAACGGTCCGGGACAGGTTATCGTGCCGTTATTTTCACCCAGAACCGCCCAGCAATTTGCCCGGGTTGCGCAGATCGGTGCGGAAGTACATGCCGTTGCGATCAGCGAAGCGGCGGCTCGGCCTTTGCGCGATCTGCCCCTGAAACGGTTGATCGTGGCATCACGACCAACCGCCGCGGCGCTGGCGGATGGCGTTGAAATACTTGCTAATCAGGCAAGTCGGGTTGAGGGTGGCCCAAGCGCGAAGTAAGGTTTTCCGGTGCAGGACAAGTATCGGGTCAGAATCAAGAGGGATCATCACGGTGGCCGACAAGAAAGACTCCACGCCAAAAGCCGACGATAAGACCCAGGACAAGTCCGCGGAAAACCCAAAGACGACCGGCGGCGACGGTTCGAAGGCCGCAAACAAGGTGCCTGCATCCAAACCGCAAAGCGCGACCTCGGGCGATCCCCTTGTCATGCCGGAAGAAAGCAAAGCCGCGCCCGAGGCCAAAAGCCCGCTGCCGAAGAAACCCAAGACAACCAAGCCCCGGTCCAAGCCGGAACCTGTGAAATCCGAGCCCCTGTCAGATGAAAAAACCGCCGATCGGGTGATCGAAAGACGGCGGGGGTTTGTACCCGCGCTGCTGGGCGGTATCCTTGCGGCAATGCTTGGATTTCTGGCGGCACGCGCCGACTTGGTGGATCAATTTCTGCCCAAGGCGCTGCAATCGGGGAAAACCGGTGCGGAAATCGCGGCACTCCGCGACGAGGTTGCTGCACATGATACCGCAATCAGCGGTTTGAGCGCCAACATTGAAGGGTTGCCGATTCCCGATCTGACCCCCCTTGAAACCGGGCTAGCCGATTTGACGGCTCAGATTGACCCGTTGACCGAGCGCTTGGACATTATCACCGCAGAACTTCAGCAGATTCAGACCCGGCTTGGTCCCATGGATGACCGCTTGACCGAACTTGAAAAACGCCCGCTAACGCAAGGCGTTTCGCAAAGCGCGATTGCCGCCTACGAGCGCGAGTTGCAGACACTGCAAAGTTCGGTCGCCGAACAACGTGCCGAGATGCAGGCGCTGGTCGAACAAGCTCGTCAGATGGAGGCCGACGCCCGCGCCAAGGAAGATCAGGCGGCCATTGCCGCGCAGAAAGCGATGAATCGCACTGCCGTTGCCCAGATGCGCGCAGCTTTGGATTCGGGACGTCCTTATATGGATCAGGTGCAGTTGCTTGAGAGCAATGATGTTTCCGTTCCCGCAGTCCTGTCAGGCCCGGCAGCGGAAGGTGTCGCCACGATTGCGGCACTGCAGACCGATTTTCCACCGGCGGCGCGCAATGCATTGGCAGCGGTTCGAGCCCAGAGCGCCGACGGATCCCATAGTTTTGGAACCTTTCTGCAACGCCAACTTGGTGCGCGCTCGGTCGCGCCACGCGACGGAAACGATCCGGACGCGATCCTGTCGCGGGCCGAGGCAGCGTTGACCAATGGCGACCTGTCGCGCGCATTGCGAGAGATCGACAGTCTGACTGAGGCGGCCAAACCGCCGCTGGATGGTTGGCGCGAGCGGGCGGAAAGCCGGCTGGCCGCAATCGAGGCGGCTGATGATCTGGCGCAAAGCCTGAACGCAAATTGAAGGACGTCCCATGCTTTGGTCCCTGATCAAGATCCTGGTTTTCGTGGCGATCACCGCCGCATTGGCGCTGGGCGCGAGCTATCTTCTGGAAACCGACGGCGGTGTGCAGATCACCGTGGCAGGCACGGAATACACATTAGGGCCGTTGCAATCGGTCATCGCCGGGCTGCTGCTGATTGTGGCGGTCTGGGTCTTATTGAAATTGCTGGCATTGCTGGGCGCGGTTCTAAGGTTCCTGAGCGGCGATGAAACTGCTCTGTCACGTTACTTTGACCGCAGCCGTGAACAGCGTGGATTTCAGGCGCTGGCCGACGGGTTGATGGCTCTGGCTTCGGGTGAGGGGCGGTTGGCGCTGAACAAGGCCAAAAAGGCCGAAAAATATCTCAAACAACCGGCGCTGACCAATCTGCTCAAGGCGCAGGCGGCGGAACTTGCCGGTGATCGCGCCACCGCAACCGAGACCTATCAAAAACTGGTGGCGGATGAACGCACCCGCTTTGTCGGAATTCGCGGTATCCTCAAGCAGAAGGTCGCCGACGGGGATACTGAAACCGCGCGCAAACTGGCCGAAAAGGCGTTCGCCCTGAAGCCAAAGCACGAGGAAACGCAAGATCTTCTTCTAAAACTTCAGGCGCAGGCGCACGATTGGGCTGGTGCGCGCAGCACCCTGAATGCCAAGCTGAAATCCGGTACGCTGCCGCGCGATGTCCATACCCGCCGTGACGCGGTTCTGGCCCTGTCCGAGGCGCGCGACGTGATCGACGAAGAGGCCACAATCGAGGCGCGCGAGAAGGCGATCGAGGCAAACCGCCTGTCACCTGATCTGGTCCCGGCAGCGGCAATGGCAGCGCGCTCCTATCTTGCCCGCAACAAGCCGCGCAATGCCACGCGTATCTTAAGAAAGGCGTGGGATGTTCAGCCGCATCCCGATCTGGCGGCAGCCTTTGCCGAGATCAAACCTGACGAAACGCCAATCGAGCGCATCAAACGCTTTACTGCGCTGACGCGGCTTCACCCCGACCACCCTGAAACCCGCCTGTTGCGGGCCGAACTGCACATTGCCGCCGAAGATTTCCCCGAGGCCCGTCGCGCGCTTGGCGATCTCCCGCATGCCGCCGCAGACGCGCGCGCGCTGACCTTGATGGCGGCCATCGAACGTGGCGAAGGCGCATCGGACGCGGTGGTGCATGGGTGGTTGACCAAAGCGCTGAGCGCCCCGCGTGGCCCGCAATGGGTCTGCACGAATTGCCAGCATATCCACGGTGATTGGACACCGATCTGCACCAATTGCGAGAGCTTTGACACATTGAGCTGGGAAACCCCCGAAGCGCAGCACTATGCATCGGCCACCGGCGCGCATCTGCTACCTCTGATCGTCGGCAAGCCCGATAGTTCAGAGCCTGCGCCGGATCATAAAGATATTCCCGACGCCAACCTTGTTGACGTATCGGCGCTGGAAAAAGGGGACGAGGCTGATCGACCAAAGGACGAGCCAGAAAAATAATACCTCTCGGCGCCGGACACATTCGCACCCGTGCGTCGGAGCAAGCTTTATAGAACCGCAAGCAGGTTCAAGAGTTAAGATTTGGCAGAGGGTCGGCGCTCTGACACTCCCGATTAACAACGAGCGAGCGGGTCGTTAGACCATGTTGCGCTAACGCGGTTTCATAACCTGCGGCCTTAAAGAAGTTATAGCGCCCCGCTTTGGTCAACAGGTCGCAGACTTGCCCGACGGCCTTGGTACCGGTCGTGTGGCTCCCCAGGCTTAATGAGGTTATGTGGGTCAGGGAACGCGCGCCGGCAGAGTCCTGAGATAAGCAACGATCGCGCGCACGTCTTGCTCAGCCATTCCCCTGTAAAAGCTATAACCCATCGGCCCTGCCATAGCCGATCCATCTGGCCGGTGGCCGGTTCGGATCATGTTGATGACTTCTTCGTCGCTCCAGCGAGCGAGCGCATCCGGGGCGGATGTCAGGTTGGCGGTGACGGCGATGCCCCAAGGTCCTTCCAAGATCTGGCCACCGGCGCCAAGCCGTGAGGCATAGTCGAAATGGCCGGCCTCCGTCATTGGTGTGTGGCACTCGATACAATGGGCGACTGGGCCTGCCAGATAAGCGCCGTATTCGACCGTTTCGCCCGGCGCGACATCCGCAACGAAACTGACCGGAGGGCCGTAGCTGCTGGGCAGCTCTATCCGGTAGCGTGAGCGGGGTAGATCGCTCTCGACGGCGGGAACAGTCCGCAAATAGGCAATTATCGCCGCGAGGTCGCTGTCCGAAAGGCGTCGGTAGAGTTCGATCGGCATTGGCGGACCGATCAAGGTGCCATCCGGGCGAATGCCCTCGCGGATTGCGATAGAAAGTTCTTCATCAGACCAGCCACCGATCCCTGCAGGAGTGATGTTAGGTGCATAGGCGTCGAAACCTGGCGTCGAAATCACAAAGCGGCCCGATAGTTCCTTACCGGCGATCTCTCCGGTGGCATCAAGCGGCGAATGGCAGTTGCCACAGGCCGCAACGTGTTTCACGAGATAAGCGCCGCGCTCGACCAAGTCGTCGGCGTAGGCCGGAAGCGTGCTGGCTGTGATTGAAAGCAGCGCTGAGACGAGACTGATCTTCACCATCTTCGTATCCCCAAAAGCGTCGCGGTCTAGGATATGACGCTGACGTCGACATTCTCGGGAGCGCGTCTTTGCTTCGGTCGATACCCGAAACTTGAAGACTGTCGCCCTCGCCGCATGCCAAGTATAGGGGCAATCAAGTAGTTTTGCGCGCCAAATTCCGACGCCAACGTCGATTTTGGGCGACTGATTTATAGACTGTGGACCCGCCCACGAAAGCTTCGAGCGGTTAAAGCCAGTCAGATCACGGGCCAAACGACGGGTGTTGGCCCCAACCCAAAATTGCGAGGTCGTGGGGATTCTTCGCGAATACCAGTCGCACTCGGGGACCTTAGACGCGTTTAGGCATGAGGGGTCGTTTCTGCCCAAAGAGATCCTTTTTGCATTCAGGGTGGCAGGCGCGAATGCCAGATCAGATTGGACCTTACATGGCAACTCGTCTCGTCCTGCATGCTCTCCCATATCTGCTACACGATGTTGCGATGGCGCTGCATTACCCGACGCTGCGCTGCCAACGAGGCAAGCAGCCGCGCCAAGAATTGGGTCTGGCTGGTCGTCAAGGCCAAGTTCAGCGTGCGTAACGCGCTGCGGTGAGCCCGTCGAAGGAGATTTCCGGTGTTTTGCCCAGCACCACATCCGCCACGGCGCGGCCCGAACCGCAGGCCATCGTCCAGCCCAGCGTTCCGTGCCCCGTGTTCAGGAACAGGTTGTCGTATTTCGTCGGCCCCAGAACAGGTGTTCCATCGGGGGTCATCGGCCGCAGGCCGGTCCAACCTTCGGCCTTGGAAATGTCGCCCCCCTTGGGGAACAGATCGCCGATGACATGTTTCACCGTGTCGGTAGCATGAGGGCCGAGGCGTTTGGAATATCCGGCAATTTCCGCCGTGCCCGCCACCCGGATGCGGTCGCCCAAACGAGTGATCGCGACTTTGTGGGTTTCGTCCATAATCGTGGACTGGGGGGCAAATTCGTCATTGGTAACCGGCAGGGTAACAGAGTAGCCCTTGATCGGATAGACTGGCAGCTTGATGCCAATTGGGGTCAGCACCTTCACCGCATAGCTGCCCATGGCGCAGACATAGGCATCGCCTGTGATCCGCCCGCTGATTTCCGTGTCTACACCCGCGACTTTGCCACCCTCGATGGCGATAGACTGGATCGCCTGTCCGTATTTGAATTCCACCCCCATCTCGAGGCATTTTTTGGTCAGCGCGATCGTGAACATCTGGCAGTCGCCGGTACGGTCGGCAAGCAGGCGCAGGCCCCCGACAAATTTGTCTCGTACCTCGGCCAAGGCGGGTTCAACCTCGATACAGGCATCGCGGCCAAGCACCTCGTAGGGGGAATCGTAGTCGGCCAGAATGTCCTGATCCGCCTTCGAGCCCGTCATCTGCTTGACCGTCCGGAAAAGCTGCAAAGTGCCCTGCGCACGTCCGTCGTATTCTATGCCGGTTTCGGCGATCAGTTCGGGCATGACATCGCGCGAATAGCTTGAGACACGCACCATGCGGCCCTTGTTGATGCGATAGCTGTCCTCATTGCAATTGCGCACCATCGAGACGCACCATTTCCACATGGTCGGGCTGATCAGGGGCCAGATAAACAGCGGACGGCGCTTCATGAACAGCCATTTGACCGCCTTCACCGGGATACCGGGCGCAGCCCAGGGCGAGGTCATACCATAACTCAACTGGCCCGCATTGGCATAGCTGGTTTCCTGCCCCGGTCCGGCCTGACGATCGATGACCACGACCTCTGCGCCCTGTTTGGCAAGATAATAGGCGGTGGTGACGCCAATAACGCCTGCACCCATAACGACAACTTTCATGAGAAATGTCCTCCATTTGTGTTCATGGTAGGATGCGGGCAAGGACCGAAAGTTGGTGACGGCGTGATCAGGCGGCATTTTGAAGTTGCTTGATTCCGTCCTTGAATTCAATCCCTTCAATGATCACAGGCATGGGGTTTGCGCCATTTGTTTTGAACTGACACTATCGGTTTGAACACCATGGCAAGGCACAGATCTGTGCAGAACCCAAAAGCGCCACCGGCAATTTCAAGCACAGGAGCTTGGGTGAGGCCACGCCGTTATCGATCGAGCAATAACGCCCCGCCCACTTGGAGCTTTCGCGGTCGCCTTCAGCGAGGCCGATGACCACTTTCTTGATCCCAGCCCTTCGAGGCCGAAAATACATCCCGCCCGCCAGATGTAGATGAGCCGTCGGGTGCTGAGATCACCCCGCTGCCAGCGGTCGCGACGTCAGCGACTCGCATTTCCGCGCGCAGAAACCGGGAGGAAAGCTCAGTGGTTGGTTTTCGCCTTCTCCACGGTAAAGAAAAACCTTTCATCGTGATCGGTCCACACGACCTCTTCAGGTATCGCATCCGGGCCAGAAAGGAATACATTTGCGCCAAAGTGCCGGTGCATCCGCGACAGTTTTTTCATTCGCGCGCCGGTCAGCTCCTGATAAAACGCTTGCTGCTCGGGGTCCTGTTTCAGTTCGGAGATCTTCGCCTCGTGAGCCACAACACAGGCGTGGTGTTGCTGGGCGATCTCGGGGTCTGACAGCAATTTTTCCAATTTTCGTTGCATCTTGGGAAGATGACGCTGGATCGAGCGGTCGGTGGTGGCGTTGTTGTTCATCCGGAACCAATAGGCCAGCCCCTGATCGCGGTCCACGTGATTGACCCGGCCGCGGTCGCGCTTGACCAGAAAGCTCTCGCAATTGCGCACCGCGTAATGGTTGAGCGACACCAAATCATAGCCATAGGTCTCGACCGTCGAGCGCCAGGCATTGCGGATCTCGTGTTTTGGCATCGGCTGGCCGGAGCCGTTGACCCAGCGCACGTGATCCCAAAGCTGCGGGTTCAGGCCTTTGGGGCGGTGCACGCCCAGTTTCTTGAAGATACCGGTATTGCGAAACAGGGTTTTGAAGCCCCAAGCCTGATGCGGTTTTGGTGACAGCTCCTCGGCGCAGCGCTCGAACTGCGCAATGGTTGGTTTGTCGCAAAAGCTGTCGATGTCTGCGTTTCCAAACAGCCGCCATGTGCACGAGATCATATTGGCATCCCCGATAGCAGCGTAAAGATCGCTCAGCAAACCTTCGCCGGTCTTGATATTGATGAATTCGTCCACGTCCATGCAGATGATCCAGTCGGCGTTCTGGATCAGGGGTTCGTGCTCGGCAGCCTGTAAAGCAGCGTGTTGCGGTTTCAGGTTCACCTGTCGGAATGGGTTTTCGCGGTGCTGGACCAGCCCCTTGCGTTGCAGCAGGTCGAACATCCGGTCGGTGCCGTCACTGCAATCATTGGTATAGACAAGGAAATCCTGCACCCCGATGGCGCGGTGATAGGCCAGCCATTCCAAAATGAACGGCCCCTCGTTCTTCATCGTGGTGACGATGGCCGTTCGATTGTCTTTCGTCTGCTCGGGCATGGAGAAATCAATCGCTGGAACGCGCACCGGGCTTGCATTGAATATGTCTTGAGCCAGCGCCAAAAGCGCGTCCTGTTCGACCAAACTTGATTTCGGGACGATCCGGCTGATCCTATTGATCGGATGGCGGATTGCCATGAAGCGGAAGAACGTACCGCCCGGCTGGCGCGCCGTCTCGGAGACCTGCAGGCATTTCAGAGACGCGCCTTGCGGTAATGTGGCGGGCGCAACACACCAGCGCTGGCGGTACAATGGTTTATCGAACTGGACGCAGATATGGTCAGCGAAACTCGGCGTTTGCCCCTTGCGCACCCGCCAGGGATAGCAATGCTGCCCCGTTAGCATCACCGCCACACCGGGTGATGCCGCAGCCATGTCGAAGGGCGAACCAGCCTGATGCGGCTGCAACAGATCATGCAGGTCGAAATTCGCAACGGCGCGCGCGCGGGGGAGGAACCGCTGCCGCGCGATTTCGTAGATCGACATTTCGGCCAAGGGCGCGCGCCAGCGATCAGCAGGGGGAACGTCCATTCGGTCGCGCCCCGGCGCTTCGGACAGGCAGAAGGGATGGGATTCCGGCGGCATATGCTGCGCGCCCAGCGGCACCTGCGAGAACACCACGACAACCTGCACCGCCGTGCCGGCTTTGTGCAACAGCGCATCGACTTCGTCCCAGAACCCCGGCTCCTCGCCGCTTTGAGCGCGCTCAAAGATCACCGCGCCGGTCAGGCCAAAGCGCGTATGGTGATAGGCCAACCATGCGGCCACGGTTTCGGCGGGCTCGTTGTTGCGGGTGGCGATGGTGACATTATCGCCTGCGAAAAGCTCCGGTTCCGTCTGCGAAACGGTGCTGCCGGGTTCCGGATCAGCGCATATCAACATCGGCGCGCCGTCGATCATCGCCTCGGCCAGCACCGGCTTCGACACCGCGGCCAGCGCCACGTCACGCACTGTACCCTTGGCAAAGAAATACCGCACCCGCTCCGCCGCCGTGTCTGCGACCAGATCCAATAGCTGCGCCTCGCCAAGCCTCTGCGACGCCAAATGACGGGTGATGATACGGGGTTTCATCATGGTTTTCCGAAATATCAAGGTATTTGATTGTCATTCACTACAACAAATTGCCCATGATCGGAAATCCAATCTGCTGCCGCATCACTTTGCAGGCTTGATGCCAAGCACGGTAAACCGATAGTTCTTCGGCATGACGGTGAAAAAGCCCGGCACAAGCTCGCATGCTCGGAACTATGAGGACGTTGATGGTCGAGACACAAGAAATCGCACGCTCGGACGGGTTCTGTATTACTGGTTACTTTCGAGCGAAAAAACCACGCAGGTTAATTATCACGTTTGGCGATATAAAAAGCAGACTTGCTTCAGAGGGTTTTGGGACACGTTGGGCTCTCGCGACCGGGTATGACACCATCTATGTAGCGCAAAAACGTAAGACACAATATCAGCTTCTATCCCGCGAGACGTTTAAAGCGTCGGTCAAAGACTATCTTGGCGGATATGAAACGATTTGCACATATGGCGCCAGTGTGGGCGGCTATGCGGCATTTTATTTTGGCGGGGCCATAAGGCGCAAAGGTAATCGCGGCCTCGCCACGTTTGTCCAATCACCCGCATTTCATATCTTGACTTTATCAAGACGTGCCTTTTTACCATGAGGAGCTTTTACCGGAACCTTTGCCAAGCCCAGTGCCGACGGTATTTTTTGATCCCTTGATCATGCGCGACAGCAGGTTCTTGTTCCAATATATCGGCCCACGCTATCAAAAGATGCACCTTATCCCGTTGCCCAATGTCGGCCATGAAGTTCTGAAGCCAATATCAAAAAACGGTGAGCTTTCCCGTTTGATGGTAAAAATACTTCGCGGTAAATCAGTGAAGTATAAGATCGATCCTCTCGACCAGTAGTGCCTGCTGTTTCTATCCTTCAAACTGACTGACCGGTCTTGTTTGATGGCGCCGGTCGTCCGCTTCCAGCTGTGCCATGCCGCGTCGGATCGCGCGGTGATCGCCGCGCGCCAACACCCAGCGCCCGACCCGGCGGGCCAGATCCGGGCGGCCCCGGGCCAGCGCGCGGTGGAACAATTCGCGCTGATAGCGGGGAAAGCGGTGGCGGACACGCAGCGCACGGTAGAACTCGGCCGGTGTCAGGTTGCCCGAAAGCGCGCCGAGGATCGTCGGCGTCAGCAGACCCATCTGCGACAGCGACGAACCCAGCCGATGCCCCATCAGCGGGCAGCGCAGCCGGACCACGTTGGGTGCGGCGAAACGTGCGACATGGCCGGTATCCAGCCGCTCATACGGGTCGTAAAGAATTGTGACCCGCCGCGCCGAAGCGCTGGCTTGTGCCGCGTCGCCATAGGGGCCGGAGAAATCCAACCCCCAGGCCGCGCGATAGCGGGTCTCGAACGGGACCAGCACCTTGTCCAGCGTCGATTGCGGGCTGATTGCCACCACATCGGCCCCTGGCCAGGCGGCGCTGAAGGCCGCCGCTGCATAGCCGCCCATGGACGCGCCGGTCGATATCCACCGGCAGGATCGTGCAACTATGCCGCTGCCACGCTGCCAGCGCGAGGTCTTCGGCCAAACCCCCAAGCTCGGCGAAGGTTGTGGGCTTCCCGCCGATGCAATCAAGCATCGCCTGCGCGTTGGGCATGGTGATGGTCATGCGGGTGTTGCGGCCCCGATGCGGTCTGGCAGCGGGTTCTTCGTCGGGTCGATTCCGTGTTTCTTCAGCAACTGGCCGATCAGGCTGCGGGGGCGGGGAATGCCGCCGAAGCGTTCCGAAAGGCGTGGTCGCATCCGGCGGCCATAGAAATGGATCGAAAATGTCTCGTCGGTGATCATCTCGCTTAGATCCGCGCCCGGACGAGTCATCAGACCCCGCTTCTTATATGGGATCGGATAAAGTGCAATCTGCGGCAACGCATGTGCGATTTCGCCGGTTTTCTTTAAGTAATGCGTCAGCGCCTGCGGCCCCCAGATGCCCCACGGCATGTCCCCTGCCGAAACCGGCTTGCCCGCATCTTTCGCGGCCTCGTATTCAGCGATGGTCTCGGGCGGTAGCCATTCGGGGATGTTGTACTCGTCCGAGGTGAGCTCAATCAACGCGCGCAACGTCGCGCTGTCATTAGGCAGGCCCAGCACTCCGCCATTTACTTCGTCGGTTTTCTCGTATCCGTGGAAATGTCCGGTTGAGGTCGTGAACGGCTTGCAGCAATAGGCGTCGGTATCGGCCCAGATCGTGTTGTCCAGTTTTGCAAGTAAACGATAGCGAAACAGGTCGGAAAATAATGCCGGGCTGCCGGTGCGTCCGTGCCGAACGATATTGGGGTTGGGCAGAATGTCGTTGCCGTCGCGCAGTTCCACCCCATCAGGAACGTTGCCCACGCCCTCGTAAGTGTAAAGCACCGTATGCTGGCCGGCATCGACAAAGGATTTCAGGCACAGTTCCTCCAGAAAGGACAGGCGGCCCCCAATCCACAATGCGGCAACTTGATAATCCGGAGTCATGGCGCATCTCAAAGTAAGCTCGCGTAAAACTGCGCGATCCGGGGGCGGAACTCAACCCCCGGTCGTAGCAGTCTTGCGATCAGAACTCCTGCGCCAACGAACGCGGAATATCGCGGCAAGGCGCGGGCCGGCGCTATTCGGCAGCGAGCGCCGGGCGGGCGGCAGGCACATAGTTCAGGATCGGGGCCAACCAGCGCTCGGCCTCTTCCGGCTCCATGCCCTTGCGCTCGGCGTAATCCGCCACCTGATCGCGCTCGACCTTCCCGACGCCGAAATAATAGCTCTCGGGATGGCCAATATAGAGCCCCGAGACCGAACTGCCGGGCCACATGGCCATGCTCTCGGTCAGTGTCACACCGGTGTGGGCCTCGGCGTCCAGCAATCCAAAAAGTGTGGTCTTTTCGGTGTGGTCGGGTTGCGCCGGATAGCCCGGGGCAGGGCGGATGCCGTTGTATTTCTCGGCGATCAACTCCTCCAGCGTATGGTTCTCATCGGGCGAAGTGCCCCAATATTCGCGCCGCACCCGCTCGTGCAGCATTTCCGCCATGGATTCGGCCATGCGGTCGGCCAGCGATTTGACAAGGATCGCGGAATAATCGTCATTTTTCTGTTCGAAACGCTTGGCAATCTCGGCTTCTTCGGGTCCGGCGGTGACGACGAAGCCGCCCACCCAGTCCTCTGCCGTGCCCTCGGGCGCGACGAAATCCGACAATGCCAGATTCGGACGCGGGGCGCGTTTCGTGGTCTGTTGGCGCAGGGTGTGCAGGGTCGCCAGTTCCGAACTGCGGCTTGCGTCAGTATAAAGGCGAATATCGTCGCCCACCGTATTGGCCCGCCAGAACCCGACGACGGCGCGCGGGCTGAACCACTTTTCAGAAACGATCTGGTTCAGCAGCTTCTTTGCATCCGCAAACAGGGTGCGCGCGGCCTCGCCCTGTTTTTCGTCATCAAGGATCTTGGGATAGATCCCCTTCAACTCCCAAGTGCGGAAGAACGGGGTCCAATCAATGTGATCCGCGATATCGCGCAGATCCCAGTCCTCAATAACACGGACACCGTCGAATTGCGGCTGCACCGGAGCGTATGCCGACCAGTCCAGTTGCATCGCGTTCTTGCGCGCATCGACCAGCGGCATGCGTTTTTTGGCCGCTTCGCCGCGCGCGTGTTTCTCCGCCACCTCAAGGTATTCAGCGCGGATTTCGGCGACAAACTCGGGCTTTTGTTCGTCGCTGAGCAGGCTGGACACCACGCCGACGGCGCGGCTGGCATCGTTCACATGCACCGTCGCACCACGATTGTAGCCGGGCGAGATCTTGACCGCCGTATGCACCTTGGACGTGGTCGCGCCTCCGATCAACAGCGGAATGTCAAAGCCTTCCCGCTCAAGCTCATTGGCCATGTTCACCATCTCGTCCAGCGACGGCGTGATCAGGCCCGACAGGCCGATCGCATCGACATTTTCGGCCCGTGCAGTTTCGATGATCTTCTGCGGCGGTACCATGACGCCCAGATCAATAATTTCGTAATTGTTGCACGCCAGCACGACGCCGACGATGTTCTTGCCGATATCGTGCACATCGCCCTTGACGGTGGCCATCAGGATCTTGCCTGCACTGTTACTGGACTCAACACCTGACAGGCGCTTTTCCTCTTCCATATAAGGCAAAAGCAGCGCCACAGCCTGTTTCATCACACGGGCCGATTTCACCACCTGCGGCAGGAACATCTTGCCGGCACCGAACAGGTCGCCGACGACGTTCATGCCGGCCATCAGCGGGCCTTCGATCACGTCAAGCGGACGGGCGGCATTTTGCCGGGCTTCTTCGGTGTCGTCGTCAATGAATTCAGTGATGCCATTGACCATCGCGTGTTCGATCCGCTTTTCGACCGGCCAATCGCGCCACTTGAGATCGCGCACCTTTTCCTCGCGCTTGCCGTCGCCACGGAACCGTTCGGCCAGATCCAGCAGGCGCTCGGTGGCGTCTTCGCGCCGGTTCAGGACCACGTCTTCACAGGCTTCGCGCAGCTCTGGGTCGATCTGGTCATAGACCGCCAATTGCCCGGCATTGACGATGCCCATATCCATGCCAGCCTGAATCGCGTGATAGAGGAACACGGCATGCATTGCCTCGCGCACCGGTTCGTTGCCACGGAAACTGAACGACAGGTTCGACACACCGCCTGAAACATGGGCATGCGGAAGATTCTGCCGAATCCAGCGCGTCGCTTCGATAAAATCGACGCCGTAATTATTATGTTCCTCGATGCCGGTGGCGACGGCAAAGACATTCGGATCGAAAATGATGTCTTCGGGCGGGAAACCGACCTCTTCGGTCAGAATTTTGTAGGCCCGCGCGCAGATTTCGATCTTGCGCGCGCTGGTATCGGCCTGACCCTTTTCGTCAAAGGCCATGACCACCACGGCGGCGCCATAGGCCAGACATAGTGACGCGTGTTCGCGAAACTCGTCCTCGCCTTCCTTCATCGAGATCGAGTTGACGATGGGCTTGCCCTGAACGCATTGCAGCCCGGCCTCGATCACGTCCCATTTGGAAGAGTCGAGCATCACCGGTACGCGGGCGATATCGGGCTCGGCCGCGAGCAGGTTCAGGAATTCGACCATCACCGCTTTTGAATCGATCAGGCCTTCGTCCATGTTGATGTCGATGATCTGCGCGCCGTTCTCGACCTGATCGCGCGCGACCTCCAGGGCGGCGGCGTATTCGCGATTGGTGATCAGTTTGCGAAACCGCGCCGAGCCGGTGACGTTGGTGCGCTCACCGACGTTAACAAAGGGGATTTCCGGCGTCAGGACAAAGGGCTCAAGGCCCGACAGGCGCAATTGGCGATCAGTCATGGCTGGGAACCTTTCTTGGAGAATGAGGGGCGATGGCCTCGGCAACCGCCTGTATGTGCTCGGGCGTGGTGCCGCAGCAGCCGCCGACCATGTTAACCAGGCCGGTAGAGGCGAACTCGCCCAGTTGTGCAGCGGTTTCCTCGGGTCCTTCGTCATAGTGGCCAAAGGCGTTGGGCAGGCCCGCATTGGGATAGGCGCAGACCAGCGTATCCGCCACCGCGCCAATTTCCGCGACATGCGGGCGCATCGCCGAAGCCCCCAGCGCGCAGTTCAGCCCGATGGTGAAGGGGCGCGCATGGCGCACCGAATGCCAGAAAGCGGTCGGCGTCTGCCCCGACAAAGTGCGCCCCGAGGCATCGGTGATCGTGCCCGAAATCATCACCGGCAAACGCTGGCCGATCTCGGCGAAGACCTCGAAACAGGCAAAGATTGCGGCCTTGGCGTTCAGCGTGTCAAAGATCGTTTCGATCAGGATCAGGTCAACCCCGCCCGCGATCAGCGCCCTGATTTGCTGGCCATAAGCAATGCGCAGATCATCAAAGGTGACGGCGCGATAACCGGGGTTGTTCACATCGGGGCTGAGCGAGGCGGTGCGGGCGGTCGGGCCCACGGCCCCGGCCACATAGCGCGGACGTCCGTCAATTTCGGTTGCCCGGTCCAGCGCGCGGCGGGCAACGCGGGCGGCCTGTTCGTTCAGGTCGTGAACGGCAGCTTGAAGCCCGTAATCGGCCTGCGCGATCGTGGTCGAGGAAAACGTATTGGTTTCCACGATATCCGCGCCCGCCATGGCGAAATCGAAATGAATCTTCTCGATGGCTTCGGGCTGGGTCAAGGACAGCAGATCGTTATTACCCTTTTGCGGAAGGTCCGTAGGGTGCGCGCAGGGCGTGCCCGTGCCAGTCCCCGCATAATCTTCTTCGCTCATCGCGAGTGCCTGGATCATCGTGCCCATAGCGCCGTCAAGCAACAGGATACGCTGGCGCGCCTGCTCATGCAGAGCGGCGAAAACGTCGGATTGGGGCAGTCTGAAGGTTTTCATGGCTCGCTACCTTTATTGGGCTGGAGCCTCAGGCCTAGCGGAGCGGCGAATTATTGGCAAATTCATAATCCGCGACAAGTTTATGAATCTTGTTCAGGTAGCTTTTTAGGCGTCACGTGCCCGCGCCCGAATCCCTCACGGTTGAATAGTCAACATATTCCTCAGGCCCCGTCGCATATCCCTTTTGTGATTGGGCCGCTGACGGTAACGCGCAGCAAGCCCCGTTCCCGGTCAATATTCCAGCGTAGATTTCACCGCGCGTTTCCAAGCCGTGTATTTCTTGGCACGGGTGTCGCGATCCATCCGGGGGGTGAATTGATGGTCAAGCGCCCAGGAGCGCGCGAAGTCCTCTTGCTGCGGATAGAATCCGGCTTGCATCCCGGCCAGCCATGCTGCCCCCAGCGCAGTCGTTTCCAGAATGCGAGGACGGTCCACCGGCGCGCCGATGATGTCGGAGAGGAATTGCATGGTCCAATCCGAGGCGCTCATCCCGCCGTCGACGCGCAACACCGGCGCATCGGCCGTGTCCGCCCAATCTGCCCGCATCGCTTCCAGCAGATCACGGGTCTGGTAGCCGACGCTTTCCAGCGCCGCGCGGGCAAGCTCGTTGGGGCCGGTATTGCGCGACAGGCCAAAGATCGCGCCGCGGCAATCGGCGTTCCAATAGGGCGCGCCAAGACCGGTAAAGGCGGGCACCAGCATCACCGGCTGATCGGGGTCGGATTGCGCGGCCATTTCATGGGTCTGCGCCGCATCGCGGATCAAGCCCAGCCCGTCACGCAACCATTGCACGACCGAACCAGCGACAAAAATCGACCCTTCCAGCGCATAGGTCGGTGTGCCGTTCAACTGATAGGCGATGGTGGTCAGAAGGCGGTTCTGTGACTGCACCGGCGTTGTTCCGGTGTTCAGCAGCGCGAAGCAGCCCGTGCCATAGGTTGATTTCAGCATTCCCGGCGTGAAACAGGCCTGCCCGATGGTCGCCGCCTGCTGATCGCCCGCAACCCCCAAGATCGGGATTTCGCGCCCGAACAGATCGGCCCGCGTCTGGCCAAAGTCAGCGGCGCTGTCGCGCACATCGGGCAGCATTTCGGTAGGAATGTCGAGAAGGTCGCAGATTGTTTGGCTCCAGCGCCCCTTGTGGATGTCATATAGCATGGTGCGTGCCGCATTGGTGGCGTCGGTGGCATGGACCTTTCCCCCGGTCAGCTTCCAGATCAGGAAACTGTCCACGGTGCCAAACAGCAATTCACCTCGCCGCGCCCGCTCGCGCGTACCCTCGATGTTGTCGAGAATCCATTTCACCTTGGTCGCCGAGAAATACGGGTCGATCAGCAATCCGGTGCGGCGCGCAATCATATCGGAATGGCCCGCAGCGCGCAGATCACGGCATAATTCGGCGGTGCGTCGGTCTTGCCAGACGATGGCATTATACACGGGCCGGCCGGTGCTGCGGTCCCAAATGAGCGAGGTTTCGCGCTGGTTGGTGATCCCGATTGCCACAATGTCGCGGGCATCTATCCCGGCGCGTTCGATCACTTTCCGGCAGCTGCCAGCGGTCTTGGTCCACAGATCGTCAGGATCATGTTCGACCCAGCCCGAGCGCGGGAAATGTTGCGGGAACTCTTCTTGCGAGGTGGCGACAACCTGAAATGCCGCGTCAAACAGCAACGCGCGGGTCGAGGTGGTGCCTTGATCGATGGCAAGGATGTATTTCATTGGCGGCCTGAATGTTCTGGCGATAACCGGAAGGATGGCATTGTCCAGAGTAGCAATTCAAGGTGCCGGTTTTCGCATCGCTCTTTAACCGCGCGGCGAAGCTTTTTCTTCCGGATATTGCTCTGGCGGCGTCGTCGCCAAAATTTCGTTCCGGTGCTGGTCGATCCAGTCCTCCAGCAGTTGCGCTTCCTCGGCACTAAGGCGCAGCCCCAGTTTGCTGCGCCGCCATAGAATATCATCAGCTTCATGGGCAAACTCGTGGCGGATCAGCCAGATGACTTCGCGCTCGCTGAGCCCCGCGCCGAAATTGCGGCCCAGATCGGATGGCTGGCGTGCATCCCCCAGCATCACCCGCGCGTCGGTGCCATAGGCACGCACCAGACGGCGTGCCTCATGCGCGGCGAGAAACGGATAGGTGCTCCGGATCGCGGTCACCAGATCATCGACCCCGTTAACCGCGAAATCGCCCCCCGGCAACGGCGCAAGGGCGGTCCATTTGCCTTTTCCTGCGGGCAAATGCGGGGCAAGTCGGTCCAGCGCGGTTTCCGCCAGACGGCGATAGGTAGTGATCTTGCCGCCGAACACATTCAACACGGGGGCACCCCCTTGGGCATTCAGTTTCAGCGTATAATCGCGGGTTGCCGCCGTGGCCGAAGTCGCGCCCTCATCATGCAGCGGCCGCACGCCGGAATAGGTCCATACGATGTCATCGCGGGTTACACGGTCCCTGAAGTATTGATTGGCAAAATCTAGCAGATAGTCGCGTTCCTCTGGGGTGCAAACCGGTTTCACATCGATATTGTCATGTTCGGCATCAGTGGTGCCGATCAGGGTGAAATCAGTTTCATAGGGGATGGCAAAAATGATCCGCCCGTCGCTGCCTTGAAGGAAATAGCATTTGTCGTGATCATAAAGACGCCGCGTGACGATGTGGCTGCCGCGCACCAGCCGTACGCTTTCGCTTGTATCGACACCAATCCGGTCATGGATGATTTCGCCAACCCACGGCCCGCCGGCGTTAACCAGAGCACGTGCGCGGATCACGCGGCTTTCGCCATTTGGACCGGTTATTGTGACCCGCCAGCAATCTGGCCTGCGCTCGGCCTTGGTGACTTTCGTCCGGGTCAAGATTTGTGCCCCGCGCTGGGCCGCGTCGCGGGCATTCAGCACCACAAGGCGCGAATCCTCGACCCAGCAATCGGAATATTCATAGGCGTATACGAAGTGGTGCTTTAACGGCGCCCCTTCCGGCGCGTGGCGCAGATCCAGCGTTGTGGTGGCGGGCAGGATGTGCCGTCCTCCCAGATGGTCGTAGAAAAATAGTCCCAACCGGATCAGCCAAGCGGGCCGGCGCCCGCGCAACCACGGCATGACCACATTCAGCAGTTTCGATGTCGGGGTGTCGGAATCGAACCGCATTGCCGTGTGATAGGGCAATACAAACCGCATCGGCCACGCGATGTGGGGCATTGCGCGCAGCAGGATTTCGCGCTCGATCAATGCCTCGCGGACGAGGTGGAACTCGAAATATTCAAGATAGCGCAGCCCGCCGTGAAACAGTTTGGTCGAAGCCGAGGAGGTGGCCGATGCCAGATCGTGCATTTCCGCCAGCACGACGCAATGGCCACGCCCGGCCGCGTCGCGGGCAATGCCGCAGCCATTGACGCCACCACCGATGACGAACAGATCGTGGATCTCCGAAGGCTCTATCCGGGCCATTCGCCTCTCCTGCTGATTCAGATCTAGGGCAAAATCGGATGAAGGGGAACGCGCGGTAAAGGGTTTTCTTTGGTTTTCGGTATGTTGGTCTGACAGCGCCCGGCGACGTTATGCGCCATGGCAGCCATCACCGTTGCCGCCGGCGCAAAGCGAAACTGTTTGAGAAAAGCAGCTGCGCCGCCTCAAAAATGATAGTTCAGGCCCACCAGAATGGTCGAGAAATCACCTTTGCCTTCGAACCTGTTCTTCGCGTCAGCTATTCCGAATTCCAAAGTGCCAAGGTCAATGTAGTTCGCTTCGCCATAGACGCTAAACCGGTCGCTGAATTTATGCTCGATGCCAAGGCCGACAGTATAGCCGTGCGCCTGTGAGCTACCTTGTTGCGCACTGTTTCTGACGCCACCCTCGATTTGTGCCGAGGCAAACCCTGCAGTGCCGTAAATCAGCGTGCTTGGCGCGACCAGCCCGCCGTAGCGCCCGCGCAGCGTGAACAGGGAGTCGATCGACACATTGCAATCTCCCTCTTGGCAGGGCCAATTTCCGGGTGTGCCTCTTGGTGTACTACCGTCGATTCCCGAACTGAGCGACACATCAAAGCCGAAAACTTGACCGCCATTCTGCCAGTTATGGCCAATCCGCATACCGGCGAGGGCATCATCAACATCCACAACCTGCCCTAGACTGCCCAAACCCTGCTGCCGGTAACTTCCGTCGCCATAGCCGACGAAAACCCCCGCAAAGGGACCGCTCCAATCGGCAGCAGTGGCAGGGGGGGTGACGACTGCCGTCGCGACAGGTTCTGTCAGCGACCCAGCGGTGGCAAAACCCGCGACCATCGAAAAAACAATGGGCAGGGCGAGGGCAATCTTGCGTGATGACATGGTAAACGGCCTTGTTATCAAAACACTGTACAAAACGATCCTGTATTTGTTGCCACGAAGACCTCTCACCGGCAAGTTCTCGCCGGTGAATTTTGGTTTCTGTAATAAAATTGTCCAAGCGTCAGTGCCGGTCCGCCTCTGGTCAAACGCAGGCTCCTCGTTGACGCCGCCCTTGACCGATAAGTCAGATTTGTTATGCGTCCGCCAGAAATCACAAACAGTTGGACTAGGGTAAATTTCCACGTCCGGCCATGGAACGGATGAGGCTCCAATGAACGAAAATATTCGTATCGCCATCGCGGGACACGGCAATTTGGGCCGCGGGGTCGAGGCGGCCATCGGCAATAACCCCGACATGCGCCTTGTCGGGGTCTATTCCCGCCGTGCGCCCGATCAGATCAAGCCGCGACATGCCGAAACCCCCGTATACGCGATGGAGCAGCTGCCCGAAGATACCGACAAGATTGATGTGCTGATCCTCTGTGGCGGTTCAAAAGAAGATCTGCCGCGACAGGGGCCGGAACTTGCCGCCTTGTTCAACACCGTCGACAGTTTCGACACCCATGCGCGCATTCCTGAATATTTCGCCGAGGTAGATCCGGTGGCCCGCGCCAACAACCGCACGGCACTTGTCGCGACCGGTTGGGATCCGGGCCTATTCTCGCTTAATCGCGCGCTGGGCGAGGCGCTCTTGCCCGATGGGGCAACCTATACGTTCTGGGGCGACGGGCTGAGCCAAGGCCATTCAGATGCGCTGCGGCGTGTAGCGGGGGTTGCCGGCGCGGTGCAATATACCCGTCCGGCGCAGGAGGCGATTTCACAGGTGCTGGCGGGCGAACGCCCTGAGCTTACCGCGCAAAAGATGCACAAGCGCGAATGTTTCGTGGTTCTGGAAGACGGTGCAGATGCAGAAGAGGTGCGCACCGCCATCGTTACCATGCCGCATTATTTTGATGGCTACGACACCACAGTCAACTTTATCAGCGCTGAAGAGCTTGCTCGAGACCACCAAGCGATGGTGCATGGTGGTTTTGTCATCCGCAGCGGCAATACATCGCCCGACACCACGCAGGTCATGGAATATGGTTTGAAACTGGGCAGCAATCCGGAATTTACCGCGAGCGTCCTTGTCGCCTGTGCCCGTGCCGTGCACCGCATGAACGCGCTGGGGCAGGTGGGCGCAAAAACTATTTATGATGTGCCTCTGGGTCTGCTTTCGCGCCGCAGTCCCGAAGAATTGCGCGCTCAGCTTCTCTAGGCATCCAATCGCTGCGAAAAGGAACTGACCGGCAGAACTGGCATATGGATTGGCAGCAGGCGGGATGGTCCGCCCGCTACCGGTTGGGTCAGCTTGCCGGCAGATGGTCAGCGACCAGTGCCTGATCATTGCCTGCACAGGCGGCGATCACTGCTTCAATTTCCGCGTCGTTCTCCGACATGTCGGTACCGGTACCGGCGGATAGGTCGGTGTCAGCAGTTGCTGATATGTCACCGGCACCCACATCGATGTCTGCGGAAGCATTCATATCGCTGTCGGCCTGTGCATGCTTGATCTCATCCAGTGACGAGCGTTGCTCTTCGCTGCTCATCGCGGTGAAGTCGGCACAAGTCACAGTGCTCGTATCGATCATGGTTTTCATATCACTCTCGGCGAGAGTCATCGTGCCCATTGCACCGATCAAGCTGGCGATACCAAGCGTGTAAGCGAGATGTTTCATTGTTTCCTCCAAGTTTTATGCGACGCTTCTTGCGTCACGGCAGCCCACCAACGGCTTGTCTGCGAAGAAGTTCCCGCAGCCGTCGGCAGCACGCGCCAAACTGGCGGATTGTCGCCTGAAAAGATGAAAAATCAGCGGTTTATTGCGAATTCGGTGACCTGATCGAGAAAGTACAGGCAGGCGTCAAGCTGGGAAATCTCGATAAATTCATCGGCCTTGTGGGCCTGCTTTATCGAGCCGGGGCCAATGATGACCGAAGGCACCCCGCCGATCACCTCGAACACGCCACCTTCAGAGCCGAAGGACACCTTGCCGCCCCATTCGGGCAGGATATGGCGCAAGGCCTCGAAGCCGGGCGTGCGGGTGGCGTCGCCCATGGCGGGATAGGCAAAGACTTCTTCCCATTCGATCCCGGCCTCGTCGCTAATCGCTCGCATTTCCGGCAGAAACTGGGCTTCGACCTCGGAAAGCAATGTATCAAGGTCAGGGCGGGCGCGGCTTTCGTCGATGCTGCGCAACTCGAAGGTGAAACTGCAGCGGTCTGGCGTCACGTTGGTGGCGATGCCGCCCTCTATGGTCGTTGCCAGCATGGTGGCGTGCGGCACGGTGAAATCGGGATCGAACGGGCCGTGTTCGACATAGGTGCGGCCCCGGTCCTGAATCATTGCGATGATCCGCGCGGCATATTCCAGCGCATTGACGTGGCTTGGGGCAAAGGACGAATGCCCTGCCGTGCCGCGCACATGGGCGCGCATGGCAATCTTGCCCTTTTGCCCGGTGATCAGTTTCATTTCCGACGGCTCACCGATGATTGCCAGCATGGGCGGCACGTCCAAAGCGGCCAGATGCCGCGCGATGGCAGGTGCGCCAAGGCAGCCGACTTCTTCGTCATAGGAGAAGCACAGGTAAAGTGGGCGCTCTAGTGTTGCGCTGGAAAAACCGGGGGCGGCAGCCATCACACAGGCGGCGAAGCCCTTCATGTCGCAGCTTCCGCGCCCGTAAAGCCGCCCGTCGCGCTCGTCCATCTCAAAGGGTGGTGTCGTCCAGTTGGCACCGCCCGCAGGGACCACATCTGTATGGCCCGACAGCACCAGGCCGGGTTTGCCCTCGGGGCCGAAACGGGCGATCAGATTGGCCTTGTCGCCGGTTTCGTCGGGAAGGATGGTGATGTGGGCGCCCAGCCCGGCAAAATAGTCGGCCATGTGGTCGATAATGGCGCGGTTGGGCAGCGCGCTGGTGGTGTCGAAACCAATCAGCCGGCCAAGATGGGTCTTTGCAATATCCAGATTTTCATGGGTCATTATCGTATCTTTCATGCTCGATCCGCCTTGCGCTGTCTGGCTTTCGCGACCTCGCGGCGGAACGTGATGCCGATCACGAAGAGGATCAGCGCGGCGAAAATCCATGTGATGGGAGAGGACAAGAACACCGACGCATCCCCGCGCGAGATCGCCAGCGCCCGGCGCATGTTCTCTTCGATCATCGGGCCGAGGATGAAGGCGATCAGGAACGGCGCTGCCGGAATATCGAGCAGGAACATGGCAAAACCCAACACCCCTAATGCCAGCAATACCGTGACATCGAACATGCTGTTCGAGATCGAATAAATTCCAAACAGACACAGCAGCAGCACCACCGAGGTGAGCAGCGTCGGCGGGATTTCGGCGACATAGGAAAACGCCCGCATGGTGATCTTGCCCGCTCCGAACAGCAAGACCGAGGACACCATCATGCCGATGAACAGCATATAGATCTCGTGCATATTGGTCTGGAACAGCAGCGGCCCCGGTGTCAGCCCCTGAATCATGAAGGCACCCAGCATCACGCCAGTGATCACGTCGCCCGGTACGCCAAGCGCCAGCAGCGGGATCATCGTCGCACCGCAGGCGCCGTTATTGGCAGATTCCGAAGCTGCGATACCCTCAAGTTCGCCCTTGCCGAAATTGGCCGGGGTTTTCGATGTGCGCTGGGCCTCGCCATAGGAAAAGAACGCCGCCGAGGCCGGGCCGATGCCGGGGATCGCGCCCAGAACCACGCCGATAGTGCTGCCGCGCAGGATTGATTTGAGCGAAGCGCGAATTTCCCGCCCGCTGACCCGGTTGTCGCCCAGCTTCATCGGTTCGGTTTTCGGTGGGTTGCGGAACACGATCAGCTTGATCAGTTCAGGCAGCGCGAACAGTCCGATCAGCACCGGAGCCACCGCCAGACCGGCCTGCATCTCGTTGGTCATGGCAAAGCGGAACGAGCCATACATATCCTCGCCCACGGTCGCCAGCAGCAGCCCCAGACAGGCCGAAACAAGCCCCAGCAGGAGCGAATTGCCAGATACGCCCGCGACTGTGGTCAGGGCGAATACCATCAGCATGAAATATTCCGGCGGCCCGACTCGCAGCGCCAGAATTGCCAGCGGCGCCGCCAGAAAGATCAGCGAGATGTTGGAAAAGAAATCCCCGATCACCGAGGAATAGAGCGCCATGTTCAGCGCCTTGCCCGCCTTGCCTTGTCGCGCCAACGGATAGCCGTCCAACGCCGTGCAGGCCGCCGAGGCGGTGCCGGGTGTCTTGATCAGGATCGCCGAGACCGACCCGCCATAGGTCGAGCCCTTGTAAAGCGCGACCAGCAATAGGATGCTGGGCACCGGCTGCATGTAAAAGGTAAATGGCAGCGCCAGAGTTACCGCCATGGTGCCGGTCATGCCCGGAATCGCGCCGATCACCACGCCGCCCCAGATCCCGGCGGCCATGATCAGGAAATTCTCGATGGTGGCGACGGCCTGAAGCGCCAGCAAAATGTCGTTCAGCATCGCGGATCGTCCTCAGAAGCCAAGCAGTGCCGAAAACGGCCCCTTGGGAAATTGTGTGCCAAGCGCCGAGTTGAAGAACAACGCTAGAACGATGGGCAGCGCCACCGCCACGATGGTGCCCCAGACCAGCCGCTGGCGCTCGCCAGTCAATAAAATTGCAGCAGCGGTCAGCAGAATTGCCGCCAAAACAAAGCCGATCCGCGGCACCAGCATGATGAACAGCCCAAAGGCCAGCACGACAAGGGCGAAACGGCCGATCAGCACGGGCAAGCCGACAGGCTCGGCCGGTTGTTTCTCGGGGTTGGGAGCAGGGCGCGCGACCGGACCGGCCCATGCCAGCACCGCCACGATCAATCCCAGCACGATACCGGCAATCGACACCGTGCGCGGCCACATGTCAGGCGGCGGCGCAAAGCCGGGGATAAAGGCGGGGCGCGGCACATGGACCGGGATCAGCACGAACAGCACGAATCCAAACAGGACCGAGATCAGAACTCCGCGCAGGATACCGCTCCACATGGCCGCGCCTCTTTTAACTGCTTACTGGATATAGCCGAATTTTTGCGCCAGCCCATGAAACAGCTCGTATTGCTGTTTGGCGTATTCGGCCATGTTCTTTTGGCCGACGGTCGAGATCGAGCCGCGCCGTTCGGCCAAGGTCAGCCAAGTCTCGTTATCGGCCACCTTCGCAAGCACTTCTTCCCATTTGGCGGTGACATCTTCGGGCAAGTTTTTGGGACCGTAGAGCGCGCTCCAGCCAGTGATCTGGCCGGCCTGTTCATATCCCAGCTCCGCTGCGGTCGGCACCTCGGGCAGCTTGTCCATGCGCTGCGGTGCAAAGACCATCAGCGGGGTCATGTCGCCGCTTTCGATATGCGGCATCAGCGATCCGGCGGAAATCGCCAGAAAATCCACATGTCCGCCCAACAGCGCCGTGGCCAGTGCGCCGCCGCCCTTATAGGGAACCAGCGTCGCCGCGGTCAGCGGGTCCATCCCGGAATCGGACAGCAGTGCTTGCACCGTGAACCCGTCAATCGCCGTGGCGCCGGACGCGGCATAGGTCATCGTGCCTTCGTTCTGCTCGATGGCCGCTACCAGATCACCGACACTGTCATATGGGGCACCGGCTTTGACCGCGAGGATCATCGGCGATGCCTCAAGCTCGCCCAGAAAGGTATAGGCGTCCCAATCCACTGTCGATTGCGGGTTGACCGCCGGGGTCAGCGCCATGCCGACACGTGCCAACAGCAATGTATAGCCGTCTGGCTCGGCATTCGAGACGAACGCCGCGCCAGTCATACCGCCGGCGCCGGGTTTGTTCAGCACAGTGACCGGCTGGCCGATATGTTCGCGCGCGGTTTCCGCTAATGCGCGGCCCGCCAGATCAGACGCTCCGCCGGGGCCGTAAGGCACCACCAACGTGATTGCTTGATCCGGATAGTTCTGCGCTTGTGCCGTGCCCGCAGCCAGCATGGCTGCGGCGGCGAGGCCTGTCAAAATGCGTCTCATCACTCTCTCCCTTGCGGCAGCCTTGCGGGCTGTACGGTTTTCGCATCCCGCGACGTTTTCACAGTATTCAAAAATTGACAATCTTTCTCTCTAGCATTCATAAAACGCATACTGAGAGGGGTGGCTTATGAAATTGCGTGAACTTGAGGCCTTTGATGCCTTCATGCGTCATGGCGGCACACAAAAGGCCGCCGATGCGATGGGGGTTGGTCAACCGCTGGTCAGCCGTCTGCTGAGCGCGCTAGAGCGGCAAGCCGGGTTCGCGCTGTTTCAGCGCAAGCGCAACCGGTTGGTGCCGACCGCCGAGGCGGTTCTGTTCCACGACAGCGTCGCGGCCACGCTGGATCAGTTGCGCGGGCTAGAACAGGAAGCCCGCGACATTGCCAATCTCCAGCGCGGCAATATTGTCGTGGCCGCGCAGCCGATCTTTTGCGACACTTTCCTGCTGGACGCGGTGGCCACGTTCAAACGCGCCCATCCGCAAGTCGGCATTCGCATCATCGATGTGGGGCGCGAGGATCTACTGGCGATGATGGCCGAGCATCGCTGCCATCTGGGTCTTGGCATCACCCTAGACACTGTCGGTAGCGGCGCCGACGTCACGCCGCTTGCCCATTGCGAGGCGCGCTGCATCATGCGCGCCGATCATCCGCTGAACACGCCGGGCCCAATTCCCCTGCCGCGGCTGCGCAACGAACCTTTCGTCGAACTGGCTCCGGGCAGCCCGCTGCGCACAAGGGTGGACAGCCTGATGCAATCGATTGGCATTCAGCGCACAATCGCCGCCGAGATGCGCCATCTGCGGGGCGTTTGCGGTCTGGTTGCGCGCGGCACTGGCATCGCGCTGATCGACCCGATTGCCGAATTGCTGCTGGATGGCACAGATGTGGTATCGAAACCGCTGATCCCCTCGATCGGTTGGGAAATCGCGTTGTTCACTTCGCGCAACCGCGCCCCCGCAGCTGTTGTCGCGGCCTTTGCCGATACCTTGCGCGCCGAAATCGAGACGCTTCAGGCGCGCGGGCTGGTGTCCTGAATCATCCGCTGTGGGCGGAACAGCAATAACCGCAGCGCATTGGCGGTCACCAGCACGGTCGCACCGGTATCGGCCAGAATCGCGATCCAGAGGCCGGTAATGCCCAGCACCGTGGTCACCAGAAACACTGCCTTGAGCCCCAGCGCGATGGTCATGTTTTGGTGGATATTGGCTATGGTCGCACGGGCCAGCGCGATCAGACCGGCCACATCGCTGACCCGGTTGCGCAGGATCGCGGCGTCGGCGGTTTCCAGCGCCACATCGGTGCCCGACCCCATCGCCACGCCAACCTGTGCAGTGGCCAGAGCGGGTGCGTCATTGATCCCGTCGCCCACCATCATCACCTGCCGCCCGCTTGCCAGCTCACGGATCGCAGCCACCTTGTCCTCGGGCAGTAATTCAGCACGGTGGTCGAGGCCCAGCTCATCGGCCAGCGCCGACGCCGTGCGGGGGTTGTCCCCGGTCAACATGAGCGCAGCGATTCCCTTGCCGCGCAACTGTCGCATCGCCGCCGCCGCGTCCGCGCGTAATTCGTCGCGCAGCGCGATCAGGCCAAGGGGTGTGTCCCCGCGGGCCACGACGACGACGGTCTTGCCCTCCTCTTCCAACGCGGCGGCGCTTGTGGTGGCCGTTGCGTTCATGGCGCCGATTTCCTTGGCCAGCCGGGGCGAGCCGACAGTCACGGTCGCGCCCTCGATCACCGCCTCGGCCCCCTTGCCGGGTATGGCGCGCGCAGCGGTGGCGGCGGGGCCGAGGACGCCGTCAGCTTCGGCGCGGATACGAATTGCTTGCCCGAGTGGATGGCTTGCGCCGCGCTCAACAGCGGCGGCGAGGGCCAGCAGGTCGGTTTCGCTGCCCGAAAGCGGGATCACATCGGTCACGACGGGCCGCCCGTGGGTCAGGGTACCGGTCTTATCGAACGCTACATGGGTGGTGCGTGCCGCCGCCTCGATCACCGCGCCGCCCTTCATCAGCAGACCGTGGCGCGAACCCGCCGACAGGGCCGAAGCAATTGACGCTGGCACCGAGATCACCATCGCGCAGGGGCAGCCGATCAGCAGCAATGCCAGCGCGCGATAGATCCAGTCGCCCCAGCCCAGCCCGAATGCCAGCGGCGGCACTAGCGCCACCAACAGCGCCATACCGACCACGGCGGGCATGTAGATACGGCTGAACCGGTCGATGAAACGTTCGGTGGGTGCGCGGGCGCTTTCGGCCTCTTCGACCAGTCTTATGATCCGCGCGATCGTGTTATCCGCGGCCTCGCGGCTTACCTGCACCCGCAGCGCCGCCTCGGTATTGATTGATCCGGCGAACACACCGGCTCCGGGCTCCTTGAGGGCCGGCACGCTTTCGCCAGTGACCGGGCTCTCATCAACGCCCGAAACTCCCTCGATCACGGTGCCATCGGCGGGCAGCCGGTCGCCGGGGCGCACCAGCACCACGTGACCGATGCGCAGGCGCTCGGCGGCGACCTCGCGGATCTCGGCCCCGTCTTCAAGCAGCGCGGTCCGGGGCACCAGTGCAGCTAGCGCGCGAATACCGTCGCGGGCCTTATCGGTGGCCAGCCCTTCCAGCATCTCGCCCACGGCAAACAGGAACACAACGAAAGCAGCCTCTTCTGCGGCACCGATCACCAGCGCGCCGATGGCGGCGATACTCATCAGCATTTCGATGGTGAAGGGCATGCCCGCGCGCGTCATCGCGACCGCCCGCCGCGCCACCGGGGTGACGCCGATCAGCGTGGCAAGGATAAAGGCCCAATGCGCCACCACCGGCGGCAGGGTCAGATGTGCCACAAAAGCCGCGATCAAAAGCGCGCCAGTGCCAAGCACCAGCCGTCCCTTGCCGGTCTTATACCAGCGCCGGGCGGGCGCGACCGTCGGGTTTTCGGGCGCTTTGGATTCGATCCCGAATCCCAGTGCCCGCACTGCCCCGACCACCGCGTCGGGCGAGGTCTGGTGCGGGTCCAGATCCAGTCTTAGCCGCTCAGCCATCAGCGCGACGTCCACCTCGGCCACGCCGGGCAGCCGTTCCACCGCGCCGCGCACTTTGGCGGCGCAGCCCCCACAGTCCATGCCGGTGACCCGCCATTCAAGAGTTGCCAGAGATTGTTTGTTCATCGCAATCACCTCGGAGATTGCCCAGATCGCACGGGTATTCTGATCCTAGCGGGTGCAGCCATGCTTTTGCAAACGGTTCGCAAAACCAGTAATTTCCGGCTTGCCTCTTATATGTGGCGTTGTCGGTGCGTGGTTGCAACGCCGGACCTTAGGCCTTATCTGCCTGCCGCAGCGTCCTTCAAGGCCAATTCAACCCGGATCACGACCGCTGCCTAAGGAACCCAGACATGAAAATCATCCGTCACAAAGCCGAGCTGCGGGCGCAGACACGCAATTGGCGCGCGGCTGGCGAAACCATCGGTGTGGTGCCGACCATGGGCGCGTTGCACCAAGGCCATCTTGGCCTGGTATCCGCTGCATGTGCGCGCGCTGACCGGGTGATTGTCACGCTGTTTGTGAACCCCAGACAGTTCAACAATCCCGAAGACCTTGAAAAATATCCGCAAACCGAAGGTGCCGACGTCGAAAAACTGGCGCCGTTCGAGATTGACGTGCTGTATATACCCGAGCCCGGCCAGGTTTACCCACAGGGCTTTGCCACCACTGTCTCGGTGTCCGGCGTCAGCGAGGGCCTGTGTGGCGCTGATCGCCCCGGCCATTTCGACGGGGTGGCAACGGTGGTGACCAAACTGCTGCTGCAGACCGATGCCGATTTTGCATTTTTCGGGGAAAAGGACTTCCAGCAGCTTCAGGTGGTGCGCCGGCTGGTCGCGGATCTTGATATCAACACTCAGATCATCGGCTGTCCGACCATCCGCGAAGCCTCGGGGCTGGCGCTGTCGTCGCGCAATGTGCGGCTGGGGCAGGCGGCGCAAAAGATCGCGCCGCTGATAAGTGCCACCCTATCCGACGCGGCCAAGGCGCTTGCCGCCGGCCAGCCGGTCGCGGCGGTATTGAACCATGCGCGGCAATCGCTGCGCGATGGCGGTATTTCGTCGATTGATTATCTTGAGTTTCGCCGCGAGAGCGATTTTGCCCCGATTGCCGACAGCGCGACATCCGGGCGTCTGCTGGTGGCAGTCTGGCTGGATGGCGTGCGGCTGATCGACAATATCCGGGTGGATATCAACACAGAGGCGACCTAAGGTACCCATAACTTCACGCCCCTACCCCGCGCAGCCTGACCCAAACGCTCAGACCTTCGGATCGGGGTTCTCGGTATGTCCATCGACGGCGATGATCTGCCCCGAGACATGGCGCGCCGCATCCGAGGCCAGAAATAGCGCCATATTGGCGATCTCTTCGGCCTGAATGAAGGTGCGCATCGAGGTGCCAGAAGCATAGCCGCGATAGATCGCGTCGCGCGTTGTCCCCTTGGCCGCCGCCTCGCGTTGCAAAACGCCCTCCATACGCGGCCCCTCGACCGCGCCGGGGCAAATCGCGTTGGCACGGATGCCGAAGGGGCCAAGTTCCATCGCCGCCGTCTTCATCAACCCGTTGACCGCCCATTTCGCCGCCGCATAGGGCGCGCGGTTGGGATAACCGTACAGCCCGGCGGTTGAGGATGTGTAGAGGATTGCACCTTTGCCCGCCCGTTTCATCAGCGGTGCGGCGGCGCGGGTGAACAGGAACGCGCCGTCCAGATTCACCGACACGCAGCGGCGGAATCCGCTCAGCGGCTGCTCTTCGATCAACGCGGTCGGCCCGGCGATACCGGCATTGGCGCAAAGCACGTCAAGCCCGCCCCATTCATTCGCCAATCGCGTGAAAAGCGCGGCAATCGCGGCTTCGTCGGTGACGTCGATACAGTCGCGTCGCCATTCGCTCGGGCAAGAGGCCAGCGCGTCGGCATCCGCATCGACGATCCAGACATCCGCCCCCGATGCTGCGAAACCCTCGGCCATGGCACGCCCGATGCCGCTGGCCCCGGCGGTGATCAGTACCTGTTGCATTGCGCCCTCCCGGCTCAGCCAAGGGAGCGGCAGAAACATCCGCCGCTCCGCTTATTGCTTAGGCTTTCAGCCAGCATTTCACCGGCGCCAGCGCGTTCATCAGTGGGAAGTTCGGGTCGTCATGCCAGCCTTCGACCTGATCCGATATCGCGTCGACGAAATTGTTGAACATCGGACAGATCACCCCGCCCTCGTCCCGCAGGATCACGTTGAGGCGGCGATACATGTCCCTGCGCTTGTCCTCATCCAGTTCGCCGCGCGCTTGCACCAACAGCTTGTCGAATTCGGGGTTGGAAAACTTGGTTTCGTTCCAATCCGCACCGGTCTGATAGGATGTCGAAAGCATCATGTCCTGTGTCGGGCGCCCGTTCCAATAGGAGTTGCAGAACGGTTCCTTGTTCCAGACCTCGCTCCAATAACCGTCGCCGGGGCTGCGGATCACGTCCAGTTGCATGCCGGCCTCAGCGGCGCTTTGCTGGTATAGTTGCGCCGCGTCCAGCGCGCCCGGAAACGCCACATCCGAGGTGCGGAACACGATCGGCCCCTCGTGGCCGGATTTCTTGTAGTGGAACGCCGCCTTTTCGGGATCGTATTCGCGCTGTTCGATATCATCGGAAAATAGCGGATAGGCCGCGTTGATCGGTGTATCATTGCCGATGGTGCCATGGCCGAACAGGATCTTGTCGAGCATTTCTTCGCGATTGATAGCGTATTTCAGCGCCATGCGCAGATCATTGTTGTTGAACGGGGCGGTGTTGCAATGCATGACATAGACATAATGGCCTCGGCTGGGCACTGATTTGACTTCGACCCCCGGAGCCCGCTTCATCATGGTGGCGATGCGCGGCGGTACGCGATTGATCATATGCACCTGCCCCGACTGCACCGCCGAGACCCGTGCGGAGTCGTCATTGATCACCAGAACTTCGATCCGGTCCACATGGCCGCGCGAATCGTCCCAATAATCGGCAAATTTTTCAAATATATAGCGAACCCCGGCGTCCTCCTCGATCACCTTGTAGGGGCCAGCCGAGACACCCTCGGCGGGGTTGTCTTTGCCACCATTCGGCTGGATCACCAGATGGTAATCGGCCAGCACAAAAGGCAGGTCGGCATTGGCTTCTTTCAACTCGACGATGAATTCGTCGTTCTCGACGCGCATCGTTTTGATACCTTGCACCAGACCCAGCGCGCCCGACTGGCTGCTTTCGTCGGAATGGCGCTCCATGGTGGCCATGACGTCTTCGGGGGTCACCGTCTTGCCGTTGTGAAAGGGCACGTCCTTGCGGATCTTGAAGGTCCAGACCCGCGCATCGGGCGAGGAACTGTGATCGACGGCCAGCCGGCTGACCAGGTCGCCCTCGGGCGAGACCTCGAAAAGCCGCTCGCCAAAGAACGACAGCATCGTGTTTGGCGCCTCGTTGCTGGCCAGCGCCGGATCGAAACTGTCGGTGCTTTGTCCGCCACCCAGCCCGAGGCGCATGACGCCGCCCTTGACCGGATCAGCGGCCCTTGCCGCACCGGCCAACATCGTGTTGGCAATTGTTGTCGTCACGCCCAAAGCGGCGGCGCGGCCCAGAAATGCCCGCCGGTCGAGCCGCCCCGCAGCGGCCAGTTTGCCAAGGTATTTCAGTTCGTTCGACATTGGGTCACCCTCTCCTGACGTTATTGTCAGCGCTGTGATTAGCCGTGGTCCAGCGCGTTTTATTAAGCCAACTCTTGCGCAGACCCGTTATAAAGTCACGTCTTATTCTCATGACCTACACCGCATCATCTGAGCAGAAAATTCCGGTCAAACGCTCCCATTGCCGCGCGGGCAAGGCGGCTTCCGAGGCGGTAAACCAATAGCTGTCAGATGGGTGCAGTTTGTGATCGGACAGGGGCACAAGGTCGCCGCGTTTTAATGCCTCGGCGCAAAGCGGCAGTGACGCCAGCAGCACCCCGACCCCCGCCACTGCCGCTGCGATGGCCGACGTCATGGTATCAAACCGCACATGTGGACGATCGCCATATTCGCCCCATTCCTGCCAGCCGGGGCGCGGGCCGGACACGGCGATTTTCGGCAGATCCTGCCATCGCTCTCCAGCGTTCAACAAATGGGGGCTGGCGACCGGGGCCAGTTCCTCGGCGAACAGCCGCGCGGTCCGGCGACCGGGCCACAGGCCGTTGCCGTGGCGTATTTCTACCGTATCCGCCTGCCGGTCGAAATCGGCGGCAACCACCATGGTCGAAAACGAAATCTGCATCCGGTCGTCCGGCTCTAAGCGGGTCAGGCGGGGCACCAGCCAATTCTGGATCACCGAGGCACTGGCCGAGATTGTGATCTTGCGCCGTCTGGTGCTGAACAGATCTTCGGAACTTTGCTGCAACAGGGTCAGCGCGTGGCTGACATGGGGCAACCAGGCCTCGCCCTCGACGGTCAGCGCCACGCCGCGGCGTTGTCGTAGGAACAGCCGCGCGCCGATCATCGCTTCCAGATTGGCGATGCGCTGGCTGATCGCAGCCTGGGTCAGGTCAATCTCATGCGCGGCGGCGGTGAAACTGCCGGTCCGGCCCGCCGCCTCGAAGGCGCGCACCCATTCCAGCGGCAGATTGTCAAACGGACGATCAGACATAAGCCAATTGACCTCTCGTTGTCAGAAACCATTGATTGTGTTTATGTCAGAATAACCCATCCTCGCCATATATCATTTTCAAAGCGCGAGACCGACATGACCGACGTGACCATCGCCCCCGAGGGCAATTTCATCACACTCAAGGCAGGGGAGCGAACGGCCCGGTTTCACGCGATCTGGCTGCGCGACAACGCCTGGGACGAGGCCACCCGCGCCCCCGCCAACGGCCAACGCCTGATCGCGCTGCGCGACATTCCTGCCGAGACCCGCGTCAGCGCCGCCAAGGCCGATGGCCAGCGCCTGACGCTGACCTTCGCCCCTGAAAACAAGACCGTCGAATATGACGTTGATTGGCTGATGCAAAGTCGCTATGATCGCCCACAGGAAACCGGCGCGGGCTGGACCGGCGAGGGCATCGAGACGTGGGATTCTGGTCTGATGGCGCGCGTGCCACAGGGCGATTTTACTGCCGTGCAAAGCGATGCAGGCGCGAAACGCGATTGGCTGGCGCAGGTTGCGCGCTATGGCTTTGGCAAGCTGACCGGCGGTCCCATCGAAAATGGTGCGCTGTTCAAGGTGGTCGATCTGTTCGGCCATGTACGCGAAACCAACTATGGCCGTCATTTCGAGGTCCGCACCGAGGTCAACCCCACAAATCTGGCGTTTACCGGGCTGGGGCTGCAGGCGCATACTGACAACCCGTACCGCGATCCGGTGCCGACGCTGCAAATCCTTTACTGCCTCGAAAGCTCGGCTGCGGGGGGCGAGAATATGGTGGTCGATGGGTTCCGTGTGGCCGAGCGCTTGCGCAGCGAAAACCCGGAATGGTTCGATGTGCTGGCGGGCCATTGCGCGCGGTTCGAATATGCGGGCGAGGCCGGAGTGCGGCTGCAATCGCGCCGCCCGATGATCGAACTGGCCCCGGATGGCGCGCTGATCGGCGTGCGCTTCAACAACCGGTCGGCTGCGGCGATCACCGATGTGCCATTCGACAAGATGGAAACCTATTACGCCGCCTATCGCCGCATGGGCGAGATCATTGACGATCCCGCAATGGAAGTGACGTTCCGCCTTGAGCCGGGCGAGAGCTTTATCGTCGACAACACCCGCGTGCTACACGCGCGCAAGGGCTATTCCGGCACCGGAAAGCGCTGGTTCCAAGGCTGTTACGCTGACAAAGACGGGCTGCTGTCGACGCTGGCGGCATTGGAAGCCCCTATGGCGGAGGCGGCAGAATGAGCCGCCCCGATCCTGCAACCCTGACCCCGCAAACCATCGTTGCGTTTCTTGAAGATATCTTCGAGCGGCGCGGCGGCGAGGAATATCTGGGCGAACCCGTCACCATGGCCGAGCATATGTTGCAAGGTGCCACGATTGCCGAGAAAAATGGCCTGCCCGAGATCATCATTGTGGCGGCGCTGCTGCATGACATTGGCCATTTCACTTCCGAATTCGGCACCTTCCGCATCGACGATACCGAGGACCGCCATCATGAAGAGGCAGGTGCCGAGGTGCTTGAGGCGTTCTTTCCCAGCCTCGTCACCGATTGCGTGCGCTATCACGTGGCGGCCAAGCGGTATCTTTGCGCAACCAAGCCGGAATATTACAATCGACTGTCGGAGGCGTCGATCCATTCGCTAAACTTGCAGGGCGGGCCGATGAGCGCGGAAGAGGTCGCCGCATTCGAGCAGAACCCGAACCTCAAGGAAATCATCCAGGTGCGGTATCTGGACGAAGCCGGCAAACATGCCGATATGGAAACCCCGCCGTTTTCGCATTTCGCGCCGATGGTGCAGCGGATCGTCGACGCCCATTGCGGCGTGACGCCGTAACCGCGCACCGGAACCAGACGCGCACGGTATCGCTTGCCATTGTGATGGCTGAAAAAATCAGCGAAGCTGGGCGTATATGACAATCCTGTGGTTCCTCATCCAGTTGGCAGGGGCGGTGATGCTTCTGCTTTACGCGGTGCGCATGGTGCGCACCGGAATCGAACGTGCGTTCGGGCCGTCATTCAAACGGGCGATGATAAAACGCGGCACCCGTTTGAGCACTGCCGGGATGGGCGTGATCTTTGCGATGGTCCTGCAAAGTTCGGCTGCGGTGGCACTGTTGGCGGCCGGCTTTGCCGGGGCTGGCGCGCTCAGTTTCACGGCCGGTCTGGCGCTGGTTCTGGGGGGCGATCTGGGCTCGGCGCTGCTGATTCAGATCCTGTCGTTCCGGCTGGACTGGTTGGTGCCGGTGCTGCTGGCGCTGGGCGGCGCGCTGTTTTTGCGCTCCGAGCGGCGGGGCACGAAACAGGCAGGTCGCGTCGTTCTGGGCATTGCTTTCATTCTGATTTCGCTGCGGTTCCTGCGCGAAACCATGGCGCCGATTTCGGACAGCGCGTTCCTGCCGGCGATCGCCGGCTATCTGGAAAGCGATTACGTCACCGCGTTTCTGGTCGGCATGGCGCTGGCTTTCATCATGTTTTCATCCGTGGCAGTGATCCTGATGTGTGTGACATTGGTACAGATCGGCGCGATTCCGCTGGAGGCGGGCGTGTCGCTGGTGCTGGGGGCGAATATGGGTTCAGCGCTGATCCCGGTCTGGCTGAGCCGTGGCTTGCCGCCAGAGGGACGGCAGGTGCCGGTGGCGAACATGCTGTTACGATGCAGTTGGTCAGTTCTGGTGTTGATGCTGATCAACCGGCTGCCGATCCTGCCATTTTTGGCGGGCCATACCGTTGGGCAGACATTGGTGAATGTGCATATCCTGTTCAACCTGACACTGCTGGCGATTGCATTGCCGTTCATTGGCAAACTGAAAAAACCGATTGGGAAATTGCTGCCGATTCCGGCGGCCTATCCAGAATCCATGCCGGAAAGCCACCGCAGCGTGCTCAATGACGACGTGCGTGACAAACCCGCCCTTGCGCTGGCCAGCCTCAAACGCGAGGTGTTGCGCATGTTGCAGGTGGTCGAGGGCATGATGCGTCCGGCGATGGATCTGTATCAGGATTTCGACAAGCCGAGGATGCAAGCGCTACGCCAGACCGATGAAGTGGTTAACGACGCGCTGGATGGCGTGCGCCGATACGTCGCTCGGATAGATCCCGACACGGTTGGCGAACAGACCTTTAAACAGGCGCGTGATCTGGCCGAATACGCGATCCAGATCGAAGCCGCGGGCGATATCGTGGAACAATTGCTTTTGCTGGCACAAGAGCGCAATGATCATCGCATCCGATTTTCCCAAAAGGGGCTGGAAGAGCTCATAACCATGCATGAGACGATCATGGAGAACATCATACTGGCCTCTAATGTGCTGATTTCCGACGACGTAGAGAGCGCCCGCTTGCTGGTTGAAGCCAAGGACGACATTTCGCGCACCGAGCGGCGCAACCGGCGCACTCATTTGCGCCGGCTCAGCCACGGCACCGAGTTGAGCTTTGATTCCAGTGACCTGCATCTTGAGACCCTGCGTGCGCTCAAGGAGTTCAATAGCAAGATCGCTTCGGTCGCTTATCCGATCCTGTACCGCAAGGGCCAGCTTCTGGAAACACGGCTGATTGAAAACCTTCACGCCTGATAAGTATATGAAATGGCGGCGGTACCGTTGCTGGACGCCCAATGCGATGTCGCGGATGTGTCAGTCTTACCAGTGGGTCATTCCGCCGCAACTGGCTCGCCTCCTACAGTTGCATCCGGCACCTGCTGGGCGGCCTCGGCATCCTGCTGTTCTTTCGCCGTGACAAATGGTTCGGCGGCTTCCAGATCGGCCTTGGTGGCGCTGCTTGTCAGGCGGGCACTGCCGGTCGCGTTGGTCGAGACATCAAGGCTGTCCATTTTGACCGCAACCAGTTTCTTGCCGATCCCGAGGAACCCGCCAACGCCGATCACGACACCCTCGACGGTGCCGTCGAGATTGATGATCAGGTCGGAAATACTGCCCACCGTTTGTTCGCCTAGGGTTGTGTAAACCGTCGATCCCAACAGGTTCTTGGCAAGGATTGTATCTTCGCTCTGAAGGATGATCTGGCCCTCGATCGGTTTGGCTGGTGCTTCGGTGGCCATGTCTGAGTCAGTTTCCGGTTTCTCGCCCATGACGCCGTCTGGCGTTAGATCGGTGCCTGAGCTGTCGTCCATCGCTGCACCCGGATCGGGGGCTGGCTCCATCCCTCCCAAAGGCGGCTCTGTATCAACCGCATCAGGCTCGGCCACCTCGGAGGTGGCACCGTTATCAGGCGCCGTATCCTGTGCAAAGCCCGTGATCGGGACGGTTGCCAACAGGGCAGCCAACGCAGCTATGCAGGTGGTCTGAAATAGTTTCGACATCATCTCATCCTCAGGCTGACAGGGGTTCCAGCACCCGTAACGCACCGGCGCGCAGTTCGTTCCCTTGGCTGTGCGCAGGAACCGGATGATGCTATCATGCGTAAGGTTGATGGATGATAGGAGGTTCCAGAAATGGCACACCAAATGACCCTGAAACGCATCGAACCCGTTACCCACGACACCTACCACTTGGTATTCGACCGCCCCGACGGCTTTGAATATACTCCCGGCCAAGGGGTTGAACTGCACGTTCTCAAGGATGGATGGGAAGATAAAGGCCGCCCCTTTACCCCGGTCACGCTTCCCCACGAGCCGACGCTGGAATTTGTCATTAAATCCTACCCCGACCGGCACGGCGTCACGGAACAGATCGGCAAGATGCAACCGGGTGACGAGATGAAGATGAAGGGTCCGTTTGGCGCGATCTCGGATCATGGGCCGGGTATTTTTATTGCCGGCGGGGCTGGGATCACCCCGATGATCGCGGTGCTGCGCCAGCAACTGCATGAGAATGGCACATTGGAGGGCTCGACCCTTGTCTTTGCCAACAAGACCGAAAACGACATCATCTGGCGCGACAAGTTCGAAGCGATGAGAGGGCTAAACACCGCCTTTGTCGTGGACGAAGCCGGAGCCAGCGTGCCGCAACAGCGGCTTGAGCGCGATTACCTTAGCCAGTTTGCCGGCGCCAATAGCCGCTGCTATTTGTGCGGCCCCCCGCCAATGATGAAGGCGGTGCGTCAGGCGCTGGATGATCTGGGCGTCAAGGACGAGAATATCATTCAGGAAAAATGGTGAAAACAGCCTTTGGCTTACCACGAATGCGGGGCTGATTAGAGCCACGTGCGTGCCTTGAACCTACGCTGCTGCAAGGGGTCTGCCATGGACAAAAATCTCAGAACCACCCCCAATGTACCTGGTGTCGATCAATCCGACCGTATGGTTCCTGTCAATCTGCGCCAGTCGGGGAGCACGCCGGTCGAAATGCTGATTTCTACGCGGGTGCGTAAATCGCCGTTCTGGCATCTTTCGGTCGAGGCCGGATGCTGGCGCGCAACGGTCTATAACCGCATGTACCACCCACGCGGCTATGTCCGCCCGGAAGAGGGCGGCGCGATGGCAGAATACCGTTCGCTCGTCAAAGGTGTGACCCTGTGGAACGTCGCAGTCGAGCGCCAAATCCGGGTCAAGGGGCCGGACGCCGAAGCCTTCGTCAACTTTGTCATTACGCGCGACGCCACCAAAATTGAGCCCATGCGGGGAAAATACTGCATCCTGTGCAATGAAAAGGGCGGTATATTGAACGATCCAGTGTTATTGCGGCTGGCGGCGGACGAATTCTGGTTCTCGATTTCTGACAGCGACCTGATGTTGTGGTTGCAGGGCGTGAACCTGCCCCGGCGCTGGGATGTCGAGATTGACGAACTGGACGTGTCCCCCTTGCAGGTGCAAGGGCCGCTCTCGGAACAGTTGATGGCGGATCTGGTCGGCGAAAGGCTGAAGGAGCTACCCTATTACGGGCTGATGGAAACCAAAATTGACGGCTGCCCCATCATGGTCAGTCAGACTGGTTTCAGCGGCGAAAAAGGCTATGAGGTTTACGTGCGCGATGCCACCATTAATGCTGAACAGGTATGGTATGCGATCCGCGGCATTGGTGCACGTTATGGGCTGCGGGTGATCGCACCGGGGCATCACCGCCGCATCGCCGCTGGCATTCTCAGCTGGGGGCAGGATATGGATTCCGAAACCTCGCCGTTTCAGGTCAATCTGGCCTATCAGGTGCCGCGCAAGAAATCTGCCGATTACGTCGGCAAGGCCGCGCTGGAACAGCAGCGTGCCCGGATTGAGGCCGGCGATTACCCCTTCGCTCTGACCATGGTGGGGCTGAAGATGGGCGGCAAACCCATCGTCGATTACGCGTCCGATTTCTGGCTGGTCTCGTGCAGTGAAGGGCAGCGCTGCGGCTATGTCACCTCGCCTTGGTGGTCACCGGAACTGCAGACTAATATCGCGTTGGCCTATGTCCCATGGGGCAAGTCCGAGATTGGCACCGAACTGCTGGTCGAACTGCCCGAGCCTTATTCCATCGAAGCTGGCGAGCCGGTCGCGGCCAAGGTCTGCGAAGTGCCGTTCCTTACCTCAGCGCATCCCAGCGCGCGTGAACGCGCCAAGTCCGAGGGGCGCGACAGCCCCGACTGATCGCCCGCTTGAGCGGTGGCGCCGGACGTGTCATGCCTGATTCTCTTTTTCGACCCACGGGAGTCTGCCGCGCGATGATCGACCTAATTGGGCAAAACGCCCCTTTCCTGGCGATCGGGATCCTGCTGCTTCTCTTCGTCGCCTTCACGCTGGAAAAATTCCCCCCCGAGGTCACAGCAGCGGCGGCGGCGGCGCTGTTTATCGTGCTGGGCCTCGTGCCTTATGAGCGGGTGATAGGGGTGTTCTCGAATCCGGCGCCGATCACGATCGCAGCGATGTTTATCGTCTCAGGGGCGTTGGTGCGCACCGGGGTGCTGGACGTGCTGGCGAACATGGTGATCACGCGTGCGCAGGATCGCCCGGTTCTGGCGCTAGGGTCGTTCCTGATCGCGGCAATCGCGGCCTCGGCCTTCATGAACAACACACCGGTGGTGCTGGTGCTGATCCCGGTGGTGATAAGGCTGGCCAACAGCCTGAAACTGGCTCCGACGCGGCTGCTGATCCCGCTGTCCTATATGGCGGTGCTGGGCGGCACCTGCACGCTGATCGGAACGTCCACCAACCTGATCGTTGACGGTATCGCGCGCGAAAACGGCATGGCGGCATTTTCAATCTTTGAGATTGCCCCCATCGGTCTTTCGGCCACATTTGTAGGCAGTCTGACGCTCCTGATTCTCGGGCGGTGGCTGCTGCCTCAACGTGAGACCGAGGGCGACGGCACCAGCGGAGATGAAACGCAGTTCCTCTCGGAAATCGCCGTCCTCGACGGCTATGCTCATATCGATATGCCACTGGCCGATATCGCTGATTTCGAACGTGACGGTGTGCATGTCAAAGGTGTTAAGCGCGGCGGCAAGATCACCCGCAGCAATCTGGACGAGTTCGTGCTGCAAAAGGGCGATGCGGTGATTGTCGTGACCACCACGTCGGAATTGCTGACGTTTGCGCAAAACTCGGGGCTGCGCGTCGGAATGCGGCGCACCTCTGATCTGGCTCCCGATGCAAAGCTGCGCACGGTCGAGGCGATCGTGACCCCCAAGCGCCACACCGTCGGGCGGCGCATTGCTGATTTGGCGCTGGGGCGCAATGCGGGGGTGCGGGTGCTGGGTGCGTTCCGGCATGGCCATATCGCCGGGCCTGACCTGTCGGGCGTCCGGCTGCGCCCTGCCGACAAATTGCTGCTGGAAGGCTCACAGGAGGGGTCTCGGGCTTTGGCCGAGGCTGGTGACGTGGCTTCGGTCACTGAACCCGCTGGGCGGGCCTATCGGCGCCGACAGGCCCCGATTGCGGTGCTTGCCCTGTTGGGGATCGTGGTTCTGGCGGCGCTGAATGTCATGCCCATCGGCCTATTGGCGCTGGTTGCCGTGGCGGTCATCCTGATCCTGCGCTGTATCGACAGCGATGAGGCATGGAAATCGGTCGATGGTTCAATTCTGGTGCTGATTTTCGCGATGCTGATTATCGGCGCTGGGCTGGAACACACCGGCGCGGTGGAACTTATTGTCGCTATCATTACGCCACTGCTGACTGATCTGCCGCCTTTTGCCACGCTGCTTGCAGTCTATTTCATGGCCTCAATCTTGACCGAGGTGGTCACCAACAACGCCGTTGCGGTGGTGTTCACACCCATTGTCATTGCGCTGGCCTCGCAGTTGGGCGTTGATCCGCGCCCGCTGGCCGTGGCCGTGATGATCGCTGCCAGCGCCAGTTTCGCAACGCCCATCGGCTATCAGACGAACACTTTGGTTTACGGCGCGGGGAACTATCGTTTCACCGATTTTCTCAAGATCGGGGTGCCGATGAACCTGATTGTCGGGCTGACATCGTCTTTCGCGATCAGCATCGTTTTTCCGCTTTGATGAAGCTGTGCAGGCATATTAATGCTGCGGCATCAAGGTGCCGCCACCTGCGGGAGTGATCGCGACAGATGCAGACTTATCTGGAAAAAATCGATATTGCCCGCAATCAGGCCCGATTCTATCGGATGATTGTCATGCCCGATCTGTTTGGTGACTGGACGCTTTACCGCGAATGGGGGCGGATCGGTCAGGGTGGTCAGATTCGCCGGGACCATTTTGCCAGCGAAGATCAGGCGATTGCCGCAATGCTCGCATTGGAAGAGGGCAAGCGGCGGCGCGGCTATTGGGTGATGCCGCAGCAACTGGAAATGTTATAAACGATGCGGTGCGCGAGCCCTTTTTACGCATTTCATCCGGCAGGAACGGAGACATGAGAGCACCATATCGCGTTCCGTCCCGACATGCGCGTCAATGGCGATCTTCGCACGGCGTCCCTTCCAACTCGCGCAATGGCACCGCGGGTAGAGGTGAGTTGCACATTTGCAGTCTGTGTGACAGTTAAGGTCTGATGCGACGCAGCCCTTTAGCACAGCGATCGCAGAAGGCAATTCGCGGTCTAGCACACCGGCACAACTTCGCCGAAAGTGAAAATGCTTTGCCGCAAATGGTGGACCAATCGGCCCGAACCCATTAGGCATGAGTATAATAACGCAGACCCGAATCTGCGGTCGGAATCGAGCAGGAGCAACAGTTCAAGCGTGCCAAAAAACGACGCCCCAGAAATTACCGCGGTCCGGCCTGTCCAGTTCCGGGGTCGCTTTCTTACCGCGGTTGCCCTGCTGATCGAGGGCGGGCCGCCTGATCGGCGTTTTTTTGCCGGTTTGGATGCACAATTGCGGCGTATGCCGCATTTTCTGGCCGACGCACCGTTGATTATCGATCTTGCCAAAGCGCCGGATCTTATCCGGGCGGAAGATCTGCGCCACCTGCGTGATGAATTGAGACAGCGCAAGTTGGCACCTTTCGCCGTTCAGAACGCCAGCGCCGGACAGATTGCCGCCGCAGCCGACGCGGGGCTGATCTCGGTGGTTGCGGGTCAAGACGCGCCACAACGGCCCAGCCGTCGCGAGGCCCCGGCCCCGGTGGCTGCACCTGCCCGCCCACAGGTGGCAAACAAGATCGTGACCACACCGGTGCGATCGGGGCAATCGATTGTCGCGGAACACGGCGATTTGGTGATCGTGGGGCACGTGGCCTCGGGTGCGGAACTGATCGCGGGCGGCAATATCCATATCTACGGCACGATGCGCGGGCGGGCGATGGCCGGCGTTCACGGCGACGAGAACGCGCGGATTTTCTGCCAGAACCTCGATGCTGAACTTCTGGCCATTGCCGGCCTTTATCGGACCAGTGAAAACCTGGAGCACGAGGTCCGGAAACGCAGCGTACACATCTTCCTTCAGGATCAACGGCTTTGCGTGGAGACACTCGCATGACATCGCAAATGAAACAGGAACCGCCGGTGGAAAGCAAAGTCATCGTCATAACTTCGGGCAAGGGCGGCGTGGGCAAGACAACCTCGGCCGCTGCCATCAGTGCCGGACTGGCGCAACGGGGTTACAGGACGGTGGTGATCGATTTCGACGTCGGGCTGCGTAACCTCGATATGATCATGGGCTGCGAACGCCGGGTCGTGTTCGACTTCATCAACGTGATCCAAGGCGATGCGCGGCTGAAACAGGCGCTGATCAAGGATAAGCGTCTGGAAAACCTTTCGATCCTGCCCACATCGCAGACCCGTGACAAAGACGCCCTGACCAAGGAAGGCGTTGAGAAGGTTTTGAACGAACTGCGCGAAGATTTCGACTACATCATCTGCGACAGCCCCGCCGGAATCGAGCGCGGTGCGCAACTGGCAATGTATTTTGCCGATGAAGCCGTTGTCGTCACCAACCCCGAGGTTTCCTCGGTGCGCGACAGTGACCGCGTATTGGGCCTGCTCAGCAGCAAGACCGCGCGGGCCGAAAAGGCCGATGCCGAGCCAATCAAGGCGCAAGCATTGCTGACACGCTATGACAACCAGCGCATCACCAGCGGTGAAATGATGACCGTCGAAGACGTTCTGGAGATTTTGGCGGTACCGCTGCTGGGGGTGATCCCCGAGAGCAGCGCGATCCTGCGTGCTTCGAACACCGGTACGCCGGTGGTTCTCGACGAGCCCTCGAATGCCAGCGTGGCCTATGAGGATGCGGTCTCGCGTCTGATCGGGGAACAGGTTGAAATGCGCATGGAAAGCGACCGGCGACCCGGTTTGTTCCAGCGCCTGTTCGGACGGACGGCATAACGATGTTTGGATTTTCCCTACGTTCCCGCAGAAAACCGGCCAAACAATCAGCAGAGACTGCACGCGATCGTTTGCAGATCTTGCTTGCTCATGAGCGCAGCACCGGATCCGGGCCGGATTGCTTGCCGGAATTGCAGCGCGATATTCTGGCCGCGATCAAACGCCACATGAAAATCGACAATGACGCCGTGGATATCCGCATGGATCGCGGTGATGAACTGTCGAGCCTCGAAATCAATATCGAGTTTCCTGCCGCCGAGCCGTCGCGCTGACGGAGGCATGGCGCAAATAAATTGGGCGGGGCGCCTGGCGCCCCGCCCAATTGCAGCTTCAGCCTGCGTTCTCGGTTTGAATCTCTTGCAAACGCTGGGCAATTTTCTGGGTTAACTCCTCATCGTTGGAGGCTGCCTGATCGATTGCCAGATAATCCTCAACGGTGATGTTTTCGGTCTCGGCGATGGTCGCGCGGATCTCTGCATCGGCCTGCTGCACGAGAGCCTGCTGCTGGGCTTCGTCCGCGATGCCCTGAAGTTCTTGGCCGTACTTTTGCTGAATTTCACCGACTTTCAGCGCGGCATTGACGAACGCATCGATCTGGGCATCGTCGAAAGTTGGGGTAGGCGTTGCCGCCGGTGCCTGTGAAGTCTCTGGCGCCTGTGTGGTTTCAGGCTGCGTCGGTGACGTGGCCTCCTGCGCCGCGACAAAGGACACCGGAGCCACCATAAGCGCAGCGGTCAGTGTAACGGCGGTAATCTTGCGAGTGTTGAACATTTCTCAACCTTTCTGTGTCTGTCTCAGCCGGAGCGGAATATCCGCGTCCGGTCACCGTCAGCTAGGGGTGCGTAAACAGACATGCAAAACGGCAAGCGGGATCTTGCGGTTCTCCTATTTCTCGCCAGCGTTGTTTCGCCGGTCACTGTATTTTCTTGATTTACCTATGGAACTTTTTCCGAGGCCGGTGCGCGGGGGTACATCTTTCAGCAGAGGTTCATTTGTTGGGGCGCACCCGTGCTGCGCTTTTGTCAGCAAAGGCCGCTAAGCGGGCCCGCGCGTCATGCTGGGTATTGACGACGCCGGCAACCACCGCCTCGGCATAGGCTGCATCCAGCGCAGACATATTCTGCATATGGCTGATGGCCGAACAGATCGCGAAATTGGTCAATGGCAGGTTGCATGCGGCTTGCTGCGCCAGTTCCAACGCCTTGTCGAAACTGGAACCGTCCACGCGATACTGCGCGAGCCCCAATTCCACTGCCTCTTGCCCCTGATAGACACGGCCGGTCAGCATCATGTCGATCATCCGCGCCTTGCCCACCAAATCGGCGACCCGGATCGTTGCGCCACCACCGGTGAACAGCCCGCGCTGGCCTTCGGGCAGGGCGAAATAGGCGCTGTTGTCGATCACCCGGATATGCGCGGCACTGGCCAGTTCCAGCCCGCCGCCGACCACGGCACCCTGCAGGGCGGCAATCACCGGTACGCCGCCATATTCCATCTTGTTGAACGCCTCGTGCCAGCGCAGACAGACCTGCATGAAATCGGCGGGGCTGCGGTCGGCGTCGTGATGTTCGATCAGATCCAGCCCGGCGCAGAAATGATCGCCCGCGCCCGCCAGCACCACCGCCCGCACATCGGCGCGCGGCGCGGTCGAGAAGAAATCGACCAATTCCTCAATGGTGTCGATATCCAGCGCGTTGCGCTTGTGCGGGCGGTTCAGCGTGACCACCCAAACCCCATCATCATGGGGATCGATCCTGAGGTTGGTGAAACGCGCGGGGTCAAGCGTGACGGGCATGGTCTGGTCCTTTCCGAAAACGAGGCTGCGTGTCCGTCACTTGTTACGCCTGTTCGCGAAATGATCAATGACGCGCACCGGCCCGACCGTGATCCATGTTTGCGCCATTGTGTGCAGCAGGTGCTCTGGAACCAAGAGCTGCCAGCTCTGAACTTTTCGAATGTCGGGTATGCGATATCAGGACTAGTAGGTTTTCATTTTACTGCCATTTAAAGGCCAAGAACTAACAGTTCGAGTTACAGGATAAGGAGAATATCATGGCCTACGATATGGCACCGTCATCAACCACCGGCGCATCCAATACCTCACTGCAATATGCATCCTCACCGCGCGTTCGAGAGCCGCAAATGGCTGTCATGCAGCGGGTCGCCGGCGCGCTGAACAAACTCAGCGATCGCGAGTTTCGGGAACTCGGCATTCGCCGTTATGAAATCGGCATCATTGCCAAAGGTTTGGCCGAACGGGGCTGATACATCTGATGTAAAGGGCCATGATCTTTATCCGGCCCTTTACAGTGGGAATTCGCGTTCGTTCGGAGCGGATCGGACGAGATGCCCCACATGGCCATTCAAGTGTTCACCTCTATGTGAACCGGCCACTTAAACCGTGACCTTGATCCGCTCCTGTTCGCCCACATCGAAGACGCGTTTATAGCGCGCGATCTCGTCCTCCGGGCCCATCGCTTTTTCCGGGTTGTCCGAGAGTTTGACTGTGGGCCGACCGTTGGCCGTCACCGCCTTGCAAACCAGCGAGAACGGCGCCAGCGCGTCATTCGGCACCAGTCCGCGGAAATCATTGGTCAACAGGGTGCCCCATCCGAATGAAACCTTCACCCGCCCTGAGAACTGGCGGTGCAGGGCGATGATCTTGTCGACCTCCAGACCATCGGAAAAGATCACCCGTTTCTCGCGCGGATCCTCGCCGCGTGCCTGCCACCAGTCGATGGCGAATTCCGCGCCCTTGGCCGGATCGCCGCTGTCCACGCGTATACCGGTCCAACCGGCCAACCAGTCGGGGGCATGTTTCAGAAAGCCTTCGGTGCCGTAGGTATCGGGCAACATGATGCGCAGGTTGCCCTCGTGCTCGTCGTGCCAGTCCGACAGCACCTCATAGGGCGCGCGCGCCAGTTCGGCGTCGCTTTCGGCCAGCGCGGCGTAGACCATGGGCAGTTCGTGGGCGTTGGTGCCAATCGCCTCCATCTCGCGGTGCATGGCGATCTTGCAGTTCGAGGTGCCGGTGAAAGCATCGCCCAGCCCCTCGCCCAATGCTTGAACACACCAGTCCTGCCATAGAAATGAATGCCGCCGCCTCGTGCCAAAATCGGCAATGTTTAGATCTTCAAGACCACGCAGGCGTTCGACCTTTTCCCACAGCTTGGTCATGGCACGGGCATAGAGCACCTGCAATTCGAACCGGTCCATCCGGTTGAGCACCGCCCGGCTGCGCAGTTCCATCAACACGGCAAGTGCCGGTATTTCCCACAGCATCACCTCGGGCCATGTGCCCTCGAAGGTCAGCTCATATTGATTGCCTTTGCGTTCCAGATGATAGGGCGGCAGGCGCAGGTTCTCGAACCACTCCATGAAATCAGAGCGGAACATCTGGCGTTTGCCATAGAAGGTGTTGCCGCGCAGCCAAGTGCTTTCGCCGCGTGACAGCGACAGCGAGCGGATATGGTCGAGTTGTTCGCGCAACTCGCCCTCGTCGATCAGATCGGCCAGCGGAATGTGAGTTGAGCGGTTGATCAGGCTGAATGTGACCTGCGTATCGCGCCGGTTGCGAAACACCGATTGGCACATCAGCAGCTTGTAGAAGTCCGTATCGATCAGGGATCTGACGATCGGATCGATCTTCCACTTGTGGTTATAGACGCGGGTGGCGATGTCCATGCGGGCGGCTCCGTCGGTTTTGCGCGTTAGAGCAAGGGGCGCGGGCTTTGTCCAGCAGCCCTATCCGCCCAGAAGGCGCACGCCCGCTGCTTTCATCCCCTTGATCGCGGCGGTCAGCGACCCGTCAAGGTCGATGGGGCAGCTCGCGTTCAGATCGACCGTGACGTTAAAGCCCAATCCCGCAGCATCCACGGCCGAGTAATGTACACAGAAATCGGTGGCGATCCCCGCCAATGTCAGATCGGTGATGCCCCGCGTGCGCAGGTAGCCTTCCAGCCCCGTGGGGGTCTCACGATCATTTTCGAAGAACGCCGAATAGCTGTCAATATCGCGGCGGAAGCCCTTGCGGATGATCAGGTCGGCAAGGTCGGCGGCAAGATCAGGGTGAAAGGCACCGCCATGGGTTCCCTGAACGCAATGGTCCGGCCAGAGAACTTGCGGGCCATAGGACATGTCGATCATGTCATAGGGCGATTTGCCGGGATGGTTAGACGCAAAAGAGCTGTGGTCGGCGGGGTGCCAGTCCTGGGTCAGGATGACGGCGTCGAAATCCGCCATCATCGCGTTGAGGCGCGGCACGACCGCGTCGCCATCGGGCACTCCCAGCGCGCCTCCGGGGCAAAAATCGTTCTGGATGTCGATCACGATCAGTGCATTAGTCATGGGGTTACTCCTCTCGGCCCTTGGGTAGGGCGCGGCGCGCACCGCGTCAATGCAACCCTCTTGCGCGGCGGCGGCGACGGGCGTAAATCGCTGGCCATGTATGTAATCGCCGCCCTGTATCAATTCACCCGTTTTGACGACCCCGCCGCGCTGAAACCGGCCTTGGCAACGCTGTGCACGGAGCAGGGGGTTAAGGGTACGCTGCTATTGGCGCGCGAGGGGATCAACGGCACCATTGCCGGGCCGCGTACCGGCATCGACGCGGTGCTGAAACATATCCGTGCTCTGCCCGGTTGCGCGGCGCTGGAATGGAAGGAATCAACCAGTGAAACGCCCCCCTTCGGCAAGATGAAGGTACGTCTGAAGCGCGAGATCGTCACCATGGGCCAGCCCGACGTCGATCCCCGCGCGCAGGTCGGCCATTACGTGGACCCGACCGAGTGGAACGAATTGATCCGCCAGCCTGACGTGGCCGTGATTGACACGCGTAACGATTATGAAATCGCCATCGGCACGTTTTCCGGTGCCATCGACCCGCAAACGCGAAGTTTCGGTGATTTTCCCACTTGGTGGGAGACAAACAAGCACCGCTTTCACAACAAACGCATCGCCATGTTCTGCACCGGCGGCATCCGCTGCGAGAAATCCACCAATTATCTGCTCGGTCAGGGCGTGGACGAAGTCTATCACCTCAAGGGCGGTATTCTGAGCTATCTTGAAAAAGTGTCCGCACAGGAGAGCACCTGGCAGGGCGACTGCTTTGTCTTCGACAACCGTGTCAGTGTCGGGCACGGGCTGGAACCGGGGCCGCATCTGCTGTGCCACGGCTGCCGCCGTCCGATCCTGCCGGATGATACGGCACGGCCCGATTACGAGCCTGGCGTGTCTTGCCATCACTGCATTGACGAGACCACCGAAGCAGACAAAGCCCGGTTCCGGGAACGTCAGAAACAGATCGTGCTGGCCCGCGCGCGCGGGGAAGAGCACCTACCTTCTGCCGAGTAAGGCGGCTCACCGCCGCTGACGAAACTCCCGGCTTTGACGATGCCCATCGCTTCGCTAAGGTGATGTAAAACAACGGGCAGGCAGTCATGATATTTACCAGACGCAACACCATCCTGATCGGCGCAGCGGCGTTTCTGTCGGCGTGCAGCGGGGGTGCCTCGCTCAATCCGCGAGCCCCGGAAAATCTACGCCCGGTGCCGAATCCGCAGTTCGACGCTTGGGTCGCCGCGTTCCGTCCGCGCGCACAGGCGCAGGGTATTTCCGGCGCGACTTTGAACGCTGCACTGCGCAATGTGGGTTATCTGCCCGGTGTGATCGAACGCGACCGCAGCCAGACCGAATTTACCCGCACGCTTGAGGATTATCTGGCCATCGCTGCGTCGGACGAGCGGGTGAGGAAGGGGCGTGCGGCTTTTGGGCGGCATCAGGTGACCTTGGCCGCCATTGCCGCACGCTATGATGTCGATCCGGCGATCATTACCGCGATCTGGGGATTGGAAAGCCGCTATGGCGAACGACGCGGCGATGTTGCGGTAATTTCCGCGACCGCCACGCTGGCCTATGACGGGCGGCGTGGGGCGTTCTTTGAAAAACAACTGATTGCCGCGCTGAAGATCCTGCAGAACGGGGATATCCCAGTATCGCGTATGACCGGAAGCTGGGCCGGCGCGATGGGGCATACACAGTTCATCCCGACCTCCTATTTGGCCTATGCGGTCGATTTTACCGGCGATGGGCGGCGCGACATCTGGTCAGATGACCCGACGGATGCGCTGGCCTCGACCGCGGCTTATCTCAACCGCTCGGGCTGGGTGCGGGGGCAGCCCTGGGGGGTTGAGGTGCGGTTGCCATCGGGCTTCAACCCGGCGCTGGCTGGCCGCGGCACCACCCGCGGCCCTGCCGAGTGGGCGGCAATGGGCGTGCGGGCGGCGGATGGTAGCACGGTACCGAATCACGGCGCAGCGTCGATCCTGATCCCGATGGGAACGGGTGGTCCCGCCTTCATGGTGTTCCGAAATTTCACCGTTATCACGCGCTATAACAATGCCGAAAACTATGTGATCGGCGTCGGTCATCTGGCGGATCGCATTCGTGGGGGCGGGGCATTGCGCGCCAAGTTCCCGCCCGATGCTTACGGTCTAACGATTGATGACCGGAAGGAATTGCAAACCCGTTTGACCGCCTCAGGCTTTGATACGGGTGGCAGCGACGGCGTGATCGGTGCGAAGTCGGAGACCGCGATCCGCGCCTATCAGCAAAGTGTCGGTTTGCCGGTGACGGGCAACCCATCGCAAGCTCTGCTGCGCGGTCTGCGCTAAGGCGCGCGCCGCTTGGCAAGCGACGGTTCAAGACGTCTAACGCCGCCGGTGTCGGCAACCGTCGCTGTAGCCCCATTGCCAACATCCGCAGAAGACAGCAGCATGGAGAAAACGCTATAGCAGTATAACGCAGTCCCTGACCGCCGACTCAGTCAATATTACGAAGCCATCCGGAGCAGCCACGACATGACCTGGGATGATTTTGTGAATGAAATCGCGCAGCCGGCCTTCCTACCGTGGGAGTTGCTGTTGCTGCGTCTCGCTGGGGCGGTTCTGTTGTGCGGGGCGATCGGGTTTGAACGTGAGAGCCGTGATCGCGCGGCAGGCCTGCGAACCCATATGTTGATTGGTTTAGCGGCGGCGTTATATTCGCTGCTGATGCTGGAACTTGTGTCGCGGCACGACGAATTTCCAGACATGGTGCGCAGCGATCCCTTGCGTATCATCGAGGCGGTCACCGGCGGAGTTGCCTTTCTGGCGGCGGGTATGATCGTGTTCTCGCAGGGCAAGGTGCGTGGGCTGACAACCGGGGCCAGCATGTGGTTGGCGGCGGCTATTGGAGTGTCGACCGGGATCGGGTTGTGGTGGGTTGCGCTAATGGCCACGGCTTTGGCGCTGATTATCATCCGCCTGATGATGGTTGCCGAGAAAAAGGCGTTTTCCGACGATCAGGACGACAACTGAATGACCAAGAAATAAGGGGCTGCATGATGCAGCCCCTTATGTTTGAGCATCAATGACGGGTGATCATTCTTCGTATTCGGGCTGATTTTCCAACTCTTCCTCAGTCATGTCCACATAAACGCGAGGCGTCTCGTCACTTTCGGTACGCATCATGCGCAAATCCTCAAACTTGAGCGAGACATGTTTTTCGCCGATCCCAAGGAAGCCACCGACATCAATGACTGCGTGGGTAATCTCACCGTCGTCGCTTAGAACCAGCTTCCCAACTTCGCCAATGCGATCATCGTTGGGCCCGTAGACGGAAGCGCCCTCAAGATCTTCGGCGGTGTAATCATCGGTATTGGTTTCCATGAGGCCGGCTTCGTCTGAATGGGTTTCATCCAAGCTGGTTTCGTCGCGCATGGAGCGATAGCCTTCGCTCATGGCCGCTTCTGCATCATGGGCTTCACCTTCGCCCAGAATGGTCGGGTCGCCCTTATAGACGACAAAGAACTCGCCCTCATCGTCAGCGTCCCGAACGAATGCAAGATCGTCTATCGAAATCCTTACGTCACGATCGCCCATGTCGAGAAAGCCACCGACATTGGCAATCACGGTATCCACCTTGCCTTCGGGCGAAATCAGCACGTCATCGATCTCGGCCAAGTCTTCCCAATCATCTGCCGGATCCGTGATGTCGTCACGGTCGGCCAAAGCATTGGTGTCTTCAGCTGTCATCCCCCCCTCGCGGGTGTAAATATTCATGCCGAGGAAGTCGCTTGCACGGATCTCGACATCATTAGCCATATAGGTGGGCTGATCCTGCATGGCGTCCATATCAGCGGCCGCATCAGCCGGATCGGTCTGAACATCTGCCGACATTTCAGCGTCGGTCGTGGTCTGCGCATCCATGTGGTCCATGTCGGCCGGCTTTTCGTCCTGCGCCATCACGGGGCCTGTTACCAATGCGACGAGAGCGGTTGTTGCAAGAAGCTTTTTCATTTCGATCTCCTTTAACGTTGAACCCGCTTTGGGCTCTTCTGGGAGGTACAACGTGTTTTTCGCAATATAGTTTCCGCGAATTCCTGACAGTTTTATATTTTTGCCGAACCGGAACCTGAATGCTCGAAACGGGTTTATCCTATCTTGCGGCAACAGATCCTTTATTGCCCACATCCGCGCAACCAATTGTCAAATCTCGCGGAAATTACACTTCTGGCGCATTAGGGTCGGGGATAAGCGCGTTTGCATCATCTGTCTTTTGGTGATCCCACGCCGGATCCTCTCGCTTGATCCAGCGCGAAATGACATAAGCAACCGGATACATCAGCACGATGCCGATACCGATTGCGATCAGGATTGCGATCCAGTTGTAAAGCCCAAAGGCTAAAACGATGATCAGCCCGACACCCGTCAAGCCCGAACCCGTCATCAACATCAGAATGTAACTTAGCCGATCCATGGCGAACTCCTTCCGGTGACTTCATCTTTCTTATCAACGCTGCAAAGGCATTAGCGTTCCGGAACTTGAGGCGCGGCTGTGGCGTTGGCCCGCCATAGGACAAGGAGAATGAAGATGGAGAATTATGCTGGCATCGGCGGGTTGGTGGTGCTTGCCCTCGACATCTGGGCAATTGTTTCGATCATCGGGTCACGCGCGTCGACCGGTGCAAAAGTATTGTGGACATTGCTGGTCCTGATCCTGCCGTTGGTGGGTTTCATCATCTGGTTACTGGCAGGGCCGCGCGCAGCGGCGCAACAATGATGGTAAGTTGCGATTTCGGATATAGCGTTTAGAAATACCTCCGCCCCGATAAGACGATTTATCGGGGTTGAGGGTTGGGTTAATGATTTATGGTTTCGGCTTGCGTCGTTTTGCGGCGGCACCCGCTTCTATTCCGTAAATGAAGGCCTGCGCCAATGGCGGCAGGTTGGAAGGTGCTTCAGCATTGGTTTCGGGTGCCGTTTTTACCCCTGCAGGGTCGGAACCGCCTCTTTCTCTTGAGCTTGCCAGACCCAAAAGGACGAAACCCAGCCCGAGATAAATCGCGCCGAGCACAAGCGCCGCAATAAATGTATCGGTGGTTGCAGCAATATAGATCCAGGCGGCTGCGGTCAGAAAAGCGATGCCGACCAGCAGTGCCAGCGCGGCGCCAGTACCTAAAGCCGTCTTCCGGGCGACCCGAGTGACCTTTTGTTCAACTCTTGCGAACATCCTAGCGGCGCGCGGTGATCAAGCCGACCAAGAACCCGACGCCTGCCGCAATTCCGAGTGCGGTCGCGGGCTGGCGCGTAACGAAATCATTGGCTTGCTGCTCCCACTCGTGCGCCTGCGCCCGCGCAGCATCGACACCGCTTTGCGCCACATTTCCAGCGCGTTCCGCATGCGCGCGTGCAGCTTCGCCGAGTCTGGCGCCGCTGGCCCGGCCCATATCGGTCATGGTAGCTGCCAATTTGCTGACATCTGCCCGTAGAGCCTCCAACTGCTCGGCAAGATCCTCAGCGGAGGGGTCTTTTTTGGTCGGGGTATCGGTACGTGCCATGTTCGGCTCCTTCTTGAAGTCTTTGGGGGTGCATGACGCGCCCCTTCACTCAGTAACATTTGCCAAGCAATTCGGGTTCCATACAAAAACAGCGGAACTTTTCCAAAGACGTAAGGGTTTTACCGCCAGATGGTAAACACCGAAAGGATCCCCGTCATGCTTTATTGGGCACTTGTTTTCCTGATCGTAGCACTAATTGCTGGCGTTTTCGGCTTCGGGGGTATCGCGAGCGCGTCGGCGGGAATTGCCAAGATCCTGTTCTTTATCTTTATCGTGTTGTTCGTTGTGGCGCTGATAGTGCGTGCTGTTAAGGGGCGTTCGCCTTGAGGTCACATTTTAAGGCAATCGGGCGACGCCGCCCGATTGCTCTCTCACCCTGTGTTAAGCCCGAAGCGTTTCCGTCGAGGCAAAGAACATCGCCTGGCTCACCGCCGAGCGAACCTGATCTTCGGAATAGGGTTTGGAAATCAGAAATGCCGGTTCGGGCCGCTCTCCGGTCAAAAGCCGCTCGGGGAAAGCGGTTATGAAGATGACGGGAATATCGCCAAGCGTTGCCAGCAAGTCATGTACTGCGTCGATACCCGAAGAGTTGTCGGCAAGCTGAATGTCAGCCAGAATCAGATCGGGTTTTTCCTCACTGCCAAGTTTGACGGCGCTGTCACGTGTTCGCGCGATGCCCACGACCTGATGGCCGATCTCGGTGACCAGCGATTCCAGATCCATGGCGATGATTGCCTCATCCTCGATGATCATGACACGGCCTGCGATAGAAACCGACATCTCCTCTCGGGCGCGATTCACCAGGAATTCGGCGTCTTCCGGCGCAATCTGCATGATGCGGGCCGTGTCCTGATAGGAGAATTCCTCAATCGTGTGGAGCAGCAAGGCCTCGCGGGTATTCTTGGTCAGCTTGGCCATATGGCTTTGAGCGCGCCCCTCAATGCCATCGGCCGATGCTTCGGATGGAGCGCCGGTTGTGATCCAAATGCCGTGGAATATCTGGAACAACGATACTTTAACCGACTGATCCGGTGTCACAACTGACGGATCTTCAAGGATCGCTTCCAACGTGGCGGCGGCATAGGCATCGCCAGACTTCTGGTTCCCCGTCAAGGCCCGGCCATAGCGGCGCAAAAACGGAAGATGTCTACCCAGCGCAGTTGCCAGATCATCCCCCGACTCGTTTCTAGTCATTACCTGTCCTCATTTATCTTCGCCATGCGGGAACCTAACGCCGTCTTGCGTCGTTGGGTTCCCATGAAATAGACGGCCACATATTAGATGGCGACAATTGCGGCGGTTTAGATGGCAAGTTCAGCAAAAAAGACCAGTCAGATGCAGATCGACGAAAACCTTAAAAAAGTCTATCAAGAAATGCTTGATGATGAAATCCCCGATCGCTTCCGTGATCTGTTGGCGCAGTTGCGTCAGCAGGATCGCGCTAAGCAGGAGGATGATAGCATCAAATGAGCGGAAAAAATCCGAAGGACGAACTGGTTGGGCATATCCCGGCGTTGCGGGCCTTTGCGATAAGTCTTACCCGGAACGGATCGCTTGCCGACGACATGGTGCAGGATACTTTAGTCAAGGCATGGACCAATATCGATACCAAATTCAAACCCGGCACCAACCTGCGCGCCTGGTTGTTCACCATTCTACGCAACACCTATTACTCTAACCGACGCAAAGCCAAGCGCGAAGTTGAGGATGTGGATAACGTATTTACCGAAAGTCTGGCCGTCAAACCATCGCATGATGGACATTTGCAAATGGCCGATTTTCGCCGCGCCTTTGTCCAGCTTCCTGATGAACAGCGCGAGGCGCTTATTTTGGTCGGCGCATCCGGCTTCACCTATGAAGAAGCTGCCAGTATGTGCAATGTGGCGGTAGGTACGATCAAAAGCCGCGCCAACCGTGGGCGCGCACGGCTGAGCCAACTGTTGCATATGCGTGATGATGAAGCGATGGAATTGACCGACGAAGCGACATTGGCCGTGATCACGGCAAGCGGGTCCACGTCCCGATGATCCCGGCCCGGCTGGTTCGGGCCTTTAGGTCGCTGGGTGCGAAGGTCGTTTTGTTTCTTTCCCTAGCACTGTTGCCGGTCGGTCTGATCGCGCTGTTTCAGACGCGCGAAGTAAAGATGCAGGTCGAGCTGCGCTCAGAACTTGCGCTTCAGGCATTGACCGAGCGTGCAGCTCGGCGCGAACGCGAAATCATGCAAAGCGCTTATGGCGCGCTGGCACTAGCTGAAACCACCATTGATGCGCTTCTCGAAACTCCAGAACTGTGCGCAGGGGTGATGCATGGGTTTCTGGATCATTATCCCGAGTTCAGCTTTTTTGGTTTCCTCCGACCGGATATGTCAATCGATTGCTCGTCGGCTGGCGCGCCACTGACGCTTGAAATGACGGACAGCGTAGTCGAATTCTGGAAGAAACCGGAACGTACCGTCAATACCGACATTAAAAGTCCGATATCGGATCGTGCGGTGATCAGCATAATGGATCCTGTGACTCGGGATGGCAAAGTGATCGGAGCGCTGACCCTCTCGATCCCGCACAACGTGCTTGACCCGCCAAACCGGATGCTCGAAGGCAACGATCCGGTCGAACTGATCACCTTCAATGAAAAGGGGACAGTACTGACCGCCAGCAGCGGACTAGAAGGCGCGCAGGAAAAACTGCCCCGTGACCGCGCCTTGGTCAACTTCGTCGGGCAAAGCGCCTTTTCGTTCACCGGTCTGAATCGGAAAGGCGAGCGCCGGTCGTTCGCGGTTGTCCCGGTCCTACCGGGCTCAGTCTATGCGTTGGGAGCCTATCAGAGATCATCATACGACATGGGCACAGCGGGAATGGTCCTGCCGGCGTGGTTTTTCCCGATTCTGATGTGGGCTGTGTCGTTAATCGTGGCTTATGTCGCGATGGAGCGATTGGTGATCCGCTATATCCGTCGCCTGCAGCGTCAGATGCGAGACTTTTCATCGACAAGGCGCATTCCCGTTCCACTTGACGCGCCTGAGAAACCGCAGGAACTGCGCGACATCGATGCGGCGTTCATGTCCATGACCGAGACCTTGCTGCGCGACGAGGCCGAGATGGAAAATGCGATGCATGAAAAGGTTGTGCTGCTGAAAGAGGTCCACCACCGGGTCAAGAATAACCTGCAACTGATCTCGTCGATCATGAATATGAAGCTTCGCAAGACAAAAAATCCCGATACGATTTATATCCTGCGACGACTTCAGCAACGAGTGCTGGGGCTGGCCCGCATCCACCAGGGGCTTTATCAGACGCAGAATTTCGGCTCGCTTGATATTACCGATTTGGCCAACGCCATTCTGGATGAGTTGGCGCAAATGGGCGAGGGTGATTTGTCGGTGTGCGTGATCCGGGAGATCCAGCCTACCATTCTCTATCCGGATCAGGCGGTGCCGCTAACGCTGCTGCTGTCTGAAGCCACCACGAACGCGATGAAGTTCGCGTCGGCACCCAAAGGGGAAACCCCGTGGATCAAGGTTGAACTCTACGCGGACGAGCCAGATTACGCCTGTCTGATCGTCAGCAACTCGATTTCAGGCTCCAGCACGAACGGATCGCCATCCGATGGCGCAGGTCTTGGAAAGCTGTTGATCCGAGCGTTCAATTCCCAGCTTGAAGGCGATCTGAACGTGACCGAAGAGGGCGGAATCTATAAGGTTGCGCTGCGCTTCAAGGTGGCCAGCTTTCTGCCTGAACCCAATGATTACTGAGCATTCCGCGTGGCGGATTTCCGCCAGCTTCTTCGGGCTTTCGGGGGAACCCGCACGCCAAAAATGCGTTGGATTGGCACATGAACGATGAAAGGAACAGGTCATGAATTGGGACGAAGTCAAAGGGAAATGGAACCAGATAAAAGGCGAGGCTAAAGCCAAGTGGGGCGAGCTTACCAACGACGATCTGGACAAGATTGAAGGCAATCGCGACAAGCTGATCGGAACGATCCAAGAGCGTTATGGCAAGAGCAAGGAAGAAGCCGAACGCGAAGTCGACGAATGGGCCAGATAAACTAGGGACGCGCCGGTAATGCCAATCTGGCAACACTCTGCGCACCGATAAGAACACCCCCCGCTGCAGCTGCAGCGGGGGGTGTGGTTTAAAGGTGCAGCAACGCAAACGCCGGGATCATACCAGCCACCGCGATCAGGATCATGGCGGATAACACATAGATTCCATCCCGGGTCAGGAAGCCGACAGAAAACAGCACCACAGAGATGCCTAAAATCGATGACGAGAACGGCAGCAATTCCAGAAACGGCATTGCCAGCCCGCAGAGCATCGTCAACACTTGCACGAGCTTGTTTAACGGCGGGCGGACCAAAAAAGATAGGCGCTGATGGGCATGGCGATCAAGAAAGCTAGCAAGCTTGCGGATCTTGCCCAACGCGCCATGGGCCCGCGTGCCCTTTATTTCCCGCTGCAGCAAAAAATTTGGCAGCCAGAGGCGCTTGCGTCCGATAAGCAACTGCGAAGCGATCAACGCTATGGTCAACCCGCATACGGATGAGAATAATGGGATGCCGCTAAGTGGCGATATCACCAGAAGAGCGGGCACCATGAGCAGCGGAATGAACGTGGCCTGACCCAGTTCTTCGACCATATCGCGAACGCGGATCGTGTCGTGGCCGCTCAATGAGTCGATGTCATCGACGATTTTTTCGACCACTTTCTGATTGTCTTGCTGGTCGTCGGTGCCGGGACTATCGTGCACAAATGAGATCCTAGATCGGTCCGGGCCTTGGCACCCGACCCTCTGCGACAAGGGGATGCCGAGTCAAACACCCGACGCCATCGAAGGTTCCATTGCAGACGTACTTTTATGGTCAGGTTGTGATCAGGCTGGCTCTGGATCTGCCTTGAAGGCGACCGATGCCTAACGCCGTTTCAGCGTCTGACCATAGCTGATGACCGGTGCCAACGTGACTTGGCTTTCTATCTCTTGCGGCGGATCTGCAAGACGCGCGGTGATGATCTGCGCCGCACGCTGGCCGATCTCCCGTCGGCAGGCGTCCATTGTTGCCAGTTGCCGGGGGAGTCCTTGCAGCAGGTCCAAACCATTGAAGCCGGCCAACCCGACTTGTCCCGGCACGTCGATACCTTGCTCCAGAAGATATAACAGCCCACCTGCCCCGATCATATCGTTCGAATAATAGAAAAAATCGAGATCGGGCGAACGCTCGAGCATTTCGCGGGTCATTTCACGCCCTTTGACCAGAGCTGACCCCCCTGAATAAAATGCCCGGTCTTCAATTTCGACGCCTTCGCGAGCCAAGGCCTGAGTGAACCCCTCAAAGCGTTTACGGGCGCGGTGATCATGCGCCATCTTGGTGCCCATGAAGCCGACGCGCCGGTATCCTGAGCGCAGGATCGCTTGCGCCATCTCTTGCCCGGCCCGCCTGTGTGAGATGCCGACCATCGCGTCAATCGGTTTGCCGTCGGTGTCCATGATCTCGACCACCGGAATGCCCGCCCCCTTTAGCATGGCGCGGCTGGCATCGGAGTGTTCCAGGCCGGCAACGATAATGCCGGATGGACGCCACGAGAGCATTTCGTAAAGCACCCGCTCTTCTTTTTCGGCCAGATAATCGGTGACGCCAACGACCGGCTGCAGACCGGTGTCATCAAGCAGGTCGTTAATGCCGTTCAAGACCTCGGGGAACACCATGTTGGACAGCGACGGAATAATGACGGCGATCAGGTTCACCCGGTTCGAAGCCAGTGCCCCGGCAATCTTGTTGGGCACGTATCCCAGTGCCTTGGCCGCTGCCAGAACGCGAAGGCGGGTGTTTTCCGACACGTCGCCGCGATTGCGCAGCACCCGGCTGACCGTCATCTGCGACACGCCCGAGGCCTCGGAAACGTCGCGCAATGTAAGTGGTCTTTTGGCTGGTTCTGACACGGCAGAGCTTTCTGAAACGGGAGATACACCGACGTTATCGCAAAGACACATCAGTGATCAACATGATGCAGAAAACGATGACATTGTAAAAAAACCGCTTTATGAAAAACCCAGTGTGACCCCGTGGCTCAACTGGATAGAGCAGCCCCCTCCTAAGGGGCAGGTTGCAGGTTCGAATCCTGCCGGGGTCACCAATAAAATCAACGCCTTAACGATGCTTTGAGGGTATGCTCTTTGGACCGAATGTTCGATGATACAGGGCATAACAAGAAAATAGGCACCCTGAACAAACGATGCGCTTGTCGATAGCATCACCAAGTGCGACCGTCTGAGGAGAAACAAACATGAGCTTGAAAGATCGCGTCGTTCTGATTACCGGTGCGGGCTCGGGCCTTGGGGCCGCGGTCGCCGCGATGGTGGTTGCGGATGGCGGCACAGCCCTATTGCTGGATGTGAACGCTACGACCGGTGCTGCGCAGGCGGCGGCGCTGGGTGACGCGGCGCTATTTCTGCACACCGATGTGACCAGCGAAGCGGATGGTCAGGCCGCGGTTGATACAGCATTGCAGCGGTTTGGACGTATTGACGGCCTCGTGAATTGCGCTGGTATCGCGCCGGGTGAACGGATCGTGGGTCGCGATGGCCCGCACCAGCTTGCAAGTTTTGCACAAGCGGTTTCGATCAATCTGGTGGGCACTTTCAATATGATGCGCCTTGCAGCCCAAGCGATGGCAGGGCAAGAGCCCGATCAGACCGGCGCGCGCGGCGTGATCGTCAATACCGCCTCGATTGCGGCGCAAGACGGGCAAATCGGACAGGTGGCCTATGCGGCCTCGAAGGGCGGGGTCGCCTCGCTGACCCTCCCGGCTGCACGCGAATTGGCGCGCCACGCGATCCGCGTGATGGCAATCGCGCCGGGTATTTTCGAAACGCCGATGTTGATGGCGCTGCCGCAAGAGGTGCAGGACAGTCTTGGCGCCTCGGTCCCGTTTCCGGCACGCCTAGGGCGGCCCGAGGAATATGCGGCGCTTGTGCGTCATATCTTTGACAACCAGATGCTCAATGGCGAGGTCATCCGCCTTGACGGCGCGTTGCGGATGGCCCCGAAATAGGGGGCACACCGGTTTGCGATCCGACAGCGTTTGGCTGACACCAGCGGGCGCGCAAAAGAGGCTAAAAATCGGGCCGGGTCAGGCCTTGGCCGCTGCCTTGAGTTGATAGACCAGATCCAGCGCCTCGCGCGGGCTCAGTTCGTCAGGGTGTATCTGTTCTAGCATAGCGGTCAGCGGCGACGCTTTAACAGGCGGCGGGGGCGGCGCGACCGAGAACAGCGGCAAATCGTCGATCATCGCCTTTTGCGCCGGGCCGCCTTCGCGCTCACCCTGTTCCAGCGCCTCAAGCACGACACGCGCGCGTTCAACCACGGATGCGGGCAGCCCGGCCAATTGCGCAACCTGCACCCCATAGGATCGGTCAGCGGCACCTTTGCGCACCTCGTGCAGGAAAATCACCTCGCCTTGCCATTCCTTGACAGCGACCGTGGCGTTGTCCACGCCCTCAAGTTTTCCCGCCAGTGCGGTCAACTCGTGATAATGGGTGGCAAACAGCGCGCGGCTGCGGTTGGTTTCGTGCAGATGTTCCAGCGTCGCCCAAGCGATTGAGAGACCGTCATAGGTGGCCGTGCCGCGACCGATTTCATCAAGGATCACCAGTGCGCGGTCATCGGCCTGATTGAGGATCGCCGCAGTTTCGACCATTTCGACCATGAAAGTCGAACGCCCGCGCGCCAGATCGTCGGAGGCGCCAACACGGCTGAATAATTGGCTGATCACGCCGATATGGGCGGATTCTGCGGGCACGTGGCTGCCCATTTGCGCCAATACGGCGATCAGCGCGTTCTGGCGCAGAAAGGTCGATTTTCCGGCCATGTTCGGCCCGGTCAGCAGCCAGATTGCCGCGCCGCTATCGGCAGAGAGATCACAATCATTGGCGATGAAGGGCGCGCCACTTTGTTGCCGCAGGCTGTGTTCCACAACCGGATGACGCCCGCCGGTAATGGCAAAGGCGCGGCTGTCATCAACCTGTGGGCGGCACCAGTTTTCGGCCAAGGCCAGATCGGCCAGCGCGGTGGTCAGGTCAATTTCAGCCAGCGCGCGGGCGGCCTGACTGATCTGCGCAGCACAGTCTAGTACGGCGGCTTTCAGCCGCTCATAAAGCCGCTTTTCGATCTCAAGCGCGCGATTGCCCGCGTTCAGAATTCGGGTTTCCAGCTCGCTGAGTTCGACAGTTGTGAACCGCACCTGATTGGCGGTGGTCTGACGGTGGATGAAGGTTTCGCTGAGGGGGGGCGACTGCATTTTCTGGGCATGGGTCGCCGTGGTCTCGATGAAATAGCCCAGCACGTTGTTATGCCTGATTTTCAGCGACGCAATACCAGTCTGTTCGATATACTGCTGTTGCAACCCGGCAATAACCGAACGCCCTTCGTCGCGTAGGGTGCGGGAGTCATCAAGCTCTGCGTCATAGCCTTGCGCAATGAAGCCGCCATCGCGCGCCAGCAGCGGTGGCTCGGCCACCAAGGCAGAGTCAAGCAGCGTTGAGAGATCGTCAAACCCAGTCAGCCCGCGCATTGCTTCGGCCAGAAGATCGGGCAGTTTTTCTGCTGCGCTGATTTCGACGATATTGGTGCCCTGTTCCAGACCGTTACGGATCGCGGCTAGATCGCGCGGGCCGCCCCGGTCAAGTGACAGCCGCGACAGCGCACGGTCCAGGTCTGGGGTCTTGCGCAGAATCTCGCGCAGGTCAGTGGCAAAGCGGCTGTGCTCCACGGCGAAATCGACGCTGGCCAGCCGCGCGTGAATGACATCCAAAGCGCGCGACGGGCTGGATAGGCGTTGCTCTAATAAACGCGCGCCGCCGGGTGTCAGGGTGCGATCAATCACCGCCAGAAGTGATCCGGCCCGCGCGCCGGTCAGCGAGCGCGTCAATTCCAGATTGCGCCGCGTGGCAACGTCGATTTGCACGACGCGGTTCACGGCCTCGCGCTGGGGTGTGCGTAAAAGCGGGAGCTTCCCGCGCTGGGTGATTTCCAGATAATCGATCAGCGCGCCCATGGCCGAAACTTCGGCCCGACCGAAATTGCCGAAAGCATCCAGAGTAGTCACCGAAAACAGCGCGCAAAGCCGCTTTTCCGCTGCGGTACTGTCAAAACTGGAACGCGCCAAGGGGGTGACCGGAATACCCAGATCAGATGCCGTTTCAGAGACTTCCGCTTCGTCCCGGTCGATGACGATCAGTTCGGAGGGGGCCAGCCGCGCCAGTTCGGGCCCCAGCCGCAGGCGGGTCAGCGGCATCACATGAAAAGCGCCGGTCGAAATATCGGCCCATGCCAAGGCATGTTCGTCGCGAACCGTACAGAACGCTGCCAGGAAATTATGCCGCCGTGCCTCAAGCAGCGCGTCTTCGGTCAGGGTTCCGGGAGTCACGAGACGTACGACCTCGCGTCTGACCACCGCTTTCGAGCCGCGTTTGCGGGCCTCGGCGGGGCTTTCCATCTGCTCGCACACGGCGACGCGGAATCCCTTGCGGATCAGGGTCAGGAAATAGCCCTCGGCGGAATGGTGGGGGACTCCGCACATAGGGATATCGGCCCCGTTATATTTTCCGCGTTTTGTCAGGGCAATATCCAGAGCCTGCGCCGCGGCAACCGCGTCGTCAAAAAACATCTCGTAGAAATCGCCCATGCGGTAAAATAACAGGGCGTCGGCGTGATCTGCCTTGATTTCAAGATATTGCGCCATCATCGGCGTCACGTTCGTCACAAATACCCCCGGTCCTAATCAAGCGCGACCTTACAAATACGCACCCTTGGGCGAAAGGCGAAACTGTGGCGAGTCTGCCGCTGTGGAAGCGTGAGCTGATTGATAAACAGCCACCCGTGGCAGGGGTCTGCGCGGGGCAGCGAATTGTCCTGAAAAGTGTGGTCAACCGCCGGCGAAGGGGGCCGCGTCACCCCATAACTCCCGCAGCCGCTGATCGCGTCTGCAGGCATTACGATAGGCTTTATAGGCTTCGGATTGGCGCTTTGGCCCGAAACGGGTCAGGATCAGGCGATTGCCCTTGTAATAATCCTGATGATAATCTTCGGCACGGTAGAACGGTTTTCCTACGATGATCGGTGTGACGATCTTTTGCCCCAAATCGCTTTCGGCCTGTTCTTTCGCCGCTTGAGCCAACGACTTTTCCTGCGGGGTCGCAACGAAAATTGCCGTTCGATAGCTTTCGCCCCGGTCGCAAAATTGTCCACCTGCATCGGTGCCATCAACGGACCGCAAGAACAGCCAGAGCAAGGTCTCGCGCGATATGACGGACGGATCAAAGACGATCTGCACAGCCTCGTAATGGCCGGTGCCACCGGCAGTCACCTGTTTATAGGTTGGATTGGCGGCGGTGCCACCAGTATAGCCCGAAACAACCTCGGATACGCCTTTGACCTTTTCGAAATCGGCCTCGACACACCAGAAACAGCCGCCGGCAACTGTCAATATCCCGGTTTCGGCCAAGGCCGCTGTGCCCGGAAGCATCTGGGTAACCGCGATGCCCATGGCCAGTAGCGCGGGTTTGAATCTATCGGTGAAAGACATCAGCGCTTCCCTTCCAAAGGAAAGGTGCGCTGCAATTTCACGTGGCGCAAGCCAATGTCATTTGATGTCACGTGCAGGTGAGCGGAAGTGACCGGCCGTCAGACCTTGATGAGCTTGATCGTCTTGGGGCAGGGGGTGCCATCAAAAAACCGATCCAGCACCGATTGAAAAACATCCGGTGCCCCCGGCACCGCAGCGAACAGGGTCATGCACGAACAGAGCTTTGCGGCATCGACCCGTCCGAAAATCTGCCGGGCGGATTTGTCGGGGTGGCCAAGGGTCAGCGCAGCGGCTTCGACAAGGCGGGCCTGCAATGTAGGATTGGCCAGATAGGCACGGGCTTCACTCAGGTCGTGGAGACCATAAAGCTGCGATATGTCCGACTGCCCCAGTTCTGCAAGCTGAGGAAACACAAACCACATCCAATGGGTTGTCTTTTCCCCGGCCCGCAGTTCTTTTAGGACATTCGGCCAGACCGTATCTTGCGCCTCGATGAAGAGGTCAGGGTCGGTTTCTTCATCCATCAGCGCAGTCGGCGGTTGCGCATCGCAAGCAGCCGCAACCGCAGTGCGTTCAGCTTGATGAATCCGGCGGCGTCCTTCTGGTCATAGGCACCTTCGTCGTCTTCGAACGTTACGTGTTCTTCGGAATACAGCGAATAATCCGACCACCGCCCAACAGTCCGCGCAAGGCCCTTGTAAAGCTTCACCCGCACCGTTCCGGTTACATGTTCCTGGCTTTTGTCGATCAACGCCTGCAGCATTTCGCGTTCGGGGCTGTACCAGAATCCGTTATAAATCAGTTCGGCATATTGCGGCATCAGCTGATCCTTGAGGTGCGCCGCACCGCTGTCCAGCGTGATCTGTTCGATCCCGCGATGCGCCTCAAGCAGGATAGCCCCACCCGGGGTTTCATAAATTCCGCGCGATTTCATGCCGACAAAGCGCCCCTCGACCAGATCCAGCCGGCCAATGCCGTGCTTGCCGCCGTATTCGTTCAGCTTTGTCAGGATGGTTGCCGGGCTCATCGCCTCGCCATTGATGCTGACGGCATCGCCCCGCTCAAAGCCGATTTCGATGAATTCAGGCTGCTCTGGCGCGTCTTCGGGGTTGGTCGTGCGCTGATAGACATAATCCGGCGCGTCGATGGCGGGATCTTCCAGAACCTTGCCTTCGGACGACGTGTGCAACAGGTTGGCATCCACCGAGAACGGGGCCTCGCCGCGCTTGTCTTTCGCGATCGGAATCTGATTCTTTTCGGCAAATTCCAGCAGTCGCGTGCGGCTGGTCAGATCCCATTCGCGCCACGGTGCAATCACCTGAATATCTGGGTTCAGTGCATAGGCCGCCAGTTCAAAGCGGACCTGATCATTGCCCTTGCCGGTGGCCCCGTGAGAGACTGCATCGGCGCCGGTTTTCTCGGCAATCTCGATCAGGTGTTTGGAAATCAAGGGCCGGGCGATTGACGATCCGAGCAGGTACAGGCCTTCGTAAACCGCGTTGGCGCGGAACATCGGGAACACGAAATCGCGGACGAATTCCTCGCGCAGATCTTTGATGAAGATATTCTCGGGCTTGATGCCAAGAAGTTCCGCCTTTTGGCGCGCTGGTTCCAGTTCTTCGCCCTGGCCCAGATCGGCGGTGAAAGTCACCACCTCGCACCCGTATTCGGTCTGCAACCATTTAAGGATGATCGAGGTATCCAGCCCGCCGGAATAGGCAAGGACGACTTTTTTGGGTGCGGACATCGCAAACGCTCCTTGTGCGTGGGTCGGGTGCGAACTAGCGGGTTTTGCGGACCGGGGCAAGCAAGCTGCGCTTGCGCCGGGCGTCAAGCTGCGGCAGAGAGGGAAAATGAGCGATTTTCACGATAACGTCCGCGCGGCGGAAACAGCAATGCGCGCGGTTTTCCCCGCGACACCCCTGCAACGCAACGCACATCTGTCGGCGCGGTTCGATGCGGATATCTGGTTGAAGCGCGAAGACCTTGGGCCGGTGCGTTCTTACAAGTTGCGCGGCGCCCTGAATGCAATGCGCAAACAGCCCAAGCAGAAACTGTTTGTCTGTGCGAGTGCGGGGAATCACGCCCAAGGCGTGGCATTCATGTGTCGGCATTTTGGGGTGAGGGGCGTGATATTCATGCCGGTCACCACGCCGCAGCAGAAGATCCACAAGACTCGAACATTTGGTGGCGAACATATCGAGATCCACCTTGTCGGTGACTATTTTGATCACACCCTCCAAGCCGCCCAAACATGGTGTGCCGAGAACGACGGCTATTTTCTTGCGCCCTTTGACGACAATGATGTGATCGAGGGGCAGGCGACCCTTGCGTTAGAGATCGAAGCCGAATTGGGGAGCGCGCCCGATATGGTGGTCTTACCCGTGGGTGGCGGCGGCATGTCTTCGGGTGTCGCAACATGGTTTGCAGGACGGGCGCACCCGATATTCGTTGAACCGTGCGGCGGTGCCTGTCTGCACGCGGCGCTTGAGGCGGGGCATCCGGTGATGCTGGATCATGTCAACACGTTCGTGGACGGGGCCGCTGTGGGAAAGATCGGTGCGCGGCCATTCGAGTTGTTGCGGGATGTGCCGCTGGAAGATGCGCTGGTTCTGTCCGAAGACCGGATTTGTACCACCATCATCGAGATGCTGAATATCGAAGGTATCGTACTGGAGCCTGCGGGCGCATTATCGATCGAGGCCTTGGGTGATCTGCGCGAGCGGATCCGGGGCAAACGTGTGGTCTGCGTTACGTCAGGCGGCAACTTTGACTTCGAGCGCTTGCCCGAGGTAAAGGAACGCGCGCTGCGCTATGAGGGCGTCAAGAAATACTTCATCCTGCGCATGCCGCAACGGCCTGGCGCATTGAAGGAATTTCTAAAGATCCTTGGCCCGAATGACGATATCGCGCGTTTCGAATATCTCAAGAAATCGGCGCGAAATTTCGGGTCGGTGTTGATCGGTATCGAGACCGTCAAGCCTGAAAACTTCGTGCGCCTGTTCGCCGATCTGGATGCGGCGGGTTTCACCTATACCGACATCACCAACGACGAGACGCTTGCGCAGTTTGTGATTTGAGTGCCGGATCGAAGACGATCCGGCAAGCACTTTAGTCCAGCCAGCCAGCAGCTTTTTGGCGTTGATGGGCGACCGTTGCATTGCGCATGAGGATCGCAACCGTGACCGGACCGACGCCGCCGGGAACCGGTGTCACCCATCCGGCGACCTCCAGAACCGCATCGGTATCGACATCCCCGACAATCTTGGTCTTGCCGCTGTCCGAGGTGATCTGGTTGATTCCGATGTCGATCACAGCCGCACCGGGCTTGATCATGTCGGGGCCGATCAGATTCGGTTTGCCCACGGCCACAACGACCACATCGGCACGGCGCGAATGCATCGCCAGCGACCGGGTCATGTGGTGACAGACCGTCACCGTCGCGCCTTCGGCCATGAGAAGAAAAGCGGCTGGCTTACCGACGATCTCGGAGTGGCCGATCATCACCACCTCAAGACCCTCAAGATCCAGACCGGTTTCCTTAATCATCTCGACCGACGCCGCCGCCGTACAAGGGGCGAGGGCGACATCAGAATAGACGATATTACCGATCGAAGACGGGTTCATGCCTTCGACATCCTTCAGCGGATGGATCGCAGATTGCAGCGAGCGGACATTGATATGGTCGGGCACCGGCCGTTGCAGAATAATCCCAAGCACGTTGGGATCATCATTCATCTCCAGGATCAGTTGTTTACATTCGTCCTGGCTGACCTCATCGCCCCAAAGCTGCTGGTCAAAGCGAAGGCCCGCGGCAAGTGCGCCGCGAGCCTGGTTTCGGACATAGACGCCGACCTCGGGGTTTTCGCCAATGCTGATCGACACCAGCCGTCCGATCTGCTCCGAGCCTCCGGCGGCGTCGACATAGGCCCTGGCCTCGCTCAGGATGCGATCGCGAACGGCGGAGCCTTTGAGCAAACGATGATCGTGCGTCATTTCATCCCTCACGCAGTCAAGCCTTCGGGCTCGTCCAGCCCATTGGCGCGGCAGCAAGCGGTAAGCGTATTGGCCAACAGACAGGCGATGGTCATCGGTCCGACGCCGCCCGGCACCGGTGTGATGGCACCAGCCACCTCGGCGCAGCTTTCGTAATCGGCATCGCCGACCAGTTTTTTCTTGCCGTCACGTTCGATCCGGTTGATGCCGACGTCGATGACCGTTGCACCGGGTTTGATCCAGTCGCCTTGCACCATCTCCGGGCGGCCCACCGCCGCTACGACGATATCGGCGCCGCGCACGACTTCGGGCAGATCCTTGGTACGGCTATGCGCAATGGTCACGGTGCAGCTGTCGCCCAGCAGCAGTTGTGCCATTGGTTTGCCGACAATGTTCGAGCGACCAACCACGACGGCATTCATCCCCGAGATTGAACCGTGATGATCACGCAGCATCATCAGACAGCCCAGCGGCGTGCAAGGCACCATGCTTTTCTGACCGGTGCCCAGCAGGCCCACGTTCGAGATATGAAACCCGTCCACATCCTTGGCCGGATCCAGAGAATTGATCACCAGATCCTCGTCCAGATGGTCGGGCAGGGGCAGCTGCACGAGAATGCCGTGAATTTCGGGATCGTTGTTCAGCTGGTCGATCAGGGCCAGCAACTCGGCTTCGGATGTGTCGGCGGCCAGCTTGTGCTCGACCGATTTCATGCCGACCTCAACGGTCATCTTACCCTTGGAGCGGACATAGACCTCGGAGGCTGGGTCTTCGCCCACCAGCACGACCGCCAGACCCGGCGTGATATTGTGGTCATCTTTCAACCGCTTCACATGTTCCGCAACCTGTTCGCGCACCTTTGCCGCAAACGCTTTGCCGTCAATTACTGTCGCCGCCATTTCGTGCCGCTCCTGCTTTGAATTGCTGAATATATCGTTCGCCCCGAGGCGAAAAAAGGACGCGGAGGTTTTCCCCCGCGCCCTTTAATTGGTCTAACTTAGAACAGGCCCTCAACGTCACCGTCGGCGTTGAGCTTGATGTTCTCGGCCGAAGGAACACGCGGCAGACCCGGCATGGTCATGATCTCACCGCAGATCACCACCACGAACCCGGCACCGGCGCTCAGGCGTACCTCACGAACGGGAACGCTGAACCCGGTTGGCGCGCCGCGGCGCTCGGGATCGGTGGTAAAGCTGTACTGGGTTTTCGCCATGCAGATCGGCAGGTTGCCATAGCCTTGCGCTTCCCAGTCCTTGAGCTGGTTGCGGATCTTCTGATCGGCCAGAACACCATCTGCGCGGTAGATGCGCTTGGCGATGCTTTCGATCTTTTCGAACAGCGGCATCTCGTCGGGATAGAGCGGTGCGAAATTGGCGTGATCGTTATCCGCGATCTCGGCCACACGCGTTGCCAGTTCAGCCGACCCTTCCGAGCCCAGCTCCCAATGGCGCGACAGGATCGCTTCCGAGCCCTGCTCGGCGGCGTAATCCTTGATCGCCTGCACTTCGGCATCGGTGTCAGTGACGAAATGGTTGATCGCCACAACCACGGGAACGCCAAAGGATTTAACGTTCTCGATATGACGCCCGAGGTTGGCGCAGCCCTTTTTGACCGCTTCGACATTTTCGGTACCAAGATCGGCCTTGGCAACGCCACCGTTCATCTTCATCGCGCGAACCGTGGCGACGACAACGACGACCGACGGATGCAGACCGGCCTTGCGGCACTTGATGTTCAAGAACTTCTCAGCGCCAAGGTCCGCACCAAAGCCAGCTTCGGTGACCACGTAATCGGCCAGTTTCAGCGCTGTCGTGGTCGAAATGACCGAGTTACAGCCATGGGCGATGTTGGCGAACGGTCCGCCATGCACAAAGGCCGGGTTGTTTTCCAGCGTTTGCACCAGGTTGGGCTGCATCGCATCTTTAAGCAGCACGGTCATGGCGCCATCGGCCTTGATGTCACGAGCATAAACCGGCGTGCGGTCGCGGCGATAAGCCACGATCATGTCGCCCAGACGTTTCTGCAGGTCTTCGAGGTCGGTCGCCAAGCACAGGATCGCCATGACTTCGGAGGCCACGGTGATGTCGAACCCGGATTCGCGCGGGAACCCGTTGGACACACCGCCAAGGCTGGTGGTGATCTGGCGCAGGGCGCGGTCGTTCATGTCCAGAACCCGGCGCCAGGACACCCGGCGCATGTCAATGGCCAGTTCGTTGCCCCAGTAAATGTGGTTGTCGATCATCGCGCTCAGCAGGTTGTGCGCGCTGGTGATCGCATGGAAGTCGCCGGTGAAATGCAGGTTCATTTCTTCCATTGGCACGACTTGTGCATAGCCACCCCCGGCAGCGCCGCCTTTCATGCCGAAGTTCGGCCCGAGCGATGCCTCGCGGATGCAAACAGCTGCGTTCTTGCCAATACGGTTCAGCCCGTCGCCCAGCCCCACCGTGGTGGTGGTCTTGCCTTCGCCTGCGGGTGTCGGGTTGATCGCGGTCACAAGGATCAGCTTGCCGTTTTCGTTCTTCTGAATCTCGTCGATGAACCGCTGGCTCACCTTCGCCTTATCGTGGCCATAGGGCAGAAGGTCATCGCTCGAGATGCCGAGCTTTTCGCCGATTTCTTGAATCGGGCGCTTGCTCGCTTCGCGTGCAATTTGAATGTCGGTCTTGAAGGCCATCTGCTGTTGCTCCTGGTCTGATTTACTGTGTCGTGAATGATTATCGACCCGCCAGTATCCGATCTGGCGGCATTTCGCCACATGTTGTGGTGAATTTTAACGGGGGGAGGAATGAGAAAAGAGGCAAATGTGCAGCCACCAGCCAGGCGATATTACCTGTCTCGGCCACGTTTCCAGACGCACTCTCTCGTGTGAATGCCATTTGGCGCAACTCCCTATTATTCCCATTGTTTAACTTATATTCCCTTGGGTCAACACGTCTTTGGCAAGAAATTCTTTGGGTTGATTTTGGAGAGGCGCCGTAAGCGCTTTCGAGCTAATGGCTTGCCATGCATAGCAAATTTAATAAAAACTATCTTGTAAAGCCCATGGAACTTGCCCCCGGAAATGTGTGGCTGAAGCCATCTGCCACGCATTGTTCGACAGAAGTTGCGATTATCCGACGGTGATAATCAATTTTAAACGGCGGTTGTCCATCGTGAGTACGAGAGAATCACCATTTGGACAGGCAGAATGCCCAATACGCCTAGTGCTCAACAAAATATTCTGGGGAGAGTCCGGGCGAAAATCGGCGGTGTGGCCGCAGTGCTCCTGTTGCTGGCGCCTGCGAATCCGGTTGTCGGCGCTCCCCGCGCAACTATGACAGCGGCGCTTTGCGATCGCGCCGCAAGCACGGCAGCGCGTGAGCACGGCATTCCTCTCAACGTACTACAGGCGATCTCCCGCGTGGAAACCGGAAGATTACAGCAGGGCGTGCTGCAACCATGGCCATGGGCTGTCAACATGGAGGGCGAGGGGCGATGGTTCGAAAATGCGGATGCCGCCCGTGCCTATGTGTTCAAGCACTTCAAGGCCGGCGCACGTAGTTTTGACGTGGGCTGCTTCCAGATCAACTATCTCTGGCATGGCGATGCATTCCGGTCGATCGACGCGATGTTTGATCCGCTCCTGAATGCCAGATATGCGGCAAAGTTCCTCAAAGAACTCTATCAAGAGTTCGACGACTGGCCGGCTGCGGCAGGGGCCTACCATTCACGCACCCCGCGCTATGCTCGCTCCTATACGGCACGCTTCAGCACGGTTCGCGATGCGCTCGCGCTGCGGCACGATCAGCACGATCCGCCGTCAAACATGCTGGTTTCGGATATTGTGAACCCGCCGTTCATCGGACGCGGCAGTGGCGCGATGGGATCGCTGGTTCCTATCGGCCCGAACCCTCTCACCGAGGCACCGGTCCGCCCCGCCTTTGTGGCACTGAATTAGCGAGCGAACCGGATGCGCTTAATCTCGATCCAAAACCTCTTTAATCCCACGGTTCTGCTGGCGTTGGCCTTGATGGCGGTCATCGTCATGATGATCCTGCCGATGCCTGCCTGGGTTCTCGATGCGGGCCTGGTGGTCTCCTTCGGCCTCGCGATCCTGATTTTTACCGTTACGCTTTTTATCGAACGTCCGTTGGATTTTTCAGCCTTTCCGACGATCCTGCTCGCTTCGCTGATGCTGCGCCTGTCGCTTAACGTGTCGTCGACGAAATTGATTATCGGCCAAGGGCATACTGGGCCGGGGGCAGCGGGCGACGTTATTCTGGGGTTTTCCCAGTTCATCATGGGCGGCAGCGTTTTTCTGGGGCTGGTGGTGTTTGGCGTGCTTTTGATCGTGAACTTCATGGTCATTACCAAAGGTGCCGCACGTATGGCCGAGGTCGGTGCGCGTTTCGCGCTGGACGGGATGCCCGGTAAGCAGCTGGCAATTGACAGCGACATGTCCGCCGGGGCCATCGACCATGCGCAAGCCAAGGAGCGCCGTGAAACCGAACAACAGGAAACCACCTTTTTCGGATCGCTCGACGGAGCGTCGAAATTCGTCAAAGGCGACGCGGTTGCCGGTCTGCTGATCACCCTGCTGAATCTGGTGATGGGTCTGGTGATGGGCATTGTCGTGCACAGCATGCCGGTTGGCGCAGCCTTCGAGACCTATGCCATCCTGACAGTGGGCGACGGGTTGGTTACGCAGATCCCGGCAGTGATCATCTCGATCGCGTCCGCATTACTGTTGGCCCGCGGTGGAACCAAGGGGGCGACCGATCTTGCGCTGTTTGATCAGCTTGGCAAATATCCCGCTGCGATTGCGACGGTCGCTGTGCTGATGGCGCTTTTCGCGCTGGTTCCGGGTTTGCCCTTTGTGCCTTTCATTATGGGCGGGGCCGTTTTGGGCTATGCCGCTTATGCCATGAAGACAGGTAGGGATCGGCAGGGGCAAGAACAGGATTCCAACGCGGCCGCATCGGTCGAGCCGGGCAAGATGATGGGTGATATTCTCGATCTGGACGACGTGCACGTGGAATTTGCACCCGATCTGGTGAACATGGTGCTGGATCCCGGCACCGGGCTGGACGTTCGGATCGCCAATATGCGCACCCATGTGGCGACGGTTTACGGTCTGGTCCTTCCCGACATACGCTTGACCGATCAGCCCAGCCTTGCGGTCGGCACCTATGTGATCCGCATTCAGGGGGTCGAGCAGGTCCGTGGTGAGTTGCACCCTGATATGGTGCTCGCACTGCTTCCGGATGGTTCGGATAACCTCCCGACCGGGACTGATGTTAAGGAACCCGTTTATGGTGCGCCCGCGCGCTGGATGTTACCCGGCGAACAGGACACCGCCGCATTGTCGGGCGCGACCATCGTGACGCCGCCTGAAATTCTTGCCACCCATCTTCTAGAGATCATCAAGCAGAACTTCGCCCGCCTCCTGACACTTAAGTCGCTGCGCCGCCTGCTGACCGAGATGACCCGCCTCTCCGACCCGGAACGCGCCGAAGAAAATCGCAAATTGCTGGATGATCTGATCCCCGACAAGGTTCCGATCGATACATTGCACGCAGTTCTGCGCTTGCTGCTCGACGAGCGCGTCTCGATACGAAACCTGCCGCTGATCCTCGAATCCATCGCCGAGGCGCGGCTGGGACCAAGCCAGCCAGAAGCGATCTGTGAACATGTGCGCCAGCGCTTGGGGTTCCAGATCATCACCGAGTTGAAGCGCCCCGATGGAACCATCCCACTGATCCAGCTTGCCCCGGAATGGGAGGAGACCTTTGCCACCTATCAAGTCGACGCTGCGTCGGGGGGAATGGATGTGGCGTTGCCCCCCGACCTGTTCAATCAACTTTCCGACCGCTTATCCGAGCGAGTGAATGAGATCGCGGAAACAGGGGTGTTTCCCGCGCTCGTCACCTCGACAACCCGCCGCCGTTTCCTGCGCACGATCATGCGCGCGCGCGGCATTCCCAACCCGGTTCTTTCCTTCGAGGAAGTCGGGATTGAGGCGCGCCCAGCATTGCTGGGCACGGTGGCGGCATGATCACTTTGCCGCCCGATTTGCAGGCGCTTCTGTCGCGCGAGCTTTGGCACGCGATTATTGTCTTCCTTCGAGTTTCGGCGCTGGTTTCACTACTGCCTGCGTTTGGCGAGCGTTCGGTTCCGATCCGCGTCAAGCTGGGGGTCGCTGTCGCTTTCACCATGATTGTCGCGCCAGCCGTGAGTCTGGATGTACATCTCGAACATCCGCTGACATTCGCGCGGTTCGCGCTCACCGAAACGCTTGTCGGACTTGCGCTTGGAATCGGCGTTCGGCTTTTCGTTCTGGCGCTGCAAACCGCCGGATCGATCGCGGCGCAATCGACGTCACTGTCGCAAATTCTGGGCGGCGCCGGTGCCGAGCCGATCCCGGCAATGGGCTACGCCTTGACGATTGGCGGTCTGGCGCTGGCGGTCATCTTCGGGTTGCATGTCCATGCCGCCCGGCTGCTGATCGTTTCCTACCAGATTTTTCCGGTGGGCTATGCGCCATCCGCGGGTGATCTCTCGGCTTGGGGTGTCGCCCGCATCGCGCACGCGTTTTCGCTGGCTTTCATGCTTGCGACACCGTTCGTCATTGCATCGGTAATCTATAATCTCACGCTGGGCGTCATCAATCGCGCAATGCCGCAACTGATGGTGGCCTTTATTGGTGCGCCGGTCATCACAATGGGCGGGCTGTTTCTGCTATGTCTCAGCGCGCCCTTGATGTTGTCGATCTGGGTCGAGGCGCTGATCGGGTTCATGCAGGCGCCACTGGTTCCTCCGAAATGAGCAGCGCTTCCGACGAAGACAGTGAAAAGAGCCACGAGGCGACTCCGCAAAAGCTACAAAAAGCCCGAAAAAAAGGCGAGATCGCGAAATCCACCGATGTTTCTGTGGCCGCCGGCTATGCCGGATTGCTCCTCACGGTGATGGTTTTCGGCGCCGGATCGATCGAGCGTTTCGGATCGGCCATGATGGTCATGCTTGATCAGCCCGACCAGCTTGCGACGCTGTTTTTTGATGGCGGGGCGCGGGCTCCGGCGGGCGGGTTGATGCAGGCGGTTGCGGCGCCGCTTGCGCCGTGGTTCGTTATCCCGGCGGCGGCGGTTATGGTGTCGATCCTGGCTCAGCGGGCTTTTGTTTTCGCACCTAGCAAAATTACGCCAAAGCTGGCGCGCATTTCGATCTTGTCGAACGCGAAAAACAAATTCGGCCGGTCGGGTTTTTTCCAATTCTCGAAAAGCTTTGCGAAACTCGTCCTCTATTCAGTATGTCTAGGCTTATTCTTGCAGGCGCGCCTGCATGACATGGTCGGCGCTGCGTCATCTGGTTCCCTGGCCGGCATTGCCCTGATGGCCCGCCTTTGTATCGAGTTCATGTTTCTGGTCGTGGTGATCTCAACCGCCATCGCAGGCTTGGATATGGCCTGGCAATATCATGAACATCTGCGCAAGAATCGCATGTCTCGCAAAGAGATCATGGACGAGGCAAAAGAAGCCGAAGGCGATCCGCATATGAAGCAGCAGCGTCGCCAGCGTGGGCAGGAGATCGCGATGAAACAGATGATGGCCCATGTTCCCGGTGCGGATGTGGTGATCGTCAATCCGACGCATTACGCAGTTGCGCTGAAATGGAGCCGGATGCGCGGCACCGCCCCGGTTTGTGTCGCCAAAGGACGGGACGAGATCGCATCAACCATTCGAGAAACCGCCATGGCTGCAGGTGTACCGATACATAGCGATCCGCCCACGGCTCGAGCGATTCATGCAACAGTAGCCTTGGGTCAGGAAATCACCGAAGACCATTATCGCGCGGTTGCCGCCGCAATCAGGTTTGCCGAACGAATGCGCATGCGCGCCCGGGCGGGTCTGAGATGACCACCCGAAAGATAGCGCAGTTGGTCGATGTGACCGAGGCAGTCTATATGGCTGAATATCAAAAGATTCAGCCCATTCTGACCCGCGAAGCGACGCTGCGCAGCCGTCTTGCACAATTGCAGGGCCAACGCAATTCTGCCGGCAATCAGCAGATGCGGGCAGTCGGGGCCGACCTTGTTTGGCAGGCATGGCGGGAGCGGTCCATGCAGGAACTCGATATGGAGCTGGCACAGGTCGTGGCGCGCAAGTTGGAACTGTTGGAACGAGTTCGCAAGGCCTTCGGTCGTAAGGAGGCCGTGCGACAGCTTGCTCAAAAAGGCGCGGCAGACCAAACGAAACGCCGCGCAACACGTGATCAGGGGTCCTGACGCGCGATATCCACAATCAGCACGTTATGGATATCTTTGCCTAACTCACGCTGTGCGGCGTCGCGCAGTGCCACGCGCAACGGTGCAAGCCGAACCTCCTGCGTGAACGGCCCATTGAAACCACCCATATTCGCATGATCGAACAGGACCCGCAGAAAGCTGTCGCGCAACTTGGGTTCACGCTCATAAACTCGCTGGCGCTGACCCCGCGTTATCTCAAGGCTTAGTGACAGAATAACGAGCGCGGTGATCCGGTCGCGGGAAACAACAGGGATGACGAATTGATTGTTCATCTTGATATAATCGTGGTCGCCTGATTGCGCATCGGCAGGCTCGTGCCAACTGAACGTTGTTGTTTCTTCGTGTTCCTGTGGCGGCATCAGGTATAGCGCCGCACCGCCGCCAGTACCGATCGCCAGCGGGACAAGAAGAATCGGGAGGAGTCTTGCCAGCATATCTATCCCTTAGAACGGCAAAACAGCATCGAGTATCTGCTGGCCATAGCGGGGCTGCTGGACGTCGGTAATCTGACCGCGACCTCCATAGGATACACGCGCCGACGCAATCTTGTCGTAGGTGATCTCATTTTGGCGCGAGATATCCTCGGGACGTACGAATCCTGATACCAGAAGTTCGCGCAGCTCGAAATTTACCCGCAACTCTTGCGAGCCAGAAATCGCCAGAACGCCGTTGGGCAGGACATCGACAATGGTGGCTGCGACGCGAAGCGTCAGTTTTTCCTTGCGTTTCACCGACCCTTTGCCACCTGATGCGCTGCTGGAATCGATGCCCACGGCATTGGCCATCGCCGCATCTGCGGGCAGCTTTTCATCAATTCTTTGTGGCACGCCGAATAAGTGCGGGACGCCCAGATTCTCCGATCCCGAGCGGGAACGCGCGGTGTCGTTGGAAATCTCGGCCTTTTCGTCGATCTCGATCACGACGGTGAGGATGTCGCCCTTGGCCATTGCCCGGCGATCTCCCAGAAGCGACCGGCGCCCGCCGCTCCAGAGGGAAGACCGATCGATATTGCGCTGGGGCTGCACGTGCGTTGGCAAACCCGGCCAAAGCATCGCCGAATGTTCCTGACTTTCGGTGTTGGGGCTAAAGCTGGGGGCTTTGCCAATATGATCCGCGCGCCCGCAGGCCGTGATCAGGGCGAGTAAAGTCAGAGTAGCCCCGCGAACAAATTTACGAACGTACATTACTGGACCTCGATTGAGCCATCGGTCTGAATTGTGCCGGTAATAGTGGTGCGCGATGACAGATTCATTGCCCGGACCATGTCCCCCGCAGCGCCCCGCCCCAATGCGCGCCCCTCGGTAACGATGTGAAGCCCGCCCCGAATATAGACCAGCGTTGTAATCTCGTTGCGTTCGACCAGCGTAGCTGGCGCAATGTCTCCCTTGTGGATGGCGCGCCCGGGATAAAGCGCAACGCGGGCTTCTTGGCCAATTAACGTCCGCGGGTCGGCCACCGCGCCGGGCAGATTCTCGGGCTTCAGAATCAAGTCATCTGCAGAGATGATTTCCTTGGCGCGGATGGTTCTGACCGGTACGACAATATCCGCGCAGGCACCGGATGCGGCACCGATCAGCAGCGCTGTGAATACAGGTTTCATCACCGCACCTGAGTCGTAGCGGCCATCATCTGATCGGCGGCCGAAACTACTTTGGCGTTCATTTCATAGCCCCGCTGCGCCTCGATCAGCTCGGTCACCTCGCGCACCGCATCGACCGAGCTACTTTCAAGATAACCTTGCCGCAGCGTTCCCAGCCCATCCTCGCCCGGTGACGATACCAGGGCAGGCCCGGATGCTTCGGTTTCGGCAAACAGGTTGCTGCCCAGAGCTTCGAGACCTTTGGCATTGGTGAAACCGGACAGGGTGAACTGGCCCAGCAGTTCCGCTTCTGCGCTGTCGTCGAAATAGGCGAACACTTCGCCCGCACCGTTGATGGAAATGCTGCGGGCATCGTCGGGAATGACGATTTCCGGGGCCACCGCAAAGCCGTCCGACGTAACAATCATCCCCTCGGCAGATCGCTTGAGACTGCCGTCACGGGTATAGGCGGGCTGCCCTGATGGCAGCGTCACCTCAAGATAGCCGCCGCCCTCGATCGCGATATCCAGATCGCTCCCGGTTGCGGTTAATGACCCTTGCGACAGATGTACGGTGATCGCCGCAGGTCGCACACCCAGACCCAACTGCACGCCAGTGGGCAATACGGTGCCGTCGGTGGCATTTATCGTGCCGGCGCGCGACACCTGCTGATAATGCAGATCGGCGAATTCTGCGCGACGAGCATTATAGCCGGTCGTGCTCATATTGGCGAGATTGTTGGAAATTGTCTCGACGCGCATTTGCTGTGCGCTCATTCCGGTCGCGGCGATTTGAAGTGCTCGCATGGTCGCAATCCCTTTGCATGTTTTACCTGGTCAATGTCTTGATCGCGTCGCGAATGCGTTGATCTTCGGCGTCCAGTAAGCTTTGCCCGGTTTCATAGGCACGTTGGACCTCGACCATCCGTGCGAGCTGAAGGATCGGATTGACGTTGGATGACTCGAGAAAGCCCTGAACAACGGCTGCCTCTTCGGCTGGCTCGACCCCGGCGTCTGAGCGGAACATCACCCCATCTTCGCGTTGCAGCTTCAACGGCTCGAGCGGCTGGAATAGCCCGATTTGGCCCAGAAGCTGGTCGTTACTGCTCAGCGTGCCGTCGCTCGCGACACTGATGCTGCCAACATCGCCGGGAACGAAAATCGGGGCACCACCGCCATCCAGAACGCGATGCCCGCTCATCGTCACCAGATCGCCATCGGCGTTCGGCGCGAAATTCCCCGCACGGGTCAGACGTTCGCCATCAGGCGTTTCGAGCAGAAAAAAACCATTGCCCTGTATCGCGAAATCGAAGGTGCCGTTGGTTTGCGACAATATTCCTTGCTCCATCGAGATGTTCCGGGCCTGCGCCCGCGTCATCGACAGCGAAGGCTGATCAGGTTGGCCTTGCACGAACTCAGAGAAAATCAGCCCTTGCTGCCGGAATCCGGTGGTCGCCGTGTTGGCGATGTTGTTTGCGATGAGCCGCATTTCCTGCATCAGGCCGCTTTGACGAGAGAGGGTGATATACCCAGTGGCGTCCATCAGAATCCTCCTGTGATCAGTGGGATGATCTCGTTGTGAAAGAACGAAACGAGGGTCTGGGTCATGAATCCCATGGATATCCAGAACACGACGACGATGGCGGCAAGCTTGGGCACGAAGGTCAGGGTCATTTCCTGAATCGAGGTCAGCGCCTGGAACAGCCCGATGGTTAGGCCAGTGATCAGCGCAACGGTCAGAATCGGCACCGATATGATGACGGCCACCCACAGACCTTGCCGCAACGTGTCATGAAAAACCCCCTCGGCTAACATGTCAAACCGGCATCCGCAGAATTTCCTGATAGGCTTCGACCACCTTGTTGCGAACGGTGATGGCGGTTTCCACCGCCAGTTCGGTCTGCGCCAAAGCCTGCACCAACGCATGCGGGTCGGCGTCGCCTGTCATTGCGGAAACGGCTGCTTGTTCGCTGGTCTGAAGAGTCGAGGCGAAGTCTTGAAGTACGGTTTTCAGATCGCCGCCTGTTCCCGGATCGGCCTGCGTGGCGGGCCGCGCGGAGCCATAGCCCTGCAACGCCGAAATACTGCGAATATCCATTCTGGATTTCCTTCTTGCTGTTTTACTTGCGCAACAGGTCCATCAATTTGGCCGACATCTGTCGCGATTGGTCGAAGATTTTCAGATTTGCCTCATAGCTGCGCTGGGCCTCACGGGCGTCGGCGATCTCGATCATGAGGTTGACATTGGAGCCGTCGAAATGGCCGCTTTCATCGGCCATCGGATGCGACGGATCGTATATTTTGGGCAGGTCACTGCGATCCAATCGGACCGGGCCGGGTGCAATGGTGTTCGTGCGATCATCGCCGCTGCGCAGGGTTTCGAACGCTATCATCTTGCGGCGATAGCCGGGTGTATCCGCGTTCGAGATGTTTTCGGAAACATGGCGCAGCCGCGCCGATTGCGCCCGCAAGCCGCTGGCCGAAATCAATAATGCCTTGGAAAATTCGCTCATGTCTGTTTACCCCGCTCAGGTTTGGCCAAGGCTGCTGCGCAAGATCGACAGCGATGATTTGTAAATGGCCAAAGCGCGGTCGTGCTGGCGGGTGACCTCCACCGCTTTCAGCATTTCCTCTTCGATCGAAACCGTGTTGCTACCACGATGAACCGCGCCCACCGAACCTTGCGCGGCGTCCTTTGCAAATTCCGAAAAATGCGCGGGACGGGTCTGATGCATCGTGGTTGCACCGGCTTTGCCAATAAGGTCGGCAAAGGACGAAATATCGCGCGCCGCGTAGCCGGGGGTGTCAGAGTTTGCCATGTTCTGCGCGACGACCGCCTGGCGCCGCCCGGCATGGCTGGCCATGGCGTGGGCCAGTTTGAAAACCTTGAGTTCGGTAAACATCAGGAACTCTCCCTCGATCGATTTCAACCAAGGTTTAACTCCGATTCGTTTAGAAATTGTTTTCAGAACATTGATGAAGCGGTTGCACCATGAAAACGGATCTGGATTTGTTACGGCGGGCGATCGAACATGCCAGTCTGTTGCGGCCCATGGGGCGTGTGGACCGGATCAGCAGCGGGATCGTTTGTCTTTCCGGCCTTACCGAAGCTGCCCGTATCGGTGATCAGTTGATCCTGCACCGCCGGGATGCTGCGCCGCTACATGGAGAAGTGCTGCAGATTGATCGCGCTCATGTAGGCATGTTGCCAGAAACGGCGCCCGATGGTGTGGCGATCGGGGATCGTGCGGTCTTGCAGCCGCTGGCACCTTTTGCGCCCTCCGCCCATTGGATTGGACGGGTGATCGATCCTTACGGGGTGCCGCTGGATGGTCGCCCGCTTATGTGTGGCGGGGACGGCTGCAATCTGATGAACCCGCCTCCTGCTGCGGTAACAAGGCGGGCAATGGGCGCGCGAATACCGACCGGGCTGGCGGTGTTAAACACCATCCTGCCGATTGTCGAAGGCCAGCGCATCGGCCTGTTTGCCGGGTCGGGAGTGGGGAAATCGCGACTATTGGCACAGCTTGCGGGGCAGATGGATGCCGATGTCGTGGTGATTGCATTGATTGGTGAGCGGGGGCGGGAAGTGAACGATTTCGTGCAGCGCACCCTTGGGCCCGAAAAAATGAAACGGGCGGTTGTTGTTGCCGCAACCTCGGACCAGTCGGCGCTGGCGCGGCGACGCTGTGCCTGGGCGGCGATGAGCGTGGCCGAGCATTTTCGGGATACGGGCCAAAACGTATTGTTCCTGGCCGATTCGGTGACGCGTTTTGCCGAGGCACATCGGGAAATCGCTGTCGCTTCGGGTGAAAGCAGCGTGTTGCGCGGGTTTCCTGCGTCCCTCACGCCGATGATTACCTCGCTATGCGAGCGTGCCGGGCCGGGCGCGCCGGGGCAGGGCAGCATAACGGCGGTGTTCAGCGTGCTGGTGGCCGGATCGGATATGGATGAGCCCGTGGCCGATATTCTGCGCGGAGTTCTTGACGGCCATATCGTGCTGAGCCGGGAGATCGCCGAGCGGGGCCGCTTTCCTGCAATCGACGTGGGGCGATCAGTTTCGCGCAGCCTTCCAGACGCCGCCAGCACAGAGGAAAACGCCACCATCGGGGAAGTCCGCCGCCTGTTGGGTGCCTATGAACAGTCGGAAGTGATGATAAAGGCTGGACTTTACAGCGAAGGGACTGACCCCTTGCTTGACCGGGCGGTGCAACGCTGGCCCGAACTGGATGCTTTCTTCGCGCGCTCTGAGGGCGAGGGAATTTCAGACAGTTTTGATCGCCTGACCCTGCTTTTGCGGCGCGCCGCTGGCACCGTCAGACAAGGGTGACAAGGGCGGGCGAGGTCATGTCGACCCCGCCCCATCCTTGTGTCACTGATTTGGACCCAGCGCCGAAAGCCCTTTCAGGATGTCGATGGCATAAGCCAGTTGATAATCCTGTTCGCGCCGCTTGGCCGCAGCTTCGGCTTTTTCGCGCTCTTCTTCGATTTGCCGGGTTTCATCTTCGGACAGGCTGTCGTTGTTCAGCCGGCCACGCAGATCGGCCTCCGAACGGATACGTGCGGCCAGTCCATCCTCGTCCTCTTCTTCGGTCTGCGGTCGGCGGCGGGGTTGCTCCACGACAATATCCGGTGACACGCCGAGCGCCTGAATTGAGCGGCCTGAGGGGGTGTAATAACGCGCCGTGGTTAGGCGCATCGCACCGTCGCCGCGCAGCGGCATGACTGTTTGCACCGAGCCTTTGCCGAAACTCTTGGTGCCGACGACAACAGCGCGGCGATGATCCTGCAATGCACCGGCGACGATTTCCGACGCGCTGGCTGAGCCGCCATTGATCAGCACAACGATCGGCTTGCCCTGGGTCAGGTCCCCGGGCGAGGCGTTGAAGCGCTCGCCATCTTCGGGCTGACGACCCCGAGTCGAGACGATTTCGCCTTCGTCAAGAAAGGCATCCGAGACCTGTATCGCCTGTGTCAGCAACCCGCCGGGGTTATTGCGCAGATCCAAAACGAACCCGTTGACATTATCCATGCCGCCCGCAGCTTCGACCTGTTCTTCCAGCAGATCCTTGAGCGACGAGGTGGTTTGATCATTGAATGTGGTCACGCGCAGAACGACGGTGTCGCCCTCGGTCCGGGCGCGCACGGCGGTCAGCTTGATGGTGTCGCGAATGATCGAAACATCAAACGGTTCGGGTTCGCCCTCGCGCACAACAGTGATGACAATTTCCGACCCAACCGGCCCGCGCATCAACTCGACCGCCTTGTCCAGAGTCAGCCCCAGCACGCTTTCGCCATTGACATGGGTGATGAAATCGCCCGCTTCCATCCCGGCCTCGTCCGCCGGGGTACCATCCATGGGCGAGACAACCTTGACGAAACCCTCTTCCTGGGTGACCTCGATGCCCAGCCCGCCGAATTCTCCTTTGGTCTGCACCCGCATGGCTTCGGCATCGTCGGGAGACAGATAGCTGGAATGCGGATCGAGCGAAGTTAGCATACCGTCGATTGCGGCTTCGATTAAATCGGAAGCTTCGACCTCTTCGACATAGGCCGCGCGGATCCGCTCGAAGATGTCGCCGAACAGGTCGAGCTGCTCATAGACGCTGGAGGATTTGGCGTTTTCCTGCGCGAGAAGTGGCCCGGCCACCTGCGTCGTGACGAGAATGCCCGCCAAAGTGCCACCCAAAGCGGCCATCACGAATTTCTTCATGTCTGTCTATCCATCCTTGTCGGTTCGGAACCACGTTTCGGGATCCACTGGGCTGTCGCCCTCTCTGACCTCTATATAGAGCGTTTCTGATCTTTCGGGTCCATTGCCTTCACCGCTTAGTGACAGAAACGCACCGATTTGTGGAGCCTCTCCGCCCATCAATCCTATAGGCGTGCCAGCAGGAACCACCTCGCCCACCTTGCCGAAAACCTCGGCTAGGCCTGAAAGCACGAAAAGCGTATCGGGTTGTGGTTCGAGGATGACCACATTCCCAAGATCCAGAAGCGGGCCAAGATAACGAATCGTCGCGGCGGTGGGCGCGGTGACCAAAGCCCGAGGACGTGTGGCCACAAGGATTCCGTCACGGGCGATGCCGGCCGCGTCCGCCTTGCCAGCGCCATGCAGCACGGCGCCCTGAACGGGCAGGTCAATGCTGCCTTTCTGATCACTTATACTGGCCATCATCCCGGCAATATCGCCTGATGCGATTTCGGAAAGCCCGCTGGCAAAGCCGGCCAGCGTTTCGGTCGAGGCGATCAGAATCGCGGTGCGTACCGGATCCTCGGTAAAGCGGCTCGGCAGGCCGGTTCGGTCGGCAATGGCCATGCTAAGTCCGGCGCGCGCCTGCTGCATGCTGGCCATAGCGTCGTTCAGCGTTCGTACGGCATTTTTCTGCAACAGGCGCAAGGTCTGAACCTCCTCCAGATTTTGGCGCATGGCGGCGGCGCGTGCCTGCAGTTCGGGCGTCACATCCGCCAGCATCATGCCCGACCGCGCACTACCTAGCGCCCCGGTGGGGTGCAGCATCAGCACTGGCGTGGGCGCCGTCTCGATGGTCAGCAGTACGCCCAGAAGCTGTGCCAATTCGCCCTCTTGCGCACTCAGGCGGCGGGTCAGTTCGACCTCGCGGGTGGCGGCCCGGCGCAGACCTTCGCGCATCGCGGCAAGACCGGTTTCATAGGCACGAATCGTATTAGTGTAGGCGCGCACACGATCCCGCGCGCTTTCGGCTTCCTCCAGCGCGACGGTTGCCGCTTCAAGCTGATGCATGGCCGCAAGAGCGGCGCTGGCCGGATCTTCCTGCGCCGCGCGCAGCGGGGTCGACCAGATCAGCAGCAAAAGCAGGGCAAGACGGTGCGTCATTCGATCAGGCTTTGCCCAGTCATTTCCGGCGGTATCGGCAGGCCCATCAATTCAAGCAGGGTCGGCGCCAGATCGGCCAGCCGTCCATTGCGTAGCCGTGCACCTTCCGGCCCCCCCACCAGCACCACGGGCACCGGATTCAACGTATGCGACGTGTGCGGTCCGCCGGTTTCCGGATCGACCATAACCTCGCAATTGCCGTGGTCGGCAGTGACGATCATCGCGCCCCCGGCTTTTTCCAGCGCTGCAATGACCCGGCCAAGTCCTTGGTCCACCGCCTCACACGCCTTGATCGCCGCGTTCAGATCTCCGGTATGCCCGACCATATCTGGGTTGGCGTAATTGGTTACAATGAGATCATATCCGGCCCCGATCGCATGAACAAAGCGATCGGTCACTTCCTCTGCCGACATTTCCGGCTTCTGGTCATAGGTCGCGACTTTGGGCGATTTCGGCATGAAGCGATCTTCGCCGGTTTCCGGCTGCTCTGCGCCACAGTTCAGAAAAAACGTAACATGCGGGTATTTTTCGGTCTCGGCCAACCGGAACTGACGCCGTCCATGCGCCGCCACCCACGGGCCCAGAGCATTGACGACTTTTTCCTTGTGATAAAGGGTCGTCATGTAACTCAAATGCTGCTCGGAATAGTCGACCATGCCCATGAGCGCGGCCAGATTGGGGCGTCGCCCGGTATTGAAAGCGGAAAAATCGGGCTGGCCGAACGCGGCGAGAATCTCGCGCGCCCGGTCTGCGCGGAAATTCAGGCAGAATATACCGTCGCCATCGGTGACGCCGGCGTAATGGTCGATCACGGCGGGAGAAATGAATTCATCGGTCTCGCGCCGAGCATAGGCCGAGTCGATTGCCTGCTGTGCGGTTTCCGCGGCAATACCCCGGCCGCGGATCACCGCATCAAAGGCCAGAGCGACCCGGACCCACCGGTTGTCGCGATCCATTGCATAGTAGCGCCCCAGAACTGTGGCAATCGGCACGTTTTCGGGCAGCAACGCGCTTAACTGCTCAAGATAGGTCAGCGCCGATTTCGGGGCGACATCGCGGCCATCGGTAATCGCGTGCACGACCGCGGGCACACCGGCAGAGGCAATCGCCTTGGCCGCAGCGGCGATATGATTCAGGTGCCCATGCACGCCGCCATCCGACATCAGGCCCATAAGATGTGCAGTGCCGCCGCTGGCTTTCAGTTGGTCGATAAAGTCGAGAAGAGCAGTGTTCTCAAAAAAACTGCGGTCTTCGATCGCGAAATCGATTCGACACAGGTCCATCGTCACCACGCGGCCCGCGCCGATATTGGTATGGCCAACTTCTGAATTTCCCATCTGTCCGACAGGTAAACCGACATCCGGACCATGGGTAATAAGCTGCGCTGCCGGACCGCGTTCCGTAATGGTGTCAAAGTTCGGGGTATTCGCAAGATAGGGCGCGTTCGCGTCTCCCGGCTCGCTCAGGCCCCAGCCATCCAGAATACACAACACAACAGGCTTGGGCACTTTCATGCGTCGGCTCCGGTTCCTATTTCATCTCCTCAAGGTTCTAACCGCTGATGTCCGCAGGGTGAACCGCTATTCTCGAACCGGCAATTCGTAGCTGCCTTTCTGGCTCAAGATCCCGAGCGATGGCCTGCGTGCCGCTAGACAATTTTTGCAACGCATTCATCATTGACCACGGGTGCCCGACATGGCCGCTTGCGTCATGTTCCATCCCGTGAAAATATATCTTTTACGGCCTGGATCAGCGACACTGGATCCACCATTGCGGCCTCCAATAAATCGGAACGTTCAGGGAGAATCCGATGACCCTCAAGTCACTGGCGATGACAGCGGTTCTGGCGCTGGTCTGCGGCGCTGCACATGCTGAACAGGTGCGTGTTTACAACTGGTCAGACTATATCGATGAGGATCTTCTTGCGAAGTTCGAGCAGGAAACCGGCCTCAAATTGATCTATGATGTCTTTGACGGCAACGAGATTCTGGAAACCAAGTTGCTGGCTGGCGGCTCGGGCTATGATGTGGTTGTCCCGTCCTCGACATTCATGCAGCGGCAGATTGCTGCGGGTGCCTTCCAAAAGCTGGATAAGGATCAACTTCCCAATATCGAGCACATGTGGGATCTCATCGAGGAACGGACGCAGCAATACGATCCCGGCAATGCCTATTCGGTCAACTACATGTGGGGTACGACCGGGATCGGGGTGAATATCGACAAGGTCAGGCAGGCCTTGGGCGAAGACGCACCGATCGATTCGCTTGATCTGGTGTTCAAGCCCGAGAATATGGAAAAACTGGCAAATTGCGGCGTGCATTTCTTAGATGCGCCGGACGAGACGGTTCCGCTGGCGCTGGCTTGGCTGGGCGAAGACCCCGCCAGCCAAGATCCCGAAGTAATCGCCAAAATCGAAGACGTGTATGCGGCAGTCCGTCCCTACATCCAGAAGTTCCACTCCAGCGAGTATATCAACGCCTTGGCTAACGGTAATATCTGTGTGGCGATAGGCTGGTCGGGTGACATCCTGCAAGCGCGCGACCGCGCTGAAGAGGCGGGCAAGGGTATCGAGATCATTTATAATGCCCCGAAAGAAGGCGCGCAGATGTGGTTTGATCAGATGGCAATTCCGGCAGATGCTCCAAACCCCCAAGGCGCACATGCATTTCTGAATTTCATGATGGACCCGGAGAACGCCGCAGCGACATCGAATTATGTCTATTATGCCAATGGCAACAAGGCGAGCCAAGAATACCTGAACGAGGATGTGATCGGCGATACGGCGATCTATCCCGACGCGGCAACATTGGCCAATCTTTATACGACTGCGCCTTTAGACGACAAGACTCAGCGTTTCGTGACCCGGCTGTGGACCAAGATCAAGTCGGGGACCTGATACGCCTGAAACTGTGGGCGGGCCTGCTGGCGCGCCCCTGCCGTCGCGCCCTAGGGAGGTCAGGTTGCCGGAAGATGTATTCGCTCCATGGGATGATCCCGAAGAAAAACCGCTGATCCGGTTTCAAAACGTCACCAAAAGTTTCGCCGACTCCATCGTCATCGACGATGTTTCACTGGATATTTATGAGCGTGAGTTCTTGGCCTTGCTGGGCCCGTCAGGCTGCGGCAAGACCACGATGATGCGTATGCTGGCCGGTTTTGAGACCCCGACCTCGGGACGCATCGAGCTTTCGGGCAAGAACATTGTCCCGTTGCCGGCGAATAAACGGGCGGTCAACATGATGTTTCAGTCCTATGCACTGTTTCCGCATCTGACGGTCTGGGACAATATTGCATTTGGCCTGAAACGATCGAAAATGCCCAAGGATAAGATTGCCGCCCGCGTCGAGGAAATGCTGAAATTGACCCGGCTGGGAAAGTTCGCGGGCCGCAAGCCGCACCAGATTTCGGGCGGTCAGCGTCAACGGGTGGCGCTGGCGCGCTCGCTTGCCAAGGCGCCCAAGCTGCTTTTGCTGGACGAACCGCTGGGTGCGCTGGACGCCAAGTTGCGCCAGGAGACGCAATTTGAATTGGTGGATATTCAGGAAACCACCGGCACCACATTCGTCATTGTTACCCATGATCAGGAAGAAGCGATGACCGTCGCTAGCCGTATTGCGGTCATGGACGAGGGCAAGCTGATTCAGGTCGATACCCCCGACCGAATTTATGAATCGCCAAACTCGGTATATGTCGCGGATTTTATCGGAGACGTGAACATTATCGAAGGCCGTGCACGCAAACAGGGCGCTGATCTTTATGGTATTGACTGGGCCGATGGGCAGAGGCTTTTGGCTGTGACGTCCGAGCGCGCTTTCACCGAAGGGCAGCCCTGCCACTTGGCGATCCGGCCCGAAAAAATCACCATCAGCGCGGATAAACCCGTTCACGCGGACAATGCCGTGCAGGGCAAGATTCTGGACATCGCTTATCTGGGCAATCTTTCCACCTATCACGTCGAATTGCCCGGTGGCATGATCATCAAGGCGCAAACTGCCAATACAAGGCGGATGTCTCCGCGCAGTTTCACATGGGAAGACGCGGTTTGGCTGTCCTGGACAGTCACGGCGGGCATCTTGCTGGCAGAATGATGCGCCGGGCTGTCCTGATCGCCGTTCCCTATTTCTGGCTCATGGCACTGTTTCTGGTGCCTTTCATCATTGTTTTCAAAGTTTCTCTTTCCGATACGGCGCTGGCGATTCCACCCTATGTTCCGACGCTGGAGTGGCGTGATTTCCGCACCTTCCTGTCGCAGCTCGATTTCGAGAATTACATCTGGCTGACGCAAGACGATCTGTATTGGAAGGCGTATCTCAGCAGCCTGAAAATCGCATTCCTGTCCACTCTGATGACGCTGGCGATCGGCTATCCGGTGGCCTATGCGATGGCGTGTTGCCCCGAAAAATGGCGTTCGACATTAATGATGCTGGTGATTCTGCCATTCTGGACCAGCTTTCTGATCCGGGTCTACGCTTGGATGGGCATTCTGAGCAATGAGGGGTTTCTGAACCAGTTTCTGCTGTGGGCGGGTATCATTTCCACACCGCTGACCATTTTGAACACCAACACCGCAGTCTATATCGGCATCGTCTATACCTATCTGCCGTTCATGATCCTGCCGATCTATGCCACGCTTGACCGGATGGATGCGTCGCTGCTTGAAGCTGCTGAAGATTTGGGGTGTTCGCGAATTGGCGCCTTCTGGCTGGTCACGGTGCCATTATCGCGTAACGGGATCATCGCCGGCTGTTTCCTTGTCTTCATTCCCGCGCTGGGCGAGTTTGTGATTCCCTCGCTTCTGGGGGGGTCGCGCACGCTGATGATCGGCAAAGTACTGTGGGAGGAGTTCTTTAACAATCGCGATTGGCCTGTTGCGTCGGCGGTTGCAGTGGTTCTGCTGCTCATCCTGATTATCCCCATAATGCTGTTCCAGCGTAACCAGCAGAATCAAGCCGAGGCTGGACGATGATGCGGCTGAGCTGGTTCAACGTCATCTCGCTTACGCTGGGCTTTGCATTTCTATACCTGCCGATCCTGATCCTGGTGGTCTTCAGTTTCAATGAAAGCAAACTGGTCACGGTCTGGGCTGGTTTCTCGACTCGATGGTATGGTGAACTGCTGCAGAATCAGGCGTTTTTAAACGCGGCCTGGGTCACGCTGAAAGTGGCAGTATTCTCGTCGACGCTGGCCACGATCTTGGGCACGATGGCCGCCTATGTCCTTGTGCGGGCGGGGCGTTTTCCGGGTCGAACACTGTTTTCCGGGATGGTCTATGCGCCGCTGGTCATGCCCGAGGTAATCACCGGCCTGTCCCTTTTGCTGTTTTTTATCGGTATCGGGCTGGATCGCGGCATCCTGACGATCGTGCTGGCGCATACGACCTTTTCGATGTGTTTTGTCTCGGTTGTTGTCTCGTCGCGGCTTGTGACCTTTGATCGCTCGCTCGAAGAGGCTGCGCTTGATCTTGGCTGTTCACCATTCGACGCTTTTCGTCTGGTCACTTTGCCGAACATCGCGCCGGCAGTTTTCGCGGGGTGGTTATTGGCCTTCACCTTGTCGCTTGACGATTTGGTGATTGCATCCTTTACCACCGGTCCTTCCTCGACCACTTTGCCGATCAAGATCTTTTCGGCGGTGCGTCTGGGGGTCAGTCCGGAAATCAATGCATTGTCCACTATCCTGATTGCGATTGTAACGGTCGGTATCATCACCGCGTCACTGCTGACCAAGCGCAATGCGCTGGGCCGAGGATACGACAAAAAGACTGTCCGGCGAGGTCAATGATGCAGGAACTGCGCAGCAGGATCTGGGTTAGGGCGCGCATTGCAGACTTTGTCTGGCGCCGGTGCAGGGTGATCTTTAAGAAGACACAGTAGAACGGATGGAACTGGCAGGCTGACGTCGTTTTCCTGCGGGTATTTTGAAAGGTATACCGAATGAAAATTGCGATGATCGGCACGGGATATGTCGGGCTGGTATCCGGCGTTTGCTTTTCCGACTTCGGGCATGAGGTCGTGTGCGTAGACCGGAATCCAGCGAAAATTGATATGCTGCGCCGTGGCGAAGTTCCGATTTACGAACCGGGGCTTGATGATCTGATCGTCAGGAATACCGAGGCCGGTCGGCTGACGTTTTCCGGGGATCTTGCCGCCGCAGTGGCGGGTGCGGAAGCCGTGTTTATCGCGGTCGGCACGCCCACGCGGCGTGGCGACGGGCATGCGGATCTGACCTATGTCATGGCCGCCGCCGAGGAAGTCGCCAATGCGATGACCGACTATACGGTTGTCATCACCAAATCGACCGTTCCGGTCGGGACCAATCGTCAGGTCAAGCACGTTATTGAGAACGCCAATCCGAATGTCGAATTCGATGTGGCCTCAAACCCGGAATTCCTGCGCGAAGGCGCAGCGATCGATGACTTCATGCGCCCCGACCGCGTTGTTGTCGGTGTCGAGACCGAGCGCGCGGCCCAGATTCTGGAAGAAATATATCGCCCGCTCTATCTGCGCGACTTTCCGATTATGACCACCGATCTCGAAACCGCGGAAATGATCAAATACGCGTCCAACGCTTTTCTTGCGACCAAGATCACCTTCGTCAATGAGATTGCCGCGCTGTGCGAACGCACCGGCGCTGATGTGAAGCGGGTCAGTCAGGGGATGGGGCTGGACGGACGTATCGGAAACAAATTCCTGCACGCTGGGCCCGGATATGGCGGCTCGTGCTTTCCCAAGGATACCCGCGCGCTGGCCCGTATCGGGCAGGAACATGGGCTGCCGATGCAAATTACGGAAACCGTCATCAAGGTGAACGATGAAATCCGCCGCCGTATGAGCGAAAAGATTGTCGATATGCTGGATGGTACCGTGGCGGGCAAAACGATCACTGTTCTCGGCGTCACCTTCAAACCCGATACCGATGATATGCGCGAAGCTCCGGCCCTGACCGTCATCCCGGCGTTGATCGGGGCCGGCGCGAAAATACGCGTGGTGGATCCTCAGGGTCAGCGCGAAGGTGCGGCTCTTTTGCCGGGCGTGGACTGGCTCGACGATGTTTACGAGGCGGTCGATAATGCGGATGCTGTGGTCATTTTGACCGAGTGGAACGAATTTCGCGCGCTTGATCTTGAGCGTCTGGCAGCGCGGATGCGCAATCCTGCGATGGCGGATCTGAGGAACGTCTATTCGGTCAGCGATACCGCCCGTGCAGGGTTTTATCGCTACGTCTCCATCGGGCGCAGAGATTTGATGCCGCAGTCGGATGAATGATGGTTGTTTGATGATGTGATCTTTCTGCGGGCGTCGGGGATGATGCAATCGGCCAAAGGATGTGATCAACCCCGTCGCAATGCCGTCACGGCAGAAGACGGCACGATTTGGCCGCCCTCAAGTATCAGAATGATCTCGTTTTCATGGACCTGTGTCTCGATGATCTTTCCGTAGATTTCAACAGGTTCGGTAAGGATCAGTTCACCGGCCCGGTAGCTTTCGAGGGAAAAATTATATAGCCCGGATGGTAATGGCGCACCGTTCTCGTCCATCCCGGCCCATTCTATCGGCTCGGCAGATATCGGCAGGGTCAGCCGCTGGATCTCGACATCTTTGGAATCGGCAACAACAAGCGTCATCCTGTCGGCCAAGGCGGCAGGGCTGGGGAAAAGGGTGATCGGATTGCCGTTGAACTGCATGGCACTGGCGCTGCGCACTTCCAATCCGATCCAACCCGCCAGCGAGGCCATTTTCGATGTCGCGATCTGACTGACCAGCGCGGCCAGCGTGTTGTTCGTCTGAACCTGTTGCTCGACCATGGAGAATTGCGCCAGCTGCGCGGCATATGCCGATGAATCCATTGGGTCCATCGGATCCTGATAGCGGGCCTGCGCCGTCAGCATCTTCAGAAAGGTTTCGAAATCCGACGCCAATACGGCGGGAGCGCTGGTTTCAATGGCGGGTGCTGCACGGTTATGGCCGACCGAATCGAACAAAGGAGAGTTGGGGTTGGGTGAAATCATTGTCCTATAATCTCAGATCAAGGCCATCTGTCATCGGACGGTTGAAAATAACGGCAGATTGCGCCCTGTCCGCAGGAAGAGCAGAGTTATGCGGGTGTTGTCGCTTAGGGTTTTCCCTGTCCCGCCCCTCCGGTGAGTTGCCACCAAAGCTGAACCCGAAATCGCTATACCCCAAGCGATGCAACTCGGCGGCCAACTGATCGATATGGCGGCGCATCAAATCAAGGGTTTCAGGACGATCCGCCATAATTGCCAGAGTCATTCCGTGTTCGGTGCGCGACAAGGCCAGACGGACGCGCCCGAGTTCCTCCGGGTTGAGAGAAATCTCAACCCGCTTGTCAGGCTGGCGCATCAGCATTTCGATAGCCTCTGCGGTCTGCCTGACCGGCTGCGCCACTGTCAGTGCGTTCAATGTCGAGGGCTCCGCTACAGCCTCCCCCCGGAGTGGGAGTGTCGCAAAAACAGGGTTGGATTGCGCAAATTCCGGTATTTCGGCTTTTCGTAAGACGGACGGTATGACGTGCCCGACCAGGCTGTTTTCTGCGCCTTCTCGGTTTTTCACGCCAATGAGCGATGTCGCCGGGTTCTCCGCAGGCAGCATGTCAGCGATATTTCCCAAAGCAACTCTCTGATCGGCTTCAGGCGCAATACCGTCGCCGCTAAGGCCGAACTGTGCAATACGCTTTAGGTCCGCCATCTGTAACCCATGCGACTGATTCATCCACGCCCCGGCGGGCGACTTATCCGCGCAAACCAACGAGGAGTCTTCTTCGCTGTCCTCCGAGCTTTCGGCGGTGATGTGGTCTTCTGTTCCGGCCTGTTCGTCACCGTGCAAATCGGTGGCTGGCGAATCGCCCTCGCCTATAGTGTCGAGAAATGTGTCAAAATCATGCGGCGCCCCGGTTCGGGACCCGTCGCTTTCCTTTGCGGTCGCCGCCGCTGCGCCGCTGTTAAGGGCGCTGGTCGAAACTATCAGCATAGCGCATCCTTCTCCATCAACGTGACCCAACTATGGCCGCAACCAGTTACCGAATTTTTAACCCGAGCGCCCGATCCTTGGAATTATCGACGCAATTGGAGTCAATTCATGGATATTCCCGCTCCAGCACCTAACGGCGTTCAGCTTCATGCGCCCGGCGTCGCCGCGCTGCGCGAAGCTGCAGTGGGTCTTGAAACCGCTTTTCTCGCTGAGATGCTGAAATCTGCCGGTTTGGGGCAACACCGCGAATCGCTAGGCGGAGGCCCCGGTGAGGGGCAGTTTCACTCATTCCTTGTGCGGGCGCAGGCCGAACAGATCGCGCGCAGCGGTGGCATCGGACTGGCCGAAATCCTTTTCCAATCCCTAATGGAGGCTCGGAAATGACCAAAGAATCATTCGACACGCTGATTGAAAAGCTTAGTTTATTGCTTGACCATGAACACGCTGCGCTGCTGGCCGGAGGGTTGGGTCAACTCGATTCGATCCTGCAGCAGAAAACCGCACTAGTCGACGCGCTGGGCACATTTGGAGATTCGGAGCGCCATAGGCTCGCGCCGGTAAAGCAAAAGGCCGAGCGCAATCAGGTTCTGTTTGACAGCGCCATGGAGGGCGTCCGCGCGGTCGCGAAACGCATGGCGATTCTGCGTAGTGTCCGGACCGGATTGGCGACTTATGACAGGAGTGGTCGCCGCGCCGATTACTCAGCGGGCAAACAGTCCAGTATTGAAACACGGGTCTGACAAGAATTGATTTAAATTAAGGCTAAGCGCTTGTTAGGTTTAACATTTCCTTAGCATTAAGAGCGCATTGTCGAATAGCACCTTAACGAAAAGGTGGCGCGACGCCGATCGGCCTACGCAGACGTCAGAATGACATTTTTCTCCGTCCATTGGGGGCGGAATCGAATCGGGCAGAAACTGCCCAAGTTCTGAAGGAATGAGTAATGTCCAGTATTCTGACAAACAACGGCGCTATGGTTGCGTTGCAGACCCTGAAAGCCATCAATAATGATTTAACCAAAACTCAGAACGCCATTTCGACGGGCAAAGATATTGCAGCGGCCAAGGACAACTCGGCCATCTGGGCGATTACCAAGGTAATGGAAACGGATGTTTCTGGCTTCAGGGCCATATCCAACTCCCTGTCCCTTGGTGAATCGACCGTTGCCGTAGCCTCGGCCGGAGCCGAGCAAGTCGTTAATATCCTCAACGACATGAAGGAGCGGATTGTCGCAGCGACGGGCGAGAACGTCGACCATAGCAAGTTGTCAGCCGAAGTCGCTGCAATGAATGACCAAATCACCGCGATCATCAATGGGTCGCAATTTAACGGTGCAAATCTGCTCCGTACCGATGTGGATGGAAACGGTGCAGCCTCGCTCAACGTGACAGCTTCACTTGATCGCTCGGGCGGTACTGTGACCAGAACTCAGATCAGCGTTACTTCGGCTGATTTTGAAGCGGCGCTTGCGGCTCGCACCGGCATCGCTGTCGATACCACTGCAAATGCCACAACTGCGCTTGACACGATCGAGACGCTTATTCAAGCGGCGGTAGACGGGGCCGCGGGTCTTGGTGCCTCTGGCAAGCGAATTTCCGACCAGAACAACTTCGTCGGAAAGGTCATGGATGCGATGGCATCCGGTATTGGCGCGCTTGTGGATACCGATATGGAGGCAGCTTCGGCTCGTCTTCAGGCACTGCAGACACAGCAGCAGCTGGGTATTCAGGCGCTTTCCATAGCCAATCAGGCACCGCAGACCATCCTGTCGTTGTTCCGCTAATACTCGAGGGTGGGGCGGTCTGCGCCGCCTCCTCCCTGCTCCATTCCCCAATATATGAGGACATAGCATGAACGCCATCTCTCAGGCCCAGCGCGCCTACTCAGCAGCGGCTGCTCCGACACGCACGCCCCGAGGAATCGAATATGAGGCCGTTGCTCGCATTACCAAAAATCTGAAAACGGCAGCTGATAAAGGCCGCGATGGATTTGTGGAGTTGGCCCATGCACTGCATGAAAACCGCCAGCTGTGGGACATCTTTATTATTGATATCGCCGACCCGACTAATCGCTTGCCAAAGGAGCTGAAGGCGCGCTTGTTTTACCTTGCCGAGTTTGTCCACCACCATACCAGTAAGGTGTTATCCCGAGACGACGATGTCTCGCCGTTGCTAGATATCAATACCTCTATCATGGCGGGTCTACGTGGCGAGGTGATATGAGATGGGCGGGCTGGTTCTGACACTGGCGCCGAAAGAGCGCGTATTGGTGAACGGTGCGGTTATCGAAAATGGCGATCGCCGAAGCCGTATGTCGATCAGGACACCGGGCACCAAAATCCTGCGCTTGCGCGACGCGATTCATCCGAACGATGCCAATACCCCGGTGCGACGTGCTTGCTTTGCGGTGCAACTCGTGTTGTCCGGTGACCGCGATCCGCACCGCACTCACCTCGCGCTATTGCGCCAGATCGAAGAGCTGAGCCAAGTATTCACCGACCGCGACAGTCGCGCAACGTTGGCCGAGGCCACGGAGGCCTTGATCGCGGATCACCATTACGGTTGCCTTCGTGCGCTGCGCAGATTGTTACCCCGCGAAAGCCGTCTTTTTGCAGCGATGCCTAAATCATGAGCTTTCAGCCCGTCATCCTAGGTCAAGGTCCGGCAGGCGGGAAATTCTCCAGCACACCGATGCAGCGCAATTCAAGACCGCCATAGGTTTGCCCAAGCCATTCGGTCAGATTGATATCGACGAGGAATTGGAAACGATTAAAGAAAAGATCACTAGAAATCTGCTCTTGCATCAGTTGAACAATTTTCAGGCGCTGCCGCGCGTGAGCGTATGACAACGCCCAGTCTGGCCCAGTCACGGACTAATTCTATGCGGTCAGCCTTTTCTCCGAATGCCACTTCTCTTTTTTTGTTGCGTGGGCTCTGACACTTCGACTTTTGTGGCTTCAAGCCTTGTCGTCTGATCGGTTGGTTCCGCCACTTGGGCGTCGCACGCGAATATTTGACGCTTAACCGGCGAGTTGCCGGGCCCGGTTTTTGAGTCCAGATAGAGCCGCCGGAAGGCGCGTTTCAGCATATCCAGTTCAGCACGCAACAGCTCGACCTCGGCACGAAGATCATCGGTTTCTGCTTCGCCCGCAATCAGGCTGAAATTGCCAAGCTGTGCGTGGCTTTGTCCGTCAGAAATAACAATTGTATGTACGCCGTCCGCAACTGCGTGGGTCGGCACGGAGATAAAAATATCCCAGAGGCCTGGATCATTGCTTTTCTGCAGGGTCACACCGGTAACAGGCTGATCCCGATAGGTTACAAGAACATTCGGCTTTTCGGCGTGACAGGCGCCAGAAATACGCCCTTCCCAGATACGGTTGCGCATGCGTAGCTTGGTCAGTTTCAGTTTGGTCATGTCATTAACCCGGTCAAATCTTGGCGCGTGGATGGCGAGCAAATGTCAGATCGCGAATGATGATCTGATTCATCTCGGGTGCGTCAAAGATTATGTCCAGCCACAATTTCTCAACCCGGTTTTCGTTCAGGCGCAGAGCAAAAAGGTCGAACTCCACACATATATGCGGCTCGCCTATCGGCAATTCCCGGACGACTTGTGCTGAGTTGGGGCCATGGTCGATGTTGAGGCGGAAAAAAACTTTGACAGGCTGTTCAAGCTGGATAGTTGCATCAACCCTTATCAATTGAGTTTTGACCAGGCCGTTCGCAGCGTCTGGCGGCAGATCGATAACCAGCGACAGATACGAACCGTCAAAGCTAAACACATCCAAGCGCAACCCATACGGCGCAAGATCCGTCGCATGGCTATTTCTCATCTGTCGCAGGCTGAGCTCCGAGAGCGGGCAATCGTGAAATAGGGTCAGTTCGGAGCCCAGCATTGTCTTAGAGTCCATCGAAGCCAAGCCCGCGATTGGGAGCGGACCCCGCCAGATCGCTGGCCGCCATGACCAGTCAGTGCCATGCGGGCGCGGGAAATGCGAACTGCCGATCTGTGGCAGCGCCAGACGTCCATCCGCCACATGGATCAACCGGTTCAATTGCGCACGCAATTGATGGGCTTTGTTGCGCTGGCGACGCAGGTCGCCGAGGGACGATTCGTGTGCAGAACCCGCGGCGCGGGACCAGCAGCGCAGGGCGCCCCTGTGAAGGAGTCGATCCAGTATCCTACTCATGTCAGGTCCGGCGCGGTCGGTGCGGTTATAAAGTCAACGTTGCCCATCTTCTGTGGCTCAAGGCCGAAAAGCAACCGGGGTCGTGCTGCGCGGCCCCGGTCGTTTGTCAAAGGTCCATATAGATGTGTTTTTCGACTTCGGCACCGGGATGGGTCACGGCCCCTTTATAGGTCGCTCCCACCAGTTGCGCGTATTTCCACAAGGCGCCGCTGGCATAGATCGTGTCGCGCGGACCTGTCCAATCGGCTTTGCGCTTTGCCAGTTCTTCATCGGACAGATCGACGCTGAGCTGGCCTTTGATGGCGTCGATGGTGATCAAGTCGCCGTTCCTGAGCAACGCGATTGGTCCGCCAGCGGCCGCCTCGGGGCCGACATGGCCAACGCAGAAACCCCGCGTCGCACCAGAGAAGCGACCATCGGTGATCAGCGCGACCTTCTTGCCCATGCCTTGGCCCGACAGCGCAGCGGTGGTGGCCAGCATCTCGCGCATGCCGGGGCCGCCTGCGGGGCCTTCGTTGCGGATGACGATGACTTCACCCTCTTCATAATTGCGCTGTTTGACCGCCTCGAAAGCGTCCTCTTCGCTCTCGAACACACGGGCGGGGCCGGTGAACACGATGTCCTCTTCGGCCATGCCAGCGATTTTGACGATGGCACCCTCGGGGGCGACGTTGCCCTTCAGCCCGACAACCCCGCCGGTTTTCGAAATCGGCTTGTCCACTGGATAAATCACGCGACCATCGGCTTCGCGGGTGATCAGGTCCAGTTCCTCGCCCATAGTCTTGCCCGACGCGGTCATGCAATCCTCGTGGATCAGGCCGGCGCGGCGCAGTTCTTTCAGAACGACGGGAACCCCGCCAACCTCATAAAGATCCTTCGCCACATATTGCCCGCCGGGCTTGAGATCGACGAAATAAGGCGTGTCGCGGAAGATTTCGCACACATCATCCAGATAGAATTCGATCCCGGCTTCATGGGCGATGGCCGGCAGGTGCAGGCCGGCATTGGTCGAACCGCCGGTGCAGGCCACGACGCGCGCGGCGTTTTCCAGCGATTTGCGTGTAACGACATCGCGCGCGCGGATATTCTTCTCCAGCAGGTCCATCACGGCGCGGCCCGAGGCTTCGCCATATTGGTCGCGGCTTTCATAAGGGGCCGGTGCGCCGGAACTGTTCATCAGCGCCAACCCGATTGCCTCTGAAACACAGGCCATGGTGTTGGCGGTGAACTGGCCACCGCAGGCACCGGAACTGGGGCAGGCGACGCGTTCCAGCACGTCCAGCGCGGCCTCGGACATGGTGCCACTTTGCTGGCGTCCGACGGCCTCGAACATGTCTTGAACGGTCAGGTCGCGCGCTGCAAAATCCTCGGGGATGCCGGGCACGTCGGGCGCCCGCCCCGGCAGGATCGAGCCGCCATAGATGAATACCGACGGTACGTTGAGCCGCACCATCGCCATCATCATGCCGGGCAGCGATTTGTCGCAGCCTGCAAGGCCCACCAGCGCGTCATAGCAGTGTCCGCGCATGGTCAGTTCGACCGTGTCGGCGATTCCTTCGCGGCTGGCAAGGCTCGAGCGCATGCCTTCGTGGCCCATGGCAATGCCGTCGGTCACGGTAATGGTGGTGAATTCGCGCGGCGTGCCGGACCCTTGTTTCACACCCATCTTGACTGCCTGCGCCTGACGGTTCAGCGCAATATTGCACGGCGCGGCCTCGTTCCAGCAGGTGGCGACGCCGACAAAGGGCTGGTGAATTTCTTCCTCGCTTATGCCCATGGCATAGTAATACGAGCGATGCGGCGCGCGGGCCGGACCTTCGGTCACGTGGCGGCTGGGCAGTTTGCTTTTATCGAATTCCCGCTTGAGCATGGCGGCTCTCCTCATGTTCCGTTGGCCTTGGAATAGACTTGTGCCTGCTGCTGCACAAGGGCCGCAGGATTGACGGCATGCGGGTTTGCCTCCAGTTTTAGCGAAATATCGGGCGCACGCGCGCCTGTGCGATTTTCGCAGGAAAGGAAACTGATGCCCCCGCGCCCTTATGTTGCGCATGACCAACTGATTGCCCCGGCACGTCGGCATCCGCAACTGTGGCGCCTTGGGATCGGGCTGGTGCTGATTGCTGCCGTTAGCTTTGGCTTGAACTCAACGCTGAGCGCCTTGCTGATGGCGTGGAATGCGTCCTATTGGGCGGCGCAATTCAGAAGCGGGCTGGGCAATTCTCCGCTGCCGCTTCTGGTGATGCTGGGCAGTTTCGGATTTGTCACGCTGGGCGTGTTTGTGGCGGCAAGGCTGCTCCAAAAACGCTCGGGTCTGAGCTTGCTCGGACCGCTGTGGCAGACGCTGCGCCAGTTCCGCAGGGTGCTGATTGCGCTGATTGCGCTGGGCGCGGTTCTGGCGCTCCTGCCCCCCTACGCTATCGACCCTCCGTTGACCAAAAATCTGGCCTTGCCAATGTGGCTGAGCCTGCTTCCGCTGTCTTTGATGGCCGTTCTGGTGCAGGCCAGCGCCGAAGAAATCCTGTTTCGCGGCTATATCCAGCAGGCGCTGGCGGCGCGGTTTTCCAATCCGCTGATCTGGATGATCCTGCCCTCGGTATTATTCGCGCTGGGCCATTATCTGCCCACGCAGGCCGGGGACAACGCGGTGCCCATCGCGATCTGGGCCGGGTTGTTCGGCATATTGATGGCTGATCTCACGGCGCGGGCCGGCACGCTGGGCCCGGCGATTGCCGTGCATCTGGCCAATAATGTTACCGCGCTGATCGTCGTGTCGCTGCCCGACTCGCTTAGCGGGTTGGCGCTATATGTCGTGGCTTTCGATATGGCCGACACCGAATATCTGCGCAATTGGCTGGTGGTTGATTTCGCTATGATGTTCGTCACCTGGCTGGCCGCGCGGCTGGCGATCCGGCGCTGATTGCAATTCACTGCGGGTCAGATTATCTGGGCGCCAGCCTCCGCCGCAAAAGGGCCTCTCGATGAACTGGATCGCCAACTACGTCCGCCCCCGTATCAACTCGATTTTCTCGCGCCGTGATACGCCCGAGAACCTCTGGCAGAAATGTGATGACTGCGGCACCATGCTGTTTCACCGCGAGTTGAGCGACAATCTCAACGTCTGCACCAGTTGCGGCCATCACATGCAGATCAGCCCGCGCAAGCGGTTCGAAGCGCTGTTTGATGGCGGCGTCTTCGCTGAAATCAAGGTGCCTCAGCCGGTTGTCGATCCGCTGCATTTCCGCGATCAAAAGAAATACCCTGAGCGCATGCGCGCTGCCCAGAGAGCCACGGGCGAGAAGGATTCGATGCTGATCGCCACTGGCGAGATGGGGCGGACGCCCATCGTCGCGGCGGCGCAGGACTTCAGCTTCATGGGTGGTTCCATGGGCATGTATGTCGGCAATGCCATTGTCGCCGCCGCGCAAGAGGCGGTGAAGTTAAAACGTCCGCTGATCCTGTTTTCCGCCTCGGGCGGTGCCCGCATGCAGGAAGGGATCCTGTCGCTCATGCAAATGCCGCGCACCACCGTGGCAGTGCAGATGCTGAAAGAGGCCGGGCTGCCCTATATCGTGGTGCTGACCCATCCCACCACGGGCGGCGTGACCGCCTCATACGCGATGTTGGGCGATGTGCAGATTGCCGAGCCGAACGCGCTGATCTGTTTCGCCGGCCCGCGTGTGATCGAGCAAACTATCCGTGAGAAGCTTCCTGAAGGGTTCCAGCGCGCCGAATACCTGCTGGATCACGGGATGCTGGACCGGGTGATCGATCGCAACAGCCTGCGCGATGAGTTGATTACGATCACAAGGATATTGCTGGGCCTGCCGCCGGCGGTACGCGGTGATTTGCCCCCACCCACACCCGGGCCTGCGGCGGTGGCGGGGGACGCGACCGCGAAACCTGACGACGACAAATCCGCCATGGCGAAAACATCAGAAAAGAGCGCTGAATGAGCACCCCTTCATCCGATGTCATCCTGTCACGGATGATGGAATTGCACCCCAAGATCATCGACCTGACGCTGGATCGGGTCTGGCGGCTGTTGCAGGATCTGGGCAATCCGCAAGACAGCATGCCTCCCGTCATCCATATCGCGGGGACCAATGGCAAGGGATCGACCCAAGCGATGATCCGGGCCGGGATCGAGGGCGCGGGGCTCAGCGCGCATGCCTATACTTCACCGCATCTGGCGCGGTTTCACGAACGAATCAGGGTGGCGGGGCAGTTGATTTCAGAACCCGACCTGACCGCCGTTCTGGACGAGTGCTATGCCGCCAATGGCGATGTGCCGATCACATATTTCGAGATCACCACCTGCGCCGCCCTGCTGGCATTCAGCCGCACGGCGGCAGATTACACCCTGCTTGAGGTCGGCTTGGGTGGACGGCTGGATGCGACCAATGTCATTCCCCAACCCTGTCTGACGGTCATCACGCCGATTTCGATCGATCACGAACAGTTTCTGGGTAACACGCTGGCCGAGATCGCCCTTGAGAAGGCCGGTATTCTGAAACGCGGCGTGCCCTGTATCGTCGGCCCCCAGCCGGACGAGGCCTTGCGGGTAATCGAAAAACAGGCCGCCCGCGTTGGTGCGCCGCTTTTGACCCATGGCCAGCACTGGCACGTTACGCAAGAGCGCGGGCGGCTGGTCTATCGCGATCAGAGTGGCCTGTGCGATCTACCGCTGCCCAATCTGCAAGGGGCCCATCAGATCGAGAATGCCGGAATTGCGATCGCGGCGCTGCGCCAGCTTGACCTGGGCGAGGCCGCCTGGGAAGCCGCGGTCACCCGTGCCGAGTGGCCCGCGCGGATGCAGCGCCTGACCGAAGGCGCGCTGGTCGAGGCCGCCGGGGACTGCGAGTTATGGCTGGACGGTGGCCATAACGCGGCCGCGGGTCAGGCCCTGCGCGCCCTTATGGCGGATCTGCCCGAACGTCCGACCCGGCTGATCTGCGGCATGTTGAACAGCAAGGATATCAGCGGCTTTTTGCGCCCCTTAGCCGAGCAGGCAGAGGTGCTGATCGCGGTGCCGATCCCGGGCGAGCCCAATAGCCTGCCCGCCGAAGCGGTTGCCGAGACCGCGCGCGCGGTTGGACTAAAGGCAGAAACGGCAAAAACCGTGCGGGCGGCGCTAGACGTGATACGCCAAGACGCTCCCGGCGCGCGCGTTCTGATCTGCGGCTCGCTTTATCTGGCCGGGTCGGTGATGCGCGAAAACGCCTAGGGCAGGACCGGGGCGCGCCCCGGTGCAATGGGTATTTCTGACCAGAAAGAAGCTGGGCGGGCGAATCAGCCGGCCCAGTCGGCGCTTTGCATCTCGCGCAGGCGCGAGGCGGTGCGCTCGAACTCGAACGCGCCGTCCCCTTCCACGTAAAGCGATTCTGGCTGCGCATCAGCCGAGACGATCAGGCGCACGCGAGCCTCGTATAAAGCGTCAACCAGCGTTACGAAACGGCGGGCCGCATTGAAGTTTGAGCGCGACAGGCGCGGAATGTCTTCGAGGATCAGCACGCGCACCGCGTCGGCAATGGCGAGATAGTCCGCAGGCCCGAGCGGGTTTGCGCAGAGATCGTAAAAACTGGCCCGCGCGACGCCGTTGCGACATTGCGGCAGGGTGATATCACGTTTGTTCACCGTAAGGGTCAGGGATCGGCCTTCGCCGCCCGCCAGATCTTGCCAGATTGTCTCGATCGCGGCGTGTGCGTCGGCCCCGGCCGGGGTGAAATAGGTCTGTGTCCCGGCCAGGCGATTCTGGCGGTGATCGGTTGGACTGGCCAGTTCCTGCACCGCCATCCGGGATTTGATCAGGTCGATGAACGGCAGGAAGAGCTGCCGGTTCAAGCCGTCCTTGTAAAGATCGTCAGGCGGTCGGTTCGATGTAGTGACGATGGTGACGCCGGCATCAAGCAGCGTCTGAAACAGACGTCCCACAAGCATTGCATCGGTGATATCGGTGATCTGCATCTCGTCAAAGGCCAAGAGGCGCAGATCGGCCGTCATCCTGGCCGCGACGGGACCCAGCGAGTCTTCGACCTCAGTCATGCGAGCCTGATGAAGCGCGGCGTGAACTTCCTGCATGAAGACATGGAAGTGGACCCGCCGACGTGGCACGCCGCCGAGCGAACTTACGAACAGATCCATGAGCATGGATTTCCCGCGCCCAACCCCGCCCCAGAGATACAGCCCTTTTGGGGGCGCGGGTGGTTTGCGGAAAAGGCCTCTCCGGACTGGGCGGGCCAGTTCCGCGCGGATGCGCTCAAACTCGGGTAGGACGACCTCCTGCGCCGGATCGGGGGTGAGGCTTCCGTCAGCGACCCCGGCTTTATAGAGGGCGGGCAGATCTTTCATGGCCGGTATCCTTAACGCAGGCCCGCTGCGTTGAAAAGCGCCTCAGGACGTGACCCGCAGGGTCAGGTTCAGCCGACCGCCTTTGGAAAGCAGGCGCGAGGATTTGAATCTGATCCGGTCCAGCCCGTGATAGGCCAATCGTGCCTCACCCCCCATGACAACCACATCCCCCGAAGTCAGCCAGATTGATTCCGTCGATCCACCCGGTGTCCGGTTGCCAATCCGGAACAGCCCGTCATCGCCCAGTGACACTGACACGACCGGCCAGGAAAAATCGGCCTCGTCCTTATCCTGGTGCAACCCCATCCGTGCGCCTTCGCCGTAATAGTTTACCAGACAGCAATCGGGCCGCCGCTCCAGCCCGGTTACGTCGTCCCATATATCCAGCACCGGCTGCGGGATGTCGGGCCAAGCGGTGCCTTGCGGGTGCTGGGGCATGTAACGGTAGCCCTTGCGATCAGAATACCAGCCGACCGCACCTGCCGACGTCATGCGCACGGACATTGCCTTCCCATAGGGCGTTTGCGGCGAGACCAGCGGCGCGGCTTGCAGCACCGGGCGCAGCGCCGCGATCAGCGCGCGCTGTGCCGGAGCATCCAGACGGCCCTTGAATATCTCGAAGCCGCGCAACGTTATCCGCATTCCCAGTTTCCCTTCAGTTACTTGCCGGGCCTGGCCCGGATTCCCGCTTAATTCACACAAACTGCCCGGTTTGGGCGGTTGCAGCAGCGGTTTGCGATCCTTATATACGCCGGGACGCTGAAAGGTGCAGGCACCGGACAGCACAATAATCGGGGTCTGGGCGCCACAACGGGTTCGGCCTCGGGTCATCGCCTTGAAGTTAGAAGGGATCAAATTACAATGGCTAAAGTTATCGGTATCGACCTAGGGACCACGAACTCTTGTGTGGCCATCATGGACGGCAGCCAGCCGCGGGTCATCGAGAACGCAGAAGGCGGGCGCACCACGCCGTCGATCGTTGGCTTCACCGAAGAAGAGCGACTGGTCGGTCAAGCGGCAAAACGGCAGGCCGTTACAAACCCGGAGAATACAGTTTTTGGCGTTAAACGCCTGATCGGTCGTCGCATCGGCGATTCGGCCGTGGAAAAAGATCGCAAACTGGTGCCTTTCGAGATCGTCGATGGCGGCAATGGCGACGCGTGGATCGAAGCGCGCGGCGAGAAATACTCGCCCAGCCAAATTTCCGCTTTCATCGTTGGCAAGATGAAGGAAACTGCTGAAAGTTACCTGGGCGAAGAGGTGACGCAGGCCGTCATCACGGTCCCGGCCTATTTCAACGACGCCCAGCGTCAGGCCACCAAGGATGCCGGCACCATCGCCGGGCTTGAAGTGCTGCGCATTATCAACGAACCGACTGCCGCGGCACTGGCCTATGGTCTGGACAAGACCGAAAGCCACACCATCGCGGTGTATGACCTTGGCGGTGGTACATTCGACATCACGATTCTGGAAATCGACGATGGCCTGTTCGAGGTCAAATCGACCAATGGCGACACTTTCCTGGGTGGCGAAGACTTTGACATGCGGATCGTCAACTATCTGGCGGACGAGTTCAAAAAGGAACACGGCGTCGATCTGAGCAAGGACAAGATGGCCCTGCAGCGTCTGAAAGAAGCCGCTGAAAAGGCAAAGATCGAACTGTCCAGCGCCACCCAGACCGAGATCAACCAGCCGTTCATTTCGATGGGCAAGGATGGTTCGCCCCTGCACATGGTCATGAAGCTGACCCGGGCCAAGCTGGAAAGCCTGGTGGGTGATCTGATCAAGGCTTCGATCAAACCCTGTCAGGCGGCGCTCAAGGATGCGGGTTTTACCAGCAGCGACATCGATGAGGTGGTTCTGGTCGGCGGCCAGACCCGGATGCCCAAAGTGGTCGAAGAAGTCACCAAGTTCTTCGGCAAAGAGCCGCACAAAGGTGTGAACCCGGACGAAGTCGTTGCCATGGGTGCCGCGATTCAGGCAGGCGTTCTGCAAGGCGATGTCAAGGATGTCGTCCTGCTGGATGTGACACCGCTGAGCCTTGGGATCGAGACCCTGGGCGGCGTGTTCACCCGCCTGATCGACCGCAATACGACCATTCCCACCAAGAAGTCGCAGATCTTCTCGACCGCCGAGGACAACCAGAATGCGGTGACGATCCGGGTGTTCCAGGGTGAGCGCGAGATGGCATCGGACAACAAGATGCTGGGTCAGTTCAATCTGGAAAACATCCCGCCAGCCCCGCGCGGCATGCCGCAGATCGAGGTTACGTTCGACATTGACGCCAACGGTATCGTGTCGGTTGGTGCTTTGGACAAGGGAACCGGTAAGGAACAGAAGATCACGATCCAGGCGTCCGGCGGTCTGTCGGAGGCGGATATCGAGCGCATGGTCAAGGATGCCGAAGAACATGCCGAGGATGACAAGCAGCGCCGCGATCTGGTGGATGCGCGCAACCAGGCAGAAGGCTTGATCCACTCGACCGAAAAGTCGATGGAAGAACATGCCGACAAGGTTGATCCGACCACGATCGAAGCGATCGAACTGGCAATTTCGGCGCTCAAGGAAGATCTGGAAGGTGATAATGCCGAAAAGATCAAATCCGGCATCCAGAACGTCACCGAAGCAGCAATGAAACTGGGTGAAGCGATTTACAAAGCTGCTCAGGAAGAGGCTGGCGAAGAGCCATCGGCGGCCGATGAAGGTCCGGCAGATGACGACATTGTCGATGCTGAATTCGAAGATCTGGATGATGACAAGCGTGCCTAAAGGCTAGCCAGAGTAAGATCGGGTCGGTCCAAGGGTCGGGCCGGCCCGGTCTCGTTCGGGCAGAAGGGACAATACGATGTCGAAACGCGATTTCTATGAAGTTCTGGGCGTCGCACGTGGCGCTTCAGCAGATGAAATCAAGAAAGCCTATCGTAGCAAAGCGCGAGCGCTGCATCCTGACCGCAACTCGGATAATCCAAACGCCGAAGCGCAGTTCAAGGAAGCCAACGAAGCTTACGAGATTCTGAAGGACGCCGAAAAAAAGGCGGCCTATGACCGCTTTGGCCATGCCGCGTTTGACGGCAGTGGGGGCGGTCACCGCGGTGGCGGCGCAGGCTTTGGCGGGGGTGATTTCTCGTCGGCTTTTTCCGACGTGTTTGACGATTTGTTCGGCGACTTCATGGGGCAACGCGGTGGTGGACGACGGGCCGCACGCGGCGCGGATCTGCGCTACAACCTGCGGATCACCATGGAAGAGGCTTATAACGGCCTGCAAAAAACCATCAACGTGCCAACTGCGGTCGCCTGTTCGCCCTGTAACGGTACCGGTGCCGAGGGCGGCACCGAACCTGCCACCTGCCCGACCTGCTCGGGCATGGGCAAGGTGCGTGCGCAGCAAGGGTTCTTTACGGTCGAGCGAACCTGTCCGACCTGTTCGGGCATGGGCCAGATCATCAAGAATCCCTGCAAAAGCTGTGGCGGACAAGGCCGGGTCGAAAAGGATCGGGCACTGAACGTAAATATCCCGGCCGGGGTCGAAACCGGAACCCGGATCCGTCTTGCCGGCGAGGGCGAGGCCGGAATGCGGGGCGGTCCGCCGGGCGATCTGTATATCTTTGTCGAAGTGGCCAAGCACGAATTGTTTGAACGCGAGGGCGTCAATCTTTTCTGCCGCGTTCCGGTCAGTATGGCCAAGGCGGCGCTGGGTGGTGCGATCGAAGTGCCGACCATCGACGGCGGGCGTGGCCGTGTGCAGATTCCCGCTGGCAGCCAGTCGGGCCGTCAAATGCGCCTGCGTTCCAAGGGTATGCCCGCACTGCGCGGTGGCGGTGTCGGGGATATGTTTATCGAACTTGCGGTGGAAACTCCGGTGAACCTGACCAGCCGCCAAAAGGAATTGCTGCGCGAATTCGAGGATTTGAGCGAGGACAACAATCCCGAGTCCAATTCGTTCTTTTCCTCGGTCAAATCCTTTTGGGAAAGCATGAAGGGCTGACCAACCCGGTTAACCGATAATTCACCTGTCTCGTGGAAATCTGAGATCATGACACATGGTCCGGCACTCCACGAGGCGCCCGCCTCGCTTTTTGACAGCGACGAAGCGCCTGCCGTTGCCTTACCGCAGGGGCGATTGCCGTCCTATATCGCTGATCACCGCACCCGATTACGCGCCCGATTCCGCGAGGGCGGAGCCGGGGCGATGCCCGATTACGAATTGCTGGAATTGGTGCTGTTCCGCGCGATCCCGCGACGCGATGTAAAACCATTGGCGCGCGAATTGCTGGACATTTTCGGGGATTTCAATCGTGTCCTGACCGCGCCGCCAGAGCGGTTGAAACAGGTTAAGGGCGTGGGCGAGGCGGTTATCACCGACCTGAAGATCGTCGAGGCTGCGGCGCATCGCATGGCCCGCGCGCGGGTGATGCAACGGCCGATCATTTCCAGTTGGAATGCGATCCTGGATTATTGCCACACCACGATGGCCCATCGCGAGACCGAGCAATTCCGGGTGCTTTACCTAGATCACAAGAATACCCTGATTGCGGATGAGGAACAGGCAAGCGGCACCGTTGATCACGTTCCGGTCTACCCCCGCGAAGTTGCAAAACGCGCTTTGGAATTAAATGCCTCAGCGCTAATTCTGGTACACAATCACCCATCGGGGGATCCAACCCCGTCACCGTCGGATATTGACATGACAGCGCAGATTCAGGCCGCCTGCACCGCTCTGGGCCTAACCCTGCATGATCATCTGATTATTGGGAAATCCCGCGAACTCAGTTTCCGTGCGCAAGGGTACCTTTGACCAAGGCCTGTCTGCTCAGGTCAGACGGCCGTGACAATGTTTGAATTTCTTCCCGCTGCCACAAGGGCATCTTTCATTGCGCCCCGGATTTCCCCAGGTGGTTGGCTCGTCGGCGTCAAAGCCATTCACGGCTTCGCCCTCAGCGGCTTCATCATCTGCCGGTACCGCAGCCTTTTGTATCTCGGCCTGTTGTGCCGCCATTTGCGCCAACATCTGACGCTGTTCCTCGTCGGTCAGCGGGCGGACCCGCGCAAGCTGTTTGGTCACTTCTTCGCGTAGGCTGTCGAGCAGCCCCTCGAACAGCTGGAACGCCTCGGATTTGTATTCGTTCAAGGGATCGCGTTGCGCATAGCCACGGAAGCCCACGACCGAGCGAAGGTGCTCAAGGGTAAGCAGATGTTCGCGCCATTTGCTGTCTATGGTCTGTAACAGGACCTGTTTTTCAATATTGCGCATCGTTTCGGGGCCGAATGCGGCAGCTTTCTGGGCCATTTTTTCGTCCGCCGCCTTGGTCAGGCGTTCGCGGATGTCTTCGTCATCGACACCTTCCTCGGCGGCCCACTCGATGATCGGGACGTCAATATCCAGCATCTCAATGGCATGCGCATAGAGCCCCTCGATGTCCCATTGGTCGGCATAGGTCTTGGGTGGCATGTGCGCGTCAACCAGATCATCGATGACCTGATGGCGCATATCGGTAGCGATTTCGGACAGATCCTTGGCCGCCATGATCTCGCGGCGCTGGCCAAAGATCACCTTGCGCTGGTCATTCATGACATCGTCGAATTTCAGGACCTGCTTACGCATGTCGAAATTGCGCGCTTCGACCTTTGCCTGTGCACGCTCCAGCGATTTGTTGACCCATGGGTGAACAATCGCCTCGCCTTCCTTCATTCCAAGGGTGGTCAGCACCTTGTCCAGCCGCTCAGAGCCGAAAATACGCATCAGATCGTCTTCAAGGCTGAGATAGAACGCCGTGCGCCCTGGATCCCCCTGCCGTCCGGCCCGGCCGCGTAACTGATTGTCGATCCGGCGGCTTTCGTGACGTTCCGAAGCCATGACGTTAAGCCCGCCTGCTTCGATAACCTTTTGTTTTTCGGCCGCATGCGCCGCCTCTTGCTCGGCGCGCAGGGCGGCGGGGTCGGCATCGGGATTCTCGGCAAGCGCCTGCATCACCTTCATGTCCGCGTTGCCGCCCAACTGGATGTCGGTGCCGCGCCCGGCCATGTTGGTGGCGATTGTGACAGCGCCCAAACGACCCGCATCGGCGACAATTTCGGCCTCTTTGTCATGCTGGCGGGCGTTCAGAACATTGTGCTCGATCCCAGCCGATTTCAGCAGATCACTTAGCATCTCTGATTTTTCGATCGACGTGGTGCCAACCAGCACCGGCTGTTTCTTGGCGTGTGCCTCTTTGATCTCGTCGATGATCGCCTGATATTTCTCGCCGCTTGTGCGGTAGACCTTGTCGTCTTCGTCGATCCGGGCGATTGGCCTGTTGGTCGGAACCTCGACGACGCCAAGCCCGTAGATCTCGGAAAATTCCTCGGCCTCGGTTGCGGCGGTGCCGGTCATGCCTGCCAGCTTGTCGTAAAGGCGGAAATAATTCTGGAAGGTGACACTGGCCATGGTGATGTTTTCGGGCTGGATCGGCACGCCTTCTTTGGCTTCAATCGCCTGATGCAACCCGTCGGACAGGCGGCGGCCCGCCATCATGCGGCCGGTGAATTCATCGATCAGCACCACATCGTCGCCGCGCACGATGTAATCCTTGTCCCGCTGGAACAGTTTATGCGCGCGCAAGCCCTGATTGACATGGTGAACGATGGTGGTGCTTTCGGGATCGTAAAGGGATTGGCCGTCTTCCAGCAACCCATGTGCCGAAAGCTGCTGCTCCAGATACTCGTTGCCTTCGTCCGTGAAAGATACCGCGCGGGATTTTTCATCAAGCTCGTAGTGATCGTCCTTGAGCAGGGGGATAATCTTATCGATCGAAACATACAGTTCCGAGCGGTCATCCGATGGCCCGGAAATGATCAGAGGGGTACGCGCCTCGTCGATCAGGATGCTGTCGACCTCGTCCACGATGGCAAAATTATGGTCCTTCTGAAAGACATCGGCCAAGTCGGATTTGAGGTTATCGCGCAGATAGTCAAAGCCGAATTCATTGTTGGTGCCATAGGTGATGTCACAACTATAAGCGGCGAGCTTGTCTGCGCCGGTCATATCCGAACCATTGACGCCGGTCGTCATGCCCAGCATGGCAAATACCTTGCCCATCCATTCGGCGTCACGTTTGGCCAGATATTCGTTGACCGTGACGACATGCACACCCTTACCGGTCAGCGCGTTCAGATAGGCGGGAAAGGTCGCGACAAGGGTCTTGCCCTCGCCGGTTTTCATCTCGGCGATGTTGCCTTGATGCAGAAAGATACCGCCCATAAGTTGTACGTCGAAGGCGCGCAAACCCAGCGCACGGCGTGCCCCTTCGCGGACATTGGCGAAAGCCTCAGGCAGCAGATCGTCCAGGCTTTCGCCATCCAGCGCACGTTTACGCAGTTCATCAGTTTTGGCTTTCAGCCCGTCATCGTCAAGCTTTTCATGCTCGGGTTCCAAAGCGTTGATCTGATCCACCAGAGGGCGTGTCGCCTTGATTTTCCGGTCGTTCGGCGTCCCGAATACCTTTCTGGCGATTTTTCCGATACCCAACATGCTTACTCCAACGGATCCATCAATCCTGCGCCCCCCGGTTGCGACTGTATCGCGACAGCCACGGGGTTGTCCGCTTTGACAACATCCCCTAAGACGGAATGAATAACGGCATTTTCACAGGCCACAAGGCGATGTAAGGGGCCGTTGAAACAGTGTCAACGTTGCGCCCGGTCGCGGCCCATCAATAGGATGAATCAATGCCTAAAGGTCTCACTTTTCTGTCTGCTATCGCGGTGGCAGTGTCCCTTGGTCTGCCGGCGGCTGCAGAAGCTGCGTTTGACGCCGATACCGTGGTTGCACGCGTGAACGGGGATGAGATCACTCTGGGTCATATGGTTGTCGCTTATGAGACCCTTCCCGCCCAGTACAGGCAGGCTCCTGCCGAAATGCTTTTCGATGCAATCCGCGAACAGTTGATCCAACAAAGCGCCCTGAAGCAGGCCCATAGCGGTGATATTCCGAAGGTTGTCGAACTGGCGCTTGAAAACGAGCGGCGCTCGCTTCTTGCAGCGGATGTGCTTGAGTCGGTGATGATGAATGCGGCGAGTGACGCCGATATTCAGGCAGCATATGACCAACGGTTCGGCGATGGCGACGGTGGCGAAGAATTCAACGCAGCGCATATCCTTGTTGAAACCAAAGCGGCAGCAGAGAAGATCAAGTCCCGTCTGGACAAAGGTGCGGATTTCGCCGCTCTCGCCAAAGACGAGTCGACGGGTCCGACTGGTCCAAATGGTGGCGAACTCGGTTGGTTCCAAAAAGGCACGATGGTACCCGAGTTCGAAGAGGCCGTGGTCGCAATGGAGCCGGGCGAAATTTCCGAGCCTGTTCACAGCCAGTTCGGCTGGCACATCGTCAAGCTGAACGAAAGGCGGACTGCGGAAGCGCCCGAGCTGGATGACGTGCGCGACGATATCGCCAATGATCTGCGCAGCGCCGCTGTCGAAGCCAAGATTGAAGAATTGACTGCCAACGCCACCGTCGAGCGTCCCGTGATCGAGGGTTTTGATCCGGAGATATTGGCTGACGGCACCTTGATCGGGAACTGATACGTGGTCAACACACTACCTCGCTCACCGCTTGCACCTGCTTCATTTCCCGATCTTCCAGTGATCGAGGGCGTGCGCTTCGCCTCTGTGGCTGCTGGTGTGCGCTACACGGGCCGCACCGATGTGATGCTGGCCGTTCTGGCGCCGGGAACCACTGTGGCGGGCGTGTTCACGCGCTCGGCCACGCGCGCGGCGCCGGTGCTGGATTGTCAGGACAAGATCGGCCAAGCCGCGGATGAGGGGGCGGCGATTCTGGTGAACTCGGGGAATGCGAATGCGTTCACGGGAAGGCACGGTGCCAAGTCGGTGGCGGAGATTTGCAAGGCGGTCGCCGATGCAACCGGATTGCCCACAACGCGGGTGTTCAGCGCGTCGACCGGGGTAATCGGCGAGCCATTGCCGCATGAGCGGATCACCGACCGGATTGCGGAGCTTAACGCGACGCTGGACGCGGGCGGGATCAAGGCCGCCGCCGAAGCCATCATGACCACCGACACTTTTGCAAAAGGTGCCGGGCGGCAGGTCGTGATCGACGGCCAGACGGTCTCCATCGCCGGTATCGCCAAGGGGTCGGGCATGATTGCGCCGGATATGGCGACGATGCTGGTTTATATATTTACCGATGCGGTGGTCGATCAGCCCCGGTTGCAAACGCTGCTGGCCGATCTGACCGATCGCACATTCAACTGTATTACCGTGGACAGCGATACTTCGACCTCGGACAGCCTGATGTTGTGCGCTACGGGTGCGTCGCAGGTGGACGTGACCCAGAATGCCGCTTTTGCCGCGGCGCTGCACGATGTCATGCTGGATCTGGCGCATCAGGTCGTGCGCGATGGCGAGGGGGCCAGCAAGTTTGTCGAAATCCGCGTGACCGGCGCCGCCAATACCGACGATGCCAAGGTGCATGGGTTGTCCATAGCCAATTCGCCATTGGTCAAGACCGCCATCGCGGGCGAAGATCCGAACTGGGGCCGCATCGTCATGGCCATCGGCAAATCCGGTGCCAGCGCCGACCGTGACCGGCTGAATATCCGATTCGGAGATATTCTTGTGGCCGAAAACGGTTGGGTCAGCCCGGATTACCGGGAAGAGGCTGCCGCTGAATACATGAAACGGCAGGATCTTGTGATCTCGGTCGATCTCGGTCTGGGTGACGGTCAGGCGACGGTCTGGACCTGTGATCTGACCCATGGCTATATCGACATCAACGCCGATTACCGGTCGTGACCGCTCCATGAAATCGGTTCTGGTGTCTGCGGTGGCCCTGATCGATGTCGAGGGGCGGATCTTGCTGGCGCAGCGCCCCGAAGGCAAGGCGATGGCGGGGCTGTGGGAGTTTCCCGGCGGCAAGGTCGAAGTCGGCGAAACCCCCGAAGCGGCGTTGATTCGCGAATTGCGGGAAGAACTGGCCATTGACACATGGGCATCCTGCCTAGCGCCACTGACCTTTGCCAGCCATCAATATGATGATTTCCACCTGCTGATGCCGCTGTTTGCCTGCCGCAAGTGGGAGGGCATACCGGTGGCGCAGGAAGGCCAGAAACTGGCCTGGGTCCGGGCGCAAGACCTGCGCGAATACCCCATGCCCGCTGCCGATCTGCCGCTGATCCCGATCTTGCGCGACTGGCTCTGAGCCGATCTCAGACGTAAAAAGGGCGCAGCTTTCGCCACGCCCTCTTTGTTACATATTTCAGTCGGATCACTCTAGCGTGCGGACGACCTCTTCGCGTTCGAAAATCTCGATGACATCTCCGGCACGGATATCGTCGTAGTTTTCGAAGGCCATCCCACATTCTTGGCCCGACTGGACTTCGGGAACTTCGTCCTTGAAACGTTTGAGCGTCTTGAGCGTGCCTTCGTGTACCACCACGTTGTCGCGCAGCAGGCGTACACCAGCCGAACGTCTGGCGATACCTTCTGTGACCAGACACCCGGCAACATTGCCGACGCCGGTGACCCGGAACACTTCCTTGATCTCGGCATAGCCGATAAAGCGCTCGCGGATTTCGCTGCTTAGCAAGCCGCTGGCGGCCGCCTTCACGTCGTCAACCAGATCGTAGATGATCGAGTAATAGCGGATCTCGACGCTCTTTTGGTTGGCAGTTGCCCGCGCAGTGGCGTTGGCACGGACGTTAAAGCCCATGATCGGCGCGCCACTGGCTTCGGCCAGCCCGACATCGGTTTCGGTGATTGCGCCCACGCCATAATGCAAGACGTTGACCCGGACTTCCTCGTTACCAATCTTTTCCATCGCCTGAACGATGGCTTCGGCGCTGCCCTGTACGTCGGCCTTGACCACGATAGGCAGTTCCTTGACGTCCTCGTCGGCCTTGGCATTCGCCATAAGCTGTTCGAGCGAGGTCGCAGCACCGGCGGCGGCGCGGCGGTCCTTGGCTGCGTCAGCGCGGTACTCGGCAATTTCACGTGCCTGTGCCTCGGTTTCGACCACGTTCAGAACGTCACCTGCTTCGGGCGTGCCATTCAGACCCAGCACCTCGACCGGCACCGATGGACCAGCCTTGCTCACGCGCTTGCCTTTGTCGTTTTCCATCGCGCGGACCTTGCCCCACTGCTCGCCGACGACAAAGATATCGCCCTGACGCAGCGTGCCGGACTGGACCAGAACCGTTGCCACCGGGCCGCGGCCCACATCCAGCTGTGCTTCGATCACGGCACCTTGTGCGGCGCGATCCGGGTTGGCCTTGAGCTCGAGGATCTCGGACTGCAGTGAGATCGCCTCAAGCAGATCGTCCAGACCTTCGCCCTTAAGCGCGGACACTTCGACGTCCTGCACGTCACCAGACATTTTCTCGACCACAACTTCGTGCTGCAACAGATCGGTGCGCACCTTGTCGGGGTTGGCTGTGGGTTTGTCGACCTTGTTGATGGCAACAATCATCGGCACCCCGGCCGCCTTGGCGTGGTGAATGGCTTCAATGGTTTGCGGCATAACTGCGTCATCGGCTGCAACCACCAGCACAACAATGTCGGTCACCTGCGCACCGCGCGAGCGCATCGATGTAAACGCGGCGTGGCCGGGCGTGTCGAGGAAGGTCAGGAGCTGACCATCGCTCGCTTGCACCTGATAGGCACCGATATGCTGGGTGATTCCACCCGCTTCGCCGGAGACGACCTTGGCGTTGCGAATCGCGTCCAGAAGCGAGGTTTTCCCGTGGTCCACGTGGCCCATGATGGTGATCACCGGCGCACGCGGTTCCAAATCCTTTTCATCGTCCACGATCTGCGTAATGACGTCCTCGACGTCCGACGCGGATACGCGAACAACGTTGTGGCCAAATTCCGCAATGATGAGTTCCGCGGTATCGGCGTCGATAACCTCGTTCTGGGTTACCATCATGCCGTTGTTCATCAACGCCTTGACCACTGCCGCGACACGCTCGGACATGCGGTTGGCCAACTCGCTGACCACAATGGTTTCGGGCAGTTGCACTTCGCGCACGACCTTTTCGCGTTCGGCGCTGCCACCGCTGGCCCGCTGCCGATCACGCTCTTGCCTGCGGCGCATCGCGGCCATCGAACGCTGGCGGCCACCTTCGCCGCCGCGCAGTGCCTGATTAACCGTCAGCTTGCCAGAGCGGCGTGTATCTTGGCGCGCCTTGCCGCCACGGGGGCGCTGTTGCTCGCGGTCGTCCTTGCGCGGGGTCGGGGCTGGCGTCGCGCGCTGGGGGGTTTGGCGCGGCTCAGCGGCTGGTTCGGGCGTCGCTGGTGCGGCCGCCCGTTTGGCAGCCTCTTCAGCTTCCCGGCGCTGCCGCTCTTCTTCTTCCGCCCGCGCCTTCAACGCTTCTTCGCGCTCGCGCTCTTCGCGTTCTTTTTCCTCGGCCTCAGCTCTGCGGCGCTCGCGCTCTTCGGCGCGGGCCTTTTCCTCGGCTTCGCGTGCAGCTGCCTCTTCGGACTCGCGCGCCCGGGCGGCCTGAACTGCCTTCAGGCGGCGCTCCATCTCGGCATCTGAAATGCCAGCGGGACGGCGCGACGGGTCGCCCGCAGGCGTACGTCTGCCGCCGCCGGAACCGGCCGCCTTGCCGGCACCCGGCTTGGGCACGACCACACGCTTGCGCTTGGTCTCCACAACGACATTCTTGGTCCGCCCGTGGCTGAAACTCTGTTTCACGTTCCCCGGACGGGAACTTCCGCGAACACCCAATGTCTTTTTGCCGTCAGTATCGCTCATAAAGCTTTTTTACCCTTCCGGGCGGCCCTTGCCGCCATCCGTCAATTCGCGCACGCCTCGCAGCCGCTGCGCTTCCTCTACAACACGCGGAGCGAGTCCACCAGAGGCGAGCGCAGCATGTATCACAGTTTGCCGACCAAATGCCATTCCCATCTCGTCCGCGCTCAGCCAGCCGATATAGTGACCAAAATGCGGCGTGCTGAGTTTCGATTTACCTCGGCCAGACCCGTCAGCGGCCTGGATAAGGACTTGGGCCTCTTCCTTGGCCAGCCAGTCCTTGACTTTTTCGTAGCCGGCGACCGCATCGCCGGACTTGCGGGCCAGGCTGATCAGGTCGATCACCCGGCGCGCCAGCTGGCGTTCGATCTCGTCAATCAGATCGTCCGGCACCTGAACCGGCGCTTTCAGGCCGCGCGCAAACAATTTCTTGGTCGCGGCCTTGGTCAACGCCTCCCGGTCAGCGGCAACATATGTACCACGTCCGGGAAGTTTGCCAAGGATATCCGGCACCACTTGTCCTTCGGGGTCCGCGACAAAGCGGATTAGCCCGAATTTAGGTTGCACCTCCCCCGTTGCAATACATTTGCGGCGGGGATCTTCAGCCTGATCCGTGGAGGCGCCAGCGCGTCCCATATTATGCCTCGCGGAGCCTGAACTCAGGCTCCGGCCTCATGCTGTTGTTCGTCACTCTCGTCTTCGGTCTCGTCCTCAGCTTCCAGTTCTTCGGGGTCAACCCAACCCAGCAATACGCGGGCGGTCATCACCATATTCTGCGCCTCTTCCAGCGAGACATCGAAATTCTCTAGAAGACCATTGTCCTTCACGCGCTGTCCGTCAACGGTCGTATAACCGCCGGCCAGTTCCCAATCGGCACAGGTCGCAAAGTCTTCCAGCGTCTTGATGCCGTCGTTCGCCAATACCTCAACCATCTGGGGTGTCAGGGCGTCAAATTCAACCAGACTGTCCTCGACACCCAGCGCGCGGGCATTTTCCAGTGCGGCCTTGTTTCGTGCCTCAAGCACATCTTGGGCGCGGGCCTGTAGTTCGTTGGCGGTATCCTCGTCCACGCCGTCAATGACCAAAAGCTCGGCCTGTTCGACATAGGCGACTTCTTCCAGACTGGAAAAGCCTTCGGAAACCAGAAGCTGGGCAAAGAATTCGTCCAGATCCAGTGTATCCATGAACAGCTTGGTGCGCTTTTCAAACTCTTCCTGCCGCCGCTTGCTCTCCTCGGCCTCGGTCATGATATCGATATCCAGACCGGTCAGTTGGCTGGCCAGCCGCACATTCTGCCCGCGACGCCCGATTGCCAGCGAAAGCTGCTCTTCGGGAACGACGACCTCGACGCGTTCGGCTTCTTCGTCGAACACCACCTTGGAAACCTCGGCGGGTTGCAGCGCGTTTACCAGGAAGGTTGGAATATCCTCGTTCCACGGGATGATGTCGATCTTTTCGCCCTGAAGCTCGTTCACCACCGCCTGAACCCGGCTGCCGCGCATACCAACGCAGGCACCGACCGGATCGATACTGTTATCATAGGAGATCACCGCGATCTTGGCGCGGCTTCCGGGGTCGCGGGCGACCGCCTTGATGTCGATGATGCCATCATAGATTTCCGGCACTTCCATCTTGAACAGTTCGGCCATGAACTCGGGCGAGGTACGCGACAGGAAGATCTGCGGCCCGCGCGGTTCGCGACGCACGTCCTTGACGTAACAGCGGATGCGGTCGTTAGGGCGATAGCTTTCGCGCCCGATCTTTTCATTGCGCCGCAGGATCGCCTCACCAGCGCCCACATCGACGATGACGTTGCCGTATTCCTCGCGCTTGACCAGTCCATTGATGATGGTGCCGGCGCGATCCTTGAATTCTTCGTACTGACGGTCACGCTCGGCTTCTCGGACCCGTTGCAGGATGACCTGCTTGGCCGATTGCGCGGCGATCCGGCCCATCTCGACGGGGGGAACCTCTTCAACAAAGGTATCGCCAATCTTTGGGTCTTCCATGTATTGACGGGCCTGCTCGACGGTGAACTCGGCCTGATAGTTCTCAAGCTCGTCCTCTTCGACCACGGTGCGCACGCGGGTGAACACAGCGCGCCCGGTCTTGCGGTCGATATCGACACGAATATCCATGTCCGCGCCGTACCGCGACTTGGCCGCCCGAGCGAGCGATTCTTCCATCGCCTCGATGACCAGACCGGGGTCGATCATCTTTTCGCGGGCGACGGCCTCGGCGGTTTGCAGCAACTCAAGCTGGTTAGCGGATGTGATGGCCATTAGCGGTTCTCCTCATCGGACACATCGGTTTCTTTGGTGTCGAGTTGTTTATCCCTTGCCGCGTCCGCTGCCTTGCGTTGGCGCAACATTTCCTTGATCAGGTCGTCCGTGAGCACCAGCTTGGCGTCGGTAAGCCAGTCGAATTGCAGCCCGATCGTGCCCTCAGCGACATTGATCAGAACTTCCTCGCCTTCGACCCCGGCCAGCACGCCCTTGAAGCGGCGGCGCCCGTCGATCAGTTCCTCGGTCTCCAGCCTGGCCTCATAGCCCTCGAAATCTTCGAAATCTTTGAGTCGAGTCAGTGGGCGATCAATGCCGGGACTGGATACTTCCAGCGTATAGGTATCGAGAATCGGGTCTTCGACATCCAGAGTCGCACTGACTGCGTTCGAAATATCGCCGCATTCGTCCACATCGATGCCGCCTTCGGGTCGGTCGGCCATGATCTGCAGGGTCGTCGCCTTGCCCGACATCAGCCTTACGCGCACCAACTCGAAGCCCAAGTCCTCGACCACCGGTGTGATGATCTCGGCAAGGCGTCGGTCGATGGCGGCTTTGGCAATCAGGTCGTTCGTCATAATTCCATCTGTCGTATCAAGTGACTTTCAGGCACAAAAAAACGGGCCCGCGGCCCGTTATCGTGTTCCGGTGGAGCGTGTGGACCAGAGCCCGACGCGCCGCTGTTGAAGGGCATATATGGTAAGGTGGTAGCTTTCGCAAGGGGAATTCGACCGCAGGCCGCTCAGAGAGTGCCAGAGGGCAGCCTCTGGACCGGTGACGGCGGGGCGCGGGCCCGCAACAGCAGCCTTGCGGTTCTTTAAATTTCCCAAACAGATGACGTGGCGCCTTTCGGAGAGCGTCAGGTGAAGTCAGCGCCCCTAAATTCGCGCATTGTTATCAGATTTGGCTGGCCGCTTTCACATTCCGCACGGTCACCTGAATACGCGCTTGCGCGGCGTCTGGCCACAATTCAGACCAGCCACCAACGTTCCGCGATACGGCCGTCATCCAGCGGGCCACGTGCCCCGATCACTCGGGGGACACCAACACCTTGATGGGCGGCGAGGTCCATGTGAGCTTCGGAAGGGTGGTAAGTAAACGTACCATGACCGCGCAATCCGTCGGGGCGGGGCAGGGCGGCGACATCGACAAAACCATCGCGCAGCGCCTCCGCCCGCACGCCGGAATCGGGAATTACCGTGACGTCAATCGTGTCGGTCCATCCAGCTTGACCAGATTTATAGTGCTGCGCGACCCGCGTGCCCCTGAAGTGCCGGCCTTCGGTAAAGGCGCCGCGCATATAGGTGCCCGTGCCGATCTGTTGAGATATATCGCCATCCGGAGAGATCACCAGCGCCGGATCGGCAAGAAGATAGGGCAGGTGAGGGTTGGCTTGCGCCAGCTCAATCAAAATACGGTGCGCGTCTTTGGCTTCGATCCGCGCCACCGATACCGGCAGATCCTGCGCCGCGAGCGAGGCAACGACAGCGTCCGCGCCGAATGGGCGCCCGTCATGGAAGGTCACCCCCTGACGCAGGTCAAACTGCCAGCGCCGCGCGTCCTCGCTTCCTCGCCACGCGGTGGCCAGCTCAGGGCGCAAGGTACCATCCGGGGCAATCTCGGTCATCGTGTCAAACACCGCCCCGCGCATCACCGCCTCCAGCGACCCATCATCGCGCGGCACCGCCAAGCGCAACCGCCCGCCTGAACGCGGCGCGCGCTCAGGCGCCAAACCACTGGCGGCCAAGAGGGCAGCAGCAGCACCGGACGTGAACAGAAGGCGGCGATCAATCCGGGTCATAGGCTGTCTTCGGCAAGTTGGTCCATGATCCGCACCAGTTCGGCGCTGATCCCCGGTTCCGACAGGGCATGTCCGGCATTGCGCACCATCCGCAACTCGCTGTTTGGCCAGCGTTGCGCCAGATTCCACGCCGAGGCAGGTGGGCAGATCATGTCATAGCGTCCCTGCACGATCACACCCGGAATGTGGGAAATCCGGTCCATATGCGCAAGGATCTGACCATCAAAATCGAGAAAGCCGCCGTTAATGAAATAGTGGTTTTCAAGCCGGGCAAAGGCGCGCGCATAATCTCCCGGAGGCTCGCCTGATATACCACTGGATTGGATCGAGGCCAGCGCGTTTTCCCAAGCCGACCAAGCCCGCGCGTAGCGAATCTCCTCAGCCAAGTCGCCCGAAAACAGCCGTTTGTGATAGGCCGCAATCATGTTGCTGCGCTCGCCTTCGGGGACCAGCGCGGCAAAGCGCTCCCATGTCTCGGGCCAGAACCGTCCGGCACCTCCGCCATAGAACCAGTCAAGTTCGGCTTGCGTCATCAGAAACACGCCGCGCAGGATCAAATGTGTCACACGGTCGGGATGGGTCTGCGCATAAAGCAGCGCCAGCGTCGCGCCCCAGCTGCCGCCAAAGACAAACCATGTTTCGATTTCAAGCTGCTGGCGGATGGTCTCGATATCTGCGACCAAGTGCCACGTCGTGTTGTTTTCAACCGAAGCATTCGGACGCGAGTGCCCGCACCCGCGCTGATCGAACAGGATGATTCGGTATGCTGAGGCGTTGAAATATCGGCGCATCGCGGGGCTGCATCCGCCACCGGGGCCGCCATGCAGTACAACAACCGGTATGCCGTCGGGATTGCCCGATTGCTCGACATAGATCCGGTGATCTTGCCCCACATCAATCATCCGCGTGTCAAACGGCTCGATCGGCGGGTGAAGATATTGCACGGCGCGCTTTTGCTTTTGATCGGGGTACTTGTCCATTACTGACCTATATATAAGAGCGGCCACAAAACCACAGGGAGACAGGAATGCAAGCGCGACAAACCACCGTAGACCCTGCCGAGATCGCCAAATTCGAGGCGATGGCAGCCGATTGGTGGGATCCTAAGGGAAAATTCAAGCCGCTTCACATGATGAATCCGTGTCGGCTCGACTATATCACAAACCAGATCGGCGGCCAGTTCGACTGTGACCTGACCGCAAATGGTCCATTCCGGGGTCTGCGCATTCTTGATATTGGCTGTGGTGGCGGGTTGCTATCAGAGCCGATGGCGCGGCTGGGTGGCGACGTGGTCGGAGCGGATGCGGCCGAGCTGAACATCTCGGTGGCGCAGATTCATGCGCAGCAATCCGGCCTGAGCATCGACTATCGCCACACCACGGCCGAGGCGCTGGCCGATGCGGGCGAACAGTTCGATGTCGTATTGAACATGGAAGTGATCGAACATGTTGCCGATCCGCTGACCTTTCTGACAGCCTGCCGCCGGTTGCTGAAACCCGGTGGGCTGCACATCTGCTCGACGATCAACCGCAATCCCAAAAGCTTTGCCATGACCATAATCGGGGCCGAAATGATCATGCGCTGGCTGCCGCGCGGCACCCATGAATGGTCGAAATTCATCACCCCGGACGAGTTGTTCGAGCTGCTGCATCGCGCCGGACTGAACCCGGTTGACCGCAAGGGATTCGTTTTCAACCCGGTCACATGGCAGTGGCGGCTGTCCGTGCGCGATCTTGGCGTAAATTACGTTACCGCCAGTGTGAAGCCAGATTAATCCTCGGATTCCAATTGCCTGCGCAACTCACGCAGAACCGGCAGAACCGCCCGCACCTTTTGCGCACCCAGTTCGCCGACGACCTGATTGACCATCGGTGTCAGCGCCGCGATGGCCTGATCACGGGCCAGCAACCCTGCCGGGCTGATCGCCACCCGTTTGCGCCGTGCATCATCCCAGTCGGGGCGGATGTGGATGTAACCGGCCCATTCCAGCCGGCTCAGCGTGTTGGTCATCGCTCCGCGCGTGACGTGAAAACTGCGCGCCAATTGCGCCGGTGACCGTTCGGCGGCGATCGATGCTAGATGGTTCAGCACCGAGAAATGTGAAATTTCCATACCCTTGGGCAGCACCCGCCCCAGCCGGTTGCGCAGCAATTGGTCAGCGGTCAGGATTTCGCTGAACAATGCGACCGCAAGCGGGTTTGATCCTTCACGCATCCGGGCCATCGAAAGGCCGGATATGGGATAGCGACGGCACCCGGCGCCGCGCGGTCGCAACCTCGTCGGAGTCGATTTCGAACACATTGACGCCGGGCCGGGTTTCGCCATCGCTCAGAATTTCGCCCCAGGGCGAGATCGCCACACTGTGACCGAAGGTGCGGCGTTGCTTGCCCCGTCGGGCCTGATGCGTGCCGGTCTGCGCCGGGGCCAGCACATAACAGCCGTTTTCGATCGCCCGCGCCCGCAGCAACGGCATCCAGTGCGCCCCGCCTGTGACCGCTGAAAATGCCGCCGGAACCGTCAGGATCTGTGCGCCGGCCTGCGCCAATGCCTGATAGAGATGTGGAAACCGCAGATCGTAACAGATACTCAGACCCAGCCTGCCATAGGCGGTGTCGGCCACAACCGCGCTGTTGCCGGGGCGGAAGCCCTGCGATTCGCGATAGGTTTCCGTTGCGCTGACGTTAACGTCGAACATGTGAATCTTGTCATAACGCGCGATAATCTCGCCATCCGGTCCAATCAGAAACGACCGGTTTGCGAAACGTCCGTCCTGATCATCGGTTTTCAGCGCCAGCGACCCGATCAACAGCCAGATCTTCAGCTCCCGCGCCTGAGCGCACAGGGCCGCAAGCGTCGGATCCTCTGCTTCATGGTGCAGAACCTGATTTTGCCAAGTCCGGCTGGTCGAAACACAGTTTGTCGCTTCCGGCGTCAGGACAAACCCGGCACCTGCCTTGGCCGCATCGGCAACGAACCCCTGCGTGATTGGTAGATTGACCTCCGGATCATCTCCCGAATTCAACTGAATCAATGCAGCGCGCAGGTTCATGCCGACAACAATCTATCGAGTTTGCCGGCGCGCTCCAGCGCATAAAGTTGGTCACAGCCGCCAATATGGGTGTCGCCGATAAAGATCTGCGGAACAGTCCGCCCGCCATTGGCGCGCTGAATCATCTCGGGTTTTCGCGACGGATTCGTCAGCACGTTGATTTCCGAGAAATTCACGCCTTTGCTCTTCAGCAAGCGTTTGGCCGAATGGCAAAACCCGCAAAGCGGTGACGTATAAATCTCGACTTGTTGCATCACTTTACCCCTTGATACTTGCGCCCTACCAGAATGAGCTTTGTCGAAGATTTAGGCATCCTTTGCAACGCGCGCCAGTGTAATGACGCGAACCTCTGCCGCTCCGGCCTCCAGACAGGCAGTTGTGCAGGCGGCAAGCGTCGCGCCTGATGTCATCACGTCATCCACCAATAACACAGACCGCCCAGCGATCCGGTGGCGGCGCCGGGGATGCGCCCGGATGGTGCCGTCCAGATCGGCGAATCGCTGCCTCACGCTTTTGCCGTCGAGCGGTTGGGTCCGGCGGGTTCGCACCAGAAAGTCGGGACATTGGACCAGCCCGGTCTGGATCGAAAGATGCTGTGCCAGAAGCGCCGATTGGTTATAGCGCCGCCGCACCAGCCGCGCCCAATGCAGCGGCACCGGCGCGATCAGCATGGCGTCGCGCAGCAGTGGTCGCGCCGCCCGCGCCATCCACAGCGCGGCCGGACGCGCCAGTTCGCCCCGGTCACCGTGTTTCAGCGCCAGCACCATCCGCCGCGCCCGATCTTTGTAGAGCAGCGCGGCGCGGCCCTGCGTCCAAGGCCGCGGGCGTTCCATACAGTCGTCACATTCCAGCCGATGTCCGTCCTCTGCCCCCGGCAGTGGAACGCCACAGGCATCGCACACCGACCCGGCGATAAACGGGGTATCGCGCCAGCATGGACCGCACAGGCCGAAATCGCGTTCCACCATTTCCCCGCAGCCCAGACATCGTGGCGGATACAGAAGCGAAACTGCGGTTTGAAACCTTTGCGCGATCGCCCTATTCTTCAATTATGAGCACCTCTCCCCTGATTGACCGCGATGCCCTGCTGGCCCATCGCCGCCGCGCCGATACCGCCGACCTGTTCTTGCACCGTGCCGCGATGGACGACGTGCAGGATCGTCTTGCGATGGTTAACAGAGAGTTTACCGCGCCCGCGGTCGTCACGCCTTTCCCCGATTTCTGGCGCGATGCGTTCCCCGCCGCGGTTTGTGTGGCAGATAGCGACACAATCGAGTTGCAGCCGGGCGCACATGATCTGGTAATTCACGCCATGGGCCTGCATTGGGCCAATGACCCCGTCGGCCAATTGATCCAATGCCGCCGGGCGCTGCGTGAAGATGGCTTTTTCCTGTCGATCGCGCCGGGCGGGCAGACCTTGGCGCAATTGCGGGCGGTACTGGGGCAGGCCGAGACCGAGATCACCGGCGGATTGTCGCCGCGAATCGCGCCAATGGGTGAAATCCGCGAACTGGGTGCGCTGCTGCAACGGGCCGGGTTCGCGCTTCCGGTGGCCGATAGCATTGACCTGACCGCCAGCTATCGCGACATTTACCACCTGATGCACGACCTGCGGGCGATGGGCGAAACCAACGCGCTGTCGCACCGGCTGCGCCGCGCCACCGGGCGGGCCGTCTTCCGCCGCGCGGGCGAACTTTACCAACAGCATTTCGGCGAGCCCGATGGCCGCATTCCAGCGCGGTTCGAACTGGTTTGCCTGACCGGTTGGTCACCATCGGAAAGCCAGCCCAAACCATTGCGGCCCGGCTCGGCGCAGATGCGGCTGGCCGATGCGCTGGACACCACTGAAACACCCCTGCCGGATTGACCCGCAGGGAAAACCCTATATCTGCATCATCATGCACGACAATCAGGAGACCGGTATGAAAGACATGCCCGCCAGCCCATCCGCCCATGCGCCGGCTGATCACCCCGCCATCGCTTCGGAAAAGATCGGCATTCTGATTGCCAATCTGGGCACGCCGGATTCCTATGACTACTGGCCGATGCGCCGCTATCTGAGCGAATTTCTATCGGACAAACGGGTGATCGACTATCCGTCGTGGAAGTGGCAACCGCTGTTGCAGACGGTCATTCTGAGTAAGCGCCCCTTTGCCAGTGGCAAGGCCTATAAAACCATCTGGAATGAAGCTGACAACGAAAGCCCGCTGCTGACCATCACTAAACAGCAGACCGCCAAGCTTGCTGCTGCGATGCAAGCGGAATACGGTGATCGGGTGATGGTCGACTTCTGCATGCGTTACGGCAATCCCTCGACCAAATCCAAGGTCCGGGCGATGGTTGACGCCGGATGCCGCAAGATCTTATTTTTCCCGCTTTACCCCCATTACGCCGGGGCCACGTCGGCCAGCGCCAATGACCAGTTTTTCCGCGCCTTGATGGCGGAGCCGTGGCAGCCCGTCGCGCGCACCGTCGAGCCCTATTTTGACCATCCGCTCTATATCGAGGCCTTGGCCCAATCGATCGAACGCGCCTATGCCGAATTGCCCAACCGCCCCGACATTCTTGTGTGTTCCTATCACGGCATGCCTGAGCGCTATCTGCACGAGGGCGATCCATACCATTGCCAATGCCAGAAAACCACGCGCCTGCTGCGCGAGCGGCTGGGCTGGGAGGAGACCGAACTAACCAGCACCTTTCAGTCGGTTTTCGGCCCCGAAGAATGGCTGAAACCCTATACCGTCGATGAGGTCGCGAGGCTGGCCAAGGCAGGGAAGAAACGCATTGCGGTCTGTGCCCCGGCCTTTTCAGCCGATTGTGTCGAGACCTTGGAAGAAATCAACGACGAGATCCGCGAAAGTTTCGAGGGCGCCGGTGGGCAGGAATTTACCTATATTCCCTGCCTTAATGACGAAGACACCCATATCGAAGCCCTCGGTGCCGTTATTCGCGAGAACCTGAAAGGCTGGATCGGATGAAATGAAAAAGGCGATGGAAACCCATCGCCTTTCCGTAAACTTCAGGCTGATGCCAGCTTAGTTCGATGCGACTGCAGCAGCGACCAGAACCAGCAGGACCAGGGGCAGAACGATGCCGCTGGACGAGCCCTGTGTTTCTTCGACAATGACCGGGGCCTCAACGATTGGCTCCTGGATGTTCCCTGCGGATGCAGTGGATGCAGCACCGGCAAATGCAGCAGCGAGAACGAGTTTCTTCATATTATCCTCCAAAAATAAACGCAGTTCAAAAATGTGATCTGCGCGGCCAAGACTTCTTGTGCCTTTTTTGTAACCAGCATTACGGATAGATTGCAAATATTTGTCATCCCATCACGCGCCCGTGACCGGAAAAGTCGTCATATTAGCAACACTTGCGTACCGATCCGGGTCAAGGAAAACAGGTCTGCTATGTCTTTGTTGAAAAGACCGATGCAACCGTTGGACGACTGGCGCCCTATTTTCCGGTTATCGTGGGTGCCATGGATCCGGTAATATTTCCAACTCAGATACAAGGCGTGCGTTCCCATGGGATTATCTGGGCCCGGCGGCACAAAATCCGGCCATTCGGGATTGCGCTTTTTCATCGACGGAGTCGGTGCCCAGCTTGGGCCAACGACCTTGCGCACAACGGATGTGCGGCCTCGGCGGGTCATTTGATCGTTCAAGGGCACGCTGGACGGGTAGAGGCGATAGATCTTCCGGTCTTCCGACCAGAAATGTAGCGCCCGTGATCTTGTATCGACCAGAATCGCCCCTTTTTTCAGCGTTTTGAAATGTGGCCGCCAATCGATGGAGCGGAACCCGGAAATATTACGTCGCACCGGGGGTTCGGGCTCTGGCTCCGGGTAAAGCGCGCTGTTGCGGGCCAAGGCTGGACCTGCAAGCGCGCACGCACCGCCGACAAGCAGGCTGCGACGCGTGACAAGCGGAAAGGTCGTACGTGGCATCCGGTTTCACCTTTCATGTTCCGTCGTCAGGTTATGATCCTATGCCTGTAAAACTGTTGTCGCAAATCAACCTTTCAAGAAGAACGTGGCTGAGAAACGCGCAAAGGTTTGCGTCGAGTGGCCCCACATTGTATTGGCGTAAAGTGGATAACTCTCAAGGTAAGTCATGGCGCGCATCTTTTCGCTTTTTCTGATCACCGCCCTTGGGCTTGCGGCTTGTAGCGAACTGTCTGCGCCGCAGATCGGCCCGGATGGAAAGCCGTTGCCCAAAGTTTACCGCATACGCGCGGGCGACACGAGCAAGATTCAGTTCAACATGGTTGATTCGGTCAACTCGCTGCGCACTGCCGCCGGTGCGTCCGAGGTAACCTTAAGTTCCAATCTCAACGCGGCCGCCGAAACCCATTCGCGGGATATGGCCAAACAGAACCGGCCTTGGCATTTTGGTTCGGACGGTTCATCGCCCATCGATCGCGTGCGCCGTTCGGGGTATCAGGGCCAAATGCTCGGCGAGAACATCTCGGAAAGCTACGAGACCGAATTGGAGACCCTCGCGGCTTGGATGGAAACCGCCAGCACCCGTGACGTTATCCTGAACCGCCGCGCACGCGATATCGGCTTTTCCTGGTATCAGGAACCCAATGGCAAAATCTGGTGGACCATGCTGATGGGCGGCTGACGCGCCGCCCTACCAAGGCTCTGATCAGGGATACAGAAAGACCGGGGTGCCGTCGCGCACCATCGCATAAATCTTTTCAATATCGCGATTCTTGACCGCGATACAGCCTGCGGTCCAGTCGCGGCCCTTGGCCTTTTCCTTGTTGGGCTGACCATGGATAAAGATGTCGCCGCCGGGGCTCTTGTTGAAAGCGCGCGCTGCTGCCACATCCGCCGGGCCGGGATAAGAGATGCCCAGCGACAGGTGGAACTGGCTGTTGGGATTGCGCCGGTCGATGAAATACACGCCTTCGGGGGTGCGTCCATCACCTTCGATCTGTTTGTGGCCGACCGGGGCGAAGCCAAGATCGAATTCCACATCCTTGATCACCTGATCATGGTGCAACAGATACATGCGCCGCTCGCCTTTGTTGACGACGATCGAGGTCACCTCGGGGCCGTTATAGGATCGGAACTTGCTGCTGCATCCGCTGGTTGCGAGGGCCGCAAGGGCACCCAGCGTGAAAATTCGCCGTTTCATTGTTTTTCACTGTCTCTGCCTCGTTATGCTTCTTGAATACGAAATCGGCGGCGAATTTCAAAACAGTATTTTTCACAGCGGTGAAACAGCGGTTGAGGGAATGCAAATCACCGAATCAGGCGCAGTTTCCCGACAAGTTCGACATGCGCCGACCAGCGGAACTGGTCTACCACCTGCACCCAGTCCAGCGCGTAACCCGCATCGACCAGATGCCGCACATCGCGGGCAAAGCTGACCGGATTGCACGAGACATGGGCGATAACCGGCAGTCGCGCCTGCGCCAATTCGGCGATCTGCGCGGCGGCTCCGGCCCGGGGCGGGTCCAGAACCGCGGCGTCGTAATGCGCCAGTTCGTCCGGTCTGAGCGGGCGGCGGAACAGATCGCGCGTTTCGGTGGTGACCTTTTTCAGCCCTGGCGTATTGCGCCAACCGTGATCCAGCGCCTTAAGCATCTCGGTCGCGCCCTCGACCGCGTGGACCTCGGCGCGCGTGGCCAGCGGCAGCGAGAACGTACCACACCCGGCAAAAAGATCGACCACGCGCGCCGAATCGTCGACGATTTCGCGCACCGCACTCAGCAGTGCGGTCTCGCCCTCGCGCGTGGCCTGAAGGAACGCACCGGGCGGCGGCACCACCCGTGCCGCGCCGAATTGCTGCACCGGCGGGGCCGCCAGCGCCACGGTTTCCCCTTCCCAAGTCAGCCGGGCCAGACCCTGCGTTGCGGCAATTCCGCCCAGCGTAGCGCGCAGCGGACCATCCAGCGGTTTGCCACCGCTCACCGATATATCGAGTCCGTTATCAGAGGCCGTGACCGTCACCGCCAGCGCGCCCTTGCGGCTGGCCCCGGCCAGCGCCAGCGCCGCAGCCACCGCACGCCCTTCCAGAACCTCGGGCAGCACCAGCAGGCAATCGGGAATATCCGCGATCACCTCGGAAGCCTGCCCGTAAAACCCGCAAAGCGTGCCTTTTTTGGTGCGCCGCACCGCGAATGTCGCCCGTCGACGCGACAGCGGCGGCGAGGTCACGATCGGGCGAAACGCGGTTTCCAGCCCTTGCGCACTCAGGGCGGTGTGCACAACCTGCTGTTTCCAAGTGGCAACGAACCCGTCGCTGGCATGTTGCAACTGGCAACCGCCACAGGCGCGATAATGCCTGCAGGGCGGCGTCACCCGTTCGGGCGCGGGTGTGCCGATGCGGATATCGGTCAACCGATCGCCGTCGCGCTCGCCGCTGACAGTTTCCCCGGGCAGGCAGCGCGGCGCAAAGACCGGCCCTGGCGCAACCCCGGCGCCCTTGTGGCCCAGCCGCTCGATCGTCACCGTCTCGCGCATCTATTCCGCCGCCTCGGCCCGGATGAAGCCGCCGGATTGACGGTTCCAGAAACGGGCGTAAAGGCCACCGCGATCCAATAGATCGGCATGGGTGCCGCTTTCGACGATCCGGCCCTCGTCCATCACGATGATCCGGTCCATTTCCGACAGCGTCGATAGGCGGTGTGCAATGGCCAACACGGTCTTTCCTTCCATCACCCGGTGCAGCGCCGTCTGTATCGCCGCCTCGACCTCGGAATCAAGCGCGCTCGTGGCCTCGTCCAGCACCAGTATCGGCGCGTCCTTGAGGATGGCGCGGGCCAGCGCGATCCGCTGGCGCTGACCGCCCGACAGTTTCACCCCGCGCTCGCCCAGATGCGCCTCATAACCACGGCGGCCCTTGTGGTCCTGCATGGTCACGATGAATTCATGCGCCTCGGCCTTTTGCGCGGCGGCGATCATTTCGTCTTCGCTGGCATCGGGACGGCCATAGAGGATGTTGTCGCGGGCCGAGCGGTTGAACATCGCGGTTTCCTGCGTGACCATGCCGATCTTGCGGCGCAGGCTTTCTTGCGTGACCTGTTCGATATCCTGCCCGTCGATGCGGATCTGGCCCTGTTCGCCGTGATATAGCCGCAGCAGCAGCGCCACCAGCGTCGATTTTCCGGCTCCTGAGGCTCCCACGATGCCCAGCTTTTCGCCCGGCGCGACGGTCAGGTTTATGTCCTGCACCCCGCCCACCTCGCGCCCATAGGTGAAGGTCACACCATCGAAAACGATCTTGGCACCGGGTACCTGCAATTCTGGCGCGTCGGGTATATCGTAAAGCCGGGTGCGCGGGGTCAGGGTCTTCATGCCGTCCTCGACCTCGCCGACATTAGAGTAAATCGCCATCAGGGTGAAGCTGACCCAACCGGTCATCTGCGAGATGCGGATGGCGATGGTGCCAGCCGCCACGATATCGCCGGCGCTGCTCAGACCGCGCTGCCACAACAGCAGCGTCGCCCCGATCAGCAATACCGGCAACAGCCCCGCCAGCGTCATCAGGCACAGCCGAAACAGCGCCGCCAGACGCCCGAAATCCAGCGCACGTTCGCGGTAATGGTCCATCGCTCCCAACGCCGCGCGGTCCTCGTGATCGTCATGGGCGAACAGTTTGACCGTCTTGATATTAGTGACCGTATCGACCACTTGCCCCGACACCATCGCCCGCGCCCCGGCGCGGAACCCGGCGCGTTTGCGGATGCGCGGCAGGAAGCCCGCGATCAAAATGAAATACGCCACCAGCCAGATCAGAAACAGCAGCGTCACGCGCCAGTCGATCGCTCCCAGCAAGGCCAGCGAACCGATTAGCGAGGCCAAGGCAAAGGCGACCACATTGATCACCTCGGCGGCGACATCGGTCACAGCCCGCGCGGTCTGCATTTGTTTTTGCGCGATCCGCCCGGCGAAATCATCGTCAAAGAAAGTCACCGCCTGACCCAAGGTCCAGCGATGCAGCCGCGACAGCACCAGTGGCAGCACATTGGGTTGCACCACCATCGAGTTCGACGCTGCCGACAACCCGAACAGGACCGGGCGCGCAATCAGAAAGAACGCGATAGCGCTCAGGATCAGCATGGTGTTCGTGCCGTCAAAGAAACTCTCCGGCCCGCTGGCGGCGGCGGCGTCGATCACCAGCCCAAGGATCAGTGCGGTCAGGGCCTCCATCGCGCCAGCAGCGGCAGAGAACAGCGCCGCCAGCCACAGCGCCGGCCAGGCACCCGCCAGACACCAGCGGAAAAACGCCAGCAGCGTGACCGGCGGCTGCCCCTCGGCGGGGCGGAAGGCGTCGATCAGGTTCCCAATCTTCATTCCGCCGCCCCGGGATTCAGGAATCCGCCCGATTGACGGGACCAGAACTGCCCATAGAGGGACTTTTCGGCCAGAAGCGCGTCATGGCTGCCCTGTTCGACAATACGGCCCTGATCCATCACCAGAATTCGATCCATATGTGCAATGGTAGAGAGACGATGCGCAATGGCAATCACTGTCTTGCCCTGCATCATGCCATAAAGCGTGCTTTGGATCGCGGCCTCCACCTCGCTATCCAGTGCGCTTGTGGCCTCGTCGAGCAGCAGGATCGGGGCATCTTTCAGGATCACCCGTGCCAGCGTGATGCGCTGGCGCTGTCCGCCCGAGAGTTTCACGCCGCGCTCGCCGACATGGGCGTCATAGCCCCGCCGCCCCTCGGGATCGGACAGATCCCGGATGAACGCATGTGCCTCGGCCTGTTTGGCGGCGGCGATTACCTCGGCCGCGCTGGCGTCAGGGCGGCCGTAAAGGATATTGTCACGCACCGAGCGGTGCAGCAGCGCGCTGTCTTGCTGCACCATGCCGATCTGGCGGCGCAGAGAATCCTGCGTCACCTGGGTAATGTCCTGACCGTCGATCAGGATGCGCCCCGATTCAGGATCGTAGAAGCGCAGCAACAGCTTGACCAAGGTGGACTTTCCCGCCCCCGAGCGGCCAACCAGTCCGATCTTTTCGCCCGGTTCGATGGTCAGGCTGATATCATCCAGCCCGCCCGCGCCGCGCCCGTAATGGTGCGAGACCGCTTGCACGTCGATGCGCCCGCGGTGCAGGTGCAGCGGCTGCGCCCCCGGCTCATCGACCAGCGCGATGGGTTGGGCGATGGTTTCCATACCTTCGGCGACCACGCCCAACTGGCGGAAAAACGTGGTCAGCGCCCACATGATCCAACCGGTCATGGCATTCAGCCGCAAGGTCAGCGCCGACGCTGCTGCCACCGTGCCGACACTGGACTGCCCCTGCATCCACAGCCAGAGCGCCCAGCCCACGACACCGACGATCAGCCCGCCGTTCAAGCCCACCAGCGCCATATCCATCAGGGTATAGATCCGCATTTCCGTGGCAAAGGTGCGCCGGGTGTTTTCGATTGCCTCTTTTGCATAGTCCAGTTCACGGTCGTGATGGGCAAACATCTTGACCGAATGGATATTGGTATAAGCATCGACCACCCGCCCGGTCACGGTCGAACGCGCATCGGATGCCGCCTTTGATGCCGGGCCGACGCGGGCGACGGTCCAGCGCACCAGCAGCCCGTAGAATATCAGCCAGATTGCCAGCGGCACCATCAGCCGCCAATCCGCTGCGCTGAGCAGGATCGCGGCACCGATGACATAGGCCAGCGAATACGAGATTGCGTCGAAAACCTGAAAGATCACCTCGCCCGCCGCCGGCGGGGTTTGCATGATCCGGTTGGCGATGCGCCCGGCAAAGTCGTTTTCGAACCAGCCGACCGATTGGCGCAATACATGTTTGTGCGCGCGCCAGCGGATCAGCGTGCCGAAATTCGGCAGGATCGCATTGTTCAGGAACAGCACGCTCAACATATGCAGCAGCGGGCGCAAAAACAGGATGAACAGCGCCACGGCAATGAGCTCCACCCGGTGATTGGCCCAGAACAGCGCCGGGTCGCCACCCAGCAGATCGACCACGCGCCCCAAGTAATAGATCAGCCCGACCTCGATTGCCGCGACCACGACAGACAGCAGCCCGGCCCAGAAAAACACGCGCCGGAACGGCTGCGCATAGGCGCGCAGGAACGGCCCGACCCGTGTTGGCGGGCGGTCGTCCTGCGTGTAATCCCCGTAAGGGTTCACCATCTGCTCAAAAAAGCGGAACATCTCGCCCCCCGGTATAATCCCAACCCATGTCCGGGAACAGGAGATCAGATGCGGGCCAGCAGTTCTTTGCGGTCAAGGGCAAAGCCCGAATCGATCCACTCTTGCGTCAGCGCCGCAAGCCGCGCGCCCAGAGCGGGGCCGGTAAGGCGCGGCATCAGATCCTTGGCCGTGAGGGGAAACTCGGCCGCGGCCCCGCGCGCCGCAGCGCCCTGCCACTCTGATTGCCACGGCTGTTCGCTCCATGCCGCGCGCAGCAACAGGGCGTCGCAGGCACCGCTCTCGCCCAGGCGATAACCCAATTCGGCCGCTGCCATCAGACCGCTTGCCGCCTCTTGCATCTGCTCCAGCCGTTTGCGCTGGGCGCGGCTCAGACGCAGCTTGTTCTCGGCATCAACCGGCCCAAGCGCAGCCAGACGGCGCAGCGAATCGGGCGCAATCCCGGCTTGGGTTTCCAGATGCACCAGCGGGGCCAGCGCGCGGTCATCCGCCCCCGGCAGAAGCTGCCCCAGCACCCCGGTCGAGCGCATCGCCGCGAGCGAGGGCGCCGGGTCAGGCGCGGCCAGAAGTTTCAGCATCTCGGCCCCGACCCGTTCCGCTGAAAGCTGAGACAGCCCGTCGAGGTTCTGCGCGATGGCCGACAGCGCCTCGGGGTCGAAGCCCTGATCCAGGTCGCCATACCAGGCGTGAAAGCGGAAATAGCGCAGGCTGCGCAGGTAATCCTCGCGGATGCGGTCGGATGCCGCGCCGATGAAGCGGACGCGGCGCGCGTGCAGATCGTCCAGCCCTGCGCCCAAGGGGTCGATCACCGTCCCGTCGGGGCGGGCGTAAAGCGCGTTCATGGTGAAATCGCGCCGCGCCGCGTCCTCGGCCACATCGCCCGAAAACGCCACCACCGCGCGGCGTCCGTCGGTGGCCACATCGCGGCGAAACGTTGTCACCTCATGCGCCAGCCCGTCGGCGACCAGCGTCACCGTACCGTGGTCGAGCCCCGTCGGTACCGTCTTGATGCCCGCCTTTCGCGCCAGTTCGATCACCCGTTCTGGTGGCGCGTCTGTGGCAATGTCGATATCGCTGACACCCACGCCCAGCAGCGCGTTGCGCACGCAGCCGCCGACAAATAAGGCCTGCGCGCCTCCGGCTTCGATCAGCGCGCAGACCGATTGCGTCGCCGGGGTTTTCAGCCAAGGGTCGGTGATCCGGGTCATGTCTCCATCCGCTGAGCCAGCGCGCGCAGCATCCGCGCGGTGGCGCCCCAAATGTAATAGGGGCCGTAAGGCACCGTGAAATAATGCCGCCGGCTGCCGCGCCAGCGGCGCGACTCGATCAGGAAGTTGTCGGGATCCAGCAGATGTGCCAGCGGTACCGTGAACACCTCTTCGACCTCGCCGGGTTCCGCCACGATGTCGAAGGGTTGCGCGATGGCGGCGATCACCGGGGTGACATGGAACCCGGTGACCGTTTCATGGGCCGGCAGATGGCCCAGCACCTGCGCCAGCCCGTAAGGCAGGCCGATTTCCTCATGCGCCTCGCGCAGGGCGGCGGCGGTCACATCGGCATCGTCTTCGTCCTGCTTGCCGCCGGGAAACGAGATCTGGCCGGGATGATGTTTCAACGCCGAGGAACGTTTGGTTAGAATCACCCGCGGCGCGCCATCGCCAAATTGCACCGGCACCAGCACCCCGGCGGGGAGCAGTGCGCGTTCGGGGGGCAGGACGGTCTCGGGGTTCAGGTCGAAATCCGAGGTTTCGGCGCCGTCATGCGCCAAAGCCGCGCGCAGGGCTGCAATGGTGTCATTTGGCATCCGATATATCGTTGTCAAAACCCACCGTCGCCGGGTCCAGGTCGTAATGTGCGCCGCAGAACTGGCAATCGGCGGTTACGCGGCCATCCTCGGTGGTCATTTTCTCGATGTCACGCGCGGAATAGATCGACAGGCTCTGGCGCACGCGATCTTCGGAACAGGTGCAGCCAAAGCGCACCGCTTGGGCGTCAAATACGCGCGGCTGTTCCTCGTGAAACAGACGCACCAGAAGGTCCGTGGGCGGCACGGTTGGGCCGATCAGTTCAAGATCCTCGACCGTGTCGAGCAGGATGTTGACGCGGCCCCAGTTTTCGACCGCATCGCCATCCAGCAGATCCTCTGCCGACACCAGTTCGCCGGTGCCCTCGCGATTGGCCATGAGCGGCGAAGCCTTGGGCATATGTTGCAGCATAATGCCGCCCGCGCGCCAATAACTGTCCTTGCCCGGTTCGCGGGCCTGTCCGAAACTGAGTGAAAACCGTGTCGGCAACTGTTCGGACTGCGCGAAATAAGCCTCGGCGCAGGCGCGTATGCTCGACCCGACCAGCGGGGTGATACCTTGATAGGGGCGCATGTTCTCGCCCTGATGAATCAAGATCGCAAAATAGCCTTCGCCGACCTGATCGAAGGGCGCGCCATCGTCCAGCCGGTCGCGGTCGAAACTGGCATAGGCGCGGATACGGGCCGGTTCGCCCTCGCTGGCGGGGGCAAAGTAATCGGTCGCGATCATCCGCACTGCGCCTTTCGACTGCACTTGGAGCGACAGTTTCCAGCGCAGTTTGATGGTCTGGCCGATCAGCGCGGTCAGCAGCGCCACTTCCGCCACCAGCGCTTCGACCTGTGGCGGATAGTCGTGCTGTTTCAGAATGCCACCCAACACGCCATCCAGCCGCGCCACGCGGCCGCGGATATCCGATGCGTCAAGTTGGAAGGGTAGGACGGTGTCGTCCCACGCGAGTTTCGATCCGAGGGCCATGGAATTCCTTTGTCTGCCGCAGGTGGGATACCGCTGCTATATAGGTGGATCAAGAGCCGTTGAAAGGGGTGGCTTAGTCCCGCTGCCCGATCCGCGGTTCGGTGCCATCGCGCAGGCGGGCGATATTGGCGCTGTGCCGCCAGAACACCAGCGCCGCCAGCACAACCGCAAGCACCAGCGCATTGATTGGGCCCAGAACCAGCACCCAGACGATCGACGCCGCCGCCGCCCCCAGCGCGCCGGCCGAGGAGATGCGGGTCAGCGCCGCCGTTGCCGCCCATGTCAGGCAGCAGGCCACGCCCACCGGCCAAGCCAGAGCCAGCCAGAGTCCAAGAAATGTCGCCACTCCCTTGCCGCCGCGAAATCTGGCCCAGACCGGCCAGCAATGGCCAAAGAAGGCCGCTAGACCAGCCAGTTGCGCGGCGTCCTCTCCGGCGAAGACGCGCGCCAGCAGAACCGCCGCCGCGCCCTTGGCCGCGTCAAGCAGCAAGGTCAGCGCTGCCGCGCTTTTGCTGCCGGTGCGCAGCACATTGGTCGCGCCAGTATTGCCCGAGCCGATGGTGCGCAGATCGCCAAGGTTCATCAGCCGCGCCAGAATCAGCCCGAAGGAAATCGAGCCCAGCCCGTAGCCGGCCAGCGCCCAGAGGATCAGCGATATGGCGGAGGTTTCAAAAGGCGGCATCACTCTCTCCGGTAGACGGCCTGACCGGCCACATAGGTGGCCAGAACCCGGCCTTGCATGCGCGCACCGTCGAATGGCGTGTTGCGCGACTTGCTGTTCAGGGTGGCGCGGTCCAGCACGAAGGGCGCATTCGCATCGAACAGCACCAGATCGGCGGGGGCTCCTGCCGCCAGCCTTCCCGAGTCCAGCCCCAGCCGTTTCGCCGGGTTCAGCGCCAGCGCACGGAACAGCGCATTCAGGCTGATCTGGCCACTGTGATACAGGCGCAGTGCCGCCGGCAACAGGGTTTCCAGTGCCACCGCACCGCTGGCGGCTTCTTCGAACGGCAGGCGTTTTGATTCCTCATCTTGCGGCGTGTGCATCGAACTGATGATGTCGATCAGGCCGGTCTGCAGGGCTTCGATCACCGCCTGACGGTCGCTTTCCGGGCGCAGCGGCGGCTTGAGCTTGAAGAAGGTACGGTAATCCGCGACGTCGAATTCGTTCAGCGTCAGGTGGTGGATGCCGATCCCGGCGGTAATATCCAACCCGTTGGCCTTGGCGCGTTTCAGGGCCGGCAGGGCGCGGGCGGTGGTGATCTGGTCGGCGTGATAGCGCGCCCCGGTCATCTCGATCAGCGCGATGTCGCGATCCAGCCCCATCCGTTCGGCCATCGGCGAGACGGCCGGCAAGCCACGTAGCGAGGCGAACTTGCCCGAGGTGGCCGCGGCCCCGCGCGACAGACCCGGCTCCTGCGGATGTGCGATCACCAATGCGCCGAGCGAACGCGCATAGGTCAGCGCGCGTGAAAACACGCGGGTATCGCTGACCACGTGGTCGCAATCGGTAAAGGCCACCGCACCGGCATCCATCAGGAAGCCGATCTCGGTCATCTCACGGCCTTCGCGGCCCTTAGTCAGCGCGGCCATTGGCAACACATTGACCGGTGCCGCCTCGTTCGCGCGGCGGCGCACGAATTCCAACGTCTCGGGCGTGTCGATGGCGGGTGTCGTGTCGGGGCGGGTGACAATGGTGGTGACGCCGCCCGCTGCTGCGGCCAACCCGGCCGAGCGATAGGATTCCTTGTGCCGCTCGCCTGGTTCGCAGACCTTGACGCCGATATCGACGATGCCCGGCGCAAGATAGCGATTATTGCAGTCGATGACGGTGACAGTCTCGGGCGCTATGTTTCGCGCGCGAAACATTGATTCAAATTCGATGTTTTCTGGTAAGGCTTCGTCAATCTTTCCGTCCCGCACCAGCAGGTGGCCGGGCGCGTCGGTATCCGCCTCGGGGTCGATCAGGCGAGCGTTCTGGAACAGGGTGACGGTCATGCGCGCGCCCTTTCTATGGTCTCTATGGTGGCGTTGGGATCGGATTGAAATTTGATCAGATGCTTGTCGCCGCCATCGGTGATGATTTGCACGAAACTGCCGATCCGGCGCAGGCGGGCAATCCGGGCCAGCGGCACGTGGCGTTCAGCGGGGCCATGCAGCGCGTTCGCATCCAGCTCCCAGACCGCTGTCATTTCCTCTGAAAGCATGTACCAGCCGCGCACCGCGATGGCACCCAATCCGGCAATCGCACCGACCCAGATGTTGGGGTCATCCATTAGCCACAAAACGAACATCGCGCCGGCCATCGCAAGGGCGGCCAATTTAGCGTGGCTGCGAAGATAGACCTCGCGGCTGGGCGGAAAACGAATCTTGTCAGCGTTCACAGCAGGATCACCAACAAGATGAGAATGGCAAGCACGAGCAGCACCCCGGCAATACCCAAGGCGCCAATGCGCCGCGATTGTGCCCCCGACTGTGGTGGCGGGCCCGAGCCGATGCGCGCGCTTTCGGTCGGGATCGGACCGCTGTCGCTCCAGTCGGTGCCCTCTTCGGTATAGCTGGCGATCAGGGTCAATTCTTGGGCCGGGGACAGGCGGGCCGGGGTGTCCTGAAACGCCGGGCTGCGCAGGATCATCACCCAGCCGGTGATGGCGTTCAGCCGGGCGCGATCAACATCAAGCTGCGCGGCCGGCACGCCCAGCCCTTCGGCCAGATAGCCGGCCAGACCCAGCTCATCGAGATCGGACAGCGGGAATATTTCGACATGTGCCGGATCGAGCGCATCGATCCCCAGCACCTGCGCCGCCGCGCCCGGTTCACGCAAGAATTTTGCGCGCTCGGGCGGCATATCGAGCGCGAAAATCCGCACCACGCCGCGTTCGTTCTCGGGTATCGCGATTATATCGCTCATGCCGCACCTTCCGGTCCCGAACGCAGGTTGCGCGCCAGCAGTTCCATCGCCGCCATGCGCACGGCGACGCCCATCTCGACCTGATCCTGAATTACGCTGCGATTGATGTCATCGGCCAAGGTGCCGTCGATCTCGACGCCGCGATTCATCGGTCCGGGGTGCATGATGATGGCGTCGGGCTTGGCCAGCGCCAGCTTTTCGGCATCCAGCCCGAAACGGTGGTAATATTCCCGTTCGGATGGGATGAAGCCGCCATCCATCCGCTCTTTCTGCAATCTCAGCATCATCACCACATCAACATCGGCCAGACCCTGCTGCATGTCCTCGAAAACTTCGACCCCGAATTCGTCGATACCGGCGGGAATCAGCGTCGGCGGGCCGATCAGGCGGATACGGTTTTCCATCTTGCCAAGCAGCAGGATATTAGAGCGCGCCACGCGGCTGTGGGCAATATCGCCGCAGATCGCGATTGACAGGCGATGCAGGCGGCCCTTGGCGCGCCGGATGGTCAGCGCGTCAAGCAAGGCCTGGGTGGGATGTTCGTGGCGCCCGTCGCCGGCGTTCAGCACCGCGCATTTCACCTTTTGTGCAAGCAGGTCCACCGCGCCGGAATGCGGGTGGCGCACCACCAGAAGATCGGGGCGCATGGCGTTCAGGGTCAGGGCGGTGTCGATCAGGGTCTCGCCCTTTTTCACGCTGCTGGCCTGCATTGCCATGTTCATCACATCCGCGCCCAGCCGCAGCCCTGCCAATTCGAAACTGGCCTGTGTGCGGGTGGAGTTCTCGAAGAACATGTTGATCTGGGTCAGCCCCGCCAGCACGTCGGAATGTTTTGCAGGCTGGCGGTTCATCTCGACATAGGATTCCGCAAGATCGAGAATCGCCGTGATGTCATGGGGGGCCAAGTGTTCGATCCCCAGAAGGTGACGATGGGCAAAGGTCATGCGGCAGGCTCCGGCGTGGTTCGTGGCGGTTATAGGAACCGGCGTCCTGCGGGGCAATAGAGCGTGCTGTCAAGAAGCCGGATGGAACCGCAACACTATTGTCCTTCGGGGCGTGCCTTGGGCTTCGTCGGCTTGCAATCGCCCTTGGCGGTGCAGGTGGTGCCGGGTGTGCAGAGCGTGCCGCCAGCGCAGCGCGTCGCGCCCGCTTGCGAACAGTCGCCATCCGCAATGCACAGGCTGCCCGGCAAACACCAGCGCCCGTTGCCGCAATCGGTGGCGTTCTGCGGCACGCAGCCCCGGATCAATGAACATTTGAAACCGGCATCGCAGACCGAGCCCGTATCGCATTTCTTCGCCCCCAGCCGCGAACAGCCGCCGGTTGGCAGGCATTGGGTGCCAGTCGGACAGCTGCGCCCCAATCCACAATCGATCCGCCCCTGCGCAACGCAGTTTCCGGCTTGTCCGCAGGTGGTGCCGGGTGGGCAGACCTGACCGCGGGCGCATTTGCTGGCACCGGGCGGTTCGCATCCGGTGCCGTTCTGCTTGCAGATGAAGCCCGGTGGACAGCTGCGCCCGCCACCGCAATAGCTGTGCCCTAGGGGGATACACTTGCCGTCAAAGGCACAGCGCGCGCCCAGCGGGCAGCAGGTGGTCAGCCCGCAACGGATGGTACCGATGGGGCAGTCTTTGCCCACGCCGCCGGTGCCGAACTGCGTTTGCGCGCCCAAGGGGACGGGCGCGAGCGCAATCAGACAGAGGACCAGCAGGAGCAGAGCGCGGCGCATCGGGTTTCCTTCGCGCCCAGTTTAGCGGCAGGGATGGTGTACCCAAAGCGTTTTGACGCGGCTGCGGTGGCTTTCCCTTGGCAGCGGGTCAGGTAGTATGGGCGCAATGGAATCGAACCTTCATCCTGATATGGCGCGCGCGCTGCTGGAATGGCAGTGCGACATGGGCGCGATCGACCCGATCGGCGATATGCCGGTGGACCGCTATGCGCTGCCCGAGGCCAACCCCTGGGGGCGGCAGGCGCGGCAGGCGGCACTGGCCGTGCCGGTGCTCGATCCTGTCGAGTCGCCCGTGGAAACCGCACAAAAGGCCGCAAAGGGGGCCGGGACGCTGGACGCTTTGCGCGCGGCGTTGGCGACGTTTGACGGCTGCGAGCTAAAAAAAGGCGCGCGCAATCTGGTCTTTGCCGACGGTACGCCATCAGCGCGCGTGGTGATCGTCGGCGAGGCACCGGGCCGCGAGGAGGACCGCGCCGGGCGCCCCTTTGTCGGGCAGGCGGGGCAGTTCCTTGATCGGATGCTGGCCGAGATTGGCCTGTCGCGTGAAAGCAATGTCTATATCACTAACGTGCTGCCTTGGCGGCCTCCGCAGAACCGCACCCCCACGGGTGAGGAAATCGCGATGATGCTGCCCTTTGTCATCCGCCATATCGAGCTGATCGCGCCCGAAGTGATCGTGGTGATGGGCAATACCAGCACCAAGGCGCTTCTGGACAAGTCCGGCATCACGCGGCTGCGTGGGCACTGGCACGAGGCGCTGGGCCGACCAGTGCTGCCGATGCTGCACCCGGCCTATCTGCTGCGCAACCCGATCGCCAAGCGCGAGACCTGGGCAGACCTCTTGGCCTTGCAGGCGCGGTTGCGCGATGGTTGATCCGCTGATCCTGCTGGCCTTTGCCCCTGCGGCGCTGGCGATGAACCTGACGCCGGGGGCGGACATGATGTTCTGTTTGGGGCAGGGGCTGCGCGCCGGACCGCCTGCGGCGCTGGCGGCCAGTGCGGGTGTGTCCGCCGGGGTGATGGCGCATGTGGTTCTGGCCGGCGTGGGCCTTGGCGCACTAGTGGCGGCGCTGCCGTGGCTGTTTGATGCGATCCGCTGGATTGGCGTCTTCTATCTGTTGTGGTTGGCTTGGGGCGCGTTCCGCGGGGTCAGGGCCGAAGGAACCATCTCCGACACCGGTACCGGGCGGGCGTTTCGCACCGGCTTTTTGGTGAACCTGACCAACCCCAAGATCATCCTGTTCGTGCTGGCCTTCGTGCCGCAATTCATCGTGCCGGGGGCCGGGCCGATCTGGGCGCAGTTTCTGATCTTTGGCGCGGTTTTGTCGCTTGGTGGGCTGGTGATCAACGGATTGGTCGGCCTGTTTGCCGGTCGCGCCCGCCGCCGCCTTGTGGGCAATCCGCGCGTCGCGCGCTATCTGGGTTATGCCAGCGGCACAATCTTCACCGCGCTGGCCATTCGGCTGGCGATTCTGGAAAGGACTTGAAACATGTCGCGTATCGACGCAAGCCGGGAATTCATTCCTGTGCGCATCGCCATCCTGACGGTCTCCGACAGCCGCACCCTGGAGCAGGACCGCTCGGGGGCGGTGCTGGTGGACCGGCTGACATCTGCAGGGCACATTCTGGCGGATCGCAAGATCATTATCGACGACCGCGAACAGATCGTGGCGCAACTGCGCGACTGGATCGCCGATGACGGCGTTGACGTGGTGATCTCGACTGGCGGCACCGGTCTCACTGGGCGCGATATCACGGTCGAGGCGCATCGGGATGTCTATGAGAAAGAGATCGACGCCTTTGGCACTGCCTTTACCATGATCTCGATGGAAAAGATCGGCACCAGCGCCATTCAAAGCCGCGCGACCGGCGGAGTTGCGGGCGGCACCTATCTGTTTGCGCTGCCCGGCAGCCCCGGCGCCTGCAAGGATGCGTGGGAGGGGATACTCTCGCAGCAACTGGATTATCGGCACCGACCCTGCAACTTTGTCGAAATAATGCCGCGTCTTGATGAGAAATTGCGACGGAAATAAATTGCGCCTGCGTTGATACCTTTGTGATTTGGCATTTCGCCTTGTCGCGTTAGGCTGTTTTATCGGTCGCACCGTTGCGGCCCAAGGGCGATTTACGCATGCGATTTCTAAGGCAAAGTCTGTTTGGCGTCTTTCTAGCGGGTGTGACGCTGGCGCTGCTGCTTTACGCCGGGCAGGTGGTGATATCGGCGATCCAGACCCGGCTGGGTGCGGCGCCGCAAACGCCGCCCGCGCGCGAACGGGTGTTTGCGGTCAACCTGCAGACCGCGACATCCGCCACGGCGACGCCGATCCTGCACGCTTATGGTGCGGTGCAAAGCCGCCGCACGCTGGAATTGCGCGCCGCGGTTGGCGGGCGGGTGATCGAATTGGCCGACGCCTTTGAAGAGGGCGGTGTCGTGCGCAAGGGGAAGGTTCTGCTGCGTATCGATCCCGCCGATACACAGGCGGCGCTGGACCGGGCCGAAAGCGATTTGATGGATGCCGGGTTCGAAGTGCGCGATGCCGAACGCGGGCTGGAACTGGCCCGTGCCGAATTGGCGGCGGCGCAGGATCAGGCCAAGCTGCGCGAGCGCGCGGCGGCGCGGCAGAATGATTTGCAGGAACGGGGCGTTGGCAGCGCAGCGCTGGTTGAAACCGCTGATCTGGCGGCTTCGGCGGCGCGGCTGGCGGTGCTGTCGCGGCGGCAGGCGGTGGCGCAGGCCGAGGCGCGCGTAGATCAGGCCGCCACCCGGCAGGCGCGCGCCGAAATCGCACTGGACGAGGCGCGGCGGCAACTGGACGAGACCACACTGACCGCCGGGTTCGACGGCACCTTGTCCGAGGTCCGGCTGGTCGAGGGGCGACTGGTCACGCCCAATGAGCAACTGGCGCTGCTGGTCGATACGGATGCGCTTGAGGTCGCGTTTCGGGTCTCGACCGCACAATATGCGCGGCTGCTGGACGATACGGGGCGGCTGATCGCGGCTCCGGTGGCGATCACGCTGGATGCGGCGGGAGTTGAATTTATGGCTACCGGCAAGATCAGCCGCGACAGTGCCGCCACCGGCGAGGGTCAGTCGGGGCGATTGATCTTTGCGCGGCTGGAGGATGCGCGGGGCTTCAAGCCCGGCGATTTCGTCACCGTTGCGGTGCAGGAACCGCCCTTGGACAATGTCGTGCGCCTGCCCGCGTCTTCTTATGACGCCGCCAGCGGCACGGTGCTGGTGCTGGATGGCGAGGATCGTTTGCGCGCGCTTGCGGTCACGCTGCTGCGCCGGCAGGGCGACGAGGTGTTATTGCGTGGTGCCGGGCTGGCTGGTCAGGAGGTCGTGATCGGGCGTACGCCGCTGCTGGGCGAGGGCATCCGTGTGCGCCCGCTGCGCGACGAGGCGGCGCTGGGCGATGAGCAGGTGATGCTGGACCTGACCGAGGAGCGGCGCGCGGAACTGGTCGCGCTGGTGCAGGGGGACGGCACCTTGCCGGACGAGGCAAGGGCGCGGTTGCTGGCGCAGCTCGACGCGGCACGCGTACCGGTTGCGCTGATCCGACGCATCGAGAACCGGCGCGGGGGGTAGGCCATGCGCGATATTCCCGGCAAGGCGGAAGGGCTGCTGTCCTATTTCACGCGCCACCGCACCGTCGCCAACCTGCTGCTGGTTCTGATGTTGGCGCTGGGCGCGGCGGCGATCCCCAACATGCGTGCACAATTCTTTCCCGACGTGATCGTCGACAGCGTGAATGTCACCGTGCTCTGGGATGGTGCTGGGCCCGAGGATGTGGACAGCGCTATCGTGCAGGTGCTGGAGCCGACCCTCCAGGCGGTGGACGGGGTCGAGGAAACTCGCGCCACCGCGCGCGAGGGGCGGGCGAGCATTGCGCTGGATTTCGAACCGGGCTGGGACATGGGCCGCGCCACCGATGATGTACAGGCGGCGGTTGATGCCATCACCGAATTTCCGGAAGAGGCCGAAGAACCCGCCGTGCGCCGCGCCAGCTGGCGCGACCGGGTGACCGATGTGGTGATCACCGGACCGGTCGCGCCGCAGCAACTGGGCCAGTTCGCAGACGAGTTGGTGACGCGGCTGTTCGCGGCCAGGGTGACGCGCACGACGATCCAGGGGCTGGCCGCGCCCGAAACCGTGGTCGAGGTGCCGACTGTCAAGCTGATCGCCCATGACGTCACCATGACCGAGATCGCCGCTGCGATCCGGGCCGAGGTCGATGCGGACCCGGCCGGCGATGTGAGTGGCGCCAATGCCCGCGTGCGCACCGGCACCGAAAAACGCGCGCCCTTCGATATCGCCGGCATCGTGTTGCGCCGCAATTCCGATGGGTCGACGCTGACCATTGATGATGTGGCGCGGGTGCGTGTTGAGGGCGTCGACCGCGAACGGGCTTATTACGTTGGCGGCGATCCGGCGATGGCAATACGCGTCGATCGTTCGAATGCGGGCGATGCCATCGCGATCCAGAAAACGGTGGAAAAGGTCGTGGCGGAACTGCAGGCCAGTCTGCCGCAGGGCGTCACGGTGGAGCTGATCCGCACCCGTGCCGAGGCGATTTCGGGGCGGTTGAACATCTTGATGGAAAACGGCCTGATGGGCTTGGGCCTTGTTCTTGTGCTGCTATTCCTGTTCCTGAATGCGCGCATTGCTTTCTGGGTGGCGGTGGGGATACCGGCGGCGATGTTCGCGGCGATCGCGCTGATGTATGCGGTCGGACTGACTTTCAATATGGTGTCGCTCTTTGGGCTGATCATCACATTGGGGATCGTGGTCGACGATGCCATCGTGGTGGGCGAACACGCCGATTTTCGCGCCCGCCGGCTAGGCGAATCTCCGGTGGTCGCTGCCGAAAATGCAGCACGACGCATGGCGATGCCGGTGGTCGCGGCGACGCTGACCACGGTGCTGGCCTTCTTTGGGCTGACGGCGGTGGGCGGTCGGTTTGGCGACTTGATCGCCGATGTGCCGTTTACCGTGATCGCCGTGCTGCTGGCCTCGCTGGTGGAATGTTTCCTGATCCTGCCGAACCACCTGCGCCACGCCATCGCCCATTCCGCGCGCGAGCACTGGTATGATTGGCCCAACCGGCAGGTCAATCGAGGTTTTCGCTGGTTCCGCGACACGCTGTTCCGCCCGCTAATGGCTTGGGTCGTGACGGCCCGTTACGTGGTCATGGGGGCGCTCATTCTGGTGCTGGCCAGCCAGATTGCGTTGTTGGTTTCCGGGCAGGTGCAGTGGCGCTTCTTTAACGCGCCCGAGCGCGGCTCGGTGACCGGCGATTTCGCCATGGTCGAGGGAGCCACCCGCGCCGACAGCCTTGCGATGATGCAGGAAATGCAGCGCGCAGCCGAGGAACTGGGCGGCGAATACGCGGCGCGTTATGGCACCAACCCGCTGGAATACGTGATGGCGCAGATCGGCGGTAATGCGGGCCGGGGCCTGTCGGGGGCCGAAAACAAGGATGCCGACCTTTTAGGCGGCATCAATATCGAACTGATCGACGCCGATTTGCGCCCCTATTCCAGTTTCGCTTTTGTCGGTGAATTGCAGGAGCGCGTGCGCCCGCACCCGATGGTCGAAACCGTCAGCTTTCGCGGCTGGCGGTCGGGGCCGGGGGGCGATGCGCTGGACGTGCAGTTCTATGGCGCGGATGTGGACACGCTGAAACGCGCCAGTCTGGACCTGCAAACCGCCCTGATGCGCTACCAAGAGGTTTCGGGGCTGCAGGACAATCTGCCCTATGACAAGGAGGAGTTGATCCTTGACCTGACACCACAAGGGCAGGCGTTGGGTTTTGACATGGAGGGCCTCAGCCGTGTGCTGCGCGCCCGATTGAACGGAATCGAGGCCGCGACCTATCCCGCCGGACGGCGCAGCGCCGCGATTCGCGTGGAACTGCCAGAAAACGAACAGACCGCGGATTTCCTTGACCGCACCTATCTGCGCGCGGCCTCGGGGGCTCATGTGCCGCTGGCCGATATTGTCAGCGTCGCGCGGCGCACCGGGTTTTCCACAGTGCAGCGCGAGAACGGGCTGCGGGTGATTTCGGTGACCGGTGACCTGTCCGAGGACAACCCCGCCCGCGCCGCCGAGATCATGCAAGCGCTGGAAACCGAGATTCTGCCGCAACTTGCCGCCGAGCTTCAGGTGGAGTGGCGGCTGGCCGGGCTGAGCGAGCAGGAGAGCGATTTTCTGTCCGACGCGCTGACCGGGCTGATCCTGTGCCTGACGGGCATCTATCTGGTTCTGGCCTGGGTGTTTGCCAGCTGGACCCGGCCGCTGGTGGTGATGGCGGTCATTCCCTTCGGGCTGATCGGCACGATTTGGGGCCATTACATCTGGGAGGTGCCGCTGAGCATGTTCACGGTGGTGGGGCTGCTGGGATTGAGCGGAATCATCATCAACGATTCCATCGTTCTGGTCAGCACCATAGACGAATACGCGAAGACGCGCGGGCTGATTCCGGCGATTGTCGACGCTGCCGCAGACCGGCTGCGCCCGGTGATGCTGACCACGCTGACCACGGTGCTGGGCCTGATGCCGCTCCTGTATGAGAAAAGCCAGCAAGCGCAGTTTTTGAAACCGACGGTGATCACGCTGGTCTATGGACTGGGTTTTGGCATGGTGCTGGTGCTGTTACTGGTCCCCGCGCTAGTGGCCGCGCAGAATGATCTGATCCGCCCACTGATTGCATTGCGCCGCGGCCTGCGCAGCAGGGTGATTCGCGGCACTGTGGGGCTGGCGCTGACGCTAATGGCGCTGTGGTTGGGGCTGACCATGCACTGGCCGTTGTTGGCCGGCACATTGCCGACGGCTTTGCGCTGGGCGCTGCCGGGGCTGGCGCCGATGCAAGCGGGGCTGGTGCTGTTCCTCTGCGGTGCAGCGCTGCTGGTTTTGGGGGTCTATCTGGTCTCGATGCTGAGACTGGCGCGGCGCCGTAGCTGAGCGAATCGATTAGACGCCAGCTCGGCCAGTTCCGCGACGCGGGCGCTGGTTTTCAGCGTTCCCGCGCGCAATGTCTCCAGCGAGATCCAGGCCACGTCAAAGGCATCATCCCCGGCGACCGGCGTGCCCGCGCGGTATTCGCACAGAACCGCCGCCAACAGGTAATGCACCGCCAGTGCGCCGTTTTCATCATGGCGGATCACATCGATATTGGTCAGATATTCGACCGGATCGGCGCGCAGGCCGGTTTCCTCGTGCAGTTCGCGCATGGCGGCCTGCAGTGCTGTTTCGCCCGGTTCCACATGGCCGCCGGGAAAGCCCCATAATCCGCGGTCAGGCTGATGGGCGCGCCGCACGAGCAGAAAACGGTCGCCGCGCTGCACCACTGCCAGCGCAGCAAGAAGTGGCGTGACAGATGTGCTCACGGTGCAGCGCAGCCCATGATGTCGACGGCGCGGGAACGGCCCAGAACCGTGATGCGGATGGCCGAGCGATCCAGCGCGAACCCGCCATTGCCCTCATGATACAGGTCTGTGGTCGCGGTCAGCACGTCCCCCGCCCGCGTGTGCTGCGTCTGCGAGGCCCAGATCGCCGGGTCGCCGGGTTCGATCACCGCGACCTCGGGCTCGCCGGTCGGGGGCATGGTGATTTGCGCGGTTAGGCGGACGCCGCCGTCGATGGGGGCAATCCGGCAGGTGGTTTTACGCATGCCCGACTCGGCAGCGGAATAGGGACGCTGTGCCAATGCGGCGGCAATGGCGGGATTGCGCGCGGCCTTCGGGTCCAGTGCACTGTCGAAGGTGACAGAATCGGGAATGCAGATGTCGCGACAGATGCCCAGCTCAATCCGGCCCGACAGCCGCACTGGGTTGCCGGGTTTCGCGGGCGTGATCTCGACCGGCAGAACCAGCCGCGATTCATAACCGATGGACTGGAACCCGCTTTGATCGAACACGATTGGCGTCGGCCAATGGATCCGTACAGCCGCGACATTATGTGAGTCGCGCCAATCGAACCGCGGCGGGATACCGGCCTCGCCCGGGGCGCGCCAATAGGTCTTCCAGCCCTCGGCCAGCGTCAGTTCCAGCGCTGCCATCTGGGTGCCGCGTTCGGTTACACCGCCATCCAGCACTCCAACCTGCACCAGTTCTTCGGTGCCGGTTTGCGCCGGGGCGGGCATCGGCAGGGCTACCGCCACACCAAGCGCGAGCACAAGGGATGATGTCTTAATCATGCGCTATTGATGCGCTTCTGCGCCATGAAGGACAAGTCACGTTCGGGTCATTGGCTTGTAATTCACGCCGGCTGTTCCAAATCATGTCGGACATGGCTCTTGCATGGCCGGGTCTGCACGGTCATGCTGAAAAGATAAATATTTGAACATAGGCGAAGTATGATGGACCTGACCGGCAAATTGCTGATCGCGATGCCCGGAATGGGAGATATGCGATTTGAACATTCGGTGGTTGTCATGTGCAGCCACAATGACGAAGGCGCGATGGGGCTGATTCTGAACAAGCCGGCAAGCGACGTGCGTCTGTCGGATTTGCTGGATCAGTTCGACATCGTGCCGGACCCGCCCAGCCGCGACATGACGGTGCATTTCGGCGGACCGGTGGAAACCGGTCGCGGATTCGTGCTGCATTCCAGCGATTATGTCTCGAACCTGCAGACGCTGACGATCAATGATTGGCTGAGCATGACCGCAACGATCGATATTCTTGAGGATATCGCCGTGGGCAAGGGGCCGGAACGGGCGCTGATGATGCTGGGCTATGCCGGCTGGGGACCGGGCCAAATCGAGAGCGAAATCGCTATGAACGGCTGGTTGACCGCCGACCCCGAAGCCGAGTTGCTTTTCTCCCGCCCGGATCATGAAAAATGGGAGGCGGCGCTGAAGCTGCTCGGGGTCGATCCCCTGACCTTGTCGGCTGCGGCAGGACGGGCTTAATCCCGTGGCGCGGCGGCGCGGTGCAAGCGGTCGTTGATCGCGCGGCCCAACCCGTGATCGGGAACCGGCGCAACAGCAATCGGGCGACCGGTTGCATCAAGCTGGTGCAGATGCCCGAACAGATTAGCCGCCGCTTCGATGAGATCGCCGCCGGGCGACAGGTTGAGGTCGCAGCCCATGTCGCCAAACCCAAGCAGCACTTCGCCCGGGCGGGCGGTCTTGGCGTTCAGCCGCACCTGAGCCTGCGGCGCATAATGCGAGGCCAGTTGCCCCGGCGCGCTGGGCGTAGTGGGGGATTGCGGCGCGGCAAGACTCTGGCCCAACAATGCTTCGACCGCTTCGGCGGCGATACCTCCCGCACGCAGCAGGCGGGGTGTGCCATCCAATGCAAGGATCGTGGATTCCAGCCCGACCGGGCAATGGCCATCGTCGATTACCGCCGCGATGCGCCCGTCCAGACCGGCCAGCACATGCGCCGCCGTTGTCGGGCTGATCCGCCCTGATGGGTTGGCTGACGGCGCGGCCAGCGGTCCGTCAAAAGCGCGCAGCAGCCCTTGCGCCGACTTGTGGGCAGGGACGCGGACTGCCAGCGTTTCCAGCCCCGCGGTGGCCAGTGGCGAAATCCCGTGACCCTCGCGCAGCGGCAGCACCAAGGTCAGCGGTCCCGGCCAGAACGCATCGGCAAGGCGCGTGGCGATGTCGTTCCATTGGACATAGCGGCGCGCGGCATCGGCATCAGCGACATGGACGATCAGCGGGTTGAAGGCGGGCCGCCCTTTGGCCGCGTAGATCGCCGCCACCGCCACGCCGTTGCGTGCGTCGGCGCCAAGGCCATAGACTGTCTCGGTCGGGAAGGCGACCAAGCGGCCCTCACCCAGCAGATTGGCGGCGCGGGCGAGATCGGCTTGCGCGGTGCCAAGCAGTTCAGTTTGCGGTTGGGGCATGGCGGAATGCTGCGTTTTGGTTGTGGGACCGGCCTGCGTGGTCTGCTATAGGGACCGGATCATGTTTCTTAACGGTGCCGTGCCGGGTTGCCAAGCCCGCTCCCTGCCGATCCAGATGAGGAGGATCCGACCGATGACCTATCGTGCGCCCGTCGCTGATTATGAATTCATGCTGCGTTATGTGGTGGGCTACGAGTCGGTCGCGGCGACCGAACGTTTTGCAGATGCCAGCGCCGAGACCATCAGCGCGATCCTGAGCGAAGCGGGCAAGTTGTGCGAGGAGGTGCTGGCCCCGCTGAACCGCGTCGGTGACCTGAACCCTGCGCGGCTGGAAAACGGCGTGGTGCGCACGCCGCCCGGCTTTGCCGAAGGGTTCAAGGCCATCGCCGAGGGCGGCTGGGTCGGAATGAGTGGGGATCCGGATTATGGCGGCATGGGCCTGCCGATGACCCTTACCACCGCGGTGAACGAGATGATGTCGGCGGCCTGCCTGTCGCTGCAACTGGCGCCGTTGTTGACGCAGGGCCAGATCGAGGCGCTAGAGCATCACGCCAGCGCTGCGTTGAAACAGCAATACCTGCCCAAACTGATGAGCGGCGAATGGACCGGGACCATGAACCTGACCGAGCCGCAGGCCGGATCGGATGTGGGCGCGCTGACCACCAAGGCCGAACCGAACGGTGATGGCAGCTATGCGATCAGCGGGCAGAAGATCTTTATCACTTGGGGCGATAATGATTTCACCGAGAACGTGATTCATCTGGTGTTGGCGCGTCTGCCCGGCGCGGTGGCCGGGGCCAAGGGGATCAGCCTGTTTCTGGTGCCGAAATACTTGCCCGAAGCAGATGGCAGGCCGGGTCGCGCCAATGCGCTTAAGGTGGTCAGCTTGGAACATAAGATGGGCATTCACGGCTCGCCCACCTGTGTGATGCACTATGATGGCGCGACCGGCTGGCTGGTCGGAGCCGAACATGGCGGCATGGCGGCGATGTTCACAATGATGAACAACGCCCGTCTTGGTGTGGGCGGTGAAGGGGTCGGCATCGCCGAGGCCGCCTTTCAGCAAGCGCTGGACTATGCGCAAGAGCGCAAGCAGGGCAAAACGCCCAGTGGCACCATTATCGATCACGCCGATGTGCGCCGGATGCTGACGGGGATGCGCGCGGATGTCTTCGCCGCACGTGCGGTCATGCTGGCCTGCGCGTTGGCGATCGACATGCAAAAGGCGACGGGCAAAGCCGACTGGGCCGCGCGCGCTGCGCTGCTGACGCCGATTGCCAAGGCCTTTGGAACCGAAATCGGCAATGAGGTCGCCTATGCTGGCGTGCAGGTCCATGGCGGCATGGGCTTTATCGAGGAAACCGGCGCGGCGCAGTTTTCCCGCGATGCCCGCGTCTTGCCGATCTATGAGGGGACCAATGGCATTCAGGCGATGGATCTGGTCGGGCGCAAGATGGCGGACGGGGGCGCGGCGGCTTTTCGCCTGTTAGACGAGATCGAGCGCCATGCAGAAAGCGCCCGCGCCCGCCTGTCCGATCTGGCCGAGCCCGTCCTTCAGGCTGGCGAAGCCCTGCGCGGGGCGACCGAATGGCTGGTCGCGCAGAACAACATGAATGATCGTTTTGCCGGGGCCGTGCCTTATCTGCGCGCCTTCTCCCGTGTGCTCGGTGCACATTATCATCTGGCTGCGGCGCTGGCCGATCCGGGCGGCCCACGGGAAAAGCTGGCGCGCTATTATATTACCGCGCTGCTGCCCGAACATGCCGGGCTGCTGGCACAGGTGCAGAGCGGTGCCGAAGCGTTATTTGCGCTTGGCACCGACGAACTGGCGGTCTGAACATGAGCGAATCAGGTAAGACAGGGCTGCGTTACCCTTGGGCCGAACCGCCCGCCGAGGGTGAGGCGATCGAAGTCGCGGAGGGTGTGCTGTGGATGCGTCTGCCGCTGCCGATGAAGCTTGACCATGTCAATGTCTACGCGCTGGACGATGGCGCTGGCTGGACCGTGATCGATACCGGATTCAACAGCCGCAAGACGCGCAACATCTGGGCCAAGCTGATGGCCGGAACGCTGGCAGGTAAACCGGTGCGGCGGGTGGTGGTGACCCATCACCATCCCGATCACATCGGGCTGGCGGGCTGGTTCCAGCGCGAACATGGGGCGGAATTGGTCACCACCCGCACCGCCTGGCTGTTCGCGCGGATGTTGACGCTGGACGAACAGGGCGAATGGCCCGCCGAGACGCTGGCCTATTACCGCAATGCCGGCATGGACCGGGATTTCTATGACAAGCGCGCGGCACAGCGTCCGTTCAATTTTGCCGATGTTGTGGCACCGATGCCGCTGGGCTTTACCCGGGTGAAACAGGGCGATGTCTTCCGCATGGGCGGGCGCGATTGGGAAGTGCACATAGGCAGCGGCCACGCACCGGAACATGCGACCTTCTGGAGTCGGGATGACAATCTGGTGATCACAGGTGATCAGATCCTGTCAACGATCAGCCCCAATATCGGCGTCTATGCGACCGAACCGCAGGCCGATCCGCTGGCCGAATGGCTGGAAAGCTGCGAGCGCCTGTCGCGTCTGGCGCGCGAGGAGCATCTGGCGCTGGGCGGGCACAAGCTGCCGTTCACCGGGTTGCCGCATCGCATGGGGCAGTTGATTGAAAACCACCACAGCGCGCTGCGGCGTCTGCTGGATTATCTGGATTGCCCGAAAACCGCCGCGGAATGTTTTGCGCCCTTGTTCAAGCGCCGCATTGGCGAGGGCGAATACGGTCTGGCACTGGTCGAGTCCGTGGCCCACCTGAATCACCTGCTCCATCAGGGTCTTGTCACGCGGGGGCGGCGCGCCGAGGATGGCGCATGGTTGTTCGAGCGCAAGGAAATATGACATGGACGACAATATAGCGACATCCGCCGAGGCCGCCGAGAATGCGGTCTTGCCACATATGTATGAGGTTCACACCGACCCGACTTACGCGCCTCAGGCCGATTGCATGCCCGACAGCATGAAACGCCCCTGCAAGGAAAAAAGCGCAGCACGCTGGGCCTATGAGCGGTTGATTCTGTATATCCGAAATTTCGAGGAGCAGCTTGACAGCGAACACGAGGTTGCGATGGGCTTTACCGGCGGCAACACGGGGGTGTTGCGGATTGAGGGGATGGGCTATTTCGACCCCGATATTGTCACCTTCTACGGCAGTGACGCCGGCGGTGCCAGAAATCAGCTGGTGCAGCATGTCAGCCAATTGAACGTGCTGCTGCGCGCCATGCCCAAGCCCGATGCCGACAAACCCGCCTATCGCATCGGGTTTCGCCTTGCCGCCGATCTGGAATGATCCGCTGGCCGATTTGGCGGGGTGACAGAGATGGGCGAATAGGCTAATCGTAAGGGAAACATGAACAAACGGGACAATGCGATATGGCTGAACAGCACGGTGACATGGACATTGCGGAACAAGACCGAACCTATGCCGGTTTTCTGAGCCTGATCGTAAAGGTGGTGATCGCCAGCGTGGTGCTTGCCATCTTTCTGGCGATTTTCGCGACCTGACCCAAGGCCATACTGATGCGCCGTTTGCTGTGCCTTGGAGCGCTGTTGCTTGTTGTTGCCGGTTGCGCGACGCGCGGCCCCGTCGCCGATGATGAAATCATCGCGGCGGTTTCCTATCGTGATCCGGGACCGACGTCGCTGACGCTTTATACAATGGTGAACAACCGCACCGGCAAGGGCGGGCATTCGGCGCTGCTGATCAATGGTTATGAACGGGTGATTTTCGACCCTGCGGGGTCGTTTCAATCCGACTTGGTGCCGCAGCGCGATGATGTCCTGTTCGGAATCACGCCCGCGATTGAACAAGCCTATCGCTCGAGCCATGCGCGCAGCACCTATCACGTGGTCCGCCAGACCATCGACGTGACCCCGCAGCAAGCCGAGGCGGCCTATCGTATGGCGCTGGATTATGGGCCGGTGCCGGGGGCATTCTGCGCTGCAGCAACCTCGCGGGTTCTGAACCGGGTGCCGGGGTTCGAAGAGGCGATCCGCCCGACCATGTTCCCCACCAAGCTGCGTGATCAGGTGGCAGCGCTGCCAGATGTCACCTCGGACAAATATTATGAGGGCGGGGACGCGAATCTGCAGAAAAGCATGCAGGCGGCAAACCGCGCGCTGTTGGCCACTGCAGCGTCAGCCGATTAGGTAAAGCAACCCATAAAGCGTGACCACACCGGCCAAGATCGCGGCCAAGACATTGCGGCTCAGCAATCCCGCGGTTACGGTGGCAACTGCAGCAGCCATACGCGGCACATCCGCCGCGCCGCCGGTCGCCGCGGGCCAGATCACCAAAGGCGTCACCAGCGCCGGCAGGATCGCCACCGCCGTATAGCGCAGATGCCGCAACACCCAAGGCGGCATGGGCCGACTGCCCACCATTCCAAGAAATACAAAGCGCAGTAAAAAACTGCCGACCGCAAGGCTGACGATCACGATCCACAGGGTCAGCGTATCGGGCGGGGTCCCCGCGCCGCTCATGTCCGTTCCTTTCGGTTCTCAAGCAATAGTTCAGTACGCGCGCCAACCAGCATCCCGGCCCCGCCGGCAACCAGCAGGCCCAGATTATAGGGCAAGAGCGATCCGGGGATCGAGGCGACGACCGCGACCAGCGCGGCGGCCACATGTGCGGGGGTGCGCAACATCGGTGCGATCATTGCCAGAAAAGTGATCGGCAGCGCAAAGTCCAACGCAAAGGCGTCGGGAATGCGCGCCCCCATCAGCGCCCCCACCAGCGTGGCAACCGCCCAAATCGGCGCGATCAGCGCACAGGTGCCGGCGTAATAGGCCATGCGGTCGGGGATGGTCATGGCAGGGTCAGTCTCAAACCGGGCATAGGAAACGGCATAGGATTGATCGACCATGAAAAACGCCGCGAATGCGCGCTGCCACAGTGGCGCCTTGCCCATATAGGGCGTCAGCGAGGCGGAATACATCGCCATGCGCAGGTTGACCGCCAGAGACGAGGCCAGCACCACGATGGTCGGCGCGTTTTCCTGCATCAGTTGCAGGGCGGCGAATTGCGACGCCCCGGCAAAGACGGTCACGGCGAAAGTCATGGATTCAAACACGTTCAACCCGGCCTCGGTTGCCAGCACCCCGAACAGCAGGCCGAAGGGCGCGACCACCACGACAAAGGGGGCGCCGGCGCGCAGCCCGGCCCAGAAATAGGAATTCACGGTGGTGGATGCCATGCGTTGCCCCTAGGATGTGTCGAAACGGACGTATCGCGCATTAAAAGAGGTTGCAATTGGCCAAGTTTGACCAAGCCGACGGTTATGTGATCGCCCCCGATCCCGACGCACCGCGCCTGACGCGCAAGGTCGAGGGGGTGGACCAAACCGGTGAACGCACGATGATCTCGGTGGTCGAGGAACGGCCGCTGACGATCTTTCTGAACGCTCAGGAGATCGTGACCGCGATGACCATTGGCGATTATCCTGAATATCTGGCGCTGGGGTTCTTGTTGAATCAGGGCATGTTGCGGGCCGACGATACCATCACCGGCGTCGATTACGACGAGGATCTGGAAGTCGTCGTCGTGCGCACCGAGCGCGAAACCAGTTACGAGGACAAGCTGAAGAAAAAGACCCGCACCAGCGGCTGCGCTGTGGGCACTGTCTTTGGGGATATGATGGAGGGACTGGAGGGGTTGCGCCTGCCCAAGTTCGAGTTGCGCACGTCATGGCTCTATGATCTGGCCTCACAGATTAACCGCACGCCGTCGCTTTATCTTGCGGCGGGGGCGATTCACGGCACCGTCCTGTGTTACCAGAACCGACCGCTGGTCTATATGGAGGATGTCGGCCGTCACAATGCTGTGGACAAGATCGCCGGCTGGATGCTGCGCAACGACGTGGCCTCGGATGACAAGATCCTTTACACCACCGGGCGGCTGACCTCGGAGATGGTGATCAAGACGGCGATGATGGGTATCCCCGTTTTGGCGTCGCGCTCGGGCTTTACCGCTTGGGGTGTGGAAATCGCGCGCGAGGTCGGGCTGACATTGATCGGGCGAATGCGCGGGCGACGGTTCACCTGCCTGAGCGGTGAAGATCGGCTGATTCGCGACACTGACCCCGCCAGCATCCCCGAAGAGGATCGCAAACATCGCCGCAAAAGTGCTGAAGGGTGAAGATGCAGGGGTTTTCGATGCAGGTCATAGTATGAACGCGCCGCTTGGGGTGATTCTGGCAGGCGGGCAGGCGCGGCGCATGGGCGGTGGCGACAAGGGGCGTCTGCGCATTGGCGGACGCACATTGCTGGCCCATGTGATCGACCGGCTGACACCGCAGGTTGCGGGGCTGGCGCTGAACGCCAATGGCGACCCGAGCCGTTTCGCGGATCTGGGCCTGCCGGTTCTGGCCGACAGTATCGACGGCTTTGTTGGTCCGTTGGCCGGGGTTCTGGCCGGGCTGGACTGGGCTGCCGAACAGGGCACCGACAGTATCGTGACCGCCGCTGCCGACACGCCGTTCTTTCCCTGCGATCTGGTCCCGCGCCTGCAACTGGCGGGCGAGGGCATGACCCATCCGCTGGTTCTGGCGGCCACACCAGACCCCGAGCGCGGGCAGGCGCGGCACCCGACATTTGGCCTCTGGCCGGTGGCGCTGCGCGACGATCTGCGTGCGGCGCTGGGTGACGGGCTGCGCAAGGTGGTGCTGTGGACCGACCGTCACAATGGGCAGCTGGCACAGTTTCCGGTAGATCGGTTCGATCCGTTCTTCAACGTGAACACACCCGAAGATCTGGCCCGCGCCGAGGCCTTGCTGGAGGAACAGCCATGAGAGTCTACGGCGTTACCGGCTGGAAGAACGCCGGCAAGACCGGGCTGGTGGAGCGACTGGTAAGCGAGATCACCGGCCGCGGTTTCACCGTGTCCACGGTCAAACATGCCCATGACGGATTCGACGTGGATCACGAGGGCACGGACAGCTATCGCCATCGCATCGCCGGCGCGCGCGAGGTGATGCTGGCCTCGGGGCGGCGTTTCGCGCTGATGCACGAATTGCGCGGCGCACCCGAATTGACCCTGAGCGAATTGCTGACCCGGTTATCACCCTGCGATCTGGTGCTGATCGAGGGCTATAAACGCGACCGCCATCCCAAGATCGAGGCCTATCGCGCGATTGCCAACAACCCGCTGATCGCGCCCGGGGATGAAACCGTGCGGGCGCTGGCAAGCGACACGCCGCTGGATCTAAACCGCCCGGTTTTCGATCTGGACGACACGCAAAGCATTGCCGATTTCATCCTGCGCGAGGTGGGGTTGTGAGGTTTCAGTCATGTGCATTTGCTGATTGCGATCATGACAAAAGAGGGCAGAACGATGTCATCACCTAAGCCTGAAAAACCGAGCACGGCCGCGATGCCGGTGCCGCCGCCGCTGCGCAATGATTGTTTCGCCTTGCCCGCCGGCGTGCATTGGACGCCGGTGGACGAAGCGCTGGACTTGCTGCGCGAACGGCTGCATCCGGTTTGCGGGGTCGAGACAATTGACCTGTCGCAGGCCCTTGGCCGGGTGCTGGCCGAAGACGTGATCGCGGCGCGTTCGAACCCGCCACGGGCCAATTCTGCCATTGATGGCTATGGGTTTGCCGGACCGGCGGGCGAGGGTGTGCAGGTGATGCCGCTGCTTGATGGACGGGCGGCGGCGGGGGGCGATTTCTCCGGCGCGGTGCCCAAGGGGCACGCGCTGCGCATCCTGACCGGTGCGGCATTGCCCGAGGGGGTCGATACGGTGGTTCTGGAAGAAGACGTGACCGTACAGGCGGGCCATATCGCCTTTCACGGGCCCCTAAAGCAGCGTGCGAATGCCCGCCGCGCGGGCGAGGATGTCGAGGCCGGTGACGTAATATTGCAGGAAGGGCGGCACGTGACGCCCGCCGATCTGGCACTGCTTGCGGCGGTCGGCATAGGTGCGCTTGCAGTGCGCACCTCATTGCGGGTGGGGGTTCTTTCCACTGGAGATGAATTGGCCGAACCGGGCATCGATGCCGGCGCAGGGCATATTTACGACGCAAACCGGCCCATGTTGCTGGCGCTGTTGGAGCGGATGGGACACAGCCCAGTGGATCTGGGGAAGGTCGGCGATAATCGCGATCTGCTGCGCGCGGCATTGGACTCGGGCGCGACGCGGGTCGATGCGATCCTGACCAGCGGTGGCGCGTCAGCGGGAGACGAGGATCACGTCTCTGCTCTGCTTGGCGAGGCGGGGGCGATGCAGAAATGGCGCATTGCGGTGAAACCGGGGCGGCCGCTGGCGCTGGGGCTTTGGGACGGCAAGCCGGTTTTCGGGCTGCCCGGCAACCCGGTTGCGGCGATGGTTTGCACGCTGATCTTTGCGCGTCCGGCGCTGGCGCTGTTGGCGGGCATGGGCTGGGTCGAGCCGCAGGGTTTTGAGGTGCCCGCCGCGTTTGAAAAGCGTAAGAAGCAGGGGCGGCGCGAATATCTGCGCGCACGGGTGCGGGACGGGCAGGTAGAGCCGTTCGCCTCGGAAGGGTCAGGGCGCATCAGTGGTCTGAGTTGGGCCGAAGGCTTGGTAGAACTGCCGGATGGCGCGCTTCACGTTCGTCCCGGAGATCCCGTCCGGTATATTCCATGGGCCGGGTTTGGCATCTGAGCGGGCAACGCTCGGTTCAAAACACCGGTTCGACCCCCGGCAGGTTCAGTGCTTTGATCATGTCGCGTAATTCCTGACGCGCGGCGATATTGGAAATATTCAACTGCTTGACGCCGATATCCTTGAGGTCGAGCAAGGTCAGGCCACGCGGGAACAATTCGCGAAAGATCACCCGTTCGCTGAATCCCGGCGCCACGCGAAAGCCGATGCGGCTGGCCAGTTTATCAAGTGCCCGCTCCATCTTCTCTTTGTTGACCATGCGTTGCGAACCCAATCGGTTACGGACCACGATCCAGTCGATGGGCTTCAGCCCAGCTTGCGCGCGCAATTGGCGGGCATTCCAGACCATTTCGGAATAGACTGACGGCCCGAGTATTTTCTCGCCTTGGCCGTCGATATGGGCCAGCAGGTCGAAATCGACGAAGCTGTCGTTCAACGGCGTCACCAGCGTATCGGCCAGTGAATGCGCCACTTGGCTGAGCCGCGTATGCGAACCGGGGCAGTCAATCAGGATGAAATCGCAGTCCGGCTCGAGCGCGGCGACGGCGGCAGACAGGCGGTGGTCATATATGTTTTCCCCCGGTTGCAGGTTGTCGGCGTCGATGTCGGGGAGATCGTGATAGGTTGGGGTGGGCAGGCCAATGCCGGCCTTGGCGTCAAAGGCGCGGCGGTTTTCGATATAGCGGCCCAGCGAGCGTTGGCGCAGGTCCAAATCCAATGCGCTGACCTTGTGGCCCAGGCGCGCCAAAGCGCTGGCCAGATGCATCGACACGGTTGATTTGCCCGCGCCGCCCTTTTCGTTGCCGATGACAATGATATGCGCCATTGCATTCCCTCTTGCCCGCAGGTTCGTCGCGCGGGGATCCGTGCAGCGCAGTCTATGTGGCTGATTCGGGCTTGGGAAGAATGCCGAACGGCGATTCTAATTTTGCCTGTGGCGAAACTGCACCCCTGAAACGAAAGACGCCGCCCGAGGAGGGGCGGCGTCCTGTCTCGGTCATGGGGAAAGAGTCAGAATCCCAGACCTTCGTATTTCTTCTTGAACCGGGAAACACGGCCACCGGTATCCATCAGACGGCCCGAGCTTCCGGTCCATGCGGGATGCACCGAAGGGTCAATATCGAGCGACAGTTGCTCGCCCTCTTTGCCCCAGGTCGACTTCATCTGCACGACGGTGCCGTCGGTCAATTTGACGTCGATGAGGTGATAATCGGGATGAATTTCTTTTTTCATCGGTCCGGTCCTTACGCCTTTGCGCCCGAAAGCGGCTTGTAGTTCGAATCTTCCGCGATCCGGGCCGATTTGCCCCGGCGCGTGCGCAGATAGTACATCTTGGCACGGCGCACGCGACCACGACGCACCACGGTGATGCTGTCCACGTTGGTCGAGTGTAGGGGGAACATGCGTTCCACGCCTTCGCCAAAGGAAATCTTGCGCACGGTGAAGCTGCCTGCGATGCCATTGCCGTTATTGCGGCTGATGCAGACGCCTTCGTAGTTCTGGACACGGGTGCGGGTGCCCTCGGTTACTTTATAGCCGACGCGGATCGTGTCGCCAGCTTTGAAGTCGGGAATATCGTGCCCCAACTCGGCGATCTGTTCCGCCTCGATCTGTGCGATCAGGTCCATCGCATTACTCCTGATATGGCTCGTGGTTGGTCCACGAAGATTTGCGCGACCGAGAGCTCCTGGTCTTCATCGGGTTCCAGCATCTGCCAGCCCGCCGGAGATCGTGTCGTCATTCCTTGTGCGGCGATCCCGGCGAGGTGGGTAAAGACCGAAGAAGGTCGGTTCACCATGTATTGCCAAGACCAACTGGCTCGCAGCCGCGATCGCGACTCCGGGCAGGTGTGGGTTAGGGCAAACTGCGAGATGGATCAAGCCTTATCCGGGGCGTTTCGCGCGATATGGCGGGCCCAAAGGTCGGGCCGTCGGGTGCGGGTGATCGCCTCGGCCTGTTGCTGGCGCCATTCGGCGATGCGGCCATGATGTCCGGACATCAGAACCTCGGGGATTGGGCGGCCCTGCCATTCGGCGGGGCGGGTGTAATGTGGATGTTCCAGCAGATCGGCATCAAAGCTTTCGTTGACCGCCGAATCGGCATTGCCCAGCACGTCGGGCAACAGCCGAACGGTGGCGTCGATCAGAGCCTGTGCCGCAATTTCACCGCCGGTCAGGACGAAATCGCCAAGCGACACCTCTTGCACGTCGTAATGTTGCAAAACGCGTTCGTCCACGCCTTCGAAGCGGCCGCAGATCAGGGTAACACCCGGCCCCGCCGCCAGATCGCGCATCAAGGCCTGATCCATCGGGCGCCCGCGCGGGCTGAGATAGATCAGCGGCGCCGCCAGCGAATCAGCCTGCGCCGCCTCGATTGCCGGACCCAGAACATCGGCGCGCAACACCATGCCCGCGCCACCGCCGGCGGGTGTGTCATCGACGTTGCGATGCCGCCCGATGCCGAAATTGCGCAGGTCGATGGTTTCAAGCCGCCATAGTCCATCGTGCAGCGCCTTGCCGGTCAGGCTTTCGCCAAGGACACCGGGAAAGGCCGACGGAAACAGGGTGATGACACGCGCCGTCCAGGCGGTGGTTTCCCCGCTCATGTGCCAGAGGTTCCGCCAGCGTCGGGAAACAGCCCTTCAGGCGGGTCGGCGACGATTCGTCCCGCAGCCAGATCGACAGTGGGTACGGCGATGCGGGTGAACGGCAATAGCACGGTGTCGCGCAGCCCTGCGCCGTGGATTTCCAACAGGTCGCCGGCGCCGTGGTTCATCACCGATTTGACATGGCCCAGCAGTCGCCCGCCGGTGTCATGCACGGCAAGTCCGATCAGGTCGGCATGATAAAACTCATCATCGGGCAGGGATGGCATCCGGTCGCGCGAAACGAACAGGCGCAAGCCGCGCATTGCGTCGGCCTCTTCCTTGGTGGTGATGCCGCTTAAACGCGCGGTTAGCGCGTTGGTGGCCCGCCCGGTCAGCGATATTTCGAATTGGCGCGAATTGTCTTCGGTTGTCAGCGGAGAATAGCTGGCGATGTCTTCAGGGTTGGCGCAAAAACTTTTGAGACGCACTTCGCCACGCACGCCAAAGGCACCGGCAATGGCGCCGACGCAGATGAGATCACTCATGTCGCGTACCTGTCAGAGAAAGGGCGCTGGACGATCATGGAACCTCGAAGAATGAAGCGGCAGGCCAAGAGTGGCCTGCCTGACTATCAGATGTCCAGAGCGCAGGATCTTATTCGGCCGATGCGTCCGCAGGGGCTTCTGCGGCTTTGGCCGCCTTTTCCTCGGCGCGTTCCTTGGCCTTCTTGCCCGGCTCGGCTTTTTGCGGGTTATTGCGAACGGCTTTTTCGCGCAGGCCGGCGGCTTCGAGGAAGCGGGCAATACGGTCGGTGGGCTGCGCGCCCTGATCCAGCCAGTACTGGATACGCTCGGCATCCATCTTCACGCGCTCTTCGCTGTCTTTGGGCAGCAGCGGGTTATAGGTGCCCAGCTTTTCCAGAAAGCGGCCGTCGCGGGGCATCCGGCTGTCGGACGCCACGATGCGATAGAAAGGACGTTTTTTGCTGCCGGCGCGGGCAAGGCGGATCTTCATGGCCATTTGGTTGTCTCCTTTGAATGGCGTTTGATTTGAGAGGGGCGGCGCGGTGACCCCGCCCTATGATTGGTGTTGACGGTGGTGCTGGATAACTTCGGCAATGATGAAGTTCAGGAACTTCCGGGCAAAGACCGGATCGAGATCGGCCTGTTCCGCAAGGTCTTCGAGCCGCTCGATTTGCGCGGCTTCGCGGGCAAGATCGGAGGGCGGAAGGTTGTGGTCGGCCTTGAGACGACCGACTGCCTGAGTGTGCTTGAAGCGCTCACCCAAAGTAAAAACAAGGATTGCGTCAAGCCGGTCGATGCTGGCGCGGTGTTCTTTCAGGACGTCGTCGACGGATGATGCGGTTTCGGTCATGGGTGATCCTCGATTCCGCCGTCATTCAATTGGTTCGGCAAGGGGAAAGGATAGACGGTGCAAGGGGCATCGCCGAGATGAGGTGCACCGCAATTAAGTGTAGAGCTGGCGGCACCGCGCCGCATGATTTGGGCGCGCTGCGCTGCCTTGATCATGCGACCTGCCGACCAGTCCTTTGGGCCGGCGGCGCACAGGATCAGCCTTTCGGTCTGGATCATCGGGGTATCGGCCAACGGCGCCGTCACTTCTTTTTTCCAAATCCTGAAAGGCCGCGCGGCAAGGCCGTGCCACCACCCAGACCCGGCAAGCCACCGGGCAGGTTGCCACCCATCTGTTTGGCTGCTGCCTCAAGCGCCTGTGGGTCCATCTGCGAGGGGTCCATGCCACCTTTGCCGAACATGCCTTTCATGGCCTGCCGCAACATCTTGCCTTTGCCCATCCGGCCCATCTTCTTCATCATGTCGCCCATCTGGCGGTGCATCTTAAGAAGCTTGTTAAGGTCGGACACTTCCATGCCCGAGCCGGCAGCGATGCGTTTTTTGCGGCTGGCTTGTAGGATCTGCGGATTGGCGCGCTCGCGTTTGGTCATCGACTGAATCAGGGCAATTTGCTGTTTCAGGATCTTATCGTCGAAGCCAGCCTCTTCGACCTGTTTGGCCATTTTGCCCATGCCGGGCATCATGCCCATCATGCCTTGCATTCCGCCCATCTGGAGCATTTGTTCAAGCTGCATGCGCAGGTCGTTCATATTGAACTGACCTTTCATCATGCGCTTCATCATCCGTTCGGCCTGTTCGGCCTCGATCGTCTCTTGCGCCTTTTCGACCAGCGCGACGATATCGCCCATGCCCAGAATGCGGCCAGCGATGCGGTCGGGTTCGAAGGTCTCGATGGCGTCCATCTTTTCGCCCAGACCGACGAAACGAATCGGTTTGCCAGTGACTGCGCGCATCGACAGCGCCGCACCGCCGCGCCCGTCGCCGTCCATGCGGGTGAGCACGACACCGGTGACGCCGATTTTGTCGTCGAATTCGGTGGCAACGTTCACGGCATCCTGACCGGTGAGGCCATCGACCACGAGCAAGGTTTCGCGCGGATTGGCCACGTCGCGCACTGCCGCCGCCTGTGCGATCAGTTCTGCATCGATATGCAGCCGGCCCGCAGTATCCAGCATATAGACATCATAGCCGCCAAGGCTGGCTTGCGTCTTGGCGCGTTTGGCAATCTGTACCGGATCTTCACCCTTGACGATGGGTAGGGTATCGACACCGATCTGATTGCCAAGGATCGCGAGCTGTTCCATCGCCGCCGGGCGGTTGGTGTCCAGCGACGCCATCAGGACGCGCTTGCCGTCGCGCTCTTTCAGCCGCTTGGCCAGTTTGGCGGTGGTTGTCGTCTTTCCCGACCCCTGAAGCCCGACCATCAGGATCGGGGCGGGCGGGTTGTCGATTTTCAGCTTGCCGGGGTCGCTATCGCCTTTCAGCACATCGATCAGCGCATCATGTACGATCTTGACGACCTGCTGGCCCGGAGTCACCGATTTGGTCACTGCCTGCCCGGTGGCCTGTTCTTGCACCTTTGCGACAAAATCACGGGCGACTGGCAGCGAAACATCCGCTTCAAGCAGCGCGACGCGAACCTCCCGCAGGGCGGTTTTCACGTCCTCGTCGGAGAGTGCGCCCTGTTTGGTCAGCCGGTCAAAGACACCGGAAAGGCGTTCAGATAGGTTTTCGAACATGGGCCGTCTGGCTCCCTGTCACTGGTTTTAACTGTCTCCGATGTAAGAGACAGCCGGGCAAAGCGCAAATGCCTCCACGGGCGCAACGCGCTGGTGGAGGGCGATCCCGAACCGCGTCCGGGACCGGAAGGGACAGACCTTCCGGGGGTTGGGCGTCGGATAAAGATGTATGATTATCCTGTCAAGACCGCACGGCCCGGTGTGACAACAAAGACCGAGGCCGATCCGGAGTGGGGAACCATCGTTGGTCTAATCATTCCTGCGCGGGCCAGAGTGATCGGGGCCAAGCTCCAGCCCCAGGAAGCGCTCGAACGCGTCCAGATGGATCGGTTCGAACTGGCCAAACCCCTGCATCCAGACGCTGGCTGCGCGCAGGGCGTCTGGCTCCAGTTTGCACCAGTTCAACCGCCCGCGTCTTTCTTGCGTGATAAGTCCCGCGCGGCAAAGTATGCCAAGATGTTTGGAGATTGCGGCCAGCGATATGTCGAACGGTGCGGCGACGTCGGTCACCGCCATATCATCCTCGAGCAACATCGACAGGATTGCCCGCCGGGTGGGATCGGCGAGCGCGGCGAAAACAGTGTCAAGCGTTACGGACATAGTAGGGCGATAGCGCCATGGGGCGGGCATGGTCAACCGTTTGGTTGAATGAGCTAGGAGGCCCATAAGCGGGCCGGTCATCGGTGTGGCGCGATGTGTGATCTCGGGTCCGTTACCTATTTAATCTTTATTTATCAGCGCAATACGTGAATTCTGGGCACCGGATTTACGCAATTGACTCCGCGCGCTTGGCGAACTAGCACAAGCTCAACCAAAGATGGGGGCAGCGGTGGCTGATGACGACCATAAGCAGCGCCTCGCGCAGCTTGAGGCGCGGATCGCAGCAGCCCGGTCGGGCAAGCCGGCCAAGTCCCATCAGGAAGAACATTATTCTCAGGCGCAACTGGCCTGGCGGATGGTGATCGAACTTGTTGCCGGTCTGGTGATCGGCTTTGGCATCGGATACGGGCTGGACCGCCTGTTGGGGACGATCCCCATTTTTCTGGTGCTGTTTACATTGCTGGGGCTGGCGGCAGGCATCAAAACCATGCTGCGTAGCGCGCAGGAAATACAGGCCGACAAACAGGCCGCAGCGGCTGACATGGCCGCGCAGGACGACGAAGAAGAGGAACGGACAAGTGGCGACTGAAGTGCAGGGCGAAGAGGGCGGTCTGGTCTTTCACCCGATGGACCAGTTCAAGGTTGAACCGCTGTTCGGCGGCGACGTGATTGCGTGGTATACACCCACCAATGTGACGCTGTGGCTGGGCCTTACCGTACTGGCGATTGTCGCGCTGTTGATCCTCGGCAGTTCAAAACGTGCCATCGTGCCCTCGCGCGGGCAGTCGGTTGCCGAACTGGCCTATGGGTTCATATATAAGATGGTTGAAGACGTTTGCGGCAAGGAAGGGGTGAAGTATTTTCCCTATATCATGACGCTGTTCATGTTCATCGTCTTTGCCAACTTTCTCGGTCTGTTGCCGATGGCCTTTACCACCACCAGCCATATCGCGGTGACTGGTCTGCTGGCGATCACGGTGTTCCTGTCCGTTACGGTGCTTGGGTTCGTGCTGAACGGCCCAGCCTTTCTGGGGCTGTTCTGGGCCAAGGAAGCGCCGCTTGCCTTGCGTCCGGTGCTCGCGGTGATCGAACTGATTTCTTATTTTGTGCGTCCGGTCAGCCACTCGATCCGACTGGCCGGCACGATGATGGCGGGTCACGCCGTGGTTAAAGTTTTTGCAGGGTTTGCGGTCATCGCGGCAATCTCGCCGTTGTCGATCGTGGCGATCACCGCGATGTATGGGCTTGAGGTGCTGGTCGCCTTCATTCAGGCCTATGTCTTCACGATCCTGACCTGCGTCTATCTCAAGGACGCGTTGCAACCTGCACATTAAGACAAGAACGGGCGTTGTGCCCGTCTGACATCCATCACCAATTCCAACGTAAGGAGAATACCAATGGAAGGCGATATCGTACAAATGGGCGCATATATCGGCGCGGGTCTGGCCTGTATGGGTCTGGGCGGCGCGGCGATCGGTGTGGGCAATGTGGCCGGCAATTACCTGTCAGGTGCTCTGCGCAACCCTTCGGCGGCAGCGGGCCAGACAGCCATGCTGTTCATCGGCATCGCCTTTGCAGAAGCTCTGGGGATCTTCTCGTTCCTCGTCGCTCTGCTGCTGATGTTCGCCGTCTGATAACTTTGGAACCAGCATCCTTACGATCGGGTGGCGCATATCCCATGCGCTGCCCGGTGTAGGTCAAGTTCCTTAGGAGAACGACATGGAAACCGAGACATTTGAGACCACAGGCGACGGTCTGGCTGACGCTACCGGTCTGGCGATGCACGACCCCGATACAGCATCGGGCCTGCCGCAGCTTGATTTCTCGCATTTCGGCAACCAGATCTTCTGGCTGGTAGTCACGCTCGTGGTGATCTATCTGATCCTGTCTCGAGTTGCGTTGCCCCGGATCGGTGCAATTCTGGCCGAGCGTCAGGGCACGATCACCAATGACATCGCCGTTGCAGAAGATCTCAAGGCGCAGGCGCTGAAAGCCGAAGAAGCTTATGAAAAGGCGCTTGCCGATGCGAGGGCGCAAGCGCAAGCTATTGTTGCCGAGACGCGTGCCGAGATTCAGGCGGAGTTGGACGCGGCCCTGAAAGAGGCGGATGCCGAAATCGCCGCCCGCACGGCGGAATCCGAGTCCGCCATCGCTGACATCCGCGCAGGTGCGATCGAGGCAGTTCAGACTGTCGCCACAGATACCGCCGAAGCATTGGTTGCAGCCATGGGCAGCAAACCGGACGGAGCGGCCATCAAGGCGGCTGTCGAAAACCGGATGAAGGGATAAAAGACATGCGCACCAAATTTGCCCCGGTTCTGGCGTTCGGCGCAATCGCGTCTGCCTCACCTGCGCTGGCGGCTACGGGGCCGTTCTTTTCGCTGCACAATACCGATTTCGTCGTGCTGCTGGCCTTTCTCCTGTTCATTGCGGTCCTGCTATATTTCAAAGTGCCCAGCCTGCTGGTCAAAATGCTGGACAAGCGCGCCGAGACCATTCGCAGTGAATTGGACGAGGCTCGCGCTTTGCGTGAAGAGGCGCAGACGCTGCTGGCCTCTTATGAGCGCAAGCAGAAAGAGGTTCAGGCGCAAGCCGATAGGATCGTCGAAACCGCGCGCCACGAAGCCGCGGCTGCCGCCGAGCAGGCCAAGGCCGATATGGAAAAATCCGTCGCTCGTCGCCTTGCGGCTGCGGATGAACAGATTGCTTCGGCACAGGACAAAGCTGTGCGCGAGGTTCGTGACCAAGCCATTGCGATTGCCGTCGGTGCGGCCAAAGAGGTTATCGCCAAACAGATGACCGCTGCGACCGGCAACGCACTGATCGATTCGGCAATTAGCGACGTCGAAGCCAAGCTGCACTGATCGGACGCATAAATCTGCAAGGCCGGCATGCAAAGCCGGCCTTTTCCTTTCGCGCTGTTGTGGTTTGCACTCCCGTCGGGTGAATAAAACGAGTATTTACGGATAAACGTTTGCTCAATCACTGGTCGTCAGACTGGGGTGGTGAAAGGTGTCTTGCTTGGCATCCTCTTGTTTTGTGCTGACTGCGCGCCGTCTAGCCCGTATTTTCGCGGCGAAACCGCGACGCGTCTTACCGTGGCGGTGCGGTTAATACATAGTATGCCCCGCAATTCGGCCCGGTTCGCGCCCGCGCGGCGAGCAAGCCCTGGCTCTGGGCTGGCTGGCCTGCAACGGCGTAGCAAGCGCCGATTCCGCTGGTTTTTTATGACTATTTTCAACACAGAGCGTGGGCAAACATGGCTCTGGGGGTCACATACCCGGGTTTCGAATGCGGCCCATGCTGGAATTAGACGGGGCAGATCAAGATATGGTGGTGATATTTGCGTAAATGGCCATATGAGGCAGCAAGCCCATTGACTTGAAACCCGTCAAGACGTCACATTCCAGACCAGCAAAACTAGGGCAGATATATTTTGCGTTTTTCCAGACTCAGACTGACCGGCTTTAAAAGCTTTGTCGATCCGACCGATCTGATTATCTCGGACGGCCTGACTGGTGTGGTTGGGCCGAATGGTTGCGGCAAGTCGAACCTGCTTGAGGCGCTGCGCTGGGTGATGGGTGAAAACCGCCCGACGACAATGCGCGGCAGCGGTATGGAAGACGTTATCTTTGCTGGTGCTGCGACACGTCCCGCGCGCAATTTCGCCGAAGTGGCGTTGCAGATCGACAACGCCGACCGGCTGGCCCCGGCTGGATTCAACGATAGCGATACACTGGAGATTGTGCGCCGAATAACCCGCGATGTCGGCAGTGCGTACAAGGTCAACGCCAAGGACGTGCGCGCGCGGGATGTGCAAATGCTGTTCGCGGATGCCTCGACCGGTGCGCATTCGCCGGCGTTGGTCAGTCAGGGGCAGATTGCCGAATTGATCCGTGCCAAACCCAAGGCACGGCGCCGGATCCTGGAAGAGGCCGCTGGAATCTCTGGCCTGTACCAACGTCGCCACGAGGCCGAATTGAAGCTGAACGGCGCCGAGAGCAACCTTACCCGCGTCGATGACGTGATTGAGCAGTTGGCAACGCAATTGGCACAACTGGCGCGACAGGCGCGACAGGCGTCGCGCTATCGCGAAATCGGGCAGCAATTGCGCCAGGCCGAGGGCATGCTGCTGTTTCGCCGCTGGGCCGAGGCGGATGCCGGCCGTGCCGAAGCCGACGAGATTTTGCACCAGTGGGTTGGCGAGGCCAAGCAGGCTGAAATTGCGGCGCGAGATGCTGCCGTGGCGCGCAGCAACGCCGAAACGGCGCTGCCGCCCCTGCGCGAGGAAGAGGCGATTGCCGGCGCGGTCTTGCAGCGGTTGCAAGTGCAGAGCGATAGCTTGACCGACCAAGAAGAGCGCGCGCGCGAGGCGATTGAGACGCTGGGCGCACGGATCGAACAACTGGCGCGGGACATTGAACGCGAGACCGGATTGAACCGCGATGCCTCCGAAACGATCGCCCGCCTGGAGAAAGAGGCGCATGAATTGGCCGAGGCAGCACGAGGGCATGACGCCCGCCTAAGCGAAGCTGCCGATCTGGCCAGCGAATCGGCCGAAGTGCTGCAAATTCGCGAGGCCGATCTGGCACTTCAGACCGAGGATGTTGCCCGGCTCGCAGCGCGGCACCATTCCGCGCAGCGTCTGCTTGAGGACAATCGCAAGACGCAGGAAAAATCAGAGGCCGAGGCTGAAAAGGCCCGCACCGCCATGGCCGAGGCCCGGGCCGCACTGGATCGTGCCGCATTGGACCACCAGACCGCGCGGCAAGCGGAAACGGTTGCCACAGGAGCGGCGTCTGATGCCGAGGCCGCCCTGACAGAGGCCGAAACCGAGCGCGCGGAGGCACAAGCCCGCGAGGCCGAGGCGCGCGGGGAACGTTCGGAGGCGACCGGCGAGTTGAATGCACTTCGCGCCGAGGTTGCGGCACTGGGCAAGTTGTTGCAGCGCGATTCTGCCAAGGGCGGTCAGATTCTGGATCGCTTGCAGGTCGAAAAGGGCTTTGAAAAGGCGCTTGGGGCCGCATTGGCCGACGATCTTCGCGCCCCCGAGGCAGGCGCTGACAGCCAGACCGGATGGGCTATGCTGGTGCCTTATGCGGCGGAACAAAAGCTTCCCGCGGGGGTGACGCCGCTGTCAAGCCACGTGTCGGCGCCCGAGGTCTTACAGCGGCGCATGGCGCAAATCGGGCTGGTTCCGGCGTCTGAGGGGCTGCGTCTGCAAGTCGAACTATTGCCAGGCCAGCGGCTGGTGTCGCTGGACGGGGATCTGTGGCGTTGGGATGGCTACCGGGTCGGGGCCGGGGACGCCAGCAGCGCGGCGGCATTACGCCTGCAACAGATGAACCGGCTGGAGGAGTTGAAGCAGGCCATGGAGCAAGCATCAGCGCGCGCCGATGGGGCTGTGCATGTGCATGAGGCATTGACCGTGCGGCTGGCCGAAGTGTCCGAGGCCGAGAAAGCCGCCCGTCACGCCCGGCGCGACGCTGATCGTGCCGTCACCGAGGCCGGGCGCGCCCTGTCGTTCGCCGAAGCCGAGCGCAATCTGGCCGAAGGCAAATTGGAAGCACTGGACCTTGCCGTTGCGCGCCACGAGGCGGCGGCAATCGAGGCGCGGGGCCGGTTGCGCGAGGCCGAACGCGCCTCGGGTGAGTTGGAGAATCTGGAGGCGGCGCGGGCGCAGACCGAGGATATCCGCATGACGGTCGAGGCGGCGCGAATCACTATGATGTCACACCGCTCTGCGCATGACGAACTGCGCCGCGAGGGCGAGGCGCGCACCCGGCGCAGTCAGGATGTCGCCAAGGAACTGAGCGGCTGGCGTCATCGCTTGCAGACTGCCGACAAGCGGATTTCGGAACTGGTCACGCGCAAGCGCAAGTCCGAGGCCGAGTTGGCTCAGGCCAAAGCCGTGCCCCAAGAGATTGCCGCCAAACGCGATGCGCTGTCGGAAGATATTGCTCAGGCCGAGGAACGTCGCGCTGCTGCGGCGGTTGCGCTGAGTGATGCCGACGCGGCCCTTCGGGATGCCGTGCTGGCCGAACGCGAGGCGGAGCGTATTGCCTCCGAAGCCCGCGAGGCGCGCGCGCGCGCCGAGGCCCGCGCCGAAGCCGCCCGTGAAGCCGTGGCGCAAGCCGCCGGACGTATTGTTGACGAGCGCGCGACGAGCCCCGACGCGTTGCTTGAGGATCTGGGCGTCGAACCCGGCGCGATGCCCGATGCCAACACGCTGGAGGCTGACGTGCAGCGCTACAAACGCCAGCGCGAGGCATTGGGCGCGGTCAACCTGCGTGCCGAAGAGGATTCGCGCGAGGTGCAGGACGAACACGACAGCCTTGTGGCCGAAAAGGCCGATCTAGAAGAGGCGATCAGCGCCCTGCGTAGCGGCATCTCTGGCCTGAACCGCGAGGGTCGCGAGCGGCTGCTGGTGGCGTTCGAGCAGGTGAATAGCAATTTCACCATGCTGTTCCGCCACCTGTTCGGCGGCGGCGAGGCCAATCTGGTCATGGTCGAAAGCGACGATCCGCTGGATGCCGGGCTGGAGATCATGTGCCAGCCACCGGGCAAGAAGCTCTCCGTGCTCTCGTTGCTGTCGGGGGGCGAGCAGACGCTGACCGCTGCCGCGCTGATTTTCGCGGTGTTCCTTGCCAATCCAGCGCCCATCTGCGTGCTGGATGAGGTGGACGCGCCGCTGGACGACGCGAACGTGACGCGGTTTTGCGATCTGCTCGACGAAATGTGCCGCCAGACCGACACCCGGTTTTTGATTATCACCCACCATGCCGTGACCATGAGCCGGATGGATCGGCTGTTTGGCGTCACGATGGCTGAACAGGGGGTCAGTCAGCTGGTTTCGGTTGATCTCAAGAAGGCCGAAACATTGGTGGCCTGAGGGTCACGACAGCCGCCGGATGCGGTTCACATGGCCCATCTTGCGTCCCGGCTTGGTCTCGGCCTTGCCGTAAAGGTGCAGCGCGGTATCGGGTTCGGCTGCGAGGGTCGCAACACGGTCAATATCGGTGCCGATCAGGTTCTCCATCACCACGTCGGCATGGCGGTGTCCGTCACCCAGAGGCCAGCCTACGACCGCGCGGATATGCTGTTCGAACTGGTCGACAGCGCAACCGTTCTGCGTCCAGTGACCGGAATTGTGCACCCGCGGGGCGATTTCATTGACGATCAGCCCGTCCGAGGTGACGAACAGTTCGACACCCAGAACACCGACGTAATCCAGCGCGTTCAGGATGTTGGCGGCGAGCAGGATCGCATCGCTGCGCTGGCCGGGGGTAAGGCGTGCAGGAACCGTGGTGGTATGCAGGATGCCGTCGCGATGCACGTTTTCGCCGGGGTCGAAACAGGCCACATCGCCCTGCAACCCGCGCGCGGCGATCACCGAAACTTCGTGACTGAAGGCGACGAACCCTTCCAGAATCGCCGGTGCGCCCTGCATCGCCGCGTGGGCATGTGCGGCGTCGTCGATGCTGTCCAGCCGCGCTTGCCCCTTGCCATCATAGCCGAACCGGCGGGTTTTCAGGATTGCGGGCGTGCCAATGTCGCGCAGCGCCGCTTGCAGGCTGGCAAGGTAGGAGATGTCGGCGTAAGGCGCGGTTTTCAGGCCGAGACCCTGCAGAAAGGTCTTTTCGGTCAAGCGATCCTGGCTGATCCTCAGCGCCTCGCGCCCCGGACGGATCGGATGGTGGCGTTGCAGAATGTCCAGCGTTGCGGTGGGAATGTTCTCGAACTCGTAGGTGACGACATCGACGCTGTCAGCGAAAGCAGCCAATGCCGCTTCGTCATCCCAGGGTGCCGTGGTGACCTGGGCCGCGACTTCGCCCGCAGGCGGATTTGCGCCGGGATCGAAGATATGGCTGCGGAAACCAAGCCGTGCAGCGGCGACCGAAAGCATCCGACCCAGTTGGCCGCCGCCAAGAATGCCGATGGTCGCGCCGGGACGCAGGGGATCAGTCATCGCAAGGTTCCTCTGGAATTGAAGCCGAGAGCGCGGCGCGCCAATCGTCCAAGCGTTTTGCCAGATCGGGATCGCCAAGGGCCAGAATGCTGGCCGCCATCAACCCGGCATTGGCGGCCCCTGCCGCGCCGATGGCCATGGTGGCGACCGGGAAGCCCTTGGGCATCTGAACGATGGAATAAAGGGAATCCACGCCCGACAGCGCGCGGGTTTGGATCGGCACGCCGATCACCGGAATACGTGTTTTCGAGGCCATCATACCCGGCAGATGCGCCGCCCCACCCGCCCCGGCGATGATCGCGCGCAGGCCGCGTTCGCTCGCCGTGCGGCCATATTCCCACAGCCGGTCCGGGGTGCGATGAGCCGAAACGATCCGGGTTTCATAGGTAATACCCAGTTCGTCCAAAACTGTCGCTGCTTCTTTCATAGTGGGCCAGTCGGACTGGCTGCCCATGATGATGCCTATGTGAATATGGTCCATTTGCGACCCCGGCCCTCGTGGAAAGAGCGCGCACTATAGCCAGATCGCGCCGCCCTGCAATGCGCTCTCAGGCAATAATATCGGGGGTCAGACGATCGTCGATCCGCGCGATGAGATCCTTGAGGCGCAGCTTTTGTTTCTTGAGCCGCCGGATGGTAAGCTGGTCTCCGGTACCACGGTCGACAAGCGCGCGAATGGCCTCGTCAAGATCGCGATGCTGGCGCCGCAGAACCTCAAGTTCAATGCGCAGGACTTCGTCGGATTTCATCGACAGATCTGATTGGACGTTCATGGATGATCTCCGGAAAAGAGGGACGGAAAACGGTAGGGCGCAGTATAGAGCCAGAAGATGTTTCCGCATAGACCTTGTTGTGCGGGGGATTTCCCACCATATTTGTAGCAAGCGGTCGCCGCCAAGGGGCCGTGGAAACACGTCGCTTTAGTGAAAAGGACGAAACTGTGTCGAAACTTACTCTGGCTTCATACCCCCATATGCTGGGGTTCGAGCAACTGGAACGTCTGTTGGAGCGTTCGGCGAAATCCGGTAACGAAGGATATCCGCCCTATAATATCGAACAGACATCCGAACGATCCTACAGGATTACGTTGGCGGTCGCAGGATTTGCGCAGGACGATCTGTCGATCACTGTGGAAGATCGGCAATTGGTAATCCGGGGCCGTCAGAACGACGACAGCGAGGGGCGCGTGTTTCTGCATCGGGGCATCGCCGCGCGCCAGTTCCAGCGCATGTTCGTGCTGGCTGATGGGGTCGATGTCGGAGAGGCGATTATCGAGAACGGTTTGCTGCATGTGGACCTGACCCGCGCCGCACCGGATGCCGTGGTGCAGACCATCAATATCAGGAAGGGGTAAGCCATGAATACGCCACAAAAATTCGAGCATGACGACAATCGCATCGTCTATGTGAAAACGGTGAATGTTGCCGATCTTCCCAAAGAGATTCAGGCTGAAGCAGGGGATTTGAACCGGCTTTATGCGGTACATAATGCTGATGGTCAGCAATTGGCTCTGGTGGCCGACCGTCGCCTCGCCTTTGTGTTGGCACGTCAGCACGATATGTCGCCGGTCGCGGTCCACTGATTATTGTCTGAATTTGGATACAGTCGCGATGGCTGCGCTGTCTGGTGGTGGGGCGGTTGAGTTTTTGACAGGGACCGGCGGGGCGTCAGGTTTAGTAGTGGAAACGAGGGGCGCTGCCCCTCGCGCTCCCCGGGATATTTACAGCAAGTAGAAATGAGAGAAGGGAGACGGCCCGGATATGCTGTTCCGGGCCGTGTCGCGGGTTTGCGACGGAATCAGGCGCCGATAAGGCCCATGTTCTCAAGCTTCAGCAGAACCTGATGGGCACAGTTGTCGACCTCAATGCCTTCCGTATCGACGCGTAGTTCCGGGTCTTCGGGAACGTCGTAGGGATCGGAAATACCGGTGAATTCCTTGATCTTGCCTTCGCGCGCCAGTTTGTAGAGACCCTTGCGGTCACGGCGTTCGCACTCTTCGAGGCTGGTGGCGACATGGATCTCGATGAAGGCACCAAACTGTTCGATCTCTTCGCGCACGGCGCGGCGGGTGGTGGCATAAGGCGCGATTGGTGCGCAGATAGCGATGCCACCGTTCTTGGTGATTTCCGAGGCGACATAGCCGATGCGGCGGATGTTCAGATCGCGGTGCTCTTTCGAGAAGCCCAGTTCGGAACTGAGGTTCTTGCGCACGATATCGCCGTCCAGAAGTGTGACCGGACGCCCGCCCATCTCCATCAGCTTGACCATCAGCGCGTTGGCGATAGTGGATTTACCCGATCCTGAAAGCCCGGTGAAAAACACCGTAAAGCCTTGTTGGTTACGCGGCGGACGGGTGCGCCGCAGTTCGCTCACCACCTCGGGGAAGGAGAACCATTCGGGGATTTCCAGACCTTCCTGCAGACGGCGGCGCAACTCGGTGCCGGAGATATTGAGCACGGTGGCGTCCTCTTCAATCTCGTCCGCGGGTTCGTATTGCGCGCGCTCCTGCACATAGACCATATGTTTGAAATCGACCATCTCGACGCCGATTTCCTCTTGGTGTTTGCGGAACAGTTCCTGCGCGTCATAGGGGCCATAGAAATCTTCGCCCGCCGAATTTTTGCCGGGACCGGCATGGTCGCGGCCGACGATGAAGTGGGTGCAGCCGTGATTCTTGCGGATCAGCCCGTGCCAGACCGCCTCGCGCGGGCCACCCATGCGCATGGCGAGGTTCAGAAGTGACAATGTCGTGGTGGCAGCGGGATATTTGTCAAGCACCGCCTCGTAGCAGCGCACGCGGGTGAAGTGATCGACGTCGCCGGGCTTGGTCATGCCGACAACCGGATGGATCAGCAGGTTGGCCTGCGCCTCGCGCGCGGCGCGGAAGGTCAGTTCCTGATGCGCGCGGTGCAGCGGGTTGCGGGTCTGGAACGCGACGATGCGCCGCCAGCCGAGTTTGCGAAACAGTGCGCGCAATTCGTTGGGCGTGTCGCGCCGACCGCGGAAATCGTAATGCACCGGCTGCTGGATGCCGGTGACCGGGCCGCCAAGATACACTTCGCCAGCGGTGTTGTGCAGGTAATTCACGCCCGGGTGGGCGCTGTCGTCGGCGCCGAACACCTTTTCGGCCTCGTTGCTTTTATCGGGCGTCCAGCGGTCGGTGACGGTCATCGTGGCCAGTATCACGCCTTCTTGATCGCGCAGGGCGATATCTTCGCCAAGCTCGAGCGAATCGGCGAACTTCTCGGAGACATCCAGAGTGATCGGCATCGGCCAGAGCGTGCCGTCTTGCAGCCGCATGTTTTCAACGACAGCTTCGTAATCGGCCTGGCTGAGGAAGCCCTTGAGCGGGTTGAAGCCGCCATTCATGAGCAGCCCCAGGTCGCAAATCTGACGCGGAGTCAGATCGTGACTTTTCAGATCGCCAGCTTCGGCTTTCAGCTTTTGCGCCGAATCGTAGGAAACATACAGCTCCGGGATCGGGGCCAGATTACTGAGCATTGTCATGGGAAACTCGCTGATTGATGTGGCAAAGAGGGGCATGACACCCGCTATTGCACATCGCATAGACGTCCGCGCCGGGAGATGTCCAGCGGCCAGTGACGAAATTCACCTTATCGGCGCGCTAGAGCGTGTTGCGTTTTAGTGGCTTCAATTATTCGCCTGCCGTCAAGAGACAGCGTTTGCCCCGCAAATGGGGTCATGACAGCGGGCGAGTTCGATGGAACGCAACCTGCCCGATGCTAGTCAATCGGGTTCGGGCGGAGTGGTTTTCTCAGGCCTCGGTTTCGACCTCGGCGCCATAGCCCAATGGCTCGCTGGTGTCGCGGCCGGTCACCTCGCCCTGTTCGGCCAAGAATTTTTCGGCATCCAGCGCCGCCATGCATCCCATGCCGGCACTGGTCACCGCCTGGCGATAGACGTGATCGGTCAGGTCGCCGGCTGCGTAGACGCCGGGCACGCTGGTGCGGGTGGTTCCGGGTTCCACCACGACATAGCCACCCATATGGGTTTCCAGCTGATCCGCGACCAATTCGCTGGCCGGGGCATGACCGATGGCGATGAACACGCCCTTGGCGGGGATTTCGGTGATTTTGCCGGTCTGGACATGTTTGGCACGCGCGGCCTCGACGCCTAACGGACTGTCGGCGCCGACAACCTCGTCCAGAACGTGGTTCCAGAGTGGTTCAATCTTGGGGTTCTTTAGCAGTCGGTCGATCAGGATCTTTTCGGCGCGCAATTCGTCGCGGCGATGGATCAGCGTGACCTTGCTGGCGAAGTTGGTCAGGAAAAGCGCTTCTTCAACAGCGGTGTTGCCACCGCCGACCACCACGATTTCTTGCCCGCGATAAAAGAATCCGTCGCAGGTCGCGCAGGCCGACACGCCAAAGCCCTTGAATTTTTCCTCGGACGGAAGGCCCAGCCACTTGGCGCGGGCCCCGGTGGCCAATATGACGGCCTCGGCGGTGTAGATGGTGCCGCTGTCGCCTTTGGCGGTGAAGGGACGGCGCGACAGGTCGAGATCGGTGATGATGTCGCCGACAACCTCGCAACCCACTGCCTTGGCGTGGGCTTCCATCCGCAGCATCAGGTCAGGGCCTTGCACCTCGGTGTCGCCGGGCCAGTTTTCGACATCGGTTGTGGTGGTCAATTGGCCGCCCGGTTCGATTCCCTGCACCAGGATCGGGTTCAGCATGGCGCGGCTGGCATAGACCGCGGCAGTATATCCGGCCGGGCCGGATCCAACGATCAAAACCTTTGTGTGTCGTGTTTCGGCCATTGAAACTCTCCAATGCTATGGTGCTGACGGCAATCCGTCCCGCCGCCGATATAGCGCGCGGGGCGCAGCGCTTACAAGGTGCACAGGATAGTGGTAGAAGCAATAAATGACCGCGAACATGGCAACCGCCGCCCTGCGGTGAAACATAATTGCGTCACCCGATGCGCTGCTATAAGGGACGTGAAAATAGTGGGGTTTTGGATGGTCGGAACACGACTGGATTCGATTGACCGAAAAATTCTGGCGGAATTGCAGGCCGATGGCCGCATGACGAACGTGGAATTGGCCAGACGCGTCGGAATTTCAGCGCCGCCGTGCCTGCGCCGGGTGCGGGCGCTTGAAGATTCGGGGTTGATTCGCGGCTATCATGCCCGCGTGGATGCGCGGGAACTGGGGTTCGAGGTTCACGTGTTCGTGATGGTCGGGCTGGAAAGCCAAGCCGAGGCGGAGCTGAACGCGTTCGAGGGGCTTTGCCGCGAATGGCCGCTGGTGCGTGAATGTCACATGCTGAACGGCGAGGTGGATTTCATCCTGAAATGCGTGGCGCCTGACCTCAGCAGCTTCCAAAACTTTCTGACCGGACAGTTATTAACCACACCCAATGTGGGCAGCGTCAAAACATCCCTGGTGATTCGCGAGGCCAAGGAAGAGCCGGGCGTACCGTTTGAGGTGATGGAAGAGCGGTTGCAGAGAACCCCCTGAGGCGCTGTCAAAGGCTCAAAGGCGAATCGCAGAAATCAGCCGTCCGTAATCGGCCTCTTTCGCATGAGTGGCGCGGCGGTAGGAAAAGAAACGGTTGGGATCACGATAGGTGCAGAGCCGCATCCATTCGGCATGGCCCACGCCCGCCTGGCGTAACCGATGCAGACCATAGCCGGGCAGGTCGAATAACAGCCGGTCGCCCTCGCCATTGGCAAAAAACCTGACATTCTCCGGGTCGTCAATCATGAAGTCATCAAGAAATTCGGGTCCAACCTCATAAGCGGATTGGCTGATTGCGGGGCCGATGATGGCGACCGTATTGGCGCGGTCAGCGCCCAGCACCTCCATCGCGTCAAGCGTTGCCTCGAGCACGCCATCAAGGGTGCCGCGCCAACCGGCATGGGCGGCTCCGATCACCTGTGCTGCATGGTCCGCGAACAGGACCGGTTGGCAATCCGCTGTGAGCACGGTCAGGGCAAGGCCCGGCGTTGCGGTCACCAGCGCATCGGCGCGTGGCTGGTGGGGTAAGGGGGCGGTGACGCTGACAACATCCGCAGAGTGGATTTGATGCAGCCCGATCAGGGCCTCGGGCGTGAGGTGCAGGGCGTCGGCGACGCGCTCGCGGTTAATCGCCACGATGTCGCGTTGATCCGAGGACCCGGGGCCGCAGTTCAACCCGGCAAATACGCCCGAAGACGCGCCGCCACGCCGAGTGAAGAAGCCGTGACGCAGTTTGCTCAGATGCTCGGAGGTCAAGATTTCCAGTGTCATATCTCTAATCCCGGCGGTGGTGATGCCTGCGCCGGGAACAGCCCCAGCGTTTTGAACAGGTTTCCCATTTCCTGCGGGTGCGTCAACCTGCGATGTGCCGCGACCAGATCATCCAGCGCCGCGCCCTGCAAGCCCTGCGCCAATGCTTGCGCCCGTGCCGTGATCCCCAGGCGCTCAAGAAACACCCCCTGCTTGGTCAGTTTTGTCACGCCGCACCCCGCGCCGCGAGCGGCCTGCGCCAAGAGCTCGAAATCGACATGGGCCGTCAGATCCGCCTTGCCGGGCTGGTCCAGCACATCCACTGGACGATGATCGCGTAGGGCCTGAACAGTGTCGCCCAGAGAGCGCCAATCGCCGTAATCCACGATCAGCGCCGCGCCACCATGTTGTGCAATGCGACTGGCAATAGCGGCAAGGATGGGCGGGGCAGGGGGGCAAAGTTCGACCAGATCGCCGGGGCGTGTGTCGTTGAGGCGATGCGCCAGAGCCGGGTGTTCTGTCGGAGCCGTCTGCCCGAAGGCCAGCGCTCCATCAACATAGATGATTCGGCGTTCGGCCCAACCCTGTTCGTGCCGGATGAACTGGCGGACCGGCAGAGCATCAAAAAACTCGTTCGCGATCAGAAACAGCGGTGCTTGGGGCAGGGAGGCGGCGCTATCAAGCCATTGTGGCGCATGATCCGGCAGGTTTTCGGCCTGAGTGGCGCGTAAAACCGGCGAGGCCTCGACCAGCGATATTTGCGCGGCATCGTGAAAGCCGGGGATGGCACGGGTCGCGCGCAACAGGTCGGCCATCAATGTGCCGCGTCCGGGCCCAAGTTCGGCCAGTGTAAAGGGGTTCGGGCTGCCCTGATCCAGCCATGCTTGCGCCAGCGACAGGCCGATCAATTCGCCGAACATCTGGCTGATCTCGGGGGCGGTGGTGAAATCCCCGGCGGCACCCAGCGGATCGCGGGTGGTGTAATAGCCCAGTGTCGGATGCAGCAGGCAGTCAGTCATATAATCGGCGACGCTGATCGGTCCGTCATGGCGGATGCGCGCGGCAATCAGATCAAGCAGGGTCATCGGAGGGCCCGGCGGGCGCGCATGATCAGCCACAGGCCCAGCAAGACCATCGGAAGCGACAAGATCTGCCCCATGGTCAGACCGTAGCCCCCGATATGCCAAGCCAACCCCAAAGGGTTGTCTTGGGTGATGAATTGCGCGTCGGGCTGGCGCACAAACTCGACAATGAACCGTGCCAGCCCATAGCCGGTGAGAAAAGTTCCGGTAATCAGGCCGGGAGCCTTGAGCGCGCCGCGGCGGTAAGCGAGCCAAAGGATTAGCGCACCAAGGATCAGCCCCTCTAGCGCGGCTTCATAGAGTTGCGAGGGATGGCGCCCGCACAGGCCGAGGACACCGGGACAGTGCTGCGCAGCGTCGCCCGGAAAGATCACGCCCCAGGGCAGGTCGGTGGGCCGGCCCCAAAGCTCGGCATTAATGAAATTGGCCAGCCGCCCCAGCAGCAGCCCCGGCGGCGCGGTATGGGCGATCAGGTCCGCCAGCGACAGCATCGGCGCGCCCCGACTGAGCGCAAACAGCCAGCCGGCCAAAACAACACCAATCAACCCGCCGTGAAAGGACATGCCGCCCTGCCAGATCTTGAGAATGTCGGCCGGGTTCTGCAGGTAATAGCCCGGCTGGTAGAACAGCACGAAGCCCAGCCGCCCGCCAAGGATCACGCCAAGGATGATCCAGGTCAGCAGATCTTCGACCTGTACGGGGCGCAGCGGTGGTGCGTCTGCACCCCAGAGCGCGGGCCGTTTCAGCGCCGCAAGCGCCAGCCGCCACGCGATCACGATGCCGACGATATAGGCCAACGCGTACCAGCGCAGGGCAAATTCCATTCCGCCTATGGAGAAAGACAGGATATCAGGCGAGATGTCGGGAAAGGAGAGGGATGCGCGCATGGCAGGTTGAATGCCGTTGATCCGCGCCGAAAGTCAACCTTGTCGCGGTTGGAATGACCGCCCATATAGGGCGCAGTACCACAGGAGAATGATAATGCAGACCCGCAACAAGATCTTCGACGACATCTCGCAATTGATGACCAACGCGATGGGCGTCGCGCAGGGCGCGCGGGAAGAAGCGGAAACCGCGATGAAGTCGATGCTGGACCGCTGGCTGGCAGATCGCGATCTGGTCACACGGGAAGAGTTCGACGCGGTACGGACCATGGCGCAAAAGGCGCGCGAGGAAAATGCGGCTTTGGCAGCCCGTCTGGACGCTCTGGAAGCCAAAGATTGACCATTTCGCGTCTGCGTTTAGTGGATGTTTATTGAATCTGATTTGGCAAAGCGCCGCACCATTCCTGTGCGGCGCTTTCTTTTGCGCGGCCGGGATTTGGGTATTTGAAACCAGAAAGAAGCAGGGTGCCGCGATATATGGCGTGAAAAGCGGTTTTGTCCACAACTTATTGTCGATTTGCAGCGGTTATCTACAAATTAAGGGTTGCCAGAGCTTCTGCCGCGCCGCACCATATATTGTATGGGATCGGGGGATCGCCCCGCCCGGTAGTGCAGGCGCCTAGTGTTTGAGGGCATCCGCTCCGACCTAGCGAGCAGAGAGGTGGCATTATGGCCCTTTCCGAGCAGTTTCTCGAAACAGACATTCATCCTATCGATACTGTTGAGCATCTCGCTGCGTATCATGAGTGGGATTTTGAACGACTGGGAGACGATCAGATTGCCATGGCTGTGGTTGGGCAATGGCGGACCTATTCAATTACGCTGGACTGGTCGGAACATGACGAAACCTTGCGTTTGGTGTGCACGTTCGAAATGGAGCCACCGGTGGAGCGTCTGGGCCGGTTGTATGAGTTGTTGAATGCAATGAACGATCAGTGCTGGGCTGGCTGCTTTACCTATTGGGGTGCGGAAAAACTGATGGTCTATCGCTATGGCTTGGTGCTGAGCGGAGGGCAGATCGCTAGTCCCGAGCAGATTGACACCATGATTCGCTCCGCGGTGTCGAGCGCCGAGCGGTATTACCCTGCGATTCAGCTTCTAGTCTGGGGCGATCGCACACCGACGGAAGCGATGCAGGTCGCCATTGCCGAGGCCTACGGGCGCGCATAACCTGTGGCCGATATTGGCTGAGGCAGGGATGAGATGGAAATGGATGCGATTGCACAGCGTGGGCTGGTGCTGCTGGGCTGCGGCAAGATGGGTTCGGCCCTGCTGGCGGGGTGGCTGGAGCGCGGTTTGCCCGCCGGGGCGGTGTGGGTGATCGACCCGGCCCCGTCCGCGTGGCTGCGACGGCAGGGGGTGCATCTGAACGCCGACCTGCCCCCTGATCCGGCCATTGTGCTGCTGGCGGTGAAACCGCAGCTGATGGGCGAGGCGCTGCCCGCCATTGCCGGGTTCGGCGGTGGTAGCAGCCTGTTCGTTTCGGTGGCGGCGGGCACGCCGATTGCCGCATATGAGAAGCTTTTGGGGCCGGGTACGCCGATCGTGCGCGCCATGCCCAATACGCCGGCCGCCATCGGGCGCGGGATCACCGCGATCATCGGCAATGCGCAGACCGGCGAAAGCGGATTGGCGCTGGCGGAAAGCCTGCTGTCTGCGGTGGGGCAAGTGGTGCGGTTGCAGAGCGAGGGCCAGATGGATGCGGTGACCGCGATCAGCGGCTCGGGGCCGGCTTATGTGTTCCACCTGATCGAAACGCTGGCTGCAGCCGGGCAAGCACAGGGTTTGTCGCAAGAGTTGGCGCTGCAGTTGGCCAAGGCCACGGTCGCGGGTGCAGGTGCCCTGGCCGAAGCAGCGGAGGAGGATCCCGGACAATTGCGCGCCAATGTCACCAGTCCCAACGGCACCACGCAGGCCGCGTTGGAGGTTTTGATGGACCCAGATACCGGCTTTCCGCCGCTTTTGGAGCGGGCGGTGGCAGCGGCGGCCAGAAGAAGCAAGGAGTTGTCCGGTGAGTAACATTTCGTTCGACGATTTTCTGAAAGTCGATGTCAGGGTCGGCAAGGTGATTCGCGCCGAGCCATTCCCCGAGGCGCGCAAGCCCGCGCTCAAGCTGTGGATCGATTTCGGCGCGGAGATCGGTGAACGCAAGTCATCGGCCCAGATCACCACCCATTATCAACCCGACGCGCTGGTCGGCAAACAGGTGCTGGCGGTGGTCAATTTTCCGCCGCGTCAGATCGGACCGTTTCAATCCGAGGTGCTTGTGCTAGGCCTGCCAGATGAGTCGGGCGAAATCGTTCTGATTGGCCCGGATGAAGCTGTGCCAATTGGAGGAAGGATGCACTGATGCGTTTATTTATAACTCGGCCCATGCCTGATGCGGTCATAGATCGCGCGCGCAAGGAATTCGACGCGGTCCTGCGCGAGGAAACCACACCGCTGAGCGGCGACGAGATGCGCGCTGCGTTGCGGGATTATGATCTGGTTCTGCCCACGCTTGGCGATATTTTCGATGCTGGGGTGTTTGCGGATGTGGCGGAACCCCGCTGCAGGTTGCTGGCCAATTTTGGCGTCGGCTTTAATCATATTGATGTCAACGCCGCCAAGGCTGCCGGAATCCGCGTGACCAATACACCCGGCGCGGTGACCGATGCTACCGCCGATATTGCCATGACCCTGATACTGATGAGCGCGCGCCGTGCCGCCGAGGGCGAGCGGCTGGTGCGCACCGGCGAATGGCAGGGCTGGCATCCGACGCAGATGTTGGGCTTGCATGCATCCGGCCGCACGGTCGGGATCGTCGGCATGGGGCGGATCGGGCAGGCCATCGCACGGCGCTGCCATTTCGGGTTCGGCATGGATGTGCGCTATTTCAGCCGCAGCCCGAAGGAGCTGGACTTCCCGGCGGAACTTGACGGTTCGCTGGCCGAACTTGCAGCTGCGGTCGATTTCCTGGTGATCTCGGTGCCGGGCGGGGCCGACACCCGGCATCTGATCGGTGCGGATGTGTTCGAGGCGATGCAACCACATGCGCATCTGATCAACATCGCACGGGGCGATATCGTTGATGAAGCGGCCTTGATCGCCGCGCTGGAAGGCGGAAAAATCGGCGGTGCCGGACTGGATGTCTATGAGTACGAACCGAAAGTACCGGCGGCGCTGATCGCGCTTGATAATGCGACCTTGCTGCCGCATCTGGGCACGGCTGCGCTGGACGTGCGCACCGACATGGGCCAGATGGCGCTGGATAATGTCGCCGCCTTTGTTGCCGGGCGCGACCTGCCCAACCCGGTGAACTGACGTAACTGGCGGAGGCCTCATGCCTCCGCCAAATTTCTCTAGCCCTGTAAGGGCTTGACGTCCACTTCCCCTTCGGCCTGCGCTTTGATCGCAAGCGCGGCAGCATGGCTGCCTGCGGCGGTGGTGAAATAAGGGATCTTGCCATAGAGTGCGACCGAACGGATACCGCGCGAATCCTCGACTGCCTGGGCGCCTTCGGTCGAGTTCATCACCAGTTGAATCGCCCCGTCCTTGAGCATGTCCACGATATCGGGACGCCCCTCATAAACCTTGTTGACGACAGCGCAGGTGATCCCGTTTTGCGCCAGCCAGCCCTGGGTTCCGCGCGTCGCGATCAACTCGAACCCGAGATCGGTCAGGATTGTCGCGGCCTCGATCATCATTGCCGTCTTATCGCTATCCTTGATCGAAATGAAGGCACGCCCTTGCGCCGGGAGTGTCATGCCCGCACCCATTTGCGCCTTGAGGAAGGCGCGCGGGAAGTCGCGATCCCAGCCCATGACCTCGCCGGTCGAGCGCATTTCCGGGCCGAGGATGGTATCGACGCCGGGGAAGCGTGCGAAAGGCAGGACTGCCTCTTTGACCGAGAACCACGGCACGTTCGGATCGGCCAGCGTCATCGGGTCGGCCACTGGCCGCGGTGAGTCGTAATCCGTCGAGCTCTCGTAGCGCGGGCGCTGCGGGAAGTTGGCCAGTTTCTCGCCCGCCATCACCCGCGCGGCAATCGCCGCAATCGCGCTGTCGGTGGCCTTGGCGACGAAGGGCACGGTACGGCTGGCGCGCGGGTTCACTTCGATCAGGTAGATCTCGCCGTCCTTCACCGCGAACTGGATGTTCATCAATCCGACCACATTCAGCGCCTTGGCAAGGGCGCGGGTCTGTTCCTCAACTTCTTCGATGATGGCGCTGTCCAGCGAATGGGGCGGCAGCGAGCAGGCACTGTCACCAGAGTGGACGCCAGCCTCTTCAATGTGTTGCATGATGCCCGCCACATGCACATCGGTGCCGTCGCTGATCGCATCCACATCCAGTTCGACCGCGCCCGACAGATAGCTGTCCAGAAGCACGGGACTGTCGCCGGAAACCACCACAGCCTCATCGATATACCGCTCCAGATGCGCCTGATCGCGGACGATCTCCATGGCGCGACCGCCGAGTACATAGGACGGACGGATCACCAAAGGAAAGCCCAGCGTCTTGGCGATCTCGAACGCTTGCTGGTCGGTCGAGGCGATGCCGTTGCGCGGCTGTTTCAGTCCCAACTCCTGCACAAGCTGCTGAAACCGCTCGCGATCCTCAGCCAGATCGATCATATCGGGGGTGGTGCCGAGGATCGGAATGCCCTCTTCTTCCAGCGCGTTGGCCAGCTTCAGCGGGGTTTGGCCGCCGAATTGCACGATGACGCCGTGCAGGGTGCCGCTCTCCTGCTCGACGCGCAGGATTTCCATCACATGTTCAAAGGTCAACGGTTCGAAATACAGCCGGTCCGAGGTGTCGTAATCGGTGCTCACGGTCTCGGGGTTGCAGTTGATCATGATCGTTTCATAGCCGACGTCGGTCAGCGCGAAACAGGCGTGGCAACAGCAATAATCGAATTCAATTCCCTGTCCGATTCGATTCGGGCCACCGCCCAGGATCACGACTTTCTTGCGGTCGGTGGGGCGCGCCTCACATTCCACGTGGCCCATCATTGGAGCTTCGTAAGTGGAATACATATAGGGTGTCTGGGCCTCGAATTCGCCAGCGCAGGTGTCGATCCGCTTGAAGGCGGCGACCACGCCCAGATCGTGCCGCGCGCGGCGGATGTTGCCCTCCGAATCGCCGGTAAGGTCAGCCAGTCGCGCATCAGTAAAGCCCATCATCTTGAGCGCGCGAATGCCATGTTCATCCCGCGGCAATCCATTGGCCCTGATGCGCTCTTCAGCCTCGACGATTTCACGGATCCGGGCAAGGAACCATGGATCGAACATCGTGACAGCGTGAATCTCATCATCGCTCAGACCGTGCCGCATGGCCTGTGCAATGGTGCGCATACGGTCCGGGGTCTGAGCGGCAAGCGCTTTGACAATGGCGGCCCGGTCGGGCGCGCCGGGAATCTCGACCTCATCAAAGCCGGACAAACCGGATTCCATCGATGCCAGCGCCTTTTGCAGCGATTCGTGGATGGTGCGCCCGATCGCCATCGCTTCGCCTACGGATTTCATCGCGGTGCTCAGCTCGACCTTTGAGCCGGGGAATTTTTCGAAGGCGAATTTCGGGATCTTGGTGACAATATAGTCTATCGACGGCTCGAAACTGGCGGGCGTCACCTTGGTGATGTCATTGTCCAGTTCGTCCAGCGTGTAGCCCACCGCCAGTTTCGCGGCGATCTTGGCGATGGGAAAGCCGGTGGCCTTGGAGGCCAGCGCCGACGAGCGGCTGACCCGCGGGTTCATCTCGATCACCACCATGCGGCCGTCTTGGGGATTAACGGCCCATTGCACGTTGGAGCCGCCGGTCTCGACCCCGATCTCGCGCAGAACGGCGATCGAACCGTTGCGCATGATCTGGTATTCTTTGTCGGATAAGGTCAGCGCCGGGGCCACGGTGATGGAATCGCCGGTATGCACGCCCATCGGGTCGATGTTTTCGATCGAGCAGACGATGATGGCATTGTCGGCTTTGTCGCGCACGACCTCCATCTCGTACTCTTTCCAGCCCAATAGGCTTTCGTCGATCAATATCTGGCCCATCGGGCTGGCATCCATGCCCGACCGGCAGAAATGTTCGTAGTCGTCGCGGTTATAGGCGACGCCGCCACCGGTGCCGCCCAAAGTGAAGGCGGGACGGATAATCGCCGGCAGGCCGATCTCTTCCAGTGCTTCCATCGCCAACGCGACGCCGGCGGTCAGATCTCTTTTGCCGTTCGGGGCCATCGGCGCGGTGACGATGGTCGCCTTGGGGTTCTCGATGCCCAGGCGGTCCATTGCCTCGCGGAAAAGTTTGCGGTCCTCGGCCATCTCGATGGCCTCGCGCCGCGCGCCGATCATCTCAACGCCATATTTGGCAAGGACACCCATTTCTTCGAGCGCAAGTGCGGTGTTCAGCCCGGTCTGCCCGCCCATTGTCGGCAACAGCGCGTCGGGCCGTTCCTTCTCGATAATTTTGGCGACGACTTCGGGGGTGATCGGCTCGATATAGGTGGCGTCGGCCAGTTCCGGGTCGGTCATGATCGTGGCCGGGTTCGAGTTCACCAGAACCACCCGATACCCCTCTTCGCGCAGGGCCTTGCAGGCCTGTGCGCCAGAGTAGTCAAATTCGCAGGCCTGCCCGATTATGATCGGCCCCGCCCCGATGATCATGATCGACGAAATGTCGGTTCTCTTCGGCATGGCGTGGCCCCCTTTTCTGCAGGCGGGCGCCCCGAATGCGCCCAAACTGGCTGCGTTATAGGCATGGTACGAACGGGTGCAAGGGGGCGCATCCATTGTCTTCACACTTTCCCTTGCCTGAGGGCTGGAAAAAGCCTGACATCCCCTTTTCGCCGAAAGCGAGGCTCTTCCAAGGCAGCGGCAAGGATTGCCTGCCGCGTGGATCCAGCAAGGGGAGACTATTCCGCGACGGCGCGCGCGCTGGAATCAAGGTGGTATAGATAGTCGCGCGTCAGCGGCACAGCGTCGCGTTGATGTCCGAGCTGCAATTGGAATACCCCCAGCTTGCCGACCTCGAAGGTCATCATGCAGCTAATGAGGTAGAAGCGCCACATGCGGATGAACCGCTCGTCATACATCTTCTGCACCTGAGCGCGCTGCGCGTCAAAGCGTGTCAGCCAATGGCGCAGGGTAACGGCGTAATGCAGGCGCAGGATCTCGATATCCAGATGCCAGAGCCCGGCTTTCTCGACCGGCACCGCCAGTTCCGACAGGGAGGGTATATAGCCCCCCGGAAAGATATACCGGTCGATCCAGGCGGAAGGCACGGTCGGTGGTGCGTAACGTCCGATCGTATGGATAAGCGCCACCCCGTCCGGAGCCAGAAGATGCGCAACCTGGTTGAAGTATTGCGGGTAATGCGGCGCCCCGACATGCTCCAACATGCCCACCGACACGATGCGGTCAAAATCCTCGTCAAGTTCGCGATAATCCGTTAGGCGAAATTCAACCTGGTCCTGCAGCCCTTGTTCGAACGCACGGGCGCGGGCAGTGGCAAGCTGGTTCTGCGACAGGGTCACGCCGGTCACTCGTGCGCCGTGATCGCGGGCCAGCGTTAGCGCCATGCCGCCCCAGCCGCAGCCGATATCCAGCACCCGCATGCCCGGCTCTAAGCACAGTTTGGCGGCAATATGCGCCTTTTTCGCTTCTTGCGCCGCATCAAGGCTCATGCCGGGCTGTTTGAAATAGGCGCAACTGTATTGCATGTCGTCGTCGAGAAACAGCCGATAGAGATCGTCGGAAATATCATAGTGATGCATCACATTGGCGCGGGCGCTTTTCGTGGTATTGCGCATCAGCAGATGGCGCAGACAATAGCGTATCCGTTCGGCGCTGCGCACCCATAGCGGCGCGAAGTCGTCGGTCAGGTTGGCAAGCAATAGGCGCAGCAACCCCTCGATATCATCGTCTGCTACGGTGATGCGTTGATCCATATAGCCCTCGCCAAGGGCGAGTTCGGGGCTAAGACATAGCGCGCGCAGAGTGGCGTCATCCCGGATGGCGACTTCAACCTCGATTGCTCCCCCCGGTCCATAAATTTGGCGCGCTCCCGAAGGCATCGTGACAGTCAATCTGCCGGATTGAATCAAGCGGGAAGCCATTCTATCGAAAATGGTTTGCCACATCACTGCACCTGTCTATTGTTTACCCCTCACCCGGCGCGGCAATAACATTGCGCCTAAAGTACCTTAGGCCAATATCCGCAAAATGGAACCCTGTTGTTGATGGGGGCGATTTCTGTGCGGCCCTTGACTTTGTGCCCACGGCAAGGTGTATCGGCGCCACGTAATTCCGCCCGAAGGGACATCAAACATGCACGCCTATCGCAGCCATACCTGCGCCGATCTGACCGCCGCAAATGTCGGAGATACTGTCCGCCTGTCCGGCTGGGTGCACCGTGTGCGCGACCACGGCGGTGTGCTGTTCATCGATCTGCGCGACCATTACGGCTTGACACAGGTGCTGTGCGATGGTGACAGCCCGGTTTTTGATCAGGTCGAGAAGCTGCGCAGCGAATGGTGTGTTCGCATCGATGGCGAAGTCAGGGCGCGCGACGAAAGTCTGGTCAACCCCAGACTGCCGACCGGCGAGATCGAGGTTTATATCCGCGATATCGAAGTACTGGGCGCGGCCAAGGAACTGCCGTTGATCGTCTTTGGCGATCAGGAATATCCTGAAGAGACCCGCCTGCGCTATCGCTATCTGGACCTGCGGCGCGAGGCGATGCAGGCCAATATCACATTGCGCAGCGATGTTGTGGCGTCTATGCGGCGACGCATGTGGGACGCCGGTTTTCGCGAATTTCAGACGCCGATCATCACCGCGTCCAGCCCCGAAGGGGCGCGTGATTTTCTGGTGCCGTCGCGCCTGCATCCGGGCAAATTCTATGCGCTGCCGCAAGCACCGCAGCAGTTCAAGCAACTGATCATGGTCAGCGGATTCGACAAATACTTCCAGATTGCGCCCTGTTTCCGCGATGAAGACCCGCGCGCCGACCGCTCGCCCACCGATTTCTATCAACTGGACATGGAGATGTCCTTTGTCACCCAGCAGGATGTTTTCGATACGATCCAGCCGGTGATTGCCGGCGTGTTCGAGGAATTCGGCAATAACCGCGCTGTTGATCAGGATTGGCCGCAGATTTCCTATGCCGATGCAGCGCTGTGGTATGGCACCGACAAACCCGATCTGCGCAACCCGATCAAGATGCAGATCGTCAGCGACCATTTTGCGGGCGGCGGCTTTGCCATCTTTGCCAAGCTGCTAGAGCAGCCCGGAACTGAAATCCGCGCGATTCCTGCTCCCGGTGGCGGGTCGCGCCGGTTCTGCGACCGGATGAACGCCTTTGCCCAAAAAGAAGGGCTGCCGGGAATGGGCTACATCTTTTGGCGCGAGGGCGAAAACGGTATGGAAGCAGCAGGCCCGCTAGCCCGTAACATCGGCCCCGAGCGCACCGAGGCGATCCGCCAGCAACTGGGCCTTGGCACGGGCGACGCGGCCTTTTTCCTGGGTGGCAAACCGTCTGATTTCGAGGCGGTGGCCGGACGCGCGCGGGTCGAGATTGGCGATGAACTGGGCCTTACCGAACAGGATCGCTTTGCCTTTGCGTGGATCGTCGATTTCCCGATCTATGCGCGGGACGAGGAGACCGGTCAGATTGATTTCGAGCACAACCCATTTTCCATGCCACAGGGCGGCATGGAAGCGCTGGAAGGTGATCCGCTTGATGTGCTTGGCTATCAATATGACCTGTCCTGTAACGGCTATGAGTTGGTCAGCGGTGCGATCCGCAATCACAAGCCCGAGATCATGTTCAAAGCGTTCGAGATCGCCGGGTACGAGCCGGACGAGGTGCGCAAACGTTTTGGCGGCATGGTCAACGCGTTTCAATACGGCGCGCCGCCCCATGGCGGGTGTGCGGCAGGCATCGATCGGATCGTGATGTTGTTGGCGGATGAGGCGAATATCCGCGAGGTCATTATGTTCCCGATGAACCAGCGCGGCGAGGATCTGATGATGAATGCTCCGTCGGAGCCAGAACCGGATCAATTGATGGAGCTGGGCCTGCGGGTGATTCCTCAGGATTAGGGCCGCGGCTGACCGCGCCGGGTTCTCCGCTTGGCGGAACCCGGTCTTGCGGTTAAAAGCGGTCGCATGAAAGCTGACTCGTCTGACCGGCGTTTGGGCGCTGTGGTGCGCGGCTGGACTCCGCCGCCGTGGCCTGCGGCAGCTATGCTACAGGGGCAGTATGTGCGTCTGGAACCCCTGTCGCCGGACCAGCATGCGAGGGCGTTGTATGACGCTTACAAAGGGCATGAGGCGCTGTGGGATTACATGGCCTACGGCCCTTTCGCCGGTTTCGACAGCTATCGCGATTGGATGGAGCAGGCGGTTGCCGGCGCCGATACTGTGTTCTTCGCGGTGCGCAAACTGGAAACGGATCAGGTCGGTGGGGTGGCGAGTTATCTCAGGATAAAGCCCGCCGCCGGGGTAATTGAGGTCGGTCATATCAATTACGCCCCGATCCTGCAGCAGACGCGCGCCGCCACCGAGGCAATGGCACTGATGATGGGCTGGGCCTTTGATGCCGGGTATCGCCGGTATGAGTGGAAGTGCGATGCCCTGAACATAGCATCGCGCCGGGCCGCGCAGCGTTTGGGGTTCAGTTACGAGGGCGTATTCCGACAAGCCATGGTCGTAAAGGGACGCAACCGCGACACCGCGTGGTTTGCCGTGATCGACTGCGACTGGCCCATCTTGCGCACAGCCTTTCGGCAATGGCTGGAGCCGTCAAACTTCGACGATAAGGGGCATCAGATCATCGCGTTACGCGATCTGACAGCACCGGCGCGGGTGTCATCTGATCCACTGATTTAAGCTTCAGGCCCGCGTTTTCGGCGGGTCCGGCGCGCCGCCCTGTACGCCCGCGGATAGAGAACGACGGCAAGACTGACAAGCGATAGGAAAAATAGTTTCAGCACGTCAGATCGCCCGTTTCTTTTGCAACCGCTGCTGGATCAGCGCCGCCACCCGTGCCGCGGCCGAGATATAGGGCGCACCTTTTGCGCGGGCGCTGGCCAGATCGGCGGCCGCCTGCGCCAGAACCGTATCCTCGGCGCTTTGGGCGACGCCGCGGACAAATTGTGCGACGTAGTCGATCATCTGGCTTTCACTGCGATCACACAGCAATTCCGCCATCTGCGCCATATCGTCCTGATAGGCCAGCGGATCCGGATGCACGTGGCGATTGCACACCAGCCGCAAGCCGGGTGGCTGCCGATCATAAGGCAAGTGCGACAGGATGAGGTTCTGGAAAGTGGACAGAGAGGTGATCGGCTTGGGCAGAAATTCGTTTGCCCCCGCCGCCAATACCGCGTTTTCGGAAAGATCGTCGCCGGACATACCGATAATCACGCCAATCCGCGGCACAGCGCGGTGCAATTGCGAAATCAGGTCCAACCCAGAGCCATCCGGCAGCCCCAGATCGACGATAATGACCGAGGGACGATAGGTCTTGAGATGTCGGCGCGCCGCGGCGAGACAATCGGCGCGGCGGATCCGTGCGCCGCTGCGCAAGCATAACAGGCGGATAGCATCGCAGGTAAATCGGCTGTCCTCAACCACAAGGACCGTCAGTCCCAGCAGTGGACGGGCCGCAGTTGCCTGTTTGCGGCGCGCAGTGAACGGGTCCAGATCGTCCATGACGTTTCCTTTTCTCGGCAGACAGGCCCAGCCTAGGGAATGCTGGCTAATAGGAGGTAAACGCCGCCACGCAGTTTATCGCCCTCTTGCTCTTGGCGCGTGGGGCCCGCATAACCTACAGCGACACAAGCCCCGAAAGGAGTGTCTCATGATCGGTCGCCTGAACCATGTCGCCATCGCCGTGCCGGACCTTGAGGTCGCGTGCGAACAATATCGCAATGCGCTGGGCGCCACTGTCGGTGCACCGCAGGATGAACCTGACCACGGCGTGACAGTCGTGTTCATCGAACTGCCCAATACCAAAATCGAATTACTGTATCCGCTGGGTGAAAACAGTCCGATTCAGGGTTTTCTGGATAAAAACCCGGCTGGCGGGATCCATCATATTTGTTACGAGGTTGAGGATATCAACGCCGCCCGCGATCGTCTGGAGCAATCCGGAGCCCGCGTTCTAGGCAGCGGTGAGCCGAAAATTGGAGCCCATGGCAAGCCCGTTCTGTTTCTGCACCCCAAGGATTTCAATGGCTGCCTTATCGAATTAGAGCAAGCCTAGGAGAATGAGATGGGTCTGACATCGGCGTTGGTTCTGCTGGCGATCATATGGGTGATGGTCTTTTTCATCGCGCTGCCGATCCGGGTGACGACGCAGGCCGAAAGCGGCAAGGTCGAGCCGGGCACCCATGAGGGTGCGCCACAGGTTCACAATCTGGGCAAAAAGGCGCTGATAACCACGGCGGTGGCTTTGGTGGTCTGGGTTATCGCCGTGGGCGTTATCCTGTCGGGCTGGATCTCGGTGCGCGATCTGGATATTTTCAACAAGATGCGCCCGATTCAGTAATCCCTACCGGCGGGCCTGTGTTTTGTGGAAGATATGGGTGAATGTGGCGGCCCCGATTATCGGGATAAGCAGGTTCAGCAGCGGTACCGACAAGGGCACCGCCATCAGCGTTCCGGCCAGCCAGATCGTCCCGGCATGATGGCTCCGCAGCCGCTTGGCCTCCACACGACCGACACGGCGAATGGCCGCAAGGGTGAAATATTCCCGTCCCAGCAGAAAGCCGTTCAACCCCCAGAATACTGCCGCCCAAGCCGGGGCAACAAAGAAGAGCAGTACCGTCGCCAGTAACAGCGCCACGATATTGGCCAAGATCAGAACGCCGAGAAACCCCAGCGCGTCCAGCGCCTGATCGATCAAAGGAACCGGTTGTGCGGGTGGCAATGTAGGATAGTGCCGGTCCTCAACCGCCTGCGCGACCTCGTCCAGGAACAGCGAGGTGATCGCCGAGGCAATCGGCATCATCAAGAACACCGATAATACCAGCATCAGCCCGACCGACGACCAGCCCGCGAGATCGTTCAGCCAAGTAACGGACCCGATGAACGGCAGGCTTGCATTCTCGCCCACCAGCCAGCGCACCAGCCACAGCACGCCCACATAGCTGGCGATCAGCAGCGCGATGGTCAGGCCGACGCCCAGAAACAGCACTCGGCGAAAGCGCGGATCGCCCAGTTGCCCCAGCGCTGTAAAAAAGGCGCTTAAAATCATTCATCGAGCCATTGAGTAATTGCGGCGACATCGGGGCGGGTGCGATCAGTGGGGGTGATCCGCTCGGTCCCGATATGGACGAAGCCGACGATACCTTCATTCGACGCAAGCCCCAGCGCGGTTGCGCAGAACTCTTGGTCATGTGCGGCCCAACCGGTCAGCCAATTCGCGCCCCAGCCCGAGGCCAGCGCCGCATTCAACAGAGACAAACAGGCTGCGCCGGCAGAATAAGTCTGTTCAATAGCCGGAATCTTCTCTGAATCGCGCTGTATCTCGACAACAGCAACCGCAAGATTGCCTTGATCGAATTGAGAACGCCCTTTCGCAATCTGGCTCTCGTCTAGATCCAGAGCCTCGCCCCGCTTTTGCACGGCCTTGGCAAGCCGTGCCATCGCGGCACCTTCGATCACAATGAAACGCCATGGCTCCAGTCGACCGTGGTCGGGACAGCGCGCCGCGGCGGTGAGGATCGGCATGAGGTCGTCGCGGGTCGGCACAGGCCGCTGCAGGGTTTTCGCCGGACGTGAGCGCCGGGTCAAAAGAAAGTCGATTGCGGATCGGCTATCGGATGTCATGTCAGGGGCCTTTCTGATCGTGAATCTCGTCTATCTCGGCATCACGGGTCCGAGAGTCAATGTGACCGCTGGATCACATCTCGCGGAGCGCACTATTTAGGAATCAGACAGAGGAGTATGATCTGCGCGCCACCGGACCACTAACCCAACCGGTGAGTAAACTCAGGAAAGGAGTTTGCGGTGACTTACGTTGCTAAACGCCTTGTCGCGTTTGTATCGACGGTCGGCCTGATTGCCGCATTTGTCACTTTCGCTGCGCCCGCCATTGCGCAGCCGGATGGCCCCAATCAACAGCAGAACGTCATGACCACAGCTATTCCGGGAACGAGCACGGCACCCGTGAAGAATCATTGCATGTATTGCGGTTCACGCGGGGGGGAGCGCTAGTCGTAATCTGGTAGCATAACAATGGACGGGGCGGGGCGGGATGGCCTCGCCCCGGTCGCATTCTGGTCTTTCTTGGCGGCGCAAGGCAAACTGGGACTATGGCTAAACCAAGAATCCGTAATCTGCCCGATCTATCCCATCTCGCCCGCTCCGGTGCCGAGATCGCGGTCCATGTGACGCCGGGTGCGCGTCAGGCGGCATTTTCACATAAAGATGGAAACTTGCGCATCGCGGTCACCGTGCCGCCCGAAGATGGCAAAGCGAACGAGGCCGTGCGCAAACTGCTGGCGCGGGCGCTGCGAGTGGCGCCGTCGCGCCTGTCGCTGCTGCGTGGCCATACATCGCGCGACAAGCTGTTTGTTTACTCGGGGTCCTGAGTGCTGTCCGCAACTTTTTTCAGGCGATAGACACCTTCAGGCAGGTCGAGCGCCGCCGCGAGTTCGCGCAGTTGCCATGGAGATAGTGTGATGGTGACAACCTGATCGGTCCGGGGATCGAACTGCTCAAGGGTGACACATTCCGCGAACCCGTTGATCACCACATCTTCCTGCAAGGGGGCCGGTCCCTCGTCCACAAGGGTGATCACGGTGGCGTCGAACTCGTGTTCAATGCTAAACATGCGCCCATGGTGCGTCGGGTGGAACCGGGATGCAAGCGGCATCCTGCCCGCCCTGATCACGATCGGTTGCATCGGCACTGGTGCCGCATCAGCGCTGTGATAATGTCGCCAAGCGGGCTGTGCATGCCCAGAACGGCTCAAGAGGAGGCCCCATGCGCTGGACACGATTGCTCACGGCCCTGATTGCCAGTCTTGCATTAACGGCGTGCAATCTGGTCGTACCCGTCGGCCCATCGCCCGCGCCCAATCTGCAAAGCGCGCCGGTATTGCCCACGCCGCAACAGGCTGCGCGCAATTTTGCGCAGGTGGTGAATGACGTTCGGCCCGTGGCTGAACAGGAGTGCCGCAACCGTGCCCGCGACCTGAACTGCAACTTCATGATCCGTGTCGATAATGACCCGCGCCAACCCCCCAATGCGTATCAAAGTCGCGCCAGCGATGGCCGTCCGGTTTTGACCTTTACCATCGCCATGATCGCCGACGTCGCCAATACCGATGAACTGGCGTTTGTCATGGGCCACGAGGCCGCGCATCACATCGAGCGCCACCTTGATCGCCAGTCTATCAACGCCTCTTTGGGGGCAGAGATTTTTGGCGGTCTGGCCACTCTGACCGGAGGCAGTGCCCGCGATGTTGAGACTGCAGCGCGACTGGGGGCGAATGTCGGTGCGCGTAACTACTCCAAGGATTTCGAGCTTGAGGCGGACCGGCTTGGCACGGTCATCACCTGGCGTGCGGGCTATGATCCGGTACGCGGCGCGGAATATTTCGGTCGCATTCCCGACCCCGGCGACCGTTTTCTGGGCACCCATCCACCCAATGCCGCCCGCATCGATATCGTGCGCCGCACAGTGGCCACGCTTGAGCGTCGCTAGGTTGTGAAAACGGTCAGAAGGGCGTGTCCGCAGCGACGGACCCAATAGTCAAAGCCGGTATCGCCGTGCGCCCTCAAGTAAACGCAACACGCGCTAAGCAAGTATATGCCACGTGACGGTGTTGCGCATTGCGCACCGGCTTTGAGTGGCTAGCTTGGCGGCTATTCAGGCGGGAGGACCATTCATGCGTTGGCTGTTTCGGATCGTCGGGGCGCTTGTCGTGGCGAGCCTTTTGCTGGGGGCGGCCTTGATTGTCCTGCCCATCATTTTGCCGGGCGAACGGATCGCGCAGATTGCCGTCGATCAGGTCCGGGCGCGTACCGGGCGCGACCTTGAGTTCTCCGGCGATGTCTCGTTTACTTATTGGCCGGTTTTGGGCGTCACGACCGGGCCCGTGATCCTTGGCAATGCCGACTGGGCCGGGCCCGAGCCGCTACTGCGCGCTCAGGCATTAACTGTTGGGCTGGCCGCGCCCGACCTGCTGCGGGGAAAAATCCGCATCACCGAAATCACCGCCCAAAGCCCAGACCTGCACCTGGCAACCCGTGCCCACGGGCATGGCAATTGGGAATTTGCGCCACCGGCGTCACCGGCGACAGCATCTGGCCCCGAAGCGCGGGCTGACGGGCACAGGGCCGTATTGCCGATTCTGGAAAAGCTGAACCTGACCAATGCCCGCCTGACCTGGAGCCAAGCAGGGGCGGACCCGCGCGTTCTTGACGGTGTGGATCTGGCGCTGAACTGGCCCGAGCAAGAGGGGGCCGCGGATCTCAAAGCCACAATCCGGCCAGCGGGAACTCCGGTCCGGCTCGCGGCGCAGATCGGGCGTTTCGCGTCGTTTCTGGCGGGCGAGGCAACAGAAATAACCGCAAGCGTCGATGCCGCAGAGGGACAGATCATCTTCGACGGGCGCGTCAAAGTGACCGGCGAGGCGGCGGGGCGGGTGACGTTTGATTCAAACAATACCGCCCGGATGATGGCGGCGCTGGGCGTGGCAGGGGCCGAGCTTCCCAAGGGGTTGGGGCAGGTGGCGCACCTGTCTGCGGATATGAGCTTTGCCCCGAATGGGCCAATTGTTCTTCGGGATTTCGCGGCGAATCTGGACGGCAACCGTCTGTCGGGGGCGGTCAATATCGCTTTGTCCAGCCCGCCGCGGATCACCGGACAGATCTCTGCCGGGGTTCTGGATCTGCGCACTGAAACGGGTTCGGGCAGTGCGATTGATGCGCCGAAAACGGAAGGCTGGTCGGATAGGCCCATTGACGCCAGCGCTTTGGCATTGGTGGATGGGGCGATCGATCTGACGGTTCAGGGGATTCTCTTGGACACAACCGAGATCGGCGCGCTGCGCGCCAACCTGTCGTTGAACAAGTCGCGCGCGGTTCTGGACCTGAGCGCGGCGGAGGTTTTCGGTGGCATCGTGAAGGGTCAGCTTGTCGCAAATAATCGGAGCGGCTTTTCGGTGCGCGCAAATGTGACCGCTTCGAAAATCGACACGCAGATGGCGCTGAGTGACATGGCGGGCCTCAAGCGGCTGTCGGGGCGCGGCGAAGCGCGCATCGACGTGCTGGGCAGCGGCAAGACTCAGGCGGCAATCATGCGGTCGCTTTCGGGCTCGGGCAGCGTCGCGATGGCGCGGGGCGTGATTTCAGGGATCGATCTGGATCGATTGATGGGCGGCGGCGATGTCAGCGATGGCACCACCGTATTCGATTCGCTGAACGCAAGCTTTACGATCCGTGACGGTGATCTGTTCAACAAGGATCTCTTGCTGAGCCTGCCGAACTATCGTGCCGACGGGGAAGGGCGTGTCGGGTTGGGGGCGCGGGACATTGATTATGTCTTCACACCGGTTGCGCTGCGCGCCAATGCGGGCACCGGGCTGCGGATTCCGATCCGCATCAAGGGGCCGTGGGCCGACCCCAGCATCACGCCCGACGTCAAAGCCGTGCTGCAGCAAGAGATCAACATCGATCGCGACGAATTTGAGGCGAAAGTGAAGGACAAACTGCGTGAAAAGATTAAGCCAAAGCCGGATCGGCATGGCAATCGGGATCCGATTGAGGAGTTGAAGGACAAGCTGGAGAGCGAGGTCAAGAAGGGCTTGCTGAAACTGCTGCGCGGCGACTGAAAGGGCAGCGGCAGGGACGGCGTTACGCCAAGGAGTTTTGCGGAAGACGACAGGTTAGGTGAGGTTACGGGCGCAAGAGCGGCACATGCGGACCGGCCTCTAGGGGCAGCTTTCCGGTCAGACGGGGGTCATCTGCGATTTCCACTTGTTGACGGGTCGGGGTGAACCCGCTGCGGCGGTAGAACTCCAGCGCGCGCGGAGAATCGAGCGTGCAAGTCTGAACGTGGAACCGGCTGATGGGACGGGCCCATGCGCGGGTGATGGCGTAGTTCATCAGCGCGCGGCCTGTCCCGGTGCCGATCAGGGCCGGAGCGAGGGCCAGAAAGGCAAGTTCGCAAGTGCCGCGCGTGCGAAAGTCGAGTTCTAGAAAGCCCTCCTCGGCACCATCTTTGCTGATAGGCCAGATCTCGACATTCGGGTCAGTGATGATGGTGCGCAGGGCGTCGTCATCAAGGTTAAGGCGGGAAAACCACAGCCAGTCGTAACCACCAACACGCCGGAACAAGGATCGATACCAGTCAAGGTCGGGGTTCGTGACGCGCCGGATCGCCAGGTCTGTCGGGGCCGGGCGCAGCGCCGGAGGGCGGCGCATTTCAAGGTGCGTGACCACCGCCGCAACTTTGCCCGGTGGTACATCGTGCAGCCCGTCCGCCAGCATGGTTACAGCAGTCCCTGCTCGCGCAATACCACGCGCAGGTCGGTTTCGGGGCGCGGGCCGATATGGGAAATCACTTCGCGGGCGCAGACCGTGCCGATACGCGCGCAGGTTTCCAGATCTCGCCCGGTGGCCAGCCCGAACAGGAATCCGGCGGCGAATTGATCGCCAGCGCCGGTGGCATCAACCGGGGTGATCCTTTCCACCGGAACGTCGATACGGGTGCCGCGATCCATGATCGTAACCCCGTCGCCCGAGCGGGTGCAGACCACCAGTGGGCAGAGCTTGCTGACCTGTTGCAGATCGGCGTCAAGATTATCGTTTTGAAAAAGTGAACGAATTTCAGCCTCATTCCCGATCACGAAATCCATTTCGTTCTCGATCAGCGACAGGAAATCGGCGCGGTGGCGATCGACACAGAACGGGTCTGAGATGGCGATGCCGGTCTTGCCACCGCCTGCACGACATTGGCGCGCGGCTTCGAGAAACGCGGCCTTGCCTTTTTCCTTGTCGAACAGATAGCCCTCAAGAAACATGATCTGCGCGCGACCGGCAACCGCGGCGGGGACATCGTGCAATCCGAACTCGGCGGAAATCCCCAGATAGGTGTTCATCGAGCGCTCGCCATCGGGCGAGACGAAAATCATCGAGCGCGAGGTCGGCAGTTCGCCGTTTGCGGCTGGAGGGTTGACGAATGCGATGCCAGCATCATTCATCGCATCGGCATAAAAATGGCCCAGTTCGTCATCGCGCACCCGCCCGATAAAGGCAGTTTTTAGGCCCAGTGCCCCGGCCCCCGCGATAGTGTTGGCCACCGATCCGCCCGGCGTCTGTATTCGGTTGGACATCGCGTCATAAAGCTGTTCGGCGCGGTCGCGCTCGATCAATTGCATGATGCCTTTTTCGATATCCATCTCTGACAGAAAGTTATCGTCAGACTGGGCAATTACATCGACAACGGCATTTCCAATGCCGACGAGTTGATAGGTCGTCATAGGGTTTTGTCCTTGTAGGGGCAGAGATCGCGGATCGGGCAGGTGGGGCACATCGGTTTGCGTGCCTTGCAGATATAGCGTCCGTGCAGGATCATCCAGTGATGGGCGTGTTGCAGATAGTCCACTGGAATATTGTCCTCAAGCGCGCGTTCAACGGCGACGACATCTTTGCCGGGGGCAATGCCGGTGCGGTTGGCAACGCGAAAGATGTGTGTATCAACCGCCTGTGCGGGATAGCGCCACCACATATTCAGCACCACATTGGCCGTTTTACGCCCGACACCGGGCAGCGAATTTAGCGCGGCGCGGGAATTTGGAACTTCGCCGCCGTACTCCGCGACCAGAATTTCGCTGAGGCGGATGACGTTCTTGGCCTTCTGGCGGAAAAGGCCGATAGTCTTGATATGCTCGGTCAGCCCGTCAATGCCAAGGTCGAGCATTTTCTGCGGTGTGTCGGCGATTTCAAACAGGGCGCGCGTGGCCTTGTTGACGCCCACATCAGTGGCTTGTGCCGACAGGGCAACGGCGACCAGAAGCGTATAGAGGTTGGTGTGATCCAGTTCGCCCTTGGGTTCGGGCTCGGCCGCGTGGAAGCGGTCAAAAATTTCGCGGATCGTGTGATAATCTAGCTGTCTGGACATGAAAGCAGCTATGCCCGCAGTTTGCCCGTAGGGCAAGAGAGCGGCGTGCTGCCAGACCGTCATCGGTCCTTCTGGTCGAGGATCTTTGCACGTCGAGAGCATGTCCAGGCTGGCGATCGGTCGCGGTGACCTTGTGCCGGTTACGCAAGAAGCGGGTCGCGGATGCGCCTTGATGTGCGGTAAGATGGCCTGACATAGCACGGGGATGCCATCATGAATTGTCAGGCCAGCCAATCAATGGAGTCGCAAGCCTATCATTATGGCGTCATGCGCCGCGCCATTGATCTGATCGACGCAGGGGGCGCGGATTTGACGCTGGATGGACTGGCCGCGCAGATGGCGATGAGCCCGGCCCATTTTCAGCGCATCTTTTCGGCTTGGGTCGGCGTGTCACCCAAGCGCTATCAGCAATATTTGACGCTTGGCCATGCCAAGACGCTGTTGCGCGAACGATTCACCACGCTGGATGCCAGCCATACGGTCGGGCTGTCGGGCAGCGGGCGGTTGCATGACCTTTTCGTGCGCTGGGAGGCGATGAGCCCCGGTGAATTTGCTCGCAAGGGCGCGGGTTTGCACATCCGCTATGGCTGGCTCGATAGTCCGTTCGGCGCGGCACTGGTAATGGCGACCGACCGGGGGCTGTGCGGGATCGGGTTCGCTGGCGAAGCGACGCGGGACGCGATCTGGGCCGATTTGACCGGACGCTGGCCCGAAGCCGAATTCGTCGAGGATCGCGCGGCTGTCACTCCTTGGGCGCAGGCGGCGTTTCGTCAGCAGGGAGAAACGCAGGTGCATCTGATTGGCGCGCCGTTCCAGATCAAGGTCTGGGAGGCGCTGTTGAGCATCCCCTCGGGGCAAGTGACAACCTATTCCGAGATCGCGCAGGCGGTCGGCCATCCCCGTGCGGTACGGGCGGTGGGCACCGCTGTAGGGCGCAACCCGGTCAGTTGGCTGATCCCGTGCCACCGTGCCTTGCGCAAGTCCGGCGCATTGGGCGGTTATCATTGGGGCATGCCGGTCAAACGTGCCATGCTGGCGTGGGAAGCCGCGCGAACTGACGCCAGAGGTGGGCAGGCTTTTGCCGATCGGAACAACTTCACGCCTTGAGCGTTACCCCGCCACATGTGTTATAGGAATGCTATAACACCCGGATTACGGGACCAAAACACAAGGCTGATATGACCATGACCCTGAAAACTACCGCTTTCGCTGCTCTCGGCTGCGTCTTTTTCCTTGGTGCCTGCACCGAGCCGGGCTCGCTGAGCAGCCTCTCCGCCGATCCCAACCAGCAAGCCAAGCAGGGCGCGCTGATGGGTGCGCTGGTGGGCACAGGTCTGTCCGTGGCGACCGGTGGCAAAAAAGGCGACCTGTTGATCGGAGCGGCGGCCGGGGCTGCGGCAGGCGGTCTGATCGGCAGCCAATTGGATAAGCAAGCCGCCGAGTTGCGCAGTCAACTGGCCAGCGACGGCATCACCATCACCAATACCGGCACGCAACTGGTTGTCTCGCTGCCGCAGGATATCACCTTTGCCACCGACAGCTTTACGGTGCGTCCCGCATTGCAGGCGGATCTGCGCCGAGTCGCGGCACATCTTCAGCGCTATCCGAACTCCCATGTGCAGGTCATCGGCCATACCGACAGCACCGGGGCTGCGTCGTACAATCAGGATCTGTCCGAGCGCCGGGCCAGCGCGGTTGCCAGCGTTCTGGCGCAGGGCGGCGTGTCTTATAACCGGCTGGTGACGCTGGGCCGTGGCGAAAGCCAGCCAATTGCGTCGAATCTCACGGTTGAGGGCAAGGCGCGCAACCGTCGCGTAGAGATCATCATTATCCCACGTTGATCGATCCGGGCAGGGTGTGGACGTCACGCCCTGCCGCTATAAAGATGCCTCGGCGCGGAATTCGTCGGGAAGCCTGTCGATATCGTCCAAGACCAGATCGGCCATCACCTGTGCGATTTTCGGAGCCATCCCAAGCCCGATCTTGAAGCCGCCATTGGCGATGAATTGCCCCGGTAACATCGGATGTACGCCCAGTACCGGCGCGCGACTTCGCGCGCGGGGGCGCACGCCTGCCCAACGTTCGATCACCGGCGCGCCGTGCAGCAACGGCAAGGCTGCGGTTGCCCTGTCGATCAGATCATCCAACTGTGCATCGGTGGCGGTTGCCTCATTCCACGCGCGTTCGCTGGTTGATCCGATGGCCAATGTGCGATCCGCATGGGGGATAAAATGCAGCCCATCGATATATAGCTGCGGCTGGTCTGGCCCGGCATCGTAATGTAACAACGCGGCTTGACCCTTGACGCCATTGCCAAAGACCCGCCCGACATGCGCATTGATCCGCTCGAGATCGGCAATGCCGGTGGCCCAGATCACCCGCCCTGCGTCGGGCGCGTCGGTTTGCACAGACACCCCCATGACGCCAAGCGCGGCAACCAATGCAGCGCAGGCCCGGCGCGGATGGATGCGGGCGCTCAACGTGTCGCGCACGACATATCCGGTCGGTGAGGGCGGTGCCCACGGCCCAAGATCGGCACCCGATAGCACATCCCATTCTGCCTGACCCTGCCAGAAGAGGCGGGCCCCTTCGCAGCGCTTCTGTGCCAGCGCCAGTGCCGCTTCGTCCGCGATCGGTTGAATACGCCCGGTGCGTCCATAGCCGGGGGATAAACCACCTGTCGCCTCAACCTCGGCCCAGAAGGGTTCGGCCATCAGCAGGCTGTTAAACTGAAACGCCTTTTTGGCGCCCCACTGGTCGGGCACATGCGGTGCCAGTGCGCCAAGAATGCCGCCGCTGGCCCCGGTGCCGGGGCCGTAAGGGTCGATCAGCCGGACCCTCGCGCCGCGCCGCGCGCAGACCCAAGCAATTGAGAGCCCAAAAATTCCCGCGCCGCGGATAGTGACGTCGACCATTGCCAAGCGTGCCGCCTTTCTTCACTGTCGCGTCAAAGGTTTTAATACGACGGTCAGAGATATTTTTCATGCGGCAGCCGGAACTGCAATGGCGAGATGGCAGCGTACCGATTTCCACACGGTTCGATGACCCGTATTTCAGCCTTGCCGGCGGCTTGGCGGAAACCCGGCATGTGTTTCTGGCCGGCAACGATCTGCCCGCGCGCTTTCGCGACGGCTTCGCCATTGCCGAACTGGGGTTCGGCACCGGCTTGAACTTTCTGACGACGCTTGCGGCATGGCGGGCGGCGGGCGTTTCCGGTCGGCTGTTCTTCACCAGTTTCGAAGCCTATCCAATGGCACGCGATGACATGGCCCGTGCGCTTTCGGCTTTTTCCGAACTTGCACCGCTGGCGGATGTGCTGGTGTCGCGCTGGACGGGGCGGGGCGGCAGCTATGATTTTGATGGAGTGGAACTGACCGTGATAGAGGGCGACGCGCGCACGGTTTTACCGGATTGGACCGGGCGGGCGGATGCGTGGTTTCTCGATGGGTTTTCACCTGCGAAGAACCCGGAACTGTGGCAGCCTGATCTGTTGGCCGAAGTGGCCCGCCACACCGCAGCGAACGGCACCGCCGCGACCTATGCCGCCGCCGGTTTCGTACGCCGCAACCTGCAAGACGCCGGTTTCACCGTCACCCGGTGCAAGGGGTACGGGCGCAAACGCCACATGACGCGCGCGACCATGCCATGACGGCGCAAAGCAATAACGTGCCGCTGGGCATCGCATTGATGATCGCGACCACCATGGTTTTCGCCTTTCAGGACGGCGTTTCCCGACATCTGGCTTCGGAATATAACGTATTGATGGTGGTGATGATCCGCTACTGGTTCTTCGCCGCTTTTGTGATCGCCCTTGCCGTGCGCAGCAGGGGCGGGTTGCGCGCCGCCATTCATACCGAGCAGATCTGGGTGCAGATCCTGCGCGGCGTGTTGCTGGCCAGCGAGGTCTGCGTCGCAGTGTTGGCCTTCGTCCTGCTGGGACTGATCGAATCCACGGCGGTGTTCATCAGCTATCCGCTGCTGATCGCCGCCCTGTCCGGCCCGATCCTGGGCGAACAGGTCGGCTGGCGCCGTTGGAGCGCCATTGCCGTGGGGTTTATCGGCGTGACGATCATCCTCGAACCCGGCTGGGGTGTCTTCGACCCGGCTTCGGTGGTGCCGTTTATTGCGGCGACCATGTTCGCGATCTATGGCCTTTTGACCCGCTATGTGGCGCGCCGTGACCGAGCTTCGACCAGTTTCTTCTATACCGGCGTTGCGGGGGCCGTGGTCATGACTGCCGTCGGCCTGTGGTTTTGGGAGCCGATGATTGCCCCGGACTGGGGCTGGATGGGCGTGCTGTGCCTGACCGGCGTGACCGGCCACTGGCTGCTGATCCGCTGCTATGAGGCCGCCGAGGCCAGCGCGGTGCAGCCATTCGCCTATTTCCAACTGATGTTCGTCTCGATAATCGGCATCACGGTGTTCGGCGAAACCATCCGACTCAACGTTGCCATCGGTGCCGGGCTGATCGTGGCTGCAGGATTGTTTACCTTATGGCGCGAACGCACGAAGCGTTGAGCCGGTCAATTCTTCTGAAAACGGTATCGGCAGCGGCTCCAGCCCTAGCCGAGCACGATAGACCGGCAGGCTCTCGGTGACGCGCATGACATAGTTGCGGGTTTCGTTAAACGGGATGTGTTCGATCCAGTCCACCACATCGATCTCGCCCTTGCGCGGGTCGCCATAGTTCAACATCCACTGCAGGGGCCGCCCCGGCCCGGCATTATAACCTGCCGACATCATCACCACATTGCCGTCAAATCCCCCGGCCAGCCCGGCCAGATAGGTTGCGCCCAGCTTGGCGTTATAATCCCATTCTCGGGTCAGCCGCGCGGTATCGTGACCGCCGAGAATCCCCATCTGGCTGGCCATCGCTTGCGCGGTCGCCGGCATCACCTGCATCAATCCCCGTGCGCCGGCATGGCTGACAACGGCAGGGTCGAATTCGCTTTCGCGCCGCGCGATCGCCAAAGTCATTTCAGGTGCCATGGGCAGGGGCTCGCGCGCCACTGGATGCAACGGGTAATAGGCCGCATGCAGCAGCAGCGCGCGCTGTGCCGCGCGTTTGGCGATCATCACGGCCAGATGCGGGCGCTCCATCTCAATCGCCATTTCACCTAACTGGGCGGCAGCGGCTTCGTCCTGGCTTTCGACCAGATGGGTCAGGAACCGCGTGCCCAGTTCCGGCTCATCGGCGTCAAACAACAACAGACCGGCCTTGAGCACGCTGGAACCCATGAACGCACCGCTTTTCCACGGCCCGAACGCAGGCGGATCGGCCAGATGCTCATCAAAGGGCAGCCCGCCCCGCTCGGCGGCCAGCAACCCGTAAAACGACGTTTGATAGCGCGCGCCTCCAGCATAGGCCTGCTGCGCCTGTTCCGGCTGGCCCAGCGCCTCATAAGCGCGCCCGATCCAATATCCGGCTCGGCCTTTGGAAATCGGCGTTGCCACGGCGCCGTCAAAGCGGGTGAAATGCGCCAGTGCGGCGGCCGGATCGTTCAGTTTGCGCAAGGCGATAAATCCAGCCAGCCACTCCAGTTCGGCAAAATCCGCCCCCTCGGACATGTAATTCTGTGCCGCCATGCGATAGGCGCGGACCGGGTCGCCCTCGCGCATCTCCTGTCGCGCTAGAATCGCCCGGCGTTTGCCCCAATAGGCCGGCTCGCCCAGCGAATCGGCACTGTCTGAGCGCTCCAGCAATAGCGCCGTTGCGTCATCCCTGCGCCCCTTGCGATAGCGCCAGGCAAAACGGTCATGCGCCAGACCGGGCGCGCCCCTTAGCGCCGCGGGCACCGCCTCGATCCGCGCATCGACGCCCGGGGCCATCTCCTGTAACGCCATCCGCGCCAATGCCAAGGCCCGCTGACCTTCATCGACCAGCGGCAGCATCCGCTTGGCATCATCCAGCTTGCCATCCCATAACATCCGGTCCAGCCGCGCGTCGTGATGCGGAGCCAGCAACTCGCGCTGTTTCTCGAGATATTCAGCGTGTTGCGCGCCGCCCATCGCCAGGGTGCGCCAGGCCATCACCAGACTGGCCTCGGCCTCGCCCTGGCGCCCCTTCTGAATCAGAGCGCTGGCGTGGGTCAGTACCCCTTCGCCGGTCTGCGGTGGTGCGTCGGCGTAAAAGTCCAAAATCGCATCGGCTGACTGCCCCACAAAAGCCGGCTCGCTGCGCTGCCGCAGCCAGGCAACCCCCGGCCAGTCGCCGCGCCGCGCCAGAAAATCTCGCACCTGATCCGCAGTGCCGCGTCCGGCGCGCAGACGGTGCCATTCGATGATGTCATTGGGAATCGATCCGTCCGAACCAGCAGCGCGAATCGCCGCCGTCCAGTCGCCCTTGCGCATCTGGTCCATGGCGCGCATTAACTGCCGAGCGTCGCCAGCGACGGCGGGCAGCACAAATGCTGAACAAAACACCGCAACAAGCGCCAGAATGCGCGTCATCTCTTGCATATCCCGATCAACCAAGGCTACAGCCTGCACGATACCGCGTGCATGCGCGGGTACAACTGACATTCACAGCAACGGTGGCGGAATCTCATTTTGGCCCGCCGACCGAGATAGCAAAAGGGAGCGTGCCCATGTTCAAAGGCTCTATGCCGGCCCTCGTCACACCTTTCCGCAATGGCGAGTTGGATCTGGATACGCTCAAACAGCTGGTCGAATGGCATATCGGCGAAGGCTCGACCGCACTTGTGCCGGTGGGCACCACGGGCGAAAGCCCGACGCTCAGCCACCGGGAACACGAAGCCGTGATCGAAGAGGTGGTCAAGGCCGCCGACGGGCGGGTGCCGGTGATCGCCGGAGCCGGATCGAACAACACGCTGGAAGGCATTCGCCTGATGCGCCATGCCGCAAGTGTCGGAGCCGATGCAGCGCTGGTGGTGACGCCCTATTACAACAAGCCCACCCAACGCGGCATGATCGCACATTTCACCGCCCTGCACGATTGCTGCGAACTGCCGATCATCATCTATAACATCCCGCCCCGCTCGGCGATCGACATGACCCCCGAGACGATGGGCCAACTGGCCAAACTGCCCCGGATTATCGGTGTCAAAGACGCCACCGCCAAACTTGAGCGGGTCAGCCAGCAGCGTATCACCTGCGGCAAGGATTTCACCCAGCTTTCGGGCGAAGACGCCACGGCGCTGGGCTTCAATGCCCAGGGCGGAGTCGGCTGTATCTCGGTCACTGCCAATGTCGCGCCGCGGCTTTGCGCCGAATTTCAGCAGGCCACATTGGCCGGAGATTACGCATTGGCACTTGAATATCAGGACCGCTTGATGCCCCTGCACGAGGCCATCTTCATCGAACCCGGCCTTGCCGGCGTCAAATATGCGATGTCGCAGCTCGACCTGTGCAGCGAAGAGGTGCGCCTGCCGCTGACGGGAATCGAAGACAGCACCAAATCTGCCATCGATAAGGCCATGCGCCACGCCGGGCTGCTCTCCTAACCGATTTTCCTTCTTCTTGCGGGAAAATATCCTGGGGTCCGGGGCAAAGCCCCGGTCCTGCACGGCGTAACGGGCTCGGCGCAGCCGGTAGCAGAACCCAACCCCATGCTCAGCCCGCGCTAACAACAGCCACAGCCACTACCGCGATAAATGGCGTGTAGTGGCTCCATCTTCGCACAAGTGCCACAATCAGCTTAAGACAAGCATGTTGCGTTGAGTCCTTGGATCTAAGTGGACGCAACCCATTATCGCATTCAACCCGACGGGGTGCGGGCCGGCTTGAACGGTTTCATCCCCTCGCGGGCCAATTCGTCAGCGCGTTCGTTTTCAGGGTGGCCGGCATGGCCTTTGACCCATTCCCAAGTCACCTTGTGGCGCGCCTGTGCGGCGTCCAGCCGTTGCCAGAGCTCGGCATTCTTGACCGGCTTCTTTGCCGCGGTTTTCCAGCCGTTGCGCTTCCAGCCGTGGATCCAGTTGGTGACGCCGTTCTTCACATATTGGCTGTCGGTGACGACCGTGATGGTGCTAGGACGGGCCAAAGTTTCCAGCGCGTTGATGGCTGCCAGCAATTCCATGCGGTTGTTTGTAGAATCGGGTTCGCCGCCCTTGAGTTCACGCTCTTTCGCGACGCGCCCATCCTGCACGGCGCGCATCAAAACCCCCCAGCCACCGGGGCCGGGATTGCCGGAGCAAGCCCCGTCAGTATAGGCGAACAGTTCAGCCATTAATGAATACTCTCCAGTAAAAGGTCCGCGCCTAACCCCAGACGACAATGGCCAGGCAAGCGACCGTGACGGCGGTCATGAACAAGCGCAGCCGCAGCCACCAATTCGGGGTCAGACGCCAATGATAGAACGCGAAATCCAGCAGCAGCAAACCGGCAAAGCCGAAGATCAGGTTCATGCCCGCGCTGATTGGGCCGCCGCCGGTCATGATGAACGCCCAGAGCATCGGGATCGCCGCCAGCGCATAGGTGATGAGCGATAGCGCGCCGCGCGCCTTGGTGGCAAAACCCCACAGGATACCGGACATGAAAGTTAGGTTTACCGTGCCGTAAAACAACTGCACATAGGGTCCGACAAAACGGGGTCCAAACTGTGATGCGCCCCAGCTCATCAAGCTGCCATTCAACAGTGTCGCCGCGCCCCAGATAAAGGGGATCAGCGCGACAAGGCCAAGGATCAGTGGCACTTTAGGAATGCGCATCAGGCTGGAATGCGCAGCACGCGCGGGATCTTGAATTCGACGTTTTCAACGGCGGTTTCGACCAGTTCGGTGGCAACTTCGAAGCGCTCGTGACAGGCCGCGATGACCTCGTCGATCAGCGCCTCGGGCGCGCTGGCCCCGGCGGTGATTCCGATGCTGGATATCCCCTCAAGCGCGCGCCAGTCGATGTCGGCGGCGCGCTGAACCAGTTGCGTATAGCCACAGCCGGCTTTGGCACCAACCTCGACCAGACGGCGCGAATTCGACGAATTGGGCGCGCCGACCACCAGCATCGCATCGCATTTCGGGGCCATCGCCTTGACCGCCTCTTGCCGATTGGTGGTGGCATAGCAGATGTCTTCCTTATGCGGACCGACGATGCCGGGAAAGCGTGCCTTTAGCGCCGTGATGATCTCGGCCGTATCGTCGATGCTCAGCGTGGTTTGCGTGACGAAAGCCAGACGCTCGGGGTCGCGCACTTGCACCTCTGCGACATCGGCCACGGTTTCGACCAATAGGACCTCGCCCTTGGGCAATTGCCCCATGGTGCCGACGGTTTCAGGATGACCCTTGTGGCCGATCATGATCATTTGCAGGCCATTATCGGCATGGCGTTGGGCTTCGATATGGACCTTGCTGACCAGCGGGCAGGTGGCATCGACATAGACCATCTCGCGGCGCTGGGCCTCGGCGGGCACTGATTTGGGCACGCCGTGGGCGGAGAAAATCACCGGGCGGTCTTCGGGGCATTCATCCAGTTCCTCAACGAATATCGCGCCCTTTTCGCGCAGCCCGTCGACGACGAATTTGTTGTGCACGATTTCGTGCCGCACGAAAACCGGCGCGCCCCATTTCTCCAGCGCCATTTCAACAATCTTGATCGCGCGGTCGACGCCGGCACAAAAGCCGCGTGGCGCAGCCAAATAGAGATTCAGGGGTGGTTTTGGCATTGTTCGTGTCTCCTTGCAGCAAGACCTAAGGCTTTGCGAGGGCTGGGTCCAGAGAGTGTCGCGTTCACGCAGTTGTGAATGGACGTTCCGGTGCAGGAAGGCACCACAGGGGCGATCATCGTTTTGTCCAAGGATTTCACATGAGGAAAAAACTGTGGGTTGCCGGCAGCGCGCTGGCTATCGTCGGGTCAGGGGCGGTATGGCTGATCGCCGGGCTCGGCGACCAGCACGGGGTATTGCCCTATCGTGACGCGACTGCGGTCGCTGAAGGCAAAGACATTTATGTGGCGCAATGCGCATCCTGTCATGGCTTGCGCCTGCAAGGAGAGCCGAACTGGCGCGAGCGCGATGCCACTGGATATCTGCCCGCACCACCGCATGATGAAAGCGGGCATACATGGCATCACCCCGATGAGCAGTTAATTGCAATCACCGCATTGGGAACTGCAAAGCTGGTTGGGAAGGGATACAAAAGCAGGATGCCGGGATTTAGCGATGTCCTGTCACCTGACGAGATCCTTGCCGTGTTGGCTTATATCAAGAGCACTTGGCCGCGCGCGATTCAGGAGCGGCATGACACGCTTAACGCCACTGCCGGTTAAACGCGCATCGGTCGCAGGTGCTCAGCTGTTGTCGACAGCTGTAATTTCCTGCCCGTCGCCCGAATGATCGCGCGGCGGGCGGCCGATCACCTCTTTCAGGTCTTCAAGGTCGATAAAGCTGTCGGCCTGTCGGCGCAATTCGTCCGAGATCATCGGCGGCTGGCTGCGGATGGTGGAAACCACGGACACCCGAACGCCTTGCCGCTGGATGCTGGCGATCAGCGGGCGAAAATCACCGTCGCCGGAAAACAGTACCGCATGATCGGTGCGCGGAGCCAGTTCCATGGCATCCACCGTCAGATCGACGTCCATATTGCCCTTGATTTTTCGCCTGCCCATGCTGTCGGTATATTCCTTGGCCGGCTTGGTGATCATGGTGAAGCCATTGTATTGTAGCCAGTCGACAAGGGGGCGAATGGGCGAGTACTCGTCCCCTTCGAGCATGGCGGTATAGTAGCAGGCGCGCACCAATTTTCCGCGGCGCATGAATTCCTGTCGCAGCAATTTATAGTCTATGTCGAATCCCAGCGCCTTGGCCGACGCGTATAGGTTGGCCCCATCGATGAACAGCGCAAGCCGTTCGTCTTTATAAAACATTAAAATGTCCTTCCGATATACCGGTTCGCCACTGTTCACATAGGGTGTAACGCTCTAAAGGGTGTCGAAGCGGCTAATCGTAAAATAAGGCGGAATAGATGGACAACAAGAGTATCATTCATCATGCAGTGAGTCACGTTTGATCACCGATAGGTCATCAGCCGTAATCGCGCTGGGCGGTAATCTGCCTTCGGCAGTTGGCGCGCCCGAGCAGACGCTGGCGGCGGCGATCGAAGCGATGGCGCAGGCGGGAATGACCGTCAGCGCCGTCAGCCGTTTCTTTCGCACGCCTTGTTTCCCCGCCGGTGCCGGTCCTGACTTTGTCAATGCCGCCGTTTGTGTTACCTGCGATCAAGATCCGCGCGAAATTCTGCAAAAACTGCACGAGATCGAACGGCAGTTCGGGCGCACGCGAATCCTGCGCTGGGGTGTGCGCACGCTTGATCTGGATCTATTGGCTGTTGGCGAATGCGTGCAGCCCGACAGGGAAACCTACGAGCACTGGCGGCACCTGCCAGACGATCAGCAGGCCAGTGTGATGCCCGACCGTCTGATCCTGCCTCACCCCCGGCTGCAGGATCGCGCATTTGCATTGGTCCCGATGCGTGATATTGTGCCGACATGGACCCATCCGATACTGGGGCAGAATGTCGTGCAAATGTGCGATGCACTTGCGCCGGAGGCCATCGGCGATGTCATCCCTCTCTGAGTGGAGGGATGCCGTTTCCGGGTTTCTGCTTGTCAAGCGGCAGATTCGGCACTAGGTACAAGTCTTCTGGACGAATTCATGATGTTGGAGTGCCCGTATGGCCCGCGTGACGGTTGAAGACTGCGTAGACAAGGTTCCGAACCGGTTTGAACTGGTAATGCTTGCGGCGCATCGGGCACGCGAAATCTCTGCGGGTGCGCCGTTGACCGTGGATCGGGACAATGACAAGAACCCGGTTGTTGCCTTGCGCGAGATTGCGGACGAGACACAGAGCGCCGACGACCTGCGCGAGCGTCTGATCGAAAGCAATCAGCACCAGATTGAGGTGGATGAGCCAGAAGACGATCAGATGGCAGTTCTGATGGGGGCCGAATCGGACCAACCAGCAGAAGATGACATGTCGGAAGAGAAACTTTTGCGCCAACTGATGGAGGCTCAGGGCCAACGCTGAGCTAGCAATACACGAAGGTGCGGGCCGGGATGATTTCAGTTGACGATCTGATTGCACTGGTCCGCAATTACAATCCTAAGACCAACACCGAACGGATAGTCGCGGCTTATGAATTCAGCCGGCGAATGCACGAAGGGCAATACCGCCATTCGGGGGAGCCTTATTTCAGCCATCCGGTCGCGGTCGCCGCAATTCTGACCGAACAACGGCTGGACGATGCGACGATCATCACCGCGCTGTTGCACGACACGATCGAAGACACCAAGGCCAATTATGGCGAAATCGCTGAATTGTTCGGGGATGAGGTCGCGATGCTGGTGGACGGTGTCACCAAGCTGACCAATCTGCAATTATCGAGTCGCGAAACCAAGCAAGCCGAAAATTTCCGCAAGCTTTTCATGGCGATGTCGCGCGATTTGCGGGTCATTCTGGTGAAGTTGGCGGACCGGTTGCACAATATGCGCACCATTCGCTCGATGCGGCCCGACAAGCAAACCCAAAAAGCGCGCGAAACCATGGACATCTTTGCCCCGCTGGCCGGGCGTATGGGGATGCAGTGGATGCGCGAGGAACTGGAAGATCTGTCGTTTCGGGTGCTGAACCCGGAAGGGCGGCAATCAATCATTCGCCGGTTCATCACGTTGCAGCGTGAAGCCGGTGATGTCATCCACCGGATCACGGGCGATATGCGCCGCGAGTTGGAGAAGGTCGGGATCGAAGCCGAGGTTTTCGGCCGTGCCAAAAAACCATTCTCCATTTGGCGTAAGATGGAGGAAAAAGAGCAAGGGTTTTCGCGCCTGTCGGACATCTACGGCTTTCGCATCATCACGAACAGCGAGGAAGATTGCTATCGTGCGCTGGGCGCGATTCATCAGCGCTGGCGGGCTGTGCCGGGGCGGTTCAAGGACTTTATCAGCCAACCCAAGATCAACGGCTATCGCAGCATCCACACGACGGTTTCGGGCCGCGACGGTCGCCGTGTCGAGGTCCAGATCCGGACCGTCCAGATGCATGATGTCGCCGAAACCGGTGTCGCTGCACATTGGTCTTATCGTGATGGCGTGCGCACCGAGAACCCCTTTGCCGTGGATCCGGCAAAATGGATTGCCTCGCTGACCGAGCAGTTTGATGCGGAAGAAGATCACGAGGACTTTCTCGAAGCGGTCAAGCTTGAGATGTATGCCGATCAGGTGTTCTGCTTCACCCCTGAGGGGGATGTCGAGAAGCTTCCGCGTGGGGCGACGCCGATCGATTTCGCCTACGCCATCCATACGCGGATCGGCCACGCTTGCGTGGGGGCCAAGGTCGACGGGTTGCGGGTGCCGCTGTGGACGCGGCTGAAGAATGGCCAGTCGGTGGATATCATCACCGCCGAGGGGCAGACCCCTCAAGTGGCTTGGCTGGATATTGCCACCACTGGCAAGGCCCGGACCGCCATTCGCCGGGCCTTGCGAGAGGTCGATCGCGACCGTTTCGTCAAACTGGGACAGGAGCTGGCCCGCGCCTCGTTCGAACATGTCGGCCGGAAGGCCACCGACAAGGTGCTGGATACGGCGGCCAAGCGGTTGCGCCTCGACAGTCGGCGCGAATTGCTGGCGCGTCTGGGTAGTGCTGAACTGACCGCACATGAGATGGTGCAGGCAGTCTATCCCGAACTGGCCCCCGAAAAGGGCGACGAGATCGCCCCCGGTCGGGCGGTGATTGGTCTGATGGACGGGCAGTCGTTCGAGCGTGCGCCCTGTTGCCAGCCATTGCCCGGAGAGCGCATCGTCGGTATCACTTTTCGCGGCAAAGGTGTCGTGGTTCATGCCATCGATTGCGATCGGCTGAGCGAATATGAAAGCCAGCCGGAGCGTTGGCTTGATTTGCATTGGCATTCGGGCACACACCCGGCGGCTTATGGCGTGACTTTGAATATGACGATCGGAAACGACGCCGGGGTTCTTGGGCGTGTCTGCACGATGATCGGAGAGAGAAAGGCAAATATTGGCGATTTGAGTTTCGTTGACCGGAAACCTGATTTTTACCGATTGCTGATCACAGTCGAACTACGCGACGTCGAGCAACTTCATTCGCTGATGCTCACGCTGGAAGCGGACAGCGATGTTGCTGCGGTCGAGCGGTTCAGGGAAGAGGCTCGCAAAACGCATGTCGCAACTGATTCATAGGCTGAGTATAAAGGGCATAATCCGTGGTTTTCAGACGCCGTGACCCACGCACCTGGACGCGAGCGACTGCGGATTTCTTCTATCCGCGCGGTGGCTGGACGCGGGCGTTTCACTATGTAAAGCATCGTCTGCGCCGATTGCCGGATTCGCCCGAGCGTATCGCGCGGGGCATCGCCGCAGGGGTTTTTACCACGTTCACGCCGTTTTACGGGCTGCATTTCGTCATTGCGGCGCTGGCCGCGCGGGCGCTGCGCGGCAATATCTTGGCGGCGCTGATGGGAACGTTTTTCGGCAATCCCCTGACTTATGTGCCGATTGGTGTCATTGCTCTGAAAACCGGGCATTTCCTGTCGGGCACGCGATTTGACGAACGCTCGCACCGTTCGTTCGGAGGCAAGTTCGCGGATGCCTGGGAAGATTTGTGGAGCAACTTTCTGGCGATATTCACCGACCGGGTCGCCGATTGGCGCGGTCTGCACGTGTTTTACGACACAATTTTCTTTCCCTATATGATCGGGGGAACGATTGTCGGTGTGCTGGCGGGTGCGCTTACATATTACCTGACCGTGCCGGTGATCCGCGCCTATAAGCGCCGCCGCCGAAATCTCATTAAAAAGAAATTTGAGGCGATCAAGCAAAAAGCCGCGAGCAAGGGTGATACCGGTCTGAAAGCGGATTAGAGCTTGCTCCGGTGGCGATTGCTTCAACATGAAAGCAAAAGGCGATAGGCTATCGCCGATTTGTAATGAAAGGATAAACAATGACAAATAAACGGGTGCGTCTGGGCGTGAATATCGATCACGTTGCCACCTTGCGCAACGCGCGCGGCGGGACGTTGCCCGATCCGGTGCGGGCAGCGCTTCTGGCACAGGAGGCAGGGGCTGATGGCATCACAATCCACCTACGTGAAGACCGCCGCCACATCCGCGATGAGGATGTCGGGGCACTGATGTCGGTGCTTACAGCACCTTTGAACTTCGAAATGGCGGTGACCGACGAGATGCAGCAAATTGCGCTGCAACATAAACCAAACGCAGTCTGTCTGGTTCCCGAAACTCGCGAAGAGCGCACCACCGAAGGCGGGCTGGATGTGGCAAAGGATGAAAGCAATCTTGCCCGGTTCATCGTCCCGCTGCGCGAGGCCGGATGCCGGGTGTCGTGTTTCGTCGCGGCCGACCGGCTGCAGATCGAAAGTGCTGCGCGCGTCGGCGCGACGATTGTGGAATTGCATACCGGGCCTTACTGCGATCATGTCGCCGCAGAAGACAGCGCCAAGGCCTCGGCAGAACTTGAGCGCCTGCGCGAAATGTCGGCCTTTGCCCATTCGCAGGGGCTTGAGGTGCACGCAGGCCATGGCTTGAGCTATGAAACAGTGCAGGCGGTTGCGGCCTTTCCCGAGGTGCGCGAATTGAATATCGGGCATTTCCTGATCGGCGAGGCAGTTTTTCGTGGCCTTGATCCGGCAATTACCGAAATGCGCCGGCTGATGGACGAGGCCCGCACGTAATGACGGGTTATCCGTGATTCTGGGCATTGGAACCGATCTTGCCAATATCGAGCGGATCCAGCGGACGCTGGACCGCTTTGGCGATCGATTCCGCAACCGTGTCTTTACGGATATCGAACAGCGCAAGGCCGAGCGGCGCGCCGATATCGCCGGCACCTATGCCAAGCGCTGGGCCGCGAAAGAGGCCTGTTCCAAGGCGCTAGGCACCGGGTTGCGCATGGGGATCGCGTGGAAGGACATGTCGGTCACCAATTTGACGACCGGCCAGCCGGTCATGCATGTCACCGGCTGGGCCGCCGACCGTCTGGCGCAAATGACCCCGCCGGGACACCGGGCGATAATTCACGTGACCCTGACCGACGATCATCCTTGGGCGCAGGCATTTGTGTTAATCGAGGCCCGCCCTCTAACCGACACGCCGGGCCTGTCTTGACACGGCACCGCCTCGCCCGCATGAAGCGCCGGACCTGCCAAACTATCGGAGAACCCCATGGCCAGTAAAGCCAAAACAGGAAGCGCGATCATCGAGACCGTAAAAACCGTCGTCTATGCGCTGTTGATCGCCGGGGTTTTCCGTACGCTCTTCTTCCAGCCGTTCTGGATTCCGTCGGGCTCGATGAAGGAAACGCTGCTGATTGGCGATTTCCTGTTCGTGAACAAAATGGCCTATGGGTATTCCTACGCCTCGTGTCCCAGCCTGATGTTGCCCAGCGTTGGAATCGAGATCGACGCCAAGGACGTGTGCGGCTTTCTGCAGAATGACAATAAACGTCTGTTCGGCGGCGAACCCGAACGCGGTGATGTGGTGGTGTTCCGGCATCCGGTGACAGGGCAGGATTTCATCAAACGTCTGATCGGCCTGCCCGGCGACCGTATTCAGATGAAGGACAGTGTCCTGCATATCAACGACACGCCAGTTGACTTGCGCGATGCCGGTGTGTTCGAGGAAGCTTTTGCCCCGCAAGGGCCGATGGGCACCAGGCCGCGCTGCGAGAACGGCCCGGTGGGACCGGGCGGTACCTGCCTGAAATCGCGCCAGATCGAGACCTTGCCAAACGGCGAGGAGCACACAATTCTGAATATCGGCGTGCAAAGCTCGGACAACACTGGTGTTTACTCGGTTCCCGAGGGGCATTATTTCTTCATGGGCGACAATCGCGATAATTCCAGCGACAGCCGCATGCCACAAACGGCAGGGGGGGTCGGATTCGTGCCCTATGAAAATCTGATCGGGCGGGCCGATCGGATCATGTTCTCATCGGCGGGTCGCTCGATGCTGTTCTTCTGGACCTGGCGCGGCGATCGCTTCTTCAAGGGGATCGAGTGAAGCTGTCATCGGAACTTGCCGCTTTTCAAAAGCGTATCGGCCACCGCTTTGCCCAGCCCGAATTGCTGATCCGGGCGCTGACGCACGGGTCGTTCTCGTCGCCCACGCGCGAGGATAACCAGCGGCTGGAATTTCTGGGCGACCGGGTGCTGGGTCTTGTCATGGCAGCCGAGTTGCTGGAACAGGATCGCGCGGCCTCCGAGGGCCAGCTTGCGCCGCGCTTCAACGCGCTGGTGCGCAAGGAAACCTGTGCCGAGATCGCGCGCGACATTGATCTGGGCGCGGTGCTGAAACTGGGCCGGTCCGAAATGATTTCCGGCGGTCGGCGCAAGCAGGCGCTGCTGGGCGACGCCATTGAAGCGGTGATCGCCGCCGTCTATAAGGATGCCGGGCTTGATGCTGCGCGGGACTTGATCCTGCGCCTGTGGGGGGAGCGGATCGCGCAAGTAGATGCGGATGCGCGCGATGCCAAGACGGCGCTTCAGGAATGGGCGCAGGCGCGCGGGCTGAAGCCGCCGGCCTATGTCGAACTTGATCGCCGCGGCCCCGATCACGCGCCGATTTTCACTATATCTGCCCGTCTGCCCGACGGCACCGAAGCACAGGCCAGCGCCGGATCGAAACGTCAGGCCGAGCAGGGTGCCGCCACCGCGTTGCTGAATAAACTGGAGCAAGCCACATGACCCGCGCCGGATTCGTTGCCCTGATCGGAGAGCCAAACGCCGGCAAATCCACCCTGCTGAACCGTATGGTCGGGGCCAAGGTGGCGATCGTTACCCACAAGGTGCAGACCACCCGCGCCCGGATTCGCGGCATCGCCATTGAGGACGAGACGCAGATTGTCTTTGTCGATACGCCGGGCCTGTTTCAGCCGCGCCGCCGGCTCGATCGCGCCATGGTCGCCGCGGCTTGGGGCGGGGCGGCCGATGCCGATATCATCGTCCTGCTGGTCGAGGCCCATCGCGGCGTGACCGAGGGCGTGAAACGTATCCTTGATGCGCTGCCAGAGGTGACCGGGGGGCGCAATGTGGCCCTGGTCATCAACAAAATTGACCGCGTAAAACCCGAGGCGCTGCTGGGCCTAACCCGCGACCTGAACGACCGCTTCACCTTTGCAGAGACCTTTCTGATTTCGGCGGAAAAGGGACATGGCGTGGACAAGCTGCGCCAATGGCTGGCCGGTGAACTGCCCGAAGGTCCGTGGCTTTACCCCGAAGACCAGATCGCGGATCTGCCGATGCGGATGATTGCCGCCGAGATGACCCGCGAGAAGCTGACCCTCAGGCTGCATCAGGAACTTCCCTATCAGATGACCGTCGAGACTGAGAGCTGGGAAGAGCGCAAGGATGGCTCGGCCCGCGTTGAACAGGTGATCTATGTGGTCCGCGACGGGCACAAGGGCATCGTGCTGGGCCACAAGGGCGAAACGATCAAAGCAGTGTCCAAGGCCGCGCGCGAGGAGCTGAGCGAATTTCTGGGCCGCAAGGTGCATCTGTTCCTGCAGGTCAAGGTGCGCCCAAACTGGCTGGAAGAGGCCGAGCGCTATTCCCAGATGGGGCTGGATTTTAAGGACGGAAACTGAGCGCGATGACGCGCCTGACCGCGCAATTCTGGGTGCAGGCCTATCTGGCGCGGCTGCGGCTGGCGGATATTCCGGCCTTTGTGGTGTCGCATGGCGATGACACCGCCGGCGCGGTACTGGTCAAACTCAACACCTTGGATGGGCAGGCGCGGGTGTTTCAGCGCGGCTTCGACCTGGTTTCGGGGGCGCGGCGTTGGGATGTGCTGGCCGAGGGTGGGGAAAGCGACGTGGACAATGTCATCGCCCGGCAGCGCGGCTTTGATCCCGATCTCTGGGTGATCGAGGTCGAAGACCGGCAGGGGCGGCATCTGCTTGAGCAGCCGGGGCTGGAATAGCAGGATCCGGCAGGAGCGGCGATATGGAATGGCGCGATCAGGGCATTCTTCTGAGCGTGCGTCGGCATGGCGAGACCGGCGCGATCATTGATGCATTCACCAGCGCTCATGGCCGTCATATGGGCGTCGTGCGCGGCGGTGCCAGCCGGCGCAGCACGCCGATGCTGCAACCGGGGGCGCAACTGGACCTGACCTGGCGCGCGCGCTTGCCTGAACATCTGGGGGTTTACCGGGCCGAGCCGATGCGCAGTCGCGCCGCCGCGGCGATGTCCAGCCGGCTGGCGCTGGCGGGGCTGAACGCGGTGACCGCGCTCTTGTCCTTCTGCCTGCCCGAACGCGAGGCGCATGCCGCGCTGTACCAGCGCAGCGAACAATTGCTGGACCTTCTGGGGCAGGACGATCTATGGCCGCTGGCCTATCTGCACTGGGAACTGGTGCTGCTGGAAGAGGTCGGTTTCGGCCTTGATCTGGCGTGCTGTGCCGTCACCGGTGAGACCGGTAATCTGGCCTATATCTCGCCGCGCTCTGGGCGGGCGGTGTCGCGGGATGGGGCCGGGGACTGGGCGCACCGCCTGTTGCCGCTGCCTGATTGCCTGCGCGGCATTGGGCCAGCACCGGACAAGGAAATCGCCGAAGGCTTGCGCGTAACCGGCCATTTCCTGACCGATCACCTTGCCCCCGCATTGGGCAATAATCCTCTGCCCGATTCCCGCGCGCGCTTTGTCGAAACCTTTGCGCGCAGGCTGTAGGGGCGCTTTTAGCCCAGCAGACGCCGCGCAATCACCTGTGCCTGAATCTCGGCCGCGCCCTCGAAGATGTTGAGGATACGCGCGTCACAGAGCACGCGGGAAATCTGATATTCCAGCGCAAAGCCGTTGCCACCGTGAATTTGCAGGCCGTTATCGGCGGCCGCCCAAGCGACGCGCGCGCCCAGCAATTTGGCCATGCCGGCCTCGAGGTCGCAGCGGCGGCCATGGTCCTTTTCCCAAGCGCTGAAATAGGTCAGCTGCCGCGCCACCATGATTTCGACCGCCATCATCGCCAATTTGCCCGAGACGCGCGGGAATTCGATCAGGGATTTGCCGAACTGTTTGCGCTCTACCGCGTATTGCATGGCGATGTCGAGCGCCGATTGCGCCACGCCGATGGCGCGTGCCGCGGTCTGGATACGGGCCGATTCGAAGGTCTCCATAAGCTGTTTGAAGCCCTTGCCCTCTTCGCCGCCCAGCAGATTCTCGCCCTTGACGTGGAAATTGTCGAAGCCGAGTTCGTATTCCTTCATGCCGCGATAGCCCAACACCTCGATCTCGCCGCCGGTCATGCCTTCGGTGGGGAAGGGCTCTGCATCCGCTCCAGGAGTCTTTTCCGCCAAGAACATCGACAGGCCACGATGGTCGGTGCTGTCGGGATCCGTGCGCGCCAGCAGGGTCATCACATGGGTGCGCGCGGCATGGGTGATCCAGGTCTTGTTGCCAGTGACACGGTAATCATCGCCATCCTTGACTGCGCGGGTGCGCAAACTGCCCAGATCCGAGCCGGTATTGGGTTCGGTGAATACGGCCGTGGGCAGAATCTCGGCACTGGCGATCTTCGGCAGCCATTGCGCCTTCTGCGCCTCGGTGCCACCGCACAGGATCAACTCGGCAGCGATTTCGCTTCGGGTGCCCAGAGAGCCGACGCCGATATAGCCGCGCGATAATTCTTCGCTGACCACGCACATCGACGCCTTGGACAGGCCGAGCCCGCCGTGTTCTTCGGGGATGGTCAGGCCGAACACGCCCATTTCGGCCAATTCCTCGATCACCTCCATCGGAATCAACTCGTCCTTGAGGTGCCAGTCATGGGCGAAGGGGGCGATTTTTTCGCTGGCATAGCGGCGGAACTGGTCGCGGATCATCTCCAGTTCCTCGTCCAGCCCGGTGGCCCCGAAGGTGGCATTGGCGGTCTGGTCCTGCATCAGTTCCACAAGGCGGGTGCGGGCATTCTGGTTGTTGCCAGTCTCGCACAGCGCGACGACCTCCGGGGTCATCAAAGCGCGCCGCTCGTCTTGTGAGAGCCCCATATCCTGAAGCCGGATGATCTCGCCTTGGCTCATCGGAATGCCGCCGGCGATCTGCGAGAGATATTCACCGAATGCGATCTGGTGAATCAGTTTCTCCATCTCGCTCAAGCGGCCTTGGTCGTTCAGCCGTTCGGCCCAAGCCTGCATTTGCGTCAGGCTCTGACGGTAGGTTTCCAGCCAGGCCAGCCCGTGGGCGGCGGATTGTTGGGCCTCGACCAGTGCGCCGGAAACGCGGCCATCTGTGCTGACCTGATTGCGCAGCCGGTCGCGCGCGGTTTCAAAGACCACATCTACGGGGTTTAATGTCGCGCGGGTCAGGGTCAGAAGATCCGGCAGGATCGTGGCGGTTTCTGCAATATCGTTCATAGTCGGGTCCTGTCCGTCATGGGCCATGGCTCTATTCCTTCTGTCGCACGGATTCGGTCCTAATCACTTCGCAGCTGCGGCGCAACATAAATACTAAAGGCGGCACCAGTTCGAATGATAGTTGCGCGACCGGTTGCTGTGGCTGTCATCAGCGCAGAAAGGAAAACGCCCCGCATTTTGGTGCGGGGCGTTCTGAATTTAAGGTGATGAGCGGTCAGCCAATCTTAACGGCTTTCACGTCGTCATCAATATAGGGCAGATATTGTTCGAAATTGTTGGCGAACAATTCGACCAGTCGGGCGGCTTGCCGGTCATAGGATTCGGGGTTGTCCCATGTGCGGCGGGGGTTGAGCAGCACTTCGGGTACGTTCGGTGCGGTGAGCGGCACCTCGAAGCCGAAATTCTCGTCCTTGCGGAATTGCCCTTCGGTCAAGGTGCCATCCAGCGCGGCGGTCAGCAGCGCGCGGGTGGCGTGGATCGGCATGCGCGAGCCGGTGCCATGGGCGCCACCGGTCCAGCCGGTATTGACCAGCCAGCAGGTCGCGCCGTGCTGGGCAATCTTTTCACGCAGCAGGTTACCGTAAACTTCGGGGCGGCGGGGCATGAAGGGGGCACCGAAACAGGTGCTGAACGTCGGTTCGGGTTCGGTGACTCCGCGTTCGGTTCCGGCCACCTTGGAGGTAAAGCCGGACAGGAAGTGATACATTGCCTGTGCCGGGGTCAGCCGCGCAATAGGCGGCAGAACACCAAAGGCGTCGCAGGTTAGCATGATGATGTTCTTGGGATGCCCGCCAATCGCTGTTGAAGAGGCGTTCGAGATATAGTGCATCGGATAGGCGCAACGCATGTTCGCGGTCAGGCTGTCATCCTCGAAATCCAGTTCCAGCGTGTCGGGATCGAAAACCATATTTTCAATCACGGTGGCGAATTTCGTGGTCGTTGCATAAATCTCCGGCTCGGCTTCGCGGCTCAGGCTGATGGTCTTGGCATAGCAGCCGCCCTCGAAGTTGAAAATGCCACGGTCGGACCAGCCGTGCTCGTCGTCTCCAATCAGCACGCGTTCGGGATCAGCCGACAGCGTGGTCTTGCCGGTGCCCGACAGGCCGAAGAACACCGCCGAGTCCACCGGATTGCCCGGCGCATGGTTGGCCGAGCAGTGCATCGGCATGACGTCCTGTTCCGGCAGCAGGTAGTTCAGCAGCGTGAACACCGATTTCTTGTTCTCGCCGGCATATTCGGTGCCACCAATCAGGATCAGCTTGCGGTCGAAATTCATCGCGATCACGGTTTCACTGCGGCAATCGTGTTTCTTTGGATCGGCGCGGAAACTAGGGCAGTTGATGACGGTGAAATCGGCGGTGAAATCATCCAACGCCTCGCTGTCTGGACGGCGCAGCATGTGGCGGATGAACAGGCTGTGCCACGCCAGTTCTGTGACCATGCGCATATTGATCGAATGAGCTTGGTCGGCGCCGCCGATCAGATCCTGCACGAAGTAATCACGGCCCTTCATATGCTCCAGCATGTCGGTATAAAGAGCGTCGAATCCCGCGGGCGACATGGCCGCGTTGTTTTCCCACCAGATCGAGTCGCTCACGCTGTCGGTTTTTACCACGTGTTTGTCGTTCGGCGAGCGGCCGGTAAACTTGCCCGTGGTGACCAGCAGCGTGCCGCCTTGACCAAGCGTGCCTTCACCATGTTCAAGCGCCGCTTCGACCAGCGCCGGCTCGATCAGGTTGTAATAGACGTTTCCCAGCCCATTGATTCCTTGATCTTCAAGGCGAAATTTCGGGTTGACCCGTCCAACTGTCATTTTTCCGTCTCCTGTGCCGACGATTTGAGAATGATTGCGGAGCACAAACTGTTTTCCGACATCCGTATAGAAGGTCTTAGCACGTTGTTTTGTAAGCTGAACAGGACCGTCTGGCACAGTTAGCGCCATCACCCTAAGGTTTAGCGCCACCATTTATCGGGCGGTTCGCGGAGTTGGGCGAAACTGCGGCAATTCAGTCATTACTAAGAAGTTTTTGGCTCAATAGACGCAGATCGTCAGGGTGATTCGCGGTGATGCGATAGCGCACCGAACGCAACGAATGACGGATATGCGGTAGAGGGGCGTTCAGATGCTAAGGATCGGATTGGTTGATGATGACAGGAATATCTTGACGTCGGTTTCAATGGCGCTGGAGGCGGAAGGATTCGGTGTCGAAGCCCATCGTGACGGACAAGCAGCATTGGAGGCGTTCAGCCGCAGGATGCCGGACATGGGGATTTTGGACATCAAGATGCCGCGGATGGACGGCATGGAGTTGTTGCAGCGTCTACGCCAGAAAACCCAGATGCCAGTGATACTGCTAACGGCAAGAAACGAAGAACTCGACGAGGTTATGGGGCTGCGCTTGGGGGCCGACGACTACGTGACAAAGCCGTTTTCACACCGGCTGCTGGTCGAGCGTATTCGTGCCTTGTTGCGGCGTCAGGAAATAACCGCGGCCACCAAAAATGAAAGCGGCGCCGAGCACCACGTGATGACCCGTGGCCCGTTGCGTATGGACTCATTGCGCCACAATGTAACATGGCGCGGCCGTGACGTGATACTGACCGCCACCGGATTCCGATTGCTGCACGCGCTGGCGCAGCGCCCCGGCTTTGTCAAAAGCCGCGATCAGTTGATGGAAGTCGCCTATGGCAATCAGGTTTATGTCGATGACCGGACAATCGATAGTCATATCAAACGGCTGCGCAAGAAACTGCGATCGGTAGACCCCGAGTTTGCGGCGATCGAGACACTATATGGCGTCGGATACAGATATAACGAGGACTAGGCCGACTGCCGGGCCTTGCCCGCCGTGCGAAAGGATCGTCCGTGGGTGATACGGCATCTTCCGCTGAATTAACCGGTGACAGCACCACCCGCATAGTCGAGGGCCGCCTCGGTCGTGCCTTGTGCGAAATGGTGGCGGCACTTTATACTCGGCTCAAGGGACGTGAACAATTCGCCGCCGATATCGCACCTGAGATCAAGACTCCGCTTGCGAGCCTGCAATCGGCGGTCAATACCTTGCGCCGGGTCGGGCGCGATGATCAGCGTGAGAGGCTTCTGGATGTGATTAACCATGATATGCGCCGTCTCCACCGGTCGGCCAGCGATATCGCCCGAGCCTCGCGCTTGGATGCAGAGTCGGGGCAGGAAGAGCAGCAAAGTCGTGATCTTCTGGACATGGTTCTCCCGCGCTTCTATTCGCAGCGCCCGGAACAGAATATCGGCAACAAATCAGGGCTTGGGCTTGCGATTTTCCGTCAGCTTATCGAGGCATATGATGGCATTCTGTGGGCCGAAAATATCCGCCCGACCAAGGCGGATATCATTTCGGAACCGTCCGGCGCGCGATTTGTCGAGAGCCTTCCACGTTGATGGAGGAAGTTATTGTCCATGCCAGTTGTGTGGCGGCACACGGGCGCGGGCTGCTGATCCGGGGGGCATCAGGCAGCGGAAAGTCCTCGCTTGCGCTGGCATTTATGGCCTTGGGCGCGCGTCTGGTCGCTGACGATCGAACCATTTTGCGGCGGAGAGGGGATCGCGTGATGGCCAGCGCCCCTGTCCCGATACGCGGGTTGATCGAGGCGCGCGGCATTGGCCTTCTGAATGCCCAAGCGACGGAGCAGGCCGCGCTTGATCTGGTGGTCGATCTGGACCACACCGAATCCCACCGCCTGCCGCCATTCCGTCACACACGGCTTCTAGAGCAGGAACTGCCCTTGCTTTATCGTGTTGAAAACATACATTTTGCATCAATGCTGATGCAGTACCTCAAGGAGGGACGGCAAGAAACATGAACGGTGGGCAGGTGCCTTCGAATACACGGCTGGTGCTGGTGACTGGCCCTTCGGGCGCCGGACGGTCGACCGCTATCAATGTTCTCGAAGATCTGGGATATGAGGCGATCGACAATCTGCCCCTGCATCTTTTACCGCGCCTTCTGGAGGGGCCGCCGACGGTGCGCCCGATGGCCTTGGGCATCGATACGCGAAACCGCGATTTTGCCACGATGCCGCTGATCGAAATGATCGACCGGTTGTCGGTGCGACCGGATATGGATCTGACCGTGCTTTATCTTGATTGCCGGACGGAGATCCTGCTGCGCCGGTTTTCCGAAACCCGCCGCCGGCACCCGATGGCACCCGGAGAAAGCCCGGAAATCGGAGTCGCGCGCGAGAGGGATCTGCTGGTGGCGATCCGGGTGCGTGCAGATACGCTGGTTGATACGTCGGAACTGAACGTGCATCAGTTGCGCGCCGAGATCGAGCACCTGTTTGCACCGCGCTCGGGACTCCCGCTGGCGCTGTCGCTGCATTCGTTTTCTTATAAGCGCGGGCTGCCGCGGGGCATCGACATGGTCTTCGATTGCCGATTTCTGGCCAATCCCCATTGGGTGGCCGAATTACGCGCTTTGGATGGCCGCGATGAAGACGTTCGCGCGCATGTGGCGCAAGATCCGTTGTTCACACCGTTTTTCGACCGGGTGCTGGACCTGACTCGGCTGCTGCTGCCCGCCTATATGGACGAGGGCAAAGCGCATCTGTCGATTGCTTTTGGCTGCACAGGCGGGCAACACCGGTCGGTCGCCATGGTCGAAGGGCTGGCCAAAGCCCTTGCAGAGGATGGGCGCCAGGTGTCAATAAGACATCGTGAGCTAGAGCGCCGCAAAACGGATGAGAGGCCGGTGTGATCGGAATCGTGATCGTTGCCCATGGCGGGCTGGCACGGGAATATCTTGCTGCAATGGTGCATGTCGTCGGTTCACAGCCGGGGCTGGCAGCCGTGTCCATCGAAGCCGACCATAACCGGGCCGAGAAAGAGCGCGAGATCGCCTGCGCCGCAGATGCGGTCGATACCGGTGGCGGGGTCATATTGGTCACCGATTTGTTCGGCGGCTCGCCCTCCAATCTCAGCATGAAGGCCGGACGTGTCACCAACCGGCGGATTCTTTATGGGGCCAATCTTCCGATGCTGATAAAACTGGCCAAAAGCCGTCACCTGCCGGTGGCCGACGCCGCACGCTCGGCTATGGAGGCGGGGCGTAAATACATTAATACTAAAAATATAAGCGCCGAATGACGGCCCGGATGATCACCATGACCCAGCGAACATTGAAAATCGTAAACGAAAAAGGCTTGCATGCGCGGGCATCCGCAAAGCTGGTCGAAGTGGTCGAAGGGTTCGATGCTTGCGCCGAGGTGTCGCGCGACGGCTTGTCGGCGTCAGGCGACAGTATCATGGGGCTTTTGATGTTGGCAGCATCGCGGGGAACGACTATTGAGGTCCGGACCAGCGGTCCGGATGCCGAGGCGCTTGCCGAAGCACTTGAAGCCCTCGTTGCGGACAAGTTCGGAGAAGGGTTTTAAGCCCCCGACCCTAAGGAATGAAATTAGCAGTGGCAGACACCACGCAAGACGGCAGCACCCTTGGCAAGGCGGGGGAGGATGTACCCCAACCGGGCGAAGTCTATGATCGGCGCACACTGACCTATGCCAATTCGTTCGACAATCCCCGGACCAGATTCATAATCCGTGCCTTGGAATGGATGACCGGAAAGCTGACGATTCTGCGCATGGTCAACGCCTTCGAAAAGGAAAATGAGAGCTATCGCGGCCAGAAGTTCTGGCGCGGCGCGCTTGACACTATGGGGATTGATCTGCTCACGCCGGAAGAACAGATCGCTAACATTCCGGTGGACGGGCCGGTCGTTGTGGTTGCCAATCATCCGCATGGAATGGTCGATGGAATGGTTCTGGCTGACCTCATCGGGCGTGTTCGAGAGGATTATCGTATTCTCACCCGCTCGGTTCTGACCGGACTCGACGAGGCGGCGACATCTTTCATGATCCCGGTGCCCTTCCCACATGATCCCGATGTTCAACGCAAGATGGTTGCAATGCGCGCGGCCGCCATGGAGCATCTTTCCCAAAGTGGCGTCGTCGCGCTGTTTCCATCGGGCGTGGTCATGTCGTCAGACAATTGGTTTGGTCCCCCGATTGAGCGGGAATGGAATGTCTTTACCGCCAAGATGATCCGCCGATCAGGCGCGCGGGTGGTGCCGATCTATTTCCCGGGGCACAATTCACGCTGGTATCAGATCGCCTGCCGGATTTCCCCCACCTTGCGTCAGGGGCTTTTACTGCATGAAATCGTGCGTTCCTGCAAAAAGCCGCAAGCGCCCGTGGTCGGCCCGCCGCTCAGTGACGAGCAGATGGCCTTGCTGGAGACCGATCCGCGCGGCTTCATGGCATGGCTGCGTGATCATACCCTTTCATTGGCCGATCGCGGCTGACCTGTTTGCACAAAGCGGGATTGGGTCGCCTTACCGCGTTGGTACCGGTGTCTCGCCGCGATAATCATAAAATCCCCGTTGGGTCTTGCGGCCCAGCCATCCGGCTTCGACATATTTGGTCAAAAGCGGGCAGGGTCGGTATTTGGTGTCGGCCAATCCTTCATGCAGCACGTTCATGATCGCAAGGCACGTATCCAAGCCGATGAAATCCGCCAATTCCAATGGCCCCATCGGGTGATTGGCACCCAGTTTCATCGATTCGTCGATGGAAAGCACGCTGCCCACACCTTCATACAGGGTGTAAACCGCCTCGTTGATCATCGGCATCAGGATGCGGTTGACGATGAAACCGGGGAAATCTTCGGCTGAAGCTGCGGTTTTGTTCAGCCGATCCACCACGGCCTTGCAGGCCTTAAAGGTCGCCTCGTCGGTGGCAATGCCACGAATCAGTTCGACCAATTGCATCACCGGCACCGGGTTCATGAAATGAAAGCCCATGAACCGTTCAGGGCGGTCGGTCACGCTGGCAAGCCGGGTAATCGAGATCGAGGATGTGTTCGAAGTGAGGATCGTCTCGGGTTTGAGATGCGGCAGCAGGTCTTCAAATATCGCCTGTTTCACACTTTCGCGTTCGGTCGCGGCTTCGATGATCAGGTCGCTATGGCCCAGATCCGACAGTTTCAGCGTGGTCCGGATCTGCTTTAGCGCGGCATCCATGGCTTCGGGCGCGATTTTTTCGCGACTCACCTGACGTGACATATTCCTTTTGATCAGCGACAGGGCCTCATCCAGTGCGTCTTGGCTGATGTCGGTCACCAGCACGTCATATCCGGCCAGCGCCATAACATGGGCAATGCCATTGCCCATTTGTCCCGCTCCGATCACACCGACTGACTGAATGCTCATCCATTGTGCCCTTCAAGCTATTTTGCAGCACCTTATCGGCGATGCGGGGGACGCCACAAGGGGCCGCGATGCTGCAAATTTATCGCAAATTCTCGGTTTGACTGAATGGCAACGGATGGGCTGCAAACCTGATCACGGACAAACAGGAACTGAGTTGGCTGCAACGATTCTGGAGTGAGAAGCGCGCGCTCGCCATATGAAATGTCTTGTCGCTATGGGGCGGGGCACTTAATCGGTGCGGCCATGCATCGCGTCATCGCGGATCGCCTGATGGCGGAGTTGGCCTTGTGAGATGGACAATAGAAAGGCCCGCCAATCATGGCGAGCCTTTCCAAATCCCGAGGGCTGGGGCGGCCTTGGATCAGTCGAGTTTCTCGATCAGTTCCGGCAGCGCGGTGAACAGGTCGGCGACCAGTCCGTAATCTGCCACCTGAAAAATCGGCGCTTCTTCGTCCTTATTGATCGCGACGATAATCTTGGAATCCTTCATCCCCGCGAGGTGCTGGATCGCACCAGATATGCCGACAGCGATGTATAGGTCTGGTGCAACGACTTTGCCGGTCTGCCCCACCTGCCAGTCATTGGGCGCATAGCCCGAATCGACCGCCGCGCGCGAGGCTCCGACCGCGCCGCCCAGTTTGTCGGCCAGCTTTTCGATCAGTTCGAAATCTTCTTCTGATCCCAGACCGCGGCCACCGGAGACGACAACGCCGGCGCTGGTCAATTCAGGGCGGTCGCTCTCGGCGACCTTGTCCTCAACCCATTCCGACAGGCCGGGGTCCTCGGCGGCGTTGACGGTTTCAACTGGCGCGGCGCCCTGCTCTCCGGCGGCGTCAAAAGTCGAGGTGCGGATCGAAACGACTTTTTTTACATCCTTCGATTTCACCGTCTGCACCGCGTTACCGGCATAGACGGGGCGTTCAAAGGTATCGCCATCGACCACAGCCGAGACATCGGAAATCACCATCACATCCAGAAGCGCGGCGACGCGGGGCAGGACGTTCTTGGCGTCAGTGGTCGCCGGGGCCACGATATGTTCGTAATCATCGGCCAAGCTGACGATCAGCGCCGCGGTCGATTCGGCGAGACGATGGCCCAAGCTTTCGTTTTCGGCCACCAGCACCTTCGCGACGCCTTCGATCTTCGCGGCAGCGTCGCCGGCGGCGGCGGCACTCGTGCCGCAGCACAGCACGGTGACTTCGCCCAGTTCGGCGGCGGCGGTCACAGTTTTGGCGGTGGCGTCCAGCGCCAGTTCACCATCGGTCACTTCGGCAAGGAGAAGAACAGCCATCACACAGCCCCCGCTTCTTTCAGTTTCGCAACAAGTTCATCGACCGAGCCGACCTTGACCCCGGCGGCGCGCTGGGGCGGTTCGCTGGTCGTTACAATTTCGAGGCGCGGGGTGACGTCGACGCCGTAATCGGCGGCGGTCTTTTCTTCCAACGGCTTTTTCTTTGCCTTCATGATGTTGGGCAAGGACGCATAGCGCGGTTCGTTCAAGCGCAGATCAACGGTCACAATCGTAGGCATCTTGACCTTGACCGTCTGCAACCCGCCATCCACCTCGCGCGTGACCAGCGCGTGATCACCCTCAATCGCGAGCTTACTGGCAAAGGTGCCCTGGCTCCAGCCCAGCAGCGCGGCCAGCATCTGCCCGGTGGCGTTCATGTCGTTGTCGATCGCCTGTTTGCCCGCGATGACAAGGCCGGGCTGTTCCTCTTCGACCACCTTGGCCAGAATCTTGGCCACGGCCAGCGGCTCGATATCCTGATGCACGTCCTCGGCAGCGACGACCAAAATGGCCCGGTCTGCCCCCATCGCCAGCGCCGTGCGCAGCGTTTCCTGCGCCTGTTTCACACCGATCGACACGGCGACGATCTCTTCGACCTTCCCGGCTTCTTTGAGGCGAATCGCCTCTTCCACGGCAATTTCATCGAACGGGTTCATCGACATCTTAACATTGGCCAGATCGACGCCGCTTCCGTCCGCCTTGACGCGGACCTTCACGTTATAATCGATCACGCGCTTGACGGGCACCAATACCTTCATCTGCGGTTCTCTCCTCGTACTGCCGAGTCTTGCGCGACTCGTTCCCAAAGACTAGTGCTGCATGTGATAGCGGGCCAATGCACACGAAAATAGGGCAAAAAGCCGCGTCGCGCGCAACATTATTACGTCGCGGCTATCGATTCGCCCCCGGAACCCACAACACATCGTCCTTGCCGCTATCATTGGCCATGCGCGCCGCCACGAAAAACCAGTCGCTGAGGCGGTTGAGGTAACGGATCGCTGCGCCGTTCACATCCTCGGTTGCCGATAATTCGATGGCCAGCCGCTCGGCCCGGCGGGCCACAGTGCGGCAGACATGCAGATGCGCCGCCAGTGCCGTGCCGCCGGGCAGGATGAAGCTGCGCAGCGGGTCAAGGCTGGTATTCATCACGTCGATCTCGGCTTCCAGACGTTTGACCATTTCGTCATTGATCCGCAGCGGCGGGTATTCCGCCTTGTCGTCACTTGCCATATCGGGCCGACACAAATCGGCGCCCAGGTCGAACAGGTCGTTCTGGATGCGCGACAGGGCGGTATCGGTTTCCCCCTGCGCGTGCAGCCGGGCAACCCCGAGATGGGAATTCAATTCATCCGTGGTGCCATAGGCGGCGACACGCGGCGAATATTTCGGCACCCGGGCGCCATCCCCCAGCGCCGTTTCCCCGGCATCGCCGGTGCGTGTGTAGATCTTGTTCAGGACTACCATGTTACTATCCTCCGAAGCCGCGCGTCCAAACATAGATCGCAATCAGCACAACCGCGATCAACTGTGCCACAATCCGCAAGCGCATCAACTTGTTGCTGTACTTCCGGTTAAATCTCCCGCCTTTGGCAAAGCCGCCGATCCCGATCAGCAGGATGACGGCAACGACCAGTACCGATACCAGAACCACAACGAAAAAGGGATCGTCCATGCGTTTGCGCTTCCTGTTTGTTTCTGCATCAAGGCCTAGCGCATGGTCCGCCAAAAAGCGAACCGCTTTTTCAAAGTCGCGACACGATCCGGTCGATCATTCGGGTCGACAATACCCGGCGCAGATAACCAGCCAAATAGGTGGGGGTGGTCACATAATAGCGCGGTTTTGGCTTGCGGCTGTCCAAGGCGCGGACCAGCTTGGCGGTGACCGCCGAGGCGGCCAGCTCGAACGGGTCGCGCCCGCTGTCCTGATACATACGGGGAATAAGGTGGGCTTCGTAATCCGCGCGCCGGGCCGAGTTTCTCCAGTCGATATAACGCTCGAAATAGGGGATGCCCTTTTCGCGGAGTTTGGTAGTGATCGGACCGGGTGCGATCAAGACGACATCGATACCGGTGCCGCGCAATTCGACGCGCATGGTGTCGCTCAGCCCCTCCAGCGCGAATTTGGTCGCGATATAGGCCCCGCGCCAAGGAATCGCGACAAGCCCAAGCACCGAAGAGCATTGTACGATGCGCCCGTGCCCTTGCGCGCGCATCACCGGGATCACTTGCCGCGTCAGATCGTGCCAGCCAAGCAGATTGGCTTCGAAAATCGCGCGCATGCCGTCGCGGGGCAGGTCCTCGACCAGTCCGGCCATCTGGTGTGCGCCATTGTTGAACAGCGCATCCAGCCGTCCGCCCGTGGCCTCGAGTACTTCGGCAAGACCGTCGCGGATGGAATCTTCATCGCAATAGTCGATGCGGGGGCTGTCGAACCCCTCGCTGCGCAGACGTTCACAGTCGGCTTCTTGGCGGCAAGAGGCAAAGACCCGCCAGCCGCGCGCCCGCAATCCGTGTGCCGCATCCGCGCCGATGCCCGAAGAGCAACCGGTGATAAGAATGGTTTTCTGCATGAAGCTCGGTTCTTAGCTGCGTGTTGGTGCTGCTATGCCCTCTGGCTGTACTGGGGGCAAGCAAACCGTCTCAGCGCTCCTTGCCAATCAGCGACGCCGCAATCCACCCGATCCGCATTTCGCGCAAATTGCGCAGCCGTAGCCAGCCATTGCCGGGATCACTCAGCACTTCAACCTTGTCGCCCAGATCCATGCGGGCAATCACCGGATATGAGGTTCCCGGCCCTTGCCGCATATTCACGTTGGTGCCGATAACCAGGCGAATGTCGATCTCGCGGAAATCGGTCTTATGCGGGCCAGAGGGTGCAAGAGTGATGTCATTTGGCTCCAGCGTAGCCACTCGCACGCCTGTGCCATCGCCGGAATCGGCGCGCGAATCCGAAAGGATCACGGGGCCGCTCTCAAGGCTGGTCTGGATGGCATCTTTTCGGGACGCACTTTCTTGTATTGGCCGTTTCTCGGGTTTTGCCCGCAAATTCGTGATCATCGGGCGGGCATCAAAACCATCTGAATTTCCTGTGGCGGTGGGGCGGTTTTCGCCCGGTTCTGCCTGCGCTATAGCCGTCGGCGGTTCGGGGGGGCGAAAGTCGCTCCCCCCACTCATTTCGTAGAAAGCCCAGCCCAGAAAAAAGAATGTCAGAAGAACAAAGCGTTTCACAACAAACTCTCCCCTGGCCCACCTTTTAAGCACAACTGCCAGCAGGGCGTGCCGGTTCCTCTTTCTGCGCTGCCCTGTCAGGATTCGTTGCGACGCCTAGGCTTCACTGAGTGGCTTTACGGGCGTGCGCAGCCGGCGTATCAGGCACGAATGACCGATCTGACCGATGACCAAACCCCCAAGACCGGCGAATTCGCCGAACCGCTGCGCCGCGCCATTGGCGAGCGGTATCTGACCTATGCGTTGTCCACGATCATGCACCGTGCGCTGCCGGATGCCCGCGATGGGCTGAAGCCGGTGCATCGCCGCATCCTGTATGCGATGCGCGAATTGCGTCTGGCCAGCAATGGGGGGTTCCGTAAATCCGCCAAGATCAGCGGCGACGTGATGGGGAATTACCACCCCCACGGTGACGCCGCGATCTATGATGCGATGGCGCGTCTGGCACAGGATTTCAACGTGCGCTACCCGCTGGTGGACGGGCAGGGCAATTTCGGCAATATCGATGGCGATAACCCCGCCGCAGCCCGCTATACCGAAGCCCGCATGACCATCGTCGCCGAGGCGCTGCTCGACGGCCTGAACGAAGACGCGGTTGATTTTCGCTCCAATTATGACGGCACTCTCTCTGAACCTGTGGTGCTGCCGGCGCAGTTTCCGCACCTGCTGGCCAATGGGTCATCCGGAATCGCGGTGGGCATGGCGACCAATATCCCGCCCCACAACATTGCCGAACTCTGCGACGCCTGCCTGCATCTGATCCGCAGCCCCGACGCGCGCGATGATACGCTGCTGAAATATGTTCCCGGCCCTGATTTTCCGACTGGCGGTGTGCTGGTCGAGCCGCCCGAGAGCATTGCCACCGCCTATCGTACCGGGCGCGGGTCGTTCCGCCTGCGCTGCAAGTGGGAAGTCGAGGATCTTGGCCGTGGCCAGTGGCAGATTGTAGTCACCGAGATCCCCTATCAGGTTCAGAAATCGCGCTTGATCGAGCGGATCGCCGATCTGATCCAGACCAAGAAGCTGCCGATCCTCGCCGATATCCGCGACGAAAGCGCTGATGACGTCCGCATGGTGCTTGAGCCGCGCTCCCGGAATGTCGACCCCGAGGTGCTGATGGGTGTGCTGTTCCGCAGCAGCGATCTTGAGGTGCGCTTCTCGCTGAACATGAACGTGCTGATCGACGGGGTGACGCCCCGCGTTTGCTCGCTCAAGGAGGTGTTGCGCGCCTTTCTCGATCACCGGCAAGAAGTGTTGTTGCGCCGTGCGCGTCATCGGCTCGGCAAGATCGATCACCGGCTGGAAGTGCTGGAAGGCTTCATCATCGCCTTCCTCAATCTCGACCGGGTGATCGACATCATCCGTTATGACGATGATCCCAGGGCGGCCCTGATGCGCGAGGACTGGGGTCGCGAACACGTCCGTGCCATGACTGAGGCCGATTACGTGCCGCCCGCGCCGGCGGGCGAGGTGTCGCTAAGCGAAGTGCAGGTCGATGCGATTCTGAACATGCGCCTGCGCTCGCTGCGACGCTTGGAAGAGCTGGAACTGTTGCGCGAACAGAGCGATTTGACGGCGGAGCGCGCCGAACTGGAAGCTCTATTAGACGATGCCACGAAGCAATGGGCGCGTATCTCAGAGCAGTTGAAAGAGACAAAGAAGCAATTCGGCAAAGATTACCCCGGCGGTGCGCGCCGCACCTTGCTGGCCGAAGCGGGCGAGACGCCTGATGTCCCACTCGAGGCGATGATCGACCGCGAGCCGATTACGGTGGTCTGCTCGCAGATGGGCTGGATCCGGGCCATGACCGGCCATATCGACCTCGATCGCGAGTTGAAGTACCGCGACGGCGATGGTCCGCGTTTTATCTTCCATGCGGAAACCACGGATCGGTTGCTGGTGTTCGGCTCGAACGGGCGTTTCTATACCGTCCCGGCGGCCAATCTGCCCGGCGGCCGCGGCATGGGCGAGCCGCTGCGTCTTATGGTCGATCTGCCCAATGAGGCGGAGATTGTCGATCTTTTCATCCACACACCGGATCGCAAGCTTTTGGTGGCATCCTCGGAAGGCAACGGCTTTGTTGTCACCGAAAACGATGTCATTGCGCAGACCAGGGCCGGTAAGCAGGTGCTGAACGTCAATGACGGCGCGCAGGCCCGGATCTGCAAGCCGGTCACCGGCGACCATGTGGCGGTGATTTCGGAAAACGCGCGGTTCCTTGTTTTTCCGATTTCGGAACTTCCCGAAATGGGGCGCGGCAAGGGCGTGCGGATGCAAAAATACAACATGGCACGGGGCAAGCAGGGGGCACTGGAACTTGATGGCGGGCTGTCGGATGTCACCACATTCGATTGGGCCAACGGACTGACCTGGCAAATGGGCGGCGGCCGAACGCGCCACGAGCCAGACCTCAGCGAATGGCTGGGCAAGCGCGCCGGCGTCGGCAAACGTCCGCCCCATGGATTCCCGCGAAACAACCGGTTTGCCTAAAATATTGCGCTCGGTTTTCATCTTTCTGGTTGAAAATACCCGCGGGGGAAATCGCCGTAGGCGATTGGGGGCAGCAGCCCCCGTCCTACCCGCCGATCTGCGCAAGATATTTGCGCCATGCCGATATCTACACTATTTTCCTCGCCAAACGCATGAATGAGAGAACGCCATGACCCGTATCCTTGCCTTGCTGGCGACGCTGTTGACGATGACAGCCTGCACAAATCTGAACCCGAGCCAGCCGCCCGAGGATCTGGGCGAGTTTCATTTGGGCCACAACATCGTCGTGGCCAGCAAGATGCGGCAAGGCCCGATTTCGCGCGATGCAACGGAGCAGGAATGGGTTGATGTGCTGACCGAGGCCGTGGATCGGCGGTTCGGCGGGTTCGAGGGCGATCAGCTCTATCATTTCGGGATGAGCGTCGAGGGCTATATGCTGGCCCCCAAGGGCGTGCCGCTGATCTACAACCCGCGCTCGATGCTGATCATCAACCTGACGGTCTGGGACGACGCTGCCGGTGAAAAGCTGAATGAGAAAACCGAGACCTTTCAGGTGCTCGAAGATACGACAGCGGAAACCGCGATCGGCGGTTCGGGTCGCAATCGCACAAAAGAGCAACAGATGCAGGGGCTTGCCGAGAATGCCATGGATCAGATCGGCAAGTGGCTGGCCGAACAGCATCGTGAAAACGGATGGTTCGACAAGCGGCCCGAAGCGACAGAGAAACCGGCTGCCGGTGCTGCTGCTGTCAACCCAGACACGGAAGCATCAAACGCTTGATTTTCACTTGCGAAGTGAATATTAGGCGCGCGGTATAAGGGAAAACCGGGTCGCCGCGCGACCCCATCAATGCAAAAGGGCGCCAACGCGATGGCAAAGTCAAAGTTTGAACGCAACAAACCGCATGTGAACATCGGCACGATTGGCCATGTTGACCACGGCAAGACGACGCTGACGGCGGCGAT
>NZ_JAEIJD010000039.1 GCF_016307205.1 Pontibaca salina | reverse complement strand
GTCACGGTGCCGGTCACATCCGTTGTGCGGAAGTAGAACTGTGGGCGATAATTGGCGAAGAACGGCGTGTGACGGCCACCCTCGTCCTTGGTCAGAATATAGGCTTCGGCCTCGAACTTGGTGTGCGGGTTCACCGACTTGGGCTTGCACAGCACCTGGCCGCGCTCAACGCCTTCACGCTCGATACCGCGCAGCAGAACGCCAACGTTGTCGCCCGCCTCGCCGCGATCCAGCAGCTTGCGGAACATCTCGACGCCGGTACAGGTGGTCTTCTTGGTGTCGCGGATACCGACGATCTCAAGCTCGTCACCCACATTGACCACACCGCGCT
>NZ_JAEIJD010000038.1 GCF_016307205.1 Pontibaca salina | reverse complement strand
GACAGTTTCCGGGCCGCTGATCCCGACCTCGGCCCCGACCACCTCGATCGGCGCGCTGGCAAGGGTGCGGCGCCCCTCGTTAAGCACATAGCGCAGCTCATAAAGGCCGGTTTCCGCTGGGGCGGTCAGGCGACCCTCGGTTTTCTCACCGACGCGAATATAGGCGCCATAATCGCCCTCCTTGGTGCCGGCGGGGACGATGGTGACGTAATCCCTGTTGTGAATGCTGCTCGACCAGGAGACATCAAAGGCCGCACCGGTGGTGACAGTTTCCGGGCCGCTGATCGCGACCTCGGCCCCGACCACCTCGATCGGCGCGCTGGCAAGGGTGCG
>NZ_JAEIJD010000037.1 GCF_016307205.1 Pontibaca salina | reverse complement strand
GACAGCTTCAGCTACACGATCAGCGATGGCGAACTGACCAGCAGCGCCACGGTCAGCCTCACGGTCGGCACGCCGCCCTCCGGATCGGGATTTGTATCCGATGATTTCAGCGGGCCGTCCCTGGACGATCTGGTTTGGACCATTGAGGGGCCGACCGGGGTTGCCGGCTCGGTCGGGACGGATGCCAATGATGCTTATCTGGAACTGGTGACCCCGGATGGCAATTATGACGTCTGGCGGACCAATAACGGCGCGCGGGCGATGCAGGCGGTGTCGGACGAGGATTTCCAGGTCGAGACCCGGTTTCTGACCACCCCGAGCGAGCGGTTCCAGTTACAGGGGCT
>NZ_JAEIJD010000035.1 GCF_016307205.1 Pontibaca salina | reverse complement strand
TGAACTGGCCCCCGTTTCGACCGGACACCTTGGCCTGACCAAGGAGGCTTAAGGATAGCCTTAAGCACATGCTTATGTCTGAGATTGAAATCATCACCGATGGCGGCCGCCGTCGTCGCTGGTCTGCGGCAGAGAAGCTACGGATCGTGGAGGAGACCCTTTATGACGGCGAGAGCATTTCTGCCGTTGCCCGCCGCAATGGCGTGGCTCCCAATCTGCTGTATCGTTGGCGCAAACTGATGCTCGAAGGGGGCAGTATCGCCGTGACAGGGGACGACAGTGTAACCAGCAACAAGACCGTCCGCGAGATGGAAACCCGTATTCGGGAACTCGAACGCCAGCTTGGCCGCAAGACGCTGGAGGTGGAGATCCTGAAGGAGGCGCTCGACAAGTCACGGTCAAAAAA
>NZ_JAEIJD010000034.1 GCF_016307205.1 Pontibaca salina | reverse complement strand
CCATTTGTTGGGCAGTATTTGGCATAATTTAAGCTACTCTTTGCACCTGCTGATCGGGGTTGGATGTTTCAATTCGCTGCCAGTAGAGCACAGCTGGTGGTTTGCCGCCAAGGGCGGAATTTGGACGCTTATGATTGTAGATATCGATCCACTTTCTGACGCCTGCCTTCGCCTCTGACCCGGTTTCCCATGCATGGAGATAGACGCATTCATACTTCAGGGATCGCCACAGCCGCTCAACAAAGTTGTTGAGGAAGCGGCCCTTGCCATCCATCGAGACACGCACGCCGGATCGCCGTAGCCGATCCGTCCTTGCGAATGATGTGAACTGGCTTCCCTGATCCGTATTCATGATCTGTGGCAAGCCAAACTTGTGGATGGCCTCGTTCAGGGCGTCGACGCAGAACTCGGCTTCGAGCGTGTTTGATATGCGCCACGCCAGCACCTTGCGGGTGTGCCAGTCCATGATGGCCACCAGATAGAGAAACCCACGTCGCATCGGCAGATAGGTGATGTCCGAACACCAGACCTGGTTGGGCCGCTCGACCCTCAACCCCTTCAGCAGATAGGG
>NZ_JAEIJD010000033.1 GCF_016307205.1 Pontibaca salina | reverse complement strand
GAGAACCGCCACTACGCGCATGTCGACTGCCCCGGCCACGCCGACTATGTCAAGAACATGATCACCGGCGCGGCGCAGATGGACGGCGCGATTCTGGTGGTGAACGCCGCCGACGGCCCGATGCCGCAGACCCGCGAGCACATCCTGCTGGGCCGCCAGGTTGGGATCCCGACCATGGTCGTGTTCATGAACAAGGTCGATCAGGTCGATGACGAAGAGCTGCTGGAACTGGTCGAGATGGAAATCCGCGAGCTGCTGAGCAGCTACGAATATCCCGGCGACGACATCCCGATCATCGCGGGCAGCGCGCTGGCAGCGCTGGAAGGCCGCGAGGAGGCGATCGGCGAGCAGTCGATCCGCAAGCTGATGGAAGCGGTCGATGAGTGGATCCCGACGCCCGAGCGCGCCGTGGACCAGCCGTTCCTGATGCCGATCGAAGACGTGTTCTCGATTTCCGGCCGCGGCACCGTGGTCACCGGTCGCGTCGAGCGCGGTGTGGTCAATGTGGGTGACGAGCTTGAGATCGTCGGTATCCGCGACACCAAGAAGACCACCTGTACCGGCGTCGAGATGTTCCGCAAG
>NZ_JAEIJD010000032.1 GCF_016307205.1 Pontibaca salina | reverse complement strand
TAGATCATGTGCCCCTTCGCTGGCCTGCTGGTATTGGGCTTCTGGTAGATCGGCATCAATCCCATCAGGCGCATCAGCCGGCGTATCCGTTTCTCATTCACCAGATGACCTTCATTGCGCAGATGCCATGTCATCTGACGCATGCCAAAAAACGGGGTCTCAAGGAACTGCTTATCTATCACACGCATCAGGTCGAGGTTCATCTCACTCTCGCCCTTGGGCTGATAGTAAAATGAGGACCGCGAGATCGACAGCAACGCACATTGTTTGCTTACTGACAGGCCACGGATATTCGGCTCAATCATCTTGCGCCTCACTTGCCGGTCCAGGGTTTGAGCTTTCTGGCCAAAAAATCGTTGGCGACGGCCAACTCCCCAATCTTGGCATGCAGGTCTTTGACCTGCTCTACATCGACTTCTGGTGCCTTCCGGCCACCTCGCTCGAACACAACAGATGCGCCCGCAAGCAAAGCCCGTTTCCATTGATGGATCATCGTCGGATGAACCTCAAACCGACTGGACAGTCCGCTGACCGTCTCTTCGCCCTTCAGCGCCTCTAGCGCGACCTTGGCCTTAAACTCTGGGTGATGTTGCTTCCGTTTCGCCATATCTGAACTCCTTCGTGTTGAAGATCAGCAGACTACAAATCGCAGCTTACGTCAGTGTCCTAATTTCGGGGGATAGCTCA
>NZ_JAEIJD010000031.1 GCF_016307205.1 Pontibaca salina | reverse complement strand
AAAAAACCGACCTTGCGTGTGCAATCGCTGAAACCGGACATTTCCCAATGACCGCGGTGGCAGCGACATTGGGTGTGTCCCGCGCGAACCTGCACGATCGGCTGAACGGGAATGCGAAGCCGCGTCGGGGCTATCATAAAGCCCAAGTCGCGGCGGTGTTGCCGCGCATCGAGCGGCTGGTGGCGGAGCGCCCGACCTATGGTTATCGCCGGATCACGGCGGTCCTGAACCGGGAACTCCGTGCGGCGGGTTTACCGCCTGCTAACCACAAGCGCGTCTATCGGATCATGAAGCGCAACAACCTGCTGCTTGAGCGCTCCGGGTTTGACCGGCCCGAGCGCATTCATGACGGCAAGGTCATCATGATGCGGTCGAACCTGCGTTGGTGCTCTGACGGATTGGAGTTCACCTGCTGGAACGGGGACGTGATCCGCCTGGCCTTCCTAATCGACGCCCATGACCGCGAGATCATATCCTGGCGCGCCGTTGCCAATGCCGGGATCAGCGGCTCGGACGTGCGCGATATGCTGCTGGAGGCGGTCGAGGCGCGCTTCGGCACCTTCCGTGCGCCAGAGATCATCGAGGTCTTATCCGACAACGGCAGCGCTTACACGGCGAAGGAAACTCGTATCTTCGCCCGTCAGCTCGGGTTGAAATCCTGCTTCACACCGGTGGCCAGCCCGCAATCCAACGGCATGTCGGAAGCCTTCGTCAAGACGCTCAAGCGCGACTACGTCCGTGTGAACCCTTTGCCTAATGCGGAAACCGTTCTGAGATTGATAGGAAACTGGATCGAAGACTATAACGAGAACCACCCACACAGCGGCCTGAAATGGAAATCGCCTCGCGAGTTCATAAGGGCCGAAACTGAAACCGCTTAGGTGTCCGGTGAA
>NZ_JAEIJD010000030.1 GCF_016307205.1 Pontibaca salina | reverse complement strand
ACTATAACGAGAACCACCCACACAGCGGCCTGAAATGGAAATCGCCTCGCGAGTTCATAAGGGCCGAAACTGAAACCGCTTAGGTGTCCGGTGAAGCGGGGGCTGGACCAGCGTCAAAATTTGACCCAGCCAATTAATCAGCAAGCCGAACGCGATGCTGGTCAGCGAGCCGGGCTGACGAGCGCCGAGAAGGATCGGATCAAGGAACTGGAGCGCGAGGTTCGTGAACTTCGCACCGCCAACGAGATCCTGAAGAAAGCATCTGCGTATTTCGCAGCGGCGGAGCTCGACCGCCCGTTCCGCAAATGATCGCGTTCATCGATGATCACCGTCGTGTCCATGGTGTCGGGCCGATCTGCCGGGCTCTGGGGATCGCACCATCGACGTATTACGCCTTCAAGGCAGTGGAACGTGATCCGGACCTGGCATCGGATCGAGCCAGACAGGATCGTCAGGACATGGCCGCCATCAAGCAGGCCTTCGATGGTAGTCGAGGACGATATGGCGCGCGCAAGATCTGGCACCAGATGCGCCGCGAGGGGCGCGACATCGCCCGCTGCACCGTGGAGCGGCTGATGAAGGTCATGGGATTGCAAGGGGTTGTGCGCGGTAAAAAGGTCATCACGACGAACCCAGATGCGGCGCAACCATGCCCGGACGACAAGGTAAACCGGACCTTCGTGGCAGACATGCCGAACCAGTTGTGGGTCAGCGACTTCACCTATGTCTCCAGCTGGCAGGGCATGGTTTACGTGGCCTTCGTGATCGATGTCTTCGCCCGCAAGATTGTCGGTTGGCGCGTCTCCACCTCGATGTCCACCGGTTTCGTTCTCGATGCTCTGAACCAGGCCATCTGCCAGCGGGCGCCATCCGAGGCAGACAAGCTGATCCACCACAGCGACCGCGGCAGCCAATACCTGTCGATCCGATACACTGAGCGGCTCGCAGAGGCCAGCATCGACACGTCTGTCGGCAGCGTCGGGACTTCTTACGACAAGGCCCTCGCCGAAAGCATCATCGGCCTGTTCAAGACCGAGGTCATCAAGTTCCTCGGCCCTTGGAAGTCCGTTGGCCACGTCGAATGGGAAACCCTGAAATGGGTCGACTGGTACAACAACACGCGCCTGCACAGCGCCATCGGCTACATCACGCCGCACGAAGCAGAGGAGATGGAGTGGTTGCCGCCCTCCCCAGACGGCATCGATTTGTGCCAAGGTCGTGGTGTCAACAGCCACACAACGAGGAGGACGGC